>CAWEIN010000014.1:0-49235 GCA_963809065.1 Blastocatellia bacterium
GCCGATCGATTACATCGGGTTTCATCAAGCGGCCGTTAGTCGGCAGGTATACGAAGATGTCTCGCTTGGCGCTGTAGTCAACGATCTTGTGAATGAACTTAGGACGCAGCAGCGGTTCTCCACCCATCAGGGCCAACACGCGCGAGCCAATTGAATGAAGCCAATCGATTGAGCGTTTGGCAACATCTTCGGTCATCCCCTTCACGGCGTTGTTGTAGGACCAGCAATAGTGACAATCAAGGTTGCACTTCCATTCGGTGAACAAATACGGAATGATCGGGCGCAGCGTATTGCTGTGCCAACGCGACTTGAAGTAGGGTGAGCCCCAGCTCTTCCAGGTCCGAATGGCGTTAAACTTCTGGTACTCCTTGCGTGTCATCGGCACCGGATCGGGCTTCTGTGGGTAAACCGGCTCCGGCAATACTTCCTGAGGCATCGGTTCCAGCTTGGGTGCGGCTTCCGATTTGTAAAGAATCTGATGGAGCTTTTGATCTATGCGGAAAGGTTGGGCGGAACTTCCTGCCTCAAGGTTCTCCTGAATTTCTGCCATGTTGCTTCCTCTCTGAATACAATCAAGCGAACAAGAATCACTTATTCAAAATCAACCACGACTGTGGAAAGAGTTGCTACTAAGAACTATTCGATCAACGGAATCGGCCGGCTCCAGGTAGAAGACGCCGGCCGCTGCGATCTAAGGTAAACAAACGACGCGAATATTCGCCGATTTCACACGGAAATGCAAGCGATTAAGCGTAGGAATAGTAGGTTTTTGGGCTGTTGGTACACTTTAGTTAGTAAGACATCCCCAATTGACGAGTGCCGAACAAATACGGTGCCGCGAACGGTACTACAGGTGATGGTTGAGTAATAATCGAGTTGCGATGCGCTTCTGCCTGGCCTGAAGCCGTCCCCTTAGGTGCTGCTCCCGTTTCCGTATTTCTGGCACGTAACTTCCGGAATTCCGCCCGGAGCCATCTAAACTAAACAGTTTAGTAAACTCAGGTTGCGCCGCCCTTTGAATCGCGCTACCCTTGCCGCTTTTGTCGGAAGCCTTTATCCACCCAATGTGGGCCCAGAGACAATTGAAGGACTGAAAACTTTGGCAACCAGGGCTGATGCGATCATTACGGCGGGGTTGAGACCCGAGCTTTTCGCGGAACGTGGTGTCGTTTCGATAAACAGGACTCTGCTTGCCGTCCTGCTCAGCGTGATTGTGGTGGTGGGCTTCGGTTTTCGTGTCTCAAACTTGAGCGCAGAGGGCCTGAGTGAAGATGAACTAAACAAGCTGCAGGCGGTTGCGGAGTACCGCGAACATGGACCGACGTCGGCTAACAGCGAGCATCCCCTCCTGATGAAAGCGCTGCTGACGGGCAGTGTCGTGTTCGCCGACAAATGGAACAGCATACCTTCGCTTGGTGGCCAGCATCCCATCGCGACAGAAACTGCGCTCCGCTTCCCGGCTGCGCTTTTCGGCGCCCTAAGTGCGCTTCTCATTTACCTGCTGGCCGCCGAATTGTTTGGCGCGGAAGTCGGGCTGATCGCGGCGGCACTGTGGGCATTTGATCCTATGGCCGTCGGCTTCAATCGCATCGCCAAAGAAGACACCTTCGTCCTGTTCTTTTTCCTGCTGGGCAACATTCTATGGCTGCGCGGCCAACGCGTTGCCGAAACTAAGTCGACGGCTGAAGGCGAGAAATACTACTGGCTGGCAGCTGCAGCGTTTGGCGCGCTAATGGCTTCGAAGTATGTGCCTCAGCTTCTAACAGTCACTATCTGTTATTACTACATATTCCAGAACGTTCCCGCTACTCGCTGGCGTTTGGGGAAAATACGACTACTGAAGTTCTACGGTCTTATGTTCGTCGTATTCCTGCTTCTGAATCCAACTGTGCTGCTCCCCGAAACCTGGCATCAGATTAGTATGTTTGCCGGACAAAAACGTATCGGCCACGACGGCTACGAATTCATGGGCAAGATCTATGGGCACCGTCTTACCGACTGGTTCAGGGGAATACCTTGGTATTTTTATCACCTCTTCATATTGGTTAAGCTGCCGGTATTGACCGTGGCAGCGTTCCTTGCAGGCTTCCCTCTCCTTTTCCGGCGCAAGCTGGGCGACGGGCGCTACTTTATTATTCTATGGATGTTTCTATGGATGATGACGTTCAGCTTTGGTGGCGGAAAGTTTACTCGTTACTTCACAACTGTGCTGCCGGCGGTGCTCATCACCGCAGCGATCGGAATCCAAACGATCGGACGTTGGCTTGGCGAAAAGCTTTCTGCATTGTTGTCTGCAACCTGGCCTCGGGTTTACGTTCGACCGGCGCTGGCTTTGATCGTCATTGCAGGATCGTTCAGCGCCTTACCTAAAGCTGCGCCACACTTCAGGCTCTACACAAACGTTATCGGTGGTGGAATCTCGAAAACCGGCTACTACTTCCCGCACGACGAGTTTTACGATGCCAGCATGCGCGAGGCGATTTTTGAGATTGCCAAACGCGCGCGTCCCGGAGCGCGAGTTGCGAGTGAGAGTCAGGCACTGGCTAGCTATTATGCCGGGCGCGCTGGGCGTACCGACCTGTTATGCGTGTTCCTTTCCGATCCAAATGAGTTGCAGCAGTTGCGCGAAGGAGACTTTGCTATCGACGCCCGCGGACGTCGCTATTTCAGCAACGAATTGATTCTTGAGGTGCTCGCTCAGTCAGCAGAACCTGCATTTCGGGTTTCGCTGGGCAACGTACCGTCAGCCGCAATTTATCAATTGGATCAACAGTCGCTGAATGCGATTAAGGAAGTGGTGCCTCGTCTTCCGCCGGTGGCCGGAATTCCAGCCCGCAGCCGCGAATGATCAGACTGTTCATGTCATCTCCGTATTTGTGCTTCTCTGAAAACTGGAGGACTCCCTTTGAAAAAACTATTCATCGCCACGCTGCTTCTCTGTTTTCCCTTCGGGACGTTGCTTGTAAGTGCTCAAGACCAGGTGAAGCCATTCACCCTTGAGCAAGTGATGAGTGCGCCCTTTCCTTCCGGATTGGTTGCCGCGCCAGTCGGCGGCAGTGTCGCCTGGTTGCAAATCGCGAAGGGCTCACGAAATATCTGGGTAGCCAGCCCGCCCGAATACAAAGGCAGACAGGTGACTTCCTATAGCGGAGACGACGGGGAGGAAATTGGCGAACTGGTCTGGACCGCAGACGCGCAGGCAATTATTTATACACGCGGCGGCGACCTTGATAACTTTGGTGAGAGCCCGAATCCCCGCAGTGTGCCGGAAGAACCAAAACAACTGTTGTGGCTGATTACTCTCGATCGCACTCTTGATCAAAAGCCGCCGCGCCTACTGGCTGAGGGACATTCCGCCGCCGTGTCTCCCAGGGGTAACCTTGTTGCCTACATCTCCAAGCGAAACATTTGGTCTCTCAAACTTGACGGAAAGGACAAGCCCGCCGCGCTCGTGGAGGCAAAGGGGCAAAGCGAATCCCTTCGCTGGTCGCCTGACGGCTCGAAGCTAGTCTTCGTCAACGGCCGCCGCGATCACAGTTTTGTTGGCGTGTATGATCTCGCCGCAAAGGCTGTACGTTACCTTGATCCAAGCGTGGATCGCGACAGCGAGCCTGTCTGGTCGCGCGACAGCAAACAAGTTGCTTTCGTTCGCATTCCTGCATCAAGGGAAGCTGGCGCATTTGCGCCAAGCCGCAGCGGCGAACCCTGGTCAATTCGCATCGCCAATGCTGCGACTGGCGAGGGGCGTGAAGTTTGGCGGGCAGATAAAAACGCGGGCAGTATCTTTCGAAACGTTGTCGCCGATTATCAACTCATTTGGTCGGCTGATGACCGGATCGTTTTTCCCTGGGAGAAGGATGGCTGGACACACTTGTATTCGGTTTCCGCCACCTCTAACCCTGGCAAAGCTAATGCGATTCTCATGACGCCGGGAGAGTTTGACGTCGAGCACGTCACGGCGAGCGCCGATGGCAAGGAAATCATCTACTCCTCAAATCAAACTGACATCGATCGTCGCTACCTCTGGCGCGTTCCGGCAGCAGGAGGGAAGGATCCGACGGCAGTGACGGCGGCAATAATAGGCGGCGAGAGCATCGAGTGGTCGCCGGTTGCTACCAGCGATGGCAAAGGAATCGCTTTTTTTCACTCGGATGCGCGACGCCCCGAGCGTGCGGCGATCCAGATTGGCTCGCAAACAACTCGCGACCTGGCGCCGCAAAGCATACCTGCCGAGTTTCCCGAACGGGCGTTAGTTGAACCACAACAAGTGATATTCGATAGCGCCGATGGCATGAAGATTCACGGTCAACTATTCGTTCCCGCAAACCTCGACAAGACGAAGCGACATCCCGCGGTACTGTTTTTCCATGGCGGCTCGCGCCGGCAGATGCTGCTCGGCTGGCACTACAACTATTACTACCGTAATGCTTATGCGATGAATCAGTATCTTGCCAATCACGGTTATATCGTTCTCTCGGTGAACTACCGCAGTGGCATCGGCTATGGCATGGAGTTTCGCGAGGCCTTGAATTACGGAGCAACTGGTGGCAGCGAATTCAACGACGTGATGGGCGCAGGTGTCTACATGCGTAACCGCTCCGACGTGGATCCGCTGCGCATCGGTTTGTGGGGAGGCTCTTACGGCGGTTACCTGACAGCCATGGGACTCGCGCGCGCTTCGGATCTTTTTGCGGCAGGGGTCGACATGCACGGCGTGCACGACTGGAACCTCGTCATACGCAATTTTGTACCGGCGTACGATCCGCAGGCGAAGCCTGACGCCGCGAGACTGGCGTTTGAATCATCGCCGCTGGCATCAGTGAAGACGTGGCGTTCTCCGGTTTTGCTGATTCACGGCGACGACGATCGCAACGTGCCTTTTAGCGAAACGGTTCATTTGGTGGAAGCCTTGCGAAATCAGGGTGTGGAGTTTGAACAGCTAATCTTTCCGGACGAGATACACGATTTTCTGAGACATGAGGATTGGTTGCGTGCTTATCGGGCGAGTGTGGATTTTCTCGACCGCCACTTGAAGAATCGCAAACCGTGAGTAGCAAAAGAATTCCTGACGGGTTGGCGGTCAGAACGGAAATGATCCCTGTTATGCATCGAGCTCAGGATACTCGTTTTCCTGAAGGTCTAATCTCACCGGTGAGCCGGTAGCAGGTGAACTTTACAGCAGTAGGCATCTTGTCGCCTGCACTGCCCGCGACTCTTTTCATGAGTGGAATTCGATAGTGCCCACCCCCGGGGCTTATCCCAATGATGTCCCTAATCTCCTCAAATGTGTGATCGCAAGAGACATCACGAATGAGGCTAAATTCCCGGGTTTGCTTCGCCTGAAACATCTCGCCGAGGAGGGCACCAGCGTTGCACGGATATTCGCGCCGTACCAGTATGTAAGACTCCTTTTGCTTGCCCTGGCCTCTGCTAGTGACCCAAACTACCATCGACTGCCGGCATGGCCCAGCGGTAAGCACGACCCCATTATCATAGGCAACGACGACTCCGGTAATTTTCGTAAACGGATTGCTCTGCTTCTGACAAGCGTCGCCAATACCGTTTCCGTCTGTATCCTTTTGATCGGCATTAGCGATCGCAGGACAGTTGTCTTCTCCATTTGCAATGCCATCGCTGTCGGCATCTATTAGACGAGCGCCCTTAATCACCTCATCGAAAGTCATTTCTTGCTGATCCGCAGAAACATGTCCCCGCGGAGTTGGCGACGGACTCGTTGCAGGAGTCGGACTTGGAAGAGGGTCAATTTGAGAAGACGGTGCTAAGCGGGGCGGGTTCACCTGACCATCGCAAGCCTTGCCCTCGCCATCATTCAGATTGTTTTGCACGCTGCTCGGTTGAATGCGTGTATCTCCATCGGAATGAAGGGTGGGCCGCAATGTCGCATCCAGATCTTTCCAACCTGCACCCAAACCCCCGTCAGGCTTGTCTTTAGTACACAATGGCATTGAAGAAACCATAAGGAGGATAAAGATTGTCCTGATCATATCCGACTCTCGCTGAAAGGTTTTCCGAGAAACAGTTCACTATGCTGATACTTCATCTAGATCGGGCCAATGATGTCATGCTCCGCGATTCACCTGAGAGCGTACATCGCTGCTTTGATGCGATTGACGTCGATCACTTCTAATTCATTCGAGAGATAGTTTGCGACAAACAGAGTCCTACGATCCGGTGATTGCCCAAACTCTCGCGGAAAGATTCCGGCCGGTAGGCTTCCCAATATCGCAGCCTGCCCTTCACTAACTCGACTGGCTTCAATTACTGTCAACGTCTGCCGCGCGGTCTGGTCCTTCGCGAAACGGTTTGAGTTGGTAACCAACACGAATTTGCCATCGTCAACAACCGCGACTCCTACTGGAGCAGATCCCACCGGCACCTTGCCGACCTGAGCGTGTTCCGCATCACTTCGCATGGCATTGGTGTCAAACGCCAGCAAGGAATTCGAGTTCCGTGCGGTCACGTAAACTCGATCGCCACCCGGTGAGATCGCCAGGCGTACCGGGCTACATCCGGCCGGCACGTTCGCGACGATTGATTTTGCCGGATCGGTTTGAGCGCGCACCACGTCAACCACGATGATCGCCCCCTGGGCATATTCCTCTTTGGAAGTAGCTGGATCGGAGCCTTCTGGTTTACAAGCGATGGGCCAGTTGAGAGACTTGGGCGCGAGCTGGCTCGTCGTATAAAGCCACTTGCCATCCGGTGAAAAGGTAAGCGCGATTGGAGCCATACCTACGGCGATTGTTCCCACCATTGCTGTCTCCTTGAACCCTTCGGCGCGAGCCTTTGCCAGATTGATGACACTGATCTTTTCCGTGTTCTCATCACTGACAAACAGAAATTTGTCATCGGGTGTCACGTTGGCATAGACGCTACCGGAAAATCTGCCGTCACTTATGTAGCCCAGGATCGGATCGCCCCGGCCCGAAGTCATGCGCATTACGTCCAGGAAGACCACGTATTCATCGTCAGCCACAATCAATAACTTGCCGTCGTGAGTAATGACCATTCCAGTCAGCGAGGTTTCAACGCGAAAAACCTTTTTCAGCGTGATGCGACCGTCTGCACGGCTTAACATCGCCACACCGTTAGCTGAATTAGGATTCGAGCTGCTCAGTGACACAAAAAGCCAGCAGCCATCGGGGCTGGTGATGGTGCTGAAAGGATGACCTGGCAGCGAGACGTAAGAAACCGGTTCAGCTGCAGGAGCATTGCAACGAGACGTCGACCTCGCACCCGACCCTTGCGCCGACGCGGATGAACACAGGAGCAACAAAAACAGTGCGCCACCAACAGTCTGCTTCCTGAGCAACCTTGTCTCGATTAGGTTTTTCATGGTGCTTCTCCCGGAATTTCTATTATGCCGCGTCTGGAAGATGTTGATTTCGCGCAGGAGGTTGCGTGGGACGAGTCGTCCAATAAAACAAGAGTTGTCCGAAAAACTCAAATCGAGTTACCAATGAACTAATGCCGTACCTCAACCTCCACTGGTTTCGCATCGTGCGAATCATACCCTTCCGGCCAGTTGGATATGTTCACGCCGTAAAGCCAATCTGATTCCGGCGTGACAGCGAAGCGAATCGAGATGGATTTACCGCGCATGGCGCGAAGCCGCACCAACCACGCATTCACCCGCCACTCCTGAATCAGCGGTTGACCTTCAGGTTCCACTGAGATCAGCCGCGAGCCGCAGTCTCTACCATTCACAAAAAGTGTGACGCGCGTTTTGATATTTTCCCGTTTAGCATCTTCCGGCAATACTGGTTGTATGTGCGCGCGAACGATTAGTTCGCTAACCCGGCGTCGATCTTCGCGTTCCGGGACCGTGTACTCCAAACTCCCGGCGCCGTATCCCCAGACATATCCCGGCCCAGCGCCTACCTTTTCAAATCGTTCGTTAGCCGCCATCTGCGGCTTGAAGCGGTAGAGAATGGATTTGTCTTCGCGCACGATTGCGAGCGGCACTGTGGCGGGATCATTTTCCGCTCGTGCCCAGGCGAACTGGCGCGGCACCAGGTGCCTGGCATTTTCCGTTAGGCGTTCAGGTGGATCTGCTGAAGCCAGTGACGCAAACATCTGTGAAGCGCGAGTGACTTCCGCCAACACCCCTTTGTCGCGATCCGTCACATAGGTCACGCCATAACCGCGAGCCAGGTCAGGTGTCAAGATCCAGAACATTGCCCCGGCCGAACCAGCCCTAAGGTTGCCCTCAAGGTAAGCGCGGTACCATTGGGCCTGTGAAAAACCTTGATAACCGTCGGCCCCCATTCCAAATTCTCCAAACACGAGCGGTTTTTTCAGCGCCTGAGCCGCGGCGGCCCGGTTAGCAACAAATTGAATCAGGTCGTTTGGTGAGTCAACGAAACTATCGCCGTCGTCACGCGGATAGATGTGCACATCGCAGTAGTCAATGTTCGGCAATTGATGGTCGCGCAGCCATTCACGTCTTTCCGCGGCGGTGCGGTAGCCCCAATCACCCGGAGCGATGATGTGGTTGGGATCCAGAGACTTTAGGTAGGTGCTCATTTCTGCAATCCAGGCACGACGTTCGGACCAGCGGCTGGTTACCGCCTGAGCTTCATTCATCAATTCCCAGCCGAAAATGTTGGGATCGTCGCGGTAGAGTGTGCCGGTTACGGTGTTGCGTCGGGTGACAAGTTTCTCGAGATGTTCACGATAAAGCCGGCGCGTTTCTTCGTTCGTGTAAAAGAGCATCGCGCGTTCGGTATGGATTCCGACTCGAAACTTCTCATCGGCGGCGTCGGTGATGCCGGCCCACCGCAAATATTGCGTAACACCGCCAGTGTCGCGCCACCAATTTACCAGGCAAAGTTGCACTAACAGTTTGTTGCGGGCGGCCTCTGCGATTACTTTATCGAGGTGCGCAAATGCTTCTTCGTTCCACTTGCCCGGAGCCCAGCGCAGCGGGTGTGTGCGTGGCCAATCTGCCGCGTCGGCGCCGATCGGTCCGATGTCGTTTGGGCCACCTTCACCCGATGCCCAGACACGCACAACGCGAATGCCGGCCTGCGATGCCTGCCGTAAAGTTTCGGGCATGCGCGCGCGATCCTCATCGCGATACATCACGGAAACGTTAGCGCCGACAAAGCGAAACGGTTTCCCTGAGATTTCGAAGCGGCTTCCGCGAGTGCGCACGAAAGCAGTGGGCGCTGCGCTATTGTCCGGATGGGTCTGCCGGCGGAGCAACAAAAATGCCGTGCCCACAACAAGTGCGAGCGCGGCGATTACAAAAGCTTTTCTCTGCATCAAGCGGTTTCTTACTGTTCCAGAGCTAGCGCGGGTTCGTCAGTCTAACAAAACCCATGATTGCGCAAACCGCACCAAGGATAACAAACAGATTGAGGAACGTCAGAATACTAAATGCCAGGCCGGTATCATTCGTCACCACCCCAAACCCAACCGCAATGATCTGAATATGAAACAGCAACAGGCAAACTGCGGCAAACGAAAACCATCTCGCCGATGGTCCAAAGGCGCGGGCGCGCGCGAATCCGAGCACCGAGGCTATCAACCAGGCTACAGCTCCCAGCAGGAACATGCCGAGGAAGACTGGAATAAAGTAAGCGGGCTTGTTAGCAGTTGTTTCCACCTGCGCAAGCATTAACATTGCAGCTATGAACATTCGTCTCTCCTGAAACGTTTAAGACTTCTGACAGACTAAGCGCCGTTTGGGCACGCGACAGCCGCAACTGTGCACAAACGGCGTCAATTCAGATTCCGGCAATAAGTACAACGAAGCCTATTCAGCTTTGTCGGTAAAGTAGAAGCACCACTAAGCGAGCGAACTATCACCTTGCAGCTACTGCGTGATGTGAATCTCTTCTTCCTGATTGACGTGACCGAGGAAGTAGATTAACCCGCAGACGAAGGCGACGGCAGCGAGGGCCAGTGAATACCAGCCGAAATGGCGACCGCCGCTAGCTTCTTCGAAGGTCACAAACTTGTAGAAAAAAAAGATCGCACCAACGGCTGCGGCTAAACCCACCAGCGCTGCCAACAACTCTTTGATTTTCATTTTTACCCTCCGGCACTTGAGTCGCTATGAAGGTTTAAGAGAAAAAGCCGAACACGCTTGTATGGCCAGCATGTTAACGCCGCGCATCGCGGAACGCAAGTGTTTGAAACCCTTAGAGTCGGCAGTTCTACTTATGAGGCGTTGCATTCACCAGGTGACATGAAGTCAGTACCACCAGGCCGGCTACCGCCTGGTGGTAATGACTTCACTCCACTCAACGGCCCGAATGTCCAAGTTCACTTCAGAATAATGCGTTTGTCGCCGGCGCGCACAGTAATACGTTCGCGGTCGAAGTATTCGAGCAGAGGAATGGCGTATTTACGAGAAACCCCGGCCAGATCTTTGAATCCCGGCACGTCGATAAGACGATCGGGCTCGTGTGCGGTTGCAAACTCACCCAAGAGGCTTTTGAGATGTTCGATCGCGTGAGCATGAAAAAACATCTCGCCCTGCACTCGAACCAGTGTTCCGTTATCGATTAGTAATTGCAAAATCTTCCTTGCATGCGTTCGCTGGGAAGTTGGTATGCCGGCTGCGATTAGCGCCTGGTCCAGCGTGGGTGCTTCCAGCGCGGACTTCTTGTAAGCCTGGGCTATCTTATCGCGTAGCTGCTCGTCGGCTGGCGACAGCTCCTGTCCATGCTTGCGGGCGCGCACGATATCTTTATCAGCAACCAGGACGCCGTCCTTTTCAAGGCGGGAAATAACCACGCGAAATATCTCAGGTGCAGCGTGGGTGAAATGACGTTCACGCAGTGTCTCACGCGCCAGGCCGCGAGCGAGCGGCTCGCGCTCGTGATGACGTTGCACCTCGTCAGTTGTCATCCGTGAGAGTCTTTCAAAGTTTTCAGTTGAGACCAGGACGCCATCGGCGTCCATTATCGTGGCCGCCTCTCCGGCGATTGTCGCCTGCTGGGCTTGCTGCGCTGCTTGTATTACGACTTCATTGTTCCACCCCGTTCGCGCTGCAATGTCTGAAGTTCGTAATCCGTGGTCGCCAGCCGCCGCGACAAACACGCCGACTTTCCCCGGGCGTTCGGAATCAAGAAGCGATTGCAAACGTTCCTGAGTCCTGGCCATTTCCCGGCCACGATGTTTTGTCGCTTGCGGATCCAGAACCAATCCGCCGGCAATGGTTTCAGCCGGCGAGTACGAACGAATGATAAAGCGCTCATCGTGCAAAGCTACAACCGGACTCTCGAATCGCAATTGCGCGAAGCCGCTACCGCCCGGCGCAAGTTCGCCGTGATTGTTTAGCACACGGATGCGCGCCAGCACTTCCGCCGAGCCAAGGTGTACGCGCAGCCGCGCCCGCGTGCGAATAGCCCTGGGCGCGGTTGGCAGAACGTTGAGTTTGACGTCGATGATTTGCGTCGGCAACAAACGACCAATTGGAGCGAGCGTCATTCCTCGTTCAATCTCGCTCACCTCAACACCTGCCAGATTTACAGCCGTTCGTTGACCAGACTGTGCCCGTGGAACCAGCGCGCCATGCACTTGCACTCCGCGCGCGCGCACGCGGCGACCTATCGGTAGCAACTCCAATTCGTCTCCCGCCGCAATTTCTCCCGCCACCAGCGTGCCGGTAACTACCACGCCAAAGCCTTTCATGGTAAAAGCCCGGTCGATTGGCAGCCGGGTGACGAAATCCGACGAACGCTCAGGAATGACTTTGGCGATTCGGCGCAGCGCTGAATGTAATTCGTCCAAGCCAATTTTCGATCTGACACTCACTGGAACTATAGGTGCGCCGTCCAAAAACGATCCGGCCACAAGTTCGTCGGCTTCAGCACGTACCAGAGACAACAATTCATCCTCGACGAGATCCGTTTTGGTAAGTATCACTAAACCGTGTTGCACGTTCAGCAGCCGGCAGATTTCAAAGTGTTCACGAGTCTGCGGCATCACCCCCTCGTCAGCCGCGATTACCAGTGCGACAGCATCGATTCCGTGAACACCGGCAAGCATGTTTTTCACGAAACGTTCATGACCGGGGACATCAACAAACCCAACGCGAACGTCGCCTAAATCAAGGTCTGCAAATCCCAGGTCGATGGTGATGCCGCGTCGCTTTTCTTCGGGTAAGCGATCGGGATCTTTTCCGGTGAGTGCCTGGACCAGTGAACTTTTCCCGTGATCGATATGGCCGGCCGTGCCGATAATGATTGAGCGCATTGTACAAAGCGGAGCTTGGGTCTTGGGTTCAATCTACAAAATCCAAAGACCAAAGACCTAAGACCAAAGCCCATTTATTTAACAATTTCAAAATCGATCCATTGAGTTGCCACGCGATGTTTTTCGTCAGCTAGTGGATCCGTGACAGTTATCTGCAACACATATTCGCCGGGTATTAGTTCCCCTCCCAACCTCACCGCACCCAGGATTGCAATCCGTTTCGGGTCGGGCTGATTGGTCTCGCCTAAAGGTTTTTCTTTCCCGCTGAAGACTAATGCACCATCCCGAAAAAATCGCACCTGTGTCTGTAACTGTGGCTTGGCGGTGGCTTTGTCTAATCTGGCGTTATAGACAATGACTGAATACTGCAGCTGCTGGCCACGTTTGAGCTGGCGGGTAGCCGCATTGATCGACATACGAGACGTTTCAGAATCATTAGTCGAAGGATCTGATTGATTGACGGCGCCATCAGCCGGCGCGGCGGCCTTGTTCGTGGCTGAGGTTTCAACCGCATTTATGAGAATGCCCGAGATAACCAGCCGGTTCTTCTTTATATCAGGTACATCGATAAACTGGCTGGCGGATCCGATACGCGTGGAGGCGTGATCTCGCAGTGCTGCGCGAAGCTGATAAGCCCCCGCCTTCTTTATCGGTACCGTCAGGAAAAAGACAAAGCCGTCCCTCCGCAAACGCGTGTATTCCTCAGCACGCGCTCGAAGCGTAAAGGTTTGGGCCACCTGATCTACTACGCTGCCATTATCGCCAAACGTGATCGCGACGACATCGAACTCCGCCTTGTGCCCCCCATCGGGTAGATCTGTGAAAGTGAGATCGTTTGCGTTTATGTAAAGCAATGAACGCATGTACGAACCGGCCTTAGTATCGTTGGCAAACAGCGTGGTCAGCCGAATTCGCACTCCCGCCGAACCAAAGGGAGAAGTCAAGGCCCGAAGAATTTGCTGTCGCGGAGTAACAGCCAGCGCTTTCTCGTCGGCGTCAGAAATCCCGTAGAAACCATTGCGCATCCGGACGCTAAACTTTCCGGGTCGTGTAATCTTCAAACTAAGTTTGTGAAAGGTCCGGCGGCCTGACTTCGCATCAAAAGTAGATTCCTCGGGCCGGTAGCCAATCAGGTAATAACTCTTTTGATCTTCGATCACCCGACGAATGCCACCGCTGAGGTCGTTTGTATTGTGAATCGCCATACCACCGGTCTCTCTGGCCAGGTAGTTCAGTCCGTCCTGCGATTCAAAAGCGGAGGTGCGACGATCGCTCAACATCTGCTCGACCTCTTCGGAACTCCTCCCAGTGGTTGCATCGGCAGCGGTGAGTCCATAGACCTGCAATCCCGACGCGTTCATAGTGTAGATAACAACAGTCGCCCGATTAGCCTGATCGATTAAACGGCGCAAGGCCAATAGCGTGCGAAAATTGCGCTCGGGATCGCCTGCACTACTAAATTTTGAATCCATCAGACATCAATAGGATCGACTTGCGGCCCGGCAATTCACGCATTCCTTTCACAACATAGCTAACTGCGCCGAGCGTCCCCACGGCAAAGACGTCTTCGCGAAACTGATTTAAATCCTCATTGGCTACTTGTTTCGCGTCGGCATGCCTTCAATCTGTCCTCGCCCGGAATTTTGCCTTCCATTGGCGCAAATGCTCCCACGCTCGAACGACCATTGACGTACCACTTCACCCGTTCTATAGCCGCGTAGAGTTGACGCTTGTCAGCGGTGAACTGCTGCAAAGCGCCAATGCCGCCACTGGTGCGGATAATGGCTACCAGGTCGCCAGGTTGCATTTGCTGGTCCACAAACTTCTTCAGTGCGTTGCGCACGTCATAGGTGCTGCGAAAGGACAAGCCAAGATCGTCAACGACCAGCGCTATCGTGCGGCGAACGTCCTCGGGATGCAGTTTGGTCGGCGGGAGTGGTGGCGCATTCTTGTCCGGCGGAGCAGAGGACAAGGGTCCAACGCTGGATGCTTCCGGATTCACAAACGAGAAGTTGGTAATTTTCTGTTGATGGCCGTCTTCAAAAATCTGAACCTCGTCCGGACGCAGGTCCGTGATCAATTTACCATTCTTATCGGTCACTACGGCATCAACCTGAACCAGATTAGTGGTGATGCGAACAACCTCATCTTCGTTTGAACGCGAGGGTTGTTGCGCGGCGCTTTCCGGTGAGGGAGTGGGTTGTGGTCTTGAGTTGTCGGTCTGTTGGGCCAGAGTGACCAGTGAAAGGAGCAACACAAATAAGAGGATTGGAGGAATCCTGCTCATCGCTCAATTCCTTTTCTTTGTGAGAACGCGATTGTAAAACTCAATATACCGCGGGATCACAATATCTGTGCGATAGCGCGTGACTGCTGACTCGCGCCCGCGTTTTCCCATCTCGCGCCGCAATGTTGGGTCGCTTAGAAGACGCGCGGCGTCAACAGACATCTTGTCAACGTCCCCTACCTCGCTTAGGAATCCCGTTTCGCCATCAGTAACAACTTCCGGGATGCCACCCACACGCGAAGCGATAACCGGCACCTCGCACGCCATCGCTTCGAGCGCAGCAAGGCCAAAAGATTCCTGCTCGGAGGGAAGCAGTAGAACGTCGGCCGCCGATAGGTAGTCAACTATCTTCGGTTGTTTGCCCACAAAAATGCATTTGTCATAAACGCCAAGGCAGCGTGCTCGATGCTCGAGGTTGGTGCGCTCGGCGCCGTCGCCGACCATCACCAGCCGGGTGCTAACTCCCTGCAGCAACACGCGCGCGAGTATCTCCACGCAGTCACCCGGTCGCTTCACCGGCCGGAAGGTCGAAACGTGTACGAGCAGAGGTTCACCCTGAGGTGCCAGCGTTGCTCGCAACGCGTCAACCGGGTGGCGCGCATAGTCTGTCTGGCAAATGAAATTTGGGATCACTTCGATATCGTCAAACTGAAAGCTCTCTATCGTCGCTTGCTTCAGGTAATGCGAGATCGCAGTGACGCCGTCAGACTGTACGATGCCGTAGCGAGTGATCGGCAGGTAGGAATGATCGGCGCCGACCAGGGTTATGTCAGTTCCATGCAACGTAGTAATTACGGGTAAATAGCGTTTCGGCTTGAGCGACTCGCGCGCGAGAATAGCGCTGATGGAATGCGGGATTGCGTAGTGAACGTGCAGCAGATCCAGGTTCTCACTCTCAGCAACGGTCGCCATTTTCGTAGCGAGCGCTAAAGTATAAGGCTGATGCTCAAACAGCGGGTAAGACATCATTTCGACTTCATGAAAGCGCACGCGCTCGTTCAGTTCGGTGAGTCGAGTAGGCAATGAAGACGAGATGAAATGGACCGTGTGTCCGCGGGCGGCTAGTTCCTTGCCGAGTTCGGAACCGACGATGCCGCTGCCGCCGTAGGTTGGATAGACCGTGATGCCGATGTTCATAAAAGCGGCTCTTTGGTTTTTGGCCTTGGGTCTTTGGCTTTTCTTCCATCGTCCCTGGTCGCGATATCATAAGTACACTCTTGCAAAAGACCAAAGACCAAAGACCAAAGGCCCAAGACCCTCTTTAAAAAAAGCGGAGGCAAGCGACCCTCGCAATCGCCTGCCTCCATCTCAACTTGGCTCACCTTATTTGCAAGGGGGGCAAGTGAGGGCACGGAGTATATTCCCGCGCCTGAGGTTTGGCAATAGTTGACTACTAAAGAGTGGACCAGGCTTGTTCGCGCCGGATTCCGCATGTTGCTGTTGGGAGACCTCAACAAATATCAATCCTTACCCGCTCAAACCCTTGTTGAAGTCTTGCGCGACTGCGCTTCCCCTCGAAAGCCGCTATAATGGTCACTTCAGAGCTTTAAAATATTGGAGATTAAGCAATGCCTAAAATCAGTGATATTGAAGAAACACCTAATCCAAACGCAGTTAAATTTATTCTCAGGGAAGCAATAAGCAACGGAACGGTCCATCAGTTTGGTTCCCGGGAACAGGCGGAGAACGATCCGCTCGCCCAAGCCCTGTTCGACGTGGGCCACGTGGTCTCTGTTTTTTACATGGACCGCATGATAACGGTTGAGAAGGAAGACGAAGGCGACTGGGATGATTTGCTGCCACTTCTGGCGGTGCCAATACGCGCGGCAGAGGCTGTTAATTCCGGCGCGGCGGCGGCAGGAGCAGCAGTGGGCGGTGCGATAGCGGCCGTCACCAGCGACGATCCACGACTGTTGAAGATAAACGACATACTGGATGAAAAGGTGCGTCCGGCGCTAATGGGCGACGGCGGCTATCTTGAAGTTCTGGGTCTCAAAGATCACACCCTGAGCATTCGCTACCAGGGAGCCTGCGGCAGTTGTCCCAGCTCGCTTACCGGCACGCTGATGGCAATTGAGGGCATGCTGAAACAGGAAGTTGATCCCGAGATGGAAGTCATCGCTGTCTAAACCCCAAACACTCGTTTACAGATTCGATCCACGAAATTACACAAACTGAGTTTCGCGTACGATTTCTTGTATCAGTTAGTGTCGTATAGTGGATCGAGTTTTTATCGTCCAAAATTACTTTTGGAACTTGCACTCGCCTGGTACGTTTAATCCCGTCGGCTACATCCGTCCAACCGCTTCAGGAGAACTAAATATGACCCCCCACGTCTTGTTTTCGCGTTTGCCTTCTCTTTTGGTAATTCCCTTTCTGTTTTTGCTCGCGCCTACTATCACCGCCCAGAACACCGCCTCGAAAACGGTCGCGCAACCGCGGGTCTCAGCCGGTCCCATGGCCACACCAGCAGCAAAAAACAAGGAGACTTCTGCAGCGGCAAAAGCCCGTATTGAACAAAAGAAAGCCCTGGGCGTTTCGTTGCTGGTCTCGTTGGCCAACGATGCTCGCAACTATCAGGACCAAAAACTCCGCGCGCGCACGCTGTCCAGGATTGCCGACGCTCTCTGGGAACCTGATCCGGAGCAAGGACGTGCGCTCTTTCGCAAAGCCTGGGATGCCGCTGATGCGGCCGATCAGGACACTGCGCGAAAGCTGAATGAGGAACGCCAGCGTCAACAGGCTAATAATCCTGACGGGCCAATCGCTCTTGGCGGAGGACCTGACTTGCGCTCCGAGGTTCTGCGTCTGGCAGCCAAACGCGACCGCGCGCTTGGTGAAGAACTGCTTGATAAACTCAAGGAAGCGCGAAAGCAGGAAGTAACTGATGCCACGACACCGGCGCAAACGAATGCCCTGGATACGCCGTCGGCGATCAGGAAGCGTTTGCGTCTGGCGGGACAACTACTTGAATCGGACGTTGAGCGCTCGCTGCAGTTTGCTGAACCGGCGCTCGGAACAGTCACCATGGAGGGAGTCGACTTCCTTTCGTTTCTGAGAGACAAAAATCCGATCGCTGCAGATCAGCGATATGCGCGGTTGCTGGCAATCGCGGAAGGGGATTTCAAGTCAGATGCAAACACAGTTTCGCTACTCTCTTCCTACTTATTCACGCCACATCTAACTGTGACCTTTGGTCCGGACGGCGGCCAAAGCGCTTCACAAACGGGCCAGCGCACACCCCACCTCAGGTTAGTCCGGAGTTGCGTACGGCTTTCTTTCGCACTGCGGCAGGAATTCTGTTGCGCCCTTCACCGGCCAGGGAACAGGATCGCAGTTCGTCAGGTCTACCTGGAAAGTTCCTCGTGATCCGGCGCTTGATGCCGCTATTCGAACAGTACGCACCAAAAGAAATAGCAGAACAATTGCGCGCTGAAATGTCTGTGTTGGGCCAGGGTGTTGATGGGGATGTACGCGACCTGGACGAAGACAATCCGATCCAACCGATGAACACGCCCGAGCGCAAGGCTGAAGACGTTGAGAAGTCGCTACTGGACCGGATCGACCGCGCCAAAACTTCCGAAGAACGCGATGCGATCTACATGCAACTAGCGGCCAGGACCGCGCAAAAAGGCGACATGCGCGCGCGCGATTTCACTGAAAAAATCGAGGACAGCGAACTGCGAACAAAAGCCAGGCCTTATGTGGATATGAACCTGGCGATGAGCGCGGCGGAGAAAAAAGACACCGAGAAGGCGCTACTGCTGGCCAGCAAGGGTGACCTCTCGCACATTCAGCGAGTCTGGTTATTGACCGAAGCAGCGAGTGCGATGCCGCCGTCGGCACACGAGCAGGCTTTGCAAACAGTTGCTGAGGCGTTAGCAGAGGCGCGCCGAATCGATGTCTCTGATCCGGATCGTCCGCACGCCCTGGTGGCCGTGGCAAACGCACTATTGCCGCTCGATCGAACGCGCGCCTGGGAGATGATGCTGGAAGTCGCTAAAGCGTCTAACTCCGCGGAAGGATTCAACGGTGAAGACGGCCGGCTCACGATGCAACTGCGAACGAAAAATATGTCCTCCATGCGCATCAGTACAATCGATGAGTTCAATTTGCAGGGTGTGTTCCGGACTCTCTCGCAGGAGAATGCGAATCAGGCAATAGAAATAGCGCGCAGCTTTGAACGCGAGGCGCCACGTGCCACTGCCTTAATTGCCGTTGCTCGGGCTTTGATAAGCGAAAAGAAGTAGAAAACCAGGGGCAAGGCGGGTCCCGGCGGGCAGCCCCGCTGAGGTGCTAATCCCGCCTTCCCGACCGCGAGCTGAATGAACTGAGGTTCGGAAAGTCTACCGTTGAAAGGCTTTCAAGGTTCCGGGCCACCAATCAATTAGAAAGTCATCTCAGGTCAGGAAGGCGGGCTTGCCCCCGCTCTCCTTTCTTACGAGTAGATATTCATCGGCCGGCTTAACAGCGCCACCGGATCATCCACATTGAGCGCCTCACGAACATAAAACGGTTCACCTGCGGCCACGCCAATTAGCGATCCAAAATAGCGCATGCGATCTTCGATTTGGACGAGAAACGCCGGATCGCTAATTCGCGTGCTCGGTTCTTTTGAGTCGGCGGAATAGAATTGCGATGCGTGCGCTCTGATGGCCGCCATTTTCTCATCAACAAAGTCCGACACGTCGACAATGAACGACGGCACCACATGACGCGAGAAGAGCGAATGCATAATCGCCGGCATCTGCACCGGCTCTTTCCCCTCATCGTACCGCGCCATCGTCGCCAACCTTGCTGCGTCCCGTACGATGCGACAGGTGTTCGCATGATCGGGATGGGGATCGTCCCAATGCGTGGTGAGCAGGACTTTGGGTTTGTGTGAACGTATGACGCGAACGACCGCCGTGCGGGCTTCTTCAGTCAACCAGAGATGTCCGTCAGGCAGTCCCAAATTGAGCCGCAAATCCAGCTTCATCAGTTGGGCAGCCTTAACCGCTTCTTCCGCGCGCAATTCTGGCGTGCCGCGCGTACCCATCTCCCCGCGAGTCATGTCCAGCACACCGGTGCGATAACCCAGCGACTTTAAGCGTAGCAACGTTCCCGAAACGGAAAGTTCCGCGTCGTCCGGGTGGGAGAAAATTGCGAGCGCGTCGAGTTCGAATTGTGATTCGTCCATTTGGTCTCTGAGGTTTAACTGAGCGCGCGGGTTTGGTCAAGTGTTCGGCTTCGTGGGTAGCAGCCTAATTTAAAATCCTCTGTGCACACTCCGTGTACTCTGTGACTCTGTGGTGCGTATTTACCAAACGTTATCACCACAGACACACAGAGTACTCAGAGATTGCACAGAGGAAAAAGTAAATCAGGACTACCAACAGGCGGCAATTTGTCGTCATGTGGTAGAGTACGGCGAATCACGGATTCGCAATTCTAAAAAACTATTCGGGGAAAACAGAATGAGGTGTCCCAACTGTGGCAGAAGGGCCGCGTTAGCGCGGATAAGATGCGTTGCGTGTCAAACCAAACTACTTGCGTGGTATATCCTGGCGGCACTAATCCTCGCTGGCGCTTGCTTCGGAGGATTCCTCGTCCTTGAGAAAATGGGCTAGCGAACGGAGAAAAATCACCTGACTCCCCACTCCCAGATTCCGTAAAGAATCTTTTTGTCCAGCGGTTTTCCAGCTTGCTTGAGCGAGAGTATGATCTGGCCACGATGATGCGATTCATGTGAAATCAGGTAACCCAGGAAAGCAGTCACATGCGGCTTAAAGCCTTTCACTTTGCCGCCGTCTCCCAAACTTTTACTCAGCAGAGATTTGATACCTTCCGCGGATTGGGCCAGGGATTTTGCCAGCAGTTTCTTGTCGACCGCCTGTTCCTTCTCGATTTTCACCAACCCAGAAAGCTGCTCGGGAGCCGCCGACTTAAGCCACATGAGTCGAACATTGTGGATGTGAGCAAACTGTTCTCCCACGGTCCTTCCTTTGGAGGCCGATAAACTAACAAGGGCTGTAGGTTCCACCGCGTCGAGGAGATAGAGGTTTATCCGGTTGTGAATATCCCAGGTTTCAAGCAACTGTTTGTCGTCCATAAAGCGGCTCCGCCTTCAGCTGTAACGCAAACTGTTAGTTTGCGATTTCGGGTAAGCACTGACTTCGTTAAATGGTTGAGGACGCAAACTAACAGTTTGCGTTACAGTGAAGGCGGTGAGTTCCCCCCAGGATCTCACCGCCTTCTCGCGTACGGTGCTGCCGTTTATTCGGAGACGTGAATCAGCGCACACGCACAACGATATTGTTCGTCGTCAGGGCATTGCCCGTGACTCTTTGCAGTTCCGCGATCGCCTTGTTGAGATCTGTTTGCGCTCGCAGTTCATTTCCGCGCGCGGTAGTCAAGGCGGTCTGACGCTCAAGCACCAGGAACACGGTCGACTGTCCGGCGTCGAGTTTTCTTTGTTCACTAAGATACTGTTGTTCGCTCGCCTGTCGTGCGATCCCGGCCGCGTGCAACCGGGCCTCGGCGCTGCGGACCACTTGCAAGGCGTTTCTCACTTCAACCTGAATAGACTGCTCAAGCTGTTCGCGCTGCGTCGCGATGCGCTGGCCTTCAACCAACGAACGTCCGAGCTGCGCCTCTGCCGTACGGTTGCGCAGCGGTAAGTTAATCTGAACACCAACGCGAAAATTATTGAAGCGATTGCTAAAGAGGTTCTGCAGAGACTGATCGTAGCCGCCAATTAGAAAAGGTGATAGCGCCTGCGGCGGCAATGGCGTCAATAGTGGCAATTGCGCTTGCGTAAGGAGCTGATTGACCCGATCGCGAAGCTCCTGATTGGACGCGCTGGCAAAAGGATTGCCCCCGTTTTGTGAACCCGCCAAACCTACCAAGCCGTAGCTACCTACGAGATCGATGGCCGGCTTGGTTTGTTCGTGAAAATACTTCTGATCGATCTGATTGATCTCGCGGACAACATTCGACTGCTGCAATTCCGGCCGGTTGTCCATGGCGGCTTTCAAAGCTTCAGGCAGAGAAATGGCAGGGGGCGTCAGGTCGACCGAATCAGTAGGTATGACAGAAAGGCTCCAAAGGTCAGACTCACGATTGACCGCTATCAGGTTCTTTATATTGTTCTCGCTGCGAGACACCTCTTCGAGGGAGCTGTAGAGGGTCTGCTCGAAGCCCGCCACTTGCGCCTCGGCCGCCACCACATCGATGGGGGCCAAAGCGCCTTCGTTAACCAGACGCTTATTGTGTTCCAGCTGCGCGCGCGAATCGCGCACTGCGTCTCGTTGTACCTGTAAATTTCGAAGCGCGAAGACCAGATCCCAGTAGGCCCGCTGCACGCTGGTAATAGTTTCGATCGCTCTTTGACGAAACTGCGCATCAGTCAGCGAAAGGTTCTTCTTGGCGATTTCGATCTGCCGGCGATTGTTGTCAAAACGCAAACCGCGGAAG
Source organism: Blastocatellia bacterium (assembly GCA_963809065.1). Classification (GTDB taxonomy): domain Bacteria; phylum Acidobacteriota; class Blastocatellia; order Pyrinomonadales; family Pyrinomonadaceae; genus PSRF01. The sequence goes on from CAWEIN010000014.1 coordinate 21,974, forward strand.
AGCGGTTGGGTGTAACCAAAAGTCAACGCCGTAGGATACTGCGGACTGAGCGCCGTAAATTGATTGTTGCTGGTAAGTCTAACGGAGGAAAAATCGAGGTGGTAACTTCCACCCAGTTTCGGCGTCAAACCTTCAAGCCGCGCCGTGCCGGTGTAATCGGTCTGGGTGGTGGCGCCATTCGAACCGCCGCTAAGAAAACTCGAGATCGGATTTACGATGCGTTCGTAATAGGTAGATGAAGTGAGCCGTGGATCATAGAATCCGCGCGCGGCCGTCAAATCAAACTCCGCAATCTTGACGTTGTGCCGCGCCACCTCGATGTCTTTGTTGTTCTCGAGGGCCAGCGCCAGCGCCTCGCTTAACGATAGTGGTTTCTGACGATCCATGTCGACGCCAACTCGGCCGAGCTCCGGCAGAGGCTTTTGCGTCGGATGGAAATCCGGCGCGATTGCCGGCACCTGCAGATCCTGAGGGGACGGTGAAGGAGATTGAGCAACTGCGCTAAACTGAGCAAATCGCGAGGAGGAAAACCAACGCCGCGGCTTTGCCGCCGCACAATGCGGAAAGGCTCCGCCTTTCCGGTCCGACTATTGATTGACCCCTCTGGCGAGGCTCTGCCTCGCCGGAGCTGCCGAGGCGGAGCCTCAACAGAAAAAAGAGTTCGCACGGAAAGGCGAAGCCTTTCCGCACTGTGCGGCGGCAAAGCCGCATGTCCAAGTTCGTGGTCATTTTCATCATTGCAAAATCATCAGCCAAAAACTCTAGTGCCTCGAAATCAAGCTAAACAGCGACGCCGTTGCGCTTGCAGCTTTGCGTCGCGCCCGTCCAAATGCATCGCTTACTCCCGAACCGATAACTCCCCAAACTCTGCTCCTGGCCAGATCGTCGAACAGTGAATAAAAAACCGGAACGGCCAGCAGCGTCAGCAACAAACAGAGCGACTGACCGCCAACTACCAATACACCGATCGAACGATTTGTTCCCGAACCCGGGCCACTCGAAATTGTTAAAGGCAACATCCCGGCGACCAGCGCGATGGTAGTCATCAGAATCGGGCGTAAGCGATCGCGGTTGGCGCGAATGATCGCCTCGAGTCGCTCCATACCACGCGCACGAAGCTGATTCGTGTGATCGATCTGCAGAATTGCGTTCTTCTTGACTACTCCAAACAGCAGCAACAGTCCCAGGCCGGAAAAAATATTCACAGTCTGTCCGGTGAGCAACAAGGCGAGAATGCCGAAGGGTATAGCCAGGGGCAGCGTCAGCAGGATGGTCACCGGGTGAATGAACGATTCAAACTGCGCGGCCAGGACCATGTACATGAATACGAAAGACAACACGAAGGCCAGCATGAAGTAGTAACCGGCGCGCCCTAGTTCCTTGGAACGTCCCGCCAACCCGGTCTTATAAGCCGAATCGATCCCCACTTCTTTTGCAAACTGATTCATCTTTTGAATTACAGCGGCCTGTGAACCTCCAGGCTTCACGTTGGCCAACAACGTCACCTGCCGTTCCCGGTTGAGCCGGTCGATCGCTGATGGGCCGGTGCCTTCCTCGACGTGCACCAGGTTGTCGAGACTCACCCAGCCAATCTTCGACGAGGAAACAATCATCTGCTGCAGGCCTTCGACACTGGCGCGAGATTGCCCAATCGCCCGCACTCGCACGTTGTATTGATCCGTGCCCGCATTGAACGTAGAAACTTTTTGACCAGCAACCAGAGTGTTGAGAGCTTGCGCGATGTCAGCTACGCGGACCCCGAGGTCTGCCGCTCGAGCGCGATCAATCACCACGCGCAATTCCGGTTTGCCGGTGATAAGCGTCGAATCGACGTCGACCACGTCAGGCAGCGTCTTCATCTTTCCGAGCAGCGCCTCCGAATATTTCGTCAATTTGTCGAGGTCTGGCCCGCCAATAACATACTGAATGTCAGCATTGCGAAAACCACCGCCCGAAATTGCCGCCACCTGCTGCACGCTGGTGCGAAGTTGTCCCGGAAACTCCTTCAAATACTTCGCCAGAATTTCCGAACGCGTTCGTAACATCAGGTCATTCTGCGTTACGCTGCGCTCCTCGATTGGTTGCATCTTCACGTAGATTGAAGCGACGTTAACCTGCTCCTGCTGGCCACCGCCGATGGTCGTCAGCGTATCCGTCACACCAGGCAGTTTTCTTATGTCCGCGGAAATTCGCTCGGCCAGGAGAGATGTATTCGTCAACGTCGAGCCTTCCGGCGCGCGCACGTTGATTTCAAATTGCGATTGGTCGTCAACCGGCAGGAAGTTTTTTCCGACGAACATAAACAAGGGAACAATACTGACGATCACGAGCAGGCAAGCGACAACTACTACCCAGCGATGTGCCATCGACCAGCCGAGCATTCGCGTGTACGAACGATCGATTGGCGCATAAAACCGCGACTGCTTCGAGCCGTGGTCTGCAGGTTCCGTATGGCGCTCAAACTTTCCTTCTTCAGCATCGTTGCTGCGCTTAATCAGACGCGCTGCCAGCATCGGAGTGAGCGTGAAAGAAACCAGCAGCGAAACTGCGATGGCGAACGATGATGTCAAACCAAACGACGACATGAAGCGGCCAACTATGCCGCCCATAAATCCGACCGGCAGGAAAACTGCCAGCAATGACAGCGTCGTAGCCGTTACCGCCAGGCCAATTTCCTTGGTACCGTCAATGGCCGCCTGGAATGAAGGCATTCCCTTCTCTTCAATAAACCGGAAAATATTTTCGAGCACGACTATCGCGTCGTCGATCACGATGCCCACCATCAACGTGAGGGATAGCATGGTGATCTGGTTAAGCGTGAAGCCCATAGCCGCCATCAAGCCAAACGTAGCGATCAACGATGTCGGAATGGCTAGTGCCGCAATAACGGTGGAACGGAAACTCCAGAGGAAGATAAACACCACGATGGCTGCAAGTATGCTGCCTTCGATCAGGTGCTTCTGGATTGACTCGATGGAAGCTTTGATGAAGATCGACTGATCGCCCACTACCTGAGTCTTAAACCCTGGGGGCAAGGTCTTTTGAATCTCCAAGAGACGTTCCTTGACCGCGTCCGCAACTGCAACCGTGTTTTGGCCCGACTGTTTGGAGACAACCAGAGTAACCGCCGGCTGGCCATTCAGGCGCGCTTCCGTTCGCGGCTCTTCCGCTCCGTCTTCCGCATAGCCAACGTCGCTAAGCTTGACCGAATAAGCCCCACGGCTGCCGACAACCAGGTTATTAAAGTCAGACGGCTGAACGATGCGACCCATCGTGCGAACCGTCAGCTCGCGCGTTCCCTCGTCTATTCGTCCGCCGGGCACTTCCAAATTCTGAGCGCGAACAGCGTCCGCCACCTGCGCGACAGTGACGTTGAAAGCACGCAGCTTGTCCGGATCAACCCAAACCTGAATCTCGCGCGTACGGCCGCCGATAATGGTCACCTGGCCCACACCGTTGATTGATTCGATTTGTTGTTTGATCTTCTTGTCGGCGACGTCGGTAACTTCACGCGGAGAGCGTGGCGCTGAAACGGCGATACGCACCACCGGCGCTGCATCCGTATCCAGTTTTTGAACGATGGGCTGCTCTGCGGTAACCGGCAGATCGTTAACAATCAAGTCAACCTTATTGCGGACTTCCTGCGCTGCAACGTCCGGACTCTTTTCCAGCAGGAAGGTAATGAAGACCTGGGATACGCCTTCTACAGAAGTAGAACGCAACTCGTCAATACCGCTAACTGTATTTACGGCGCCTTCAATCTTGTCAGTTATCTCGGTTTCGATTTCCTGAGGTGAAGCGCCGGGATTAACGACGGTTACGGTGATCGTCGGTAAATCGATCTTGGGAAAGAGATCGACCCCCAGCGACTTGTAGGAGAAGAGTCCGACCACCGTCAGGCTCAAAATCAACATCGTCGCGAACACCGGACGCCGGACACAAATTTCAGCTAGTTTTTGCATAAGAACTGCACTTTGGTCTTGGGACTCAGGTCTTTGATGTCTTGATTAACGTTGAGCTGCGTCAGCGCAAAAGACCCAAGACCAAAGGCCTGAGACCTATTGTTTGACTGCCATCCCGTCGCTTAATTGCTCGACATTACCGGTGGCCACGATTTCGTTTTCCGCCACACCAGTCTTGATCTCAACCAGATCGCCTTCGGTTTGTCCCAACTGCACCTGACGCTCCTGGGCTTTGCCGTCCTTGATCACAAACACTCGGCTAACGCCTGACTCAGTGCGCACCGCCCGCGCCGGTACCAGCGTCGCCGGCGCCGCACGCGACTCCAGTATTCGCACCGTCGCGAATTGTCCTGGCTTCAATACTCCACTGCTGTTTTCAATTTCCGCCTCGACCGTCAGCGTTCGCGACGTGGTAGTAACGTTGGGCGAGATGCGCGCGATCCGTCCGCTGAAATTACGATCGGGCCAGGCGCTCGTAGTTACTGACACTGATTGGCCGACACTCACAGAGGGGATGGCCTGTTCCGGAATATCGATGCGCACGCGCAACGGGTTAATTTTTACGATCGTCGCAACTTTAGTAGTGGTGGAAACATATTCTCCAAGATCAGCCGGGCGGTCAGCCACGTAACCATCAATTGGCGAATATACGTTTGCGTAGGATTGATTGCGGATCGCGAGGTTGAGCTGGCTCTCAGCATTAGCCACGTTCGCTCGCGCAGTCATTACCGCCGCATAGTTCTGACGCGCCAGCGATAATGCCGACTCATATTGTTCCTTTAACTGATCGCGTTGCGCCTTCTGCTGGTCGTACGCGGAACGAGAGACATCTCCCGATTCAATCAACTTCTCAGAACGACGCAGGTTCTTTTCCGCCAGTTCAAAGGCAACGCGGGCATTCGCAACTTCCGGAAGTTTATTAATATCGAAAGCCTGGCCCGGACGCATTCCCACCTTTTCTTCAGCCTGACGCAGGGCGGCTTTAGCCTGATCGACCTGGGCTTGGCCCTGCTGCACGCGCAGCTTCGCATCCACGTCATCGAGCCGCACGATCGTCTGGCCACGCTTAACGTAACTTCCCATCTCAACCGCAACCACAGACACCTTGCCTGCCATAGAGGGAGAAACGTCGGTTTGCTCATCACCCGAAAGGCTTCCAGTCGCCTCGAAAAACCTTGGCAACTCGCGCACGATCGCCGTTGCTGTAGTCACTTCAACAGCCGGCGGTTGCGCCGGACCGCTCGCCTCGCTGCGAGTATTTGCCTTGGAGCCCCCGCAGGAGGTTGCCAGGAGTAAAACGCCCGACAACGCGAGCGCCAGTGAAAACAGTTGTACAACCCGAATGGGTAATCTGGGAGAAAACATTTGACTTAGTTCCTTCTAGAAATACCGTTTCCGGAAACTTTACGCGTTGTCCGCGTTTTGCCCGACTCAGCGTCGAGGCTGATGCCATGCAAAAGAATGTCGGTGAAGTGCCTTGCTGCGTCCTCGTTGGAAATCTTTAGTAGACGCCGATTTGGATCCCAGAGGTTGTTATTAAGCGAGTGGTGAATAATCATGCCGATAAACGACCGGACGATGATAGCTGGATCAACTTTACGGAGCGCGCCGTCGCGTTGCCGCTCGGTAATGTAACCGCCCAGAAGTTCGTAAACGCGCCTGATAAATTTCTCAAAAAACATTTCCGCCAACTCGTGACCTTCCAGCGCCGAATGAAGCAGCAGTCTTTGAAACTCCGGATCGCATTCATGGTGATTGAGCGCGCCCAGCGCCAGCCGTTCAAAAACGGCGCGATCGTCTTTCTGCTTCAGCGCCTCCGCAACCATCTGTTCGGGGTTCATCGAATCACCGGAACAAGCTTTATGGTCAAGAATCTCAGAGTACAGTTCCTGCTTGGTGGCAAAATGCCGGAACACCATCGCCTCAGAGACTCCGGCTGCCTGCGCGATCTCCTTTGTAGTAGTACCGCCAAAACCACGCTGCGAGAAAAGGCCGACCGCTACCCGCAGGATCTGCAGCTTTCGGTCTTCCGCGCTCATGCGTGCGGCGCCGGGCGCCTGGCCAGCCGAGGCCAACGGAGTCTTCTGAATCGCTGTTTCTTTACGCAAATCGACCCTTTCGTCTTGTTAGGGCTACCAAAGTAAGTACTTACTTACCATCGGGAGTTAACTGTGTCAAGTGATCGCTGGAACCAAACAAGGGATTTGCTCGGGCCGCAGGGGTCCGGCCCGCAAACGCGCCGGGAGGCGACCAGCTTTCCGATGCTCTCAACATTTTTCTCGCTTCGGGTCCAATTGCGGTCGGGACGCCCGCGGTTCTGGAAAATCCCTTACGTGTCTACTGTTCTTGTATCGTTCCCGACCCCGAGGGCTGCTTACTTGTACCCTTTCACAACAAGCTGCTGCTTCTCGGGCGAAGCTTCTAACCTCCGATTCCACTCAATAACGCAAAACTTCTTTAGCAAATTCAAATAAACAACTTCACCCCGTGCAGAAGTAATCTCGCTTCTCCACTCGGCACATTGTTTGCTCTTGTTGATGTGAACGAGTAAATGAAAACTAGTTCGAAAATTCGGCCTACTATTTAAGGAGAAGAAAGCATGTCACAGAACACAACAGATTTCCCTGGAGGCTCGCAGTCTGGCAGCCAATCAGGATCAACTAGTTTCCCTAGCACCACACAGTCTGGCAGCCAATCAGGTTCAGCTACCGGTACCGCAAGCGCCTTGGCGCAGGAATACGGCGGCAAAATCTCGGAAGCTGCCACTCAGGCGAAGGATTTCGTCAGTGACAAGATCTCGGTTGTGGGAGACAAGATTAAGGATCTTCAAAATGCAGACTTTGCTGAAATGGCAGAGAATGCAAAGGACTACACGCGCAAAAATCCGGGCCAGGCGCTCCTGATTTCTGCCGCCGCAGGTTTGCTGGTCGGATTAATTCTGCGCGGACGGCGATAACGACTCTCACTTAATTAAGCGAAAGGAGATACAGCTATGTCGGCCTCAGCTGTGAGTGTGAAACCAACGACGGTCGTTTCCTCGGAAACGAACACGTCCGATGAAAGTCTGCCATCGCTGTTCAGTCGCCTCGGTGACGACGTGATGCAACTCTTCGACACTAAGATGAGTTTGCTGAAGGTGGAAATCAAAGAGGAGGCCACTGAATACGCTCGTGATGGTGTCATGATCGGTGCCGGTGGAATAATTGCTGCCGTCGGCTTTGCCTTACTGAATGTCGCTCTGGCATTCGGCATCTCGACTCTCTTTGCAAATACCGAGCTCAGCCAGGCGGCGAAATACGCTATTGGATTTCTCTCGGCGGGCGTGCTCTACCTAATCATTGGCAGCATCATCATGATGACCATGAAGAAACGCCTGGCGAAACAAAGTCTGGTCCCCGACCGGACGGTAGCAGAGCTCAGAAAGGACAAGCAATGGCTGAAGAACGAACTCTAGGAATAGCTCGAGCGCGCGAAACATCAACCGAAGCCTGGGGTGATGAACCCTCCAAGGAAGAACTCCAGCGACGCATGGAAGAAGCGCGGGATTCAATTACAAATACCGTAACGGAGATTAAGGAAAACGTGGCGCAACAAGTGGAAAACGTGAAGGACGCACTCGATTGGCGTGAGCACTTCAAGAGACAACCCTTAGCATGGTCGTTGGGTGCAGCGGGCGTCGGGTTCTTTGTAGGGTATGGAATTGCGGCGGCGATTACCGGAGACGACCGTGACGAAGTAGGCTATTCACGTGCACCGTCATATTCACTTTCCGCCCAGCCCGTGAGTCGCGAGGCAAGCTATGCTGAACCGATGAAGCCTAACGGCAAAGATACCGGGCCGGGACTGCTGGAACGGTTCCGGGAAACATCTGCTTACGAGCGACTCAGCCAGGAAGCTGGCGCAATCGGAGATCGCCTCGTCGAGGAACTATCAAGCACCGCTCAGCAAGTGGTCTTGCCGGCCCTGCTCGGAAAGATAAAGTCCTGGATTGGTCTTGACCTTTCCAAAACAAAAAACCACATCTATGGAAAACCAGCAACAGGTTCGCACGCCACACGAGCCCGCGGTTGGCAGTCCCAGTTAGGTTTGGAAACCGTTGCCCCAGAGAAAAAAGGCGAGCCTGCAATGGCTCGCCTTTTTTGGCTACTTCATCAAATGGCAAAAGCATCACTTCGCCATCGGCTTGCGTGGCAGCTTCTGATCCTGCATCGCGGCGTTGTAGATAAACGCCGCCATGATCGTCGCGGCCTGTTTCATGTCATCTGCCTGAATACGATCGAAAACATCCTGATTTGAATGGTGCGTCCGCGAGTCGTATTCAATTTCATCCTGAATGAACTGAAAGCCCGGCAGGCCAATCGCGTCAAAGGAAAGATGGTCCGTGCCGCCGGTGTTTGAAATAGAGAGAGTGGCTGCGCCCAGATCGCGGAAGGGTATCAGCCATTGACGAAACAACGGCCGGACCGACTCGTTGTTTTGCAGATACACGCCACGGATCTTCCCGGTACCATTATCGAGGTTGAAGTATGAACTAAATTTTTCGTATTCGGGTTTGGCAACGAGCACACTGGGAGAGGGGCTGGGCGCTGGTGCTAGCCGAGGCCGCAGGACTCGCTGATGTATTTGCCGCGGGAGTTTCCATTTTACCAAAGTGGTCGGCCACGTAAGCTTTCGATCCCAATAGCCCCTGCTCTTCGCCGGTCCATAATGCTATGCGAATCGTGCGACGTGGTTTTAGATTCAAAGCCTGAAGAATTCGCACTGCCTCCATCGCCACTGCGACACCCGCGCCATTGTCCGTGGCCCCGGTTCCGGCATGCCAGGAATCCATATGTCCACCCAGCATGACAATTTCATCTTTTAGATCGGAACCGGGAATCTCGGCGACTGTGTTGTAGCCCATCGGATCTTTGTCTTGCCACTCGACTGCCAGATCAACAGTCAACTTTACCTTCTCGCCGGCCTCAATCATGCGGGCTATTCGATTGTAATGCTCCGCCGCGAGCACTAACTGCGGAATAATTTGCGGCGCCGCCTTGTCGTAAGGTTGAATCTGCCGCGGAGCGCCAGGGGCAAACGCATTTTCAAGACAAGGCTGCGGCACAGTGGCGGATTGCACAAAGATAGTCCCGCCGTCGCCGTTACGACTTGCATCAACCAGCAGCGCCGCCCCTTCTTCATGGAAGAATCGATTTTTTTGACAGGCGAAAAATTGTACGGCTCGTTGTTCCGGCGTGCCCCGCCGACTCGGGCCTGGAGCCGGCACAGGCGCATCGGCCAAAGTCAGCAAGTCCTTCTCGTCGCGCCGCGTGCCCATTGCTTCGAAATGTGCTTTTACTTCGCGCATTTTGCCGGTTAACACAATCGCGCCTTTCAGTTTGCCTTTGAATCGTTGCAGGTCAGCCTCATCCCTGGCGTCTACGTAAACTACGTCCGCAGTGAGCGGCGCCGTCAAAGCCGGCGACCAGGCCTTTGGATAAGCGATCAGCGGAATGTCCAGGGGTTCTGAAACCTGAGCCGAAAATCGCTTTAGGGTCCAGCCTCGGCCGAAAGGCCCCCAGGCTTCGAGGTGTGCGTTTTGTAGGCCCCACTTCGTAAGCTGATCGCGCGTCCACTCGTTCGATCTTTTCATTCCCGGTGAGGCGGTCAAGCGGGGACCGATAACGTCGCTGAGATAACTAAGGGTTTGCATCACCTGCGAACGGTTCATGCCCTCGTCTTTTATTCGCTCAATGGGATCATTTGGATCTTTCGCGGGCTGCGCGGGCGCTTGCGTGGTTGCCGGAGTGGGCGATGGCGTGGGTTGCTGAGCAAAGGTCGCGCTCGGTGACACAAAGAAAATGACAAGCAGCAGGGCGGCCGCATTGCGTCTGAACATTCTGCTCTCCTCTGGTGTTGTAGGACAGACATTCTTGTCTGTCCCCGGTCCTTCATATTCAATTGACGACGGGATTTGTCGGGCGGATTCTAACTCAAACCTGAGGCTTCTGACACCCGGACAGAGCGGAACGTGTCTCTTGCTGCTGGGTTACTTCTTTATCTTTGTTTTTGTCTTTGCCTTCTCAACGGCGCCCTCCTTGGAACTGTAACCACAATCCTCATCGGCGCAATGACGAAACGTTCCCTGCTTCTTGGTAGTCTTCTCAAGCAGAAACGGTGCGCTGCATTTTGGACAAACTTCGAGCACCGGCTTGTCCCAATAGACGCGATCGCAATCTGGATAGGTACCACAGCCATAAAACACTTTGCCACGCTTCGACTTCTTGACTACCAACTCTCCTTTGCATCCGGGCCGGGCGCAAGGAACGCCGGTAGACTCCTGCTTGATGTATTTACACTTTGGATAATTTGAGCAGGCGATAAACTCGCCGAAACGTCCCACACGTTTCACTAATTGGGCATCGTCCAAAGGACATTTCTCATCCAGCGGCACCGGAGCCGGCGCGGCGACGCCGCTCTTGGCAATCTTGCGAATGTTGCGACATTCGGGATAGCCAGTGCAGCCCAGGAAGGGACCGAAGCGCCCGCGCTTCAGCTGCATCGGCTTGTCGCATAATTCGCAAATTTCAGGTTCTGCAGGGGCCTCGTTATTGGCAGAGGTGTCGGTTCCCGCTGCCCCGCCGTTGCTGCCCGCCTTAGGCTCGGCATCACGCGTCGCCTCACAATTCAAACACTTCAGATACTTGCCAAAGCGTCCCCACTTCAGCACCATCCCTTTAGTTTCACATTTAAGACAAACCTCGTCGGTAGGTTTCTCAGCGTCTTTTATGTCCTTCGTATACTTGGTGAACTTCACCAGGTCACTCGAAAACTTGTCGTAAAACTCATGCAGCGCGTCGGTCCACTTGAGTTTGCCTTCTTCAACGCTGTCCAGCTCTTCTTCCATCCGCGCGGTATAAGTCTCATTAAAGAGATCGCCAAACCCGCCCTCAACCAATAGATCGTTAACGGTCTTTCCCAAGTCAGTAGGATGAAAACGACCTTCCCGTTTTTCAACATATTCGCGAGCCAGAATTGTCGTCATGATCGCGGCATAAGTTGAGGGACGGCCGATGCCTTTTTCTTCAAGCGCCTTAACGAGCGTTGCCTCCGTGAAGCGCGGCGGCGGATCGGTAAAGTGTTGTTCAGGGCTTAGCCGGTTAAGAGCAAGGGTTTCGCCCTTTTGCACAAGTGGCAGGCTGCGCTCAGCTTCCTCGTCTTCCTCGGTCTTTTCGTCGCGACCTTCCTGATAAACCTTCAAGAAGCCGTCAAACTTTTGCACCGAACCGGTTGCGCGAAAGATGAAGCGCCCTGCTCCAATATCAATCGTGGTCTGATCAAAAATCGCCGGCGTCATCTGCGAAGCAACCGAGCGCTGCCAGATCAAACGGTAAAGGCGCAATTCATCGCTGCTCAGATAGCTGGCGAGGGAGTCAGGAGTGCGCGCAACGTCAGTAGGACGAATCGCTTCGTGAGCGTCCTGCGCGTCCTTCTTCGAGCGATAATGAATTGCCTTCTCGGGCAAGTAAGCAGCGCCATACTGTTGGCTGATAAAATCCCGCACCTCCGCGAGCGCTGCATCGGCAACTCGCGTCGAGTCGGTTCGCATATAGGTAATCAAACCTACTGAACCTTCCGGGCCGATCTCGATGCCTTCGTAAAGCTTTTGCGCAATCATCATCGTCCGTTTGACAGCCCAGCCCAGCTTGCGCGCGGCCTCCTGCTGTAACTTCGAAGTGATGAAGGGTGGAACGGGATTGCGCTTTCGCTCCTTCTTCGTTACGTCATTGACAACAAAAGTCTGCTGATTTGCTTCAGCGACAATGTCAGCCGCTTTCGTTTCATCACCCAGCAGGATCTCGCTGGCCTTTATGTCCTGATCAAAACCACCGGTCTTGACTGTTTGTTCGCCGATCTTAAACAGTCTCGCATCAAATGCAGGCGGCAGTTTGGCAGCGAGATTTGCTGTTATGGTCCAGTACTCTGTCTTTATGAATTTTTCGATTTCCCGTTCGCGCTCAACCACCATCCTGAGCGCAACCGACTGGACGCGCCCGGCGCTTAATTTTCCTCCCACTGTGCGGCAGAGCAACGGCGATACTTTGTAACCGACCAGGCGATCTAATACCCGGCGCGCCTGTTGCGAGTCGACAAGATTCTTGTCGATCTGTTTCGGATGCTCGAAAGCCTCGTTGACCGCGCGTTTCGTAATCTCATTAAACATCACGCGGAACGTAGCTTTGGCTGGCCGTTTAGGAACGATTTCTTCCGCCAAATGCTGGCAAATCGCTTCACCTTCCCGGTCGGGGTCAGCGGCGAAATAGATGTTATCTGCGCTTTTGGCAGCGGCCTTCAGCTCTGAAACAATCTTCTTGTTGTTTCGTTTTTTGGAATCGGGAATTACTTCATAGGTAGGTTTGAAATCATCATCGACATCAACGCCCAGACCCTTGGAAGGCAGATCCTTAATGTGGCCTATCGAGGCCTTGACCAGATAGTCCTTTCCCAAATACTTGTTTATGGTCTTCGCCTTCGCCGGCGATTCAACTATTACTAAATTTTTTGCCATTACTATTCACTATTTACCATTACCATTTGCTACTTTTCACATCTTTCGCACGAAACACTTTCCCGGCAGCGCGCGAACTAAGTCGCGCATCTCCAGCGTTAACAATGCTGCGGTTAAATCCGGAATTGCCAGCCGGCTCTGATTAAGGAGCTTGTCAATGTGCGCCGGATTGTCAGGCGAAAGCAACTTGAAAACCGATTGCTCAAAGCCCGTCAGTCCTTGTGGAACGAAGGAAAGCTGGTCCGCCAGTGACTTCTCCTTCTTCTTATCTCCAGTCTGGCCAAGGGGCGGCGGCAGTAGTTTCGCCGCGATTTGCGGTGGTAACTCAGCTGCGACATCCTGCCATTGTTGTATCAACTTGGCACCCGCGCCTTTGATCAGATAGTTGGTACCAAACGAGTTTCGCGAAGTAATGTTGCCGGGCACGGCAAAAACTTCACGGTTCTGTTCGATCGCCAATCTCGCAGTTATCAATGAACCGGAATTTTCCGCAGCCTCCACGACGATAACCCCTAAACTCAAACCGCTAATGATGCGATTGCGGTACGGAAAGTTTTCCGACACAGGCGGAGTGGTTAAAGGAAACTGCGAAACAATCGCGCCGCCTGATTTAAGGACTTCGTCCGCAAGCTTCCTGTGATCTCGCGGATACACTTGATCGAGGCCGGTACCAATGACTGCTACCGTGCGACCGCCACCTTCCACAGCGCCGCGATGCGCCGCCGCGTCTATCCCGCGCGCAAAACCGGAAACGATAGTCACACCACGCTGGGCCAAATCCCTTGCCAACATCGAAGCCGCGTTCTGGCCGTAAGTCGAACACCTTCTCGAACCCACAATGGCGACGCAGGGCTGATCCAGACATTCAGACCAGTCGCCTTTCACATAAAGCGTGATCGGCGGATCGTAAATCTCTCTTAACAGGGCCGGGTAAACACCGTCATCCAGAATCAGGATATCGCCGCCAAGCTTTCTCACGGCTTCAATCTCGCCTGCCGCCCGATCGTGCGTATCGCGAGCGATAATGCTGTCAACCGCTTCCGGCAACAGGCGGACCTTTTCCAACTCCGCCCGAGTTGCACGATAGACGGCTTCGGCAGACCCAAAGCGTTCGAGCAGTTTGGCAGCGGCACGAGGTCCGATGCCGGGCGTCATATTCAGCGCTATCCAATCACGCATACGATTGCTGATTGCTGATTGCTGATTGCTGATTTCTTTGGATTCCCTTCGCAGTTTTTATCGAGGAAATCACAATTGACAGAATCTGGTGTGCCTCATCGAGCAGATCCGTTATCCGTGGTTGTTTCACAATGTCAGCATCAACTAATAACTCCATCCAATAAATTGTTTCGTCAGTTTCTTCTTCAACAATCCCCATCTTCGAGACAAAATCTGCTTTTGATCTAGCTCTACAAGCAGCGCGGTAATTTGCACCCACTGATGTTCCGCATCGGATCATCTGGTTTCTAACTACCTTCGCAGTCGGTGTATTTGGAAGACTTTCAGCTAGTCGAATGATTCGCAATGCAAACGCTCGAGTTCGAGCTTTGAGCTCTTCCTGATTCATAGGTCAAGTTCCGCAATCCGCAAATCCGCATTCCGCAATTTCAAATCCGCAATCGTCCTGGCGGAGGCGTGTAGGAATCGAACCTACCTGAGCCTGTTCTCACAGTCTCACTGACGGTTTTGAAGACCGCGCCGTTCACCAGAACAGATTCGCCTCCAGCTTTGAGATTTCAAATTTCTAATCTCAGATTCCCATCTACCTCCACGCCTGCAAATCGGTTTTCAACCACGCTGAAACGTACTCCAGCGCCGTCGGAGCGAAACCCTACGCGCCAAACTGCGAGACTGTCAAGCAAGGCCCTGGATACCCCCTCGCGCAAACGATGCCAGAAATCATGAAGCGTTATCCTCTACAAACTTGACTAAAATCGCGCTCACCAGCTATCCTAGTTCATCCCGAACGAACGTTCGAACGACGCCGCCAAGAACTGGAAATACCGCATTTTCCGGGGGAAAACGTGTGATGGAAGCACTGTCGACAAGCAAAGAGGAGCGCATGATCAACTTTCAAACCTCGCCTGACCAATACAAGCACTGGAAGCTGAACGTTGCAGGCCCAGTGGCCACGCTGACCATGGACGTCTCCGAGGATGTGACTCTTGCTGAAGGCTACAAGCTGAAACTCAATTCCTACGACCTCGGCGTCGACATCGAGCTCGCCGACGCAATTCAGCGGCTTCGCTTCGAGCACCCACAGGTCAAAGCCGTGATCATTACCAGTCTTAAGCCCAGAATTTTTTGCGCCGGCGCCAACATCTACATGCTGGGTACTTCGTCGCACGCTTTCAAAGTGAACTTCTGCAAGTTTACAAACGAGACTCGTTGCGCGATTGAAGACGACTCACGACATTCCGGACGACGGTATCTCGCGGCGCTCAACGGAACCGCTTCCGGCGGTGGCTACGAACTCGCGATAGCATGTGATGAAATTTATTTGGTGGACGATGGCAACTCCGCCGTTTCCCTTCCCGAAGTTCCGCTACTCGGTGTATTGCCGGGCACGGGTGGTCTTACTCGCCTGGTCGACAAGAGAAAAGTGCGCCGTGATCGCGCGGATGTGTTTTCCACCCTCGCCGAAGGATTGAAAGGAAAACGTGCGAAGGAGTGGGGACTGGTCGATGATTATTTTCCCACCAGCAAATTCCAGGAGTCGATTGACGCGCGTGTCGGCGAGATCGTGCGTACGAATGGCGTTGGGCACGCGAGTGTCGGGATTAAACTTAACCCGCTACAACTCGAAGTAAAGCCTGCCGGCATCGAGTACAAATACGTGAACCTTGTTTTGAACCGCGAACAACGGTATGCCGATCTGACAGTGCGTGGGCCTGAAGGTGATTCGCCAACCACGCCCGAAGAAATCCAAACCCTGGGCGACGCTTACTGGCCGCTTCAAGCATATCGCGAGTTAGATAATGCGTTGCTTCATCTCCGCGTCAACGAACCGGAGATTGGGTTGGTGTGCGTCCGCACTGAAGGCAACATCGACGACGTTTTAGCAGTAGACAAAACGCTTGAGGTCAACAAGGAGCATTGGCTCGTTCGAGAAATTGTTCTTTACATGGCGCGCGTGTTGCGCCGGCTCGACCTGACTGCGAAGAGCTTCTTCGCAATCGTCGAACCCGGGAGTTGCTTTGCCGGTAATTTGCTGGAGTTACTGTTAGCTTCGGATCGCAGTTACATGCTCAACAACGAGGATGAGCAGGTTGGGTTAAAAATCGGCGAATTGAACTCCGGGGCGTTGCCTATGAGCAATGGTCTCACGCGATTGCAGTCGCGTTTCCTGGCTACCCCGGAGAAAGTCGATGAAGTTCTGGCTCACTCGGGCGCGTTTGAGACAGAGGCTGCCGCCGAGGCCGGGCTAATTACTTTCGCGCCAGACGATCTGGACTGGGAAGATGAGATCCGCGTGGCAATAGAAGAAAGGACTTCATTGTCTCCTGATGCGCTTACCGGCATGGAAGCCTCGCTTCGTTTCGCCGGGCCGGAAACGATGGACACAAAGATTTACGGTCGGCTAACAGCCTGGCAAAACTGGATCTTCCAACGTCCTAATGCGGTCGGCCCAGAGGGCGCGTTGACAAACTACGGCAAGCCGACGCAAGCACATTTTGATTTTAAACGAACTTAGTTCTTTGTACTTTGATCTTGTTTTTTCAAAGTACTAAGTTCCAAGTACAAAGCTCGGGAAAATCATGAACTTATACGAACGTATTCCTAACAACGTTAACTTGTCAGAGGACAAGAAGCTCCAGCGGGCGCTGGAAAAGTGGTTGCCTAACTATCTCGACTGGTGGCAGCAGATGGGTCCTGACGGTTTCCAGCAAAAGGACGTTTACCTGCGCACCGCGATCAGTGTCGAGCCGGACGGTTGGGCAAACTTTGATTTCGTAAAAATGCCTGACTATCGCTGGGGCATCTTTCTCAAGCCCGCGCAGCCCGATGCGAAGATTGGCTTTGGAGACAACCACGGCCAACCCGCCTACCAGGAAGTGCCAGGTGAATTCCGCAACTCGCTAAGGCGGATCATTGTTACTCAGGGAGACACCGAGCCCGCTTCAGTCGAACAGCAGCGGGAACTCGGCAAGACCTGCCCGTCGCTTTACGATCTGAGAAATCTGTTTCAGGTCAATGTTGAAGAGGGCCGTCACCTCTGGGCGATGGTCTACCTGCTGCAGAGGTACTTCGGGCGCGATGGTCGCGATGAAGCCGATGCCCTGCTCGAACGACGCAGCGGCAATCCCGACAAGCCGCGGATTCTCGAAGCCTTCAATCAGCCTTGTGACGACTGGCTGAATTTTTTCTGCTTCACGATGTTCACCGATCGCGATGGCAAGTATCAGCTTTCAGCGCTCGCTGAATCAGGGTTCGAGCCGCTGGCCCGCACCTGCCAGTTCATGCTGACGGAAGAAGCGCATCACATGTTCGTGGGAGACACTGGACTCAACCGCGTCGTCAAACGCACGGCGCAGTTGATGAAGGAAGGGGATGTGCGTGAGTTGGGAGGCATTCCGCTGGATATTATTCAGAAGCACATTAACTTCTGGTTTAGTTATTCGCTGGATCTTTTTGGTGGAGAAATCAGCTCAAACTCCGCAGACTTTTTCGCCGCGGGGTTGAAGGGGCGTTACAAGGAGCAGGAACAGTATGAGGATCATATTGTCGCCGAGCAAAACTTCATGATGAAGGTTGTCGAAGAAGGACAACTCAAGGACCGCGAAGTGCCGATGCGGAACGCGCTTAACGAAGTCTTGCGCACAGAATATGTGCGCGATTGCGAAAAAGGATTGGCGCGCTGGAACAAGACCCTGGCGGATGAAGGGATGCGCGAGCGGCTCTTCCTGCCAAGTTCGAGATTTCATCGACACGTCGGTGAATACGCCGGCCATCATTTTGACATCGAGGGTAATCTGATCAGCGCCGAGGAATTTGAACAGCGGAAGGCGCAATGGTTGCCGACAATCGCTGATCGTGAATACGTGCGCAGCCTGATGCACCCGGTAGTCGAGCCGGGAAAGATTGCGAACTGGATCGCTCCGCCGGCCACGGGAATCAAGGGTAAGCCGTTTGAATTTGAGTATGTTCGCCTTTAAAACGGGCTTTGGTCTTGGGTCTTTGGTCTTTGAGTTTGTCCTTTGTGCTTTGAACTTTGTTCTTGGTTTGTCTATCCAAAGGTCAGAGTACCGGGCTCAGAGGCTCCAAACTACAAAGCTCAAAGTACAAAGCTCAAAGACCTAAGACCAAAGTCCCAAGACCAAAATGTCTTATGCAGGATTTTACGAAGCACGATCAAAAGTTAGAGTTTATCCTGCGCAACGCGGCGCGCATCTTTGCTGAGAAGAATTATCACTCCACCACCATGCGCGACATCTCGCGCGCCACCAACGTAAGCCTCGCCGGTCTCTACCACTACTGCAAATCGAAAGAGGAGCTGCTGTTTCTTATTCAGGACAATTGCTTTGGACGAGTGCTCGAAAGCCTCGAGGAGCGTCTTGCTGGAGTCAGCGATCCACTGACCAAGCTGCGCATCTTCATTGAAAATCACCTGTCGTTTTTTGCCGCCAACATGGCCGAGATGAAAGTGCTGTCGCACGAAGCCGAGAGCCTCGCGGGTGATCTGCACACCCACGTTTCCAGTAAAAAAGACAAATACACCACGCTGGCGCGCCGGATTCTCAAGGAGATTCAGCAGGAACACACGAGCGCATCGCGAGTCGATCTCACGGTCGCGACCTACGCGCTTTTTGGAATGATGAACTGGATCTATAACTGGTATGACCCGCGTGGAAAATTGAAGGTGGCGGAGCTGGTTGATAATGTGACCCGTTTGTTCCTGCGCGGATTTGTTGCTGGATTACCAACGGAGGAACTAGACTTCGCCCCAGCCGCTGGAGTTGGCCCGTTGAGCGTTTGGCGTAGTTCGCGTGAAATCGGAGACTAAGGAAATGGCAGAGGCTGAAGCACAAGCTATGGGAACGACACCAACGAGCGACCTCATTCAATATGAGACTCACAATGGCATTGCCGTTTTAACCCTCAATGATCCGCCGGCAAACACCTACACTCACGAGATGATGCTGGCGCTGGATAGCGCGATTCTAAAAGCGCGCATGGATGAAGGCGTCCAGGTAATCGTGATCACCGGTAACGGCGAAAAGTTTTTCTGCGCCGGCGCAAACATCAACATGCTGCAGAGCGTGACGCCAACTTTTAAGTATTATTTCTGCCTGCATGCCAATGAGACGCTTTCGCGACTGGAGCAAACACCGAAACTGGTGATTGCCGCTATCAACGGGCATTGTGTTGGCGGCGGGCTGGAAGTCGCGCTGGCTGCGGACATCCGAATTGCCCGCCGTAAAGCCGGAAAGATGGGTCTGCCGGAAGTTTCGCTTGGCGTGCTTCCAGGGACAGGCGGAACGCAACGACTGACTCGCCTGGTTGGCAAATCAAAAGCGATCGAGTTAATGGCAACGGGCGAGCTTTTTGAGTTTGAAGTGGCTCGTGAGCTCGGCCTTGTTAATCTCCTCTACGTGGCCGATACGAGCGCGTCGTTTAGGGAGCAGGTTCTGGAATACGCCGCGCAGTTCACTACTCCAAACAAGGCCGCCGGCGCAGTCGGCAGAATCAAGCGCAGCGTGCAAACTGGCGCGGAGATTCCGTTCGAAGTCGGCGCTGGCGCTGGAGCGTGAGCTGCAACAACAACTCTTTCAATCGGAAGATGCGAAAGAAGGATTGGACGCTTACGTAAACAAGCGCAAGCCGGAATTTAAAAGTAAATAGTTTCAAGTTCCAGGTTCAAGTTCAAGTTAGGACTTGCGGAATCGCTCGACTCAAAGCTTTGCGGCAAATTAAACTCGAAATTGAAACCTGAAACTTCTTATGTCCTACGAGCAAATTGATGTAAGCGAAGACTCCGGCATCACGACGATTACACTCAATCGGCCGGAGAAGCTGAATGCCCTCGCGGGACACATGCGGCGCGATTTGGCTGAAGCTATCGAAGCGGCCGGCGCCGAACGGAGTGTTCACGTGGTTGTCATCACCGGAGCCGGCCGGGCTTTTTGCGCCGGCGGCGATGTAGCCGCGATGTCGGAACTGATCGAACGCCAGGATGCCGAAGAGTTTTTGCGTCTGCTTGGTTCTGCGCGACGCGTGGTCACCGCCATCCGCCAGACGACTAAGCCGGTGATTGCAGCTGTCAACGGCCCCGCCTTCGGCGCCGGCTGCAACCTTGCACTCGCCTGTGATTTGCGCATCGCTGCGACGACGGCAAGCTTCAGCCAGTCGTTTGCGAAAGTGGGGCTGCATCCGGATTGGGGTGGCACATATTTTTTACCGCGACTGGTCACTCCAAGCAAAGCCTGCGAAATGTTTTTTCTTGGCGAAGTAATGGACGCCGCCGAGGCTTTGCGATTGGGCGTGGTGAACAAAGTGGTGGAGCCGGAAGACCTCGAAGCGGAGACGCGCAAACTTGCGGAACGTTTGCGCGATGCGCCGGCGATTGCTCTGGCGGCCGCGAAGCAAGCCGTTTACATGAGTCAGGCAGCGGAACTTGAAGAGATGTTGCGCTTCGAAACTGAAGCCCAAATGAGATGCTTTGAATCGCAGGACGGGGCCGAGGGCTGCAAGGCGTTTCTCCAGAAGCGTGCGCCTAAGTTTACGGGACGGTAACTGCCTGAAAGTTCCAGGTTTAAGAACCAAGGGCAACCCGGAGGGTTGCGAGAAAGTAGCCGGTGGTCGTAGCGAAGCGAAGACCACCGGTTGAGGCAGAGAGGATGACCGCACCCCGACGGGGGTGCCAGATGAGCAGGGCAGGTAACAGATTTCTTTGAGTTTCTCGCACCACTTCGTGGTGCAATTGTTTTCTGATCTGTTCCGGTGGTTTCCGCTTCGCTTCAACCACCGGCTACTATCTGCCAGCCCTCCGGGCTGATTACTTAAATGAAACTTCAAGACAAGATCGCTCTAATCACCGGCGGGGGTCGCGGCATTGGCCGCGCTATCGGCTCGAAGTTTGCCGGCGAAGGCGCGCAGGTGATACTTGCGGCGCGCAGTGTCGATCAAGTGAAACAGGCGGCGAGTGAAATCTCGCAGGCAACTTCAGCGCGAGTGTTGCCACTGGTTTGCGACGTTACTGAGGTCGCCAGCGTTGAATGGCTTTTCAAGTCTGTCAAAGAACACTTCGGTCGCGGCCCAGACATTATGGTCAACAATGCAGGCATAGCCGAGAGTGCTCCTTTAATAAAAACGGATGATGAACACTGGCAGCGGCACCTCGCCGTCAATTTGAGCGGCACCTTTTATTGCATGCGTGCTTCCCTTCCCGAAATGATTGAGCGTGGTTGGGGACGGATTATCAACATCGCTTCAATCGTCGGCAAAACCGGCGGGCCTTACATCGCTGCCTACTCCGCTTCGAAACATGGTGTGCTTGGCCTTACGCGATCGGCGGCTATGGAAGTCGCAGCCAAAGGAATTACCGTTAACGCCATCTGTCCAGGTTATGTTGACACTGAGATGACCACGCGCGGGATCGAAAACATCACGAAGAAAACCGGGTTATCGGCTGATGAGGCAATGAATTCGATTAAGAAGATGAGCCCGCAGAATCGGATCATCGAGCCGGAAGAAGTTGCGTCCGTGGCTCTGTTGCTGGCGTCGGACGAAGGACGGGGAATAAACGGTCAGGCGATAAACGTTGATGGCGGCACGGTGATGTTCTGAGGTAACGCAACTCTTTGGAGTGCGCTGACCTGGCAGCGCTTTGGTCGCCGCGAACTGTCGCGGCATAGTTGCTAGACTTCAATTTCTGTTTGAAGTGGCGTCAAGCCGCCACAGACCAAAGCGACGACAGGTCGCCGCACTCCAAGTCAGATCCGGCGCGACAACTCAAATATCAATCGCACCGGCAAACCCACCACGTTGAAATAGTCTCCCTGGATCTCTTTGATGAAGAGCGCGGCCTGACCCTGTATCCCATAAGCGCCGGCCTTTCCTCTCGGTTCGCCATCTGCAATATACCAATCGATTTCTTCCGCCGACATCTCAGCAAAACGCACCCGCGTTGTTTCGTGATCAACGACAAATTCGCCCGCCTTCATAAGTGCAACACCGGTCAAGACGTCGTGCCATTTGCCGCTCAGGAGTAGCAGCATTCGTCGAGCATCATCGTCATCGCGCGGCTGGCCGAGAATCTCGCCATCGATGACAACTACCGTGTCAGCGCCAACGACCAGGCGATCTGGAAATCTTCCCACGAGGGTTTCGGCCTTAGTTCGCGCGAGACGCTTAACGTAAGTCACCGCATCTTCGGAAGCGAATCTTGTCTCATCGATGTCGGCGGCGATTGCTTCAAACTCCCAGCCCACGGCGGCAAGTATTTCCTGGCGGCGCGGGCTCTTCGAAGCCAGTACGAGTTTTTCTTTAAGCATGGATGTTAGAGGAGGGGGAAAGGGAAATGGGTAAAGGGTAAAACGCTGCCTCGTCTCGCCTTCCCTTTTATCCTTTTCGTCTTTTCCCCTTTGCCTTTTTGTCTGCGATTTGAATTTACGCCAACTCAGCTTATACACTCGCGTACGACTTCAAAATGAACTCGTGATTCTAGATTGAGCCGGCGAAATCCGGAAACTCGGTGGCGGCGCCGAGTAATTGGGCAACAATGGAAAGACTGATCAAGACCCTGCCGGCCATACTAAAGGCGTCAGGCGCACCCGACGAGGTTGCCGAGGCCGCTTGTATTTCCGCGTGGAAACATGCGGTCGGTGAGGGGTTAAGCAGTCATGCCGTTCCTGTTCAACTTCAGAACAGCACGCTCGTGATAGCTGTCGCAGATAATATTTGGAAGAAGCAACTTGAACACATGCGAGGGCAATTGCTGTTCAGGTTGAACTCAGTGCTCGGTCAGGCGCTCGTGAAGTCTATCGAGTTGCGAGTCGATCCCAAAAGGATTGAACTGGCCGGGGCAAAACCCGCAGTCATTAGCCGGGATAATGAAGCGAACTACCAGGTGCCGGCTGAACTGTTGGCTGCAGCCGCAGCGATCGAAGACGTTGACCTGCGGCGCGCATTCCTGGGCGCCGCGACGAGTTGTGTAAAACGTTTGGAAAATCCTGAGATTTGAAATCCGAATTCCGAAATCCGCAATCCGAAATTTAAGTCTATGCCTATCAATGAAGCTGATGTTGAAAAAGTAGCGCAACTGGCGCACCTGGAAATTACGCCCGAAGAGTTGAAGATCTTCGCGCCGCAGATGGCCGACATCGTTAGCTATGTCGAGCAGTTAAATGTAGTCGCGACTAGCAATGTTCCGCCGGCGCTCGGTGGATTGACACCGGAAGGCGAAGCTACGGATTCGGCCCGTGATGACATTCCGGCACCTTCTTTGGGCCAGAAGAAGGCGCTCGCCGAAGCGCCCGATGCTGCTGCCGGTCATTTTCGCGTACCAAAAGTGTTGTGAGGGGTTGGCAGTGGGCAGTAATACTAAAACTTAAGTGATGAGTGAAACGAAAAACGACATTGAAGGATTGATGAGTCGCATCAGCAGCGGCACGACCGCGCGCTCGGTTGTCGAGTCGGCAGTTAAGGCTGCCGACAAGTTGAATGAACAGCTCAATGCCTTTTTGGAAATCGATCGTAATGGCGCGCCGAAACGCGCCGAGGCGAATGCTGCTCCGGAGGGAGTCCTGGCTGGAATTCCCGTCGCCATCAAAGACAACATCTGCGTCGCAGGGATGCAAACGTCCTGCGGCTCACTAATTCTCGGAAACTACCACCCGCCCTACAACGCGACTGTAATTGAGCGTTTGCTTGGCTCTGGCGCCGTGGTAATGGGCAAAACGAACTGCGACGAGTTTGCGATGGGCTCGTCAAATGAGAATTCCGCGTTTGGCCCAGTCAGAAACCCCTGGGACACGTCTCGAGTTCCCGGCGGTTCGTCTGGTGGATCGGCGGCCGCGGTTGCAGCCGGCATCGTGCCGGTCGCGCTCGGCTCTGATACCGGGGGGTCAGTGCGATTGCCGGCCTCGTTTTGCGGCGTGCTTGGTTTGAAGCCGACCTACGGACGCAACTCGCGTTATGGTCTGGTAGCGTTTGGATCGTCGCTCGATCAAGTGGGCATATTCGCCAGAACTACCGGGGACGTCGCCCGGGTTCTGGGAATAATCGCCGGACGTGACGAGCATGATGCCACGACAGCTGATGTTCCCGTCCCAGACTATCTCGCAGCGTTATCGGGCAGCCTCAAAGGCGCGCGCTTAGGTTTGCCGCAATCTCTTTTTGGGGAAGGACTCGATCCCGAAGTACGCACCTCAGTTGAGGCAGCGGTAGCTGTCTATCGTGATCTGGGCGCGGAGATAGTTGACGTTGAACTTCCAAACGCACAGTACAGCATCGCCGTCTACTACATCATCGCGACGGCTGAGGCTTCTTCAAACCTCGCACGCTTCGATGGAGTTCGCTATGGATTTCGCGCTGAAGAGGCGCCGCGTTTGCGAGAGATGTACCGGAAAACGCGCGAGGAAGGATTTGGGCCGGAAGTTAAGCGGCGGATTATGCTCGGGACCTACGTGCTCTCCGCCGGCTACTACGAGGCCTATTACGGCAAGGCACAGCAAGTTCGCGCGTTAATCAAGGATGACTTTCGTAAGGCTTTTGAAAGCTGCGATGCGATCATCACGCCGACTTCGCCCACACCTGCATTTGCAATCGGAGAGAAAGTTGATAATCCGTTGGCGATGTACCTCAACGACATTTACACCGTCACCGCAAATCTTGCGGGCATTCCGGGAATCAGTGTCCCCTGCGGTCTTTCGTCGAACCGACTACCGATTGGCTTCCAACTTCTCGGCGCTTACTGGTCGGAACCGACGCTATTCAAACTCGCTCACGCATATGAAACTGCGCAACCGTTCAACGAGCGCCCACCGATTTTTGCTGAGTAATAAGGTCCAACTGTTGAAAAAGAGCGGGGCAAGCCCGCCTTCTTGACCCAACAGACGTCACACAAAATCAGAACTGGCAGCGATAGCGACCAGCCCAAGAGTCATCTGTGGAAGCCTCCAAATTCTACGCAGGCGGTTATTCTGCTCTGCGCCTTTGGGCAGTTGATGGTTCGGCTGGTCGCTATCGCTCCCAGTTCTTATTTTGTTTGACGACGGTTGAATCAGGTGGGTTTTCTTCCCAAATACTCATTTTGGAGTTGGCTCAATCGCTTGCGATATGTCCTCTGCCTTGGGTCTGGGAGCCTTATCCGGAATCCAATCGCCGGTGAAGATCTCGACGACGTTTTTCGCAGTTCCCACGACCGGCGTCACATCCAGCCCTACATGAACCGCACCGGGGACCAGTCCCTTTTTTTTAATATCGTGACCGGCAAAGCCAACGGTAAAGACAGGCCCAATAATCGGGATTGCCCGCAGGAGCTTTTTAACAACTGCCCAACCCACTCTACCTTTAACTGTCTTTGCCATAGTGTTTCACTTTAGGAGTGCGGTGACAGGTCGCCGCACTCCAAAAACTGGCGTCTAGTCGCCGGGCTATAAAGTATATGCTAGCATTCCCGCGCTCCTTAGTCCGAGATAGTTAACTTGATGCGCGTCAAATTCTATTTTCTATTAGTTGCTATTTGTGTTTCGGCGTCGCTCTTCTCCTGCAATCGCGCCGCTAATCCGTCGCGAAAACTTCTAATCTACACTCCGCACGGCCAGGATTTGCTGCGCGACTCGATCACCCGCTACCAGGCGATTCATCCCGGGGTCGACATACAGTTTCTCGACATGGGAGCGCGCGAAATCCTGGAACGCGTCCGCGCTGAACGTAATCGTCCGCAAGCTGATTTGTGGTGGGGCGCCGCACACACAACCTTCCAAACCGCGGCTGAAGAAAACCTGCTCGCGCCGTACAAGCCAACCTGGGCCGACAAGGTTCCGGCCTCAAGTCGCGATAGTGAAGACCGCTGGTATGCCACTTACCAGACGCCGGAAGTGATCGTTTACAACAGCGATGCAGTGAAGCCGGAAGAAGCGCCGAAGGATTGGGACGATGTACTCGATCCGAAATGGCGTGACAAGATTCTCATCAGAAATCCAAACCCTTCCGACTCAATGCGCGCGATATTTGGAGCGATGATCTGGCGCTTCTACAAAGACACCGGTTCGCCGGACAAAGGTTATGATTGGTTGCGTCGTCTAGATCTTAACGTTCATGAGTACACCGCCGATGGGACCCTAATGATGCAGAAGCTGGTTCGCCGCGAAGGGCTCATTAGCTTGTGGAACCTTCCCGACGTGTGGTTATACAAAGAGCAAAAAGGTTTCCCGGTCGGCTACGTTTTTCCGGCGAGCGGTACGCCGGTAATAACGGACGGCATTGCAATTGTGCGAGGCGGACCGCATGAAGCAGAGGCTCGCGCGTTCTACGAATTCGTTACTACGCAGGAAAGCCTGGTGCTGGCCGCGAAGAAGTATTATCGAATTCCCGTGCGCAACGACATCGATCGCGCGCAGCTACCGGCGTGGATGAATGAACATGTCAATGAGATGCCGCTTGACTGGGATTTGCTGCGCAAACAGAGCAGTGACTGGCTGCGCTACTGGGACACTGAGATTCGCGGACGTGGTAAGAAGTAATCCGCAGATTTCGCAGATTACACAGAAGTGAATCAGCCGAGTTTGAATATGTCTGCCTAATCTGCGTAATCTGTGGAAAAGTCTCTTGAGATGCCACTGCTTTCACTCAAAAATATTTCCAAGCGTTTCGACAAAACCCCGGCGGTGAGCGAGGTGTCGCTTGATGTTGCGCGGGGTGAGTTTTTTGGCTTGCTCGGTCCTTCCGGTTGCGGCAAAACAACTACGCTCAGAATGATCGCCGGTCTGGAACAACCAGACTCCGGCGCGATTACTTTTGAAAACACCGTCATAACGAACCTGCCGGCAGAAAAACGAGTTTCGGCATGGTCTTCCAAAACTACGCTCTTTCCCTCATCTGAATGTTTTGGAAAATGTTGCTTTCGGTCTGCGCGCGCGGACATGAGTCAAAAAACGAAATCATGGAACGCGTCAAATCCGCACTGGAACTGGTGCAGCTGCCGGGTTATGAAAAGCGCAGAGTAGACGAGCTATCCGGGGGTCAACAACGGTACTGGCAATTGCGCGCGCCATCGCGATCGAACCGGCGCTGCTACTTTTCGATGAGCCGCTTTCGAATCTTGACGTGACCTTGCGCGAGGAAACGCGTGGCGAATTGCGCGAGCTCGTCAACCGGCTCGGCTTGACTGCAGTTTATGTGACGCATGATCAGGAAGAAGCCTTCGCACTGTGCGATCGTATCAGCGTGATGGTGGGCGGCCGCATTTTGCAGACCGGCCGGCCGCGTGATTTGTATGAGCATCCCGCACAACTTTCTGTAGGCAAGTTTTTGGGACGAAACAACTTGATCCGGGCGATGCGGTTGAGTTCCAGCAAGTCGGAGAGTTGGCGAATTCAAAACACTCGAGGGTGGCCACGTTATCCGGATTCCGGTTGCTGATAAAAATCTTGTACCTCTTAACCAGCCTTGCATTCTGGCGATCCGGCCGGAGCATGTCCTCGTTACAAACTCTAACGATAAATCTGAGAATGCTTTGACGGCGACTGTGCGTGAGATCAACTTCGCCGGAGCAACCTCAAGCATAAAACTGGACGCACACAGTATC
>CAWEIN010000015.1:0-60513 GCA_963809065.1 Blastocatellia bacterium
CAGGGTTTCCAATTCTTGTCTTTGGATTCTTCCCTGGCAGCGAGTACCCTCTCCAGGAGTTCGTGCGCGTTTTTCTTAGCCTCCTTTGAAGTCTGGCCCATCGCATCAGCCGCTACCTCAAAAGTTTTGCTGGTAATGTTCTCGGGCTTACCCATATCGTTGTTTGGCATTCCACATCCGCAGTTGTAACACATAGCCACGTTTCTCCTTTTTCTTACTAGTAGCGCGGTTCCTGAGAGTCTAATCAAGATCTCACTTTCTAAAGTCGTTTTCAGTTGCGGCCTTCGGGCCTGGATTTGTCGCTAGCATCTTGTTTGCGATCCCACTCGTCGATGGCTCTTTGACGTTCAGCTTGCCTGCGTTTTTCACGCTCATATGCTTCGCGTGGGTCGCGACCGGTCACCGCCTTGTACCATGCGGGATGATGTGTCCAGGCCCACTTCTCGGTTACGGTTCCGTCAATCATCGAGCGGAAGGTTCCCGTTTGGTGAGCAGTTCCCTCGTAGATGTGAATGATGAACCCGGCGAGCATCACCAAGGCAGCAAGGTCATGAAGTACATAACTAACCGCCACGAGCCAACGCGCGACAACGTGGTCAAACCAAAGTAGCAAGCCCGTAATCAGAAAGAGCACACCGCTGATAGCAATGGCCCAAAAGTAAAGCTTCTGCCCACCATTAAAGAACCCAACATCCTCCGTCTCTAACCTGTTTTCGTGCGTCGCGTACTGCTTAAGCCTGCGGAGCCAACGGCGATCCGCTGACTGTCCACGCCATGGGTGCAAACCAGTTGATAAACTGGAAGAGAAAGAAAACTTCGAAACCAACACCGAACCAGGGATGCAACGCGCGTGTTCTTGCGCCGCCGCCAAAGAGCGGAGCAAGCCAGCGAAACAACCAGGGCGAGTAAATGGCAAATCCTGAAAGTAGAGCGAGGATAAAAAAGATCGCAACCGACCAATGCAGAAAGCGCGTGTAAACGGGATGACGAAGTAACTCGCCACGATGCACCCTGGTCTTCCCCAGTCGCGCAAATTCACCACGCGCTTCTCGATCGAACTCTTCAGCAGAGGTGCTCATGGCTGCTCCTTTCGCGCGGTCTCGATTTCATCCCGGGGCCTTGTCTCGACAAACGGTGCCTCTTCAGGTTCGGGAACTCTCGGACCATAGAAAATGCGGTGGAAAAAGACAGCGCCGATGCCGAGTAGACCGAGTGCCAATCCGGTCGGTTTCGCCAACCATTTCCAATACGTATAGCTGGGCGGGATAACCGGATTTGCGGGGAGGCCGTAGCGTTCAGGCGTATTTAAGTCATGAAG
This sequence comes from Blastocatellia bacterium, assembly GCA_963809065.1. Classification (GTDB taxonomy): domain Bacteria; phylum Acidobacteriota; class Blastocatellia; order Pyrinomonadales; family Pyrinomonadaceae; genus PSRF01. The sequence continues at coordinate 1,319 of CAWEIN010000015.1, forward strand.
AACGTAGATAACGTGTGTTCCTTTGATTGAAGCAGGATCGTAGACTCCGGCATCGGCAAAGCCCGACTGCTCGCGTAACTGCTTCGCACGCAACCCGGCGATTTGGACCATGTCGCTCTTGGTACCAAAGTGCAAACAGCCGGTGGGACAAGCCTTGATGCAGGCCGGTTCGAGTCCCTGACCGACACGATCCGAACACAGCGTGCACTTGTAAACCTTCCTGGTCTTCTCATTGAATTTGGGAATATCGAACGGGCAGCCTGAGATGCAATAACCACAGCCGATGCAGTTCTCCTGCTGAAAATCGACGATGCCGTTTTCGTATTTGATAATGGCGCCATCCGCGGGACAGGCTCGCAAACAACCCGGATCTTCGCAGTGCATGCATTGGTCTTTGCGCATTAGCCACATCAGGTTGCCATCGCGCTCATCCTCGGCAAACTTGATCAAGTTCCAGTAATTCCACTCGGTCGAAGGCATCGTCTGATACGTGTCATCGAAAGTGGTTTCCCGAAATGGATGATCGTTCCACTCGACACAGGCCACCTCACAGGCTTTGCAACCGATGCAAGTGGTCACGTCGATGTATTTGCAAACCTCTTCTTCGCGGCGAGTGCCCTGTCCGGGAACTGGCCCAGGATGGGCTGAGATTTCCTGAATTTGAAATGTTCGTGGATTACTCATCTCAATGTCCGACAAACTTTAGTTTGTCACTTCCTCTCCCGTTGGCTTCCTTGAGCGTTCGCTTCTTCGAATTCATCCAGACAATCGACAAACTGAAGTTTGTCGGACATCAGGCCTTCTCGATCTTCACCAAAAAGCCTTTGAACTCAGGTGTGTAAGCGTTCGGATCGATTGCCGCCGGCGATAATTGATTTGCGGTCATCAGCGAAGTCTTACCCGCATCCTCGGCAATGCCGCGATAGCCCCAGTGAATCGGCACGCCGATTTGATAAGTCTTCTTTCCGTCGATCATCATTGGTTTGATTCGTTTGGTAACCATCGCTTTTGCGATGTACTGGCCGCGAGCGCTCGTCACCTTTACCTTCTCGCCACCGGTAATTCCCATCTCATCGGCGAGCTGTGCCGGGACTTCTACGAACGGCTCGGGTACGAGCTGCACGTTCATCGGATTGTTCTTAGTCCAGTAGTGGTAGTGCTCAGTCAGACGATAGGTTGTGCAGACAACGTTGAAGCCTTCGGCAGGGGTGCCGAGTTTGTCCATGTCCGACTTGAATTTCTTCGCGACTGGATTGTTCGATTGCTGAGGATGCAACGGGTTGGGGCAGGGACTCTCGACCGGCTCGTAATGTTCCGGGAACGGTCCATCTGCGAAGGCGGCGAGTGGCGCAAAGATGCGACCGACACCTTCGGGGTTCATGATGAACGGGCCCATGTGATCCGAAGGTTTCGAATCGACTTTGAAATCCGGCACATCATTGCCAACCCATTTCTGTTGCGCTTCGTTCCACCAAACCTGCCGCCGTTCCATGTCCCAGGGCTTACCCGAAGGATCGCACGAGGCGCGGTTGTACATCACGCGGCGATTCGCGGGCCATGACCATCCCCAGTTCGGATAAATACCAAGGCCGGACGGATCGTCCGTTCCGCGTCGCTGCATTTGTGCGCCGGACTCAGTCCATGAACCTGAGTAGAGCCAATTACCGCACGCCGTCGTCCCGTCATCACGCAACCAGGCAAAACCGGGCACTTGTTGACCGGCTTTGATAGTCTGACCCGGAAATAGTTTTTCATCCGTCAGATCAGCGAGCGCTTTTCCGTTTATTTCTTTTGCAACTTCGGCCAGCGATGGATTCTGTGGCGTTGTATAGGCCCAACTAAGATTTAGAATTGGATCAGGAAACTTGCCGCCTTCCTTCTGATAAAGTTCGCGCACTTTCAAAAAGATGCGCGCCAGAATTTCCTGATCGACTTTCGCGTTTCCCGGCGGCGGTACCGCCACGTACTTCCATTGCAGCCAGCGAGCAGAGTTGACGAACGTGCCATCCTTTTCCGCGAACCCCGCACCCGGCAGACGATACACGGTCGTATTTATCTGCTTCATGTCATCTTTCGTAATACCTGGCGATTGCCAGAACTCTGCCGTCTCCTCGGAATAGAGATCACAGACGACCAGGTAGTCCGCTTTCTTCAGGGCTTCAATGTTTTTGCGCGAATTAGGGCCGATGGCTACCCCATTCATGCCAAAGGCAAAGAGACCCTTGACCTTACCCGCATACATCTCGTCCCACATTTCGGTCCATGAAAACTTGCGATCAATCTTGGGTAGATATTGATAGTTGAAGTCGTTCTCTTTCCTGGCGGAGTCCCCGTAGAGGGATTTCAAGAACGACACCATGAACTTCGGTGTGTTCGACCAGTAGTTATACGAATCCCATTCGTTTGGCTTCGATGGCGTCGGTGTCGTACGTTTTAGAAAAGTGGCGAGATCCTTATCGTTCGGTTCCGGGATCTTCAGATATCCGGGGAAGATGTCGAAAACGCCGCCCATGTCGGTTGCGCCTTGAATGTTTGAGTGACCGCGTAATGCGTTCACTCCTCCGCCAGCGCGTCCGACGTTGCCGAGAATCAATTGCAGGATTGCTGCCGTACGAATGATCTGCGTTCCAAACGTGTGCTGCGTCCAACCAACTGCATAGATGATCGTGCCGGCTTTCTTCATGTCGCCATCTTTGCGAATAGACGTGAACAGATCGGCAGCTTTGATAAATTGGTCTTTGGGAATGCCAGTGATGCGCTCGACCATCTCCGGCGTGTAGCGAGAGTACTGCTGCTTCAGAAGTTGAAAGACACAGCGCGGATGCTGCAATGAGAGATCGTAGGCAACGTTCGGCGGCAGCATCGGCGGCGGTTTTTCTCCGCCCTGGCCTGACGCACCTGGTCCGCCTGCGGCCTGATGACCGCCACCATCGCCGCTCTTTTCCGAATTTTTTCCCGCACCCTCGGTTGCTGAAGGGGGCGATTGAGACTTGGCTGAACCCGACTGAGAAGTTGGTTCCGCAGCCGCCGCAGCGAGCGCGGCAGCCGCTTCGATCTTTCCGCCCGCTTCATAGTTCCAGGTAGTTTTGTCGTAGGTTGTTGCGCCCTGATCGAAACCTGAGAACAAACCATCTTCAGGGAGCTTGAATCCATCCTTAACTATGAACGCCGCATTGGTGTAGTTGATGAGATAGTCTTTGGCGATGCGATTATTTTGAATCGCATAATTAATCACGCCGCCAAGAAAAGCGATATCGGCGCCGGCGCGAATCTGCAGAAATAGATCAGCTTGCGACGCCGTGCGCGTGAAGCGCGGATCGACCACGATCATTTTCGCGTTGCGATGTAGTTTTGCTTCAACTGGCCATTTGAAACCGCACGGGTGGTTCTCGGCCGGGTTGCCCCCCATGATCAACATCATGTCGGTGTTCTTGATGTCGATCCAGCCGTTGGTCATTGCGCCGCGTCCGAAGGTGGGCCCCAAACTGGAGACCGTCGGACCGTGTCAAACCCGGGCCTGCGTTTCGAAGTAGCAGACCCCCAGGCTGCGCATCGTCTTGACCGCAAGAAAATTCAGCTCATTGGTATCAGTGCAGCCGCCGATCCAGCCAATTGTTTCCAGACGATTAACGGTGTAGCCGTCCTTGTCTTTCTCGATGAAGGCTTCGTCCCGGGTCTTCTTGGTCCAGCGCGCAATCTCGTTGACCGCGTCGTCCCAGGAGATGTCGTCCCAATGATCCGAACCCGGACGCCGCACTTGCGGCTTCAGGAGACGGCGATCATTAACGATGTCTTGTTCGAGCGAAGCGCCTTTCGGACAGAGTGTGCCGCGATTGATCGGATGATCGGGATCGCCTTCGACGTGGACCACCTGCGGAGTCGCGTTCTTGGCTTTGTCGCCGAGCGTGTGAATGATCACACCACAACTCACCGAACAATAAGGACAGGTGCTGCGCGTTTCCGTCGTGCGCGCGATCTTCAAGCCCTGCGTCTGCGCGTACACGGGCGCGAGGCTGAAGCCGAAGACCGACACGCCCGCGCCGCCTATCAAAGTAGTCTTAATGAAGGTTCGTCTTGAGACTTCCATTAGGAAACGCTCCTTTAACCGTCAAAGTGTCCAAGGGGGGTTAAACGGGGGACGTCCAACGAACTTCTCTATACGCCAACCAAATTCAGCTCAATCTTTGTATAACCATGCTCGCGCGCCCAAAGGTCCAACGGTGCAGCATCGATCTCGTCGACAATAGGCGCCGCAAAACCAACCCGAGTGAGATCGACTCCCTTGATGTAATGCTTACAGGTGTCGCAAGCCTCGATTCTTACATGATCGAATTTCGGTGAATGAAAGTATCCAAGTTTGGTGGGCCGTTCTTCGCCACAGTTTGCGCAAACGACGCGACGAAATTCCCATGAGGAGAGGCACGTCCCACAGATCAGATCACGGTTGCCGCTCTCGGCGGTAGTCTCTTTGTTTTGCAGAAAACTGACCTGGGGACTACCACCGCAGAATGGACAGCAACGCTCGCCAGGCGAAATTTCTCGCCCTGTTGGCCTGGCTCCGGACTCAACCAGCCATCTCAGGTAGGGTTGCAAAAACGCTTTCTCAAAGAATTGGATATCGGATCCGCTTCGCCAGTAACTTATCAATCTCTCAGTCAGAACATCATCATTTGTCTCTGATAAACCACGAGCCTCGGCAGCAAGCGAGGCTGGCCCATATTTCTCAACGACTTTCAGGAAGCAGGGGAAGGCATTCTTGAGCATGACCAAATCGCTTTCCAGGTCGCCTGTCGGAAGCCAATCCCTGCAGCTGCGCAGATAGTCATAGATATCTTTCTGCGCGCGAAGCAACTGCGCATAAAAGGTAAGTAGTTCCTTAGATCCGTTCGCTTGCGAAGCCAACTGATCGGCTCTCTGGATTTGTTTATCCCACCATTCACTCATCACAAAAGTTCCCAACTAATTCGCGAACAGTTCTCTGTCGGGTTCTCTATAATATGGATTCAGACCTGCCCGATGATTTGTAAGATCAATAACTTGCTTAATCTCGGGGACTACGCGTTTGACGATCGTTTCAATGCCTTGTTTGAGAGTGAAGTCGGCTGCGCTGCATCCCTGGCATCCGCCATGTAGTCTTACGTAAACGCCGCCATCCTTAACATCTATGACCTGTACCGACCCCCCGTGTTGGGCCACCCCGGGATTGATTTGGGTGTCGAGCAGGTACTGGACTTTTTCCTTGGTATTCCTTCCGATTAGCATCATTTGATCCTGAACATCTTCAGGCGTTAACGCTTGCCCGGAAATCAAATACGAAGTAAGAATTGATTCGATCTCTGGGCCAAGATCGTTCCACTCACGCTCTAAGGTCCGAGTTACTACTAAGAGATGGCCTATTAACTGAAGTTTCTCGATGCCGGTCGTGTTTAATAATTTCTCAGCCAACGGTAGTCCCAGTGCTTCAAGCTTATCGTTGACGGTGCGGGTGCCGATATACAGCGTTCGATCTGAAGTAAACCGGCACAGACGTGGATTGCGCCGATCTACTTCCATCGTGATTTGAATCTTCTCGCTCATTGGCGTGCGTCCGCTTGCCGTTGACATCCGCTGTTATTCATCGTTGCCAGGGTCGACTCTAACTCCTCGAGCGCGGCTTCAACTTCACTGGCCAGCTATGCCATTTCCCGATTGCTGCTCGACACCTACTCCATGCTTGAAAACCATCTCACCGCCCAAATAGCCTGAGATTGAGATCAGAATGACTCCGAATACGGACAGTGCTACTGGAATGGTATAACTGCCACTGATAAACGCTGAGCCACCTCGAGTGCGGAGATAAAAGCTCGCCGCGAAAACCAGCAGCGCGATTACGTTGAGGCGCGCGTGCCAATTAGCGATCTTTACCACCCTGGGATTCTTGAGCGATAACCAGTCAACGAAGCCCGGCACAGCCGCAGCAACGGCTCCGATGATGCCGGCTAGTAGAGTGTAGAAAGCAATGTAGTCTCTCCACACCGGATTGCCGCGCCAGAGAAAGATTAAGTCAGCGACGAGTGAAAATACCCAAAGCGCGATCGGAAACGGAATGATCATCGGATGCACAGGATGTCCACCGATGCTTGCAGGACTTGCCATATCTTTTCCCCCTCTCATGCGACTACCGACGCGGGCTGCGTCAATGCTGCCATCCAACTGACCATTGATTCTCTCGTCACTCGTCCGATGGAAGTGACTTAAAGACGGATACTTGCCGTATTCGAGCTTCCATTCTTATTTCCAAAGAGAGTGGCCTGCGAATTCTCTTCAGCATTTGAGGAGTTCTTTCTTTCAACTTCAACGGACATGAACAATCTCCTTCATTTCGAGACTGGAGCGCTAATGCAACGAGCAGGAAAACAATAGGCAAATTCGCCCGCAAGGCTCGTTGTTCACGTGTCGACGCTTACATAAACTTATTAGGAAACTGATTCACGATTCCCTTAGTGAGCATGTCGGCCATGTGCAGAATCTGCTCATGTACTTTGTCATAAGCGGCGATATCTGCGGCCCAATTACTCTGAAGTCGTGCGACAGCTTCCTCAGTCGTCAGGTTCAAGTGGTCGCGCATCATCTTCTGCATTTCGCTGCGCGGCCAGTTCTTCGGATTCGCATCACTTAAGAAAGCTGCGATTTGGTCAGCGTTCGCGAACCAGCGCTTGGTCGCGTCATCTTGTTTAGGTTTATCTCCCGCCTTGGCGGCGGTGACGATCTCCGCTGCGGTTGTAATGTGTTCCTTCAGCAGAGTGGTTAACTTGTTGCCAGCGGCGTCGCCGTAATACGGCTTAATAGCGTTGCCAATATCAACCTGGTTTTGAAGTAAGCGATCAGTGGCAGCAGCTTTATCGGGTAGGTCAGCCGCAGCGCTAATGATGAAGAGGCGCGTCCAGATGATGTGATCTTCCCAGAGCTTCCGCATTGCATCGTGGAGAGCTGATTCCTTCGCCGACTCAGGTTCGTTTTTCAGAGACGAAGCTGACGCGGCATCTGGAACCATCACAAGGGTGAAGGAAATCAAAAGAGCTACAAGAACCGATCTGGTGAATTGACGACTCATCTCTACCTCTATCTTTAATTTCGAAATTGAGAATTGTTTCGCGGTTCATATGTCCGCATTAACCGCCAACTAAAGCTCGGGCTCGTTCCTAAAGCAGAAGTGGACGCAAGGGGCCTAGATTGAGGGAGCCTATTTGTGGGGGAACTCAATATTAGGGTGAGCCCTAATAATGAAAAGGTATGGTGTCAGATTCTTGGGGAAACGATTCTGAAATTGTGTTTTTCTGAAGCCTGTTAGATTTTGATGAGGCGCAAGATTTCGCTGCTATAATCGCTGGCGTTCCACCGCAAACACCCCTGACCGACATTAATTAATTTAAGGATACTGAGAAGATGACTACACCTGCCGGTTTTAAGGGACTTCTTTTTCCATGTGAATGCGTTTCGTCGAGGCCCGGCGGCTACAGCGATCCCTGGGCCGAGATTACCAGGAACAGGCTGTTGCCGAACGGGACCAAAGAGGAGATTCTGAATGTCCTGGCGCAGGAACCCAAAACGGTCACTCAAATCGCAGAGGCACTTAGTCTTTCGGCGCCGACGGTTCACAGTCACGTCAGCGAAATGCTGGGCAGTGAACTTTTACGTGAGGCTGTCGAGTGGGAGAAAACGCATCCGGCAGAGCGTTACTATGAACCGAACTTTCCTGTTTTTAAGGCTGAGGAGTGCGCGGAGTTCAGGACGCTTTGCGAGGAGATGAGTAAAGAATTAGTCACGCTGTTTGAAAAGCGGCGCCCGAAGATGGAGCGAGCCTTTCGCAAAACTGGCCTCGCAGGACAAGGATGGGAATTATCGGACGTCACCCAGTGCTTGTTCGCAAATATGTATCGCGGAGCGCGCTTTCGGTTGGAACAAAAGGGACTGCTCTCAGCTCGTAAGAAACATGAAAACGGCGCAAATTGGGTTTTCTGGGCTGAAGAACTTTGAAAGGAAAGAGCAAAATAATCACCAGTCGCACACGTTGAGCGCCAGTGAATGCCGGCGCAGTAGCCGGTTCGGGCAAACCTCTGTCCCGCTCAGTAACACTAGCGCCCAAACTTGTGCACTACATCTTCGAGAACTATGACTTTGTTCGAGTCGCCGCCGGGCCCACCTTCTTTGCGGTGTCGCCTGCTGAAATCGGAACTGCTACAAACGCGGTGATTTTTCCGGTGGCAGGATTTACTGCCCTGCCGGTGATTTCGCCATCGTCATTTATATCCTGGGCGTTAACGATGACGCCGGTAAAGTCAGGGATGAGATCCTTGAGATACCTGATGGTCCCGTTCTGCCACAAAAATCCGAGGCAAGCTCCCGCCAAAGTGCAGGAAGAGCCGACCACCTGGCCCTGCTCATTGATACCAGTAGCCTGGCTCAGAACGTGATTTACTCCGGGAAGCGGGTCGATTTGTTTCATACCACCGCTTCGCGTCCAAATAAAAGCGCGGAGGAAATCTCCGTTAAGATCGCTCTCATCGGTGGCTCCAAACCCGACGATGTCGCCTTGCTGATTGATTGCCATTGGCGTGATCCACAGTTCGGCGCCGAGGTTGCCGATGTTAGTGATCGTGCCATTGTCCCAAAGTAGAGCATGCTTAGCTGTACGCCTGCCGACCGCTTGATCGCAGATACCAGATATTCCAACGATTTGTCCCCGATTATTGATCGCCGTAGCGGCACCGCTTGAGTCGCCCGGAAAGAGAGGAAGTTCCTGCCGGCTGATCTGCGTCCGGACTCCACGTAACCGGACGGAACTGCAGGACCTGAGGTGGCATGCAATTCAATGTATCGTGCACCCCATTTTCGGCCCAGCCGACTACCAGACCGGTGTTATTGGCCCCTGTGGCAAAACTGTTGAAGCCTCCAAACAGCGGCTGAAGCGGCTTCATCACATCGTTCTGCCAAACAAAACCGAGGCATGTGAAACCAGTCTGACCTCCGAGGAAACCAGCACAGCTCCATCTCTCACCGTTAGGCTCCGGGGTGTTGGTCTGGGAAATTCCGGCGATGATGTCCTTTATTGTTTTTCACCGGCCAGGCGACATTGCTGTTCCGTTCAGGTCCCCCCAGGGTGCCGAGATCATGTATCACACCATCTCGCCATAACGCGGCATGACGTTTTGGAGTCTCGAACAACGAAAACCCTGCTACCCAACTACGGTTGTTGATGCTATTGCCTCTACTGTTGCCACCGAGGCCGTCCAGAAAGGTTAACTGATACTGCTGGGCAACTGCCGTCTGCGCCAGAGCAGCGACCGCCAGGAATAAACACACAGGACGTGCTTTTCCGGTTAGACTTCTAAAAGAATTTCGAATCGTTTGTACCGTTCTCATCTGTTGTCTCCCTGTGCAATGAAGTTAGTAGCAATGCCTGGCCGGACAGAGTTCTCATAAACTTCTCGGTATCGGAGGCGTCCGCTAACGGCATCCAGTTTGAGATGACAAAGCCTACGCCCTGCCTGTTTTGAATGTCTTTAGGGATGGATTAAAAAAATATTAGCGGGTTCTGAGGCAGAGACTAAAACCGAGGCCAGACCACTGCTGCGAGTATCCAGGTTGCAGATTTCCCGCAGCGCTCAAAACCTAATAAGAATTTTCTAATTCTGAGCTAAAGACATTCCAACGCTGAGTGCATATCTTGGGAGGGATTTGGACTCTTTTTACTCTGGTTAAAAAGCATCCGACCGAACCTTTTCGCTACGTACGGTGAGTTGCACAGCACAGCGGCTTGGGGGAACATCATGAAATCAAAAACAAACGATTTCGGCAAGCTTGATTGTTTTCTGTTTGTTCAGTTTCACCTCGCGTGTTCAGGGAGAATCAATTAATAACCAAAAAAGTGATCAGGCTGGGGATAAAGACTATTCGATTAGAGATCCCTTGTCTCTGTCGCTAAGGAAAAACAAACAGTCGCCGAACTCAACACGCAATACCAACGAGCGGTGAAGATGAACGACGCAGCTACGATGGAGCGCATTCTCGCAGACGATTTTGTACTGGTGACGGGTCGGGGCAAGATCTACACCAAAAACGATTTACTGAAAGACGCCCGGGAAGGCAAGACAATTACGAGCGTCAGGATGAGATCGAACAGACCGTTCGGGTTTGGGGCGACACCGCGGTGGTAACCGCTCTGCTGTGGCTGAAAGGTGCTAGTGATGGCAAGCAATTTGAATATAAGCTTTGGTTCAGCGATCTCAGCAAATCAATCTTGGGGTGCGACGCTTAGCTCAAGCCCTATCTTAAACAGCGAATAGAAATGACACATCCAGTGTCTGCCCTTTCATTTCCGGTTCGTCTAAGTAAGAGACTCATTGGAAGACTTCAAGCGCCAGCACTTGGTTCTGAGTGATGCTCATGCATGACTGTCCACTGGCCTTGGAATCTTGCGGCAGCAAATCGTTAGACGTACCACTAACTCAACTTTGTCTGGGCTCGCCTCGGTTCCACTACAGCGGATAAGGCCATGACCGAACGCCACGTCATCCCGGCAGTGATATTAAGCTCGCTAATTTCGAAGACTCCCGAGTCTCCAAACCATGGCAAGAAGTGCTCCCAGGACCTCCTGTACTCGTGGATTCCTCTCGGTTGCACCGGGGGTGGCACATCGAACAACAAGATGTCGAATGCGTGGTGAGCAAGGATTCCATCAATATCTCTGTCACGAAACAGATCTTAGCCCACGTCTCTATGAGTTCGCGGATCTGAGTTTCATCTGTCGTCTTGTTATTGCTCAGGTTCACGTCAACCTCCTGGCGACGAAGAATTTTGCGCATGCCTTCCCTGCAGCGAATGATCGCTAACAGAGAGGGACAGTTGTACTGGGGAACGAAAAAACTTTAGATGCCATCGCAAGGGTTGGACGTTTTCGGACATGACAGTCACCGGTGTTCCACAGCGATCAAACAAACTTTTCGGCCTTTTAGGCGGCAAAAGAAGCAGCGCGTCCCGACGCTGCGATTGAAGCAAACCGCACCTCGAGGCATCGGAGGACCCTTGGGTGCGCATCTAAAAGGCAGCTTCGAAAAGTTTCTGGCAAAGCTGGACGACAGTATGTGCTGTCGCCTTGAATGTCTTTAACAGAGGCTTAGAAAAAAATTATTTTGTTTTTAATGATTATTGGATCCTGGATATGAACACAGCGCAATCTTCATCTGAATTCGGACCCTTTCGGTTGGACCTCTCCGAGCGACTCCTCATGCGCAATGATAAGGCTGTGCAACTCTCACCGAAGGTTTTCGAAACGCTCGCATTCTTGGTCGAGAACCGTGGTCAGATTCTGGAAAAAGATGAGCTGATTAACACTGGCTGGATAGCCTTTGTTGAGGAGAGCAGTCTCGCGAACAACATTTTTCAGTTACGTCGGGCTCTCAAGGAAGGTGGGATCCAGCCTGAAATACATTGAAACGGTTCCGAAGCGAGGATATCGATTTTCGGCAGACGTGAGAGAAATAGTGCCTGGCAGTAACGGGGCCTTATCGTCATATTCAATGAACGGATATTTCTCCGCTGAGGACGACACTGGCCTCGCGGTTAAATCACTGGCGGTGCTGCCCTTCAAGTCATTAGGGGAGAACGGAAAAGCGGAAGAATATTCGGGTCTGGGGATGGCTGATGCCACGATCATAAAACTTACCGGACTTCGCCAACTCCTGGTAGTGCCGACAAGCACAGTCCTTAAGTACGTCGGTTGCAGGAACGGGGTGGAATCGGTCGATCGAAAACTCGGCGTAGACGCGATCTTGGAAGGCACAATCCAACGCGCAAATGAACGCGTGCGCGTTACTGTGCAACTGATCTCTCTGAACGAAGGCAAAATGCTGTGGTCAGCTAAATTCGATGAGCAGTTCGTCGACATTTTCGCCTTGCAGGATTCCATTTCAGAACAAGTGGTTGGGGCATTGGCTTTGCGACTTAACGGCGCTGAGCGCAGACACTTGAGAAAACGCTACACGGAAAACACAGAAGCCTACCAGGAGTATTTGCTGGGCCTGTTCTTTTGGAATAAGAAATCGAAGGAAGGGTTGAGCAAAGCTGTTGAGTGCTTTCAGCGGGCAATCGAAAAAGATGCTGGCTACGCATTAGCGCATGCAGGACTCGCTGACTCTTACTTTTGGATGGCATACAGTGAATTTGACTCTCTAAACCGTGAGGAGTATTTCGAAAAAAGTAGATCAAATGCACTCAGATCGCTGGAATTGGATCCGTTCGTTGCTGAGGCGCACGCCGCGCTGGCCACTGTCAAGGTTAAGCACGATAGAGATACCGTTGGGGCTGAAAACTCGTTCCAGCGAGCTCTGGCTGCTAATCCTAACTGTGCGATGGCATATTCCAGGTACACTTATTTTTTAGCGGCAATGGGGCGCTTGGGGGAATCCCTGCAAAAGATAAGACGCGCACAGGAATTGGATCCGCTCTCGCCGGATGCAAATGCCAGTCTCGCTTATATCCTCTATTTTGCTCGCGATTATGATGAAGCAATCCGATACTCACATCGAGCCTTGATGCTGCAGCCAGACTTTCTCGATGCGCTTCTATTGCTGGGACTCAGCTATGAGCAAAAGGGAATGATTGATGAGTCGATTATCCAGTTCACCAGGGCCAAAGAGGCGAACGCCGACAGTACCGAGCCGTTGGAACTGCTTGGGCATGCCTTTGCGATTGCCGGATTGGGAGATGAGGCCCGCAGGGTTTTGTCCGAGCTTCAGTCATCTGAGAAGCAGAATAGTATTCATCCCTACAACGTTGCGCTGATTCATGCAGCCTTGGGCCAGAGCAAACAGGCCTTTGAGTGGCTGGCAAAACCTTATCTTAATTGGACCGAGCGAGAGAGAATGCTTAGGTTTGACCCCAGGATGGATCGGCTAAGAGAAGACTCGAGGTTCCCACCTGTTTTTCAGGCTTCGGTATCCACGAGCACACCTTAACTTTTCAGCTATCGACGATCTTCAATGACAGCAGGCTAATCTGAATTACTGACTACTTCGAGAACCGGCGGACGATAAAGGCAATCGGTAACCCGATGCAGAATACTATTATCAACATGCCGATAATTCGTGACGACAGAGGAACGGGCCTCTTGGTTACTGCCGACAGCGGCAATACCACGAAGTTCATGAAGAGCCAGACGAAAACTCCGTAGATCACACCGGCGATAATTGTTTGGTTAATCAGGAAACTCAAGCGCCGGCTGGCAAGATAATAGACCGCCGCCCAGGTGGTGGCGATAATGAAGTGCAGGACCACACCCAGTACCGCCGTCTTAACCCCACCGGTAAACGAATCCGGACCATATAATCCGCTGGCAACTGATTGGAAGATGCGAACCGGCGTAGCACCGGTTCGCAACCAGGCCACTACACAAGCTCCGGTGAGATCGAGAGTGCCGGCAATTAGTCCAGCCCAGAAAATGACTCGAGCACCCGTTAGCCTGTGCACTGAAGGCTGAATAGCGGTTGTGTCCATAAAAGTTTCCTTTCAACAAGTCGCGCTGGAAAGCGCGAGGATCCCATTCAATCATCGAAACATCAATAGCTGCTGGCAAAAGAACAGGGCCGGATGTAAGAGTCGTGTGTTGTGCCATTCATCATAAGTCAGTTTAGGTCCTCGCTTTCGATCGTCTTCACGAGCAGCGAAATCGCCTTTTCCAGATCTCGACGATAAACTCTGGCGAACAGCCGGCCCAAGAAACCCGACCCGAATCCGCTAGCCTCCAGCACGAATGTCACTCTGGTCTGATGGCTGTTCAGCGATTCAAAACAGTGATCGTAATGAACGGTGAGCCAAAGGAACGGTCCCACCCATTTCCAATTGTGACCAGGGTTAAATTCCGTCATGCGAAACGTGGCTTTCATGCCATTCGCGAGATAAATAACTCCTGACGACTGCGGACCCGGTTCGCCTGGCGGCTGCACCTCGATGCGCTTGATGTGGTGCGCCCACCTTGGCCACTGGTCGAGGCGAGCAAGGTTCTGCCAGGCTCTTTCCAGTGAAACGTTAACGGTAAACTCGCGCTCGATCAGAGTGACCATGATCACTCCTCCTGTTACCTCTTCACCATAAGGAACGTCGAAAGAACCTACCATCCAATTACATGGTTGAGGCTGTTTCGATGTTGACGTCGACCTACAAAGTTGCAAGGCAAGCCGCTTCATCTGGAACAGCTCCGCCAGTTATCCATCCAAACTCACTCACTTGGGCCTTCGGCGTCCGAAAACGTCCAGATTGATTACCGCGTTCATGTATCTTGACGGCATTCTATGAATCCCGATCCTCCTATTTGCTCTGAGGAGTGGTCGTAGTGTGGGCGGCAGTCAATGAACAAAACGTAGAGTGTTTTCCGAACGGGCCTCTGCCGCGCAAACCGATTATGATTAGGATAAATTTGAAAAGACTCAGACGCGGCGAATGAATATGAAAATAGCAACCACGAGAGCGGTTATCCTGTTAATTTTTTTGGTTGGCTTTGTCACTCAGGCAAGGGCACAGGAAACTAAAATAAGATGGTTTGGGCATGCCGCTTTTTCTATCACCACCCCTAACGGCAAAGTTATCTTGATTGATCCGTGGCTTAGAAACCCTTCTAACCCGGAAGCCAAAGATGGCAAAGACCCTTTGGTCGCAGTTCCCAAAGTTGATTACATACTTCTCACACATGGACACCGTGACCACGTTGGCGACGCGGTGGAGATTGCCAGGAAAACTGGCGCTCTTCTAATTGCTAATCCCGAACTAGCTGGCAACTTAGTGAAGCTCGCCGACTTTCCCGCCAAGCAGTTTGACAGTGACTACATCATGCAAATGGGCAACGAGATTCAAATCGCTGACGGCGAATTGATGATTGCAATGACTCCCGCAATTCATTCGAGCAGCGTTTTCAATGCGAAGGCCGGCCCCAACGAGCCCGAGCGGGCCTACGGCGGGAGCCCAGCGGGGTTTGTCATAGCGGTAAGGAATGGCCCATCCATCTATCATTCTGGCGACACAGCCTACTTCAGGGACATGGAACTAATCGGCGAGAATTACTCAATAGATGTTGCCCTGATCAATATCAGCCAGATGGGACCGAAAATGGCAGCGCGAGCTGCACAATCGGTGCGAGCAAAGCTGGCCATTCCTGATCACTTTGGGACTGTCCAAACAGCTGACGCCTTCATCGCCGAACTCAAGAAACTGAAGGTCGCTTTTTACCAAATGAAGCCTGGCGAAACGATCTCGTTTCGCGGAAAGCTATTGGTTCGAGCGAAATAAACCTTCCCGGAGGATTTATGAGTACGGCAATAGACATGGATGGGTCGGACAAAACTATTTTGGAGCGACTGAATCAGGAGTACGTCGACGCTTTCATGAAACGCCGATGTTGAATGGTATCGAAAACATCTGGCGGAGGATTTTGTAGTAATTGAATCCGACGGTTCAGTTCTAAATAAGACAGAGTTTCTGACGAATGCCGCCAAGGGACCTGATGTGGTTGACTACAAACTGCAAGATGTCGACGTGCGCATTTACGGAAACGCGGCCCTGGTACAGGCAACGGGAGTTTGGACCGGACAAGATGGGTCGCGAGGCATGAGTCGGTACACAGATGTTTACGTGCAAAGTGTAGCGGGATGGAAAACGGTCTCAGCTCAAATCACGCGGGCATCTCAGACGTGATCTCTCATTAAACGTTTTTTACGAACGTCCTGGATGCACTGGCCACGAATGTGAGTTTCGCTGGCGTCCTGAAACGAACTTATTTGACTTTCTTCCAGACGAGGTCGTTGTTTTCGCGACGATCCAGCATCTTCACGACGTTGCCCTGCGCATCTCTCTCGAAAACCTTTTCTCCGCGCCAAACACCCTTGCGATAAAGAATATCCACGCAAAGCGGCAGCAACTCATCCCTGGCTCGTCCCGTCCGTTGCCCAAAAAGTTTGTCGCCCTCGCGGGTGATGGTGTAAGTCACCTCGGGCGAGAGTTGGTATTGGCCGACGTATGCATCCAGCTTTTGAGAATTGATCGGCATTGGTTTGCGCTCGTTCGGAATTGCCATAGTCTGAGTGGCTACGATTCGCCATTGACCGTCTTTTTGCTTCGCCCATGTGTCTGTTGAATGAAAATAGGTAACGATTTTCTGACCGTATAACTCCAGATCTTCACGGTCGCGGTGAGAAAGGGCTATTACATTATCTTGAACTAATACTTTCGGTTCTCCCATCTTAATCGAACCGATATAGCCTTTCGGAAGCGGCGTGAGTTCTTTGAGTAAGTCGTCCTTCGTTTTTACATTTCCCTCTTCGTCCGTATATATACTGCCCTCCGCCAGATATTTCTCCCAGACCTCCTTTTTCCCCGGAGCGAGGGCATCGAGCAATTCCTGGGTGGCCTGTTTTAATTGCTCCACCACATCACTCTTTGAACTCTCACGCGCTGCAATGCTGCCACTTGCCCGTGGTGGAGAGGCGTTGATGCACTCCGTGTTCAGTGTCATCAAACTAAGAACCATGATGAACGTGACCAGGTAAATAGAGCGTTTCGCAATTAGAGCAACTTGGCACATCTGAATTTCCTTTCGTTTCTTTCGAGTGACTTGATTCCAGGTTGGATGGCCAGGTGCCGCCTACTTTTTGTTGTTTTCTTCATTTTCAAGTCGGAATGTTGTTAAGAGTTCTCGAGGTAAGCCCGCTGGATCCAACTTTGAACTTCGCTGTCTACCTCCTCGGGTTTGGTAAGGGCAATCTGTACCCGCATCGTATGGTGAATCCGTGAAGTCTCCAATCTGCCGCCGACCTCACAATTCTCAAGACGAAGACCCAAATCCACGTGCGTCTTTCTTGGTTGCACGCGTGCGAAAGTCCTTCGGGACGTAACCAGCGAAACATACGTCTTTCGCGCCTGGATGACTAACTCGCCATAACACTGTGCGGCGATAATGATCGCATCATAAATCGGCCGTAGGTGAGCGCGATCGGCGTACTGCTCCTCGATGAGTTCGTCTGCTGTTGCCAGGACAAAGTCAGGATAGCCGAAACGTTCCATGACCAGTAGCGATTGCGCGTAGCCGGTTATGCCCTGAACGGAAAGCCAGTTACGAAGCTGGCGCTCATCTGTGACCGGCGCCTCACGAATTCGCTGGTTCCAGGTATCCAGGCCCTCACTGGTTTGATTTTTGAGAAGCCCAATCCAACTGTCTCTATTTTGGCGCCAGTCAAGAATCGTAGGCATAAGTTCCGACTCAACCAGGAAGAGGTCAATGTTCGGACGCGCCGCGTTAGTTAGCCAATCAAAACATACTGGCAGACTTCCGCTAGCTCAATGAGATTTGTGGAGAACCCTTGAATCGGAGTTCCACTTGCGATCGAATTATTGGGGAAACTGTTGCGGATGAACCTAACGCTAGGCGTAGTGTTTTACTAGCCGATTTCGGACGCGACGAGCCTCGACTCATAAGAGGTTGTATTGTAATTAGCTGACTGGCCATTCAGGTCCGAAAATGGCTACCGCAGTGTTAAGAATTGACGTATGTTCACGAACGATGGCTTATAACTTATCACTTGATGCTCGAGCGCTTGATCGCGCTCGGGTCAGCCGGGATCCTCGTTTCGACGGAAAGTTCTTCATCGCAGTGAAGACGACAGGGATCTACTGTCGCCCGATTTGCCCTTCTCGAACTTCAAAGAGTTGGAACGTGCGCTACTACGCCACCGCGGCCGCCGCAGCGGAAGCTGGATTTCGACCTTGCCTGCGATGCCGGCCAGAAGCCGCTCCCGGAACACCTGCCTGGTTGGGGACCTCGGCTGTCGTTCGCCGAGCCCTGCGTCTAATCGACGAAGGCATTCTCGATACTGCTTCCGTCGATGAGTTGGCAAATAAGTTGGGAGTGGGCTCACGTCATCTGCGTCGCTTATTTGTGCAGCACGTAGGAACATCGCCGAACTCCCTCGCGCAGACCCGGCGCCTTCAGTTTGCCAAGCGTCTCCTGGACGAAAGTAATTTACCGATCACCGAGATTGCTCTCGCAGCAGGTTTCGGAAGTCTTCGCCGGTTCAATGCCGCCATTTTGCAGACCTATGGGCGCGCACCTCGGGAACTTCGCAAAAAATTGCGTTCTGATATTGCTTTGAGGGCGGGCGGTGAAGTGATTCTTAGACTCGCTTTCCGTCCTCCTTATGATTGGAGTCAAGTTCGGGAGTTTTTGGCGGCGCATGCTATTCCCGGTGTGGAGCGCGTGGATGAACACGGATATTCTCGAACCCTCGGTGGAGACAAGGGCCACTCGATCATTTGCGTCCGGCCGCTCGAGGGCGAGCATGCGCTTGAGCTTCGCATACGAAGCGCAGCGCCCGCAGCACTTTTCCAGATTTCCTCGGCGGCCCGACGTGCCTTTGACGCTAACGCCGATCCGGCACGCATCGCATTAGCATTCCGATCCGATTCAGTGCTTGGTCCGTTGGTAACGAAGCGTCCGGGGCTGCGTATTCCGGGCGCATGGGATCCCTTCGAATGCGCGGTGTGTGCTGTGCTTGGACAGAACGTTAGTTTGACCTCCAGTCGCGCACTTGCGGCCCGTCTCGTTGAAAAGGTGGGTCAGCGTATCAAGGATCCTGTAGCGGATCTCACGCACTTATTCCCAACGCCCACAGCACTTGCGAGGGCCGATCTCAATGCACTGGGTTTCTCCAAGACTCGTGTCACCGCCCTCCAGGAACTTTCCTCGGCGGTGATTCAGGGAAAGCTCGACTTCAGTTCTACTGAGAGCGTTCGTTCGGCCTTGTCGAAAATAGATGGCATCGGCGCTTCGACTGCCGAATATGTCGTGCTCCGTGCGCTTGGAGAGCCTGACGCGTTTCCTTCTACCGACTCAGTGTTGCGACACGTCACCGGTGAGCCCGATCGCCCGCTTCCAGCCCTCGAACTCGAAGCTCGAGCCGAGGCCTGGCGCCCCTGGAGGGCTTATGCCGCTATGCACCTTTGGGGACAGTAACCAACCCAATCGTCGCAAAAGTGATCGCGAATATGAGTTATCTAACTCCGGAGTTCCTGTCAAGGATCATCTCCTGCTACGAACATTTCAGGAACGCGTATTTCGTTTCAGCTGAGCCAACTCAAGGTTGTTGAGAATCACTCCAATCCGTCAGGGACAAAAGTGTTTTCCCTGATCGTCCGAAGCGATT
Source organism: Blastocatellia bacterium (assembly GCA_963809065.1). Lineage (GTDB taxonomy): Bacteria > Acidobacteriota > Blastocatellia > Pyrinomonadales > Pyrinomonadaceae > PSRF01. The sequence goes on from CAWEIN010000015.1 coordinate 20,542, forward strand.
GCGAACTTCTCCGCTAACAACCGCGAAAATTCGCAACTCACATCCATTCAAGGGCTTATATTCGGTCATTTTCCGTAAGGCATATCCTTTGCACGAGGGAATGTGCGTATTGGTGCGCCGTAAGTCCGTAGAACGCTCATAACGAATTGGGAGGACAGAATGATTAGTTCAGAAATGACAGTACGCGAGGTTGCGATTCAATTGCCGCAATCAACCAGACTCTTTGAAAAACTCAAGATTGATTACTGCTGCGGCGGTAACCGCCCGCTGACAGACGCCTGCGCTTCAATCGGCATGGCGGTCGGCGAGGTATTGGGAATGCTGGAGTCAGTTAGCCAAGCCGAACCACTGGGCGACCGCGCGGTAGATTTTCAGAATCTGCCCCTTTCTGAGCTGATCACTCACATACTCGATACCCACCATGTCTTCACCAAACTGGAAATGACCCGGCTCGAGTCATTGTCAAAGAAAGTAATTTCCGCGCACGGCGAGAATCATCCTGAGCTACATAAAGTAAGTGCGCTGTTTGATACGCTGTGCGCCGATCTCAAGCCGCACATGTTCAAAGAAGAACAGATACTCTTTCCCTACATTGTCGCTCTCGCGCAAGCCGATGCTCAGAACCAGCCTGCGCCATTCGGCCCGTTCGGCACCATCAATAATCCAATTCGCATGATGATGATGGAACACGACACGGCGGGTGAGATCTTGCGCGACCTCCGAACCACAACCTCGGATTACAGCACTCCAGCCGACGGATGTATCAGCTATCGCACTTTCTATGGGGCGTTGGAAGCATTCGAGAAGGATCTGCACCAGCATATTCATCTGGAGAACAACATTCTCTTTCCCCGGGCCATCGAGTTGGAATCTCGGGTGGTTGCCTGATCATTCAACAGGTTCCTATAAAGCAATGAACAAGGTAGATACAATTACTTCCGAAGCATTTCTTCAGGATGTAGTAACGCGCTATCCAGCGACCCGCGCGGTCTTTGATCGCTATGGTCTGCACGGCTGTGGCGGTCCGCTGGGACCGCGCGAGCAGATTGGCTGGTTCGCGAGGCTACATGGAGTGCCAATTGATGTGCTGCTTCGGGAGTTGAATGAGGCGAGGTCACAAACTCTGGTTGGCCCCACAGATTTTTCGCCGTCCATCGCAGACACTATTTATCGTCCGTTCTTTTTAGCTGGAATCGCCACAGTGCTAACACTCGGCTGCGTCTGGGGAGCGATCAACCTGCTGACAATTGGGCTGAAACAAAGTTTCAGCAGCGTCAGTTATTCCTGGGTGCTCGCCCATGGTCACGCGATGGTCTTTGGCTTTGTCGGCTTCTTCATCATGGGTTTTGCTTATCAGGCATTTCCAAGATTCAAGCATACCGTCCTGTGGCGACCCGGATTGGCTTTCTCTGCCTTACCGCTGATGGTTGTCGGAATTCTGTTACAAACGGTGGCGCACCTGTCGTCTCCTCCATCTCTACCGCTGGAGCTTCTCGCAGCGACAATCCAATTGGCCTCGGTAATTATTTTCGGGATAGCCATCTTCATGACGGCAAGGTTGGCGAAGAAACCCGAGGGCTATGATCGGTTTGTTTATGCGGCACTTGGCTGGTTCGCGCTGGCAGCAATCGCCAACCCGGTGATCTTCAAGTTATTTGAGCTGGCCGGCAGCCGTCAGGAACTGCTTTTCAATCTTGCCACTTTCAATATCCCTTACCGTGATGTGCAGTTGCTGGGCATCGCGGTGGTGATGATTCTCGGCGTTTCTTTGAGACTGCTGCCTCACGCCTACGGACTGCGTGAGCCATCTCTCCGTTGGCAGGCATTTCTTTTTTGGGGCCTCAATGGGTCAATCCTCGCGGGTATCGTGCTATTCGTAACGGGCATGGCCAGTGGCAATCATTGGTTGTTGATGATTCACTGGCTAACCACAATCGTTCTCCTCGTAATAGCAGTTGTAACCCCATTTCAGTATCGGCTTTTCGGCGCGGTGCCCGAGAACGAAAGAGATCGCGGCTTGAAGTTTATTCGTGCCGCTTACGTCTGGTTCATCGTGGCGACAGCGATGCTCGTATTCACCCCTATTTACAATTTCGGAATCTACATGCCGATGACAGGCTCGCATGTACCGTTCTCGCATGCGTTCTTTGGAGCATATCGCCATGCATTAACCGTCGGCTTCATCATGATGATGATTGTCGGTGTATCGAGTAAGGTCGTGCCCACCTTGTCAGGCGTGGATGTTCGGCGGGCGCGCTTCGCTTTGGCCTACGTTCCTCTTGCTGAATCTTGGCAATTTGACCCGCGTCTCTTTCCAGATTGCTACCGACTTCTCGCCTGCGGCCTATCGAATCATGGGCATTTCAGGTTTTATCGAAGTCATCGGGCTGACGCTGTGGGGATACGAACTCTTTGCAAATATGCGAGCGGGGAAGAAACTGGAAAGAGAATCTGGTTGGGTAAAGGCTCTCGAGCAGTTTGAGATCACTCCGAGCACCAGAGTGGGTGACGTGTTGACTCGCTATCCGCAGTCACTCGAAATTTTTGTGCGGCGAGGGTTCACCCCGCTACGAAACGCCGTCTTGCGCAAGACCATGGCTCGCGTTATCACGATTGAGCAAGCTTGCAGACGCGAGGGCGTTGACCTGACTGATTTACTCAATGAGCTTGAGCAGATGGCAGTCGATGAAAAGGTCAATTCAGCGCAATTCGTTTCAATCACACGAATAGATCAAGCCCAGTTAATCTAGAGGATCGCAATGCTTCCAGAAGCGAGCCGGCGGTTAGCGGACGATCACTCCGCTCTGGATGAAGTACTGAGTGGACTTCGGAAGGCTCTGGACACCGGCGATGTCGGAGCCAGTCATGCCAGTCTGGATCTGTTCTGGGCGCGGCTGGCTATTCATATACGTGCCGAACATCTCCATCTTTTTCCGGCCATCATAAATGGGCTAAGCAAGATTCCAGATGATCAGGCAGTCGCGCCCACTCGGAATGAGGGACAACAAGCGATCGAGCGATTGCGCGGAGATCATGATTTCTTCATGCACGAGCTGGCGCGGGCAATCGGCATACTGCGCGAACTTGTGAACAACCTGGATCCCCGGACTGTCGACGAAGGGATGCGGGTAGTCCGCGAAGCCGTCCTCGAGGTTCAAAACCGACTCACAATTCATAATGAATTAGAAGAGAGCCAGGTCTATCGTTGGGCAGAGACTATTCTGACTGAGCAGGAACAAGCCAAGTTGGCGACGCGAATAAGTGCGGAGCTTGCCAATCTACCGCCAAGATTCTCACAAACGCCCTGGTCAATTCAGTAGGTGATCCAGCACGCGTTACTTTATTTATCTCGCACTGGCTGGTCGGGTCGCCGCGTTCGTCGGCCTGATTTCAAAATTAGCGTTCTCTAAGTCAGCGTTAGCGGACGACCGAAAATTGCAGCGATTCATAGCTGAGATTAGCAGCGAGCCGAGATGAAGTCCGTGAAGCGGACGGCTGAAAAAGGTGCGATCTGTAGTTATCATCAGCCGTCGCTTCACAGACTCCCAACCTTGTTATCCTTGATGACTAAACGGAACTCAATGGCAGGCTGCGATGCCGCTTTCCGGTCAGTCTGGCCAGTGCGTTGACTACTGCCGGTGAGATTACCGGCACGGGAGGCTCGCCGCAGCCGCTCGGCGCTTCGCTGCTGGGAACAAGGTGCACGTCAATCGTGACCGGTGTATCGACAATGTAAGGCGGACTGTAACCGTCGAAGTTTCGCTGTTCCACATGACCATCTTTGATAGTAATCGCGCCCTGTGCCATCAGTTGGGTGATACCGAAACCAATCCCTCCCTGGAACTGGTTTTCGATGGTCAACGGGTTAACCGCGAGCCCACAATCAACGGCCACGGTCGCGCGATGGATTTTCGGCCGTTTATTTTCGATCGAGACCTCAACGGCGCAGGCGACGGCAGTTCCAAAACATTCGTGACAGGAAACACCCGCAGCATGTCGCAGCGGTAAGTTTTTTCGCCAGTTGCTCTGTTGGTCCAGCAAGTCGAGCGCGGCATGCAGTTTCTTTGCTTCAGGTTTCAAGAGCTTACGACGATAAGCAATCGGATCCATTTTGGCGCGCGTGGCTAATTCATCAATCAGCGTCTCCATGACAAACGCAGTGTGAGTATTGCCTACCGAGCGCCACCAAAGGACCGGCACGTTAACCGTTGGATTGTGTGCTGAGAGGTGGAAGTTAGGAATGCTGTAGTTGGTGTCCGAGGCGCCTTCGACAGTGGTCTGGTCGACACCGTTCCTGATCATCATTGCCGCAAAGGGAGTCCCGGCGACCAGCGATTGCCCCACGATCACGTGACGCCATGCCGCTGGCATTCCGTCAGCGCCAATACCAATCTCGACGCGATGGGCGTGCATTGGACGATAGTAGCCTCCGCGCACATCATCCTCGCGAGTCCATATCAGCTTTACCGGAGTGCCGCGCAAACGTTTGGCAATCATGGCCGCTTCGCGTGGCACGTGTGAATCGATTACTGCCCGACGACCGAAACCACCGCCGGCAAATTCAGTATGGAAAGTGACCTGCTCCGGTTTCAGCCCGAGGACTTCCGCAATCGCCATCTGATCCATCGTCTGAAACTGTGAAGGAACCCAGGCCTCTGCCTTCTGACCCTCAAAGTGGACCGTAGCGTTCAAGGGCTCCATTGGCGTATGAGCTAGGTAAGGAAATTCATACTCGGCCACAATCCGCCGCGTGCGAGGGACTCGATCCATTGCTTTGTCATTACCGAGCGCGACCGCTACGTTCCCCGGCGTGCGAGCGAGTTCCTTGTACCTGGTCCATAACTGCGAAGTGTCCGCCAGTTCCAGGCCGGATAGATCCCAATCGATCTTCAAACGGTCGCGCGCTTGTTTTGCCGACCAGAATCTGTCAGCCACAACGGCGACACCACTTCCTTTCGCTAGTGGAATTTCGAAGATGTCCTTTACTCCGGAGATGCTGCGAGCGTCTTTGTCATCCAGAGATTTCACGCGGCCACCGAATACAGGCGGATGAGCGACAACTGCGATCTTCATGCCCGGAAGGTCAAGATCAAGGCCAAACTTCTGGGAGCCGTTACACTTTGCAGTGCTATCCAGCCTCGGCACTTTTTTACCGATCAGACGAAATTCAGATGGATTCTTGAGCTGAACGGTTCCCGGCACTCGCTGGCGGGCTGCATCATTTGCGAGTTCGTCATAGCGGAACGATTTTCCGTTGGGCCCATACACCACACTACTTTCCGTGCGGCACTGATCAGCCGAAACCTTCCAGCGATCTGCGGCCACGGCTACCAGCATCGCACGCGTCTTCGCTCCCAATTCACGGTACTGCTGAAATGAATGCGCGATTGAACCGGAACCGCCCACCATCTGGATGCCGAAGAGCGGATCCTTGTACACATCCGCTGCGGGCGCGAGCTCCGCCTCGACCTTCGACCAGTCCGCGTCCATCTCATCGGCCAGGATCAATGGCAGAGAAGTTTGCACGCCCTGACCAAACTCGAGGCGGTTTACTGTGATTAGTATCTTGCCGTCAGGCCTGATATGAACGAAGGCATTCGGCGGATAAACTTTCGGCGGGGTTGCGGGTGGTCCTTCCTGCGCAAATGCCGGAAAGTCCAAATATAAAGAAAGCAACAAGCCTCCGGCCGCAACGCTCGATACACGCAGAAAGCTGCGCCGGTTCAGATGCAGATCATTTTCACGCACTAGTGCTGCTCGCATCGCTAAACCTCCTCAGGTCTCCCTGGCGCGATCGTTTAACGGATTTTGTCCGCCGCGCTCTTGATGGCCTCACGAATTCGTACATAGGTGGCGCAGCGACAAAGATTCCCACCCATAGATTCTTCAATGTTCGCGTCTGTCGGTCTCGGCGTATCTTTTAGCAGCGCTACGGCGCTCATAATTTGTCCGCTTTGACAATAACCGCATTGCACTACGTCTTTCTCAACCCAGGCATTCTGTACCGCGCGTCCGACAGGATCTTCACCGACACCTTCAATAGTAGTTATCTTCCGATCGCCAATCAGCGAAACCGGAACGATGCATGAACGCGTAGCCATGCCGGAAAGGTGTACGGTGCATGCTCCGCAGGCACTGATACCGCAGCCATATTTTGTGCCGGTCATTTTCAGTTCTTCACGTAAGACCCAGAGCAGCGGAGTCGAGGGATCAACATTCACCTGTTTGGATTGGCCGTTTACATTGAGTTGATAGGTTGCCATGACTTGTCTCCTATTTTCCGCGCGGGCATGGAGTGCCGGCGTCAACCCAGGTACGAGTTGCAGCGACAAACTGCGCATGGGTTAGCGGTGGCAAAGTTCTCATCGTTCCGTCTGGCCGACGCCCCGGATTCCAGGCCCAAAGAACTAGTGCCGCTTCCTCGTGATGCTTCAACAGGTCGCGCCCATCCATATTTTCATTGCGCGATCGATCAGTGACGGCTCGACATACCGCCGCACTCGACAATGGACGGTCGTTTGTATCCTGCCATCGCATCGACAACGGCGCTAAATGCCATCCTGGCCCACCGGGTACGCCTGTACTATCGGCGTTGACTTCCTGATGACAACCCTCACAGTTCAACGCGGCTACGCCTATGTTCCCGGGGCCGCGCATGACATTCGCGAAATGGCGATGGCGGTCATCGCCTTGCTGCGGATAGTTTGTAGCTGTGTGACAGTTGATGCAGCGCGGTGAAGTTAGAACGGAATAGACTCGCTCCCAGGCGGCCAAGCCATCGGCGAGTTTAGGAGCAGTGGCAGAAGACCTCTTTCCAGGCTCGACATCGGCTCGATTTGATAATGCTAGACAAGTGACGAACGCTACCAGCGTCAACAGGAAAACTGGGAGCAGCAAACGATGGTTCGCTAACATAGTTGCCTCCCCTCAACGATCGTTTAAGGTCGCTGGGTTGCCAGTTCAAAATCAGATTCACGGAGGTTAGGTTCTAATATTATCACGCTCTTTCCAGGGAGTAACAGTCAGTTTTCGACTAAACGTAAAATATTACCAGGTAGATTCAAGTTGCAAGTGCAACCGGTATTTAAGCTCAACAATGATCGTGGCCTGATGCGATCAATTAGGACGCGCCCAATGCAGAACCGCGAGCGGTAGCGAGGGGATGCTACGGTCAATAATGAACCGCAAGAGCGTTCGGCGGATTTCAACGTTGAGTGCTAGCATCCGCTCGCGACCGCTCGCGTTCTGCATCAGTTGCAATTCAAACTTGAATCACCCTACTCAAAAGATGCGAAAGGTAAATGGCGCCCACCTCAGGTACTGGTTCAGTTTGGACGAGCGAGGGCAGCTACTGAAATTACGACTCACAGGAGCCACGCAGTATTGGAGCAAGAGATAAACTATTTCAACCATCTGGAGGCTTTTGATATAAGTGGGATTCGCCTAGCTACCTAATAAGCAACTGGACGAGGCGGGGCTAGTCAGGAGATTGACACGAGTCTTTCCCCGGCTCCACCCTTTTTCTATTGTCGGTCTCCGGGTTTCGAGGTTTGGGGATGGTGAGTCTCGAGTTTCAAGCGCGCGAGAAAGCGCAAGCTGAACTACGAATCAACCGCCAAATGCACTCGAAATCGCGAGCTCGAAACTTTTATGGTGTGCTCGCTTGCGACGCGGCTCTCGAAAGTTCGCGGCTATGCCACTTTAGCAGTCGCTCTTGCTTCTTCAATCTCCTTGATTTTGGCACGCATCCAAAGTTTCAGTGTTGACTCCAGGTGTGCCTGATTATCCTGGGCCTCAAGGTCCTCAATCGTTTCGCCGGCTTCATTCAAAGGAATGTAGTGGCAAGGGACCTGCTCATCCCGCTTCTCGCGATCCACAAAATCTATCAGGTGGCATTCGTCACAGGGATGGGTATGGGTGGGATCTGCATAGTTAATACAGGTCAGGGAGTCCTGAAAGGCCGACCTAGGTAACCACGGCGTGCGGACCGAGCGTCCATAACCGCCTTGCTCGATGAAAGCCAATTCTTCTTTAAGCAGTTCCAGAATGTCTCGATCATCTTTAGCCATGTTGTCCGGCCTTTCATTTCTCCCTGGCTCCGCATTCTGAGCAGCAAGCCGCTGCTCCATTCGCTCGAGCTTTGGGTTCCCAATTGTTGTTGCAGCAACAAGCATGCCGAGTTAGGGATCTGAACTCCAGGCAAGTATTCACCTTGAGCACTAAAACCGTGTGTGGAAACTTCCGCAGCCTCTTGGGCGAAAGCTCGCAAACGAGAGGGCGGACTTTGGAGTGCGGTGACCTGTCACCGCTTTGGTCCGCGGCGGCTTGACACCGCGCTTCTGTGATTACAAGCAAGCAAAGATGGCTGCGACAAGTCGCAGTGAAGAAAGTGCTGCAGGTCGGCGCACCCAAAGTGTTGCTGGCATATTGCTTGCCCTGCGACCTGCGGAACAGATCTTTGAATCGTCAATCGGAAACTCGAGGGAACGTAAGTGCGTCAGAGCACAGACAGGAACTGGGAGCATGACCGACGATGGTTCGATCTTGTTAATAATTCCCTGATTTACACGGGATAAGTGCCATTCCATGAATGGTTCCCACTAACTGGGTCAAGCGGAAGGAGCGTCGATGCGCGGCGCGATAAAACAGATCGAAGTCGAGTATCGCTCGGTTGAGAATGGACAAGCTCTTACGTTGCCATGTCCTTCTCCTTTGCACGCGATTCCTGGTTTTGAACGAGTAAGCAAGCGCAGGGTAATTGACAAGGGGGCGGTGCTTTTCACTGAAGGTCATTCCGCTCATGATGTTTACGTCGTTTGTACAGGTCGTCTCAAAATCTCAATGACTTCGGCTGAAGGCAGAAAACTCATTGTGCGAATCGCCCGGCCGGGTGACCTGTTGGGAATCCATGCGGCCCTGACCGGACAATCATACGAGGCCACCGCCGAAGCTCTGACACACTGCCGGATAGACTTCATCTCGAGCAAAGATCTTTTAGCTCTGCTTGAACGTCAAAAGTCATTCGGCCTCAGCGTGGCTGTTGCCATCAGCAAGGACCTTACTGATTTTCTTGAACACGCCCGCGGGCTCCTGATGTCAATCTCCGCAGCTGAAAAGCTCGCGCACTTGTTACTAAGTTTGGCCGAGCAATTCGGCAGACGAACGACGAACGGCATTACCTTTCAAACGTTGCTGACGCATGAGGAAATCGCTCAAATGATAGGGGCCTCGCGGGAAACTGTTACTCGATCGCTGAATATGTTCACGCGAAAACGTTTCATTCGTCCAGAAGAAGGTGAAGTTGTCATTCTTAATCAGGTGGCTTTAGCAGCATTGGCCAGTCAGGGCTCTTAGATCTTTTTCTAATTTTGTGTGACGTGCGTCACAGCCATGAAGTCGCGGTTCCTCTAGTATGAACTTTCAATAGAGCAGCAAATATTCGAGGTGCAAAGTGACGATTCTGAGATGGAGTAGTGGGCTGGAAATTGATACTCAGGATGTGAGTAAATGACTTTGACAATCAAACGGCTCGCCATCATAATCGCCGCACCAAAACCAGGCTACGAAGCTGCAACCTCAAGGCTTATCAGCCTGGTACACAAGAGCATCCGCCCACGCTCTTCAGACAATATTCATCAAAGGGAAGTTACAGAAGCTCTTCAGGCCCGTAAGGAGGCTGCAAAGTGTTGACTAAAACGACCAAAACGCTATTCATCTGCGGGTCGGTGTTAGGCCTGGTTTTGTGGTTCACTTCGGCTAAACGTTCCGAAGCCATTGGTCTAAACCTAACGAGCGCCATCCCGGCGACGCCGACGCTACAGGATTCTGGTTACGTCGGCAGCGATACCTGCCAAAATTGCCACGAAGATCAGTTCAAAGCGTTCTCCCATACTTCGCATGCTCAGCTTTCCAAAGTAAAGAGCTGGAACTCAAAGGTGACCGGATGTGAGTCCTGTCACGGCCCTGGCAAGGCCCATGCTGAAGAGGGCGACCCCGCCAAGATCATCTCTTTTAAGAACAAATCGCCGAAAGAAACTGCTGAGACCTGTCTGACCTGCCACGCCGGCAAGGAAGAACACAACAACTTCCGTCGTGGCGAGCACTGGCGCAACGACGTCGGCTGCACTGACTGCCACGCACCACATTTAACTGCAACCGATAAGAATGTGCCGGGGTCAATTACTCGGGTTACGGCAGTCAACGCCGAGAAGCCGGGCTTCTCTACAATCAAAATGTTGAAAGTGAGCGACCCGCAGCTTTGTCTGGGTTGCCACAGCGAAGTGAAAGCGGCGTTCTCTATGCCCTTCCATCACAAAGTTACGGAAGGTGCGATGCGTTGCAGTGATTGTCATAACCCGCATGGCGGTTTCGAACTTAAACAAACGCGCTTGGCCACCGGCGGAGATGCTACTTGCATTAAATGTCACGCGGACAAACAGGGTCCATTCACTTATGAACACGCCCCGGTGAAAACCGAAGGTTGTGTGGCATGTCATACGCCGCATGGCTCAGCCAATCCGAGGCTCTTGAGATTCAGCGCGGTCAACCAACTCTGCCTGACGTGTCACAGCGTGGCGCATGACGTCGGGGCCGTTGAGCCGGCTGGACCACAGCACAATCAGAACGCGCAATACGCCAACTGCACGGCGTGTCACGTCAAGGTTCACGGGTCGCATTCGAGTCCGGTTTTCTTCCGCTAAAAACGTGGGGAAACAGGGCCGGGTGGCTTACCTATGAAGGAGTCGGGCGATGAAGAACAACGCTACAAACATCCTGTGCCGGCTAGCGCAACTCGCGCTTGGTCTTACGCTCCTGATGGGAGTCGTAAGCGCACAGCAACCGTCACCAACACCTCTACCAACCTCGCCTAAGAAAGCCGAGGCCAAGCCGCCGGCTGCTCCGGTCGAAGTCGGCGAGGATACTGGTGACTACACCATCATCTCCAGCATTGAAGTTGGCTATCGCGGTTTGAGAGTCGACGGAGATCTCAACAAGTATCGGAGCGACCTGAACTACAAGGCCGGACCGCGGCTTTTTGATTCCAGCTTTCTGGTGCGAGCAAAAGAGGGCAAGGGCACCGTGTTTGACACCCTGCTGGTGACTTCTACCGGATGGGGTGCGGATCCTTACAGCAACGTGAGAATAAACATTGAAAAGCCGGAGCTGTATCGCTTTGATGCCACCTACCGACGTTTCAAGTACTTCCGGTTTCTCAATAACTTTGTGAACCCAAACTGGGTATTCTCGCCGGCGAGCTTCAGCGTTGCTCCCAACCCCATAACCGGCCTGCATGGTTACAACACAAATACCGAGATGGGAGATTTCGATCTCACCATACTGCCTAAGAACAGAACGATCAGGTTCAGTCTCGGCATTTCGCCCGAGAGATTTGGCGGCCCCGCGAACACCAATTACCACCTGGGCGGGAACGAGTTTAGTCTGAGACAGCAACTGAGTTCGCGGGCTACGGACTACCGCGTCGGCGCCGACGGCCAGGTGGGAGCCATTGATTTTTCTTTCCTACAGGGATTCCGCCGTTTCACCGACGATAGTGTTATCAATCTTGGCGTCACGCCGGGAATAAACCTTAATCCTGCGGTCGCCAGTCTGACTAGCTTCAACCGCAACGAACCGGTGCGCGGCAACGTCAACTACACGCGGTTCAGCGCGCACACCCTGGTGGCAAAGAGACTGGACATTACTGGACGCATCGTCTACAGCAAAGCCACCTCGAGATTTAACTTTATCGAGAGCTTCACCGGTAGAAACTTCAACCCGAGAGTCACCGGATGGCCTCCTACTCCGCCTGCCGCGACTCCCAACATTCTGAATCTTGGTAAATACAACATCGTCGGAAGTACCCGGCGACCAAACACACTGGGCGATATCGGAATCACGCTTCTGGCTACGGACAAGCTACGAATCTCGGATACGTTCCGCGTTGAAGACTTCACAATCGACGGCACCGCCGTGTTTAGCGATTTCTTCTCAATAACGAGAGGCGCGGGCGCAACTCTGAGGACCGACACTGTAGCTTTCAACAATTTGGACGGCAACCGAATTACCAAGTATCGCAAGTATCAGAATACGCTCGAAGCTGACTATCAATTCAACAACAGCTTTGGGTTCCACCTCGGCTATCGCTATGGAAACCGTCACATCGAAGAAAGCTTTGAGGGTTTCAATCTCGGTTCAAACGGATCATTCACTCCACCGGCTGTCCGCACTGCGGAAAGTGAGGAAGAGGAAAACCACACCCATTCGTTCTTCGGTGGATTCAAAGCGCGGCCGACAAAAAATTGGAGCATCTACTTCGACGCTGAACACGGTACCGCAGACAACGTTTTCACCCGTATCGGGAATTACGACTACACAAATTTCCGGGTCAAGAGCCGGTATTCGCCTAACAAGAATCTGAACTTCAGCGTCGCGGTTATCACCAGAAACAACGCCAATCCCTCGGAGATAGCCGGTGTTTCATTGCAGGATTTTGGCGTGGACACCAGGTCGCGACTGTTCACTTCAGCCATCGACTGGACCCCGAATCCCAGAGTCTCATTTAGTGCCGGCTACAACTACAACTGGGCAAACAGCGACGCAATCGTTGATTACTTTTTCAACAGCGTCCGGCATCCGTTGGGTCATAGCCTCTACTTCCTGAGAAATAACTTCTTCTATGTCGATACGAACGTCCGGCTCGCGCCGCGCGTTACCCTCTTCGCCGCCTACCGGGTGAATCAGGACGGTGGCCAGGGCGACCGCCTTGCGGATCCGACCGGAACGCCCGGCACTTTGATCAACTCTTATCCGATGAACTTTCAATCGCCCGAAACACGGCTGGCGATAAAGATCAACCGGCGGTTGGATTGGAATCTCGGCTATCAGTACTACAACTACAACGAAAGTGCGTTGGTCGGGCCTCGGCCGCAGAATTATCACGCGCATCTCCCGTACACCTCGTTGCGTCTATACTTTGGTCGTAAGGAGTAGTAGTCGATTTCTTTCCTAAAGTTGTAAGGTCGCCAATCTCCGGCTAGGGTCCAGGCCATAGCTGGAGATTGGTGTATAGTTTCGCTGCCGGATTAGCACGCACGAGGCCGAGTTCTCAAGCTCCACACAACGACCTCTAGATGGAGGAAAACGATTGTTGGGAAAAACGTCCGGGGATAAATCAACTAAGCCTGTACACCCAGCGGAACCGAGCAGACGACGATTTCTTGATTATCTGCTGGGGACTAGTGCGTTCGCGACGATGGGTGCAATCCTGTATCCAATTTTCAAGTTCATGCAGCCACCTCGGATCATTGAGTCAGCAGAAAACTCTGTTGTAGCGGCGAAACTCAGTGAGATCCCGGTCAACTCCGGAAAGATCTTCAAGTTCGGCAACAAGCCCGGCATTCTTGTTCATACCGACGCTGGTGAATTCAAAGCGCTCTCGGCGGTCTGCACACACCTCGAGTGCATCGTTCAGTATCGTCCCGAAACTAAGCAGATTTGGTGCGCCTGTCACAACGGGCAATATAACCTGAGTGGAAAGAACGTTGGCGGCCCGCCACCGCGTCCCCTGGAAGAGTTCAAAGTCAACCTGCGTGGCGATGATGTCGTTGTCACCCGATTATAGGTAGCCGTGAGGATACAATCCGTAATCGCCTGGTTTGATGAGCGCCTGTCTATCAGCACGCTCGCGGCCATAGCCAGGAAGAAAGAAGTCCCGCAGCACCGGCATTCGATCTGGTACTACTTCGGCGGCATGACCTTGTTTCTCTTCGCCGTCCAGGTGGTGACCGGGATTCTGCTGCTGCTCTATTACCGTCCCAGTTCGGAAGGTGCGTTCGAGAGCGTTCAATTCATAATTACCGAAGTAAAGTTTGGCTGGCTGATTCGATCGATTCATAGCTGGTCCGCCAATCTGATGATTGCGACGCTGTTCATTCACATGTTCAGTGTCTTTTTTCTGCGCGGTTATTATCCGCCACGCGAAATTACCTGGGTGAGCGGTGTAGTTCTGCTCTTCATTGTCATCTGTTTCGGGTTCAGCGGCTATCTCCTGCCCTGGAACAAGCTGGCTTTCTTCGCGACCAAGGTCGGTACGGAGATAGCCGGAGTGGTTCCCGTGGTTGGCCGGCCCATCCTCAGATTCCTGCGCGGCGGTGATGATGTGACGGGCGCGACGTTGACGCGTTTTTTTGGGTTCCACGTTGCCGTCCTGCCAGCGACCGCGACTGTTTTTATCGGCATTCACGTTCTCCTGGTGCAGATGCATGGCATGAGCGTGCCGCCCAAGTTATCCGGCCAGCCCGTGAAGAAGATGAAGTTCGTGCCCAATTTTCTGCTGCGCGATCTTATCGGTTGGATATTGGCCATCGGTGTACTGGCCGCCCTGGCCGCGTTGTTTCCCTGGGAACTGGGCGAGAAAGCAGATGCGTTTGCGTCCGCGCCAGAAGGTATTAAGCCTGAATGGTACTTCTTGTTCATGTTCCAGACTCTGAAGCTGATCCCCGCGAAGATCCTGGGCTTCGACGGCGAAGTGATCGGCATTATGGCCTTCAATGTTGTGGCGCTGCTCCTCTTCGTTGTGCCTTTCGTGGATCGCTCAGACAATCGCCGGAGGAGATTAATCTTCAATGTCCTGGGCGTGCTGGCGCTGCTTTACATCGTCGTATTGACAATTGTCGGATATGTGACCTGACGCCGCTATGAAAGCTGGTCTACCAAAAGACACGAACGTTCGAGCTGCGCCCGCAAGAGACGGCGCGCTAATAAGGAGAGTTGCTTCTGCGCTCGTCGTCCGTAGGTTCGCGTGTGTTCTTCCAGTACTAACCATCTTGCTGCTGTTCGCTTCGGCTGCAGCACAAAAGAAGAGTTCGTGCATTGAGTGTCATGCGAAGCTGGATGATCCAAGACTGAGTGCGCCAGCCAAACTTTTCGACAACGATGTTCATCGGGGCCGTGGCTTGTCCTGCAATGATTGTCATGGCGGTGACCCCAACGCTGACACCAAGGAAAGCGCGAAGGACCCCAGCAAGGGTTACCTCGGGAAGCCCAAAACGCTGGACATCCCGGCCTATTGCGGCAAATGTCACAGCGATGCGAATTTGATGAAGAAGTTTAACCCTTCCTTGCGCGTCGATCAGGAACGCGAATACTACACAAGCGTACACGGCAAGCTACTCAAAACCGGAGAGACGCGCGTTGCCACCTGTATCAGTTGCCACAGCGTGCATGGCATAAGGGCGATCAACGATCCCCTGTCTTCCGTCTATCCTTCAAACGTCGCCGAAACCTGTTCGAAATGTCACGCCAGTGCCGATTACATGCGCGGGTTTGGGATTCCCAGCGATCAGTACGCGAAGTACAAAACGAGTGTCCACGCTCAGGCTCTGTATGACAAACAGGATCTGTCCGCGCCGACCTGCAATGATTGTCATGGCAATCATGGTGCAACACCGCCGGGGATCGCTTCGGTGGCAAATGTCTGCGGCCAATGCCATGCGCGCCAGGCGGAGTTGTTTCAGACCAGCCCCCACAAAGCGGCCTTCGATCAAAAGGACTTGGCTGAATGCATCACCTGCCATAGCAATCATGCGATTAATAAGCCAAGCGACCAGTTGATCGGCACAACCGATGGGACTCTATGCATCAATTGTCACACCAACGGCGATAAAGGTTTTGTTGCCGCCGGTCAAATGCGTTCGCGAATTGACGAATTAATAGCTAGTCTTGGGAGGTCTACTGAAATTCTGAATCGAGCTGAGCGAGCTGGCATGGAAGTCAGTAAACCAAAGTTTGAGTTGAAAGGCGCTGTTGATGCGTTGACGCATGCACGCGTGCTGATTCATTCTTCATCGACCGCCGAAGTTGATAAAGTCATCGGGCCGGGCCTGGAAGTATCGGCAAAAGGTTATGAAGCGGGAACGGCCGCGCTGGCAGAGCGAAAGTTCAGACGTCAGGGGCTGGCTGTCTCTCTGATCTTCATCCTGTTTTTGGCGGGACTGGTTTACTTAAAACTCAGGCAGATAGAGGCCCGTCAGGCGGCGGAGCAGTAGCAGGATGGGCGGCGTCGCTCAGCGGCGCTGATAGGAGTGGGGCCAATAGTGATTCGCAAGCGGAAACTATCCCTCTTTAACGTCGTGCTCTTAACGGCGTCAGTAACGTTGTGCCTGGCTGCAGGTTCGACTACGGCCAACAGTGCTGCCTTCCAGCGACGAGCGCCGCGTGTTCAGAAGAAAGTCGCCGCTCCAAAGACGCCGCGCATCGACTACACCAGGTTTTCTCATCGAACCCACGTGGTGGCGCAGAAACTCCAATGTAATTCCTGTCACAAAGTTCCTTCAAAGAACTGGAAAGAAGTACGTAAGGGCGATGAGGCGTTTCCCGATGCCAGCGATTTTCCCGAACATGCTTCGTGTTTGAGTTGCCATCGCCAACAATTCTTTGCGCGGGAAAGACCGGCGCCAGCCATTTGCGCTAACTGTCACGTCAAGAACAGTCCCAGAGATACTAGTCGATATCTCTTCCCGAGCCTCGGCGACGTTAACGATCCGACGAAAAAGGCATTCCCGTTCGTTTCGGAGTTTGGCGTAGGGTTCCCACACGATAAGCATATCGATGTAGTCGGATTCAACTCGCCGGGTTTGAGAGAAGACCGCGGTTGGTTAGTGACGGTGTCACTTCAGGAAAAGAAAGATGACGGGCCGCCGAAGAGCTGCCAGGTATGTCACTCGACCTATAAGCCGCAGGGCGACGCGAGCGAAGAATATGTAACAAAAGCGCCGAAGAATCTGGGTGACGCATTTTGGTTGAAGAAAGGCACGTTCAAAACGATCCCAAACAGTCACACCATCTGCTTCACTTGTCATAACTCAGATTCTGGAATCGCGCCGGAGCCGAAGGACTGTAACGTTTGTCATAAACTGCTGTCACCAGACCCCGGCTTGAAATTCGATTTCGATGCGAAGCTGGCCAGTAACATGGGGATTACGGATGCGACGATGCTGGCAAGATGGAGCCGGCGCGGCTCAGCCGGCGCTTTCCGACATGAAGGCGGAGAGCACCCGGCTTTGAACTGTATGGGTTGTCACAACGTAACGACGTTCGATACCGTCGATCTGAAAACGCTCAAGGTGCCGGTGCGATCGTGTGGCGGCGCGGAGGGATGTCATATCACCGCTACAGCCGACGATGGTGGCGCTCTGAATTTCGAAATCGATCAGAAAAAAAAGGATGCTGCCTTCGTCTGCACCAAGTGTCACGTCGTTTTTGGCAAAGCAGCAATACCTGAGGGTCACCTGAAGGCGATCCCAATGCCGGCGACCAAAAAACCAGGTTGATGATGGGAACTTTCAGCAACATGTTCAGGATTGGCAAAGCCACAAGGGCTGCGCAAAGTCGCAGGCTGTCTGCGTCACGCGTAACCGCGGTGGTTGTTTTAGCGTTGGCGATTGCTACCTTCACTGTCTTGAACTCCCGCGCCACGAAATCAATGCCCAACTTCGTGACTGAATCCTCGCCCGGCCAGGAACAAATGCAATTTCCTGAAGGCCTGGACTATGCAAAGTTTCAGCACAACAGCAGAAATCATTCCCGGCTGCCGTGCCTGTTGTGCCACCGTCGTGAAACGAATGCACCGATTCCCAGGCGCCCAGGCGGATCGGGCCACTTGCCTTGCGCGGGATGTCACGCACAACAGTTCACAAATTCAGATAGCCCTATTTGCACTATCTGTCACACCGACGTGAAATCAGGGGCTCTGAAGTCGTTCCCACGATTACGGAGTTTCCGCATGAAGTTTGATCATTCGCGTCACCTGAGCATGGGTAGTGTTAATTGCGCGACCTGTCACCGGCCGGCGCGCGGCGGTGTTGCTCTGTCAATACCCGCGGGATTCAATGCACACACAACCTGCTTTCGTTGTCATACTCCGCGCGCCCAGTCTGGCGGCCGCGATATCTCTTCCTGCGGGACGTGCCATCAGTTGGGCGGCTATTCCCGAACACCCGAATCTGCCCCGGCTTTCCGGGTCAGTTTCAATCACTCGAAGCATCAAAAAGTTGCTTGCAACGAATGTCATCAGGTTCGAGCCGGGATGCCGCAGCGCCGACAGGTAAGCGCGCCTGAGCCTCTGAACCATCACGCGACTGGTCGCGGACAAAGTTGCGGCACCTGCCATGACGGCAAACGCGCGTTTGGAGGCGATGATTTCTCAACTTGCAAACGGTGCCACACGGGCGCCGCCTGGCATTTCTAACGATCTGCGGCAGATCCATTTGGCGGGAAAGGAACTAATTATGAAAGTAATAACATTTTGTGCGGGCTTCATCGTGGCAATCTTTTTGGTTTTAGCGATACCCACCATGCCGACCAGCGTGTCGGCGCAGGATGGGAAGAAGCCACCTGAGACAATCATTCTCGGAAAAGAATCGAAGCTGGGTCAAATTACCTTCAGCCACGTCAATCACGTCACGAAGAACCGCAGCGTGGATGGCACTGCTCCAATCGCCTGCGTGCAATGTCACCACACGGCGCAACCGCTGGCGGAAGCTCTCAAGCTTAAGGATCCGCCACACAAAACGGTGTGGCCCGCCGACAGAACAACCACACTTACCGCGGATCTCTTCGAGAAAGATCCAAACGCTCCCCCAGTGAATAGCTGTCGCGATTGTCACGCTCGGGCGGAAACTAAACCTACGCTGGTTCCGGAAATCCCAACCATCAAGGGCGAAACTGATCCGATCGTATTGACCAATCAGCAGGCCTTCCATCGAAACTGCGGCAGCTGTCACGACGCTGTTTTGAAGGCGAGGCCGGACGCCACTGCGCCGGGATCTAAGAAGTGCGTGGTCTGTCACAAAAAGACGGCTGCCGCTTGAGATCCGGCCGATTCGGTTGGCTGGAGCGGGTCCGCGCTGGATAAGCGTTTGACGCTATAGCGAGATTTTTCCATTTGCGGTGGGTAAAAGACCGCAGACCGGTGTATCGTGTCTGCAAATTCACGATGATCCTCCGCGGCACGGTCGTTGCGCTTCTAGATTCCGGCTGGAATTGAGTTCGGAGGGAAGGTTTAAGGAATTATGAAGACAATGACTAATGGCCTGATAAAGCTGGGAGTCGCTATTGCTGGTGTAATGCTGGCTGCGACTTTCGTGGTGGTTTCAGTACGCGCCGGAGCTGTTGCCCAGGACTTTGACGCCGCGGCTACGTACAAAACCAAGTGCGTTGCCTGCCACGGCACGAAAGCCGAAAAGAAATTCGACGCGACACTGGCCGACGATGTTCTCTTGCAGGCAGTGCTCAAAGGGAAGAAACCTGAAAAGCCGCCCAATATGCCCGCGTTTGAGGACAAAGGCATTACCGCTGATCAGGCAAAGGCGTTGGTCGCCTACATGAAGTCAGTCAAGTAAGTCGATGACACCGGCGCGGGTGGGCGGCATTCCCAGTGTGGATGTCTGGACGCTCGTACCGCGAATCAAGCGTAAGACTAGTCTCGCCTGAGGAGCTCAGTTTGGATACCTCGATGCCAGAAGGACCGCTTGCGCGGACGGCATCGAGTGTATTTTTTTGTGGACGTCACTTAAAGGAAGCGAATCCGTGAGACGCACTCTTGCCGTCGCCGTTATCCTGGCGGGCGTACTGACCAGTTTGTTACTTGGGCTTATTGTCTTCAAGCCGGTCGCAGCCCAAAATAATCAAAACTCTCCCGCGTCCCCCCTTCGGCCCAATGAAGGTGGAACTATTGGCGGCCCCAATGCCAACGTTCCTGCCGCAACTCCAAATCTTCAATGTCAGGGGTGCCACGCGCCGGGCAAGTCACTTCCCTACCTGGCAGGTTCACTGTTCCATACAGCGCCGCATGCTGATTACGCTCGCGGTTTTCATGCCCTGGCGATTCATAACGGTACCAAGGCGGCAACCTGTCTTGATTGCCATACAAGGAATGGCGACATGACAACGATCCTGCCGCCCAGCGATCCAGCTTCGACGATCAACCGCGCCACAATCGCCGAAACGTGCGGTAAGTGTCATGGCGACAAATCGGTGATGCAGGGAAGCGGCATTAGCAACCGGCCGGTTCTGTCTTATCGAGAGAGCGTTCATGCCAAGGCCATGGCGCGCGGCAACACAAGCGCGGCTGTTTGCACTGACTGTCACAACAGCCACGACATTGAACCGGCCTCGAATGCTCAATCATCCATTGCCAAAGTCAACATTCCGGCGACCTGCGGAAAATGCCATCGTACTGAAGCTAGCGAGTTCGTTCAGAGCGTTCACGGTCAGGCCGTGGCTGCGTGGAGTATCGCGCGCACCTGTCTGCACCGACTGTCACGGTATACACAACATCAAAATGCCGCATGATCAGAACACGGCAACGGCTATGACTGCATTAGCCACTGATACCTGCGCAAAATGTCATGAGGGCGTGACGCTGACACAGGAATTTGGGGTAGCGAGCGGACGCGTCAGTAGTTACGAGGACAGCTACCACGGTTTGGCTTCGCAGATGGGATCCAGGGTCGTCGCCAATTGTTCCAGTTGCCACGGTGTCCATAACATTCTGCCTTCCTCGGATCCACGTTCAATGATCAGTGCAGGTAACTTGCAGCAAACATGTGGCCAGTGTCACGTCGGCGCGGGCGCTAACTTCACCAACGGCAAAATCCACCTGACCTCCGATCTTGCTTCTGAAGTTGCCAGTCGCGACAAGGGAATCCTGGGGACTCGGATCGTGCGATTGATCTACCTGCCCTTAATCTTCCTCGTGATCGGCGGCATGGTGATTCATAACGCGCTCGCCTGGCGCAAGAAGGTAATTGCCAGGCGGAACGAGCCGCGAAGCATTGTTCGCCTGAGTCCAAATCAGAGAGCCCAACACTGGTTGTTGCTGACCAGCTTTATAGCGCTGGTCTTGAGCGGCTTCGCTTTGCAATACCCGGATTCGTGGCTGGCCTGGTCCCTGGGCAGCGAATTTCTGCGCCGGATAATTCACCGGACAGCAGCGGTGGTGATGATCCTGGTAGGAATCTATCACCTGCTTTACCTGGCCTTAACGAGTGAAGGCAGACTTTGGGTCAAGGACATGTTTCCCCGTTTGCAGGACGTTAAGGACCTGTTCGGCAACTTTGCTTACTATCTCGGAGTTAAGAAAGAGAAACCCAGGTTCGCGCGTTTCGGTTACGCCGAAAAAGCCGAATACTGGGCCGTCGTCTGGGGCACGATTATCATGGGCCTGACCGGTCTGATAATCTGGTTCAAGCTTGGCGTTTTTGGTTTTTTGCCTCGTTGGTGGCTGGAAATTGCGCTCTCAATACATTTCTACGAGGCCGTGCTGGCGACGCTGGCAATAATCGTCTGGCATTTCTATCATGTACTTTTCGATCCTGATGTTTATCCGGTTAACTTTGCCTTAATCGATGGCCGTGTCTCGGAAGAATGGTATAAGGAAGAGCATGAGTTGGCTTATGAACAAATGAACGAGCAGACAGCGAGAAACGAGGCGTCACCCGAGGCTTAAGGCGGAATTGAACAGGTTCCAGTAACGCCATTGCCGTGCGCAATGATCTACTGGAAAGGGCGGGCAAACAGGACCGAAGCCCAACTTAATGTGGGCTTGATACGAGGCCAGATGAGACTAGCATGGACGAGATAGAACCAACCGTTTCCAAACCCCCAAGCATTTTTCGCAACTACATCAGCTTCATCGGGGCCGCGATCGTCCTTGCCAGCCTCGTAAGCGTCGTTCTGCTGTTTCTTATAGAGATCACTTCCAAAGGTGAGAATCCTTACCTTGGAATTCTAACCTACATCATCTTTCCCTCGGTCCTGATGTTCGGTTTGGGAGTCATCGGGATAGGTGGTGCTCTTGAGCGTCGACGCCGGCGGCGCGCTTCGCCGGAAGACATAGCGGCGTATCCCAGTCTTGATCTAAACAACCCGCGTGCTCGACGTGCCTTCTTTGCATTTCTTGGTGTTGTGGTCGTCTTCCTTGCAGCCAGCGCTTTCGGTAGCTACCGGGCTTTCGAATATACCGAGTCGGTCGGTTTTTGTGGTCAGACCTGTCACGTCATGAAACCTGAGCGCACCGCTTACCTTGCAGGCGCGCACGCGCGCGTGGGTTGCGTTGGTTGCCACGTCGGTCCGGGCGCCGGCTGGTATGTGCGCTCCAAGCTGTCAGGCGCTTATCAGCTTTACTCAGTTACGTTCAATAAATATTCAAGACCGATCAACTCACCGGTGCACAACTTACGTCCAGCACAGGAAACCTGTGAACAGTGTCACTGGCCAGAGAAATTTTTTGGCGCCCAGCTGAAGGTCTTCAATCGCTACGCCTATGACGAGCAGAACACCCTGCGTCAGAGGCGGATGTTGATAAATGTCGGCGGCGGCAGCCCGACCACCGGCCTGGTTACGGGCATTCATTGGCATATGAACATTGCCAATGAAATAACCTACATCTCCACCGATGACCATCGCCAGATTATTCCCTGGGTGCGAATCAAGGATAGGCTAGGCAACATCACCGAATTCTACGATCGCAATCGTCCGCTGTCCCCCGACAAGATTGCTGCGGCTGACAAACGCCGTATGGATTGCGTCGATTGTCATAATCGTCCCGCGCACGTTTATCTTCCGCCGGATACCGCTGTGGATCAGGCTTTCGTAGCCGGCAGGTTGGATCCGTCACTGCCCTATCTCAAGCGGAAAGCAGTTGAGGTCCTCAGCGGTCAATACGAAACAACGCCGGACGCAACCAAGGCGATTGCGGCGAGTCTGACCGACTTCTATCGCAGCAGCTACCCGGAGGTCTATTCTCAAAAGCAGGAATCGATCAAGGGCGCGGTCTCAGAGGTTCAACGGATATTTGAAACTTATTTTTTCCCGGAGATGAAGACTGACTGGCAGACGCATCCCAACAATATTGGTCATCTCAACTTCGCAGGCTGTTTCCGCTGCCATGATGGGGAGCACGTTAGCGACACCGGCAAAGTGATCACCCAGAACTGCAATGTTTGTCACACCATGATTTACGATTCACTGAATCCGGCAGCCTCGGTAAAAACCGGCCCATTTCAGCATCCGGTAGACCTGGGCGGACTCGCCGATAAACACAAGTGTGAATTCTGTCACCAGGCAAACAAGCCGTTTCAGCATCCCGTTAACCTTGGCGACATTTCAATGTTTCAGTGCGTGGAGTGTCATCCGAAGGACGAAAAGAAGGTCGCAGCCAGGTAAAAACGTGCGCGCGCTCGGCAAGAATCCCCCCACCGTGCGGAATAACCCGCACTGAGGTTTGGCCAAACGAGTGAACCTTCCCCTTTTGTGACCACTTTTGCGGTCGGCACAAAGTTTGCCAACTGTTGACTCAAGCACGAAAACCCGGCGAGTAGTTTTGTAGGTCAACCCCTAGTTCCAAGGCAATCTGGAATCTCCATGGGCGAACACAACGTCGAACCTGTTAACGAGAAGACGTCGCAGGCCTTTATGAGGGCGCTGCTTGAGGATCTGCGTGCGCTGGAATACATGATCCATAGTGGCCTCCTCGAAAGCGGGGTCAAACGCATCGGCGCGGAACAGGAAATGTTCCTGATCGATAGTAACTTTCGACCCGCCGCGACCTCATCGGAAATCCTCAATCAGGTCCAGGACACACGACTAACAACAGAGATCGCGAGATTCAACCTCGAGGCTAACCTGACTCCGCTTTTTCTTTCCGGTAAGTGTCTTAGCCAGATGGAGCGAGAGTTAAAGGAACTTCTGTCGGCGGTTGGTGAGGCCGCCGCAAAGTCTGGTGGCAGCGTTCTCCTTTCCGGTATTCTGCCAACGCTAAGAAAATCAGACTTGACGCTTGAGAATCTGTCGCCGATTCCGCGTTACCACCGGCTCAATGAGGGCGTCATCGGTATGCGCGGCGGCCCTTTTTCAATTCACATTAAAGGACTGGACGAATTGCAGATTACGCACGACAACATCATGATGGAATCGTGCAACACAAGTTTCCAGATACATTTTCAGACCAGTCCCGCGGAATTCGCGTCACACTACAATCTCGCTCAAGCAATCACCGCTCCGGTGCTTGCGGCCGCAGTTAATTCCCCGCTGTTGTTTGGACACCGCCTGTGGCAGGAAACGAGGGTGGCGCTTTTTCAACATTCGATCGACGCGCGCTCGCCGAATCAACTGGCCCGCAGCCATCCCACCCGCGTTAGCTTTGGCGATAACTGGATTGAGAACTCTGTGGTGGAACTATTCCACGACCAGATCGCTCGCTTCCGGCCGATCATGGTGTCAAAACCGGAAGAGAATCCTTTTCAGGTTCTGGCGCGCGGCGAAATTCCGGCACTCACAGCTTTGAGAATGCACAACAGCACGGTCTGGCGTTGGAACCGTGCCTGTTATGGCGTTATCGATGGAGTGGGACACCTGCGAATTGAAAACCGAGCGCTGCCTTCAGGGCCGACGGTACAGGACGAGATTGCAAATGCCGCTTTCTTTGTTGGACTGATGGTCGCGACTCCGGGAACCTATGGCGACATCACCCGGCGGTTAAGTTTCGACGCGGCCAAGGAAAACTTTTTCACCGCCGCCCGCTACGGGCTAAATGCACACTTTACGTGGCTTGACGGCGAGAACCGCAACGCTGCTTCCCTGATCCTCAATGAACTGTTACCGCTGGCTCGCGCCGGTCTGAAACACTCTAACGTCGACTCGTCCGATATTGACAAGTATCTTGGGTTGTTGGAAGAGCGCGTTCGCAGCGGCCGAACCGGTTCGCAGTGGATGCTGAAGTCAATGGCGGCGCTCGATGATATGCACGAATCGACAGATGTACGCACGCGGGTGTTGACCTCAACAATTCTTGCTCGTCAGAAGGAGGGCAAACCTGTGCACGATTGGGAATTGGCCGAAGCCGGCGAATTGGACGACTGGAGTCAGAGCTATCAAACCGTCGGACAGTTTATGTCCACCGATCTGTTCACTTTGCGACCAAACGACCTGGTAGATCTCGCGGCCAGCGTTATGGACTGGCGCCACATACGACACGTGCCCGTCGAAGACGAAGTAGGTCGTCTTGTTGGTCTGGTAACTCATCGCGGACTATTACGCCTGATGAGCAGTCGATCCGTCTCGAGCGCAAAAAAACCTTTGACGGTCAGCGAAATAATGAAGACGAACCCGACCAGCGTTACCTCCATCACGCCCACACTCGAGGCGATGGAGATCATGCGGCTCGGAAAGATCGGCTGCCTACCGGTCGTCGATGACGGTCAGTTGGTGGGGATTGTGACGTCCTATGATTTCTTAACTGCCACCGCACGCTTGTTCAAAAAGCACCTCAAGAACGCTGCCCGGCCGTCAGAAACCAAACCGGCTACGCGAACGGCGGCAGGATGACGGCCCGGTAGACATTGATTCCTAACCTGCCGAGCAAGTGTTAGCGTAGGGCCTGGGGTACAGCGTAGCGGAACACCAGGTCATCGGTTAAAGTGCGGGCTTGGTTTATTTCCTTTCACGGCTATCGCCTGCTCGCAGGCTAGGTTGTATAGTTACTGCGTGATCAAAAAGCGAGAACGATACCTCTGCTAAATCAAAAACAAAAAATCCTCGTCGTTGACGATGAAAAGATGATTCGCTGGTCGCTCGGCGAAGCACTGCGCGGTTGGGGCTTCGAGCCAATCGAGGCTGCTACTGCCAGCGCTGCGCTTACTGCCTTCGAGGCAGACCCGCCCGCAGCCGTGTTACTCGACATTAATCTACCTGATGGCTCAGGCCTGGAAGTACTGCGCAAGATTCGACACCAGCAGCAGGATGCTGTCGTAATCATGATTACGGCCAATGTTTTGGTGGACGAAACCATCGCCGCACTGCGGGGTGGCGCCTACGATTTCATCGGCAAGCCAATCAACCTGGAAGAATTGCAGGTTGCAATCCGTAACGGAATTGAAGCAGGCCGGCTGCGCAAAGAGGTTAACCTGTTTCGCCGCGAGCGGGCGCAGCAGTTTACTTTTGAACAGATCATCGGCGAGTCGCCGGCGATGCGCGAGATGTTAGCGATCGCCCGAAAAGTTGCGGAAAGCGAAGTATCATCGGTCCTCCTGCAGGGCGAATCGGGAACCGGCAAAGACCTGGTTGCCAAGGCTATCCACTACCAGTCGAATCGTTCGGAGGGACCGTTCGTCGCGATCAACTGCGCCGCGTTGCCGGGTACTCTGATCGAAAGTGAACTTTTCGGTTACGAGAAGGGCGCCTTTACTGATGCAAAAGCTCGCAAGGAGGGCTTGTTTCAACAGGCTGAAGGCGGAACTCTTTTTCTTGATGAGATTGGTGAACTCGAACTCAGTCTGCAGGCTAAACTTCTGCGGGTCCTCGAAGAGGGCGCGTTTCGCCGCGTAGGAGGGCTGCGGGACATTCCCTTCGATGCACGGGTAATCGCTGCGTCAAACCGTGATTTGAAAAATGAAAGCGAAGCGGGCCGGTTTCGTTTGGATCTTTATTACCGGTTGTCTGTCATTCAAATCGACATTCCTTCGTTGCGTGAGCGCGGTGATGATGTCCTGTTGCTCACCGATCACTATATCGAATCGTTTGGCAAACGACTGCGCAAGCAGGTTCACTCACTTGCGCCCGATGTGGCCGCCGCATTCCGACGTTACGAGTGGCCCGGAAACGTTCGCGAGCTGCGCAACGTGATCGAACGGGCCTTGATACTGGAAGACGGCGACGTGATCACGATGAAATACGTTCCGCGAGCGGTGATTGAGGGAATTAGAGATTCAATTGATGACGGTCGCACAATTGCCGGAGCACCAGCCGGCTTTCGTTTGCCGGCCGATGGCATATCGCTGGACGATGTAGAAATGGGGCTGGTAAAACAGGCCATTGAGCGCAGCGGCGGAAATCAGACAAAGGCCGCTGAGCTGCTTGCTATCTCGCGCGATCAGCTTCGTTACCGCCTGAAAAAGCTGGAGGAACAGGCTCACTCCGGCTTTACCGGATCCACTGACTGATGGAGAACGTTTTAAACGCTGAATCTCTTGAGCGATCCCTCAAAGAGCTCGCCGACATTAAGTTTGCCCTTGACCAATCGACGATTGTTGCAATTACAGATCAGCGCGGCATCATCAATTATGTTAACGATGAATTCTGCCGCATCTCGAAATTCTCCCGCGGTGAGTTGCTGGGACAAGATCATCGGATCATCAATTCCGGATTTCACCCTAAAGACTTCATCCGCGATCTTTGGACTACCATTGCCAGCGGAAAAGTTTGGAAGGGCGAACTCAAGAACCGCGCCAGCGACGGGACCATCTACTGGGTGGATACAACCATCGTCCCCTTTCTAAATTCCGACGGCAAGCCTTACCAGTACGTAGCAATTCGCCACGACATTACCCAACTCAAACTGGCTGAAGATCAAATTAGACACCAGGCAGCCGAGCTGCAACGCGCTGCACAGCTCTCGCTCATCGGCGAACTGGCCGCCGGTCTCGCCCATGAGATAAAAAATCCGCTCGCGGGTATTCAGGGTGGGGTCGATATTCTCATTCGTCGCCGCGATAAGAACGATCCCGAGCGTGAAGCCCTGGAAGGTATGCGCCAAGAGGTACAGCGAATCGACAACACGGTGAGGGCACTACTCGATCGCGCGCGCCCGCGTCTGGTCTCGGTGCGAGCGAGCTCACTAACAAACATCGTGCAGCGCGCCGTCAATCTGGCGCGCGCGCAGTTGGCCAATTCAGCTACTGGGGATCGAAACGTCCACCTCGTATTCGACCCTCCCGCAGACCCCATAACCATCCCTATCGACCCGGAACAAATTGAAGATGCAGTGCTAAATCTGATCATCAACGCAATCGAAGCTGCTGATGTAGATGGTGTGGTCAAAATTCGCGTCGCTCCAACTGACGACGAACGCTCAGAAGTCGGAATCCTCGGCCGGTGAGTTCGGTTGGGGTGCCGGCGAATTTGGCGAGGAAGCGATCATCGAAGTTTCTGACAATGGACGCGGCATCAGCGAGGAAGATCTCAAACGCGTCTTCAATCCGTTCTTCACTACCAGACCCGGGGGCACTGGCCTTGGCCTCCCAGCGGTGCGCCGTATAGCTCGCGCGCACGGAGGTCGGGTGGAGGTAGACTCGTCTCCCGGAAAAGGGTCAACCTTTAGGATCTATCTTCCCGTGGGTCAGTGATCTGTTTTCTTCTTCAAGACTTGATCCGAGCTGGCGGGCTACTTCCGATTGGGTTTTTCTCCTCAGCACTCTAGTTAATAGTCCTCACCAACCAACCCTATTCACCCCTTTCCCTGCGCTTTTCCAACGGCACAAACATTGCCCAAGCGGTAAATGGGAGACTGCCATGACAAGAATTTTGGATGAAACAGAAGCGCGAAAACTAATCGCGGCAGGCAAGATCGGGCGGCTCGGGTGCGTTGATAATGGCGAGCCATACGTGGTGCCAATCAACTACCTATTTGAGGACATGGCAATCTACAGTCATTCGATGCCTGGCCGAAAGATTGAGGCGCTGCGAACCCATCCGCGCGCCTGTCTTCA
Organism: Blastocatellia bacterium; assembly: GCA_963809065.1. Lineage (GTDB taxonomy): Bacteria > Acidobacteriota > Blastocatellia > Pyrinomonadales > Pyrinomonadaceae > PSRF01. The sequence goes on from CAWEIN010000015.1 coordinate 49,086, forward strand.
GGTCGACGAAATCCAAGACGATTTCAATTGGCGCAGCGTCATTGCCTTCGGCAATTTCGAAGAAATTCGTGTTCCAAGTGACCGCAGATCCATTCTTGGCAAACTGCTCGGTCACTTTCCGCTGCTGACTCCGGTGGAATCAGCAATTGCCCAGGATGCAGGCGCGCCGGACAGTATCGTCTTTCGCATAGTTATCGATCGCATCACCGGAGTGGAGGAACAATGACCAAAGGAAATATCGAGCGAGAGGCGTGGACTCGTTATCTCAAGGAATTTAACCAGCGCAATAAGTCGCGACCGACCTGGCTTCAGGTGTTCGGCGAGGCTGGAGCGCAATCGGAGGAACAGGGCCTTCCGCTGCTGGGAATCAGCCTCGAGGAAAAGGGCGCTGATGCACCACGCGTCCAGATCATGCTGGGCGGACAAGATGCGACTGGGTCGCGACATCTGACACATATGGTTACCGGCGTCAAGTCGCTCATACCGCAAGTTGGGGTCGATGGACGCGATGAAGCAATTGAGTTTGTTGACAAGCATGGAGAAGCAAGTTTGCTGATCTTCAAACATCGAGCCAGAGCGGCGGCGCATGCGTAGTTAGTCCTGGTTGCGAAGCGGCTGTTCCTTTACGCTTCCTTACAATGGAACACGAACACACGGTTGAGGCGATCCAGGAGAGACTGGCCGCGGGGCCACGCCAGAACTACTTGCGCGACTGGATCTACGGCGGTATCGATGGGGCTGTAACCACTTTCGCAGTTGTCAGCGGCGTGGTAGGCGCGCGCCTCTCGCCCTGGGTAATTCTCGTGATGGGGTTTGCGAACCTCTTCGCGGACGGGTTCTCGATGGCTGCCAGTAATTTCCTGGGCACCAGGGCTGAACACGACGATCTAAAACGCCTGGAAGCAATTGAGCATCGCCACGTCGATCTGGACCCGGAAGGTGAGCGCGAAGAGGTGAGGCAGATCTTTCGGGGCAAAGGCTTCTCCGGAGAAGACCTGGCACGTTTGGTCGACTTGATTACTTCCGATCGGTCGCGCTGGGTAAGAACAATGTTGACGGAAGAATACGGATTGCCTCAACAGGTACGCTCACCCTGGCTGGCTGCAATCATGACGTTCAGCGCCTTCCTGGTTTGTGGACTGGTTCCCTTGCTTCCTTATCTGCTCGGTGGCACTGATCCGCTCGCTTTCTCGATAGTGATGACCGGAATTGTTTTCTTCGGGATAGGATCGCTAAAAAGTCGTTGGTCAATGTCACCCTGGTGGCGCTCAGGGCTGTCAACCCTGGCGGTTGGGGTAATAGCTGCCGGTCTAGCCTATGCCGTGGGCGTGTTGCTCAATCAAATGCTTAATCACATCGTGCCTTAGTAAGTGCGAAGCAGGATCGCTTAGTCATCGAAGAGAGAGCCGGACCCTCTTAGCCTGCGCGCTTTTCCTCATAACTGCGAAACTTTCCCATAACCTAACTCACCGTAATCGCTAGATTACGCACAAATTGCTCAACAAGAGCTCGGCATCTTCATTGCATTGTCATTGGTGGCTCCTGCGTCTTCCCAATGACTGAGAAAGAATTCGACTCTTTGAAGCTGTTAGATAATCGCGCACCTAAATGGAGGAAGTGACTAAGATGAGTACTCAAGTAAATATTCCTGGCAGTTCTGTCGATCCAAAGAATGGCGCTGTGTGGCACCGGCTACACTCTGAACGAGAAGATATTTGCGAAGCTTTGCTTAAAGAGATCGTCCCGGAAAACGAGGCCGCGCTTCGGGCTGCCAACTGGCACCAGGAGCTGCTGCAAGCCCGTTTACGCAAGGTCGATGAGGCGCTTGATCAACTGATGGCTGGCAAATACGGCGAGTGCCGCAAATGTGGTAAGTGGATTGAAGACACAAAACTCGATTTTGATCCCGCCATAGCGTTTTGCCTGGACTGCTGGCAACGGATGCAGACCGTTCATTAGTTCCCAATTGCCGGTGTTGAGTAAAGGCGAGCCGAGCGCTGGCCGGGACTAGAGGATCTGTTCCGTGGCAAAAATGAAAGCAAACGTCTTTCACGGCAAGAACGATATCCGTGTAGAAGAGGTGGAGCGCCCCAGTGCCGGCATCGGCGAAGCCGTAATTCGCGTCACGCTGACGACAATTTGCGGAACGGACCTGCATATACTGCGCGGCGAGTATCCGGTAAAGCCAGGACTGATCATCGGCCATGAGCCGGTGGGAGTAATTGAAGAACTTGGAGCGGGTGTAACTGGATACGAACCAGGCGATCGAGTTTTAGTGGGTGCGATCACTCCCTGCGGTCAATGTCGCGCGTGCCTTTCTGGACAACTTGCACAGTGTGGCCACGGCGCGGGTTATGAAGCACTCGGCGGCTGGCGCTTCGGGAACACAATCAATGGCGCGCAGGCTCAGTTTTTGCTCGTGCCGAATGCACAGGTGAACCTGGCGAAGATTCCGGACGAGCTGACAGACGAGCAAGTAGTACTGCTGGCCGATATCGCTTCAACGGGTATCAGCGGTGCAGAGTCGGGCAACATTCGAATTGGCGATTCAGTAGTCGTGTTTGCGCAGGGACCGATCGGTTTGTGTGCCACGGCGGGCGCAAAGTTGATGGGCGCTACTCTCATCATCGGCGTTGATGGAGACGTTAACCGGCTGGCGATGGCCAAACGCATGGGCGCTGATGTAGTACTCGATTACCGGGCCGTGGATGTTATCGCGGAAGTGCAGCGACTAACAGGTGGCGGTGCGGACGTGGCCATCGAGGCGCTCGGCACGCAACAGACTTTCGAGAGCTCCCTGCGCAGTCTGCGACCGGGTGGCACACTATCAAGTCTCGGTGTCTACTCAGGCAAGCTCCAAATTCCCTACGAGGCGTTCGCGGCTGGCATTGGTGACTATCGCCTGGTGACAACCCTCTGTCCCGGCGGCAAAGAACGGATGCGAAGATTGATGGAAGTGGTCAAGCGCGGTCGCATCGATCTAACTCCGCTGCTGACGCATACCTTTCCACTGGAAAAAATCGCCGAGGCTTATGAGTTGTTTGGAGAACGCGCCGACGGTGTGTTGAAGGTCGCAATCAAGCCTTAGGAGCTAGCCAGAAAAATTTCGCCAGCCGACGTGATGCAGGCAAACTGCAGAACCGCGAGCGGTAGCCAGCGGGTGCTACGCACAATCAATCCGAGATCAGCCGGCGAATGACACTTCTATCCGCTCGCTACGACTCGCGGTTCTTCATTGTCGCGCTCTTAACCTGCTTCTTTAGTCGATGTCTTATCCTCAGTTAACCTATTCGTTTACAGAGCCAGATTTCCCAGATCAGGCATTGAGGAATATTCCCAACAATTCGCGGAGTAGTTCCCAGTAATCTCTCCACCGCGAACAAAAATGCATGTTTTGCTCCCGGCACGGTCGTTGCACAAAGCGCAACCGGAGGCAGGTTTTCTCCCTGGTAACCCTTATGACAATAAAACGCATTCTGTGCCCTACAGATCTTACCGCCGGCTCGGATGAAGCGTTGCGCTACGCGCTTGCCCTGGCACGCGCTTACGAAGCAAAGCTGGTCGCGTACCACTGCGAACCAACAAACACTGCCGTTGAACCCGAGCAGAGCGAAATCAAGGAATCGTTTGAAAAGTCGCTGTTTCAATACCTGGGACCCGCAGAACTGGCGCTGATCAACTGGGAGCGCGTGATTGAACAAGGCAACGATCCGGGAGCAGCAATCTCCAGATTTGCTGCCGACCACAGTGTTGATTTGATTGTGATGCGCTCGCGACGACGACCTCATCGAGCAGCGCTGCTTGGTTCCACCGCTGAATCCGTTTGCCGGAGCGCGCCCTGTCCAGTGCTGGTCATGCATAGCGACGAACGCGACTGGGTAAATGATTCGAGTCACGAGATAAAACTGAAGCGCGTGCTCGTCGCCTACGACTTTTCTGACCACGCAGAGATTGCGCTTAACTACGGCTTGTCGTTCGCGCAGGAGTATCAGGCCGAGCTGCATCTGCTTCACGTGTTGCCGCCGCTGAGCCTTGGGGAGCCGGAAATAGCCTGGTACCCGCCCGGCAAAGACGGCGCATATCACAAAGCAGCTCGACGCTTGCAACATGCGGTACCTGCGGAAGCGCATCTTTGGTGCCAGGTTACCCATGCAGTCAGTGAGGGCCAACCTTACCGGGAGATTCTGAACTACGCGGAAAAAAATGAGGTCGACCTGATCTGCCTGGGAGCGCACGGTGCCGGTTTCGGAATGAAAGCATTGTTTGGATCAAACGTCGATCGGGTACTGCGGCAGGCGCCTTGCCCGGTGCTGGTCACACGGCCGCTCAAACCTGCGGACGCGTTTCTTCAGAAGACTGAAATAGCAGCGGCCAGGCTTACCGCCTGAAACCAGACTCACGAGGAATGAGCTCACAATTAACTTGGAGGTTAAGAAATGAGAATACTGTTAGCAGTCGATGGTTCGCCATTCAGCGAAGCCGCGCTTAGTGAAGTCGCCTCGCGTCCCTGGCCGGCGGCGAGCGAAGTAAAGGTCGTGACTGCGTTTCAGGTGCCGATGATTCCAACGCCGGAAGTCTGGGCGGTCTCAAGCGAATACTTACCCGCATTGGAGAAGATAGCACGGGAACAATCAGAATCGATCGTGGACGCAGCCGTAGCCGCACTGGCTGGCGGGTTGGATAAGTCGCTCACGGTGAGCGGCGAAGTTATCCAGGGCTTGCCACGCGAGGCGATTCTTGAGGAAGCTGAAAGGTGGAATGCGGATCTGATTGTAATGGGATCGCATGGCTATGGAGCCTGGCGAGGTTTCCTTCTGGGCTCGGTGTCGCGCGCAGTTGTGACCCAGGCGAAGTGTTCCGTTGAAGTCGTTCACCGTCGTCAGGGGCAAGAAGACGTAAAGGCGGCGTGATGGCGAAGGTTTTGGTCGTAGGCGGCGGTTTTGCCGGTGTGGTTGCGGCCGAGTCTTTGGTGAAGGAGCTCAAGGGCAAACATGAGGTTACACTGGTATCCCGCAGCCGCCAGTTTCTTTTCTACCCTGCCTTAGTCCGTTTCGCTTTCGGGCAATGTACGCCGAATGACCTCGGCTTCGATCTGCGCGAGGCGATGCTCAGTCGTGGCGTAAGTTTCGTGCAGGCTGAGGTCGGGCGCATCGTTCCTGACGAACGGAAGTTGATTATTGCCGGTGGTGATCTCACCGGAGAGATGCCCTACGATTTTCTGCTGCTGGCGTTTGGCAGGCGTTTGGCAACCGAGCGAGTCACCGGTTTCTTCGAGCACGCACATCACTTGCTAACCCAGAACGCGGCTCTCAAGTTTGCAGACGCCGTAGACAATTTTCATCAGGGTCATGCGGTAATAGGGTCTTGCCCGGGAGCACGTTTGCCCGTGCCCGTATTCGAAGCGGCCTTCGCTTTGTCGCGAATACTTGAACTTCGAGGTGAACGGCGTCGTTGCACAATCACGGTTGTCAGCGACGAAACCCCTGCTGAAATGTTTGGTGGAGCAGCGATCTCGAAAAAACTGCTCGACTCGCTTGAGGCCCACAGAATCGAGTTGGTGTCTGACTTTCCTATTAATCAGGTTACTCCTTCTTCAATACTTGCAGGCGACGGACGTGCGATAGATTCTAATCTGCTTATGTTGGTGCCACCTTTTTGCGGTCCTTCGCCGGTGCTCTACACCGGATTAACAGACGCGGAAGGATACGTGAGAGTTGATGCTAGCTTGAATGTGATCGGAGAGGAACGAATCTTTGCCGCCGGTGACTGTTGCAGCTTCACTGGCCCGAAGCTGGGCCATATGGCGGTGCGGCAAGGAGAGGTGGCAGCCGCCAATCTTCGTGCCAGGATTGAGGGGCGGGAACCGGATATGGTCTACGATCACGAAATGATGCTGGTGATCGATACCAGCGATCACGATTCGATTTTCCTACACCAGGAGCTATGGACTGACGAACCAGGTGATGTTTACACGAGCCGCTTTTGGTCGTGGGCCAAGCGCCAGCAGGAACGGTATTGGAAAGCAGTTCACGACTGAAGTGAGTAAGGATCAGTTTGAGCTTCCCACCATGGCCATTCACAGGTGCCATGAGGTCACTACCACCACGCGGTAGCGGGTGGGTCTTCGGATTTGCGATTGCCGATTGCCGATCGGCTTGATCGCCAGGCGCCAATCGCAAATCGGTAATTGACAATCGGCGATCAAGCGACCCACCCGCTACTGCGTGGTGGTACTGACCTCATTTTGCTGTTGGAGCCTGAATTATCAGCTGTCTAGCAAGAATCAAAGCGCGACGACAAGAATTGATGAAACGCGTGCTACCATTGAGCTATGGCCCCGCGAGATTGTTGGAGCCACCGGGACTCGAACCCGGATCCTCGTGCATAACAGGCATGTAGTTTCATCGGCATTCGTCGCTGTTTCACAAACTAAGGGTGACAAGATTGGAAAGACAATTGAGCACGGTCTTTCAACCGCTGGAGTCATCACACTCCACTTCGCTCGGTTGGTGATGTAGTCCTCCCGGCATTCACCCAAAAAATTAATGGCGACAAAAATCGGCGAGAGGAACCCACGAGAGATAATCACGTGGGACGGGATTCGAACCCTTCAGCTTTCGCCTTACCATGTACTCTCTACCAGCATTCGCCAAGCAAATTTTCGGATTTCGAAATTCACAACGCAACCGACTCGATCACTCCGACCCAGTGGTTAGGGCTCAGTTCACCGCGCGCGAAATCCGCAATCACGTCCCAGACCTGATCCGAGAATCCGCCGATGTTAAGGATGTCGGCGCGTTCCTTTGCCTGCACCGTCCCATAAGGCTGAACGTCAATACAAACCATTCGCGCCTCAGGATTGCGCCGGCGAAAAGTCGCCCACTCTGTCATCGTCTGCGTCGCGCTGCCGCCAAAGCGCCCGTAATGCGGCGCATCAATCCACGACTCGTTATCCGAAACGTAGATGACCAAATCACCCTGCGCACCACGCCGGTTTAGAAACTCCAATGGCGCGCTGCAATTGGTTCCACCAGCCGGCAGCTTTCGGAGCTTCTCGGCGTTGGTCATCACGCTGTCCCGCGCGTTGAGGCGGACCTCAACTACCTTCGACTCAAACGGAATAACTTCTGCACGAGGATTCTTCCTCAGTACCGTGGCGGCGACGAGCGCCGCCACATCGAGGCAGCGAACGCTTGTAGTGGCGCCGCGACGGTGCCCTGTTACCGCCGATTGCATCGAACCCGAAATGTCGGGAAAGACGTAGACCTCGCCCGGAAATTCAGGAACGTTCGCAGTAGCGATTTCCATCGCGTCCTGAAGTGAATTGCAAACGATCTGCGGAATGTCAGCGTTGGCCACTGCCATCGTGTACGCCACCATCAGCTGGTACGGAAACACGCGGGCTCTGGCAATTGACTTGGCATCGCGCAGGCGATCCGCGATCAGTTCAGGGAGGCCAGGCTGACCAAAAACACCATGACGCGCAAACGTATTCAGGTTCATACGCGTCATTTGCCACGGCGCGCGATCGCAGTCCATTCCGCAGTGCCCAGCTCCAATGCGGTTAGCATCTGAATTGGAACATCAGGAATGTTCCGCTCCTGCCCAGGCTCGCCCTTCTTGCCGTTCTTAAAGGCTTCAAAGTTGCGCACCACTTCCGGCAGAGCATCCGCCGCATACTCGCGACCGATGAAGTAACCGAATAGCGCGGCACGCTCGTCATTCTTTGGCTTGGGGTGCACCATCTTCACGATGTCCGTCAGCGAAGGGTCCTGGCCCACGTTTGCTTTGAACAGCGCTTCGGGATCGCGAGCGTCGAGCCACTCACGCACCAGACGCTTTGGCGCCGAGCCCAGCGACTTGCGGCCAACCGCGCCCGAGCGCATGATCTGCACGAAGTTGCGCAGCATCTTCGCGTTATCGATCACGCGCGTGAAGATAGCGTTTAGCAGTCCAAGATCCTTCACCGAGAGCACAGCGCAAAGCAGCGCCGGCATATCCTTCATGTGACCGCGCTCGCGGCAGAACAATGCAGTCTTGGCGATGAATTCAGCGTCAACTTCCGCAGAGAGTTCGAGAACCTTGGCCAGTTGCTCGTCTGCGCCTGCGTAGAAGGTTGTGTTCAGACATCCGGTTGCGGCGTACTGGGCCAACTGATGCTTTGGCGCCAGAGCGTAGGCTGGTGCGCGCTCTTCATTGAGCGCATCAGTTGCCGGCATTAGCTTGCCGATTAGCGACTTGAATAGAGTCTTGTTTGCCATCGTTCGTTACCTCCTTAGGAGCCGTCTCATCATCCGCGAACGGCTCTGCAAATACCTGTACTTCGTCTTCGTAGTAGACATAACCCGTCCGGATTGACTTGATGGTCCAAATCAAGAGCCCATTCCTCTCAAGAATCGTTGTTAACTCCCAGGCTCGGGTCAGATGCTCGTTAGCAGTCGCCTTGAACCAGGAGACCCCTCTTTCATAGCGCTCGAGTCGTGGCAGGTAATCAAACGGCGACTTCAAATGAGTATTGAACCAGTCTCCTAATTCGGAGAGCGCCTCAAATTCGTAGTGCGGCAATCCATCGGTCCATCTCAATTCCACGGCAGCACAGAACAGGCCCGCCGAAACGTGCGAGTCGCGATCAATCTCACCGCTGACAAACCGAATGAACATAGCTTCACCATCCATGATTCCGTTTCGGTCGAGTGACAATCGAAGTACCTTTTTGTGAATTGGTTTTTTCTACTGAGAGTTGGCTGCGGAAGAAGGACTCGAACCTTCATCTTCGGAGTCAAAGTCCGACGTGCTGCCAGTTGCACTATCCCGCAAAACGAAGGGATGAGGTATGAAGTATGAGGGATGAAAATTTCAAGTGACGCAAACTTGGGTGAGCGCGTTTTTCTTTCTTCATCCCTCATACTTCATCCCTCATCCTTTGATGTGGTCGCGGCGGAAGGAATCGAACCTACGTCGCTCGATTATCGAATCGAGGGCTCTGCCATTGAGCTACACCGCGGAAGAATAAAGCCTCCTGTGAACTGTTGGAAGATATGGTTGACCCGACGGGGCTCAAACCCGCACCTTACGGCTTAAAAGTCCGCCACTCTGCCACTCGAGCTCCGGGCCAGCAATAGAGTTCAAGTTCCAAGTTTCAAGTTTCTAGTTGCTCGGAAGAACAATTGAAACTTGTAACTTGAAACTATTCATTTGGCTGTGGCGGAAGGATTCGAACCTTCGCGTGGCCGGATTAACAATCCGGTGCCTTACCAACTTGGCTACGCCACAAAAAACTGGTTGCGGGAGCAGGAGTTGAACCTGCCGGTTTTGGTTTATGAGACCAGCGAGCCGCCCTTGCTCTATTCCCGCGTCAAGGTGTTGGAGGCGATGAAGGGAGTCGAACCCTTATCGACCGGTTTACAAGACCGACGCTCTGTTATCCAGTTGAGCTACATCGCCATAATTAGTTTCAAGTTTCAAGTTTCGAGTTTCGAGTTCCAAGTTTCGAGTAAGAGAGTTTGGAGTCGTCTGTAGGATCCGCCTTCTTAGTCCTGAGTCCTGAGTCCTGAGTCCTGAGTCCTGAGTTCTGGCTTTTCTGGTGGAGCTAAGAGATCATAGCCCCGACTAAAACAGTTTCGAGTTTCAAGTTGCAGGTTCAAGAAAATTCCCCTGGGAAGTGACGACCAACCCTCCCAGCACGAACTTGAAACTTGAAACTCGAAACTTGAAACTTATTAAATTTGGTCGCGGAGGCGGGATTCGAACCCGCAGCCTCTCGTTTATGAGACGAACGCTCTTTCCAGCTTGAGCTACTCCGCAATGATGGTGAGCCTGGCAGGACTCGAACCTGCGACGATCTGTTTAGAAGACAGCTGCTCTGATTCCGCTGAGCTACAGGCCCTCGAAACCGGTCCAAAGTCGCGAGTCCAAAAGTCCAAAGTCCGCTCAACCAGGACAACCTTTGACTTTGGACTCTTGGGCTTGAGTTAGTGGTCGGGGCGTGAGGCCGACGCGCCTCTGCGAACTCCACGCTCCCGCGCAGTCAGCGTTCTGCCGGGATGAGTAGCGCCCCGATAAGTCAGTGAGCAGTAGCAGTCGGCAGGCGCCAGGAGGCAGGCAGTCCGGGATGCTCTTCCTGCTCCTGCCTACTGCCTATTGCCTACTGTTCTTTGGTGCCCAAGGAAGGACTTAAACCTTCAACCTCTGGTTTGTAGAACCAGCGCTCCATCAGTTGAGCTACTCGGGCAAATAAAGGGATGAGGGATGAAGGCGGAGGGATGATGAAGCAGTGGTACTGCTGAGTTTCATCCCTCATCCCTCCGCCTTCATCCTTGCGCTTGGCGGTCGGAGTTGGAATCGAACCAACCTCTCGGGTTTTTCAAACCCATGCTAATCCGTCTCAGCTATCCGACCGGCAGATGCCTTTGGTCTTTGGCCTTTGGTCTTTGCAGGTCGTGTTCTTATTGGAACCACGAGAAACTCCAAACAACACTCCAAAGACCTAAGACCCAAGACCGAAGGCCTTCTGTTCAAGTCGCACCTTGTCCATAACGTCACGATCGTCGTGCACGTCCATGAATAGGTACTTGCGCCATTCAGCCCGCGCCTCAGCGTAGTGACAAAGCACCACGCGTTCGAGTTTCACGCGCAAGGCCGACTGTGAAGTCAAAAGCGGCATGCGTGCTTCCCCCGGAGTGCGATTGGCTTTGCGGTTATTACAGGGAACGCAAGCCGTCACAACGTTCACTGGCGAATTATCACCACCACGCGAACGCGGCATGATGTGATCGAGCGTCAGCTCAGCCACACCTTTCTTTTCCGCGCAGTACTGGCAGCGAAATTTGTCGCGCATGTAAATCCGCAAACGCTTCATGCCCGACTGTTCGCGGCGGCGCCGAACATTGATGTAGGTGCGCCGGCGAATAACCGACGGCACGGGAAATTCATCATGTGCCGAACGCAGCACGCGATCGCCGTCCCATTCCTCGACGAAGACGGTGTTTTTGAAAGTCATGATGATCGCTCGCGCAATACTGACAGTGCCGAGCGGTTCGTAAGTTTGATTGAGTAGTAAAACTCTGCCGTTGAGTGCCATTACCCGGCACCTCCTTTCTGAATGAATGACTAGCGATGAATGAGGAAATATGAACGAAGAACTGAATTCATCGTTCAGCATTCCGAATTCAGCGTTGGGCTAAATGGAGTTCAAGGGCGGAGGTGAGGAATTGACTCACGAGGTGCGAATCACCGCCCTTGAAGGTTGATGTAACGCAAACTGTTAGTTTGTGACGTTCCTTGAATACGTCAAACGAACCGTCACAAACTAAGAGTTTGTTACAGAAATTGGAGCGCGCGGTGAGACTCGAACTCACGATACTGGGGTTGCAGTCCAGCGCCTTAGCCGCTTGGCGACGCGCGCGCATTTGTGCTTTGTACTTCGTGC
>CAWEIN010000016.1:0-97280 GCA_963809065.1 Blastocatellia bacterium
TTTATGAGGTTGTACGCCACTTACTATCGCAGCAACGGATAAGGGTTGATGTTAGTGCCTTCCCAGTAACGCTTAGGATCGGCCACGATCGAAATCGAAAAATGAAGATGAAAATTCCCCACGCCCGCATTACCGGTGTCGCCAACGTAAGCGATGACTTCCCCTTGTTTCACAAATTTCCCGACTGCGAGACCGTCAGCGTAACCTTGCAAATGGGCGTAATAATAAACGAGCTTTCGGTCACTGCTGAGTTGATAAACAGTTGTGCCGCCGCGTTCGCTTTGAAAAAGTTTTACGACTTCGCCATCCGCAGCAGCCAGAACTGGAGTTCCGGCAGGAGCGGGAATATCAATGGCATCATGGACCCGTCCCTCTGAGCGCGCGTCCGCAAACGTGTCCAAAAGTTGAGCGGGTTTTACTCCGGCCACTGGGATAATCAGTTTTACGGTGCCAACAAAATTATTGTTGAGCGGTTGAGCTGGCGGGGATGCCTGCTCGATTTGAGGTGGGGGCGTTTCTTCCGGAGACGGCGTTGCCGGAGACGAAGCAATCTCAGGTGCTGCCGGCGTGGGAGACGTTGGGAAAAAATTCTCCACAGTCGGAGTGGCAGTCGATTCGTGATTGACGTTCTTGTTTGGTAGACCCTGGAGGGGATGTCGCGTTCTCCACCAAATCAGCCCACCGAGGCCGGCAACTATCACCAACACGATCGCCAGCACCAGCAAACGCGTTCGTCCTGTTGCTCCAAGCGTCACGAAACCTACCTTTGCAACCCGAGTGGCAAAAGCGGCCTGGGTGCGGTGCCATCAAAAAACCAACTAGCGCCCACGCGTAAGCGGTGATGCCAGGTAGGCAAGCGCGCCGTGTAAAGGGCGAAGCGCGCCTGACGTGCCAGTGGTCCACCAAACGCTTTTCCGCCAGCCAGCACTGCGGCCCGTTCCGTGCCCAGACTGACTGCTTCTCCCAGTTCTTCAAAATGCTTAGTTCGCAATTCGTCGCCCTCGAGCAGGGCTTTGATATTGCGAGCAACAAGGCCCGCTTGTTGAAGGGCCAACTGTGCCGTGCCAGCCAGAGTCGGGGAGGCGTCTTTGAAGAAAGCGATGTCGCCGAGCGCGAAGATTTTTTCGTGAGAAAGTAACTGCAAGGTTGGCGAAACAACGAGCAAACCGCGACTGGTTTTTTCAACGGCGAGGTTTTCGATCAACGGATTCATGCGAACTCCGCCTGCCCAGACCACTGCCGCTGTATCAATCTCCGTGCGCGCTCCATCATGCTCAAAAACCAGTGTCTTCTCGGTAACGCTCACTACGCGAGTCAGGGTGTGGACTTCGACGCGCGATTCGCGCAGCGCCTGCTCGACAAACTCCCGGATTTCCCCACCCATACCGGGAACAATCTTGTCACCCATCTCTATGACGAGCACGCGAGGTTCGCCACGCAGCGCCCGCCGCTTAAAAGCGTCTCGCAGCAAGTCTGCCATTTTAGTCGACAGTTCTACGCCGCTGGCCCCCGCGCCTACTACAGCAAAAGTCAACGCACGTTGCGTGTCTTGAGGCGGCAGATCGGGAGCCACGTGATCGAGCGCGTCAACCATTACTTGCCGCAGCCTGTCGGCGTGAGCAATCTTGCGGAAGGGGATCGAATGTTCCGCCGCGCCGGCAACACCCGCGAAATTGGTGACACCGCCGACGGCGAGCACCAGTACATCGTATTGAAGCGGTTCGCTTCGTTCCTTTAACCTGATTCTTTGGGCCGCAATGTCGACATCTATGACTTCATCGCGAAGAAGCTTAACGCCTTCGTCGAGCAGTTCCTTGTAGGCCGGCGCAATGTGCCATTCTTCGACCTCGCCACTAAAATACTCATACAGCATTGGCGTGAACAAAAAATGATCGGCATCGCTTATGAGCGTGACTTCATACGCGCTTCCTAAATCAAGTGCGGTGAAAAGCCCGCCAAAGCCGCCACCCACAATAACGACTCGCGCTTTCTGGTTGTCCATGTAATCGAGCCCCCGTTTCAGAAATGGTAACAGTACGAACGGCATCATGCGAATGCGGTTGAACGTAGATCCAGTCGCCTAGCCTGACTGGTTCACTTCGGTTTATGATGCTTCACGCATTAGCCGGCACCTGACGCGTATAGATTCATCTCCCCAACAGACATCCATAATCGAGGAACTCAGTAATGCACCGAAGGACACCCCGCCTATTTCGTGTTTACTTCTATGCGGCGTTCACTGCCATCTGTCTGGTGGCTTTGATGCAGGCCTCGACCGTCAACTCCTCGTCGCGTTCCCTGAGCCCTGTCGCGGGTAAGGCCCACGAAGTTTCGAATCGTAGTCTCGCAATCGGCGCGTCATATCAGACTGAGAGCTCCTCGCTATTAAGCGAAATACAGTTGTTCCTGAAGGCACCGGCGGACAAGGTCGCGTCGCGAGTGTTCCAGGACACCGCCAATGGCGAAAGTGCTTCCATCGTTATCCTGCTGAGCGATCAGGCTGACCTTAGCGCTGCGTACGCAATGCAAGATCAGGACGCGCGCGGCTGGTATGTCTACAACACGCTCACGCAACACGCCGCGCGCACTCAGGTCGGACTTCAGGACTTTCTAAAATCCGAGGGCGTTAATTACCAATCATTCTGGGCGGCAAATATGATTGTTGCCACCGCCGATCGCTCGCTGGTGGATAAACTGGCTGCGAGGGCAGATGTGGCACGGGTCGACTCAAATGCGCCGACGCGTTGGATCGAAGATCCGGTTGTAGAGAAGTTTGGTGTTACAACCGACCAGGTCAACGCTCCTAGCGCAGTGGAGTGGGGAGTTGCGAATGTAAACGCGCCGGCTGTTTGGGCGCTGGGGTTCACTGGTCAGGGTATTGTGATTGGCAACCAGGATACCGGCATGCGTTGGACCCACAACGCGCTGAAGCCCAAATATCGCGGGTGGAACGGCGTCACTGCCGATCATAATTTCAACTGGCATGATTCTATTCACAGTGGCGGTGGTAGCTGCGGCGCCAACACTGTCGCGCCATGCGACGACCAGGGCCACGGTACACACACCACAGGTACAACAGTCGGTGATGATGGAGCGGGAAACCAAGTGGGCGTGGCTCCGGGTGCGAAGTGGATTGGCTGTCGCAACATGGATCAGGGCAACGGCACGCCGGCCACTTACACCGAGTGTTTCCAGTTTTTCATTGCACCCACGGATCTGGCCGGCAACAACCCGAATGCTTCACTGCGGCCTCACGTGATCAACAACTCATGGGGTTGCCCATCCAGCGAAGGCTGCGTCACCCGTGCCGAGTTGGAAACAATTGTGCAGAACACCCAGGCCGCAGGCATTTTCGTCGAAGTTTCGGCAGGCAACAGCGGCCCCGGCTGTTCGACAGTGGCTGACCCTCCCTCAATCTATAGCGATTCGTTCTCAACTGGCGCCATCGATATCAATAACACGCTGGCGAGTTTCAGCAGCCGCGGTCCCAGCACGTTTTACACCCCGAACATATTGAAGCCGAATGTTTCGGCTCCGGGCGTTAACGTCCGATCCACTCTTCGCACCAGCGACACGTCTTACGGAAACAATTCGGGAACATCAATGGCAGGACCACATGTGGCCGGCGTGGTGGCGTTGCTTTGGTCGGCACGCCCAAACTTAGTGCGCAATATCGCGGCGACCAAGTCGCTCCTGCAAAACAGTGCGAACTCGGCGGTGGTGCTGACCCCGACGCAAACCTGCGGCGGTACGCCGTCCACCGATATTCCTAATAACTCCTTCGGCTATGGACGCGTCGACGCCTTGAAGGCATACGACATGTCTGCGCCAACGGCAGCAACGGCTAATATCAGCGGTCAGGTGACGACGTCCGGTGGGCAGCCGCTGGAGGGAGTTACTGTTCAGATGAGCGGTGGTGCCATACGAAAGACGATAACGGACAACAACGGTAACTATCGTTTCGAGAATGTCGAGACTGACAAGTTGTATACAGTCACACCGTCACGCTTGAATTATCACTTTAGTCCAGGCGATCGTTCCTTCTCCCTGGTTGGAAATACGACCGATGCCACCTTCAGCGCCACGCCGGATACCGTTCTCAGCGGCAATGTCATTGACACCGCTGATTACTTTGTCCGCCAGCACTATCTGGATTTTCTGGGGCGTGAGCCTGACGAAAGCGGATTCACGTTCTGGAGCGATCAGATTTTGTCATGCGGTTCCGATGTAGCCTGTAGAGAACGTCGCACGATAAACGTGTCGGCTGCTTACTTCCTGTCGATAGAGTTTCAGCAGACGGGCGGACTTGGTTGATGGTCTTTATCGAGCTAGCTTTAACCGCCGTCCGACGTATGACGAGTTCATTCCTGACGCGGCGATTGTCGCGCATGATGTGGTCGTGGGCCGAGCTGATTGGGCGCAAATCCTGGAGGCAAACAAACAGGCCTTTGTCGCAGCCTGGGTCGATCGTCCGGGTTTCCGGGCGGCTTATGATGGACTGAGTAACGCAGCTTTTGTTGATACGCTCATTGCGCACACTGGAGCAAGCTTCGATGGCAACCGCGACGCGCTGGTCAGTGCACTGGACGGCGGGACGTCGCGTGCAGTCGTATTGCGGCAGATCGTCGAGAATGACGGATTCACTCGCGCCAAGGCTAACCGGATGTTTGTGATGATGGAGTATTTCGGGTATCTCAGGCGCGACCCGGACGAGGATGGTTATCAGTTCTGGCTCAATAAACTGAACCAGTTTGGCGGAAACTTTGAACAGGCAGAGATGGTAAAGTCATTTATCGTTTCTGGCGAGTATCGCGACCGCTTCCGCTAAGTCTCATATAACCGGTCAAGAGATTGGCTGGGAGCGCGGGCGTCCCGCCCGCAACGCGCCGCAGGCGCGCAGCCGTTCGGTGTAGCGGCCTAAATTTCTTTCGCGCCCGCGCTCATTGCGGGCGGGACGCCCGCGGTCCCGGCCAATCACTTGACCGAGCACTAATATTCGGGGATGCACCCTCGCTGGACAGCCTCACGGTCGCGTGTTAACTTACTTCGACACTTAATTTAGCGGTTGCCGTTGTTAGACGGATTTTCTGCTGTTCTGGAGGATCATTTTAAGCAGTGCCATTAGCCAAAGAAACGAAAGTACAGATTTTAAGCGATTTTCGCAGCCATGAGACCGATACCGGCTCACCACAAGTTCAGGTAGCTTTGCTTAGCAAGCGGATCAACGAGCTTACCGAACATTTCAAAATCCACAAAAAGGACAATCATTCGCGCCGTGGCTTGCTCAAGATGGTCTCGCAGCGTCGCAGTTTGCTCGATTATTTGAAGCGTACAGACATCGAGCGCTACCACGAGGTAGTGACTCGTCTTGGTCTACGTAGGTAAGAGAACGTACTGAAAGTGTAACGAGAGACTTCGAATCTCAGACTTCCAAAGCCCACGTCTATCGAAGGGCTTGCCCAAGGTGCCGAACGTGACGGCGATACTCCCAAGCAAGCAGACGTGTTCGGCCATAGCGCAACGCACAAAAGGCGGCAGAGCTTCACGGTAAAGAGGCTTGCCGCCTTTATTGTTATTGCGGCTTGCAGAGTTTTTTCCCTCCGTGCGCTTCACGTGGCGTTTGTCGGGAGAGTCGAGGAATAGGAAACCTGGGAAACCAACCCGGAGTCAAAAATTCATACCAACCAAAGCGAGGCGCACGAGACGCTCGCGAGTCTGAGTACAACTTAGGCAATTGTCCGAAGGAGACAAAAGAAGATGACAGTTAAGAAATACCTCAAAGAATCCATAAAGCTGGGCGACAAAGAGTTGACGGTCGAGACCGGTCGCGTCGCCAAACAGGCGGATGGCTCCGTAGTGATCCAGTATGGCGACACGATGTTGCTTGTCGCCGCAGTAGGTGCACCTCATACCCGGGAAGGAATCGATTTTTTCCCACTGACGGTTGAATATCGTGAAGCAAACTATGCCGCCGGCCGCATTCCCGGAAACTATTTCCGGCGCGAAGGACGGCCCACGGAAAAAGAAACGCTGACCAGTCGCTTGATCGACCGGCCTTGTCGACCTCTATTTGCTGAAGGTTATAAGAATGAGACACAAGTTATCGCCAGCGTGATTTCCGCGGACCCGGACAACAACCCGGACGTTATCGCGATCACCGGCGCTTCATGTGCGCTTTACCTTTCCGACATTCCTTTCATGAACCCGATTGCCGGTGTGCGTATCGGACTGATCGATGGCCGCTACATCATTAACCCAACCTACGATGAAACGCGCGAGTCGCGTCTTAACCTTATTGTCGCCGGCACCGAAGAAGCCATCGTGATGGTCGAAGCAGGCGCGTCGGAAGTTTCAGAAGAGATTATGGTCGAAGCGCTGATGCTCGCTCACAAGGAGATTAATCGACTGTGCCGTTGGCAGAAGGAATTGTATAGAGCGCTCGACATTCAGAAGCGTGAAGTGGCCGCGCCGATCATCGATGAAGAAATGCTGGGAGAGGTTCAAAGAAACTACGCCGGGCGTTTACGGGCGGCTATGGACACGACTAACCAGGAGAAGCGTGACAGTTACGCTGCAATCGATGCTCTGAAAAAGGAAGTTGTTGAAGCTTATCCGGAAGATGTACCTGAAAAAAGGCAAATGGCTAAGAAGGTGTTCGATAACCTGAAGGAATCCATTTTCCGAGACGATATCCTAAATAGCCGCCGCCGGCCCGATGGTCGCCGGTTCTCCGAAATACGACCGATTAGCTGCGAAATAGGCTGGTTGCCGCGCGTACACGGCTCCGCCCTTTTCACTCGTGGTGAAACGCAGGCGATTGTGACCACCACGCTCGGTACCAAAGAAGACGAGCAGTTTATGGATGATATTGAGAAGGGCGAGGTCAAGCGCCGCTTCCTCCTCCACTACAACTTCCCGCATTACTCCGTCGGTGAAGTGGGGCGGTTTGGTTCGTCCAGTCGACGAGAAATCGGACACGGGGCACTCGCGCGTCGCGCGATCGAACCGGTTCTGCCCGATGAATCGGTTTTCCCGTATACGCTCCGCATAGTTTCTGACATTACTGAGTCGAATGGTTCGTCATCGATGGCCAGTGTTTGCGGTGGCATCCTGTCGCTAATGGACGCAGGCGTGCCTCTGAAAGCGCCGGTTGCGGGTGTTGCAATGGGATTGGTGATGGAAGGTAACAAGTATGCGATCCTGACTGACATCGCAGGCGCCGAAGATCACTACGGCGATATGGACTTCAAGGTCACTGGGACAAAAGAAGGCATTACCGCTCTGCAGATGGACATCAAGATTGGCGGCATCAATGCGCAGATCATGGCTGAAGCACTCGAGCAGGCGAAGAAGGGCCGACTGTACATTCTGAGTGTGATGGAACAGGCGATCGCTGAGCCACGCGCCGATATCTCGGCCCACGCACCACGAATCATCCAGATCAAAATCAATCCGGACAAAATTCGCGACGTCATCGGACCAGGCGGCAAGATGATCAGAGCGCTGGTAGAAGAAACGGGCGCGAAGATTGATGTGTCTGACGATGGCACGATTTCCATAGCCACTGCGAGTGGTGAGGCTGCTGAAGCCGCGGTTGCGCGCATTCGTGGAATCACGGCCGAGGCTGAAATCGGTCAGACCTACCTGGGCACGGTTTCGCGTATCGTTGATTTTGGCGCCTTCGTCGAAATCTTTCCCGGCACCGATGGCTTGCTGCACATTTCTGAGATCGCGGATCGACGCGTGAAGGATGTGCGCGATGAATTGAAGGAAGGCCAACAGATCCTCGTCAAATGCATCGGCAAGGAAGGCAATAAGATTAAGCTTTCGCGGAAGGCCGTCCTGCGCGACGAGGACCGCAAGGCCGAAGCAGCTAGCGCTGGCGACTCTGTCAGTGCGCACGACGCTGATTAAGTTTTGGAAATCTGAAATCTCAAAGTCTTAGATTTCCACTTCCATATTTCAGCTTCAAGTCTCACGTTTGAGATCTGAACGAAACACCGAGGAGGTTTGTGTCCGACGCAAACCTCCTCATTTTATTGGAGTTAGAACCTCACGCTACGTCATCGAAATTGGAATCACTTCCTCATTACGCATCTTTTACTAACACCGAGCGAAATCGTCAGTGGGCTTCAGCAAGAACAAGTATTGCTGACTTCGTCTGATAGCAAAACAGTTTAAACCTGTGATGCCTTTTGAGCTTAGGGGCCAGGGAAGATGTGAGCCAGGGAAGATACGATGAGGAATGTCAAACCGATGTTTAGTCGAGCCTTTCGCCCCATTGCTGCGCTACTAGCCATCCTGCTTCTGACTGGTGCGCCCACTCACGCGGCGCCGGTAGCCATTCGCGAGGTGATACAAGTATTTGGCCGCTACCAAAATCCTACTGAACTTCGGCTCCGCAGTGTTTCCCAGACCGCTAACTCTTCGGTAAGCGACTACACAAAAGGACCTTCCCCAGTAGCGTCAGCTGCACAGCAGTCGGCTGCCGATACTTCTGCCGGAGATGCCATCATCAGCGACTCCGCTGACTCTCTGCTAGCCGGCGTTGCCGTGAGAGCTGACCTGCAGGTGGGTGTTGACGTCATCGATCAGGGTGATGTTGAAGGCACAATCTGCGACTGCGGCGAGATTACAGTACCGGGTGGCGGCTTTCCCAAGTGGCCCCTGCTGTTCTTAGCCGCAATACCCTTCTTCTTCATACATGACTGCGACCATTGCGAAACTCCAATTCCGCCCACAACACCGACTCCTCCCCGGACACCAGAAATTCCCGAGCCGGCATCGTTGCTCTTGTTGGGTTCAGGCCTGGCCGCATTCGGAGCTGGGTTGCGAAGACGATATGCCAAGGGCAAACTGAACACCCAGTTGAGGACCACGGAGGAGGGCTAATCAAATGTTGACAGCAACATTTAGGAATCCGCGTGTCTACGGAAAACTAGCCCTTGCAGCATTCCTGGCGCTTACGTTTTGCATCGTCAATCCAGCCTCGACGGTTTATGCCGGTAAGCGGAAGCTCGCGAAGTATGGCTTGATCAAAATCCTTAGCACTCCTGGTGGACTACCAATTGAAATAGACGGAAAACCAGAAGGTCTAACGACCACCGATTATCGCGCCTTCGATCGCGATCCCGGCTTACACACCGTCGTCATCACCTTACCAGGCGGTGAACGATGGACGCGAGAAATCGATCTTCAAGCCGGGCGCATAAAATGTGTGGCGATCAACTTCAGACCATCGCCGCCCATCGTCAAATCTCCCTGCCCTTATCCGGTCAGCCTCTCGGTTGACGCCGAGGTCAGCGAAGGGGAAGTAATGACTTTCAGCAGCGACACGACCTATAGCGGCAGCGCTCCCCTTAATTACACCTGGACCCTGAGTCCCCGTGAAGCGAAGATTCTCACCAGCGTCGGTAACCGGATCACCGTTGACTCAACCGGTCTGGGCAGCCAACGCATTACGGCGACCGTGGTTGTAGATGATGGCTCAGGCGAAGCCGCCTGCCGTCAAACCGCACAGGCTTCCACTTTCGTTCGACCGCCAGAACGTGTAGAGCATCCTTTGAGGCAGTTTGACGTCTGTTGCAGTTGTTCGTTTGACGATCAAAAAGCTCGTCTGGATAATCTTGCGGTTGAACTGCAGAACGATCCGACAGCAACAACTTATGTCATCGCCTACGGTGGTCGCACCAGCCGCATCGGCCAGGCAGACTTGCTCGGCGATCGCGCTCGAAATTACCTGGTGGCGCAACGCGGCATCGATCAGTCTCGCATCACTGTTATGAACGGCGGGTTCCGCGAAGAAGATTGCGTTGAGTTGTGGATCATTCCCAGCGGAGCCATACCCCCGCAACCCACTCCAACCGTACAGGCAGGCGACGTCAGGCCGGCTGCAGCGGTGCGACGTGTACGCAGGCGCAGCAGAAACTAAAAGCGCTGCCTGAGCGTCATAAGCGGAAAGAGACAGGACGAAAGTCTTGTCTCTTTTTTTGTGCTGGATCGCCAGCGGTCCCCGCAAATCGCTTGACTGGTATGTACACTGATTGACCGTTGGTCTGGCCATGTGGTAACAATCTTGCCAGCCCCCTCTAATTCGCTTAATCCAATCCCCCTACAAATAGGAGGAGGTGTTTCATGGGAGACAATGGAGATGGTGGTGGCAGCGCCGGTGTTGTCGCCGTGCTGGTTATTTTCGTGATTGTGGTTTTGGCTGCGGCTTATATTTTTAGAGGACGTTTGTTTGGCGGCAGCACGACGAGAATTAACGTCAATGTCAGTGCTCCTGCGGCGCCGGCGCCATCCAAGTAAGAGCGCAAAGACACTTGAAACTTACAAGGGAGGAGCGCTGACGGTGCTCCTCTCTTTTTTGGACAATAGTGAAAAGTGAATAGTAAGTGTGGTTGAGGGCTGCGCGAGTCAGCTATTTCAGGATTTAGCTATTTACCATTTACTATTCACCATTCACTATTTACCGATATGACAGCTCCAAACATCGAAACAATCGTTTCCCTCGCCAAGCGGCGCGGGTTTGTCTTCCCCTCGTCGGAGATCTACGGCGGACTCGGCAGCGCCTGGGACTATGGTCCGCTCGGCGTTGAACTCTGCAACAACGTCAAACAGGCGTGGTGGCGCTGGATGGTCTACGAACGCGATGACATTGAAGGACTCGACTCGTCGATCATTCTGAATCGACTGGTTTGGAAGTACAGCGGCCACGAAGATACTTTTAGCGATCCACTGGTCGACTGCCGAGAATGCAACACGCGTTTGCGAGCAGACAAATTAACTGATGGTAAATGCCCGAATTGTGGTTCGAAAAATCTAACGGATCCGCGCCCGTTTAATCTGATGTTCCAAACGCACGTCGGCGCTACCGCCGAAGACGATCCGTCTTCCCTTGTCTATCTCCGTCCGGAGACGGCTCAGGGTATCTTCATTAACTTTGCTAACGTCTTGACCACTAGCCGGCGCAAACTTCCCTTTGGCGTGGCGCAGATTGGCAAATCGTTTCGCAACGAAGTGACGCCGGGCAATTTCATCTTCCGCACACGCGAATTTGAGCAGATGGAGATGGAATACTTCGTGAAGCCCGGCGAAGATGAGACCGCGCATCAGGACTGGATCGATGCCTGCTACAACTGGTTCACCAGTCTGGGTATTTCGGCGAACAATCTGCGTCTCTATGAGCAACCAGAGTGAAGAACTGGCCCACTACGCCAAACGAACTGTCGACATTCAGTATCGCTTCTTCCCGGAGCGAGAAGAAGACGAACGACAGTGGGACGAGTTAATGGGCATCGCTAATCGCACCGATTTCGACCTGCGCACGCATTCGAAGAAACCGGAAGACGCGGAAGGTAAGCGACTGAATCCGGACTCTACCGAAGATCTGTCTTATTTCGACGAGGCGAATAAAGAACGTTTTTATCCTTACGTAATCGAGCCGGCGGCCGGGGTTAATCGGACTGTACTATCAGTGCTGATGGACGCCTATTCGGAAAAGACGAACGACAAAGGCGAGACGCGCGTAATACTGAAACTTCATCCGTCGCTGGCGCCGATCAAGGCCGCCATACTACCGCTTGCGAAGAACAAGCCAGAGATCGTGGGAATGGCCAAAGCAATCAAGCGCTCGCTGCAGCCTTCGCTGCGTGCCGTTTACGATGACACGGGCGGCATCGGAAAGTTGTATGCGCGACAGGATGAGATCGGAACGCCGTCTTGCGTGACCGTGGATCATCAGTCATTGGAAGACGAAGCGGTGACAGTGCGCGACCGGGATACCTGGGAACAGGAGCGCGTGAAGGTGGCGGATTTGCAGGAACATTTGTTGAGACGATTGAAGCGAGTAGTTTCAAGTTCCAGGTTTCAAGTTTCAAGTTCAGAGTTTTTGGTGGGGCGAACTTGGAACTTGGAACTTGAAACCTGGAACTGATTGCATGCCTGTAGTAAAGAAACGGAACCTGCAAACTGAAACGCGCTTACTGCTTGAATCCAGTGAGCCGGTTGAGTTGCCGCCTGCCGAAATAGCTGACCGTGATGTACTGGTGCAGTTTGATAAGGACAAACCCTTCGTACCTGAGCTGCTCGAGGAACTGCGTGACGGTACTACCGCCGAGCCGGTTGCGGTGATGAATGACGGATCCACGTTCGCCATTCACGGCGATACGCGCACCTTCTGGGTGAAGCTTTGGCACGCTGCGGGCACCGAGCTAACTAAGATTGATCGCGCGCAAATAATCAGCTGCTTACCTTCAACCCGCGGTGTTCAGATCCTGGTCGAATCCCCTGAAGAATAACTCTAAACCTCAAGTGATTTGCTGGGACCGCCGGGCGTCCCGCCCGCAAACGCGCTGCAGGCGCGCAGTCTTTCAGCGTGCCCTCCCAATCGCTTTTCGCGCTTCGCGTTCATTGCGCGCGGGACGGCCGCGTTCCCAGCAAATCACTTGATCGAATTCCCGCGCCACTCTGTCGTTGACATTGGACATTGGACGTTGGACATTGGACTCAAATGTCTCAATTCCCGGAAAACGTTATCAACCTCGCGCAGGCTGCCCGTGTCGCAGGCGGCCGCGCCTTGCTGGTTGGCGGTTGCGTTCGCGATCTGCTCATGGGACAGGAGCCGAAGGATTGGGACGTCGAAGTCTACGGAATTGATCCCAACAAACTGCGCGCGTTGCTTGATCAGATTGGTCCCGTAAACGTCGTCGGCGAAGCGTTCACGGTTTATAAGTTAGGACCGGACCTGGATGTTTCTTTGCCGCGCCGCGAGCGAAAGTCCGGTCGTGGCCATCGTGCTTTTGTCATTGAGGGCGATCCCTCGATGACAATTGAAGATGCGGCGCGGCGGCGCGATTTCACCATCAACGCGATTATGGAGGATCCCTTAACCGGCGAGATCATTGATCCGTTTCATGGCCGCGAAGACATTGAGAGCGGAATTCTGCGCGCAGTTTCGCTCGATACGTTTGCAGAAGACAGCCTGCGAGTTTTGCGGGCCGCGCAATTTGCCGCGCGTTTTGAGTTTCGCGTTCACCCGGACACCGTCGAGCTGGGCCGCTCGATAGACCTCTCGGATCTTCCGGCAGAACGAATTTGGGGAGAGATGGAAAAACTGTTATTGCGCGCGCGTCGTCCTTCGATCGGATTGGGCTGGCTGCACGCCCTCAAGGCCATCGATCAATTATTTCCTGAGCTCAAGATGCTGATCGATGTGCCACAGGATCCTGAATGGCATCCGGAGGGCGACGTTTTTGTTCACACTCGGCTGGTAACTGATCGCGCTCGCGAATTGATCGATGATTTGCCTTACGCAAAACAGGTAACGGTAATGCTCGCCGCTGTCGCTCATGACTTTGGTAAGCCGGCAACCACTGAGTTCATAGAAGGGCGACTACGTTCGCGTGGTCATGAGGAGGCAGGCATCGAGCCGGCAGACAAGTTTCCTCGATCGCCTTAACGTCCACACGCTTGATGGCTATGACGTGCGCGCGCAGGTGATTGCGCTGGTGCGCGACCATCTCAAGCCAGGCGAGTTTTTTAAGAAGAGAGAGGAAGTTGGCGACGGCGCGTTTCGGCGTTTGGCGCGAAAGGTTGAACTGGACCTGCTTTATCGAGTCGCCAAAGCCGATTCGCTCGGGCGCAATGCTGATTGGGTGCCGCGTGAAAAGTGGTTTGGTTCCGAAGCGCAGGAGTGGTTTATTCAGCGTGCGCGTGAACTGCAAGTCGAGCAACAGCCGCCGCCGCCAATCTTGTTAGGTCGCCACTTGCTGGAGCTGGGCTTGCAACCTGGTCCGCGAATAGGCGAGATCACAAAGGCCATTTACGAGATGCAACTGGACGGCAGGGTCTGCTCGCTTGCTGATGCAAAAACTCTTGTGAAGCAGATACTATCCGCAGATTCCACAGATTACACAGATTAGAAGAAAAGCCTGCTAACATTTAGCAGTGCTTAGGAACCTTACCGAAACAGACCCGAGAACCTACGCAATCATTGGAGCGGCGATGGAAGTTCATCGGCAGCTGGGCTGTGGATTCCTTGAGCCTGTTTACCAGGAAGCTCTAGCGATCGAGTTTGTCGGGCGCGACATTCCATTTGTTAAAGAAATAAAACTTCTACTTGAATACAAGGGTCAAGTGCTAGAGACGAAATACTGCGCAGATTTCATCTGCTTCAACAGTGTAGTCGTTGAGTTAAAGGCACTTGCTCGAATGAGCGGAACCGAAGAGGCGCAAATAATAAATTATCTAAAAGCAACCCGTCACGAAGTTGGTCTGCTAGTCAACTTCGGCACTCGCAGCCTTGAACATCGCCGATTTGTTCTTACAAAATCTGTGAAATCTGCGAAATCTGCGGATTAAGGTTTTGGTTGTTGTTGAGTAACGCAGTGGATCGTCCCCATGCCCCAAACCAGAGGCTCGCAGTTTATTCCTACCACACGACGATCTGGAAAGAGCTGCTGTAACGTGGCCAGTGCTCGGGAATCATTCGCATGTCCGAACACCGGAGCGAGCACAACCTCATTTGCGATGTAGAAGTTCGCGTAAGATGCAGGCAGTCGATCAAGATTGCGCTTATCTGTACTGGTCCCCCCTACGACTCCCGGCATGGGCAAGGTAACAATTTCAAAGCGGCGTCCGGTTGCATCAGTCATGGTTCGCAATCTGTGCAGGTTGTCTTGCAGCAGTTTGTAGTTGGCATCTTCCGGGTCCTCTTCAATAGTGCAAACAATCACATTCGGTGTGACAAAACGCGCGATGTCGTCAATGTGTCCGTCAGTATCGTCGCCAACAATCCCTTCGCCGAGCCACAAAGACTTTTTCGACGCCGAGATAACTTTTCAGATAGCTGCTCGATCTCATCCCTAGTTAGATGCAGGGTTGCGATTTGGATTCAATAGGCACTGCTCAGTCGTCAGCACGCAGCCGGCGCCGTTAACTTCAATCGAACCGCCTTCCATTACAATTCCGGGTTCGAACCGCGGCAGCTTTAACAGGCTCTCCAAACGCGCCGGTATTTTATCGTCCTGTTTCAGCTCCTCGTATTTGTTGCCCCAGGCATTAAAGATCCAATCGTTGTAAGCAAGCGGCTGTCCGATAAATCTCAGTTTGTCGTTCTGGTTCGGCAGGGGTCCTCTTGCGAGAGACGGCGACAAGATGAAGCTTATCGGACGAGTCGCAGAAAAAGTTTGGTCCGTAGTCTCGAATCCAGGAATCAACCGTGGGGATTTGGTGGCACCGTATGTTTTCGGCGCTGGCAAACTGACAGCGCGCGCGCACAGCCGCCTCCGTTGCCGAATCGTCTACCAGGAGATTGACGATCTCATTCGGCGCTAGCGCGGCCATCATCTGAAGAAAAATTTCTTCAACTTGCGGAACGCGATCCGGCCAGGTCTCAGGGTCCTTCGGCCAGCTCAGCCACGTCGCAGCGTGACGACGCCATTCGGCAGGCATGCGATAACCGAGTTCAGCGGGTGTCGGCATGAACTTATTTGTCTGATGTGGGTTCCAGAAAACGCGATGAGAGGGGCGTGTAGAAATCGATGCGCCGGTCGCGCAAAAAGGGCCAGTTCTGCCGCGTCTCCTCGATCTTGCTGAGGTCGCAATCTACAACCAGCACCTCTTCTTTGTCGGCGGAAGCTTTGGCAACAATACGTCCAAACGGATCCGCGACAAACGACTGTCCCCAAAAGTTGAGCTTGCCTTCGCGTCCCACGCGATTCACGACCACGACGTAAACGCCGTTCGCGATCGCGTGAGCGCGTTGAATTGTTTCCCAGGCGGAATGCTGGGCTTCGTTCATCTCTTCGTTTTCGTCCGGCAGCCAGCCGATAGCAGTGGGATAAAGGATAAACTCCGCACCACTCAGGGCGGTTAAGCGTGCAGCTTCAGGAAACCACTGGTCCCAACAAACCAGCGCGCCAATCTTGCCGTATTGTGTGTCGTGAGTCTGAAAGCCAAGGTCGCCAGGAGTGAAATAAAACTTCTCGTAATAAAGCGGATCGTCGGGAATGTGCATCTTGCGATACTTGCCTGCGATCTTACCATTAGCGTCTATGACCACAGCCGTGTTGTGGTAAACGCCGGCCGCGCGCCTTTCAAAAAGCGAAGCAAGAATGACGAGCTTCTTTTGTCGCGCGACTTTACTCAACGCCTCAGTAGTTGGACCTGGGATTGTCTCGGCAAGTTTGAAGAGTTCGATGTCTTCTGTCTGACAAAAGTATTGCGAACGAAAGAGCTCCTGCAGACAAACGATCTGGGCGCCCTGACTGGCGGCGTCACCAATTCTCGCGATTGCTTTCTTGAGGTTGGCCTCCGGCTTTGGATCGCAGCTCATCTGGACCAGGCCGACTTTAACGATGTGCGACTTCGACTTTTTCGCCATGCGCGAAAGTATAGCGTCCAAACAGTTTCGTCCAAAGTCCAAGGTCCCAAGTCCAAGGTCCGCCAATTACCGTTAAGGCCTACCTGATTGCCGCGCTCATGCTGCGAACGGCGGACTTTGGACATTGGACTTTGGACTTTGGACTCGTCAACGTCGACTTTGGACATTGGACTTTGGACTAGTTAAGATGTCCGTTCATTTTCACTCCAAATTTCAAAAGAGAGACCCCAATGATTGAATTAGAGCTGACCGAAGATCATAAAGCGCTGGTGCAAACTGTGCGCGAGTTTGCGCAAAAGGAAGTTGCGCCTTTTATCAAGGAGTGGGACGAGAAACAGGAATATCACCCCGAAATCTTAAGAAAAATGGGCGAGTTAAATTTGCTCGGTGTCTGCATTCCCGAAGAATACGGCGGCGCCGGCTTTGATTACATTTCGCTCGGGCTGGTTTGCGAGGAGTTGGAAGCGGTCGACACTTTCCTGCGCGTCGTCATGTCAGTTCACACCGGACTAAACTCGTTGACGCTGCTCACCTGGGGCAGTGAAGAACAAAAGCAAAAATATCTGGTGCCTCAGGCTAAGGGCGAGAAGCTCGCGACCTATGGCTTGACGGAGCCGGGAGCGGGATCGGATGTAGTGGGTTCGCGTTCAACTGCGCGGCGCGAAGGCGAGGAGTATGTGCTCAACGGCGAGAAGATGTGGATCAGTCTGGCGGATATTGCGGACAACTTCCTGTTCTTTTGTTGGACCGATGAAGAGAAGCGCCGTAATCGCGATCACTCCGGAATGTCGTGTTTCATCGTTGAGCGAAGCATGAAGGGGTTCACCTCCGGTACGATTCACGGCAAGCTGGGAATTCGCGCAGGCAATACCGGATATTTTTCGCTGCAGGATGTGCGCGTGCCGGCAGCGAATCGCGTCGGGGAAGAAGGTGAAGGATTTAAGATTGCGATGTTTGCCCTTGAGCAGGGACGCTTTACTGTTGCCGCCGGAGCCACGGGTGTAATCCGCGCGTCGCGCGATGCCTCAGTAGCCTATGCGTTGGAACGTGAGACCTTCGGCACCAAGATCGCGAACCACCAGTTAGTCAAACAAAAAATTGCCGAGATGGAAGCTGACTATCAGATAGCCCACCTGCTGTGTTTGCGTGCGGGTTACCTGAAAAACACCGGGCAGCCGAATGCGCGAGCCACGAGTTTGGCGAAGTGGCAGGCGACCACGCGCAGCGAGAAAGCAGCTTCAATGGCAATCGAAGTGCACGGCGCGAATGGTTATTCAAACGATTACCCGGTCGAGCGTTATTGGCGCAACTGCAAAGCCGCGATTATTTATGAGGGAACACGCGACATCCATACGCTGATGCAGGCTGATTGGGCGCTCGGTCTCAAAAAAGAAAAAGGAGCTCGCAAGACGTTGCCGGCGTGGAAACAGTAGGGCAGACCCTGTCCCACTCAATATGCAACAAAAAGGACAGGCGAGCATGCCTGTCCTACTTGTCTAACGATGGCGTTTGGTTCAGGGCCGGACCTGAATATTCCCCTGGCCGTGCGGCACGTCAATGAGCGCATAAGCGGAAAGCGAAAAACTCTGGCATCCGATCACCTCACTCATTCGGGCAGGAACGCCCACGTCATCTGGCCGCTCGAAGTCCGTCGCTGTCCAATTAAGTAGCCAGCCAGTGTCATCAGGCACCTCTCCATCCTGAGGTATCCAGGTTCGGTTGACAGGTTCGTAGATGCCCCAGGTTAGTTTATCTTGACTTGGTGAATTGATGCCTTCACCATCGTCTTCGACAACTAGAAGAACTCGATGCCCGATGACACTTCCGAGGTTAGATTCAGTTACGGCTCCGCTCATCACCGCTCGATTGTCTTTTATAGACAGACAATCAAAGCTGGCCGTAATGGAAGCTGGAGGGTGAGATTCCAGGTCATTGAGATCTCCTGGATCAGTAAAGGTCATTTCACCTGATGAGCTGCCGTCGCGGTGAATCCTGGCATTGAAAACGACCGATCTTTCAATCCCATCTTGCAGCGGGAATTGGAACGTGCCGTTCGCCGAGGGGCCGCTGTTGTTTGCGCTGGTGAACGACGGAGTGATGATGCAAAGCAAAACAGGAACGACAAAAAAGGTCAGGGTGAACCTCTTCATAAGAACCTCCAGGTCGGGAACGAAATTCTGGGCGAATCGTTTTGGGGTAGAGCTATAACCTTTCCAATCCGCCCAGTCAAATGCAGGCGATGTGCCGGTCGAGCGGTTGCCATCTAAGGCTGGTTCGGTGGGCGCGTCTAACTATTTCCTCACTGTTTGAAGTGCAGCAGAGCGTGGAGGCGCCGGAAGTCACCTCTTCGGAGGGGGTTGACTGGTCACCGCAAATTCAAAAAATCAGTTGGCGTGCGTGGGCGCTGTCGTGTGCGCCGCGATCCAGTCTCCGATTGTCTGCAACACGATTGGCGCGAGCGTCTCTTCGATCTGAGCGTACTCGGATGGGGCGCCAGTCTTAGTCGTTTGAAACAAATGATTCAGATTGGGCAGCAGAACGATCTTGTAGTCTTTGTTGCCTGCGGCTTTTAAGGCTTCTTCGATCCCTTCCAGATCTTCCTTCGCCGGCACCTGCAGATCCTTTTCGCCATTGACTGCCAACACGGGCACACGCACCTTCATCAGCGTTGGTTTTGGATCGTAGCTAATGAAATAGCGAAACCACGGAGTGGCCCAGGCGGCGTTCTGCGCGTCAGCGCTGGCTAACTGCGCATCGATCTTCTTTTTTGCGGCCTCAGTTCTTTTTACGGCGCCTTCATGCAGCTTTTGCCTAACCACGGCATCATCCTTTTCCTGAACAACCGTAGCCATCAGCTGCTGTCCTTCAGCTGTGGCACGCTCGACCTCCTTCTCGCACTCTGCTGCCGCTATCAGGGCGATTTGTTTTTTCAGCAGCTTCTCTCCCTGGATACCGGGACCGGCCATTAATACAATGAAAGCGACATCATTCGATTTCGTGGCCGCCATCGGCGCCGCCATGCCGCCCTCGCTGTGACCTATAAGACCAATCTGTCTGGCATTGATCTCTTTGCGAGTTTTCAAAAACTCCACTCCGGCAAGTGCGTCGGCGGCGTAGTTTTCGGTGGTATCATTCGGTCCGCCTTTTGACGTCCCACCCATGCCACGATCGTCAGCGCGCAAGACGGCGACGCCGCGCCTCGTCAGATAATCTGCCAGCACCAGGAAGGGTTGATGGCTAAGTAGCGACTCGTTTCGATCCTGCGGACCGGAACCGGTGATCAATACGACGGCTGGGAAAGGGCCCGTCGCCGGGTGGGAGCGTTAACGTAGCGGCCAGCTTCACCTGGTCCTGTTTGTTTTCGTAGGAGACTTCTTCTTCCTTGTAGGGATAAGGCTTCTTCGGTGTCTGCGGCCGGTTGAGTTCCATCTGCGACACGTCCGTCACGCGAGTGAAATCGAGCGGAAACACAGCCCCACCCTGCGTAAATTTGCCACTCAGTTGCGAACCATCTTTGCTGAGCGTGCCCGCATAGGATGCGCCGAGAGCCTTCATTTCAAAATTCAGAGCTCCGTCCTGAAGGGTAATCGAATCAACGACCAGGTCCTTGGCGTTTTGATCGAGGCTGTCTACGGTTGCCGTGAGTTTGCCATCGGCCGACTTCGCAATTTTCAGCACCAGTCGAAGTTTGAAAGCGCCCACATCGAGCGCCCCCCGCCAATTGCCCTCGACGCCCGGTGCAGACTGCTGCGAGAGGGCTGAGAGTTCGCGCGGAGCCAGGGCACCTGCTACGGAGTTCCGCGACGCTGATGAAAGGCAGACTACAAAAGTCAAAACAAACATCACATAGGTTCTAATAGTGCAGTGCATGAAAAATCTCCTCATGGGGTGTCGAGCTTCGAATGAAGCGCCTGTTCGGCACGATCCGCGTTATGACACTCGTGAGATGCAGACAACATCTCGTGAAGCGTTTCTCGCACGAGGTTGTCATCGTCGACAATCAGTAAGGTAGCCATCTGGTTTGAACTCCCCAGTATGATGAGGGATGCGGACGAAAAAAAGTCAGTCGCATTCTAAACTGTCTCAGCCAGCCACGCTAGAGTTTGTTCTGCTTACAGGTGTCTTTCGTGCTTAGTCTGCTGGCTACAAATAACTTTCCCGCTCTGTTAGTATGAGTCCGCACTTCTTCAACTGGAAATGCTCCAGTAGTCAAACTTCCGAATTCAGGAGACCTTAACGAGATGGGCCACGAGTTAAAGACAGAGCGCGAGCTGTCTCTGGATTTCTTGCGCGTATGCGAAGCAGCGGCAATTGCCGCGGCGCGCACCATGGGCCAGGGCGATCGCAAGTATTCGGATCATGTTGCGGTAGAGGCAATGCGTGAAGTTATGGATACGGTGCCGATGCGCGGTCGCATCGTGATCGGTGAAGGGGAGCGCGACGAAGCGCCCGATGCTCTATATCGGCGAAGAAGTTGGTGGTGGCTACGGCGTCAGTGAGGACCTCGCAGAATCCTGTCCCGAAGTCGACATTGCCGTCGATCCACTTGAGGGGACAAATCTCTGCGCGCTCGGCGCCAACAACGCGATTGCCGTGCTGGCAGCTGCTGAGCGTGGCGGCCTGCTCAATGCGCCAGACCTCTACATGGACAAAATCGTAGTTGGGCCTTCTTCGCGTGGTGTGGTGGACCTTGATGCTCCCGTCAAAGACAATCTCAAAAACATTGCCCGACGCCTGGGCCGCGACGTGGAAGACCTGACGGTGATAGTCCTCGATCGTACTCGGCACCAGAAGCTAATCGCCGATGTACGTGCAGCTGGCGCGCGTATTCGCCTGATTGGCGATGGCGATCTTTCTGCCGGCATTTCCGCGGCTGTTGCAGGCACAAACATCCATGCGCTGGTGGGCATCGGCGGCGCTCCCGAGGGAGTGATTACTGCCGCGGCGATGAAATGTCTGAATGGCGAGATACAAGCGCGGTTGGTTTTCGATCCGGAACGGTTGGGAGTTGATAGAGACAAGGTGCCGCCTAAGGAGCAGGTGCTGGAGCGTTTGCAGTCGATGGGAATATCCGACGCAAACAAAATCTACGATACCAACGATCTGGCGCCGGGCCGGAGAATTATTTTCGCGGCAACCGGGGTCACTGACGGAGCGTTGCTCAAAGGTGTGAGGTTTTTTGGCGCCGGTAAACGAACCCATTCCGTAGTGATGACTACCGAGTCGCGACATATCCGGTTTGTAGATACCTTGCACATCGAAGGCGGACCCGATACGGTTATTCGATTTTAGATTTGGGATTGCGGATTGCGGATTTGCAGCTTTGAATCCGCAATCCGCAATCAGAAATCCGCAATTAAGATGTACGCCTCGCCAGAAAATTACATCCCACAGATGGTTTCTAATCGCCGCCCACTATTAATGTGGCTGATCGCGGCCCTGGGCTGCCTGGCAGTGATGTCGCTCATCCTCGCTGCCCCGCTGGCCAGCAGTGCCGGGCATCCAGCCTGGGCGTTCACGATCTACCGGGCGTTCAGCTACTTTTGCCATCAAACTCCTGAGCGTTCATTTTTTATCGCCGGCCACCAGTTCGCAGTCTGCACGCGGTGCACGGGTATTTACGCGGGCTTTACCGCAGCGACAATCGTGTATCCCCTGGTTCGATCGTTGAGGCAGACCGAAGCGCCGCCGCGCAAATGGCTTTTCCTGGCGGCAGCCCCGCTGGCTATCGATTTCGCGGTTGGCTACTTCGGCATCTGGGAGAACACGCATTCCTCGCGTTTCGCCACCGGCGCATTACTCGGCGCAGTCGCTGTTTTTTATGTGATGCCCGGATTAATGGACTTGAGTCTTCGCGAGTGGAGACAGAAGGAGAAACACCCAGCAGCTACGGCGGCAAGCAAGATTACGCCGACTGCGGTGTTTTCGCCGAGTACTCCACGAGCGCCGAGTGACTACAGTGCGCCCGATCGTCGCATCTAAGCCTCTGACGGACAACGGCTGTGTTTCGTAATATCCGCCCTTCAGGTTAAAATCCTTTCCGCGCGCCGTCCGGGCCATCCCGCACGGCGCTTTAAGTTGAGAAGAACTACCGTCTTCCAGTAATCCGCGGGAATTTTCCTGAAGCGAAGTAGAAACCAGAAATAAACGACATGTTTTTCCAGGATACGCAACCCCCGCTTGGTGCCACGCCGAATGAACTCTTCGCGCGCTACTTCCAGGATGTGACAAACAAGACCTGGGGCAATATCAGTCCGCTTTATCAACTTGACGCTTTCGACTGGACCATTCTTATTCTCTACTTCGCAATCCTCGTTGTGTTGGCAGTCTATGGCGGCTATCGTGTCAAACAGGTGATCGATTTCTGGCGCTATCGCAAATTCATTCCACAACCGAAGGGCGTCTTCAGCGAAGCAGAGTTACCGTTAATTACGGTGCAGCTCCCGCTCTTTAATGAGATGTATGTCGTCGAGCGGTTGGTCAAGGCAATTGCCGAGGTCGATTATCCGCACGAGCGGTTGCAGATTCAGGTGCTCGACGATTCAACGGACGAAACGGTGAAGTTGGCTGAGGCCACCGTCAGAGAAATATCAACAGCTCGGTTTTGATATTGAATACGTTCACCGTTCGGATCGCACGGGCTTCAAGGCGGGCGCACTTGAGAATGGCATGAAGACCGCGAAGGGCGAACTGCTTGCGATTTTCGACGCCGATTTCGTTCCCAAACCTGATTGTTTGCGCAAGCTGGTCAACTACTTCACCGATCCCATGGTGGGCTGCGCGCAAATGCGCTGGTCGCACATCAACGGCAATTACAATTTACTGACGCGCTTGCAAACCATCATGCTCGACGGCCACTTCGTCGTCGAACAGACCACGCGCAACCGCACCGGCGGATTTTTCAACTTCAACGGCACCGCCGGTATTTGGCGCCGCAAGGCTATTGCGGCAAGCGGCGGTTGGCAACACGACACGCTGACTGAAGACACCGATCTTAGTTTTCGCGCGCAGTTGATGGGTTGGAAGTTTGTCTACCTGCTTGATGAAGAAGCCCCGGCGGAGATTCCGGTTGAGATTAATGCCTTCAAGGCGCAGCAGAGACGCTGGGCCAAGGGTGTTATGCAAGTGGGCCTCAAGCTCTATCCGCGGATCTGGCGAGCGCGACTGCCCTTACGCGTGCGCCTGGAAATGTTTTTCCGGTTAACCGGTAATATCAGTTATCCGTTGATGATCGTGGCGAGTTTCCTGCAGTTTCCATTATTGCTCGTGCGCTACAATCAGCCGTTTTACCACCTGATGATTCTCGACTTGCCACTGCTTTTCTTTTCCTCAGTGTCGGTGTTTCTTTTTTACGGCACGGCCGTCTGGTACCTCGATAAGAAGCGCACGCCGCGCCTCTTGCACCTGCCGCTGGTAATGGGGCTCGGCATCGGCCTGGCTTTTTCCAACGCCCGCGCCGTGCTGGAAGCCTTGCTCGGGATTAAGAGTGAATTCGTTCGCACGCCCAAATATCAGGTGGAAAAAAACCAGGACGAAACCTGGAAGCGAAAGAAGTACAAACGCAAGCGCGGCCTGCTGCCACTACTCGAGCTTGGTTTCTCGTTCTACTTCCTGCTGGCAATCCTTTACGCCACGCACATGCGCATGTGGGGCACAGTGCCTTTCCTGCTCCTGTTTTTCTTCGGCTTCGGCTACATGGGCGTGATGAGCTTCGTGCAGTCGTTTAGCGGCGGGCGTCTGGCTTCACTCTGGAAGCCGGTAACAAAACCTTCCGTGGGACATTAAGAACAGACTGTTTTGTCTGTCCAGATTCCCACCTGCTGCAAGGGATCAAGCAAGATTGCGTATCGTGCGAGATTTATCAGCAACTCTGTTGATCTAACCACCGCCATAAATTACTATCCCTGAGTTTTCGATAGGTTGTCTTCAGGCTGGCTTTTTGCGAGCAGCCCTGTGCAAATCGGTCAGCCATGAAGCGCCCATCACACTCCGTTAGCTCCCATAAGGAAACCATGTCTACAAATTTAACTTCCCCCTTGAGACTCATTTTGCTTTCTACTTTTCTGTTAGCGTGCGTAATTAGCGCTCTTGCCCAATCGCAAGCCACCACCGGAAACATCGAAGGGCGCGTGCTTGATCCAAATGGAGCTGCGTTGCCGGGTGCTACAGTCACAGCAACCAATCAGCAGACAGGGTTAGAAAAAACTGCCACCTCCGACAGTGAAGGAAACTATCGAGTTATCCTCTTGCCGCCCGGTCCTTATACCGTGCGTGCGACTGGCCAGGGCTTTACGCA
Source organism: Blastocatellia bacterium (assembly GCA_963809065.1). Classification (GTDB taxonomy): domain Bacteria; phylum Acidobacteriota; class Blastocatellia; order Pyrinomonadales; family Pyrinomonadaceae; genus PSRF01. Next base: position 24,681 of record CAWEIN010000016.1, read on the forward strand.
AGCAGAATTGCGTGACGTGACTGTCACCGTCGGCAGCCGGACCCCGCTCGACTTAAGTCTTTCCGTCGGGTGCCGCCAGTGAATCGGTGACTGTTACGAGCGAGCCAGCAGTAGTTGAAACTACCCGGACTTCAGTTGCTACCACTATCAACCAACGCTCAATTGAGAATCTGCCAATCAACGGTCGTAATTTTCAGGACTTTTCCACACTTTCGCCCGGCGTGATCCGCGATCCCCGCGGTGGCGACTTGTCCGTCGGCGGACAGCGCGGCACCTTCAATAGTCTCCAGGTTGATGGCGTTGACAACAACAACACCTTCTTTGGCCAGGCGCTTGGCCGCGGCGGCGTACGTCCGCCTTATCAGTTTTCGGAAGAATCCGTGCAGGAGTTTCAGGTTAACCAGAACGGCTTTTCGGCGGAGTTTGGACGGGCCGGCGGCGCCGTTATTAACGTCGTTACGAAGGCAGGCACTAACGATTTCCATGGCGGCGCGTTTGAATACTTCAGGGACGAAGCGTTGAACTCAAACGATCCCGCTACCAAGGCCAGCGAGGCGCGGCACCTTCCCAACCCGCTGCCAAACAAGCGTCCAGCATTGCGTATTAACCAGTTTGGAGCCCGGCTCGGTGGACCTATCAGGAAGAACAAGGCGTTCTTCTTCTTTACCTTCGACGGTCAACGTTCCAACGTACCGCAGGTGCTTGATGTGCCCAATCTCGGCACCGCGCCAGCGGCCGCGCTCACTATTCTGGTGCCGAAGCTCAACACTTATCAAGTGGGACGCAAACAGGACGTGCTTCTGGCGAAAACCGATATAGCAGTGAATTCTCAAAATCAATTAACGCTTCGCTATAACCACCAGGGCTTCACTGGGGCCAACAATGAAAACAATGGAATATTGAGCGCCGAGGAACACTCGGGAGATAGCCTGGTCAAAAGCGATACCTTTTCCGGCACGCTAACCACCACGGCCACGCGAAGACTGATAAACGAACTTCGCTTTCAGCTAGCTAGAGATAAAGAACCAGGCCAGGCCAACAGCGATCAGCCCGAGGCTGTCATCACCACCGGCGGCGGCAGTCTGAATATCGGCCGCAACAACTTCAGCCCCCGCGAGACTACCATCAAGCGCATTCAATTTATTGACAACATCTCTTATCTGCGCGGCCGAAGCAATTGGAAAGTTGGCCTGGACATCAATCACGACAACGTCTTTAACTTCTTCCCCGGAATCTTCAGCGGCTCGTACACTTTTCCGTCTTATCTCGCCTTTGCCAATAACACTCCTTCCGCTTACACACAGAATTTCCCTGGCCCCGGCACCACCGGCGGCACGACCAATCCGAACCAGACGGAATACGCTTTTTACGGCCAGAATGATTTTCGCGCGAGTTCAAAGCTGACTCTCAATCTGGGAATACGGTGGGGCTACGAAGAACTCGCTTGTCCACCGATACAGAATCCTGATCCACTTCTGTTGTCCCACGGCATCGATACCGCAAACTGTCCAAGGACAAAAACAACGTCGCGCCTCGCGCCGGCTTTAGTTACGCTGCCGATGAGAAAACTGTGATTCGCGGGGGCTTCGGAATTTATTACGGGCGTACCGGCCATCTGACGGGAAGTCACTCGCAGAATGGAATTAACGTCACTGGAATCAATTTGACTGCGGCGCAGATATCGTGGCTGCCGGTCTGGTGTATCCCACATCTGACCGCGCCTCCTTCAGGAACATCTGCCAATCCAGAATCTATTACTTGTCGCCAGTGATTACGTGCAGCCCTATACCGAGCAGGGCAGAATTGGAGTGGAACGCGAAGTGGCCAAGGGCCTCAGTATCTCAGCGACTTACCTTTACTACAGGGCTGCATCTGACTCGCACACGCGACATTAATCTATTTGCGCCGGTGCCTTTTTCGCGCGTTGGCCCAGACGGTCAGACCTACACCTTTTTGCGCTTTGCGAGTACTACTGTGCGGCCGATCTCGCGTGCCAGCGGTCAGTCGTATAATCGCATCAACATCTTCGAGAGCGCATCGCGTTCGCTCTACAACGGTCTGGCAATTCAGGCTACGCAGCGTTTGACTCGCGGTTTTCAATTCATCGCGGCCTACACCTATTCAAAAGCGAACGACGATCGTCCGGATCAGACCGCCGTGGTAGTCGGCGCGGACGATGCGAAAATCGTTGAAAACCAGATTAGCCCGGCGACCGATTATGGTCGCTCAGATACCGATCTGCGGCATCGTTTTGTTTTCAGTCCTATCTACGAATGGGGCACGATCAAATGGAGCGAAAACGCTTTCGCGCGGGCGCTGTTCAGTGATTACACGATCTCAACGATCATGCAGTTTCAATCAGGCTCGCCGTATTCGGCGTTGGTGGGCGGTGATCCGAACAACGACGGTAATCGCTCCAACGATCGTTTGCCTGGCACCGTCCGCAACCAATTCACGACGCCTTCCGTCTATCAGTTTGACGTGCGGCTAACGCGAGCCATTCCGCTCGGAGAGAACATGCGCATCAAGCTGATCGGCGAAGCCTTCAACATCTTCAATCGTTCAAACGTGGTATTGGTTAACAATACTTTCTTCAATTACTCCGGTGGCGCGGCAGGCACGTTGACAGCGCCATCCTTCATTACTGCTTTCGGCACGCCGCGAACCTTTGCTTCACCGGCATCCGGAACCACAACCTTTGCGTCGGCCCGGCAGATACAGCTCGCAATTAAGTTTGACTTCTAAATTGGGAACCGCGAGCGTCCCGCCAGCAAAGGTCAAGTGATTTGTTGGGACCGCGGGCGTCCCGCCCGCATATGAGCGCGAAGCGCGAAAAGAGTGGCAAGCCACTTCTAAAAGATTGTGCGCCGTAGGCGCTTTTCCGGGCGAGACGTCCGCGGTCCCAGCAAATCACTTGACCTTCTCGTGCACCGTGTCTCATTGCCTTGACATCGTTTAAGGTCTTCCTATAGTTTCCCTAGTTAATTACGCAATCATGAACCACGCTTGCTATTACTGCTGCTGTTATTGCACCTGTTGCGCCTGGTGTCCGGGACGCGATCGGGAAGGCTTTGGCAGCGTGAAGAGCAGATGATGTAATAGCCAAGCGCAGCAAAGAGTTTTCAAAAGCCGGTCGCGAACCCTGCAAAAGGAATCGCGACCGGTTTTGTATTTGACGGAAGGAATCGCTACGGGTCGCGACCGGCTAAAGCGCTGAAGCGGGGTCCCCGGCCGGGCAGCCCGGCTGGGGTGCTTGTCAGGTCGGCGCACTCCAGAATCGGCTGAGCTCAACTATGGTCAGTGCCCAATTAGAAGAACTGAAGCTTTCGGTCGCCGGTGATTCGCTTGAGTCGAGCATCGGAAACACTCCACTGATTCGCCTGCGCAACGTCACGCAAAAATTGCCCGCCGGTGTCGCGGTGCTGGCTAAAGCGGAACACTTAAACCCCGGCGGATCAGTGAAGGACCGCGCTGCACTGGCGATGATATTGGCCGGTGAACGAAGCGGACGCCTGCGCGCCGGCCAAACGATTCTGGATGCGACCAGCGGGAATACAGGTATCGCTTACGGAATGATCGGTGCGGCGCGTGGCTATCCGGTCACGATCTGCCTGCCAAAAAACGCTAGCGCGCAACGGAAGCAAATTCTGCGCAGCTACGGAGTGGAGTTAATCGAAACCGATCCGCTACAGGCCACTGACGGCGCGCAGTTGGTTGCACGCGAATTGTTCGCGGCCGAGCCGGAGAAATATTTTTACCCGGATCAATACAACAATCCCGCGAACTGGCGGGCCCATTACGAGAGCACCGCGCCGGAAATTTGGGCGCAGACCGCAGGGCGCATTACACATTTCATCGCGGGACTGGGAACCTCCGGCACCTTTGTCGGCACCAGTCGAAGACTGAAGGAACTGAACCCCGCCATACGAGTGATCTCGATGCAGCCGGATTCGCCTTTCCACGGACTTGAAGGGCTCAAGCACATGGCCACAGCGCTGGTGCCGGGAATTTATGATCCGCAGCTTGCGGACGAGAGCGTGGAGGTAGAAACGGAAGCCGGGCAGCAGATGGCCAGCCGTCTGGCGCGAGAAGAAGGGATACTGGTGGGTGCCAGCTCCGGCGCCAATGTATTTGCCGCGCTCAGATTGGCTCTGTCATTACCAGAGGGCTCAGTGGTGGTAACGATTCTTTGCGATGGCGGCGACAGATACCTGGAATAGGTTTACTTAACTTGATCCGACTAACACCACAGCACCGAAACCAAATTGCCGCCCATGGTGAGCGCGACTATCCGCACGAGTGTTGCGGCCTAATGCTCGGCGCCTTCGCCGGCGGCAGTCTCAAAACGATCGCGGAGATTTATCCCATTTCTAACGCGCGCGAGGAAGCGGCAAAACGAAATCGCTTCCTGATCACACCGGAAGAGTTCATAGAAGGTGAACAATACGCGCAGCAAAACGGACTGGACGTGGTCGGCTTCTATCATTCGCACCCGGATCATCCGGCGGTGCCTTCGGGATACGATCTTGATCACGCCTGGCCACTCTATTCATACATCGTGGTGGCGGTCAAAGCCGGCAGGGCCGGCGATCTTCGTTCGTGGGAGATGGAACCAGACCGCTCGAAGTTTACTGAGGAAGAAATCGAGGCATTAACCTAATTTTGAAAAACTCTGTGCACCTCTGTGCTCTCTGTGTCTCTGTGGTGAACTAGCGTTTAGTCACCACAGAGACAGAGAGAACATAAAGGTGGCACAGAGGAAAGCAACATCTTGAAAGGGAGTTCAGCCATGTCAGTTACGATAAACATTCCTACCGCGCTGCGGCATTTCACCGGCGGCAATGCGCAGGTCGAGGTGGAAGCCGGAACGGCCGGCGAAGCGCTGGAGCGCCTCACGTCAGTACATAGCGAACTGCGTCGCCATCTCTTCGACGACAAAAGTGCCCTGCGAAGTTTTGTTAACGTCTACGTCAACGACGAAGACGTGCGTCATCAATCGGGCCTGCAGACTCCCTTGCAGGACCGCGACACGGTAATGATCGTCCCCTCGATTGCCGGAGGCGTGGCCACCGAGTACACCGGCGAAGCAGCAGCCTCCCAGGCCCTGCCGTCATTATCAAACGAAGAGATTGCCCGCTACAGCCGCCACCTGATCATGCCCGAGGTCGGTATGGAGGGGCAGCGGAAGTTGAAAGCTGCCAGCGTCCTGATGATAGGCACCGGCGGTCTGGGCGCGCCGGTGGGAATGTATCTCGCCGCCGCCGGAGTAGGGCGCATAGGCATCGTCGACTTCGATGTAGTGGAAGCGTCAAATCTGCAGCGGCAGATCATTCATGGCACCGCCGACATTGGCCGGCCGAAGATCGAGTCGGCACGCGATCGCCTGCGCGACATCAATCCGCACATCGAAATTGAAACGCACGAGACGCGTTTGACCAGCCAGAATGCGATGGCGCTGTTTGCCAACTATGACATCGTGGTGGATGGCACAGACAACTTCCCCACCCGTTACCTCGTCAACGACGCCTGCGTGCTTAGCGGCAAACCGAATGTCTACGGATCAATCTTTCGTTTTGAAGGACAGGCCAGCGTCTTCTCCGGCAAAGGTAGGTGCGTGTTATCGCTGCTTGTATTCAGAGCCGCCGCCGCCTGGGCTGGTGCCAAACTGCGCCGAGGGCGGCGTGCTGGGAGTGCTGCCGGGAATCGTGGGCGCGATTCAGGCAACCGAAACAGTAAAACTAATTCTCGGCGCGCCGGACACACTGGTTAATCGACTGCTCTTGTTCGATGCCTGGCACATGAAGTTTCGCGAATTCAAGTTACGCAAAGATCCGGCTTGCCCGGTGTGTGGTGAGAATCCGACTATCAAGGAGTTGATCGACTACGAAGAGTTCTGCGGCCTGCGCGCGCAGCCGCAGGCGGAACCAGAAGCGCTCGAGGAGATCACTGCTACCGAACTAAGGCAACAGCTGGACAGCGGCAGGGACCTGCAGGTAATCGACGTGCGCGAACCTTTCGAATACGACATCGCGCGCATCGAGGGGACCAAACTAATTCCCCTGGGCCAGGTGGTGACGCGTATGAATGAAATCGATCCCGCGCGCGAAACCGTCATGCACTGCAAGGCGGGCGTGCGCAGCGCCAAAGCCATAGCGGCATTGAAGCAGGCAGGCTTTCCTGGCCGCCTGATCAATTTAAAAGGCGGCATCAACGCCTGGTCAGATGAAGTCGACCCGAGCGTAGCCAAGTATTAGCCTCCACTCAAGCGATTGGCTGGGACCGCGGGCGCCCCCGCCCGCAAACGCGCCGCAGGCGCGCAAGTTTTTTACTACTACATAAAGTTTTCGCGCTTCGCGCTCATTGCGGGCGAGGGCGCCCGCGGTCCCAGCCAATCACTTGAGTGGTTGGCTGATTTCAGTCGGATTTACCACGCGACCGCATCCTCGAGACCCATGCTTTAAGAGGACTCTGCTTTTGAAGAAGTATTGCTAACTACGGAAACGTCGTTTGCAGACTCGCCTTCATAGAAGGGTTTAACCTTTTCAAGACATTCGCACTATTCGCTTGCCATACACGAAATCAGAAAGCATCCACCTCAGACTCGTGATGATTGGGAGGGGATGGACCTCAAACACGATCAGATTTAGTTCAACGGTATTAATACCAACCCTGGTGGACTAGGGCTACGCCGATCGGGGCGGAGAGTATGCTGCGCCTAACCTATGGTGGCCCATCAAAACCTAACTTCATGAATTATCAGATGAGTCCCTCGAATTAAGCGTCTCTTTGATTAGCTTGCGCTTGTCCTTCGCAGTTTGGCGCGACCATGCCTCGTGAGTAATCACCTGAATCAAAAAATGTCTTGTTCTTATTGGCTTGCTTGGGCGGTAACTGACGTTAGAAGATCCGCAGATTGGACAAATTATCCGGGTAGACGCATCGAGGTTTTTTCCCCCTAGAGGATCGCACGCCACACCGAAGACTTCATTAAATCGTGAGGCTCTTTCCATTTCATCTAGCCGACCGGCATAGAGCTCAGCCAAAATCTTACTGACCTCGGGTGCGATTTCGTCTTCCAGAGTCATTAACGCAAAGTTCTGCCCATCCGTTGTTCGAATAATTCGTTCCCCATATTCAAAATCTGAGAAGTCATATGCTTCGAACTGGTGGTTATTAGGCAGACAACGAGCTTCGAACACAGTAAGGTTCCTCTCCAAAGCAACCACTCTTGCCTCCCTATGGGCCAGGCGCCACCCCCATCGGCCGCAAAATCTCACTAAAGTTTTTCAAAACGGCAAAGTTGTTGCCTGCCCCCTGCACTGCGGGGTAGGCGATAACAGTATAATGTTGTCTTGCGGCTTGTTGCGCAATCATCTGAGTACGATCGTAACTAAGCGTGGAACTGTATCCCCAGGTTCTAGCCACCCTTGGATTGGTAAAGTCTAAGACTCGCTGACCGGACAGGTTCATTTCATAACGTACGACGTGTGTAAAGGTAGCGTCATGAGAGATGACTTCGTTTACAGCAGTCTGCCCATCCTCAGCAACGTAGAAGGCAGGGCCGAGTCGACTATTAATATTTAACCTTGTCGGATCAATGCCATTGATAACGCTTTGCGGATAATTTGTAGCATGTCTGACTGCGAAGGGTTCAAGACTTGAGGCTTCAAAGACTGACCCTGAGAATCTCGTCGGCGCGGCCGCAATTGAACTTAGATCATCAGCTATAGTGGTAGACGCGAACTCCGGACCGCCCGCGAGAAAATTGCCGCGATAAGTTTCATTGGTAGCAAGGAGATAAAGGTTAAGACCGGCTAGAATCAATCTAGCAGCGGTAATTAGCGACTGATACTGGATGGAAAGGGAGATTGCACTTGACACCACAGACGCCAAGGATTCCGTAGCTGAGAACTCTCCGCGAGGATCGATCAAATTGGCGGGATTGTTCTCTACATAGCTGTATTTGTGCAGAGTTGGAGGATCAAATCGATTTCCCTCGACGACGTCCCTTGAAAGAAATCGGCCGCTTGCTGGACTCATGTACCGCGCGCGCAGATAATAAAACCCCAGATTCGCATCAAACTGTTCGCCGCTGTAAAGGTAATCGTTCGAGGTTGTGCCCGTGCGCGAGATGAGATTGCCAAACGCGTCGTAGTCGTAAGTGTCGGTGACTGCGCCGCCGGCGTTCGACAACTGCCGCACTGATCCGTGGCCGTCGTATTGGTAGAACGACAAAGAACAGTTAGCAGTGAGCGCTGAACAACGTTGGCTGATCAGGTCGTGCCCGTAGGTGAAAGTCTTGACGACCGCGCCGCCCTGCAACTCTTCGACAACCTGTGCATAGCCGGTCGGGTTGTTCGTGTCGACCAGATAATTCGTCGTCAAGCCGCCCACGGATTTCGCGACGCGATTGCCGTCGCCATCGTAGACGTAACTCACCAGGCCGCCGCCGAGCGCCGTTAGACGGTTCTCGAAATCGTAGGTGTAGCTGTTCCCGCCTGACGCTGTCGTGTTGCCGTTGTTGTCATAACCGTCACCGATCAGACGATCGTTCGCATCGTAGCTTGAAGTCTGCGGCGGAACCGCGGCGATTGACGAAGATCTATTCAGGCGATTGCCGACGAGATCGTAGCTATAGCCAAAGCTGCCATTGACCCCGTGCGGATCGTTGGTAATCGCTTCGCTGGTGAGGCGATAGACATCGTCGTAGTCATAATTGATTGTGCGACCGCTAAGCTCACTAACTGCGATGCGATTTCCCGTCGGGCCCAGCGTGTATGAGTAACCCGCCAGCGACGAAACAGTTGTGCCCACGGTCATCGTCGTCAAACGATTAAGCGAGTTGTAGGCATAACTCGAACTGACGCCGTTGGGATACGAAGAGCCCTGCAAATTGCCAACGGAGTCGTAGGTATAATTAGTGACGCCACCGTTAAGCGCAACGAGATTGTTGTCCTGCACCGCATCGAGGCGATTCAGTGTGTCGTAGCTGTAATCGACGCTAATGCCATTTGCATTTGATGAACGCGTCGTCGAGAGGCTGCCGGCTTCATTGTAGGTGTAGCTCAAGGTGCCCAAGGGCGTCTGCTTGCTGTTTAGCCGATTGCGCAGGTCGTAGCTGTAAGCGGTCGTGCCAGAAGCGTCGGTCATCGTAGACCGCTGACCCGCCAGGTTGTAGGTGAAGCTGACCGTTGCTTGATCTAAAGAAGGGTCTGGAACCTTCGTCAGCAGCCGGCGCATCAGATCGTAAGTGAAAGTCGTAGTGTTGCCGTTAAAGTCAGTTCTGCTCTTGAGATTTCCGGCGCTGTCGTAGGAGTAAGTTTCGAATTGGCCTAAGGGCAGAATGCGCTTCACGCGGCGGCCAAGCTGATCGTAATTAAGACGGGTTGTGTGATTGTTCGCATCCGTTTGCGAGATTTGCTGACCGAGCTCGTCATAGGTGTAGCTGGTTTCGTGACCAAGCGCATCTTTCACTTTTGTTAGACGGCCCGGGGCATCATAAGTGAACTGCGTCGTCTTGCCAGCCTGATCAATCCGAGACACAGTACGGCCCAGAGCATCGTAAGCAACGCCGGCGAAGGTGGCGTCGGCGTAAGTAGTTTTTGTGCGCCGATTGTCGCGGTCGTATTCGTAACTGGTCGTGTGACCGAGCGCGTCGTTAATTGAAAGCTGGTTGCTATTACCGTCGTAAGCGAAGGTGGTCTCCTGGTTGAGCGCATTTTTCACACTCGTCCGGCGGCCGGCATCGTCATAGTAATAGCGCGTGACATTACTGCGCGCATCGGTCGTTGTCAGCACCAGACCCGCAGCATCGTAATTGCTTTGCGTAAAGGTGCCGTCGGCATAACTGGTCCTGGTCAACCGGCCAAGTTCGTCGTAGCTGTACGAAGTCATATAACCAGCGCGGTCTTTGCTGGTCAGGCGCCGGCCTTCCGCGTCGTAGGTCGCTTCCTCATGCGCGCCGTCCGGAAAATCGGTGCGGGTCAGACGCCCCAGGTCGTCGTAGATGAATTCCGTTCGTCGACCCAACTGGTCAATCGTGGCGCTCTGCTGGCCGATGGAGTTGTATTCAACCTGGGTAATCGTGCCGTCCGCGAAAGTCGTCTTCCGCAGGCGGTTCAGCTTGTCGAATTCGTAGCTGGTGGTAATCGTTTCGGGTTGACCCTGGGCGTTAGTGCGCTTGACGGTTTGGCTGGCGCGATTGCCATTAGCGTCATATGTGAAAGTAGTCTGGTGACCCAGCGCGTCGGTTTCCTTCGTCAGATAACCGCTCGTGTAGGTGTAGGCTCGTTAGGTTGTTGAGCGCGTCAGTCATCGACGTACGCTGGCCGTCAAACACGCTATAACCAAAAGTGGTCGTGTTATTGAGCGGGTCCGTAGTCGTCAGCAGATTCCCCGCCGCGTTGTAGGTATTGGTTGTGACGTGCCCGAGCGGATCGGTCACCGTCAAAACTTTGCCGAGCGCGTTGTAAGTGAACCGGGTCACGTTACCGAGCGGATCGGTTCTGCTGGTGCGGCGATCGCTCGGGTCATACGTGTTTGTGGTGGTCTTACCCAAAGCATTTGTCTCGGTCAGAACGTTGTCGTTGCTGTCGTAGGTAAACGTCGTCACGCCGCCGCGGGCGTCGGTCTTACTTAGAACATTACCGCGCTCGTCATACTCGAAACGCGTCTGGTGACCGAGACGATCGGTAACCGTCTCAATGCGACCGAAAATGTCGTTGAGGTAGCTGATGACTTTGCCGAAGCCATCCGTGTGACTGATCAACCGCCCCTCGGCGTCATAGTCATTGCGGACCGGTTGAATGCCGCGCGGATCGTGAATCGTCAGCAGGCGGTGGCTCGCATCGTAGGTGTAGATGGAGGTGTTGTTTTCGTTGTCAGTGTAAGAGACGAGATCGCCGGCAGAGTCGTAGGTGTACGTCTGCGCGTTGCCGGCCGGATCGATCACACTCTGTATGCGGCCCAGGGCGTCGCGGTTGAAGGTAATGCTTTTGCCGTTTGAATGAATGATGCCGCCGGCGCTTACCGTCACCGTGTTGTTGTTCGTATCTCTGATGCTCTGCAGGCCGGCGCGCTGGTCGATGACAAAGGCAGTGCCATCCTCGGCAGTGAACTTGAAGAGCGACGAATTAAAAATGTCGACGCCGCCGCCAAAGCCGATCAGGTTCACCGGTCCTGGTACGCTGCCGTCAACCTGAAAGTCCGACGAGCCGACTACTTGCAAAGAACCTTGCGTGCCCGGCAGCGGAATAAAAGTCAACGTTCCGGAAGTTACCGCCGTAAAGCGTTGACAATGCGGAGTCACAGCGGCCTGGAACTTAAAGACCTTGCCGCCCGGAAAGGTAACGGTAACCAGGTGCGGGCCGGTGGCTTCGAGACAGTAGTTCGGAATAAGTTCCTGCGAAACTGTTTCGTACCACTTGAAGCCGAGCCCGCCCGACTTCTCGAGCTCGGACGTTGTGGAGACCCAGCGTCCAGCCGTAGCCGAAATCGCCCACGCGTTTTTCGCGGCTGTCGTAGGTGCGCGTGACTTCCATCGGCACACCCGCGACCGGGATGTTCAGGTCACGTGAAAGAGACGGTAAAGTTGCCGACTTTGAAGTTGCGCTCGACGATAACCGTGACCGAGACGCGCGAGATTTGTCCGTAGTTGTCGCTGGCCGACAAACGGATATCGAATAAACCATTCAGCATCATGGTCGGGTCGAGTGTGCCGAGCTCGGCGTTGGCTACCGGACCGTTGCCGGAAGCGAAGGTTGTCCAGACGCGATTGTTTGTGTTGTCGTCATTAGCGAGACTGTATTCGAGCACCCAGGAGCCGCTGCTGACTGATCCGATTACGGAGCTCGGCTCAGTTACGCTGCTGCCGTCGGTGGGCGCAGTGATCGCGACGGTGGGCGGTGCCACGTTGTCGATAACCGTGATGGTGATTTCATCACTCACGCTCAACGCACCATCGCCGGCAGTTAAGCGGAGAACGTAAGTTCCGGGAACGCTGAACAACGCTTTGGTTATGGTCACATTAGGATTGAGGAACGCGACCGTTCCCGGGCCGCTTAGCTTGGTCCAGTTTGTGATCAGGTTGCCGCCGGGCAACCCGTCGTCGCCGGCGCTGCCGTCGAGCTGCGCACCGGCGGATAGCAGTACTGTTTGGTCCGAACCGGCATTGACGGTTGGCGGTTGATTCTCTGCCGGCGCCGCCAACACTGTAACCATCACGTCGTCGCTTCTGCTGAGATGGCTATCGCTGGCAGTTAAACGAAGAACGTAGTTTCCGGCAGTACTAAATTGCGCAGTTGTTTCGGCACTGCCGGCCGTCCCAAACACTACCGGCACCGGGCCGTCGACGGTGGTCCAGGCGATGGTGAGGTTGCCGCCCGGCAAGCCATCGTCCGTTGCGATACCGTGGAGCGTGACATAATCTGTAGGAAGCGAGATGGTCAGATCCGGTCCCGCATTGACCGCCGGCGGCTGATTGACAGGCGCTGGAGACACCGAGATCGTTAATTCGCTACTGGTCGCTTCTTCACTATCGTCAGCGGTCAGCTTTAATACGTAGACACCTGGTTCGCTAAAGCTCGCGAGGGTTGTCAGCGAGTTTGCATTGGCAAAGGTGACTTCGCCCGGTCCGCTCGACCTGCTCCAACCCACAGACAGACTACTGCCTACAGGAAAGCCGTCGTCTATAGCGAGGCCGTTGAGATTAGCGGTCGCGGGAAGGGCGATTGTTTGATTAGTTCCGGCGTTAACCGTGGGCGCCTGGTTGGGCGGATTGACTGTGACGGTGATGTCGTCGTCCGCGCCAAGTTGGCCATCGCTCGCATTCAGCCGAAGCACATAATTGCCCGCTGTATTGAACGACGCAGAAGTGTTCGCCGCGTTCGCGTTCCCAAAACTTACATCGCCGGGTCCATTAACCTTACTCCAGTTTGCCAGGATGCTACTGCCTAGTGGCAGGCCGTCATCAGTGACAACGCCGGCAAGCTTGATCGCGACATTGCCCACTGGCCGCAGGCTGATCGAATCGAAGAGGGCATCGTTTGTCGTTCCGCTGTTGCGGGTTGCGATTAGTCGAACGCGGACCCAACCAGTACCTATCGGCACCGACCGGATGTCCTCAGTTAAATGCCAGGCCGCAGTTGATGGGACAGGGCCGGAGTCTAACTGTGCGATGACGGCGCTGTTTGCAGAGTTGCGATATTCGACGATGACGCGCGCCACGTCAGGCACAATCTCCGGCGCGGAGCGCAGGTAGACTCTAAGCTCGAACTGCTGCGTACCCGCATCTATAGTTTTGGAAAAGGCAGAGACGTCCACATCCTGACGCAGCTCCGCCTGTGCAGCTTCATTCGCAAAGAAGTAGGCGTCGCCCACCTGCGCTTCAGGGAAATTGTCACCGTCTTTGATTGTCGCTCGCGTCCAACCGGCTCCCTGTACTTCTGTCCAGCCAGGGATCTCACCGTTTACCAGCAATTGCTCAGCGCCGGAGTTCACAATCAAATTGCCGTGGAGCGCGACTGTTAGATCGGGCCCTGCCAAAGCGCTGGGTGGCTGATTCGGATTTACGCTGGCATTGACGACCACCACGAGGTCGTCCGTCGTCATGAATTGCGAATCACTGGCGGCAAGTCGGAGCACATACGTTCCAGGCTCGCCGAACGACGCAGTAGTGTTAAGGGCATTCGCACTTGCAAACGTTACTGGAGCCGGACCGCTGAAGACACTCCACGAAACCAGGAGCGCGCTGCCGGGTGGCTGACCGTCGTCAGTGGCGGTACCGTGCAGGTTCACCGTATTCACAGGCAAGGTAATGGTTTGATCATCACCGGCAATGACAACTGGCGCTTGATTTGGCGGCAGCAGGTTTATGATCACATCGTCGCTAGCCGTGTATTGAGAATCGCCGGCGGTGAGCCGCAGGACGTACTGGCCAACTGTAGTCAGGGTAACTGTCGTTTGGGGAGCCAAAGCGTTAGCGAAGCTCACGGAACCTGGACCACTCACGACACTCCAGGCGATCGCAGAGGTGTTACATGCAGGTAAGCCATCGTCGGTAACCACTCCGTTCAAAGTAACCGTGGTTGTAGGCAAGGCAATATTCTGATCATTACCGGCGTTAACTATCGGCGGGGAATTGCCAACGCTGAAGCCGTACTGCAAATGATCGATCTCGATTCCGCCCACTGTATTCAGCACGCGAATTGCCGAGATACCGTCCTTGTTATAGGCGCCAAGAAATCTATCTTCCGCAGTAGTGCCGCTGTTGACGTTATCGGGAAAACTGAAAGGACCTTGCAGGCCCATCGAGAAACCGTTGTGATCGAACGCCTCGAAAGAAACCTGTCCAGCGCCATCTGTCCACACCAAACCGGCATGGGTAGGCAGCGTGCCAAGCACGGTGGCGTTAAAGTTGAACCTAAGGCCGGCCGCGCCATTCAAACTGATGTAGGAATCTCCGTTTAATCCGCTGCCATCGATTACTCCATCATCTGCGTCGATTGAATCGTGAAGATTCGACCCGAAAATTACACTGGTTACGCCACCGGCGCTGGCTATCACGCCCGGTGTATTCAGTAGATGGTCTTCAAAGGTCTCTAAATAAAAGTAACTCGGATTGCGACCACTAAGCGGGCTATCCGCAAAACTGAGGTAAGGCGCCGGCGCGAAGTACTGCGACGTGCCAGACCTCGATTACATTCACCGTCACAGTCAGGTCGTCGCTGCTCGAAAGTCGCGTGTCATTGGCGGTCAATCTCAGGGTGTACTTACCGGCCGCGCTGAAGGTTGCCGTTGTTTGAGAGGCGCCGGCATCGGCAAAGGCTACGTTACCCGGCCCATTGACCTTGACCCACAGAATTCCCAGGGGAGTGCCGCTCGGTACGCCATCGTCAGTCACGCTGCCGTTTAGACTAACAGCGCAAGGTAGCGTGATTGCCTGATCGACTCCTGCGTTCACAGTTGGCGCGGAGTTTAAGGTCGTGCTTGCGGTGTTGTTGCTTGCCAAGTACAGACCATCCCCAGCCCATGTTGCCGACAACATCGCTACGTTCGCATTGGCTGAGACAGGCAGGGTGATTTCCGCAGTACCGCTGGCGTCGGTGGTGGCGCTGCCGGTAGTTCCATTTAGATTGAATTGAATTGCCCGGTTCGGAACTCCGGAGTTATCAAAGGAGTCGGTCAGCTTTATCCGACTGAGAAATTCTTCTCCGGATCCCTGAAGCGAATTAGCCACGAAGGTTATGGACGTGCCTCGCTTGTTAACAACGTAAGTTGCACTGTCAGATCCGATACCGCCGTCTCTGTCTGTTACCGCAAAAGTCACCGTGTATGTTCCGGGGTTGTTATACGCGTGGGTCATAGTGGCATTGGCCACTGTGCAGTTGACACATTGAGCCGTCTGGCCATCCCCGAAGGTCCATTGGCCCTGCAAAGTAAGGCGGTCGAGCACACTTTGATCCGTAATTGTCGGCACACTGGTCCAGGCTTCACCCCACACCAAAGTCTTGCCGTTGGGAATGCCCACTGCGGGCGCGACATTCAACACCACAATGTCTTTAGTAGCTGTGTAGCTGATGCCTAGCGGATCGCCGATACTCAAGTTGACGTGGTAAGTGCCGTTCTCGGCGAATGTATGCAGGCTTGTGCTTGCGGTTTGAGACAAAGTGAATCCGTCGCCGAAATCGTATTGCCGCAGCGCCGTCGGCTGTTCTAACAATCGCGTGACGTCGGTGAAACGAACCTGATCGCCACCTTCGTGCGCAATCTGGGGTGATCCGGCAAACTCCACACGTAACGAATCCAGTACGCGGCAGAGCGCCTGACGCGTGCTGGTGAGGCCGCTCGCGTCGGTAACCGTTAGCGAAACTGTGTAATCGCCGGGCGCCGCATAGGTGTGCAGCGGATTTCGTTCGCTGCTGGTTTCGCCATCGCCAAAATCCCAGGACCACGACACCAGCTGGTCGTCAGCGTCGGTCGAGCGATCGATGAATCGCGTGCTGGTACCAATTTGGTCCGTCGAATAGACATAGAAACTCGCCAGGCCAAAACGGCTGCCGCCGTAGTTGTTCTTGAGTAATAAACGAACATAACGCGCCGGCGCGGGCGAGAAATAGAAATCCTGTAACTGTGTTGAATTTGCCAGCGTGCCGATGAGAACTGTGTTGAAGGAAGTATCGGCCGCATCAGTGGTTGAAACCTGAAACTCAAAATCTTTCGGCGCGCTGTGGGTTGAGGCGATGGCCGGCCTCAGAGCGATGTGCCGGGTTATCTGAATTTCAGCCTTCGGTAAAAGTAATTTCAGCCATTGATTGGTGGGATTGTTGAAGGCGGTAACCCATTGATTGGAGGGATCCAAATCAAGAGCATTACTCGCCGGATCTTCCTGAGTTGAGAAAGCAATTAGCGCCGAGCCGCGAATCGGAACTGCCAACACCTCAAGCGTGTGCACACCGATGTGGGCGGCGCTATAGCCATTCTTCCAGAAGAACTGGACATACTTTGCATTGACGAAATTGGGAAAGAGAAACTCCTGCGTGCTCCCATTCAAGGTGTTCGCGAGTGTTCCCGAGTACACCGTGGTGAAAGCGCTGTCGTCAGTGGTCGTAGTCGAGACACGGATGTCAAAATCCTTTGGTCCCTGCTGGCCATTGCTGGAATCATTCACCGGGTTTATGCGCACACCGTAGAGTTTTTGCGTGAGTCCGTCCGCAAGCGACGTCTTGACCCAGACATTCGTGGCGGCGTTGCTTTGTGAGAACCAGATGCTGTTAACGTCACTATCGAAGGCGGCTTCGGCAGGATTGAGGTTATCCAGGCGCTGACTCGAGGCGCTGATTACCTGGGCTGATCCTTCAGCAATCACGTCAAACGCTTGAGTGTCGATAGTTGGTCCGCCGTTGTTAGTGAGCGGCACATACTTGACGTAGCGCGCCGCTACGTTTCCACCGGGGAAAATGAACGTATAAAGCTG
Source organism: Blastocatellia bacterium (assembly GCA_963809065.1). Classification (GTDB taxonomy): domain Bacteria; phylum Acidobacteriota; class Blastocatellia; order Pyrinomonadales; family Pyrinomonadaceae; genus PSRF01. Next base: position 41,653 of record CAWEIN010000016.1, read on the forward strand.
ACCGGATGGAATCGCAGTCGCGCTCAGCACTCTCGTGAATGATGCGTCATCGGGGGTGGTTGCCGACACCCACACTTCAAAATTCCTGACAGCTGTAGCTTGCGACGAACCAAAATTCCAGCCGGTTGCCAATTTGATTCCACTAAGTGAATAGAGCCCGCCACCGGCAAGCTGGATAATCGCGAATGGGTTGGTGGTCGCGCCTGGAGTCCAGCCACCGTTACGATAGCCGAGCATGCCGTTGGGCGGCAGAGTGCCGAAGGCGTCACTTGAAGAGTAGATGGTGGCGCCATTCGCGATTAGCCCGGGAGACTGGGCGAGGGCAACGTTTGTCTGTCCCGGCAGGGAAATGATGCTATCGGCACTACCGACCGCCACGGGGGTAAAAGTGCCGAGCTGAATAGTGCTGGTACTGCCGTAGTTGTTTTTCGGCAGAAACTTAAGGTAGCGCGCGCGCGCCGGGCCACCGGGCAAGACGAATTCCTGCATCTGGCCATTGTTGAGCAAAGTGGCGCTTAAGACAGTTACAAAGCTCGCATCGTTGGTGTTTGTGGAAGAGACCTGAACATCGAAGTCGCGCACCGAAGTAGTGGCGGCAAGTCCGTTTGCTGCCTGCAGTCGAACCCGATCAATGAATACTGACTCCTGATCGAAGAATTGCAGCTTCGCGAACTGGTTATTAACTCCAGGCGTGGCCCAGATGGTGCTGGTATTACTGTCCAGAATCTTGTCTGCGGTCAGACCGAATGAAGATCCCGATGAAGCAATAACAAACGATCCAGCAGTCCCGCTCGATTCAGGAACGACGAAGTCGGCCACCGGCGGCACACGCGGATCAATCACGGTGACACTCAGGTCGTCGCTTGTAGTGAGTTGGGAATCGCCGGCCGTGAGTCGCAGCACATAAGTACCTGCGGCGCTGAAGGAAACAGTGGCGATGGCAGAATCAGTAGGAGCAATCGTCGCCATTCCGGGACCGCTCACCTGCGACCAATGAACTGTGAGACTGCTGTTTCGGGGCCAGCCGTCGTCAGTTACCACCGCACTAAGATTTAGTTGGTTGAAGAGCGTTATGGTTTGATCTGGACCGGCGTCAACAAGTGGAGGTTGATTCTGTGGGTCGACCGTAATGATTAGCTCGTCACTATTACTCAGTTCACCGTCGCTTGCCGTCAGGCGCAGGACGTAAGTGCCCGCCACACTAAACGTCGCCAAAGTTACCGTCGTATTAGGGTTTACTATGCCGGCCGCAGCTGGACCACTAACCACGGCCCATGTTTCGGTCAAACTACTGCCGGCGGGCCAACCGTCGTCGCCAACTGACCCATTAAGCAGCGCGGATGCCGGCAACGCGACGATCTGATCCGGACCGGCACTTACAGTGGGCGCCTGGTTCTCGGGTTGAACCGTTACAGTTAATTCACTCACGCTCGTCAGTTCCGAATCACTCGCCGATAAGTCGCAGCACGTACACGCCGGGCTCGTTAAATATTGCCGTGGTGTTTGTGAGATACGCTTCAGCAAAGGTCACCGTGCCCGGACCACTTACCTGACTCCAGGCCACGCTCAAGCTGCTGCCATCGGGGAGTTCATCGTCAGTGGCAGAGCCGTTGAGGGTGGCCGCATGTGGCAGCGCAATCGTTTGATCGGGACCGGCAGTAACAGTCGGGGGCTGGTTCTGGGGTTGTACCGTGATGGTTACGTCGTCGCTGCTTGTACCAAGGCCGTCGTCGGCCGAGAGGCGCAGGACATAAGTGCCCGCCAAACTAAAGCTCGCGACAGTATTGATGTTATTGGAATCGTCGAAGGTAACCGTACCTGGCCCGGCAACAACGCTCCAGCTGGTAACGAGAGTACTGCCTTGTGGCAAGCCGTCGTCGCTGGCGCTGCCGTGCAAGGTTGCTGTTTGCGGCAAGGCAAAACTTTGATCAACACCGGCATCAACTACTGGCGCCTGGTTTGGAGTCTCGCGAGTGACAGTAATGCTTGCGGTCGCCTGGTTGCCGGCCTGATCCAATGCTCGCGCGATGATCGAATTTGCTCCGATGTTCAGGGAGAATCGGATAACGTCCAGGAGTTGTCGCCTGGGTTATAGGTAGCCTCCTGCTCGTTCAGGTACACATGCGCCACGCCGCTCGCCCCTGGTTCTGGATCTGAAGCTGTAACCCGCACCGCGATTTGTGAGTCTGTCGTAGTCGAATTATTGGCGGGCGAAATGATGGCGACGGTTGGTGGTGTCGTGTCACCGGGAGGAAATATTCCGTCAATATCAATAATCAGATAGGAACCGGGAACACTGGCAAGACTAACCTCAAGCGTATTGGCAGAGACGAGAGTCACCGGTACGATCCACTTTAGCGATGTTCTGATTGAGATCGCCCGGCGAAAGAATTACTACTCCATTGAGTTTTACGGTCGCGCTCGACACACGGTTGGTGCCGTCCGGAGCGCCATTCTTTATATGTAACGTGTACGGCGAAGTTGCGTTTGCAGGCAGAGAGAACTGCTCGAGATATTGATTGGGCGGGCCGGTAGTTCTATCGAAACGTCTTGGACCAAACGTGGTTATGCTGCTGCCTGAATGTGCCGGCCAGACAGAACCGATAACCTTGCCACCGTTGAGGGTGACGGAATCTGCGATGACCTGGCCGCGAACCTGTGCGGCGCCGTTAATCGAGACGGTGGCGTCATCTGCGCGCAACAAGCCGGAAATCTGACTGCTTCCGTTCACGTTTACAGACGAGCCCAGCACGTTCAAACGCACGTCACCCGGCGAGGTATAGCTGCCGAGCACGAGCGCACCGCTGGTTACGGTCAGGCTTTTCGCGACGTTGATCACGACCAGTCCGGTCGCCTGTATTGAGGCGCTGCCATCGAGGTTGAAGGTGTTGGCAAAGTTGTAAGTGCCGGCCGTGAAATTGAGTCGACTGTTACCGTTGACCGTGAAAGTGCCGTAGTTACCGGGCGGGACGTTAACTGTGAGTCCACTGCGACTGACACTAAGATCGCGCACCGTCTGCCAGCTCCCGATTGCTGCGATGTCTGACTGAGAGTTGATGGAGATTGTGCGCGTGCCGCCGGCCCGGCGGAATCGATGCCGGAAAATCCGCGGGAAGCTGGATAGGATCAACGTTGGTGTGGATGCGTCCCGCCAGATTCACATCGCCGCTCAGGTTAACGGTGTAGTTCGACGGACTGCTGACGCCGCCATCGCTGACAGTGCCGGCGTATTGCGCCGCACCGCTCAATTGGATTGCCGGCGTTCCCGGTAAGTACAAATCTGAAGTGATTTGAGTGGCGCCGTTAATCGTGAACGACTCACCCAGTAACACGCGCAGCGAGCCTTCGATGCGTCCACTGTTCAGAGTTGGCTTGTGTTTTGAAACAACGGCGTCGGTGATGGTCGCGGGCAGGGTATCGCCACCGGGTATTTCGTTGAAGGTCTCAACTAAGGCGCCCTCATTTGTTACTTCGCTTGTTGCTTCGTTTGGGCCCGGGTTTATTGCCGCGTGGTCCGCGATCTGTTTGTGCGGTGCGCTTATCTTCGCGTTCGCTGATAGCCGAGCTATTGCGACTCGCGGCAGCAACACGCACTGCAAACAGAGTGCGTAGATCAGCGACACCGCGAGCAGTTGAGACGCAAGCGCTTTGCGGTTGAAAGCAACCGCAGCGCGCCTCGTTCGTTTTGTCAGACGGAGAGAGAATCCAGAGAGACTGAGGGGGGCAGGGAAGGACATGTCGGATCCTTTTCAGGTTGCGCGGCGAAGGCCTGGGCTGGGCCTCGCCGTTAATCACTTGGAGCGCGGAAGTAACGAAGCGGGCTGCGGGTTCGTTTAAGAGGGTGAACTGGTACGGATGGGAATATCTACCTGAACTTGAGACGTTGGCAATGCCTGTCCGCGATCGCCGGATTTTTTTTGCTGCAAAACCCCTTACATCCTTGACTGAAGCAATTGAACCCTCAACCATGGTTCGGGATACCAGTCAAATGATTTGCTGGGACCGCGGGCGCCCCGCCCGCAATGAGCGCGAAGCGCGAAAACTTGATTAGCAGTTCAAAACCTGCGCGCCTGCGGCGCGTTGCGGGCGGGGGCGCCCGCGGTCCCAGCAAATCGCTTGAGTGGGCCAAGCAATCGTTCCAGCTCAAGCAACGGACAATGAAAAGTCACTCGTCAGGTGGGGCGTCGGCCGTCCAATTCGCAAAAATCGCGTGGTGGTACTGACTTCACGCCACCCAGTTTCTCTAAACGAAACGGTACCACTACCCTATTAACTGGAAGCGGAAACTTCAGTGATGGCCATCGCGATCTTTGGGCGCGGCCGCAGACGTGTCTGGACGCACGTATTAACAACCATGATTCGAGCCAGGCTCGAGCGGGCAGATTCATCGGATAGATTTCTCGGCGGCAGTGAGCCGCTCGTATTGACATTCTATACGAAAAGTTTTATTTACTACAGAGCGTCTATAGGAGAAGACATGGCAGGAAAGCAAATAGACCTATTACAGGGCACGCTTCACCTTCTGGTGCTGAAAGCGCTGGCGCCGGGTCCGCTGCACGGGCTGGGGGTTTCATATCGCATCGAACAGATCACGAAGGGTACCTTCAAGGTAAAGCCTGGGTCCCTGTTCCCCGCCTTACACCGTATGGAAGAGGCGGGCTGGCTCCAGCCGTCGTGGGGTGAGTCAGAAAACAACCGCCGGGCAAAGTACTACCGCCTCACCGCTGCCGGCCGGCGTCAGCTGGAAACTGAGACGGCGGACTGGCAACGGATCTCCATGGCGATTACGAGCGCCCTAAAGGCAACCTGAGGAGAAGCAGTCGTGCCACTAATTCCTCGCCTGACCAGCCTCTGGCGCAACCTGCTCCACAAGGACCGGGTGGAACAGGAGTTCAGCGAAGAGATCCAGGCGTACCTGGAAATGCTGACCGAGATCAAGATTCAGGCAGGGACTCACGCCTCAAGAAGCCCGGCGCACGGCTCTCGTCGAGCTGGGCGGGGATTGAGCAAGTCAAAGAAAGAGTGAGGGAGATCAGAATGGGTCAATTTATAGAAACCACCTGGCAAGACATTCGCTGCGGCGTGCGGGCGCTGGTCAAAAGTCCGGTCTTCACCGCCGTAACCGTGCTCTCACTCGCACTAGGGATCGGCGCCAACACTGCGATATTCAGTGTCGTCAACGGCCTACTGCTTCGGCCTTTACCCTACCCCGATGCCGAGCGAATCGTCGATGTATGGCACACGCCGCCTCAGCAAAGCTTCCCCGGACTCAAGACATTTTCAGTGTCACCCGCGAATTATCTTGACTGGAAGGCACAGAGTAATTCCTTCGAGCAGATGGCCGTTTACACGGATACGGGCTTGAGTCTTACTACAAGTGGTGATCCCCTATCCTTGAACGGCGCCGCTGTTTCCTCAGACTTCTTTTCGGTATTGCGCTCGAATGTAATCGCGGGGCGCACCTTTTCAGCCGAAGAGGAGCAACCGGGACGCGAGCAGGTCGTTGTGATTGGTCACGGCCTGTGGCAGCGAGCTTTCGGAGCCAACCCTAATATAATCGGCCAGACTCTGACCCTCAACAGCCGAAGTTTCACCGTCGTAGGAATCATGCCGTCCGGATTCCAGTTTCCGCTTGAGGCCGAGCTATGGGTACCTCTGGCGTGGGATGACAACGAACGTAAAACCCGATCAGTTCACGACTACGTGGTGATTGCACGTCTAAAGCAGAACGTCTCCCTGCAGCAGGCGCAAGCGGAGATGAGTACGATTTCGAGCAGGCTCGAACAACAATTTCCCGAGGAGAACAAAGGCTGGGGCGCTGTGGTCATTCCGCTCCGAGACGATCTTGTCGGTGATGTCCGTCCGGCGCTGCTCGTGCTTTTCTGCGCCGTGGGCTTCGTGCTGTTGATCGCCTGCGCGAACGTAGCGAACCTGATGCTTTCCAGAGGGTTCAACCGCCAAAAAGAGATCGCGCTCCGTACTGCCCTCGGCGCTACTCGGGTTCGGCTGGTCCGGCAACTACTGACCGAAAGCGTTCTGCTCGCTCTCTTGGGAGGCCTGCTTGGCCTTCTGCTCGCCGGCTGGGGGAGCAAGATGCTGGTGCAAATGAGCTCCGGCAGCCTTCCTAATGCCGGCGATATCGGTGTCGACAGTTGGGCGTTGGGCTTTACCCTGGCAGTGTCGTTCGGCGCCGGCATCGTAGTCGGAATCGTGCCTGCCTTGCAGTTTACCAGGGCCAACATCGGTGAAACTCTGAAACAGGGCTCGGGGCCGAACCGGCGGCAGCCCCATCAAGCAGCACACCCGCAAGGCACTAGTGATTTCCGAGGTGGCACTGTCATTAATCCTGTTGATCGGAGCCGGGCTAATGATTCGTAGCTTCTGGAAACTGCAAAACGTCGACCCGGGGTTTGACACCAGGAATGCGTTAACGATGAGCCTCGTTTTATCGTGGGTCAGGTACTCTGAACCTCACCAGGTGCTAGCTTTCGTTGATCGGGCGCTGGAACAGATCCGCGCCGTGCCGGGTGTCGTTTCCGTCGCGACTACCACCACCATTCCGCTAACGGGAGGTGGGTCGACACAGCCCTTTAGTATCGAAGGCCGGCCTGCAGGGGCAGTCGCCGAGCAGCCGATGGCACAGACGCGCTACATCAGCCCAGACTACTTCCGAGCGATTGGCATCCCGTTGCGACAGGGGCGCTTCTTCAGTGACCAGGATCGTGACAATAGTTTCCCCGTGGTAATTATCAGCGAAGCAATGGCGCGGCGATTCTGGCCGGGAGAAAACCCGATCGGCAGGCGGTTAACGCCCTCGTTCCACCTTAAACAAGGGGCGCGTGAGATTGTCGGGGTAGTAGGAGATGTTAAGTCAAGCGGGCTCGACGCCGATGCGTCCGCAATGATGTATTTGCCATTCAAACAATCGCCGCGGCCTTTCATAAGCTTCGTGGCGCGGACCGCCTCAGACCCTCAGAACTTCGTTCAACCTGTTTCGAAGGCGATATATTCAATCGACAAAGAACAGGCGCTGACGGACGTACGGACCATGGAGGAGGTTCTGGCAAGATCAATGTCCGGCAGGCGCTTCAATATGACGCTGCTGATCACTTTCGCTGGGGTGGCCTTATTGTTGGCGGCCATAGGAGTCTATGGCGTGATGAATTACACAGTCATGCTGCGCAAGCGCGAACTTGGCATCCGTTTGGCGCTTGGTGCACAGAAAATGGATGTGTTGCGGTTGGTCCTCGGCCAGGGACTGACGCTGACATTGATAGGCGTAGGTGCAGGATTGGTATCGGCATACGCCGTGACCCGCTTGATGGCAAGCCTGCTCTATGGGGTAACTGCGACTGACTATCTAACGTTCGTCAGCGTTTCGGCTGTGCTTATCGCGGTAGGGCTTCTGGCTTCCTACCTGCCGGCGCGGCGCGCCACGAAAGTGGACCCGATGATCGCCCTGCGGACTGAGTGAACGAGCATTACGCCTTTCACGAGATCCTGCGCGTTACGAAAAGAGTTACCTTCAGTTCGCGTGACATAAAACACAACCTTAAAGAGGGTAGTCCTAATTTAGTTTTTCTGTATCGCAAACTGTTCTTCCAGACACAAGATGCCGCTTAGTTCTTATAGTTCTTTTGTCGCCGCTGATTTCCCACTACTCTTTGCCGCTGTGCTAACGAACATTCCTGAAAGTCCAGCGCCCCGGTTGTGAATTTTCCAAACAAAACGCCCGTTCGTTTTTCGCCCCAATCCTTCTTCGAGAAAAGTGGCTTCAATCCTATCCCCATCAATTGAGCCGGTAACATGAATGGGAGTTCTGCGACTTACAGGTAGGATTCGACCATTCTCAGACACCTTTTGCCCCTCGGCAGTAAACTGTCTTCCCGTCTGATTGACGGCAAGTTGAAAACCAACTTCCAGGTGTTCAAACGATCTATAAGACGTCTTCTGAACGACGTTCGTGACCTTCCAGGTGCCCGTTAGGTTTGGTGAAGTAGCATCGCCTTGCTCCATTTCCGTCTTTCGCTTTTCGAGGCCTGGCAGAGAATCTGAGCTTTGTTTAGCTAATGCTGGTTCTCTTCGCCTATCCTGCGCTGGCTCGGGTTGCGCAACCTTCGAGGGCTCGATTTGCTTAACTAGTGAAGGCTCGGATGACGGAGCTTCGGATGAATCATTTGGCAAGGTCTCTGCCGTCACGGTTTGCTTAGCAACCTGTGTCGGTAAACGGAGGTCGCTCAGTTTTTTTACCAGGGCAACGGCTCCCACTGCCATCAAAGCCAACACAATGGCAAACGCCAGCCGAGCCCTGTACTGCGTACGCAAGGTTAGTACAAACTGAGACGATCGGGTTTTCCAAGGTTTCGAATTCGTCGGCTTCGGTCGTACAAACCCATGCTTGTTATCTTCGCCAATCTCGTCTTCGGAATTCTTAGGCGCAGCCGCAGGTTGAATCGCCGACAAGGCCGGAGTCTCGCCTTCAGAAATTCCTGGTTCGGCCGGCTCTTCGAAACTTGAAATTTGTTGATCGCTCGCGCTCGCCTTTTCCTCAGACCCTAATATCGATGCCGCATTGTTCCCAGGCTCGTTTATGCTATGTTCTGAAACTACCGCGTCCGTAAGCGGAACAACTGGTGCGGGTGTTGAATCCCAATCAATCTCAGTTTCAGTCGGACGGTCAGCAGGCGCCTGCGTGTTCGCCGTCTCAATGCTGAAGAACTTTTTGAGGATGATTCGCTCAGTTACCGTTAGAGCGCCGGAAGTCAGTGGCGAAATTCCGGGATCGAAGCTGAAGTGAGCGTCTGCCATAGAAACAGCAGCATTAACTGCCTGAAAACCGGTAAGGCAGCCCAAGTGAGCATATACGAGCTTGCCATCGTGGAAGAAGAAAGCGCCTCTCGTTGCGCCCGCTGTAATTTCCAGCCGGCCACTCTCGCGATGGAAAGAGATCATGCGGGTAATATCGAGGAACATAGGATGGTTTCGCGTTTCATCCGTGTCGGACATATCGTTTGGTTCGCTCATTTCTTAACTCTTCCTTCGCAGTGTTGAATCTCTTCTCGCGCCTCTTCTCATAGCGCAAACCGACATCGAGTGCGCCATAAGGACGGTAAAACCCCTCGAGCGGGTTTCTTGCGGAACGAAAAATCCACGTCACATGTGGAGGGGGAAAGATTTCAGAGGATTCAATCAGGAGAGTGAAATCATTTGTATCTTAATCGCACAAACCTTGCGCGACAAGTTCAGATACGGACTCTCGCATTGACAGCCGTTCTAAGAAGTGTAAAATTCCGCGCAATCGGGTTTTGGTTGACGGGGTGAGGACGTTAACCAGCATGGAGGCTGAATGCTTCCGCCCAACCTTGAGAGGCCAGCTCCAACGCTGGTCTCTCGGTTTTCCGGGTCTACTCTTTTTGCCTTTCAAGCTGCCGAGCAAAAGAAAGTAAAATCAGTCAGTTATTTTGTGCCTTACGCTTTTCGAGCGAACGAATGCAGTCAGACAATCAGATCGAAGCTGCCAATTAAAAAGTCTGCTACTGAGAACCCAGGAGGATATTTTTCAGTTGGATCACTCTGTCGGTCTTATCTCTGGCGTTACTGCGTGCCTCCCGGTGGTGTTGTGAACTTGTAGCTGTCGCGTGCTTTTACTGCAAGATTCGGACGGTTCACTCGCACCTTAATCTGGCGGCGAGCGGGGTTGCTTGCATCACCGTCCTGCGGGTAATAGCCGAGGCTATATTGCCGCCGAAGTTCCTCAGCAATTCGGGAAAACGCCTCGGCCAGTTGGGTCGTGTCGTTGGCGTGATAAAGCCGGCCTGCAGTCTTGTCCGCTAGCTCCTTCAGATATTGATTTGCACGATCGTAGTCAGCTTGGGTTGCGCCAGGCAGAGGTTGACCGTTGGCGGTTCCCGGCGTGCCATAAGTCACTCGCGATGTGGTAGTGCTAAAGGGTCCGTTGCTGGTGGTCGTTACCACAGTGACGTTTCCCTGGCCCACACTCTGCATCGCCCGTAGATAATCCGTTGTGTCGTATTGGACCGGATAGATCAACGCGTCGAGCTCTTCCACTTCTCGCATGGTGCTTGGGTAATTCGCTTGAAAGCTCGCAGTGTCGACGCCGTCGGTGAAAAGCACAATCGCCTTCCGACCCTTGATCTTGTTTAAACGTTCCTTGATTACAAGATGTACCGCGTCATATAGGCGCGTGGCATTGCCCATTTGGGCGTTTTGTTCTATGACCGCGCTGATGACGTTCATATCATTCGTTACCTCGGTCAACAGCAGTACTTGATCATTGAAACTGACGATGAGGACGCGGTCTTGCGGGCGTAGTTGTTTGGCGAAGGCTATGGCCGCTTCCTTGATCTGCCATAGGTGAAATTGGGTCGACGGCGAGGTGTCAAGCAGAAGTGCAACCGTGAAGGGTTTATCGGCGGGTTCCCAATAGGCTATTGGCTGTTCCACGCCGTTCTCGAAAACGCGGAAGTCTTCGCGCTTGAGGTCAGGAATGAAGCGGCCCTGGCGATCTAATACACTGACTGGAACTGTAACCAGACTAGTGTTGACACGGACTACCTCGCCTTCCGCCACCTCTTCAGGCCCGGGGTCAACACCCGCGGCTACGGACGGAGCTGACGGTAACCCCGCTGGCGGTGTACCGGCCCACCGTGGCGGACGCGCCGGTCGCTCTGGTGGATCCTCTGTGATAGCTACGTCGTCACGTGATGCTGAGACGGCGACGCGACGTGGACGTGAAGCCACGTCCGCAGACCCTGCCGAGGCATTTCTTCCAGCTGATGGTGGCGCTGAGACGATGGGCTGAGCGCCTCTCCCGTTACGTACTGGCGCCGTCACAAACGGACCCACGCTATTTGTTCCGGTGCCCGACGTTGCGTTCGCCGGAGAACTTTGAGACGTACCTGATGAATTGGAGTTCGCTACATCAATGTCGCGCGATTGCGTGGTATTGGACTGCTGCCGTTTTGCGTAGCCGGCCGCCACACTCTCGGAATATGGATCCTGTCTCTTGAGAACGTAAGCTCCGTGCGGACATGCCGTCGAAGTCAGATAGGCGATGATGGCGTACCCGGTGGGCACCGGCAGGCCCTGGCAAATTATTAATGTGCCGCCGCGGGATTTGTTGGCTACGCGACTGCGACCATTATTAGTTGGGCGTTTGCCTGTACTTCGCCTCGTCGTTTGGGCAGAGATGATTGAGACGAACAACATCGTGACGCTGAGTAGGGAAAGGACGACACGAAGTCGATAGGCGACGTGGAGTTTCATAGTCGCACCTCGAGGTTAGCTGTCTTTAACTGTGCACGCTGGGGGTCAGCATTATAAGCCTCGAATCGGTTTACCTCAACGTTTTTGCCGGAACGGTCTCTCTCAATTTCGATGAGTAAACGGACGATTTTTGACAATACCGAAAAACAAAGGGAATACAGGGATCTGAGCGCCAAGAATGACCTGGGTTTTTCATGGTGTCCGCACCAGTATCGCCTTTGAATTTCCCTGGCGGCCTTAAGGAGGTGGGCAGCGCCGATCTATGCAAAAATCGTTCATCTTAAAACTGTACTTACCTATGCAAGATCTTTTTATTGTTAGGAGGACTGCTCTGACTCTCTGGCAGTTAAGACATTCAGGCAACACGATTGCGAGTCGCACGGATTTAATAGGCTAGAGGTTTAACCTTAATTGCAAGCGAACTTGAAAAGGACTGCTACGTGAGATGGTGCTCCCTACGCAAAATTCATAATCATGATCCTGTCCCCACGAAAGAGTTGCTACTCCTTCTTCCGGGTTTTTCTCGTTTGATGTTCGGCAACAAATGCTCGAATCTTATCCATTGTGCCATCCGCCTCACACTGTTCAAGTACTTGTCGGATTTCCTCCGCCACGGCTCTTTGTTCAAGCATTGCCGTTATCGTGGCTCTGTCATACGCAGGAAGCGTCAGGAAGGCTTCAATGCCGCCGTTGCCACTTTCAAGTGAGGTAACGAGTCTTTCAGCTTGTGCTTCTGTCATGATGGACTGTTGAGCAGTAATATCCAACATGCTAAACCCTTTTGCCGATCAATCCGATGATGATCATGACGAGGCTGATGCCGCCGACGGCACCAGCAACTGTTCCAACCGTCTGCATCAACGCCACCGGATCGTTTGACTTCGATGCAAAGGACAGCATGAATAAGAAAAACACTAGCGAAAGAAGAATAAGAATGAGGCCAACAATGACGATCCGCCAATTCTTACGTCGCATAGCTGTTCCTCCGATTGGAAACATGAATTGTTGCCCTCCAGCATGTAACGCGCAACCGCGAGCGAAAAAGGGCCACGCAACCGGTCGGACTTTTTGGGCTAAATTCGTTAAGTTCGGAGAGGAAAACCGGATAATAAACGTGCAACTGCGGCGATATGGTTGGGATCAACTGCGGTTAAGAATCTCGCCAAACGCATTGCCTTAACGAGCTACATAACCATGTCGGGAGTTAACGTGTGCGCCAGGGTCGTCGGAGATTCTTCCAGCTGTTCGTTCTCCAATATCTCTTCAAGCAAGTCGGCTGCCATCTCAAGCATCGAAAGTAACGGCAGCCTGGCAGGAGCGGAATCGTTGAGATCACGTTTCGCGACGTCCTGGGCCAACGCTAAGGCTACGTAAGCGTGCGCCAATTTGCGCGCATCAGTTTTCTCGAGAAAGGATTCGTTCATGATGTCTCAGACCTTAACCTCACTAATAATAGTAGTCTGGCGTTAGTAGCTACAAAGGGAAATTCTCAGGCGTAAAATAGAGCGCGCACCAGCACTGCAACACCAATCAGCACGCCCGAAATAGTGAACGACCATTCCACGAATGGGCTGGGACGTCCGAATACTCGCCGGCAAATCACCATACCGATCTTCCACCCGTCCTGTTGATACAAGGGTAAGAGGTTTCCGATTGCCAACGCCAGATTGATAGATCCAAACGTCGTTCCCCAGAACATCAGGCTCAATCCGAAATTTACGGCAATGCCGGCAGACAATACGAACAGCTGTTGCATTAGCCGGCGTCTTTGAAGACCAGCCATGTCCATTCGGACATAGGCACCTACCGGTACGAGGCGCAGAACATACTCAACATCACGTACAAGGAGGCTACCTACCTTAGGACCCCAACCGAACCCGCCCTGGGTGATTGGAATCCGACAGGCACGAGCGGAAAGGAGGTGTCCAATTTCATGAAGTACGAGCGCAACAACAAATGACAGACCAATACTGAGAGCATGGTACATGCAGTAATACCTATTCGATCACCGGGAAACTTTAATTCTCGTACCAAAGGAAAACGAGTAATTTACCTGAAATTCCCTATTCTTGTTTGCGAAAGGGAAGGAGTGGTGCAGTTAATGTTTCGTGAGTAATGGCGAGTGAATAGTTAGGCCGGAATTCATGAGAACCGAGGAGAATCTGTACTCCACGTCGAACGCCGAAACCGATAGCCTGGCTGCGCCCTCATCTCCCGGGGTTTCCTCGGCTAACCGGTACTGTTGGACATCCAACTCGTGAGAACAGTCAATTTGGACGGTCGCGCATTGCCCCTGCTAAACTAGGGACATGACGATCAAGAGAATGGACCATGTCAGCGTCGTCGTCGACGACCTCCCAGCCGCGATTGCCTTCTTCACCACCCTCGGCATGGCGCTTGAAGGCGAGATGCCGGTCGAAGGCCCCTGGGTGGACCGCCTCTGCGCGCTCGAAGGCGTCCAGGTCGACATCACTATGATGCGGACCCCGGACGGCCACGGGGGGGTCGAGCTGACGAAGTTCCGCAGCCCAGAGCTGGTCGGGGCCGAGCCAGTGATTGCCCCGCCGAACACGCTGGGCCTCCGGCAGATCATGTTCGCGGTCGAAGACATCGACGACACCGTGGCCCGCCTGCGCGCCCACGGCGCCGAACTCGTCGGCGAGGTGGCCCAATACGAGGACAAGTACAGGCTCTGCTACATGCGAGGCCCTGCGGGCATCATCGTCGCGCTGGCCGAGGAACTCTTCTGACGCGTTCACCGCACTCCGGGACACCGGTGGCGCCCCAGGCGCTCCTTCTACTCGATCTTGGTTGGCAACCATCTTCTTTCTCGCCTGCTTGCGCCGCGGTTTGTTAGGAGTACTTAGTGCCTTGCTCGCATGGGAAGGCGGGAAATCAATTAGCAATCAGTCGGGAGACTTCTCCGATTAGATCGTCAGCGAAAACAGGTTTCACCAAGTAGCCTTGCGCTCCAGCCTTAAAGGCACGTTCTTTATCGCTGCTCAAGCCTGCCCCCGAATAGAAAAGGATAGGAATCTTAGTGTCGACCTGGCGGATCTTTTCGCATATCTCTACTCCGGAAGTCCCCGGCAACCAATTGTCGAGAAGGCACAGGCCAAACCTTTCCTTCGTGAGAAGCTCAATCGCTTCCTCTGCGCTGTCTGTGCACTTCACATCGTAACCAGCAAACTGTAACGTGAGAATGATTAAATCGCGGGTGTCAGCGTCGTCCTCAGTGCAGAGTATTCGACCTTTAGGCATTGATAATCCTTTGCGATCTTTGATGAGTATTGGTCGCGGGCCGGAAGATAGGTCGGGCGATAAGTCCGGCCCGCATTGCAGCTTATTCGGCTGTATGCGGAGAGTATAAGACCAGCAGCAGTCTATCCGCTACCGTAGGGAAGGTATCCAAAGCCTCTGGATCGGTGATATTGGGCTGCTTGGCCTCGGGCTTAGTGTGTGTTAAGTGCCTCATTCTCAAATAAGCTCAGCATGTAAGTAAGCCCATTCATGTAAGTAAGCCCATTTAGGACGGTCTCGGTCGTTTCCGCCGCCAGTTATGCGGCTGACGTTTCCGTTTCTTGCCTCTGGCCGTCAATCTTTTTGATCGACTCCGTTACTGCGAAACGTACCTCCGCGGGTATGGAACTGCTCAGAGCCAAACGGCGAAACGCGGGCGCGATCTCAGCTACTCCGCTCGAGGCCAGTAATCTGATCACCGCCACACGTAGTTCTGTACTTGGATGATCCTCGATCACTCGCATCAGCGCCTCAAACTCGCCAGCTTTGGCCGCAAGGAAAAGTATGGAGAACGGATGGTAATAGTTTTCATAGCTATTGCCAGTTAAATCCTGAATCGCTTCGTTTACCAGGCCTGAGCTCGCCAGGGCAGCGCCGAGTAGGCGGCGATCTTCAAGGGAACGCTCGCGCAAGGCGAGATTAAAGAAAGAGGTAGCGCGATCCGGATCGAGGTCATAAAGAGCCCGAACGATCGAGGCACGGGCCTTTGGAGCAGAATTATCTAACGACTCGGCAATTCGCTGGAATGAGTCACCGGCGCTAGTCCCGGGAATAGCTCTCTTAACATTTGTTCGCCGACGAACAAGCATCCCAGCAGCTCGGCGCAGCGTATCCATATCTCGCCGCCAGGATTCTTCGTCGTCGGCCTGACCAGCGCGGACCATATTATGATCCAGATTCTCTTCGTTCTGTGGCTGGGCCTTTTCAGCAACCTGTTGGCGCGCAGCTTTTTTCCCTTTCGAAGAAGTATTTTCACCAGCTTTGGCTGCGACTTGCGCGTTCATGGTGCCAGCATCTTCTTTCGAGGATTCAATCTTCCTGCTTCCGCATTTCGCGATTAGAATTCGATCTTTGATGCGCAGTAGCCGCTACTACTATTGAAGGAAGCATCACCGTTCGTAAACGAACGCTAATCACTGGCTGGGTCAACCCGAAACGAATTGTTTTTGGAGCTCATTCCCATGAGCCATGAGTACCGGAATCTAAAGGGATTTCTGCGTTCTCGGTACCAGGACCATCAGGTTTTTCCTCCGGCGTACTACTGACATCGAAGACTTCACCGGAGTAGGCGGATGCGTGCGCAGCCAATGCTAACGGAAGCGTGACATTGGAATAGCTTTGCTGAATCTCGGGCGAAAGATCCTGACGCTCAATTGTCTCGCGGCTGCTAAGCACGTTAAATCTCGTCATGATCAAACGACTCACGCTTAAACCCATGCTGCTATCAAGATCGCACAGCTGTTCCCCTATTACTCTTAGCGACACTCTCTCCAGAGCATGCTGAAGCTCTTTACCCGCCGTAGAAACATCATTTGCAAGAATTAGCTCAAAATCCCGGCCTCCGCTAACTCGACGTCCCGCGTGAGTGTGCAACAACAGTCCTGCTTCATTATGAAGCCTTCCCGTAGCGACAATGACAAGATGGGAAGCTTCGGTCTCAATCTCCAGGTCGATGGCGGAACGTGCAAAAGCGGGAGTAAGATCGCCATCGCGCGTTACCAGGAGGAAGGATTCGCCGCAGAGATTGACCATCATTTGGCCATGCCCGGCGCCATCGGAGGGGCCAACCGCAATTTCACTTTCCGGTACACCCATCTCGCGTAGGATAAAATGGAGCCGGCTAACGAGCCACGAGCCATCTTCCAAAAGTGATGAAGCAAGTTGCGTCGGTGCAATCACTTCCTCAACCTTCTCATCGGCGACCGGTGAGCCGCACTCGCTGCACGTTGCATCGCTAACAGTCACAACCGCGAGCGCATGCGCATTCGGTAATCGAAACAAAGCATGTCCAGTCTTTCGGCAACTAACCTGCACCTCTCGCTCCACGAGTCCCACATTCTCGAGCTTCTCTACCGAAAACTCATGAGACTCTACTTCATGGCCTCTCAGGAGCTTTGCTGCGTAGCCCTCCTGGTAAGCATCCCTGGCGCTGCGCAAGAATATACGAGCCGCTTCATCTTCCAGCTTCGAGGCAGCAAGAATCCGCTTGCTCATGGTTTCTCTGCGCAGGCGCGTATATATGTAATCTGCGTCCTGCCTTCCGACAAACCGCCTAAAGCCTTCAGGCATGGTAGGCTTTCCCGGCTCCCACTGAGGAAGGTTCTCCACTTTCCCCGTATCGCTCTTCGCACCTTCGGTCTGCACGAGTGATTCGCGAATGTCCAGGCAAAAGGAATCTAGTTTCCTGAAAGGCTCCGGCGTGCCAGTTTCATATACGATGCCGGCGCGGATCAGAGGAACTGGTGCTTTGTTGTCATCGAAGATCAGAAAGAAAACATGATCACTGCCACCAAACAGGTCTCCGCGGACGTAAGGCTCCCGGTTTTCAGATTCTATCCACGCAGCGAGCGAGGTTTCCATGTCATTGATTCGCTCGGAACCTGACAAGAGATGACTGAAACTATGAAGTCTGGCCGCTCGAATTATTGAAGTCCGACCCTTTTGCTGCAATTCTTCCAGCAGCTCAATGCGGCCGTCTCCATCTACATGATGTCTTAGAGTTTTGCTTTCGAGAAACAACATTGGGAGCTTCCTGGCTATCTTAGATTAGGTCACCGACTATTACTTGGGCTGGGCGACACTAATCCTGACAGTCTCTTCACCGGATTTCTGGGACGCGTAACGCCGCTGCCGAGCAATTCGTAAGGCCAGCGCCTCATAACTGTCCATTCCTACTTTATGGTTGGTTATCGAGGCTTGCGACACCCGTCCATTTTCAATCTTCATGACGACGTTAACTGACTGAACACCGGGCGGGACTTCCGAAGACTTTTTTTCGGGCCCTGTGGGAGTGCTGGAGATCGTAGCTGAGGAGTTCTCGTTTGACGACTTTGGGCTGCTTGAGCCACTTTGTTTATCTAATGATGTTGAGTCCGTTTGGCGATGCGATTGCTCCCAACCGGTTCCCAATTGTCTTCCCCTTGAACCCTCACTTGAGCTCTTTCCAGTCTTAGGCGGCGGCTGGCCGATGCTTTCGGTCGTCAAACGTTCCTTCATCTCAGTCGGCAAGGGTATTGGCCGGGTAGACTCTTTTCCAGTGAAGCCTCCAGTAACCGCGATCACACTAGAAAGTCCCAGCATCATCAGGCCTGCTGCAGCCATCACTAAGATGGTCCGACGTTCTTTAACGGCCGACGGCTGGATAGAGGCTGCTGGAAGCGCCAAAGGTTCAAGTGGTCTGGCTTCAAGACTGTGATGCGAATCCGAAGTTGCTGGCGGCAAATAAGACAAGTCGGGCATATCACTGTCGTTCGCTACACTCTCAATTTGCAATGGGCTTTCATCCCAACAACCGAACAATTCGGAGACGACTCTTTGGAGTGACCTTTCGATTGATGTCCGTGGAGGCTGAATCAGGGGATTGAAGTTGAAAGATGCTGCCGGCTGAGCCACAGCAACGCAGATAGCCTGCAAACCGCTAAGGTCGTTAAGTTGTGCATCAACTAATTCACCCTCCTTGAAGTAGAAAACTCCAGGACCCTTTGCATACTCGATTAGCAATCGACCTGTTTTCCGTTGGTGCCGGAGTATTCCTACGAGATCGGATAGGGGGTAACTATCAAGGTGCCCGGTCAACACCACGAAACGACTATCTTGCATCTTTACTGCTCCTTAGAACTCATACTACCGAGGGCAATTTCGACCGCTGGCAACTCGCATTTTAGTTGCAAAAAGGACCTGCACTGCAGGGTGGGCTAGAAGCCTGAAAGCTTTGTGAAAGTTGTTTAGCAAGGTTGCGGTCAAGACCTTGAAGGATTCTGTACTCTTCCAACAGCCCATCCTGCTTTCCCAATTCCTGATATGCCAGGGCAAGACCGTAGTGAGCTTTACCCATGCCTGGCTTCAGAGTTATCGCTCTCTTAAACGCGTCTGCGGCATCCTTATTGCGGCGCATATGAAAATATACAAGTCCTAATCCATAGTACGCCTCCGGCACGTCCGGATTTATACGTATCGATTCTTTAAAGGCTTTCACTGCATCGTTGTCTTTCTTTAGCTTAAGGTAGGCGTGGGCCAGGCTAAGGTAGACCTCAGCCGAGTTTGGTTCCAACGAAAGAGATATAAGATATGCGTTAACCGCTGCCTGCAGTCCCCCTGCTTCAAAAAGCGCTAGGCCGGTCTTGTGGTACTCGAGTGCGCTCTTCTGTTTATCGGTCGGTGGGTTATTTTCACGAATTTCTGCTGACGATCCTGAGGTTGCATGAGAGTTGGCAGCACTGACCACCGAAGCTATTGGGTTGGCTTCTCGGTTGGATCCAGTAGCCGCTTCGTCCAGTTCATTACGTGCAGGTACAGAAGTTTTTTCCGCCTCTGGAGCGCCCGCATTGGCTGGGGTGGTTAGGACCGCCGAAGCATTGGTCTGCGTACCAGCTGCTTCCTTTTCACTATGCGGTTCCGGCGCAATTGGGGAAGCCGTGTTTTTTGTTTCCGGTTTAGAAATTTCAGGAGGAGGATTATCGCCACTTATTGATAAGGCCCCCGATTCGGGGTGGTTTGTTAACTCAGTAACCTCTTTCTCAACGCTCTTGTTCGTAGATAATGAAGATTCTACTGGCTTCGTCAGGGGCAACGAAGCATCGACGATTTTCGCAATGCTGTCGTCGAAGTAGTACGTGAGTGTCCTATAGGTCACTTCGACTGCTTCACGCTTCACTTCACCTGCTTCAAAAACGAGGAGGCTCGTAACCATTTTTGTCCAATTGCCGAATCGGTCGAATTCATAATCGTAAGCCTCCCGGTTTAGGATCGACCCTCGATCGTCTCGCAGCGTCATCTCAATGATGTGCCCTTTGTCGTCATACTTATATTCTTCCTTACCCACCAGGGAATCAGCGACGGGATAAGAAATGTTATCAATTCTGTTTCCTGTAATTCCGTAGGTGGTGATCTCCAGCACCTGCAGAGGCCCTTCAACTACGCGTCCCTGTTTGACTTCAAGTTTTGCGGTCTGAATCGTGACTCTGCGGACCGAGCCAACCAAGCCATCCTGTTCTTTATTGCTGTCCAGAATCGTGACAGCCGCCCTTGTCTGTCCAGGGTTAACACTATTTTGGGCGCAAACAGATGTTACAAGTGTCAAAAAAGGTACCAGTAGCAAAATTGCCGCCGGCATTGTTTTGGGATTGCAAAACATTTCGTCCCTCCACATCAAAACACCGAAAGACTGACTAAAACGCTCCCAGGTCGGGTAGGGAAAACGGAGTGTCGCTGTATTAACCAGATTTAAAGTCCGTTGCGAGAAGTCGCGACGGGCTGACTCAGATGAGGTTAATTATTGCTATTGAGCACTAATCGGACCCACTGAGCCCATATATTGTGCAAACCGGACGGAAGAATACAATAAGTGGATACCAATTGCTAGCACAACAATTGCGGAGTACTGATGCAGTTTGAATCTCATTCACACCGCGGCTTCAATCCGTGATTTCCAGCGTGACCAAACAGGAAACCGTTTAAACGGTTTTTCTCCAATACGGTGTGAATGACAACCAGAGCAAGGAATCGCAAAATCGCAAGCCTGACTCCGTTTAAATAATCTGAGAATATCTACCTGGAGTTGAGAGTTGGCAATGTCTGTCCGAGATCGCCTGATTTTTTAAGAAGCCCCAGCGCTCCGACTGGCTGATTCGGTGCTGTAAACATTCTCAGTCGCGGCACGCAGTAGCTCGGCAACGCTCCAGGCCTGGGCCACGCAACCTCGGGGTGCGTGTGGGGCGTCGCCGTCAAAGATTTCTGAGACTTGCCCCAGACACGCCTCCCTTAAATGGTCCTCAAAATGCCGAAGCCAATCAGTGACGAAGTTTCGCCCAGGTTCCTCACCAAATGTCTTTACATAAGCCGTGATATATGGGCCCATCAACCAGGGCCAGACAGTCCCTTGATGGTAAGCGCCGTCGCGACCGCGCGGGTCGCCCTGGTAACGTCCGATGTAACGGGAATCGTTTAGCGAGAGCGTGCGCAGTCCGCGTGGCGTTAGTAGTTCACGTTCGAGGACGCGCAGGATACTTGTCGCGCGTGCTTTTGAAACCAGCGAATTGGCCAGGCTAATTGCGAGGACCTGGTTGGGCCTGATCGAGGGATCGCGTTCGTCGCCGTTCACTACGTCGTAAAGACAATCTGACGGTTCGTTCCAAAACTGCTCATTGAAACTCTTGCGCGCGGATGCGGCCATCGTCTTGTATCGCTTTTGATTTGCTTTATCGCCGAACTTTTCTGCGAGACTCTCCATCACCCGCAGCGCGTTGTACCAGAGTGCTTGAATCTCGACGGCCTTGCCGGTGCGTGGCGTGACCACCCAGTCGCCAACTTTCGCGTCCATCCAGGTGAGCTGTACACCGGGCTCGCCAGAAAACAACAAGCCATCTGAATCCACGTGGATCTTGTATCGAGTGCCCTTCACATGCCAGTCGATGATGTCAGTGAGCACGGTGTATAGATTCGTGTGAACGAAATCGTAATCATTCGTGTATTGCAGCAGCGCGCGCACTGCTTCGAAAAACCACAGCGTCGCGTCAACGGTGTTGTATTCAGGAGTTTCGCCGGCATCGGGGAATCGATTTGGCAGCATGCCTCGATCGACGTGAAGTGCAAACTCCGCGAGAATGCTTTTCGCAATCTCCGCACGACCGGTTGCCAGGGTCAGTCCCGGCAAGGCAATCATTGTGTCGCGACCCCAATCCGCAAACCAGTGATAGCCGGCAATGACGGTTTTGCAACGCTCGCGGGCCACGATGAATTGATCGGCAGCTGCAGTCAGCGAACTGACTAAATCATTATTGCGAGGCCCTGATTGCGCCATTGTCTCGCGCCGCTTTATCTCAGCAGCGCGATAAGCGTCGGCCTTCTTCACTTCGCGGCGCTCCGTCGAGACGATGATGCTGATTCGGATGCGCTTCTTCAATTGGTTGGCATCAAGGGTGAAGCTGAAGGCGAACGGACTAAACAGGTCTTCGCTGAAATCAAGACCACGTTCCTGCTCCACGCGATATTCAAAGTTGCGATACCAGTCGCCGTGGGTATCGATTTCGCCAGGGTCGTGAGCAAAGTATAGCGACGGCAAACCGGCATAGGGCGCAACGCTTGCGAGTCCGTCTTCAATCTCGACATGCGAATTCAGCGAGCTGTTTTCGTGCGTCGTGCCGTGATAATCGCGAAACGCGATGAGTGGGCGAACTTCAAATGTGTAACGCAAACTGTTAGTTTGCGGAGGCCTTAGCAAGCGAAAATCGTATTGAACAACGGTCGTATTCTCTCCCTGAACCATAAAAACCGACTTCTCGATCTCAATTCCTTCAACCTCGTACTCAAAAACAGGAAAGGGATCAAGACGAAAGCGTTTTTGCGACTGAAAGCCCTGCGGGTAAACGGTGCCCGGATATTGATTAGTTGAAAGTTCGTGACGCTGGCCGCCAATGACGAGCGCTTCCTCCAACTTGGAAAGCAAAACCATGCGGCCGACCGGCGGCTTCGTCGCTGCAGTCAGCAAGGCATGATAGCGGCGCGTGTTTAGGCCGACGATAGTCGATGAAGCAAAGCCACCGATACCATTCGTTTCAAGCCATTCGCGCGAACTGGCGGATGCATGATCCCAGAAGGCGTCGTAGGTGAATTGGATCATAGGGGCCCCCGTATTACATCGAAGCGACTTCGCAGAAGACCTTGATTGCGCCGTTACCGTTAGTCAGCTTGGCGAAAAGTTCCTGATAGTTTTCCAGGCCCTTGACCGGGTGCGTCAGCAAACGCTGGAGCCAGCCGGGGTATTCAGCTTCGGCTTGCGCAATGTCTTTAACACCCATTTCGAAATACTCACGGTTAGCGTTTACGGTACCGACCATCACCTTGTTGCCGAGTACAAAGTTCAGATTGATCTTGTCGGCCGGGACTTCAATCATGCGATCGCCGCCCGTGACGCTCGAGAGCACCAGCACGCCGTTCTTGCCGAGGGCTTGCATGCTTTCGAAAACGACGGGCGAAAAGCCAGTGGCTTCGAAGATGATGTCGAACGGCCCATATTTCTTTGCGCCTTCAAGGATCGACATTTCTTTTGTGGATTGGTATGTCGCGCCGATAGCTTCGATCAAATCCGAGTTCAAGTAGGGTTTGGGATTTAGCCCAAACGTGGTCACCTGCAATCCGCGCAGACGAAGCACGAGCGTGGCCAACAAACCAATCGTTCCGGCGCCCATCACCGCGGCGCGACGCGGACGCCACACGCGCAGGCGGCGTTGGATTTCGTAAGCCTGGGCGATCCCTTTTTCTACAACCGTTGTTGGCTCCAGGAGCACGCCCACTTCTTTCAGTCCCTGCGGAATCTTCACAATAAACTCGGCATCGTCAACATAGTATTCGCTCATGTACCCGTGTCGCAGATTGATGCCACGCTCAAAGTAGGTGTCGTCGGTAGTCATATCGTTGGTGCCGATCAAGTCGTAGATGCTCGAGCCAGGACGGCGCACGGTAGCAACAACGAAGTCGCCGAGTTTAACCTCGACCACGTTTGGCCCAACCGCTTCCACCTGACCGAAGCTTTCGTGGCCGACGACCAAAAAGTCAGAACCCGCCGGCGCATTGCCATAATCTGCGGCGTTGATTTCTTTATCGGTGCCGTCAACGCCGACACGGAGAACTTTGACCAACACTCCCCGACCATTCGGCACCTCATCAACCGAAGGTTTCGGCATCTCAGCGAGATGCACTGTGTTTGGTTTTCCAGGGAAGACTGCAATTGCTTTCATGATTGCTCCTTATGGCGAAGGACGTTGGGGTTAGAGCGTCGAATATAAAATTGACAAAGCGACACCCTAACCCAGCGCCCCACTTGATTAACTTGCTGGCATGGCCCACTGAGTTTGAAGCCCGATCTTCTGTAGGGTCGAGAACACTCGCTTAGGTTCACCCAGGTCGCTCCAGCCGACGTCGCTTACCTGCATGACCGCCAGGTCTTCAGGCCGCAATGCGAGCACTTCGTGCGAGAAGTTCGACGACGGAATCCAGGAATACAACTCGCTCATCGCGGGAGCTTCTGCAGGACTGGCGAAACCTGGTGCGATTGCCGAAAAGAAATCGAAGAGCGCCGGCAACGCGCGCCTGGTCATCTTAAGAAAAGCATCGGCTCGACCTACCATCACGAAACTATTCCACAGACACCCGCGCTCCATCAGATTGTGAGCAACGAGTGCCGAAGGCTTTTCCCAGAACTTGCGAACGCGCGAAATCGAGCGTGGCTGCCGCCCAAACAAAGAAAAGTCTGGCTCGATCCAGCCATATTCCACTTCTGGATGCTCCGGTTTGATGCCTAACAAGGTAACGGTTTCGGGATTCGTTCGTGACGCCGAAAAGGCGGACTCGATATGCGACATGAACTGCTCATCGTCTGCGAAATAGTGATCAGAAGGGAAGAAGGCGATGGTGGCGTTCGGTGAAAGCTGTGCGATGCGCAGCAAGCTGAAAAGAATCGCGGGTGCCGTGCCCTTGTTCTCAGGCTGCACCAGCAATCGAGTCTTTGGCACATTTTTTAATAACGACTCATAAAAACGCTCATGGGTTCGCGTTAGAACGGTCAGAGTTTGTTCCGGGCGCCACAGAGAGCGCCACGCGACGGCTGGTCTGATCCAGCAAGGTTCGGCCGCCAATGACGGGACAGAACTGCTTAGGTCGGTCGTCACCCGAAATACTCCGCGTCAGCGATTGCAGGCGTGTGCCGTCACCCCCGGCCAGAATCACTGCCCAGCGATCGTCACCGCTTTCGGTAGTGCTTTGATTCGAGCTGCATAGATTGTTGGTGACTTCGTGTTCACAAGAGAAGATTGCCATCGTCGCTCTCCTTATCAGGTTTCACTTCATCTTCCTGACTATGAGTCGGAGAAAGCGCGAATTCCTTTCAGAAGAATTAATAAGAGTGTGATTTTGTTGCAGGCACTCATGCTGCGTCAGATGAGGTCAGTACCACCACGCGGTAGCGGGTGGGTGTTCCGTTTGCCATACGCCAATCGGAAAATCGCCAATTGACAATCGACAATCGAAATACTCACCCGCTACCGCGTGGTGGTACTGACTTCATTATCCTTAACTACTGAGTTCCGCTGCCGGCCACGGCTTGCATCTTCGCGCCGTGCTCGCCACTCTGCTGCATCAGCTTGGCAACAACGCCGGTCCATCCGGTCTGGTGGCTGGCGCCGATGCCTGAGCCATTGTCGCCATGGAAGTATTCGTGAAACTGGATCAGGTCTCGCCAATTCGGATCGTTCTGAAACTTCTCGATCTCGCCATAGACCGGACGGCGTCCATCCGCCTCCCGCAGGAAAGGCCGCGACATACGGCGTGAGATCTCGGCTGCGACCTCCCATAGCGTCAGCATATTTCTTGAGCCAGTGGGGCACTCAACTTTGAAATCGTCGCCCAGGTAGTGATGAAACTTCTGCAACGATTCCACCAGCAGAAAATTCACTGGAAACCAAATTGGGCCGCGCCAGTTTGAGTTGCCACCGAACAAACCAGTGCTCGACTCTGCCGGTTCGTAATCCACGCGATAGGCCGCTCCCTTAACATCCATCGTGTAAGGATTATCCTTGTGATAACGCGACAGCGCCCGGATGCCATAGGGTGACAAGAACTCACTCTCATCGAGCATGACGTTAAGCACACGACGCAACTGCTCCTGACCGACAATCGACAGTAATCGGCGTTCGCCATTTCCCGGCGTGCGCATGCAAGCGACGTTGGCCGTCAGGTCGGGGCGGTTGTCGATGAACCATTCAAGACGCTTCTTGAAATCGGGCAAGCGGTCCAATGTTTCCACTTCCAACGTTTCGATTGCGAATAATGGAATTAGACCTACCATCGAACGCACTTTCAGCGGAAAGTGTCCGCCGTCCGGGAGGTGCAGCACATCGTAAAAGAAGCCGTCTGCTTCATTCCATAATTCAATGCCGTCGTGTCCCAGATGATTCATCGCGTGCGCGATGTGAATGAAATGTTCCCAAAACTTACTGGCTACGTCCTCGTAAACTGGATCTTCGCTCGCCAACTCCATCGCGATTGCCAGCAGATTCAGGGTGAACATTGCCATCCAGCTGGTACCGTCCGACTGCTCGATATAACCGCCCGTTGGCAAAGGCGCGCTGCGATCAAAAACGCCAATGTTGTCGAGTCCGAGAAAGCCGCCTTCAAAAATGTTGCTGCCGTCGGCGTCTTTGCGATTCACCCACCAGGTGAAGTTGAGCATCAGCTTGTGGAAGACGCGCTCGAGAAACTTGCGATCGCCTTTGCCGTTGCGCTTCTTGTCGATCTTGTAGACGCGCCATGCGGCCCAGGCATGCACCGGTGGGTTCACGTCACCGAGCGCCCACTCGTATGCCGGCAACTGTCCATTCGGATGCATATACCACTCGCGGGTCATCAACACGAGTTGCTCTTTCGCAAACTCAGGATCGATCAGCGCCAGCGGAATGCAGTGAAACGCCAGGTCCCACGCCGCGTACCAGGGATATTCCCACTTGTCGGGCATGGAAATAACGTCGGCATTGTAGAGATTTGGCCATTGATGATTGCGGCCGTGCACACGATCTTGAGGCGGCGCCGGTGTTTTCGGATCGCCTTCGAGCCACTGCTTAACGACGTAGTGGTAGAACTGTTTCGACCAAAGCATTCCCGCAAATGCCTGGCGCATGACGTTACGCGCATCGGCTGATAAGCCCGTCGGAATTATGGTCGCGAAGAAATCGTCGGCCTCTTGCTGTCGCGTCGCAAAGACTTGCTCAAACTCCTTTCCAAAAGCCTTA
The DNA here is from genome assembly GCA_963809065.1 of Blastocatellia bacterium. GTDB lineage: Bacteria > Acidobacteriota > Blastocatellia > Pyrinomonadales > Pyrinomonadaceae > PSRF01. Next base: position 68,238 of record CAWEIN010000016.1, read on the forward strand.
TCTTGGTCAGTTAGTCGCAAACGAATCGTCGCGGATTCTCCCGGACTGACTGTGAGCGCGTAATGCGCCGCGGCTTTAGTTCCGGTCAGTTCCGGATTTACCGCATCCTGTTGGCCGTGGATAAGATAATTGTGAAACGCGTCCTTAACATACGGCGAGGCGTTGGCGGAATTGAAAAGGCGCTGAGTGTTCGTTTCGTTTTCCGTGAAGAGCAGCTCCGGCACACCCTCACAGTAGAGACGGCGACGTCCCAGCATGAAATGTTCCAGTTCGATAGTCGTCGTACCACTCTCAGATGGAGCCTGGCGCGCGCTAGGCTTCGGATCGCTGTTGTCGCCCCAGCTCCAGCGATTGCGAAACCAAACGGTCGGGAGCAGATGAATTTCGGCGGCTTCGGGCCCACGATTCGAGGCAGTGATCTTAATTAGAATGTCTTCAGCGCCGCCCTTTGCGTATTCGACAAACACATCAAAATTGCGATTCTCGTCAAACACTCCGGTGTCCAGCAGCTCGAACTCAGGCTGCTGCTTCCCGCGACTGCGGTTTTCTTCAACCAGCTTCTGGTAAGGGAACTCGGCCTGCGGATACTTGTACAGGTATTTCATGTACGAGTGTGTCGGCGTCGAATCGAGATAAAAATAGTACTCTTTAACATCTTCGCCGTGATTGCCTTCGTTTCCGGTCAAACCGAACAGGCGCTCTTTCAGAATCGGATCGCGACCATTCCAGAGTGCCAGGCCGAAACACATCATCTGATGACGATCGCAAATCCCGGCGAGACCGTCTTCGTTCCAGCGGTAGGCGCGCGACCGTGCGTGGTCGTGTGGAAAATAGTCCCAGGCGGTGCCGCCGGCGCTGTAGTCTTCGCGCACTGTGCCCCACGCGCGTTCGCTCACGTAAGGTCCCCAACGTTTCCAATGCACCTTGCGGTCGCGGGATTCCTCGAGCCGTCGCTCTTCAGCGGTTGGGATGTTTGTTTTGTCTTTATTCATTTCATGTCCTGATTCTCAGTAGCCCTTAAGGTTGGCTGACGGCTATGCCGCTCGATGTGCGGTGGCGGATTTGCCCCACCGTCCTCAAACATTATTTTTCGATCAACGCCATCACATGCCCGTCAGGGTCGCGGGCCAACAAGCCTTTGTTGAAACCCAATCGTCCATCGCCGATAGTCACCACGCCCGGGGAAACAAAGCGAAAGTTTTCGGCAAGCAGATTGTGCGCGAACCCTTCGGCCGCGTTGACGAGCAGTGTCGTCTGCCAATGAAATACATCGCTGGCCCGCTCATCGCTTGGTGCAGGGCGCCCATCGCGCGGCGCAAGGTACTCGAGAAACTCGATGCCTGGCCCCCCGCCGCCAGCTCGAATACTCGTAATGCGTAACCTTGCGCCGAAGACATTGTTCAGGTGTTCCTGCTCAGTGCCGTAATTCTCACTCGTACCTGCGATGCGCAGACCCAGCACATCGCGATAAAACTTCAAACTTGCTTCGGTGTTGCTGACCACGATCGCGGTATGATCGATGCCGAGAAACAATCGATCCTTTGCCTGCCAATTCGCATCGCCTTTGCCAGCAGGAAATTGAAGAATCTCGAGCCAGTGCTTATCAGGATCGCGAAAATAAAAAGCTTTGATGCCGCCCGCGTTTTTGTTCCAGTCAGGCAGCCGCTGCGGACCAGTCGAGGCATGCTCGACTTTGTGTTGGCGCAACAGGGCGTAGGCCTTATCCATGTCGCTGGTGATGATCGCAATGTGCTGGAACCAATGATCGTTACTGCGTGAGTCAACCGGCACTGGCCGCCCTTTGGGCGCCAGATACTCCGTCAGATCAATGAACTCATCACCCAGGCGCATTCGCACTACCCGCATGCGCAGCCCGAACACACCCTGGAACCGTTCGTAGTCATCCCCGGTTATTTCCGTATCCGACACCTTTTCGAATGACAGAATCTGCGAATAGAAACTTACGGAAGCATCCATGTCAGCGACAGTCATACCAATCGCGCCGACCTGCTCAACAACGGGAAGGGGACCGGTGGGCTGGTCTGACGTTGCGAATAGGAAGGGGACGCGCGAGCTGCTGAGAGCGCGCGCGTCCGTTGGCAGGGTTGCTGAAGGAAAAAGGCAAAAGGAAAAAGTGAAAAGAAATGCAATGAAGATCGCTCTGGTTGTCCTGCTGCGCTGTCGGTAATAGTTCGGGTTTGAGTTCATAATCTTTCCTTTGCGTTTTTGCTTTAGCCCATTCGCTGCAACAGGTGATCGCCGACGCGCAGTGCATTCGCCATGATCGTAAGCGCAGGATTCACCGCGCCACTCGAGGGGAAGAAACTCGCATCGACCACGTATAGGTTGTCGATCTCATGAGCTTTGCAGTTGCGATCGAGCGCAGAGGTTTTCGGATCCTCGCCGAACCGGATGGTGCCGTTCTGATGCGCTACGGCCGCGAGCGGCAGACGCTGACCAAGATAAAGATTCCGCGCAAACAACCCCTGGTGACATTCGTGTCCGTGAATGTCGCAATTGGTTTGCTTCATTGCTTTTTGTAGCTGAGCTTTCAAGCGATCGTGCCCTGCGACATTATTGAGTTTGTAGCTGACGCGAATCTCTCCGTCGCGATCGACAGTCACCCGATTCTCCGGGTCCGGCAGATCTTCGGAAGTTAACCAGAAGTCCAGGCTATGAGTGGCCATCAAATCCAAACTCCAGCCGGGAGCGATCGCCGGTGCGCCGGCCTTTAATGTGTCAGCGTCCAGCTTGCCGACGAACGAGATGTGGCCCATCGGATATTCCCAGTCTTTCGAGCCCAGATAAAAATCATTGATGGCCAGTGTCTTTTGAAAGACTGTGGGGTTCGGACATTTTGAAAGTGCCATCAAAACTGAATTGATATGTCCCATGTAGTGACGTCCGACCACGTCTGAACCATTAGCGAGTCCGTTCGGGTGACTGTCATTCGCTGATCGCAGTAACAACGTTGCGGAATTAACCGCGCCACATGAAACCACCACAATGTCGCCCGAATACTCTTCGCGGACGCCGTTGCGCTCGACGATCACCTTGCTTACTTCCCGCGCGTTGCCGTTTGTTTCCAAACGCATAACCTTTGCGTTCGTTATTAGCGAAACGTTTTTATGCTCCAACGCCGGATCGACACAGATTGTTTGTGCATCAGCCTTAGCGCCAATCAAACAGGGATGGCCGTCGCAGGTATTGCAGCGAATACAGGCGCTCTTCTGTGGGCTCTTTTCATCAATGCGAATGCCGAGTGGCACGTGAAAAGGCTTCAGACCTGCTCGCTCAAGATCATCGTGCAGATGTTGAATACGCTGTTCGTGACTTACGGCCGGATATTTGTACGGCGCGCTGGCGTATGGTTCTGTTGGATCTTCACCGCGGTTACCGTGCACCTGGTAGAGGTGTTCAGCTTCGGTGTAGTAGGGTTCCAGCTCGCGGTAGCTAATTGGCCACGCCGGTGAGATCCCACCGTGATGACGAATCTCGCCAAAATCTTCCTGGCGCAAACGGAACAACGCCGCGCCGTAGAATTTCGTGTTGCCGCCGACAAAATAATTCGTGTGCGGATGCAGCTCCTCGCCATCAACGTCGCGCCAGGCCTCTTTAGTGTTGTACCTGGCCTCGAGATTGACCGCGCGCGTGCTCCAGTTGTCCTTCTCGCGCGGCACATAGTCGCCGCGTTCGAGCAGAAGGATCTTCTTACCGGAGGGCGCGAGTTTGTAGGCGAGCGTGCCGCCGCCCGCGCCCGTGCCGATAATGATTAGGTCGTAGTGATTACTGGTTGTCATGATGCGCTCCGCAAGTGTCCGACAAACTTTAGTTTGTCGTCGAAATATCAAAGTCCAGCGGATGGATGCGTTTGTACTAACCGACAAACTGAAGTTTGTCGGACATCAGTTCATCAATGGAGCGGTGCCAAAGTTGACATTGAACCGCGCGCACCAAATCGTCGCGGCGCGATACTTCGCCAAATCGACATTCGCGGGAACGTCGTAATTCTGATCGCCGATGTTTCCCTTCAAAGAACCAAGGTCAACAAACCCGGCATTCTTCACGGTGTCGTTGTCTTTTGCATCCGCAGCGGCCACGAGGTAGACATGCACATCCGGGCCGTTGGAGGTTGCGAAGTTGGTCAGGCGTAATGTCCTCTTGCTGTCTCCCAGCTTGAAGATTGCCGCTGTGCCCTTCGTTTCGTGGGCTCCGGAGTGAAACTCACCAGACGCGAGCTTCATCGGTTCCATGTTGGCTGCCGAGGCAGTCGGAAACTGTTCGTTGACTCTTTGATTAACGAAGAGCCGCTCGGGCCGAAACGCATACCAGGCACCGGCGCCCACAATGACGAGAACTACCAGAACGATTGTTAACTTCTTAGACATAATCAAATCTCCTTTTCAGAAATTCCTAATCGAAAATGAACACACTTAGAGCCATGGATTCGCGAAATCACTCTCTTTGAATCCGCTTAGTTTTTGGAGCTGTTTTGGATTTCGGTGCGGTGTGAACTTCCTTAGCGCAGCCGCCCGATAACCTCTAACGCCTATTGGTCGGGGCTGGAACCAAATCCTTACAGACGATTCACGCGGCAAACGCGCTGTAGGTAAATTCTGACCGGACACTGTTGATGTCCAACGGTCGCCGCTCAAGATTTTTCCCACCGGCAGGCGAAGCCGGAGTAACTCCTCGGAACCATTCGGCTTCGAGAAAGTGCCTAAGCTTGGCGCGGCCGCGATGCAGGATTACCCAAAGATTGTTTGGTGTAACGTTGAGTATTTCGCAGATTTCCTGGCTACTCAGGCCGTCGATTTCTCGGAGCGTGAATGCGACGGCCATTTGTGGTGAAAGCCGCGCCAGACAACGATCGAAGGTCTCCCAAAACTCGCGGGATTCCAAGAGTTTGATAGCATCAACGGGCCAGCATACGGGCGCTTGATCCTCGCGCCAATGTCCGCGCCACGCGCCTTCGCTCTCAAACCAATCTAAGTCGTCGTGGCCCTCTTCACTGGACATTCGGAACTCAGGCGTTCTCGCGAACCGGCGAAAGTAATCAACCACTTTGTGTTTCATTATTCCTAATAACCAAGTCCGTTCCGAGCTGCGCCCTTCGTGAGTTTGGCATGAACCGATAGCCGCCAGCAGAGTTTCCTGAAGCAAATCCTCGGCGGCGGCGGAGTCTCGGACCCGAACCAATGCGTAACGGTAGAGATAATCGCCGTGCTCGGTTAACCACTCGGTTGGATCGAGTATCGATCTTGAGTCGAGAACATTTTTCATGGTGCACCTCGTGCATTGCGTGGCCGGTTTTGACATGAATCTGATTGATTAGACGCGATGGCATTCCTCCGGATGCAAAATTTTGTGAAGCAGCTCTCCCGCTGGCGGCAACATCCTCGGTTGGGGTATTCTGCGGCGCGTCTTTTAGTATTCCAGGAGAGATCGACTGTGGGCTATTTGCCTGAACATAACGATCCGGAGGCGCTCGCCTCGCTGTCGCTCTTTAAGCAGCACCTCGGATTCATCCCCAGAGTTTTTCGCGAGCAGTTGGCTCGGCCGGATCTAGTCGCTGCCCAGGCAAGACTGATCGAAAAGCTTCTATTCCAGACAGGTGCGCTGACCCGACTTCAAAAGGAATTCATTGTGCTGGTAGTCTCGGGCGCGAACTCCAACCTTTATTTCCCCGCCGTTCATTCGCAAATTTTGCAGTTTTTGGGCGTAAAACCTGAACACTCAGCAAATATTGCGGCTGATCATAGGAACGCGACTCTAACTGAAACAGACGTTCAGCTGCTCGATTTCGCCCGAGGGCTGGCACAGCACGGAAATAGATTTACGATCACCGACGTCGAACAACTGCGTTCTCACGGCTTTTCTGACGAGCAGATTCTGGAAGCCGTGCTGATGGTGGCGCTGACAAATATGCTCAATGTCGTTCAGGCGGGCTTGGGTAGCGAGCCCGACTTCAAGCCGCGCTTAATACTTCAGCAAAAAGAAGTGAATCCCGCGGCTGAGTCTGAACGTCCAATGCTTGGGTTACCTTTAGCGGAGGAGGCGGTGTCCGCCGATCCCGACGCGGAGTTTGTTGCACGAGTGAAGGCCGGCGAGACGGATGCATTCGAAGAATTGGTGAGACGGCATGGGCGCAAAGTTTACCGAAGCTTGATTGGCATCCTCGGCAGTGCTGAAGAGGCCGAAGATGCTTTGCAGGATGCCTTCTTAAAGGCTTTCCAGCACCTGCCAGAGTTCGAAGGACGATCGAGATTTTCTACCTGGCTGGTGCGCATCGCTCTTAACACAGGGTTGCAACGCTTGCGAGGACGAAAAGATTTTGAGACCCTTGACGACGACAGCGAAGAATTCAGGCCACGGCGGATTCAGGCCTGGCAGGAAAATCCCGAAGACTTGTATTCGCGAGAAGAGTTGCGAAGATTGGTTGAGACAGAAGTGATGAAGCTGCCGGCCAAATATCGAGTGGCATTGATGCTTCGGGATCTTGAAGAGCTCTCGACTGAGGAAGCGGCAAATGCTCTAGGCCTCACGATCCCGGGATTAAAAGCCCGCGTGCTGCGCGGGCGCTTGATGCTGCGCGAGTCGCTGGTTGCTTATTTTGCAAAAACCGGCCCGGGAGTGAACGCATGATTAGCTGTCAGGATTTTATTACTGAACTGGGAAACCTTCTCGACCACGAACTCGCGACGGAGATTCGCGAGCAGCTCGAAGCACATCTCGCCGAATGCAATACCTGCCAGGTACTTTACGATTCTACCCGTAAGACTCTCCGCATAGTCACCGACAGTGGATCTTTTGAATATCCCGAACCGATTGCTGAGCCGGTGGTCACGAAGATCATGGATCGAATTCGTGCCGGCTGTGAGTTACGAGCGACACCCCCAAAGGGATAGGTGCTAGGCCGTCACGGCCTTACTCTTCTCTAGATCAATTCGCGATTTGAAATCAGGCACTGTGCCGAGACCGAAGCCGATATAGTTGGCAAACTTCGCGAGGCCGACGCACATGACTGCCTCAAGCACGTGCTGGTCGCTAAAGCCGTAGGTGCCTAGATCATCTATGTCGTCCTGGGTAACTTGCTGAGGGTGGTTGTTTAGCCTGAGCGCGAAGTTAAGCAGCGCCTTGTCGACAATCGGAAGATCGGTAGACATGTGATCGAGGGCAATCTGTTCCGGTTCGGGCCCGGCGAGTTTCAGCATGCGGATGATTTCACAGTGCGCTGTCACGCAATACGTGCTGAGGTTCGCCGCGGAACAAACCAGAAAGATGTGCTCTTTCTGTGTGCGCGTCAAGGCGCCTTCCTTGATCAGGATGGCATCAACCAATTGCACTTCTGCGTCCAGAATGTCATGACGCGCTGTTTGGCACCGGAAGAAATTTGGAATGAAACCGTAGTCTTCCTTGATTAATTGAAGCGTGGGAAAATCGTCTTCCTCAAAAGCATTCTCGCGGAGATAACTCATATTCCCTCCTTAGGGGAAAGCCCAAAGCGGACTTCATTTCGGGAATGCTGCAATGCTACGACCGTTGTTGAAAGGCGTCAAGCATTAACCTGGACCAGGTCTGATGGGTAGTTTGAGCTTAAGACTTTGCGTAAAGGTGCCATGCGGATAGCAATCTTTGGAACTGGTGGAGTTGGTGGCTACTTCGGCGGGCGGCTTGCCCAGTCAGGCGAGGATGTCACTTTCATCGCGCGCGGCGAACATCTGCGCGCAATCCAAAAAAAAGGACTTAAGGTTGATAGTCTCAACGGCGGTTTTGTGATCGATCCCGCGAAAGCCACGGATGATGTGAATGAAGTTGGCGAGGCCGATCTCGTAATCGTTGGCGTAAAAGCGTGGCAAGTACCAGAAGCAGCGGGCGCGATGAAACCGATGGTCGGGCCGAAAACGACCGTTCTGCCTTTGCAGAATGGAGTAGACGCCGTTGGTCAATTGATTGCGGAGTTAGGCCCTGATCGGGTGATTGGCGGACTCTGCAAGATTGTCAGCTTCGTTGTTGGGCCAGGCCATATTCGTCACGCCGGGTTTGCGCCCTCGGTGGTTATTGGTGAAAGTGATAATCGCCTCAGCGATCGTGTCGTCGCGATCGTAAACGTTTTCAATGACGCCGGAATTGAAACAACCATTGCTGCCGATATTGAGGCAGCGCTGTGGATGAAGTTCCTGTTCATTGCCTCGTTCAGCGGTGTCGGCGCAATCGCGAATGCGCCCGCCGGCGTTCTTCGTACAGACCCAGAATTGCGTGCACAGATGGTCCATGCAATGGAAGAGATTTTCGCGCTGGCTCAGGCACGCGGAATCACACTCCCACAGGATGCTATTGAAACTGTGATGGCCGGCGTCAATGCCTTGCCGGAAGATGCGACCAGTTCCATGCAACGCGACATAGCGGCGGGAAAACCCTCCGAACTCGAATCGCAAAATGGCGCCGTCGTACGCATGGCGCGCGAAAGCGGAGTCGAAGTTCCAACGCACGAACTCATTTATGCAAAGCTAAAACCTTTGGAAGAAAGAGCGCGCCCGGTGTTCAGTTAGCGAGGGCTGCGACACTAAAGCGTTGAGCTTTTGGCTGCTTGCCAGGAAGCAATGCTCGATTGCATAGGGGTTGTTATCGTAAATGAGATCAGCGGTTGCGCGTGGATTGTCCTTGTTGAAATGAATCTCCTGGGCCGGGAAGTAAATAGTTTCGTAGGCGGCGATCGTCTTTGCCGGAGGAAAACCTTCCTGCGAACGTTCAAGGGCTCGCGCTAAGGCAGTCGGGAATGAACAATCAATCCAGATGGCTAAATCGAACAGACTTCGATACGCCTGTTTGAAGAGAAAGATTCCCTCCACCAGAATCACAGCAACATTTCTGAAATTGTAGATATGCTTCCGGTACTGCTTCGCGGTCTCTTCTGCCACGTCAGCGACCAGGTAAACTGACCGCTGATCGCGTAAGGGGATCACCAAGTCTGAGAAGAACTCATTAAACCGAATTGCGTTTTCATAAAACGTTTGGGCAGGCGCGATTCGGTCAAATCGCTTTTCAGGCAGATTCAGCCACCCATCAACGTTGATTATTGCCGAGGCGACCGCACGTTGCGCAAAGCGAGCTTTGATTTGCCTGGCGATAAAGCCCTTTCCGCAGCCATCGATGCCGCTAATACCCACGAGCAAGCTGCGATTCTCAGGCACCTCTGCTCGCAGCTCGAGAATTCGGTTTACTACTTCGTCGATGTCCATCAGTTCCGCCTACTGTAAGCAAGTCAGATTGTTCTATCTCTTCCTGCCGCCAACGAATCGCCCAGCGTAAACAGAGCCGCACCCAGCAACACCGTATCCTTAAGTAAAAATCCTCCTGAGCCGGAAAGGGCCGGAAAGCCGCCGAGACTCTTTTCCCATCCCGGCAGGGAAAACAGAAAGGTTAGGGTCGCGAGGAACGTAAACACCGCCAGCATACTGCCCACGGCTGATAGCTTCGCCGAGAGAGGTCGAATCGCGATCAAAGTTGCTGCTGTGATTTCCGCAACCCCGATGATGTTTGAAGTCGTCTGAAGGCTGAAGACTTTGTACATCCAACTCATCAATGGACTGGTTTCCACCAGGGTCTTGATCCCTGCGGCTTCATAAGCCGTGAATTTCATTGCGCCAATCCAGCCCAGCACGAGCACCAGACCGTAACGAATCAGAAACTCACCAAGCTTCTTGCTCCCATCGTTAATTTTTTTGACAGCCGCTTCGCTAACCATAATTGAATTCCTTAGCTGAGATTCAAATCGCCGTTGATTAAGGTCGCACGCCAGCGAATATTGAGCCGGATGCGATACAGGCCGCTGCGTGCGCAGAGATAAAGCGTTTTGCCATCGGCGTCGCCCCAGGCCATGTTGTGCGGGTGGCGCGGGGTGATGATCGTGCCCAGGTGTTTGCCTTCTGAGGAGATCACCCACAAACCGCCCGGAGCCGATACATACAGATTGCCTTTTTGATCGACCTTGATGCCGTCGAGACCGTCTTCACCGGTCGCGCTCGTAAAATCGAAAAAGAGTTTGCCGTTGCGTAGCGTCCCGTCGGCTTGCACTTCGTAGCGCATGATTGCCTTGTGCTTCTCGCCGATCTGGTTAATCGAATCGTCGCCGGCCCGCGCGTGCTGACCGGTTATCGCGCGTGGCCAGTTGCCGACATACAAGAACTTCTCGTCGGGAGATAAGGCGATGCCGTTTGGTCCGCTGAAATCTTTGCTTACGAGCTGCAGCTTGTCTTTGTAAATCGAAAAGACACCGCTGAACGGCAACTGCTTGCGCGAGTCTTCAAAAGCCTTAGGAAAACCGAATGGCGGGTCAGTAAAGAAGAGCGTGCCATCGGATCGATAAACCAAATCGTTTGGACTATTCAAACGCTTGCCCTGATAACTGTCGGCAAGAATCGTTTGAGTTCCGTCATTCTCATCGCGCACTACACGATGGTTCCCGTGCTGATTAATAGTCAGACGACCTTGAGGATCGAGCGTCAATCCATTGGAACCAGGTTGGCCAAATTCAGCGATGTCCGCGCCTGAGTAACCACTCGGTGTGCGAAACACCTCGAGATTGCTTTCTTCATTTCCTTTCGGCGTGTACTTGTAGATTGTGTTGGCGTTCGGATCGCTGAAGAGCAGATAGCCGCCCTCCTTGTTCACCCAGATCGGACCTTCGGTAAAATTGAATCCATCGGCAAGCTTGAAGACCTTCGGATTCGGTCCGACTACGTCGTTTATTGCCGGGTCGTTACGCACCACTTCAACGTTGACTTCGCTTGGCGTCAGCGCGACCGGACCAGGCTCAGTTTTGTAGAACGAGAGCTTCGCGTAGCGCAGGTAAATGAAATTTGTCGGTGGATTCGAAAGCGGGCCGTTGATACCGAAGATGGCCAGTTGAATTTGCTGGCCCGGTTTCACGTTCCGGCCGACAACCAGGTGGTTTTCCGCATTCCAACCGGCGATGACCGATCCACCTGATTGGCCCAACGCTCGTGACAATTCTCCGTCAACCCAGATTTCGGCATAGTCGTCGAGGGAGGTTTCAAAAATCGCCGTCGTTCCAGTTGGATCGAAATCACCGACACGCTCGGGAATGGTTAGCTTAAGGCGATACCAATTGAAGCCGAGCCGGCCGTGACCTCGTCGCTGATCGAGAGTCGTTGGCGCGATAACTTCCCACATTGAGTCATCAAAGTCAGCGCCGCCGGCGTGGGGCGTGTAATCATAGGTTTTCACTGGCGGGCCAGTCGGCTGCTTGTCCTGACCAGCACTAACGAAATCAACTTCGACAATTTTCGTATCGCTGTAGCGCCATTCGCCTTTAACCGCACGCAGGCCAGAGTCAGTTGCTAGGTCGATCATCGCGTCCGGCTTTCCGGCCGGGACATCGGCCGATGTTTTCGTTGGCCGCGAGGCATGCGTCAGGCTTCCCGATAGACCAACGTACAGCGCCGCTGCAACGATCAAGAGGAAGGCGACTCTAAGCATTAGGTTCATATTTCGCGCGCTCATTTGTTATCTCCTTTGATAGCCGCAGCCGCGTAATCGGCTCCGACCTTCGCGATCTCTTCGTCTTCCTGGGGCGAGTTGCCGCTGACGCCGATGGCGCCGACTACTTTTCCGTCGATGATTATCGGAACTCCGCCTTGCAAGGCCACCGCTCCCGGAAGAGCCAGGGCAGCCACGCGGCCATTCTTCACCTGATCCTCAAACACTTTGCTGGGCCGGCGAAAGATTGCTGCCGTCTTAGCCTTGGCGATCCCGACGTCGACGCTTGCCACCTGCGTGTCGTCCAGCCGTTCGAGCACCAGTAAATAACCACCGTCGTCGACCACTGCGATGACCACCGTCGCGCCGCGCTTCCTTGCCTCCACCTCAGCCGCCGCCGCAATTTTCTTCGCCGCGTCGAGAGTCAGCACTTGTTTGGTTGGCAACTGAGCTTCAACGGTCACCGCCAACGTCAAGAACAATGTCGCCGCAAGAATCTGAACCCGTCTCATGACAATCCTCTTTTCAGCAGGTTGGCAAAGTCGCTAAGACGCTACCGAACCTTAATCGTGTAGTAGAGAAACGCTCCGCCGACTTCCTTGAACCAGTGCGGAGTATTCCTGGGAACAACGATCACCTCGCCCTTTGACAATTGGCGCGTCTCGCCGCCATCGATTCGCGCACCACGAATTTCGTTTGGCGCAATCTCTTTCGCTCCCACGGCTGTGCCGCCTGTCACAAAGGTCGCTGTGCCCTCCATGACATAAATGATGTCGGTGTCCAGCGTGTGAATCTCAGCCAAGCCGGACTGATCACGCCGGCTGGTGTGAACCATATAGTTGCGATTCGTGCCATCGAGCAGTACCGCGCCTTTTGAAAAGGACTCCGACACCTGAGTGTCATCAAAGAACAGCACAGGCGAAGTTTTCATCGGCATCGTTTCGCTCATTTTCTGTTCGCCGGAAAATACGTTCGCGCCGGCCATGGCAAGTTCCTCATCCTGCTGAGCGCTTGATGCACCGCTGACTCCGACTCCGCCCACGATTTGTCCCTCGATCGTGATCGGCACTCCGCCTTGCAGCGGCGTAAAGTAAGCGTCGGGCAAAGCGACCATAGCGGTACGGCCGTTCTTGATAATGTCTTCGAAGACCTTCGTCGGACGTTTGAACAGTACGGCCGTACGAGCCTTGCCAATCGAGATGTTTGCACCGGCTGCAAACGTGCCGTCCAAACGTTCCAGCGCCATTAAATTGCCACCTTCATCCACGACCGCGATTACTCCCCCTGGCGCGTTGTTTTTCTTCGCGTAAGCAACCGCGGCGGCGATGACTCGTTTGGCGCCTTCAATGGTCAGCGATTTCTTCTCGATCGTTTGCGCTTGCGCGACAGCGGTCAGGCTGGCAATTGCCAGAATTATTGCTGCGATCCTAAAACTCGGTTTCATAGACCTCTCCTTACGAACCTTGCCTCTCACCGTAGCGCGAACGCCCTGCCGTCATGACCTGGCTTTAGGCCACGCTGATGACGGGCGGACGCCCACGCTCCCTGCAAATCACATGCCCGGTTCAGCGGTAATCGTGACGCGAAAGAACTCGGCGTTCTTTCCGGTCCAGCGCGCATCATTTACACGACGCACGACGCCATGCTCATCACTTCCCGTATTCATACCCTTTTGCCTCGGTCCCTGGTTCGGGCCGATACCGATCTCTTCGTCGACTTCCGTGCCGGCGTTCCACAAGATCAACTTCTCAGTAACATCGGCGCTGACGGGATTGCCTTTGGCGTCAAACAGCGCAATGCCATTACCATCCGGCGAATAAAACCAATCATTCGACTGACCGAACATCATCGTCGTGAAAAGCTTCGCGCCTGGCATCGCTGTAAAGCTGTATTCATAACTGTCGCCGGGGCGAATTGGGCCTGCACCCATTGCCCCTACTGGTGTATTGAACCCGCCATGCAAATTCGACGCGTGATGCATGGCCTCAAGCGATTTGATCAATCCGGACGGGTCACCGTCTTCAGCCTGCATCTCCAAGCCGTTGCTGCCCGCGCTCTTGCCTTCTGTAAATAGCGGTGCCTTCTTCGCGCTGAGCACAAACATGCCGGGTGATAACGCGAAAGGGAACTTCATACCGTTCGAAGCCGTCATACCTTCGGGGTTAGAAATGTTCTCGACCTTGACTGTGAATTTGGTTGGGCCGGCTTTGCGCTTGGTCACCGCGACCGTGAATTGGGCCAGGTAACAGACCCCGAGTAGCGCCAAACCCATTACAAGCTTTCGATGTTTCATGACCTAAATTCTCCTTCTAAGAAAGTTGTTGATGATTAGCCACAGAGAACCGGAGACTGAAGTGATATCGCGACAATTAGCGACCACGTCCTTTTAAGTTTGTTGCTTCGCATTGTCCGTTCTGCCTCGCTGTCTCCGCTTCTCTATGGCTAACCGCTGTCAGTTAGCTTCAAAGTTGCACCTGAAGATGCAACGCTGGTTGTTGTGGTGATGCAGCTTCGCGCAAGCAACCGCGCGGCCCGCCCTGATCCGTTGGTAGACTTCCGCCGCCAAAAGCATGCCCAACGGCGGCGCCGTGAAGTAGATCCAGAGCGCGGTGAATTGATGCGCGCCAAGAGCGGAGCTAAAGGTGCGCGCCGGATTCATGCTCATGCCGGAAAGCGGCGACTCGATGCTGATATAGATAGCGACCAGCCCACCCGCAAATAGTCCGGTCCAGCGACCCAGCCGCTTCGTGTTTGATACAGTCAGAACAACCGTCATTAAGATGAAGGTAATTGTTAGCTCCGCGAGGAATGCTGTCGTCGGTCCTTTTGGACCAGGCACGGTGGCCGCGTAGTTCACCGCTTTGTGCGAAACCAACATTCCCAGCACGAATGAGGCGATTACGACGCCGACGATACCGCCGGCAAATTGAAACAGAATATAGAAGAGCGCATCCCAGGCTTTGATCTTTCCAAGTCGAAAGAACGTTAAAGTCACCGAAGGATTGAAGTGGGCTCCCGATCGTTTGCCAAACGGCGAATAGATGAGCGCCACGGCGGTTAAACCCATGGCCGTGCCCATGAAGATTCGTCGAATGGCGTCGGTTTGTATCGCTCGAGTGACAGGTGATGCCGGGTGGTATAAAAGAACGGTAAAAGCGCAAGCCGACATCATGAATATGCACAAAAGCGCAGCTTCCATCAGATACTCGGGCCAGTGGGCTTTCAACGCTTCTGTCATTTCCTGATTCCGCCTATTAGAGACTTTGAAAGGTTCGGTAAAGGTCCAGGGTTCCGGCATCATCATTCGCCGGCGCAGGCTATCGAACACACTGATACTGTCAGAACTCGTTAGTTCCATTTTCCTCATCGCGCGACTTGCGCGGACCTCGCTAACTGATTGTCTTGTTTCCCGCTTGAACTAATTCCGTCATCCAGCCTATTAGTCGCGGTGAGCTTAAGTTCCTTACACGGCTTTACGAACTGATTCTGAAATGCGTCGACGAGCTTCGTCAGTGAGTTTGTCTAGAGGCGGATTGTCGCCTGTATCATCGAACCCCGCTTGGCGGACAACCAGTCTCAGCAACTTGATTTGTTTGAGATATCGTGTACACCAGGTGCACACCACGAGGTGGAAGCGCAGTTTTGTTTGTTCAATTAAGCCAAGCCGCCGTTCGAGTGATTCGGACATGACCGGAACCATTACCTGGCAGGGCTGGAGCGTGCGCAACAGCCATCGCCTGGCCGCTTTTCTCATGGTGGTATAGATGTTCAAATGTGCCTCTTCAATCAATCGCAAGGACTGAGTTCAGTCCTCCATAGTTGTCGGGCACTTTCATTCCGTTACTCGGATCTTCAAGCCAGCGACTACCATCCACGAGAAATTTGTACTGATAACTGCCGGCCTTAGGCGCTTCAACTTCGGCAAACCACAGTCCGGATTCGTCCTTGCGAAGCGGCGTGAACGCCGTGTTCCAACGGTTGAAGTCACCAACCAGCGAAACGCTTTTTGCCTCGTCGTCGTGATAAAGAAACACAAGTCTTCCGTTTTCAACTCGCGGCGGCCTGCAACCGACTGTCTTAAGTTCGTGCTCTTCGCATAGGGCCAATGCAACTGCGCGGCGTGCATTTACCACTCCATACCCCTGGCGGATAGCTGGCGCTGTCGTTATGCGGTCTGCCGTCGAAATCAAAATGTTCTTGACGGCGCCGGGGGTCAATTTTGGGTTCGCCTCGACCATCTGAGCCACAATTGAACTTACAATCGGTGCCGCGAAAGAGGTGCCATCGACATGTTGGTAGTGCGTCGCTACGATCTTCTGACTTTCGAGACTTGACTCCACGAAATTGCGGATGGTTTCGACATCTCCGACCGCTATCGGTTCAGGCAGTTCGGCTTGTTCTTCGAGTTCACGAGCAAGACTTCGCAGCTGGTAATCCGGCGCAGCCGCCAATTTCGATAAAGCTTCAGCTCGATCGTACGCGCGAGTGTTCGGAAGGATTGGTGCTGCCACCCACATTGCCGGTGCAATTAATTCGGGCTTGACTGTGCCACTAGCGGTCACGCCAAAGCTTGAGTGATAGAGGCCAGGTTCTTTTTGTCCAAATTGATTGTCATCATTATAGCCGCCAACTGTAATGACCGAAGGTGAGTTTGCCGGCGGAATAGGAGCATGGTCAGAATTGTTTCCAGCCGCGACCACGACAACAATGCCTTGCCGAATAGCCTCTTCCGCCAGTTGGTCGATCGCACTTAGTGAACAGGGCACGTCCTCGTCACCGCCCAGCGAAATGTTCAGTACGCGAATGTTAAAGCGTTCACGATTTTTGATGACCCAGCGAAGTCCTTGCGCAATGTTCTCTTCACTGATTCGTCCCTTCTTACTGACTTTCACCAACACGAGTCGCGCGTTCGAAGCAATGCCGCGATATTTACCGTCGCTCAGGTGCCCGTTACCTGCTGCAGCTACCGTGGTTTGTGTGCCATGCCAATGCCACGACTCAACCACTCTGTCCACATAAGTTTCAGTGTCTTCACCGCTGATATCGTGAAAAGCCACGATGCGGTTGCTGGGTTCGACAAGATCGGGGTGTTGATGAAATCCCGAGTCAAGAAAGGCCATGGTCACACCTCGTCCGCTAAAGCGAGGATGGACATTCAGCCGATCGGCAGTAGGAATGACCGCGAATCGATTCAGGTTATGTGAATGATCGTGTGCTTCGATTCTTGTAGGTTTCTTAGGCATATTCCGAATAACCCAACTCAAGGCAAACTTTGCCGAGCAAGGAGTTGTCGGACCAGTAAAGAAAAACCTTACAGGAAAGGCGGATTTTTAGTCTTTGGGTTGGGTGAGACGAAGTTTCATCCGCTCCCGCGCTTCGGCTGAAAGGGGAGGAAGCGATGAAGAATCAAGATTGGGTTCTGCAGCGGC
The DNA here is from genome assembly GCA_963809065.1 of Blastocatellia bacterium. Classification (GTDB taxonomy): domain Bacteria; phylum Acidobacteriota; class Blastocatellia; order Pyrinomonadales; family Pyrinomonadaceae; genus PSRF01. The sequence continues at coordinate 85,169 of CAWEIN010000016.1, forward strand.
TTTGGACCGTATAGTCTTCCTTATCAATTGCAGGTGCTCGAAATACCAAACGCACCAGAGGCAGATCCAAAGATGAAGCTTGACGGTGATCCGCTCTCGAAGCGAGAGTCTTCGTTCCATGGACTCCGAGATGACCTTGACCGTTTCCTTACAGGTGGGCAGGCGTCGGAGCAACCACCATCTCACCGCATGCTTGATTCTGTCGTAGGCTTTCAACGGCATTCTCAGTTCGTTGTTTTCCTGGTGAACCAGTTAATCTCGAGACAGTTGCGCAGGTGCAGCCGAGCCCGGTGAAGCATCACCCAAAGGTTGTTCACCGTGATGTTAAGAGCTTCGCAAATCTGTTCCGTAGTCAGGCCGTCGACTTCGCGAAGCGTAAAAGCGCTGGCCGTGCGCTCGGGTAGGGGAGAGAGGCAATCGTTGAGAACTTTCCAAAAATCACTGCGCTCGATTAGTTCCGCTGGGGTCGCGTGCCATTCGCTGGGCGCGTAGCCCGAATTCCAATGGTTGGTCCATTCATCAGTTCTGGTAAAAAATTCGGTATGCTCAAACTCTTCGCCCTCAGTCTCTCCAATCGGCGCTTCTCGCGTAACCCGCCGGAAATGATCAGTCACCTTATGTTTCAGAATTCCTACCAGCCAGGTGCGCTCGGATCCCCGGCCTTCGAAACCGCGGTAAGCTTTCAATGCAGCCAAAAAAGTCTCCTGTACGCAATCTTCAGCTGCCGAGCCGTCCCGCAATCGAAATATTGCGTACTTGTAAAGGTAGTCTCCGTATAAGTCCACCCACGCGTTAAAGTCCGCGGGTTGACTCTCGGGAGTTCTCGGGGGTTCATTCATGCAAAAGCCACGATCTTAAATTAGGGGACAATGAAACTACTTCGATTTATTATTGCATACGTCGGGATTGGGAGTAATGCCGGTGGACCAGTTTTGAAAGGGTAACTTTATGAACCTCATCCCTTGCCGGGATTGCGGCAAGCCGATCGATCCGAGTTCGCGGGGCTGCTCCACCTGCGCGAGGAACCTCGATGCTGAGCGAATGTTTGATAAAGTCGTTTTGGCCGGACTCATATTCGCGGTACTGACGGCAGCAATTGTCTTCGTATTATATTTCCGCCAGTAGCCTGCGGGGTTTTTGTATTGACTTCCTTCACTCAGAATAGTGAAACGCACCTCGAACCTTTAGGAGATCGAGGTGCACTTCCTTTGAAAACATCGCCTCAATGACCACCCGCCAACATAGCGGTCTGGTTTACGACAACGTTCTGGTCGCTACCGCCAAAGGTGATGGCGACTAATCTCCGGTCCATGCCATCCAGGCTCAACTGAACTTCGGTACCGGCCGCCTTCCGAAAACGTTTCTCCAGGCGAGCCGCAGCTGTGGCAGCCACTTTGCCGTCCTTTTCGATTGAAAGCTCGCCAGTCTTCTCATCAAATCTGACGTCGTAGTTACCCTTCTTAACAAGAGTGCCATTGACCTTAACATTTGACGAAAAAGAAACACCGCCGGTGTTGGATTTGGCGAACGCAGCAGCGCCGGCCCAAGTGACAAGCAGGAACGCAAGCATAACGCTATTAATAATGAACTTCATTGACCACTCCTTTTAGTATCGTAAGTTTCGCTTCCTCGATGAAGCACCGTGATACGTACCCACTCTCCGCGCCAAAGTTCGCGCTCTGGTTCGTTCACCAACCATTTGTCGAGCTGGGTTCGAGTAACTTACAAGGTGTGCGATCTTTTTTCTGGGTGGCAAAAAGTTGCGGCAAACACACAGCAAAGCTGGGCTAAGATCGCGGCGGAATGATTCAACCGGCGGATTGTTTGGCAGAGGCTGTTGGAAGGGTTAAGTTGCCGGGACGGCAAAAGTACTGCTTCAAGTTAGCTGGCGACCCGTAACTCAGCAAAATTATTTGGCTGGGAGGCAGGGATTCGAACCCCGATAGGCGGATTCAGAGTCCGCAGTCCTACCGTTAGACGACCTCCCAGCAAGAGGAATTTCAATGTAAGTGTATAGGGTTTTCTTTGTCAACCGGGGTTATTAGTCACCGTGGGGCAATTGCGTGGTGCCTGTCATCGTCGCTCCGCGACGAAGAGCAGCGCTCCGGGCCAAGCTCGCCAGCAGCTCTCGGAGTGTTGCTCAAACTTGAATTCGCATATTGCTGTTTACTATTCCTCTCCGATCAAGGCACAATACTCCCACCTCGCTGCAGACCTCCTAGACCAGAGCGCTCCCACATGAGTACGTTTCAATAAACTGGGAGTAACTATGACTGAACCCGACGAGCATGCTTTAGCCGCCAAGCCACAGGAGACCACGCAAGTGGATGGTGCTGGAGAAGAAAAGGCTTCAACAAAAACTGAAGCGGCAGAAAAGCTGCGCGCGCTGACCACGGAATATGAAGCGAAAATGGATGAGATAGCCGATCTCATCACTCGCGTGCGTCACGAGATCAATAATCCGCTTACAGGTGTGCTCGGGCAGGCCCAGTTACTACTCCGCGAAGATTTACCGGAGAAAGCGAAAAAGCGCGCGGAAACCATAGAAGCCCTGGCAATTCGCATTCGCGACATCGTGGCCCAATTACGGCAAGTGCAAAAAAGCTCAAAAGGCTGATTCCCGGAGCACACTCAAGGCGCCGCAGCGATAGCAACTACTTTGACTGTCGCATCTCTGCCGACCGCGACCACATACCGTCTACCTTCACGCAAAATCGCATTTTCGCCCCGCTTAAATCCGTGAAGTAGTGCGAGCGGAGGGAACAGAACACCGGAAACCGCAGCCATCGTTGCGACTTCGCCTACATGGCTGGTGCCTTTCACGCTGCCCTGGGCCTTTACAGGTTGCTTCGTGACAGTCTTGGTTTCCAGACTCCAGAGCTTGTCACCCAAGGCAGTTTCCGGAGCCAGCGGTATCCGAGTGTTGTCGACAGCCACCACATCTTCCATGCTCCAGATGAGCTTCCCGGCCTTCCCCCAGTGCCCGCCCCGCTTCGCGCTGGTGATGCGAGCGGTAACTAGCGCGTCTCTCTCGATCACAGTCATGCCGTCGATCATGATCGGGATTAGGACGCGAAAACTTATTCGTTCCCCTGGTTTAACGTCGAGCGAGTTGACTGTGTAGGCGACCTCTACCTCGATAGTCGTTCCGGCCGGAATCTTGAGTTCCACGGTCCCCGAGGTAGGATAGGATGTTGTGGCTTGCGACAGTTGGATGTTTTTTGCCGCAGCTGTTTCTGACGTTGTAGTTTGAGCAAACAATACAGATTGCGACAGGAGTATCGCAAACAGGAGCAAAACGGAGTGTTTCACGGTTGATTCTCCAGCGCGGATTTAGTCGAACGGGGCACTACCCGCAAACAAAATGCCAGCGGCAGCTGTTGAAAAAGTTCTGGCAAGAGCGCTTGGACAGCAGAAGGTTAAGAGGCCGTAGAGGAATTAGTTTTAGGGTGTTAGACTTCCGAGCATGTCAGCTCGCAAGCCTCTCGCCAGAAACAATCATCTTGAAGAAGCTATGGCGCTGCTCATTCGAAACCAGGCGGCGTTTGTGGAGCAAATAGCCAGGAACGATCAGGAACGCCTCGCACTTAAGGAATGGCAGCACCAGACCGAGGTATGGCAGCATAAGGCTCAGGAACGATTCGACAAGATTGAGCAACGGCTGGCGAGTATCGAGGCCACTCTTCTTGAAATGCCAAAGACCATTCTCAAAAGCGTGCTTGAACAACTACCGAAAATTATTGTTCAAGACGTTCTCGCTAAGCTGCCTAAAGCAGTCAAGAAAGAGATCGGATTCACGCCTCAGGCTTAAGCGGCCCAACTCAAAAAGAAAATGCGCAGCATCTCTGCCGCGCATTCTGAAGTTACTCTGTGATCGATTTCCGAACCACATCTCCCGGACTACGATGAACGCCGTCCAGCTAAACTCCAACTGACTCTTCTTCGTGATCCTGGACTAAATAGGGAGAGACAACGATGGGCTTCTCATCCGCGTCTTCGGCGAGTACGGCCTGGATAATTGGCAGGCTCAGGCGATGCTTTCTGGAAATTCCCGGCACTTCATGACCGGCGGCGTAAACCGGGTGGCGTCCGTGTTCTTCGTACCACTCGCTGAGGTTTGCAGTCTTGTGCATGTTTTCGATGATCTGCCGCCAACCCACACCGGTGTTATAGGCGCAGAAAGAGATTTCCCCTTCCTGAGTGCCGTAGGGAATCACGCACATCTCAGTGCGGCGGAAGTCGTAGTTGAAAAGGTCCTGAAACCACATGCCTTCGACGCAGAGTACGCGCCAGATGTCATTGGGATCTTCCTGCGTGCCGGCAGTCTTCATACGATCGTTGCGGTCGGAGCTTGAATTTGTCGACGATGGTTTGAAGAGATTCAAAATCTGCGAAATTGGAAATCCTTCCGGCGCTCGTTCAGCGTCGAAGTTTCGCAGAATCGCCATGCCGAGCTGCGCGTACGAGAGTTTCCTGCCGCGCGCTGTGTCGGTGATCGTGGCGACGTCTTTCATGAACTGTTCGTAGTTGAAAAACTCAAACAACGAGGTGAACTCGCCGGTATTTCGATTGACCACCATCAAGCTGAAAATGCCGCAATTCGGATGGCAATTGCAGGACGACCAACCCCAGGGTGCGTCCGCGCCTTGCAGCATGTCCATCACACTGGTGAAAGCCGAATAGGAAGACAGGGGATACCAATCACGCAAGGGTTGCAGCTGACCGCGAAGTTGATCCTTGAGGTCATGAGTCATGCCGGAGAGCGTATAACGCTGCTTAATACGCAACTCATCCGAAATATCTTCGTCGCGACCGGTGAACGAAACGGGTTGAAAGGCAATGGTCTGGACTTTGTCGATGTTCTTCGCCGCAAAATCAACAATCGCGCCGATGCCGTCGTTGTTGATTGTGTTAACGATGGTCGTCACCAGCGTAACCTTGATCCCGACACTGGCGAGGTTTTCAATCGCCTGCTGCTTTACGTCAAACAAATTGCCGACGCCGCGGTGTTGGTTCTTCTCTTCGCTGACGCCGTCAAACTGAAGGTAAACGCCGTGTTGCCCGGCAGCCTTGGCTGCCTTACAAAACTCAATGTCCTCGGCGAAGCGTATGCCGTTAGTGGCCGCAAGAATTCTGTAGAAGCCAATCTTCTTCGCGTAAGCGACCGCCTCGAGATAGTAAGGCGATAGAGTCGGTTCGCCTCCGGAGAAGAGAATAATGATTTGTCGTTTTGGTTTAAACGAAACTGCGCGGTCGAGAATGGCTTTTGTATCTTCAAACGTCGGCTCGTGAACATAACCAACCTGATTGGCATCCATGAAGCAGGGATTGCACATCATGTTGCAACGGTTGGTGAGGTCGACAGTCAAAACAGCGCCGCGACCAAACTTGATGTTCGAAGTGCCGTGATGATGAACGTGGGAATCCTCGGCAGCTTTAAAGTCACGACCAAAGAAGAGCGATTCAATGCGCTCGAGAAACGCCGGGTCAGTTGCCATCACGTCGACAAACTCACCGTGCTTCGGACAAGTCTTGCGCATGACTACCTGTCCGTTCTCTTCCACAATCTGGGCTTTGATTTCGCCCGGATGTTCATTCATCAATGATTCGAGCGTGGTATCGCCACTAATTACAGCGTCGCGAACTTCCTTGACGCAACGTGGACAAAGGCTGTCGGTCTCGCGTGGAAAGCCCAGCGGCGGCGAACTGCGTTGGTGAGATTTCAGCAACTTGCCAGGCGCCCACTTGGGTGTGATTGCTTCGCCTTCGGGCAGGAGGGTGTTGACTGACTGGAAAGCCTTCCAGGCAACATCCGAAATATTGGAAAGCAGCTTGGAGCCCTTTACGCCGGTGAGCTTACCCTTGTCTGATTCGCCTCTGCGGAATTGATCACTAAACAATGAAACCGTCTCCTTGCGAGCGCCTGATTTCTGAAAACGCTCTCAAATCATCAATAAAAACAAGATAACCGCCGGACTCAGGACAAACCAATAACATAGGTTTCCGACCGCGTCATGATAGATGGTCTGTTGGGGCATGGCAAGGCTAAAAGGCCGCTACGTAGGGGTTTGAGAGATCCAGTTAGTCCTTTCGCCGACCCTGGCGTCCAATGAAAGGGTGGTTTAGAGCTGAGAGCCTCCCGAGTCGTGACGAAAAAGTGTAATATCGGCGGCGCTGTTTCCCAGAATAACCAATCATTTTCCGATTGCTAATCGATGTCTGAGCCAAAATTGTTGACCGTCGCCGAACTAGCCACCGCCGTCGATGGCCGACTGATTGGCGACGGGAGCATCCACATCGAGCGAGTGACCGACTTGTCCACAGCCGGCGCTGGTGAAGTCGCCTACGTTGAGGACGAGAAATTTTTCGAAGCGGGAAAATCCAGCCAGGCATCGTGCCTAATCGCTGGGGCGCAATTTGTCACCTGCATAAAAGACTTAATCATTGAAAAAGAGTTTGGGCCGGCGCTGATTGAAGTGGCGAAACCCAAACTTGCCTTTGCCCAGATTGCCGAACTGCTGCATCCAGCAAAACGTCGCGAACCGTTTGTGCATGAGTCGGCAGCGATTGCGGAAACTGCGGACATCGACCTCACAGTTTTTATCGGCCCACACGTTTCGATTGGCGAAGGGACGCGCGTAGAAGCAGAGACACGCATCGAATCAGGCGTAGTGATCGGCGATCACGTGCAGGTCGGTCGTGACTGTGTGTTGCACCCTGGTGTGACACTTTACGACGACGTAACGATTGGCGATCGTGTTGTGTCTACATGCGGGGGTGGTGATCGGCGCCGATGGCTTCGGCTACGTCCGTGACGACATGGGCTACCACAAGTTTCCGCAGCGGGGCACCGTCATCATTGAGGACGATGTTGAGCTTGGCGCGCACACCTGCGTCGATCGCGCGGCGCTGGGACAAACGCGGATTGGCCGCGGGACGAAGATTGATAACCTGGTCCACGTGGGACACAACTGCGACATTGGCGAACGCGTAGTGATTGCTGCACAAACCGGCATCAGCGGCAGTGTGACAATTGAAGACGACGTGGTGATTGGCGGGCAGGTTGGGTTCGGCGATCACATACGCGTAATGAGCGGTGCCGTGATTGGCTCAAAAGCCGGCGTGCTGCCCGGCAAGATCGTCAGACCCGGCGTTTGGTGGGGAATTCCGATTCAGCCGCTGGACGAATACAAGCGTTTGAATGCGCACCTGGCGCGCGTGCCGGAAATGCGCGAAGAGATTAAGGAATTAAGAAGGCAGTTTGAGGAAATGAAGAAGAGCCAGGTCGATTAGCGGCTAGCAGAATCCAACCAAAGCGCAATACTCTTAGCTCCAGAGGAGCCGAATGTTGATAGGAACCTGCTGATAAAAGCAACCAAGCTCCGTCAGGAGCGAAATGTTTTGTTCGCGTTAACCTTTCGCTCCTAACGGAGCTAGTTGAGTTGTGGTAGATCTCGGCGCTATAAACATCGCGCCCCGAGTGGGGCTCCAAACCCTCTTATTACTGTTTCCATTCCTGCAACGCATCCAGCACGACGTTGGCCGCTCTTTCCGAAGCGCCACCCTCGCCTAACTGAACCGCTACTTCACTCAGACGAGAGCGCATGTCTTCATTTCGTTTCTCATCAAGTAACAAAAGCAACTCGTCGGCTAACCGCTCTCCGTTCAAATCGCTCATATTATAGTGGTTCACCAGATCGAAAAGCGACTGGACGCGGAAGGCAACGTTGCGGTGAAGCTGCCTGCCAGCAGTTCCCCTATGCCTAGCGATACGGCAACAAAGTTGCTTTTCGATCTGGTGAAGGGCCACCCGCTCCGCGCGTCCTTCCTGCGGTCCTTGTTTCCAGTTGACGCGCTCGTCGCTAAGGACCAGGTCTTCGTTGCCAGCAAGGCGGACGGACGGACGGCCAACGCCGACCTTGCCACCTACACGCGAACGAATGAGACCATGGTGCTCAGCGGAGCCGTCAACTGGAAACAAGGACCGCAGGAAGGACGCGCGGAGCGGGTGGCCCTTCACCAGATCGAAAAGCGACTGGACGCGGAAGGCAACGTTGCGGTGAAGCTGCCTGTCGAATCACTAGGCATAGGGGAACTGCTGGCAGGCGGAACGAACGCCGTAATGCCCGCGACTGATCTCACTGCGTTGGTGAATTTGTTTGCAGACCACCTCCAAGTCAGTTCCAACCTCATCGTCATCCAGGGCTCGGTTCGCATCCGGGACGAAACCAATCAACTATCGTGCGACAAAATCATCGTCCAGTCGGCTTCCACCAATACCGAGCGGACCGCGGTTGCCGAAGGCCACGTCGTAGTCTGCCACGGCGGCCCGGACCAATGCCTTCGTTCCGACCGCGCAGTCTTTGCAGAAATCCACCGGCGCTGCTGTCTTCACAGGCCAGCCGTCCTGGAAATTTTCGCCGAGCGAGGGCCGCGCCGATACCGTGACGCGCTCCATCGTTCAAGAGAAATCCAGGCGATCGGAGACGTCGCCGCCCAGGTCACGCTCGCCGGGCAATCGAGTTCTTTCTTGAGTCTGTTTCCTACTGTTGCAGACACAAATCAGGCGGCGCGCATCATCGGGGTGCTCCGCCCGCGAACTGAGGGCGGGTGAAAGGCAGGTGTCGCTGATGGGGAACGCGCGCATTCATCAATCCCCGATCAACGGCAGCGAACCCCATTTGCTATGTGAAACGTTGAATTTGTTTTTTTCCACCAATACTCATCGCATCGAGTTGATGGACGCCCGGGATCAGGTGCGATTCGAACAGGGCGTTGCGAGCGCCACCAATGGTCCGGACGCGTTCCGGCGTTTGACGGCCAACCGCCTCACCGCCAACTGGAACTCGCCGACCGGCGGGCCGTCGAGTTTCGTAGCCGACCAAAACGTGGTGATTGATGTCCCGGACAAAAAGGGCGAGTTGAGCCACGCAACCGCTGACAAGCTGACCTACACGCACAAAATCGAGAACGGCACTACGAACCAAACCATCGAACTTACTGGCCACCCGCAAGTGACCAACATGCTGGGCCGTCTGGTTCGATGGTGACCTCATCCTCTGGGACATGGTCACAGACCGCTTCTACACACGGAACTACCGGATCAATTACGCCGGCACGAATACGGTTGCGAAGGACTTCATCATGCCCACCAAAGTCAAAAAAATGAGATGAGCGAAACCCAAACCAAGCCGTCCGGTGCCACTCGTCCGACTACCTCGCCCGAAGCAGCGAGTGAGACGGGTGCTTTGCTCCCGACCGAGAAACTGGTGAAGGAATACAGCCCGCCGGGTGGTCAACGGCGTGTCGATCAAGGTCGCCGCCGGCGAGATCGTCGGCCTGCTCGGCCCCAACGGCGCGGGCAAGACGACCACCTTCAACATGGTGGTAGGCGTGGTCAAGCCCGACGCGGGCGTCGTCAAATTTCAGGACCAGGACGTCACCGCCTGCCGATGCACCAGCGGGCGCGCCTGGGGATCGGTTACCTCACCCAGGAGCCGTCCGTCTTCCGCAAGCTGACCGTCGAGCAGAACATCCTGGCCATCCTGGAAACCTGCCGGATGAGGCCGCGGAGCGGGCCATCGGCTGAAGTACTACTCGATGAACTGGATCTGGCGCGCCTGGCCAAGAGCAAGGCCTACACGCTGAGTGGCGGCGAGAAGCGGCGGCTGGAGATCACCCGTGCGCTGGTGACCAGCCCCAAACTGCTCTTGCTGGACGAGCCGTTCAGCGGCATGGACCCGATCGCCGTCTATGAAGTGCAGAAGATCGTCCGCCGGCTCAGGGAGCGCGGGCTGGGCATCCTGATCACCGACCACAACGTGCGCGAGACGCTCAAGCTGGTGGACCGCGCCTATTTGATCCACAAGGGCGAGGTGGTCTATGAAGGGCGGCGGCGAAAATGGTCGAACGACCCCAAGGCGCGCGAGATTTATCTCGGGCCGGAGTTCAATATGTGAAGGTGCGGAAGGGCTTAAGTTTGAGTTTAAGCGTAGGCGTAAGAGAAAGAGTGGTCGGCCGGCTCAGAGCGGCTTACCCCAGAGCTTCCAATCTTTCACCGTAGGCTCCCTCACTTCCAAATCCAGGTCACCAACGGGGCCACCGCCAGCGCCGGCAAATAATCAGCGAGTTCCACCTTCTTGAGTTCAAAAATCACCAGCCCCACCGTGCATACAATCAAGCCCCCCACGGCATTGACGGAATCGAGCAGCGCGTGCGTGCGCAAAAACGGCTCGAGGTAAACCATGCACGTCAAGGTGATCGTGCCTTGCAACAGAAATACCGGTAGCGCGGCCAGCATCGACCCGTGCCGAACAACCGCACAAAACTCAACATCGCCAGGGCGTCCATCACCCCTTTGATCGCCAGGGCATAGAAATAGCCCACGCCATCGGGTTGTCCGGGCAGGCCGGCCTGCACCGCGCCGAGAATTCCCAGCGGTGACGCGCAAAACAAAATCGCGCAGGCATTCAGGCCGTTGCTGAAACGCAGCGAGCCATCGGTCTGGGTCTGCTCGATGAGCCGGCGGGCATATTGGCCGGCGCGATTGGAGGCCTTTTGAAAATGCAGCCATCCGCCCAGCAGTTTGCCCAACATCACCGCGAGCAACGCGATCAGGATTTGTTTGAGGACCAGGGAGAAAGTGCCGCCGATGCTCATCCAGGTGAGACGCAAGCCGTAATAAGTGGTGGCCACGCCGAGCGCGACCTTGAAGAACGCCTGCGTCTGCGCGGAAAGCGGGGTCGTCCGCGCCAGCCCGATGAGGCTGCCGACCAGAATGCCCGCCGCGTTCAAAATTGCGCCCGTCACGCGCCAGACTCAACCACGGCGCGCCCCGTAGCAAAGCGCAAACTTCAATTGCACCCGTGAATTTCATTTTGCGTTTGGAATTCTCGTTGCGCGATACGCCTCGCGGGGGGGCCGGGGACGCCGAGATGATTGGCGGCGCAACCCGCTGGTTTGCGATTGAATCACCGAACGTTCAGGGCCGCGACAGAGCAATTCGCGGCGGAGTGCGAATTAATGCCGCCCCAAGCTGAAGCTTGACGACACACTCGCCAGCCGGAAGGCTTGCGCCACTAGAGTTATGGATCGCACCATCAAAATCGCTCTCGCCGGCGCCGGCATGTTCGGCGGCGATGTTCACCTGCGCGCTTACGCCGATCTGCAGCGCTTCGGCATCGCCGGCCAACTCGCGCGCGTCGGCCTCGACAAATGGACGCGCGAACTCGCGCCGGTGAAATTCGAACTGGTCGCCGTCGCCACGCGCTCGCGAAACATCGGCGCGAGAAGGCTCCGCAAGCAGCATTTCAAGGAATGGACCGGCCACGAGCCGCGCGCTTATTTCGGCGAGACGCCGTGGGACGACATCCTGCGCGATTTTCCCGATCTCGATGTCCTGGCGGTGGCCACGCCGGACCATCTGCACACGCAGCCGATTCTCGCCGCGCTCGCGAAGGGCGTGCACGTCATCACCGAAAAACCGATGTGCCTCGTCGATCGCAGGAAGCCGACCAGATCATCGAGCCGGCGCGAGCGAAGAACTGCATCGTCGCGGTGGACATGCACAAGCGTTACGACCCGGATCATCTGCGCATCCGCGACGACATCCAGAAGCGCATCGGCGAGCCGCTTTACGGCACGGCCTATCTCGAGGAACCGCTGGAGGTTTCGACCAGCACGTTCAAGTGGGTCGAGCAGAGCGATCCGTTCAGCTACGTCGGCCCGCATTGGACGGATTTGATTTACAGCTACTACAAGAGCAAGCCGGTTTCGCTCACCGCCGTCGGCCAGAAGAAGCGGCTCGTGCGCGACGGCATCAACGCCTACGACGCCGTGCAGGTGCGCGTGGATTTCGAGAACGGGATGAGCATCAATTTTCACAACAACTGGATCACGCCGCCCGATTTCGAGGGGCCGGTGAACCAGGGCCACGAAATCGTCGGCGCCGACGGCAAGGTGGAGAGCGACCAGCAATATCGCGGCTTCCGCTGGTGGAACAAAGGCGGCGGCATCCGCACGAGCAACAACCATTTCACGCGCGATGTCACGCGGCCGGATGGCACGCACAGCCTACGTCGGCTACGGCGTGGACAGCCTCATTGCCGGGTTG
>CAWEIN010000017.1:0-20458 GCA_963809065.1 Blastocatellia bacterium
GGGTTCAGATAGCCAAAAGCGCAACTGACGAAGAACTGCAGCCTAAGCGTTTCCATCCCAACCTTTTGAAGTGGGTCTTTGGCTGGTCGCTATCGCTCCCAGTTCTGATTTTGCGTAGGCCAAGTTGAGTCTTGTCTGATAAACAATTGCGCAGCTGCCTACGGCAATTCTGGAGTAGCGGCGGCGATCGTGGGCGCCACTGACGGCTTCGGAAGAGGCGGATTGGTAGCGCTCGGTCGCGGCGGGGGTGGCGGTTCTTCTTCATCTACCGTTCGGGTCGGCGATGGCGAGGGTTTTTGAGTATTCGAGTTCGAATTCGCGTTTGTGTTGGCGTTAATGTTTGCGCCGATGTCGGTCGGAAGCTCGCCTTGCGCCGGTGAAGGCGAGGTATTGGCGTTTTCATTAATGTTGGCTGTCTGATTTGTCGTGCCACCAGATGGAATACCCGCCTCAGATTCCCCCGTTGCCGGTTTCGCCGGTTCCACCGGACTGCTGTTGGGATCGGCGACTAAAGGAGACCCTGCCGGAGCAGCGCCAGTCGGCTGCGGGTCGCGCGAAAACGCATAGATGACTCCAAAGATAACCAACAGACCAATCATAGACGGAATCAAAATTTTCCAGGGATTGAAACTGCTGATGGGGGGCGGCTGCTGCCCACCGGATAGAGGAACAACTACTGACGGAACTCCGAGAGATGGATCAGGCGTTGGAATCGGAGGGGTCATCGGCCGCGTGGCGCGGCGACGAACTAACGTCTCTTCATCCAACTCATCAGCCACTGCCGGTTCGGTTGGTAGCTCCACTCGCGGCTGACTGCCTGATGAGGAAACAGAGGCGGGTTCCATTCCTGCCGCAATCGTAAAATCTTCGACTAACTCTCCTACAGTCTGGTAGCGATCATTCGGTCCCTTTTCCAAGGCCTTTGCCACCACGCGGCCAATAGCCCTGGGCAAGTCGCTCCTTTCCTCCAAAACCGATGGCGCAGGCTGCTGTAAATGTTTGAGCATGATCTCGGTTGGCGAACCACCGGTGAACGGGACATGTCCTACCAGCATTTCGTAAAGGATCACGCCGAGCGAATAGATATCGGAACGCGCATCGATGTCAGGAGACTGCGAGCATTGCTCGGGTGACATGTATTGCGGCGTGCCGATCACCAGATCGGGCGCAGTCAGGGCTGGATCGTAGGTGCCCTCTGGCTCCTTGATTTTCGCAATACCGAAATCCAGCACTTTGGCGTAGTCGGTGCCCGAGCTACTAAGCAACATAATGTTGTCGCTTTTTAGGTCGCGATGGACTACCCCTTCAGCGTGAGCCGCATCAAGCGCTCCTCCTACCTGGCGAAGTATCTCGACTGCGCGCTGCAAAGGCATCGGGCCTTCCTGCCTAATGATTTGCTTGAGCGTCAGTCCGCTTAGGTACTCCATCACCAGAAACACCACACCGTTTTCAGCTTCGCCAAAATCGGTCACACTTAACGCATGTGGATGGGAAATTTTTGAAGCGGCGCGCGCTTCCCTGGAAAAACGCGCCACAATCTTTTCGTCAGCAGCAAGCGAGGGCAGTAATACTTTGATGGCGACGGTCTTATCCATCAACACGTGTGTGCCGCGATAAACGGTACCCATGCCGCCGCCGCTCAGACGTTCATCAATGCGGTATTTTCCGGCCAGAATCTGACCAATCAAAGCGTCATCCGTCTTTTCGAGCGCCACGCCGTCGGCGGGACACAGTGTGGTTGTGTCTGGATATTCCGCTCCGCATTTCGGACAAGCTTTCATCGAAAGGTGAGTGCCTCCTCTACTAATTTTTTTCGGGAGAATATCACAGCCTAACACAATGAGTTTGGCGGCAGCAAAGTTGTGACAAAATACGTTTGAGCTAGATTCAATCAGAACCGGAGCTCGCGGAAAGCTCCTGGCTCGTAGGCTCTTTGAAGAGATTGAACCTCGAACGTCCGGTTCGATGTACTTGATTCGTCTGCTGACTAACAGTCCGCTCGGAACCAAAACGAAATGCGAGCGCAGTCAATTGACCACGCTCGCACTTAATTTGTTACAGGTCTAAGAACTAAACCTTTGCGAAGACAACGAGCAGAGCAAAAAGCACCAGCGATTCAATCAGTGCCAGACCAAGAATCATCATTGTTTGAATCTTGGCTGCCGCGCCGGGATTGCGCGCCGCGCCTTCACAGGCTGCGGCTCCGATTCGCGACTGGCCAATCGCGCCGCCAACCACCGCAATCGCAAAACCAACACCGGCCGCAATCGCTTTAAGACCGGCGCTGCTGTCCGCTGCATGATCAGCTGCTGCCGGAGCCTGTGCGAGAACGGTCATCGCGCTAAACAGCACGCCCACTATGACCATGAAAAGCAAATTGAGTTTTCTCATCTTTGGGGTTCTCCTGCCGAGGTTCAAACCTCAGAAATTATGCCGACCGACAAAACGCAAACACAGAAACTGGATTGTATGATTTCGCCTGCATCCGGTATCCACCGCCCCTCTTACAACGGCGCTCCAGCGAGACAGACACTGCAATTAAATCAACGGACAACTATTCCCAGTTTGTGCTTTCGGTTTTGAACGGACCGCATCCTACCAACTATGCGTGTCAACGTGGGCAGGCGCGTCTGCCTGCATCGCTCGACCCGCGGCCATTACCAGTCAAGAAGTCGCCAACGCAGCGTGCTCGGGATGCACCTGGCCGTGCTCAGATGCTTCAACATCATGGCTATGCTCATGCTCGTCATGAGGAGCATGCGACACTTCGCTCAAATAAAGTTGCGAAAGAAGGATAAATACAAACGTCTGAATGAAGGCCACAAAGATGCTCAACGGCATCAACAATAGCGGGCCAACCCAGTGTAACCGGCGGCGCCAGACTCGACACAGTGTGTACAACCTTTTCGTCGGCAAACATGTTTCCGAACAAACGTATACCCAACGAAAACGGACGAATAAAATTACTGATTAATTCAATCGGAAAGATTAACGGCCCAATCCACCAGATGGGTCCCGCACAAATGTTTGAGGTGCCCGAAAAGTCCATTCTCCTTGATGCCGATCCAGTTGTAGTAAACAAATGAGGAAATACCCAAGCGCGAAGGTCACGCTGACGGCAGCCGTTGGCGACATAAACAGCGGAAATAACCCCATCAGGTTCGAAACCAAAATCAGCACCGCGAAAGTCAGCACCACTGGAAAATATTTCAGTCCTTGCGGACCAATGATGTCTTCCAGCATCCCGCGGATCGCCAGCACTCCCACTTCAAGCGTCTGCTGCCCGTAACCGGGTTCATCTTCTGAAAGTTGACCTTTAAGAATCCAGATAATTGCCACGCTAAGAATGCACGCAATAACAAACATCACCGTGTACCACGGAATCGCAGTCTCTGGCGTGTAAGGGCCAAACACCGCTTCGGGCGTGGTACCAAACTTGGCGAAGAACTTCGTCCAGAAGGGATACGTGTAGGCCATTTCAAACTTGTAGGCCCACTCGCCGAAGTAGTGGTTAACCAACTGCACGATGATTGGAGCCTGTTCGGCCTTCTCAGCGTGTTCTGCGCCTTTGGACGCAGCTTCCTGTAACCAGAACATTAACTAGTTTCCTCTCGGTGAATAATAACGAAATAAAATTCTCGAAAAGCTTCCACGAACAAAGCCACAACGAAGCTGCATAATCCGGCGATAGTCGCCGCCAGCGACACGATGTTTAGTTTATAGGCGATAAATACCAGGGTGGCGATCACAAGGTAACGGAGGAGATATTGGGCCAGCCTTAGTCTGGGTTTTGCTCCATGAACAAGCACTGTAAACGCCGCTGCTGTTGAATTGCTCAACCACCGATGATTAAGCAGAGAAAGAATTCCGCCCAGCAACAGGCCGACGGTTGCGCGCCAGGAGGCGAAAGGTAGACTAATCAGTACTGCGAGCACGACCGCAAAGGCCATTGTGCGGAAGATGCGCCTTTCAACCCCACTGCTCGCGGCGTCGGGAAGCAAAGTCCCACCTGCTTTGTTGGGAATCTCTTTCATAGTAAAGCGATTAGTAAAGCTGGGGATTTTACACGGGAAAACTGGCTATTGTCGAGGTGAGGTTCCTTCCTTAATCGTCAAGTGATTGCTGGGACCGCGGGCGTCCCGCCCGCAAACGCGCCGCAGGCGCGCAGTCTTTCACAAGTTGCTCCCAAATACATTTCGCGCTTCGCGCTCATTTGCGGGCGGTGACGCCCGCGGTCCCAGCAATCACTTGACCGGTTCCTTAGAGTTTGGAAGTCAGCCTTATGAACTGATAGAAACCCGCTATCGCGCCGAGCACGGTTCCCACCACCAACAGCCAGGGCTTCGTACCCAGCCAGCGATCCGCTAACCAACCGGCGCCACAAAAAGCTGCTACGGAAGTAAACAACACCAGGCCGGCGCCATAGGCGATGCCACTCTTGCGATTTGCCTCCTCGTCGCCAGGAGTTCCCATCACGATTGCCAGTTCTCGCGGTTGAGATAGTTCTTGGGAAGCTCATACAACATCGCGCGGCTCGAATGGCGCATCGAGTCGTGTATGAAGCAGACGTGCGTACACCAGCAAGCTTTGCCGCCGTCGATCGCTTTGAGTTCGACGTCACGTTCGTGTGCTGCCCAGAGTGCGCCAAAGTCAAAATCGAAATCGGAGAGAGTGGCAAACTTGTCTCGCAACTCGCAGGCGCGCACGTCGCCGTTGTAGTCGATGACAGCAGTAGTCTCGCCCGCCGTACAGGGAAAAGGCCAGGGAGTTGAAGCCTGAAAATTCGCGTGCTGTGTGCGGTAGTGCGTGGAGATTGCGCCGACGTAAGCCACGTTCTTGACGAAGCGTTTGCTCGCTTCGTCATCTGCAAACATGCGATCCCCGTAACGCTTCGTCAGTTTGGAAATGTACTCGTACATAGCAGGCAAAACTTCGACAGGTACCTGCTTGATCTCATCGCCGACCAGTGTTTCGCCACGAATGATATTGAAATATTGGCCATCGAGTTCAAAGTTATTCCACATGAACTCTCCCAGTTTCTCTATCTCGTTGTAATTATCAGCGCAGACAACCGTGTTCACATTGAGCCGGAAGCGATCCGAGAATTTCGCTTTGAGCGGGTAGAGCGACGCGTATGCAGTCGAGCGCCTTCTCCCAATTTCCCGGCACGCCGCGGATCTGATCATGGGTTTCGCCGTAACCATCGAGCGCAATGTTCAGGTAGAGATCGAGGTTCGGGATGTGAAGCGAGCGCCCGGTCAACAATTTCATAGACCCGAGCCTTGATTAGCCCGTTGGTGGGAATGATAACGCGATCGACACCATTCCTATTTACAAACGCCTCGATGATTTCGGAAACATCGCGGCGCAGGGTGGGCTCCCCGCCGGAAAGCCAGAGGTCGGTAATCGCGGGCATCGTGCGAGAAATTTTTTCGATCTGTTCGAAGGTCAGGTCGCCCGGCTGGTTCAACTCTTCATGATAGAAACACGTTTTGCAGAAGGCGTTGCAGCGCGAGGTGACGAAGAGGATGACGGTGCCGAGCTGCTTTTCGCGCCTGGTGGAACGAAGGAGTTGAACTAGTTGTACTGCTTTGTTTGGCATAAGAGTAACGCAAACTAACAGTTTGCTTTACGATTCGCGCGAGATGATGACAGCTTCGGTAGCTGATTTCAATTCGTAGGTAATCCCGCGCCACTTGATTCTACGGGAGAACCACGCCGCCAGGGCATTACAGAGGTAAAGTGCCGAAGCAAACGGCCAGAGCAGCAGATGCCAGGGAAGGCTCCGCGATAAGTGCCTTTGGTAATCCGGGAGAGGAATAGCAACCGCGTTGATACGAATGTAAGCCTTGGCGGCTCCCAGCAGGTAGATTATCAAGAGCACGATCAGCGGCCACCAGTAAGGGAGACGCAGCATTACGCGAGCAATGACGAGGACAACGCCGCCGAAGAAGACCGCGCAGAACAACAGGCTCCCGATTAGCACCGGTTTCCAGAGATGCGGCGCATAGACGCGAGTGATTTTCAGTTGCCTGTTGCTAAACTCGAGCAGCTCCCTCGCGCTGCAGTCACCCACGGAAGCGACCAGACAGGCCGGCACGAAATGTATTGGCAGTTTTGCCCGTTGCAAAACTCGAGTCAGTGCAAAATCGTCGGAAACTGTTCCCTGCCACAAGGCCGTGACGTTCAGCCTTTCAAAGGTAGCGCGGCGAATTGCGGTCGAGCCACCCCAACAAAAGTTTTTGTCTTTGCGGCTGCCCAATGCTGAAGCGATCGACGCATTCCAAACTGAACGGAGTTGAGAAGCAAGACCACCACGGTCGGGAATGAACCAACGATATCCGCTCGCAGCCCCAACGTCTTCGTTAGCGAGAGGCGCAACCAGCGAGCGCAGCCAATTGCGACCCGGACGAGCATCAGTGTCGACAAATACGAGCACCTGACACACCGAATCGACGCTCGCAACCGCAACTCTTAAGTTGTGTACCTTCTGCCCGCAACCCACAGCCTCTCCGGCAATGACAACGCGCGATGAAGATTTGTCCAGAGGCCGCTTCAACCGTACGAACCTTCTCGACCACGCTGAGTGATAAGTCGTCAGCTCGATCGGTAACGAAAATGACTTCGTAACCGGGATAATCCTGTTCGAAAAGCGCGTTGAGATTTTCTCGTAAGCCGTCTTCCAACCCGCGGCAGGGCGCAATCACTGAAACGAAGGGAGTGAAATCAGGAAGAGGGCGCGCGGTCTCGCGTCGTACATAAGCCGCGAAATCAAAACCGCTGCGAAGTGAGAGGACGCCCAGCCAGATCACGACCGCGGCAAAGAAGTAGAAGACGAGCATAGGCGGGAAGAGGTTCAGCCGCGGATTTTCGCGGATGAACGCGGATCAGATCAAAACCGAGATAAGAAACAAGAGGGCCTACAAAGTACTGACTTTTTTGCACATCTATTTCTTTTCAAATCCGCGTTTATCCGCGAAAATCCGCGGCTAAACCTGGCCACTAACGCGCCACCAGCCTTTGCACTATTTCAATCAACGGCTGCGGATAAACGCCGATAAAGATTATGCCGACCAGAGAAACTACCAGGGCGGTCTGCAAGGCGGGTGAAAGCGAGAGCGGTTTGTCGTCGGCAATGGTGTCGCCGAGGTACATCACTTTGATGAAGCGCACATAGTAGTAAAAGGAGACTACTGTGTTAATAATCGCCCATCCGGCCAGCCAGTAGTACCAGGTTTTTCCGTCTTCTTTGCCGCGCAGCAACAGGCCGCCGAAGAGAAAGTACTTGCCGATAAATCCTCCGGTCATTGGCAGACCTCCGAGCGACAACATAAAGACCGCCATCATCGCTGCCATGCCAGGCGCTTTATGCGCCAATCCGGTCAGGTCGTCGACGTTATCTCCGATGATTCCGCGGCGCCGCAAACTGATGATGATGCCGAAGGCGCCCATGTTCATGAAGGTGTAGACCAGTAGGTAGATCAACAGGCCAACGTAGCCGTAAGTATTTCCCGCGACCAGTCCCAGCAACAGATAACCGGCATTTGAAATTGAAGAATAGGCAAGCAGGCGTTTCGAGTTCTCCTGAGTCACGGCCGCCCAGTTGCCTACCATGATTGTGATCGCTGCCACTAAGCCCAACAGTGGCGCCCAATCAGCGCGGATGCTGTTAAGTGCCTCCATGAAGATACGCGCGTAGAGCGCAAAGCTGGCGGCCTTGGAGGCAGTGGAAAGAAATGCCGTGACTGATGTTGGCGCGCCTTCGTAAGCATCGGGCGCCCACATGTGAAACGGCACCGCGGCAATTTTGAAAAACAAGCCCGCGGCCAGAGCGATCATTCCGAGCAGCAACATCGGCCTTAAAGAAGCCTCGCCTGTTTGCGTCGTATTACTGGCAATTTCGGCTACGGCGCGCCCGATTTCACCCAGGTTGGTTGAACCGGCAACGCCATAGAGCAGCGACATACCATAGAGCAACACGCCTGAAGAGAACGCGCCCAACAGAAAGTATTTCATCGCCGCTTCGTTTGAGCGCTTCTCGCGTTTGGTGAAAGCCACCAGCACGTAAAAAGTCAGCGCCATCAACTCCAGGCTGATGTAAAGCGTGATCAGATCGAAGCCGCAGGCCAGGAACATCATGCCGACGGTGGCGAACAACACCAGGGCGTAATACTCGCCATGCTGTTCACCTTCAATGTCGAGATAGCGTGTGGAAATGGCGATGGCGAGCGCGGCCCCGATAAGGAAAATACTTTGGAAGACGAGCGCGAAGCCGTCGAGACGGATCATGCCGTAGAAACCGTCGCTGGCAGCGCCGGCGCCGGACAAATATTGAACGACCAGCGAAACGGCAGCGAGGGCGATACCAGCCAGCGAAAAGTAAGCGACGAGTTTGCTTTTGCGGTATGGCAGGACAACTTCCATCACCAACGCAAGGCAAGCGCAGACCGTCAGAATCAGCTCCGGGATGATCAGCTGAAGATCGACGAGGTTGAATAACCCGGTGCTGTTGGCTTGAAGTAGAAGCATGTAGACAGTAGTCAGAATTCAGTAGTCAGTAATCTGATATTTTGTAATTGAATCAGCCGTTGGCATTCAAGAAGTTCAGAGTTCAACCTTCAGGTTGTTGTCTGGTTACGAAAACCAAGCTAAAGCTTGAACTCTCAACTAGAAACTATCGCTCAGCACTCATCACCTTTGATTAATAACCGCCGCGCGTTGCGGAGTTTGAGCGGCCGGAGGCATTCCGGGAATCGGATAAGTTGGCCGCACCTGGCGCACCACCGCATTCACCGGCCGCGCGATGTAATTCAAAAACGGCTGCGGATAGACGCCAATCCAAAGCGACAAGATGAGGAGTGGCGTCATGTAGGCCCACTCGCGCCCGCTAAGGTCAGTTAACTTTTCGTTCTTCGGATTATCTATAGTGCCGAAGAACATTCGCTGATAAAGCCAGAGCATATAGCCGGCATTCAGGATAATTCCCAGCGCGCCCCAGGCCGACCAGATCGGGTTTGCTTCGAAGGCTCCCCGCAGTGAAAGAAATTCTGAAATGAAAACGCACAACAGCGGCAGCCCAATTGCCGTCATCACCATCGCCAGGAATACTGCTGCGTATCCCGGCATGACGTGCGACAGGCCACCAAATTCCGCCACATTACGCGTGTGCCGGCGTTCATAAATAATTCCTACCAGGAGGAAGAGCGCGGCTGAATAGATGCCGTGATTGATCATGTGCAGCACGGCGCCGTTTAGCCCGTTGGGATTTAACGCGAACAGCCCCAACATGACGATACCCATCGACGACACCGATGAATAGGCCACCAGTTTCTTAACGTCGCCGTCCTTCTTGACCACAAAGTACATCGCGGCCAGCGCGCCATAAATAATTCCTACAATAGCCAGGAACACCATCACACTACGCACGCCAAATGATCCGAAGTAGACTTCGTCAGCCGAGGCCGCGGGAAACATCGGGATATTGAAACGAAAGAAACCGTAGGTCCCGAGTTTCAGCAGAATGCCGGCAAGAATTACTGAACCGGCCGTGGGCGCCTCGACGTGCGCATCGGGAAGCCACGTGTGAAAGGGGAACATCGGCACCTTGATCGCAAAGCCCAGCGCAAACGCAAAGAACAGGAGCACCTGCATCGCACCCATCGGCATTACGGATCCGATCGCCTGCATGTAGAGGATATTGAATGTCCCGGTCCCATTCGCTACAGCTGTCTGCAACGAGCTCGACACCATCGCGGCCGCGTCCTGGTTTCCGGCCAGGAGATTCAGGGTGGCTGGAGCAATCTGTGCCGTCAATGAAGTGTCCTGAGTTAAGAAGTACATCTTCAGGACGCCGAGCAGCATGACCACAGAGCCCACCAGGGTATAGAGAAAGAATTTGATTGCCGCGTACAGGCGATTCTCGCCGCCCCAAATGCCGATCAGGAAATACATTGGAACCAACGAAACTTCGAAGAAAAGATAGAACAGGAAAAGGTCCATCGAGGTGAATACGCCGACGACGGCAGTCTGCAGCAGGAGCAGCAGCACGTAGTATTCCTTCTCTCGCTTCTCAATGTATTTCCATGACGACAACGCTGCGATTACTCCCAGCAACGTGGTCAGGACAATCAACAGCACCGCCACACCGTCAACGCCCATCTGATAACGCGCGCCAATTACCGGAATCCACTGGTGATCCTCAAGGAACTGCATGCCGCCAACCGCAGAGTCATACTTAAGCAGCACGAGCGAAGCCACAAAAGCCAGACCAAACCACGCGGTCGCAAATTTCTTAATGAGCGCGGCCTGATCCTTCTTGAAAAGCGCCAGAATAACAATGGACCCTAAGGTGGGTAGCCAGGTGATGATTGAAAGGATGTGCAAACTTTTCATAAGTTATCCATAGTCGGTAGTCAATAAATCCTCGCTACCTCAACGCTTAAACCAGCCAAGAATGTCGGCGCCAAAAATCATCCCCAGGGCGGCCACTAATCCCAACACCATCACGAACGCGTAGTTTTGCGTGAAGCCGGTCTGCGCGGCGCGGAAGAGGGGCGACATCAGGCGCATTACAAAAGCGGCGACTGCGTTGACAACCCCGTCGACGAAATACTGATCCGTGAGACCCGTCACACGGCTCGAAAATCTGGTGAGCCAGGCGCTGCCATTAACGGCACCATCAACTACTTTGGAGTCAAAAGCGAAGACCCCGCGGGCAGCATCCATTACTCGCCGGGTAACTGCCCAGCCGTAGAATTCATCGACCCAGTACTTGTTGTAGCTAGCCTGGTAAATCGGCCGCAGTCGCGCCGCCCAGATGTCCGGCAAACTCTTATCTTTCACATAGAACAGTAAACCAAGGCCGATGCCTGTCCCCGCGACCAGCAGCGATATGAGGATGAAAACCCACTCCGTAAGCGTTTCGCTGTGAACCTTGGACTCTACTGCGTCAGCAAGATTAAAACCTGCAGTGCCATGGAGCGGCGGAGTTTCAGCCGGGCCCAAGCTGGCCGAAGACCAACTCATTGCGAGTCTCAGCGACGTGCTCCAAAGGTTTGCCATAGCTATCGACTGCCTCATGAGTGCCAAAGTATTGAGTTGTAGGATTCCAGATGATCGGATCGAGAAAGTTGACGATATTCATGCGGCCGCCGACATGCCTGCCTCCAGTGAAGGCTGTGCTGATTCCGACAAAACCGCCAATTGTCGCCAACACCGCCAGCACCGCCAGCGGCACCCACATCGATCGCGGCGACTCATGTGGAATATGAACGTGATGATCGACGTGCCCGACATGTTCGCCGGGCTCGTGACGCGGCCGATCGCCCGCGGACTTTAACTTGGCATCATGCCTGGTCAAACCTTTGTCGAAAGCGGAAGCGTGGGCTTCATCGGCTTCACCACCAGCGGGTGGTTCGAGAAATTTCTCTTTGCCCCAGAAAGTCATCGCCATCAATCGCGTCATATAAAACGCCGTGCAGGTCGCAGCGATGGTTCCCACGATCCAAACGATCCAACCCACGGGAATATGTCGTGTCGAGGCGGCGTTCCAGAGTATTTCATCTTTGGACCAAAAACCGCTGAACGGAATGATGCCGCAGATTGCCAGCCAGCCGGCCATGAAGGTCAGGTAGGTAATGGGCATGTATTTCTTCAGTCCGCCCATTCGGCGCATGTCCTGTTCGTGGTGCATGCCGTGAATAACGCTGCCGGCGCCAAGGAACATCAGCGCCTTGAAAAAGGCGTGCGTCATCACGTGGAAGATGCCGATCGCAAACGCGCCCACGCCGCAGGCCATGAACATGAAGCCGAGCTGCGAGACTGTCGAGTAGGCCAGCACTTTCTTGATGTCGTTTTGCGTAATGCCGATAGTTGCGGCAAACAACGCCGTAGCCGCCCCGACCAACGCAACCACCATCATCATCGTTTGCGAATGCTGGAAGATGACGTTCGTGCGCGTCACCATATATAGCCCTGCGGTCACCATGGTCGCGGCGTGGATCAGTGCGGACACGGGCGTTGGACCGGCCATCGCATCAGGCAACCAGACGTGCAGCGGAAGCTGTGCAGACTTGCCGCAGGCGCCGATAAAAAGTCCCAGCGCAATCCAGGACAAGAGTCCCCAGTGTCCCAATGGTTCCAGCGGATAACTCCTGGCTTGCGCAAAGACGTCGCTGTACTGCGAGGTGCCGAACGTCGCGATCACGGCGAAGATTGCCAGGGCGAAGCCGAAGTCGCCGATGCGATTGGTAATGAAAGCCTTGCGAGATGCGTTGGCCGCTTCCTGTCGATCAAAGTAATAGCCGATCAGCAGATAGGAACAGAGTCCCACCCCTTCCCAGCCTACGAACATCATCAGGAAATTCGAGCCCATCACCAGCACGAGCATCGAAAACATGAAGAGGCCCATGTAGGCAAAGAAACGATAGAACCCGGGGTCACCGTGCATGTAGCCGGTGGCGAATACGAAAATGCAGAGTCCGACCCCCGTAACGATCAGCATGAAGATCGACGAAAGCGCGTCGAGCTGATAGCTCCATTCGACATTCAGAACAGAACCCTGCGAAGAATCGCTAATTCCACCGCCAGGAATCGCCTCGTTTCTCTGCTCAGCCGGTAGCAAGGCGCGTCCCTTTTCTACCTCTTCCTGAATCTTGACGTTCATCCGCTGCTCTGAACCCTGTGTGAGCCGCACTGCCCCGCCCGGAATCCAGGTAAACGAATTGCCGTCCTGGCTGGTGACATAAGTCTGAGGCCACATAGCCTGACTACCGAAGGCGTAGGAATAAACTGCCGCGACAGTGATAAGGAAGGAAAGCGCGATGGAACCGGCGGCGATACCGCTGATCAGGTTCTCTGAAAAACGGAACTTCCTCCCGAAGAAGCCATTGATGGCCGCGCCGGCAAGCGGAAGGAGTGGAACTAGCCAGATGTAACGATGCATAAAAGCGAAGCGCGGTCTTGGAATTTGGTCTTTGGTCTTGGGTCTTTGGTCTTTGGTCTTTGAACTTTGAGCTTTGTACTTTGTACTTTGAGCTTTGAGCTTTGTACTTTGAGCTTTGTACCTCGTCCTCCTTCAAAGCTTCTCAATGCTGCTAGAAACTCAACGGCCAAAGTTCAAAGTACAAAGCTCAAAGTTCAAAGACCAAAGTCCAAAGACCAAAGACCAAAGTCCAGTTCTTACCATTTCAAGATATCAATCTCGTCGATCAGGATAGTTTCCTTGTTTCGATAGAGCGCAATTACGATTCCTAACCCAATCGCTGCCTCAGCAGCCGCGACCACGATGACGAACACTGTAAAAATTTGACCCGCCACGGCATTCACGTTGCCGGTGTCCTGCAAGTACCGAGACATGGCAACGAAGTTTAGATTGGCGGCGTTGAGAATCAATTCGATCGACATGAAAATGACGATGATGTTACGGCGCGTCAGTACCCCGGCAACGCCGATGATAAATAACAACGCGCCGATAACTAGGAACTTGGATAGATCAGGGTGCTGGGCTTTTTGCCAGGCAACCGCGAATGGTCCAGCGCTGGCTTCCTGAAATAGCAGCACGAACGCCGGCATGAAAAGTGTGAACATAGAATGTCTGCCTTACGCTACCGGCTTCGTTTGGACTTCCGCCAATTCCGGATCAACTGCAGCCTCGGCACGCAAGACGTCGGGATCGACATCATCGACCGAAGCCTCCTGTTTCAGCGTGCGCGCCAGCATCACCGAGCCAATGATCGCCACCAACAAAAGCACGCTCGCTATTTCAAAAGGTAACGAGGCAAAGCGATAGAGGCTATTGCCGATCCTTGAGGTGTCGTTGGTGATCCTGGAAGAGCCAGTGGCGGATTTTGCCAGGTCCTGGTCCCGAGTTCGACGACCTTCGGCTGCCTCGTGAATCTTCGACTCATCTCTTCTCTCAAAACCGGCGTAACCAGTATTGAGTGCGCCTATCAACACCGCTACGAGCAACGCACAAAAGATCACGCTGGCCGTCACCTGCCGCGGCCGGTTGAAAATCTCTTCATTGCCACGTTCTTCCGACCCCACGTTCACCAGCATGATCACGAACAGGAACAGAACCATCACGCCGCCGACGTAGACAAGTATCTGTACACCGGCGATGAACTCAGCCTGTAGAAGAATGAAGAGCGCGGCAACGGAAACGAGCGAAGAAATCAGGAACAGGGCGCTGTGAATAGTATTGCGAGCCATCACAGTCAAAAGCCCTGCAAAGATGGCCGCGATAGAGAAGATCCAGAAAAATACCGATTCCCAACCGGATAGAACCATAATGATGAATAATGACGCTGAACGATGAATTAGCTTCGATTCTTAACGGTCTTGACCGAAGCCACAAAAATTGCCATCAATTCGTCCGCCTCGTCGCACAATTCCGACACCTGCCCCTTCTTTACGATGCCACTATCAATCAAAAGATTCAGCCAGTAAATAGTTTCTTCAAGCTCCTGCATTCCAGCTTCATCTTGCTGATAAACTCGGCATTCGACCTGGAGCGTGTCGCTTCGTGATAATGAGCGCCAACTGAAGTACCGCTACGAAGTAATTGCTTGCCGAGAATTTGAGCTTCTGCAGTTTTAGGCAATGATGTGTACAACCGCACTATCCTGAGAGCGAACGAACGCGTGCGAATCCGAAGGTCATGCTGCTTGCTTACTCCGCGTTCATCGTTCATCAGTCATCGTTCGTATCACCGTGTGTATTTGACCGTCTCGCGTCCCTGTTCAAGCATCTCGCGATTCCAAACAAAGCCGGCGCGCGAATAGGTGGCCAATTCGAAGTCCTGCGTCAACTCCAGGCACGAGGTCGGGCACGCTTCCTGGCAGAGCGCGCAAAACATGCAACGCGACGTGTCGAAGATAAACTCGTCCAGCACTTTCTTTTTGCGTGGCTTGCCGGCGACGATGATCTCCACATCCATCGCCAATACGTCGATGCAGTCCTCGGGACAGGCGATCGCGCAGAGGTTGCAGGCTATACAGAGCGTGTCGTGGGTTTCAGGATCCATGTTGAGTCGCGGGGCACCATGAAACCGCGGCGCAACATCAGGGCGCACTTTCGGATACTGTTCCGTATAAATGCCTTTGCCGCCAACGCTGTCTTTATCAGTGATCGCGCCGAGGTTGTACTTCAGCGTCAACTGCAACCCCTTCAAAAGATCGACCATGAAAAAGCGCTGCAGCTTTTCGATAAACTTTGGTTTGGGAACTTTGACTAAAGGCATAATTCGATTTCGGATTACTGATCTCAGGAGCGCCAATCGAATCAGCTAAACCGCACTCATCGCTTCAATGCGTTTTCCTGCATTCCGCATTCCGCAATGGAGTTAGCCTTCGCTAGCCCGCGGGAGCAACAACGGGCACGGCCGGTTTGCCCTGCGGCAGATTCACCAGCTTGATGTTTCGACGCTGGCTCTTCAAATTGAAATCGCGCGAGCGCCAGTTAAGTCTGGCCAGTAACAGGCCCGTGATCCCGAGACCCAATAGTCCGATCACGATCATCACCGCTTTGCCGGTTGCGGTCAGATCCAGTCCCGTGGCAAGCGATTGAATAGTTCTGATGCCGCGCCAGCCGTCCAGCGCCTGGACCAAAAAAATCGCCAACGCGGAAAGCGTGATGTTAATCAGCGCCGACGGTATCAGCCACTTCCAACCGATGTCCATCAACTGATCGTAACGGAAGCGCGGCAGTGTCCAGCGCAACCAGAAATACAGATAAAGAATTGCGCCTAACTTCGCGAGAAATACCAAAAGGCTGACTATAACATAGAGGTTGTGATAACCATTCGCTTCGGTCAGCCGGTAAACGAAAGGTGCATACCAGCCGCCGAGAAAGACCGTGACCGCCACCGCCGACACAATCACCATCGCGGCATATTCAGCCATAAAGAAGAGCGACCAACGGAAGCCGGAATATTCAGTATGGAATCCCGCCACCAGTTCCGACTCAGCTTCAGGCAGGTCAAATGGCGCGCGATTGTTTTCGGCGATGCCGCTAACAAGAAAGATGAGAAACCCAAGCGGCTGGTAAACGAAATACCACACTGAATCACTCTGCTGCGCGCTGACGATGCCGGAGAGCGAAAGCGTGCGCGCAAACATCAGCGCGCCGATCAACGACAGGCCCATCGCTACTTCGTACGAAATCATTTGCGCGCTGGAACGCAGCGCCCCGAGCAAAGAGTATTTCGAATTCGACGACCAGCCGGCGAGAATCAACGCCAGCACGCCAACGCTCGAAACAGCCAGCACAAACAGCAAACCGATATTGACGTCCGTAATCACGCCCCAGTCAGGACGCAAACGGAATCACGGCAAAGGTAATGAACGCCGCTGCCACGGCGATGTAAGGCGCGCAAAAGAAAATCCAGCGGTCCGCCTTTTCGGGAATGAAGTCTTCTTTGGTGAGCAGTTTAATACCGTCAGCGATGGGCTGCAGCAATCCCCAGGGCCCGACACGCATTGGTCCCAGGCGCGCCTGCATAAACGCCGAAATTTTTCGCTCAAGATAAGTAGCGTAAGCGACCCAACCCGCGACCAGGGTCACCACCAGGCCAATTTGAATAAAGGGCCAGACGAAGTGATTTATCGTCTCAGCGCTGAAAAATTTCAGCAGGAACTGATCGATAAAGTTGATCGGAGCTAAAAAGAGTAGTTCCATGTCATTCCAACTTCTCTGTGTTCCTTTGTGCCCTCTGTGTCACTGTGGTGAATCGAACTGCAAAAACATTCACCACAGAGGCACAGAGGACACGGAGGTCACACAGAGAAACTAACTACCGGTCGATCTCTCCCAGAACAATATCCAGAGTTCCGATAATCGCAACTACGTCTGCCACCAAATGTCCCAGGCAAAGATTTTTCAACGCCTGCAAATTGATCAAAGATGGCGGTCGCACACGCACACGCCAAGGTTGCGCGGTGCCATCAGAAACCAGGTAACAGCCAATCTCGCCTTTCGGCCCTTCGATGGAATGATAGTAATCGCCCACCGGCGGCTTAACAATCTTCGGCAACTTCGCGTTCACCGGACCATCGGGCATGTTGTCTAACGCCTGCACAACGATGCGACGCGACTGTCGCATCTCTTCCAACCGCACCAGGTAGCGGTCATAGGTGTCGCCGTTCTCTCCGAGTGGAATATCGAAGTCCATATCGGCGTAGGCGGCGTAGGGCCTGGATTTGCGAATGTCCCAGGCGACTCCCGAGCCGCGCAATGCGGGGCCGGACAATCCAATAGCGACCGCCTCTTCTCCGGAGATCACACCGATACCAACCGTGCGGCTTAACCAAATGCGATTCTCAGACAGCACTGTCTCATACTCATCGAGGCGCTTGGGAAAGTTGCTGACGAAGCGACGCACATCAGCATCGAAGTCGTCGTAAGCATCGTTGGGCATTCCGCCCACACGCCAGGCATGACAAGTTAAGCGCGCGCCAAACTGTCGCTCAAAAATCTTCAGAATTTCTTCTCGCTCGCGCAGCGCCCAGAGTAAAACTGTCACCGCCCCGATATCGAGCGCGTGAGTCGCGAGCCAAAGCAAGTGCGAAGCGATGCGATTCAGTTCGGTGAGGATGGTTCGGATGTAATGAGCTCGAGGTGGCACTACCAAACCCATCATCTGCTCAACGGTCTCAACCCAGACGAGGCCGTTTGAGACTGCGGCGATGTAGTCGAGTCGATCCCAATAGGGAGCAATCATGGTGTACATGCGGTTCTCGGCGATTTTCTCCATCCCGCGATGGAGATAGCCGATGTCGCAGTCGAGATCCATGACCGTCTCGCCGTCGAGCTTCAGGATTACGCGCAACACGCCGTGCGTTGACGGGTGCTGCGGCCCCATGTTGAGAACCATCTCGGGGCTATCGAGCAGCGTTTCCTTGGTTGTGGCGATCTCTACCTGATGCATAAGTCAGTGGTCAGTGGTCAGTGGCCGGTGGTCAGTAGTTAGTGGCCGCGTCAGTTGCTAATAATTAGTAACCTTGGTC
Source organism: Blastocatellia bacterium (assembly GCA_963809065.1). Lineage (GTDB taxonomy): Bacteria > Acidobacteriota > Blastocatellia > Pyrinomonadales > Pyrinomonadaceae > PSRF01. The sequence continues at coordinate 18,006 of CAWEIN010000017.1, forward strand.
TCTTCACTGGCCACTGACCGCTGGTCACTGGCCACTGCTCTCCTACGCCGCGGCCGGCTCTGGTTCACTCGGAACATAACAACCGGTTACGCTCCACGGTTCAATAATCAAACCTATGTCTGTCGCTTCACCGCTGGCGCGCTTTTGCGCGAGTTTGGTGACTATCGCCAACGCGGCACTCGCCTTATTCCAAACATTTCGCGGCTCCATTGTTTCCGTCAAGACAAAGCCCGCCACTTTCGCCGCCTCAGGCGCGTCGAATACCTTGGCTTCATACTGCGCGGCGATCTCTTTTGGAGTCATCGTCAGTGGCCAGTGGCCAGTGATCAGTGATCAGTAGTGCAGCGGTCACAGTCTCTTACAACTGACCACTGGCCACTGGCCACTGATCACTTGTCTTTCGGCATCACTTCTTTACCACTCTGCAGAATCTCACGCATCATGCGTTCCTGGGGCACCGAAAGTATTTCCAGTCCGTAGGCCCGCCTCTGGTCCAGCTGTTCCCGCTGCACGTCCGTCATCTCCGGCAAGTGTCTTTTTGTCCATTCATTCTCGATGAACTCGAGCGGATAATCTTTCCTGAGCGGATGTCCTTCCCAGTCAGGCGGCAATAATATTCGGCGCAGATCCGGATGGTTTCGAAAAGTCACGCCAAACAAATCGTAGACCTCACGCTCCATCCAATTCGCCGCTGGCCAGACTTCAGTCACGCTATCAATACTCGCGCCCTCAGCTAACGCCGCCTTTAGACGGACGCGTTCATTGCGGGAGATCGAATACAGGTTGTAAACAACCTCCAGCGGTTGCGAGGCTTGCATGGGATAATGAACGCACGTCAAATCCGACAGATAGTTAAATCGCGCCTCAGCATCGTCTCGCAGAAAACTGCAAATTTCAACTATGCGTTCCGGCGCAACGCGGACCGAAACCTGACCAATAAACTCCACCGCCTCGAGCACCGCTCCCTCAAATTTTGCCTTTAAACTCTGGACCAGTTTGTTGCCGGAAGCATCAGACGGCTTGGGACCTTCTTCTTTTTTCTTAACGGGAGCTTTTGGGGCGCCGGGCGCGGCTGGCTTCGTAGCGGTTGGTGCAGCTGGCGTTTTCTCACTAAGCGATTCTTTGACCGCGGCCACGCGAGACTTTGCCTGCTCGACCATGGCGGCTTTTTCGGCGTCTGCTCCGGCCGCCTCGCCTGCGTCAGGGATCGCGGCCGGCGGTGGTGTACCGGCCTCATCCTTAGGTACTACTACGCCGGGAGAGTCTTGAGTGGGCTTGTCCGGCTTGTCGTTGTCGTCCGCCATTAGATTCCCACTACCATAATCACACTGCTCACTGAAAGTGCGATCGCATTCGGTCGTTTGATCGCGCTAACGAGATCAGGTGAAGTGTTAATGCTAATTACAAAAGGTCGGCAGAAATTGATTTAAACATGGCGTTAATTTGCTGTCAACAAACTTGTTTTCGCCAAATGCTTGTAACGCAAACTGTTAGTTTGCGCGCACGATTAGGGCCAAACTCCGCGCCATAAACCAGTGAGGTAAAGGCGGTTAACTCTGCACGGATGCGCAGAATTGAGATGGCTTTTGACCGCCTCTACGCACGTGAGCGCAGCACAAAGAGATCGGTGCGCACGTAGAGAATTCCGGCCAGCACGGCACGACCCCATTAGCACGTGCACCACCTCCATCCGCACGTGCAAACCCTCGGTCATCAGCCGCAAACCCTCGGTCATCAGCTGCAAACCCTCGATCATCAGCTGCAAACCCTCGGTCATCAGCTGCAAACCCTCGGTCATCAGCCGCAAACCCTCGGTCATCAGCCGCAAACCCTCGGTCATCAGCCGCAAACCCTCGGTCATCAGCCGCAAACCCTCGGTCATCAGCCGCAAACCCTCGGTCATCAGCCGCAAACCCTCCGCCCGTAAACGCGAAATCGCCACGCGCACCCGTCAATTCCCTGACTCAATCAGTTAATAGTTCAAATTTCCTTAGCAAACGGGGGTACTGATGCAGATTGACTCCAGCTTCACCGTTCTTTCCAGCACCCGGCTGAATACGGGAGTCAACTATATAATTATCGTTTAAACGGTTTCTCGCTACTTTTAGGAAGTTCGAACACCGCGATGAAGCGGCGGTGTGAATGAGACAAGAACAACCTGCATGAGTACCAACACGGACAGGTATTGGACCAGTTTGATGTCCGATAAGCTTTAGCTTGTTGTTACGCCGCGAAAAAAGTGAAGTTTATGGAACAGCTTTAACGAAACCGACCCACTACCCACAACCTAACTTGACGTTGTCAGGCTTAAAACCTATCATAGTTTGTTTAGAAAATAGGGCATTTAGCTGTCTATAGTGAGGGTCAAGGAACAATGAAACCAGAGATTCATCCAGCATATAGCGAGATAACCGTAACCAGCAATACGTAACTGGTTGGGTGCGGCAAAAACA
>CAWEIN010000018.1:0-735512 GCA_963809065.1 Blastocatellia bacterium
TAGGAGACGTTTCATTGAGAACAATAGGGTAATGCAGAAAATGGGAACGGGCAAAGGATAACGGGTAAAGGTAAGGAGCAAAAGCTTTCCAGAACCGCTTACCGTTTCCCCCTTACTCTTTCCTTCTTACCCTTCGGTACGCCCTTTACCTTCGGTTAGTTTCTCCGTTTCAGTTGCGACCAGAAGTTCGCAGTCGAACCTGAAGTATCCAAACCTTCGTAACGCGAGCTCAGCGCTAGCTCATCAAGGACGTGGCCCTGCAACCAGATCTCAGCGTCAAGCATGACGCCGGGCGCCAGCCTATCTCCGCGCAACGCACGCTGGTTCACGAGAATTTCAAGATTCATTCTCTCGAGGTCCAGATGTATCCAATACAAGTCGCTACCCGAGAGCGGATTCTTCAATGGCTTAAAGGCAATGACACGCCCGGTCAAGCTCCAATCGTTTTCATGAGCCGCGCGTGATGGCGCGGCCTTGTCCAATGGCATCCATCTGGTTTTGGCAGGGGTGCTGCGCACGCGCGCACGATATGCCAGGCCACATAGACCCACGTGAAGCTCTTCCGCGCCGAATCCTCCGGGCCCCACCTCGGTCAGATTTTGCAGCTCGAACAAGACTTCGCAATCGGCGCCCTCGCGATATCCGTGAACCACTGCCTCGCCCTCTTCATCGTATTCGGTCAAAGCCCAGGGACTAATCTTTTGAATGTAACGCGCCCGAAATCCGGGCCGGCAGTCAGCGTAAAAAACATTCCTGCCCGACTGGTATAGGACCGTCCAGACCTCCAGCCCATCACCTAACTTCCAGCAGCGACCGTGCAGCACGGCGCCACGCCGATTAAGCTGTGTGGCTTCACCCTGATCTTCGGCGCGCTCGGCAAGATAGTTAAAGGCTTTCTCGCTGGGCACTTCCAAACCGATTGTTTCAAACGTTGGGTTCATGAATCTAAGGAGCAACTCCCTGATATTAAGTTGTCGGCCTGAGCTTTACTTTTGTACTACCTCGACTTGCCCGCTTGCTTCTTCGGCCTGGCGTCAGACTCGTGTAAATCTTCTTGTATTCCGTCAGGCTGCGCGCGGGTGCGCACTCCGCGAATAATTCTCTCCGGTCCATGCGTGGGCCTGACACCTGAACGGACCATCTCAGCAAAAAGATCTACATCATAGTCTACGTCGCGAGACATCTTCTCGCGAATGGCATGCAACACTTCCAGGAATTTAGGACGCCGGTACATTCTTGATTCTTTCACCTTAGGTCTCAAATTTCAAATCTCAATTTTCGAATATCAGATCTCACGTTTGAGATTTGACCGGGCCGTGCCGACTAGATCAATTCACTTTCTCGGTCGCTTCCGATACCAGGAACTCAGGTGTAACGATCATGGGAACATAAAATCCCGCTGCCGTATTAAACAATCGGATGCGCGCCTGTCTGCGAACATTCGCCAGGTGTCCAAAGTTCCAGGTCACCAGGTAGTCGATCTTATGACAGGAAGCGATCGCCACGTGCAACGCGTCGGCAATGTATTTGCGATGGAATATGCCGCGCGAGATGTAGCCGTCCGCCAGGATTGCAGCTTCTTCGGTAAGCTCTACTTGTTCGAGAGTGGAGATTAGGTTTAAGTAAGCCGAGCGATGCGGTTCGCTCACGCGCTCGAGTTCGCGGTTGACGAGTGGCGAGATGACTGAGCGGTAGTCGGGCATCTCGTGTTCCCACCAACGGATAGTCAGATCACGACGAAAGGGCTCGCCATTATCCAGATAGGCGCCAATTACGGACGTTTCAAGGTAGAGGCTTTGTTTCATTGATCCAAATGCTCATTCGGTCTGTTCACGTCAACGTCATCTTTCTTCTGATTCAGTGGTTCCAACCGTAGAAGGCCTCGCTGAAAGTCAAACGAGACCCGGAAGTGTCGAAGATAGTTTGCTCCGAGAATTCCCATCTGCGTAAAACCGGCGGTCTCGTTAACCGGGTCAAGATCCAGAATAGCCGCGCTAATTCGCTCGCGCGTAATTGGGCCCAACATAACCTTGGGCAATAGCAAACTCCTGACATCATCAGCAATACCCGCGGCGCCATAAATTCGCAGGCGGGTCGGCTCCAGATAGTTATCGAGATCCTCTTCCTTCGTCAGGCGTTCTGAAACCACCGAAACGCTTGCACCGGTATCGACGATGAAATTCAGCGGTCTTTCAATTCCTTCGAGATGAACCTCGCCGCTTAGAAACCCACTAGAGGTCGTGCGCAGCGGAATCTCCAGAACACCGGGAGCCAACGGCTGAACCGCATTTCTTGAAATGCGTATGCCCCAAAGATCTTTGACGAAATTCTCCGATGGCCGCCGTAACATGAAAATCTTTTCGCCGTAGTCGACAGAGGCAATGAACTTTGAGATCACTGATAGACCGAGGTAGCCATCCACCGGGTTCTTTTCGTCAAAGAAGTGGCGAATGTAGACCGGCACACTCTCAACTCTTACATCTCCAAGCTCGAGCGAGTCCAGGAAGCCATAGACGATGTCAAACTTGCCGCCACCACCTACCGCACGGGCCTGGCCTCCACGGGCAACTGGATGCAAACCTAATTTTTTTGCTGTTTCCTCAGAGATAACAGACATTCCCGAGCCAGTGTCGAGAACAAACCGTAAAGTTTCGCGGTTATTGTTTGCGCGCACCTTCAGGATCGGCCGGCCATCAACCGACTCGAACGGCACGGTCGTTTTGTTTTCCCCGGCCAGAACATACAAAGAGCTCTGTTTTCCCAGATAGCGCAGGAAGTCGATCAGGCCGCGGATACGTGCCCGCCGATCGGCATCGGTTTTGGGCGCGATGACCAGGAATTTTTCGTATGCATCTGCCGCTTCCTTGTACCGCTCGTTGCGGGCTGTGGCTTGTCCGAGATTGAAAAGGTAGTCAGGCTCGGTGTCATCAAGACTCACGGCGCGGCGCAATCCCCTGATCGAAGACTCGAGACGGTTCTCATAAAAATCAACCATCCCCAACCCGGCAATGGCCAGCGCCTCGTCATTCTTGAGGCTTAGAGAGGTACGGAATTCTTCAACTGAATTCTGAAAATCGCCGGACGCTAGAATTACAGATCCCAAAAGGGCGTGAGCGCGCGACGAAAGCGGATCGGTCAGTACAACTCTGGCCGCATGGTCGTAGGCATCTTGAAGCATTCTTTGCTTCAGCAAGGCAAAACTCAGCCCAAGACGCGCTTCCTTGTCATGAGCGTCTTTTGCAAGTAATTCCCTAAACTGCTTTTCGGCGTTCTCATAATCTCCGTTCTTAAGCGCTTCGTTGGCACGCTGGCGCGCCTTAGTGTCGCTCACCGCCAGGACAGGTGCTGACATCGCCAGACAAATAAGAATGCCGGCAAAAAGTTTTATTGCCATTGGGGGGAGCCACCGTTTCGCGTTAAGAGCTTGCATGATTTCTATCTCTCCGCGTTACGGATACTTCAGGAGTATCCAAATCAACCTGCTGGGGAGAAAAATTTTACTACTTCAAGACTTCGCCGGTTTTCATTGACCAAAGAACCAGATCAAGCTCGTCAAAGTCAATCTTAATTTCACGCGCAAAGTAACGTAGTCTTTCCTCTGTTTCCAAATAGCGCGTTCGAGTTGCCGGAGGCTTAGGCGTTTCGACCACTTTTAGATCGGCAAGGCAACTCATCACATGCTTATCGAGAATGGCGTGCCCGAGTAACCCAATGTTTCGCAGGAAGTGGCTCGACTCTTTATATCCCAGTCCCTTGATGCGTTTTTCTCGCGCCAGCCAATCGCGACGCTCAATTGGATCTTCAAAGCTTTGAAGCTTTTTCCGCAAGGCCAGGCCGCAATGCTCACGTAAGTAGTCTCTCGTGACTACGATATAACCCGGGCGCTCAACCGGAAAACGGTGGGCCCCGTTTGTCTTCAAGGCCAGCGTCATGTCTTCACGCTTACCGTTAATTAGAAACGGTCTGATCGCTTCCACGGAACGGAAGCCCATGCGCGCCGACGCGCCGGCAGTGAAAATACAGAAGACTAGCTCTTCCCAGAGTTGCTCGTCTGAGCCCCTGCGCCACATCTCCTGAAACTGATTGAGCCGCGCGCGAATCTCCTTCTTGCGCGCCTTGTGGGTGGCACGTATGTCTTCGATAACTACCGGCTTACGGTTAGGTCTCACTGGATTGTCAATACCGAGATTCTAGGTTTGCGCTTCTGACGTTGTCAACGAACTGGAGTTTCCATTGTGCGCGCTGAAGCGTGCCAAAGCTAGTGGGCGCACGCGGCATCCCAGGGCAGCAAGATCGCATCAAAAAATACTCTTCCCCGCCACTCTCCCGCACCGTGTTATTATTCTTTGTCGCTCGCGCTAGAGCAACAATGGGCCACGACGTATGAATAGCAATTCCAGTTTCTCAAGTCCTGTTTGTCGCATTTTTGCTGCTGCAATATTTTTGCTTCTGGCATCAATGTCGCTTTCAGCCCAGGTGCCGGCGAAAGAACAAAGCACGGTGCCTTCCGTTACAACTCAGCCACAAACTCAAGTTCAGACAGCTTCTGAGGAAACGATCGCGCCCGTCTATGGCCTCCAGGGCGTGCTGATAGAAACGCTTGACGGGAAGGTAGTCTCAGCGCAGGCAGTCGACCAGGCATTCAATCCTGCGTCGTCGATCAAACTGGCGACGGCGCTGGTTGCACTTCGCAATTTCGGACCGAACCATCGTTTCAGCACCGGCTTTTGGACTGACGGTTCGTTAGACACCGCAACTGGACAGATCACGGGGAACCTGTATGTCACGGGTCGCGATCCATCATTTCATCACGAACATGCGGTGATGATTGCGCGACAGCTGAATAGCCTGGGCATTCGCAGTGTCACCGGCGATTTGATCGTGGCGCCAGGTTTTACAATGAACTTCAGCGCCTCCGCGCGCGCCTCGGGCGAATGGCTTTACGACGCACTCGATGCCACGCGCCGTTCCAGCGAAGCCACGCGTGCGTGGACCTACGAGCGTACAGCTCTCGGCGATCTCGCCAGCCTACAAACAGTTCCCAGCCTAACAGTGAAGGGAGAAGTTATTGTTGGCTCAGCGGCACCCGGCGCCACGTTGCTGCTGACCCACAAGTCGAGCAAGCTAACCGACGTGCTCAAGGTGTTGCTCTGCTATTCAAACAACTTCATGGCGGAACGCATTGGCGATAGCCTGGGCGGCCCGGAAGCAGTGATGCGCCAACTGGCTACAACTCTTGCCATCCCTCCTGAAGAAATTCAGTTTGGGTCTTTAAGTGGTCTGGGTGTAAATCGGGTGACACCTCGCGCGATGATGAAGATTCTGCGAGGACTACGCAACGAACTTCAGAAAAACAAATTATCGCCCTCAGACATCATGCCTGTTGCCGGAATTGATCCTGGAACTTTAGAGGATCGGTTTACCGGTCCCGCCTGGAAAGGGAGCGTCATCGCCAAGACAGGCACACTCGGCAGAACCGACGGAGGCGCTAGTTCACTCGTCGGACAAATGAGAACCAGAAACGGTGACACGCTGCTCTTCGTCATCATGAACCAGCATGGAAACGTCCTTCGGTTTCGATCAAATCAAGACTATTTGGTCATGTTAGTGCAGAATAGCCGCGGGGGACCGAAGGCCTTCAACTACAAGCCGCTGGCGTTAACGATGAAACTCGCGGATACCGAGAGCATCTCCGGCTCCATGAATGGAGAGTCGGGATCAACGCTGAAAGCCCATCCAAGTTCACCCTGATAACGCCTGGACTCAGATAATTGCGCCCCGCCGATCTTGACGACCGACGGGGCGCTTCACCGTCCAACTTGCGCGCTCGGCGTGCGGCACCTCGCACGAAGCGGACGATCCTGTTGACGATCTTGGCGGAAGGTCGTTACTCAAAATCCACCCTCCAGCTTCAGACCGAAAGACTCCCCTACTAGTCTAAAGTTTGAAGCTCCTCCACTTTCCAATCAAAGACGAAATCAATTCCCAAGTCCTCTCTGGTTCTAATCGTAGTCAGTCTCTCGTGAGGCCAAACGTGAAGAGGAAGAGGGCTTCCGTCGTAGTAACTAAAGGTAACGGGTTGTCCAGTTGGCTTAACGGAGAGTTAGGTAAAACGGGCCATTTTTCGGAGAGTTGGTGTTGGCATGGGTGTTGCCAAAGCAGAGTCGCCTGAGTTGCACCACCACCCCGGCGTTAGAGAGGCAGGAGGAAGAATGATTATCGACACCAAGAACGAGACAACAGGGAAACTCAGCAGGGAAAGCGGCGTGGGCATGACAGAACTCGTGATCGTCGTTGCGATTATTGCTGTCCTATCTACCATAGCCATAATTAATTTCAGAACAGCTCGCGCCTCTCTACGTATCCAAAATTCAGTTCGGCAACTTGCCAGCTATATGGAGAAGGCCCGAATTGATGCCGTCCGTCGTCACGACACTACCTCCGTCAAGTTTACCAGCCCGACAAGCTATACAGTCAACATGGACTTCAATAACACCGGAGCTCCTTTTCCTCGCAGTTTCAACTTCGAGTCCGGTGTTCAAATAGCAAATAACGCAACACTCCCGGAGGTCACCTTCAATTGGCGCGGGCGCACGCTCAACTCGGGCACTTCCTGTGTTACTACTTTTGCGGTAAATAATGCCAATGGTTCCGGTCAACCCTTGAACGTTGATGTGTCCGGTTCAGGCGATGTTACCGTGGAAAACCAACAACCAGTTCTTCCCAACGTTCCTTACAACAACAATGGAATCCTTCCCTCATCCTCGATACGAACCTCGACGGTAGTAGGCGGTACAGACACGCTGGATGGCACTCCTTGTTTGGATGTTTCGGGAGAAGGAGTAGGTGGGGAAGCCGGACCCCCGCAATGCACGATTCATGTTTCATCAACCAGTGTCTCAGTTAAGAAAAATGGCGGTGGAACAGCAAATGTGCTGGTTAGCATGAGCGTTACCAGCGGCGTGGTTGTGTCAAAACCCTCAAATCTTACTATCACCCCTACATCACAAACTGTCTCCACGGGGTCAAATTTCGCGATCAAATCAAACAACACTCTACGTGGACCTTTTATTGTGACTTTTGCCGCGCAGTGCGGCACCACATTCCCTATAACGGTAAATGTTACCAACTGAAAATCCAGATGAATGGTCAGGTGAATTGTATGGAACCGAAACCGATGACTACTTCCAAAGGCCAGACCGGCTTTACATTAGTTGAGACTACCATCGCGCTGGTATTAATGATGATCGTGTCCGCGGGCATTGCGCCTCTGTTCGTCTACGCGATGAGATATAACTCCACAGCCGCGATTCGTGCCGGGAGCTCTGGCTATCGCCCAAATCAAGCTTGAGCAACTGCGAGCTACGCCGTTTAATTCTTGTGTGTCATCAGTGGAGACTCTCAGTGTGGGTGACCCAACCAGCGGTTTCCAAACCTACACTGTTCAGCTCACAGTGGTGAACACCACTACTACCCTAAAAGATATAAAGCTCGTAGTAACGCCAAAGGCGAGGAGCACGGCTGGAGGCCAGTACGCTGGGAAATCAGGTTGGATGTATGGGCAAGTAATTATTTATACGAAGCGAACGACAATAACGCCTGGACCAAACCTGGGCTGAAAGAGTTTCTTTTGGTTAGCAATTAGATAGGAGATTACGTTTTCATGCATCAACATCGGAAGAGATCGGGAACGGAAGGTTTCTCATTACTGGAGCTGATCATCGCTGTCTCCATTGTCCTCGTAATAATGGGGATCACCAGTAGCTTGCTTGCCGGCTCCTTCAATGTTCGCGCCAGAGAGAATCAACGCTCAGATGCCTTAGCCGATTCTCAACGCGCTCTCAACATTATGACTCGCGAGATCGCTAACTCCGGTTTTGGTCTTAGTGATAATGGAATTGTCGCCGCCGATTCAGGTCTCAGTTCAATTCGCGTTCGCGCCAATTTAAACGCTTTTGAAGGCTGGGCGACCAGTTCACTCGTGAATGATCGCAATGAGGATGTGAAATATTCGCTATGGACCACGAACGAAGCGAGTTATATAGTGCGCCTCGATATCGGCACGCAGAATCAGACAACCGTGCTGGCCAACCGCATCGATAAGCTAAGGATCCGTTATTACCCGTCAAAAATAAGCTACACAATGTCGCCGGCTGTTGGAGGTGTACCCAGCTGCGATATTTCAACTGCTTCCGCTGAAGTCGCGCAGAAAATCGACGCCAAATATATCGTCATAAGTCTGTGCGTGGAACTGGATCCACGAGGCGTGCCAGGCTCCCCGGGCTTCCAACCACGCACGCGCGTACAGCTTGTTACAGACGTTAATTTGCGCAATGCCAATTTAAACAATTACTGAGACGGTTTCAGATAGGAGAACCCTTGTTAATACAGAAGCATTCAGAATCTAAAGACGATGTCCGCGGAGAGCGCGGAGCCGCGCTCGTCACGGTACTTTTTATTTCCTTATTGGTTCTCACGTTGGCAAGCGCTCTAATTTTGACGACAGGAATGTCCGCAACGAATGCCATCAGTTCGACCGATGAAGTTCAAGCTTATTACGCAGCAGAAGCCGGGATGCAGGCAGCACTCAATGTTCTCAGAGGAAATGTTGCGCCTACAATAAACTTCAAGAACGCCGTGGCGGATCCGAAGCTTTCTCAGTGGCTTATCAAGAATTTTCCGACGTCGACCACTCCAGATCGCATAACTTTAAGTCCAAGCTACACATACTCTACGGGAATGGCTTATGCGGTCACGGAAGTAAAAGATCCCGAAACCTCAACCAAGGTGGTTTATTCCACCGCGGGCTCATTCACGGGCACTGTGTCAACTTCACCGACTTCCATATCTCTTGGTGGCGGCGTGTCGCTCACCTTCACACCGCAATCCTCAACAGACATCACAGCATCTGGGGTGAGTCCGGCTTTTGGCGCCTTTAACTTTTCGGGAGTCAAGAGCAACACCAGCCTTACTATTCCTTCAGGTACAACCTTTACTTTGCAAATAACTGAGACTGCGCCTTTGGCCGCAGGTAGCACATCTCCAATTTCAGTTTCAATAAAGGGCACACTAGCCGGAAGCATCACTTCCGGTACATCCAACGTCACTCTCACCTTTAACAACCCATCGGTCGAAATTCCAAACGTTGGTACCTTGTTTACGGTGCCCACTTCAGTAACGATTCCTCAGAGTGGCAGTTTCGCGATAACAACCATTGTCACTACGCCGGAACCACGTAGGTTAATAGTAAAGGTTCAAGGCTACGGGCCACACGGCGCGGTGAAGAACATGCAAGCAATGGTGACCAGCTTTACCATGAACTATGATCCACCCGCGACCTTTGTGGTCCGCGGTCACGACGACTCAGCGACTGCTGCTAACATCTCCATTGGTAGCAGCGCGCACTACGTTTATAGCGGCAAGGATAATGCTGGCGGCCAACCTCTACCTGCTTTTCTCGTTACGAATAACCCTGACTACACGACGCTTACAAATCTTAAGAGTAACAACTCTCTTCCCCTGGATGGTGATACCACTGGGCTTATCCCGGTTCTCAAACCATTGGCGTTGCCAACCGATTTGCCGCAACTTCCCCCTTGGCTCCAAACCACCTCTGACCCGGTATCCGGGGCACGTGCTTTCGTTCAACAACTGAGAGAAGCGTCTCAGCAACAGTTTTACAACTGCAGCACCAGTCAGGATGTCTCCTGTGATCGTTACTTCAACACACGGAATGGCGAGTCAGGTCCCACAAGCTTCGGGGCGGGGCTTGGGAATCCGCCGAATGGGCTTTTTACGTTCGTCGATGGTGACGCGACACTCCCTAACGAAGGCGGAAAAGGATTGCTCGTGGTGACGGGCACACTCAACATGAGTGGAAGCAAGACGTTCGATGGATTGGTGCTGGTGCTTGGAGACGGCGTGATAAACCGAAGCGGCGGTGGCGCTGATACGAACTTTGGCGCATTTGTCGTCGCAAGGTACCTCAGTTCCGGCGGTTTTTTAAATCCTACCTTTGTCTCGTCGGGAAGCGGAACGTCAGGATTGCAATTGGATCGAAGCAAGGTAAGGAGCGCTCTTCGCTTGGGTGGTGTATATACGTTGGCGGTAAGCGAATACTAAAAGAGTGGGGAGAAACTACTCGGATGTTAGGAAAGAAATTTTTGGACAAGTTTAAGATCCGTCAATCGAATGAATCGATTGGCGACGACAGTCATTATCAGTCTGGCCTCGAGCTGGTGCGTCAAAGCAGACACAAGGAAGCGGTGGCAGAGTTCAAAAAAGCATTGCAGACGGAAAAAGATTTGGCGGCGGAAACGTATTTCGCGTTGGGTTCAGTGTACGAGCATCTGGACCGCATCGAAAACGCCATTGAAGCTTATTCTAACGCAGTGAAGGTTGACCCCAACTTCGCTGAGGCTTATTCCAAACTGGGCCTTGCATACGACCGTTCAGCCCAGTTCCTCAAAGCCGTTCGCATGCACCTGATGGCGATTCGCCTGCGACCTAACGACGTAGAGTTGCGCAAAAATCTTGGCCTGGCCTACTTCAACGTGGGTAGTTATCCAGAGGCCATAAAGGCTTACACTCAGGCAATACAGATTAATCCTGAGGACGCGACAATTCACTATTCTCTCGGATTGGTCTACCTCGATCTAGGAGATGAGGAATTGGCGCTAGAGAAGCAAAAGCTGATCAAGGAACTAGGTGAAGGCCGACTGGCTTCCCAGTTAATGGACGAGATTGATAGACAATTTCTGCGTGGATCAAAACATCAACAAACACATCGATTTGCCTAAATTGAAGAGCAACCAACAAGAGTTCATCAGAGTCTGGAACCATTTGAAAAGCCTATTCAGGCATTGATAACGCCGGAATTGAGACAGCTCTAAAGTCTTCACTCGCAATTTGTGCATGACGTCCCAAATGATCCGGTGCCTGCAGCTACTACGCCAGTGCGTCGCCCTCGTTTCTCAAGACCGCTGATAATGCTCGCGCGTTTCTAGTCCAAGCGGAGACACTGCAAAGTCATGTGCTGTCGCCCGGCTCGCCCCTGCAAAAAGCGTGGCGTCATACTCAAGTCATTAGGCGGCACCGGGGAACAGCGACGGGCGTGGCCAAGAGGTAGAAATCAAGGAATCGAGCTGCGCAGGTTCTAACGGCAGCAGCCGGGGCAACAGGCCTGGAAATCATCTCGGATCCCGCTCTTCCTGGAAACTAGCGACGCAAGGGCGTGAATGATTGATCCCATTCACGCCTTTTGGTTTTCCGGGGCCAGGTTTGCAAAGTCCGCGAGGTGTAATCCCACTCGCCGCCTGAAGATCATCGCTACGCAGGCCATACTGACCAAGAAGCACATCATGTCCGTTCTGCGCAATGGTTACTGCTCACCGCTCACTATCCTGTTGTACAATCCAAATCGTTGCCGCTCTTTCGCGAAACCACATGCCTGACATTCTCCTCGTCGAAGACAAAGACAGCCTGCGCCGCGTTTTGCGTCTCACTCTTGAGAACGCAGGCTACAGCGTAACCGAGGCGGCTGACGCGCGCGCTGCTCTCAATGAAATTGCCGGCGGTCCGCACAAGTTGGTTCTCACTGATCTGCGAATGCCTCATGGATCCGGCCTTGATGTCTTGCGCGCCGCGCGTGCCGCCGATGGCAATATTCCCGTCATCGTCATGACTGCATTCGGATCGATTGACGAAGCGGTTCAGGCGATGAAAGACGGCGCCCATGATTTTCTTCAGAAGCCGGTAGACTCAAACCATCTCCTTATCATCGTCCAACGGGCGCTGGAACAGGAACGACTACGAACCGAAAACATTCTCCTGCGTGAAGAGTGGTCGCGACGCTATGGCTTCCCGCGCATCATCGGCGAATCGGATGCCATCAAGCGTGCCGTTTCTGAGACTCAGCGTGTCGCGCAAACCGAAGCCACCGTTTTGTTACTGGGTGAATCCGGAACGGGCAAAGAGCTGTTTGCGCGTGCAGTCCATCATCTTTCCAGCAGACGCGACCGGCCTTTCGTCGCGATCAATTGCGCGGCAATTCCTGAGACGCTCATCGAGAACGAGTTATTCGGACACGAGCGCGGGGCATTCACCGGCGCCGGCGACCGGCGGCTGGGAAAATTTGAACTTGCTTCAAGCGGGACGGTTTTTCTCGATGAGATCGGTGAACTACCACTCGCCGTGCAGGGGAAATTGTTGCGGGTAATCGAGGAAAAGGTGGTCGACCGCATTGGCGGACGCGCCCCTGTGCCAGTTGACGTTCGGGTGGTAGCCGCGACGAATCGTGATTTGAAGACTGACGTAGAGAATGGTGCCTTTAGACGCGACCTCTTTTTCCGTTTGGCAGTGTTTCCGCTTGAGATCCCACCGCTTCGGGACCGCGAAAGTGACATTGTTTTGCTGGCCAAACATTTCGCCGCCGACCTTGGTAAAGAGCTACGTGGCCGTGAAGCTGCTTTGAGTGATGATGCCCTGGCAGCATTGCGTGCACATAATTGGCCGGGCAATGTTCGCGAGTTGGAAAACGCAATCGAACGCGCCTGTATCTTGTCCGATACAATGTTGATTGAAGCAAAAGATCTTGGTCTTCATCCGACTCCTATGGACAATACGGAAGCGTTGTCGTTATTTGATCTGACCGGCAGTCTCTCCGAAGTGGGGCAGCGGGCATTACGCTTAGTTGAACGTCAAAAGGTTCTTCAGGCGCTCGCTGCCAGCAACGGCAATAAGATGCAAGCAGCCGAGGATTTGGGCGTTAGCTACAAAACGCTCCTCACTAAAATTAAGGACTACGATCTCTGATAAACGATGAGTGACCTCCCGAAAGATCCTCTTCCCAATGACGAGCCTGTCAATGAGGGACTCACCAATAATGAATCCGACGTTCACGACGAGGCGAGTTCCATTGCTGGTGAGACGATGGAGCAGGTTGGAGCCGCTGGTGGTGAATCCCCGCCCGTAGATCCTAATGCGAAGGTTGAAAGGAGCACGGGCCGATCGGCTTTCATGGTTGGCGCCGGCATCCTCATAAGCCGCATCGTAGGATTGGCCCGCCAGAGAGTTTTCGCTCATTACTTCGGCACATCCGCCGCCGGCGATGCATTCAGTGCCGCATTCCGCATTCCTAATTTCCTGCAAAACATCTTCGGTGAGGGCGCTCTGTCAGCGTCTTTCATTCCTGTTTATGCAAAACTTCTGGCACACGACGATGAAAAAGAAGCAAACCACGTCGCTAATGCGGTGCTCGGACTGCTCGCTCTAGCAGTCTCCGTAATAGTGCTCACAGGCGTTCTCACTACGCCGTATCTGATTTCTGCTATCGCGCCGGGATTCCATGGCGAAACGCGCGAATTGACTATTCGTCTGGTCCGAATTCTCTTTCCCGGAGCCGGTCTTCTGGTTCTTTCAGCCTGGTGTCTGGGAGTCCTTAATAGTCACCATCGCTTCTTCATTTCTTACACAGCGCCGGTCGCCTGGAATCTTGCGATGATCGCGTCACTCATTATTTTTGGCCGGCGCGTGGGTCAATTTCCGCTGGCGGAATATGTCGCATGGGGTTCGGTCATCGGTAGCGCGCTCCAGTTTAGCGTGCAGTGGCCGACGGTAATGAAACTGGTGCGACGTATAAGGCCAGTACTCGATGTCGCGAGTGAGCAGGTGAGGACGGTAGTCAGAAACTTCTTCCCAGTTTTTATGAGTCGCGGTGTAGTGCAGATAAGCGCCTTTGTTGATGCTGTGCTTGCGAGTTTTTTGCCAGTGGGCTCGGTGGTGGCTCTTACCTATGCGCAGAGTCTTTACACTCTGCCGGTCAGTTTGTTTGGCATGTCGGTCTCGGCTGCCGAATTGCCGGCGATGTCCCGAGCTATCGGCAGCACCGAAGAAGTTGCCCAGATCCTGCGCGGCCGGCTGGATGAAGGTCTGCGGCGCATAGCTTTTTTTATCGTACCTTCATCGATGGCGTTTCTTGCACTCGGTGACGTAATTGCCGCAGTGCTATACCAGACCGGACAGTTTAAGCATGACGCCGCAATTTTCGTTTGGGGCATTCTTGCCGGTTCAACCGTAGGATTGCTTGCGTCTACTCTCGGCCGGTTGTATTCCTCCACTTACTACGCTTTGCATGACACTCGGACGCCACTCCAGTATGCAGTCGTGCGCGTCACTCTTACGACCATACTCGGTTACCTTTTCGCATTGCCATTGCCGCGTTTGCTCGAAATAGATCCAAAGTGGGGCGTTGCGGGGCTGACAGCTTCTGCTGGAATTGCTGGCTGGATCGAGTTTGCCCTGCTGCGTCGCTCCCTAAACCGTCGCATCGGTCGCACCGGATTGTCAGCCCCTTACGTGATCAAACTTTGGATAGCGGCTCTTTTAGCTGCTGACCTCGGTTGGACCTTCAAATTATTGCTGGGAGAGATACACCCCATCCCGCTGGCAGCACTCGTGCTCGGCGGCTATGGAGTTGCGTATTTTGCTGTGGCTTACTTTCTAGAGCTTTCAGAATCCCGCGCAGTCTTTCAGAAAATCTTCCGGCTATTGAAACCAGGTAAATAGCCTCTGCTACCCTGTCAATAACCAGACCTCTCCACTGGAAACCTCGCTTTATTACCCCTTTTTCCTCGTCAAGGAAATCAAGTCAAGTGCGATGCCGGGGCGTTTTGAACGGTGCATAAGTCTTTCGACTAACTTTTGAGAACGGAATAAAAAATGCACCGGTTTCTAGGTAAGGGAATGCTCGCTCTCGGAGCGCTAATGATGTTGACCCTGGCTGGCCCGAGCGCTCAGGCTGACACGTTTACCTTCGGTGGTATAAACACCGGTGTGACGTCGACGGTGAATGTTGCGCGGTCCGATTACACGCCCCACCTGAGGTCCCTGAACCCACAACCAAGGTTTTGTTAGGTACTGGTCTGGTAGGATTCGCGGGAGCGATGCGGAAACGTCGCAGAGCGGCAAAGCCTGAATAGTTGGACTGCTTTAGAGAGGCCTGGGCGAGATCAAAATCGCCCGGGCTTTTTAATGAAAGAATTTTCTGGAGAACTCCAGGGATTGATTATTTAGTAAGTTATCCTGGAAAAACGGACGGTTTGGTGCAGCGGCAAGGCGGGGGGTGGCCCCGGGCCGCCCTTTTTTTTGGGGGTGCCTCCCGTTATTCCTGGAAGTGACTGCTCCCTTCCCTACCTTATCTGATTGACCACTTAAGTGCCCCTCCCTATCATCGAAACGTGCAGCCAGTTATTTCAGCCCAGCAGATGCGGGAAATTGACCGCCTTACAACCTCCGACTATCAGATCCCTTCTCTCTCGTTGATGCAGGCGGCTGCCCAAGCCTGTTTTCAAGCAATCGCAAGTCATTTCGCGAGAAATCTCTCAGGTAAGGGAGCGCAAGTACTTTGTGGGAGAGGAAACAACGGTGGCGATGGCGCGGCGCTGGCGATGGAACTCTCTCGTGCTGGGGTAAAAGTGGACGTCATCCTGTTTGGGCGCATCCAGGAGGCGAAGGGCGACGCTCAAGCTAATCTTGAAGTTGTTGCTCGGAGTGCTAGCCCGGAAACCAGTCCGTCTGATCGTTGTCCGGACCTAACTTATATAGAGTGTGAAGGTGTGGAGGCCTGGGAAAATCTTGCGAGACTTGCCCCTGCGTACGACTTTATTGTCGATGCCCTTTTCGGGACTGGACTCACGCGCCCTCTGGAGGGAATCTTCCTTAATGTCGTGCAGCACCTGAAAACGCTACGACAAGCAAGAGCAGAATCAGCGACAGAATTGCCTCTGATCGTTTCGGTTGACTTGCCTTCAGGTCTCAACGCAGATTCAGCGAACCCGATCGGCGAAGCGGTAGCCGCTGACTTAACAATTACGTTTACAGCTCCCAAAATCGCCAACGTCATGCCGCCCGCGTCCAATCTGAACGGCAAACTCGTAGTCGCGAACATTGGCTCACCTACGACGCTGCTCGATGCAACGAAGCCGCAACTCTTCGTAAGCGAAAAGCACGACGCACGCAAGTGGCTCATCAGTACTCGCTACAGCCCCGACTCCTTCAAGAATACACACGGACACGCGCTCGTGATTGCAGGCTCGCGGGGGTATACAGGCGCGGCTGTTCTTTGTGGCAATGCGGCGATGCGTTCGGGCGCGGGCTTGGTCACTATCGCCACTCCCGCCTCGGCGTTGTCCTCAATTGCGGCGAGCGCGATGCCTGAAGTTATGACGATCGCGCTCGCTGAAACTGATCGCGGCGCCGTTCGTGAAGAAGCTGTCGATCATGTGATGCAGTTGGCGCGTAAGGCGACTGTAATCGCGATTGGACCTGGCTTGTCAGCGGAAGACGAGCGCACCCGTCGCTTCGTTTTTTCCCTGGTAAAGAAACGACAGATTCCAATGGTGATCGATGCGGATGCGCTTAATTGCCTGGCGGCCTACTCCGACAGCGGCTGGCCGACCGAACTTAAGGGATCAGAGAAGGCGCAGCTAATCCTGACACCACACGCTGGTGAGATGTTGCGCTTGCTTGGCACAAACGAGAAGTCTGCACTCGATGATCGCGTTGCGGTCGTTCGAGAATTTGCTACGAAACACGAATTAATTCTCGTACTTAAAGGCACTCGCTCATTGATTGCAGCACCCGATGGACGGGTCTTCATTAATCCAACTGGTAACGCGGGACTGGGAACTGCGGGAGCCGGGGATACATTGACTGGCGTTATTGCCGGCTTCATCGCTCAGGACAGCGCTACTTTGAAAAACAATTCCGATCCGCTCGCCTCCACAATTGCTGCGCTTTACATCGGTGGTCTGGCAGGCGATTTTGCGGCGGCCAAACTAGGCATGCGGACGATGGTCGCTTCCGATATTCGCGAGCACGTTAGCGACGCGGTTCGGTCGCTCGATCCCAAAGGTGAATGCCCTTAGAACATGCCTTCCTTCTTCAATCATGACAACGATCAGCCCAATCTCAGCCGGTGAATATCACACGTCCGACGCTGCTGAAACTTTTGCCCTCGGTAAGCGGATTGGCGCGCAACTCAGCGGCGGCGAGGTCCTCTTACTTAACGGGCCGCTGGGTGCCGGCAAAACTGTTTTCGTAAAGGGAATCGCCGCCGCTTTCGATATCGACCCTGAGGAAGTAACCAGCCCATCATTTACGTTGGTTAATCCTTACGCGGGTCGCCTGCCACTCTTTCACATCGACCTTTATCGCTTGGATGAAGGTGCTGCTGCCGCACATGCGGTTGACCTTGAAGAATTACTCACCGATGAACACGCCGTAATAGTTATCGAATGGGCCGAACGCCTCAAAAACTATCCGTTAACGACCGATGTCTTGCGAATCGACATATCAGGAGATGGTGAAGCAGCACGCAGGATTTTGATTACTTAAACAAAGTTTAGTTTTTTCAAGCCGTTCTAAAAACCGCGAACGTCTTGACTCCAATCCCGCGAGAGAATATAAGGGCATAGCGACTTATTTGCGCGTGCTTCACTTCAGGAGATAACAGAACTTGTCTACGCACCCAGAAACAATTGAGGGTCTTGCAACCGACGAAATAGCCGATCCGGGTCATGGATTTTCATTGCAGTCCTTAGTCACGACGCTTGAATCACTGGACAGCGCGCCCGAACTCGCGCAGATTTATGAGTGGCTTGAAAAGGCGGAGATTTCGTCCGACGAGTTGGAACCGTATATAGGTTTTAAGGAAGGAAACTACTGGCGTCACCGAGTTTGTCGCAACGACTTTGTGGAGATGCTGGTGTTGTGCTGGCGTCCCGGCCAACGCACTCCCATTCACGATCACAATGGTTCGCACGGCGGCGTTAAGGTTTGTCAGGGCCTCTTATGGGAAACAACTTTTAGCTACGATCCGGTTGCCGGTCTAGAGTACAAGAGCGCACGCGAACACGGGGCCGGAGCAGTTACCGGCTCAGATGTTCCCGACATTCATCAGCTCGGCAATCCTGATGTGAGTGAGCGCGACCTCGTCACGCTTCACGTCTATGCCCCGCCGCTAGGTGTTCTTCATACTTACAGGCCCGGCAGCGCTACAATTGATCTTTATGTTCCTGACGACACAGATCCGCTGATCTAGCACACTTCTCTATTTCTTCTTAACAAAGGTTTCAATTTCCAATTCACGCCCGTCAGTTGTAACCGTTATCGTCCCGCTGCTTCCGGTCGTCAGCACTTGCGACCCACTTAGGTTCCACCGTTCCACCACTTCGCTATTCGGGTGACCAAATATCGAAGTTTGGCCAACAGAGATAACTGCAAAACGCGGCCGGGCAGCTGCGATGAACCCCGCCGTTGATGAAGTCTTGCTACCATGATGCGCGACCTTGACGACATCAGCATGCAAGTCTTCTCCCGCTCGCAACATCCCGTTCTCACCCGCCATTTCGAGGTCGCCGGTTAGTAGCAAAGCACGCTCACCAATCTGCAGGCGCAGCACAATTGAATCGTTGTTGCGCGAAGGTAAGTTGGAATTCTGCTCAGGCGCCGGCCACAAGACCTTAGCCGTAACTGCTCCAACCCTCAGCACATCTCCAGCACCGATGAGTCGCAGCGGGATGCCCCTGTCTGCGAGGGTTTTCGCAAGCTTCGCGAATTCTTGATCATTTGCCGGGAATTCGCGCGACCAACGCGGCGCGCACCTCGAAGTTACGAGCTACATCGTTCAAGCCGTCGATATGGTCCGCATCGGCATGCGTAGCCAGGATGTAGTCGATCCGGTCCAGACCTCGCCACCAGAGATATTCCGAAACTACCGACTCGCCAATGCTCCTCGTTTCGCGTTCGAATGATCCTTCGCTGGAAGGATCAGTTTGGTTGAGCTTGTATTCGTTTTCAAACGGACCGGGAAGGCCGCCTCCATCGATCAGCAGCGTAGTGTTATCCGGAAAAGTAATTAATGCGGAATCACCCTGTCCGACGTCGAGAAAGTCTACGCGGAGCTTTCCGGATGCGCGGCCGGCGCTGAAAGGATGAGTGACAAGTAAGGCGATGGCCATCAGTTGGGCCACGATTGCAATCGGCCCGACCCGCGACTGCCGCGCTTCGCTCTTCGTTAACGGTGGGAGATTGAGTGGTTGCCAGCGTAACAACGAAACCACCAACAGCGAGAGCGGTAGGTAATATAAGCCGTAGACGGCGCTAGCCCAACCTGTGTATTCCGGCAAACGTATTGAAGCTGCACCCACTTTCGCAAATGGATCGACGCTATGCACCATTACCCAGTTCAACGAATTCGTGAGGGTGATCAGTGGTGTTGCAAGGGTCAAACTTAACTGCGCTAGAACCAGCGCAGCAGCTGCAAATATGGCGACGGCTGCCATCATTAAGCTCACTCCGATGTTAAGTAGGAATGAAGCGAATGAGAGTCGATGGAAATAAATCACCAGAAATGGAAGCATAGACATCTGCACAACCGTGGAGACCAGGATTGCGCTAAACGCATATTGCAGAGGGCGCTGCAAATGTAAGCGCTCAAGTTTTGCTGCAAGCGGTGCTTTGAAAAGTCGATAATCATGGTTTGCGCGTTCGAGTTCGCGAGCGGCTTTTCGTTCACTCCAAAACAGACTCTCAGAAAAGCTGAGCAACCAGGGCGCGCACGACGGCGGGTAAGGAGTTTCCCGGGTTGGACGCCATGAGCCGATGGCGGACAATTTTTCCAATAGCGGCCAGGCGAGGACGACAATCGCCAACACCGAAACAAAAGTCAGTTGAAACGACGGATCGAAGAGATCATTGGGACGCGACGCAAGCAAGACGAGCGCGGTACCCCCTAGAGCATTCAACGATGTGGCTCGGCGCGAAACAAGCGGGGCAAAGAGAACGATTGTGAACATCAACGCTGCTCGAACGACCGACGACTCAGCGCCAACTGCGAGCGAGTAAGCCCACAAGACAGCTGCTGATAAGATGAATTGCAATAAAGGGTTTTTGGTGAAGCGTCTCGCGACTAGAAAGACCAGGCCGCCGAGAAAAGTGATGTGTAACCCGCTGATTACCAGCACGTGGAAAGTCCCGCCCTCACGAAATCGCTCCGACGTCGAACGAGAAAGGTTGTAGCGGTTGCCGAGCAGCGCCGCGTCAAGAACGCCGGCAGTGTCCCTTGAAAATCTCGAATCGATTTCCGTTTGCAGTTTGCGCCGCCATCCGTAGAGCCACCGCAGCGGCAGGAATACTCGGACATTTTCCAGACGTTCGACAAGTAACGGACTCTTTACAAACCCGGTGGCATCGTAGCCTTTTCGATCCAAATAATCTGTGAACGAAGAGACTCCCGGGTTGCGAAAGTTGTCCGCCCTTTCAAGCACGGTCATTACCCTGATGCGCGCGCCGTAATGCAGATCGAGCTGATCATATTCTTGTTTGCTTGTGTTGGTCGAAACGAAGGCAAGCAGCGTGACTATTCCGGCAGCGTCTCGCTCTATTGCGCCAGGCAGCGTCGCCATGCCCGGGACATCCCCTTCAATTGATCTCGATCGAATTCCTTCCAGTCGCAGCTGCAGGTACAGGCGATCGGAAGCAAGTTCCGGATCGCGTTCCAATACACCGGTCAGTTCAACGGGCTCCCCAATCGCGACCGTCCCTTTATCAAGCAAGTTTCGAAGTTGGTTGACCGGCACTTCATTGTTCTCGAGCGACTCCAATGTTGCGCCAGTCATAAACGCAGTAAGTATTACCAACATCGTGGCGCTGCTACGCCTCGCACTTGAATTCTTTCCTCTGACGTTCGCCAGGATTGCGATTGCAGCAGACGAAGTAACCAGGGCCGTGCTGGAAATCAGCAGTAGTACTGAAACCGCGAAATACGATTCAGCCAAAATGCCTGACGCGAATGCGGCAGCGAGTTGGGCCAGGGGATACAAAGCAAAAGCCCCCGGTTGCGAATGGATCACAGACTCTTGTGCGAAAGTGTGTCCGGGCATCAATCCTGACAGCGGAAGGTAACGACGCGTTGACTGCGTCTCTGCAGAAGCGGTGCTTAAGCGGAGGGTAATGACAAACCAGGGTGAAGCTTGCGCACGATATGCCGGTTAGCGCGCGCTGTCAATGCTTGTAAGGGGGAATCGGCTGCAAGCCTCCTAACGACAGTTCCGTCTCGACTATTTCCTATCCATTCCCAGTCGAGCCACTATCTCAACATGATGCGTCTGCGGGAACATATCAAAAGCGGCAACAGACTCAAGCACATAGCCGTCCGCAGTGAGTTTCTTGAGGTCGCGAGCGAGAGTCGCCGGATCACATGATACGTAGGCCATACTGCGCGGGCGTAGTGCGAGTATTCCCGCGATGACAGCATTTTCACAACCCACGCGAGGAGGATCGAGCAGCAGAAAGTCGAGCACTTCAAATGAGAGCGAATGTTTCACCCAATCGGCCACACCTAGATTTGCGATCTCGACGTTTTCCAGTTTTGCGTGCTCGACATTGCGTCGCGCAAATTCCACGGCCCGCGGGTGTGCCTCGACACCGGTCACCCGCGCAAACCGGCGTGCCAGTGGCAGCGTGAATAATCCGGCGCCGCAATAAAGATCAATTGCCAGTTGGCCCCTGGCATCACCCAGCGCTGCTTCAATCAAAGGCTCGAGCAATTCATGATTGACCTGAAAAAATGTGTCAGCGCTGAAGGAATAAGCTTCACCGCCGATGCGCCGGCTTACTGTCCGTGGATTGAAACCGGCAATCGACGGCGCAACAGAAACACCTTCATCACCTACAACTGCATCAACGTGTCGCAACTGCCGAACGTCCCTCGAGGCGACTTCTTTGCGGACCTGCTCAAGTGTTTCTTCTAACTGCGGAACAAGTACAGCGCAATACTCCACGTCGCAAACGCGGTTTGAGCCCCGTTCAAAATAGCCCAGAAGTTTTTCTTTAGCCTCAACTTGCCAGCTGGCACGGGCCCGGTAACGCCACTGATCAGTCGATGGCGTTATGTGAATCTCGCCAGGGGCTTCAAGGCTCGCGATACGATGCAGGCAGTCACGGATTATTTCAACCTTCGCCTGCAACTGCGCTTCATAAGTCAACTGTTGGAAGTCGCAGCCGCCGCAGCGTCCAAAGTAGGGACAAGGCGGCTCAACTCGAACGGCAGACGGTTTTAGAATCTCGACAATCGATGCGAAGCCCACCTTTCCCTGGATCCGATCGATCCTGATGCGCAAGGTATCCCCAGGAGCGGCAAGCGATACAAAAAGCGTCAGACCATCTGCGTGCGCCAGACCCACGCCGCCTGGCAACAACCGCTCAATCTCCACTTCGAAAATCTTTTCTGCTTCGTTAGTCATTATTGTGCGGACCGGTTTTGTCCCTGATAAGGGTGTAGTCACAGATAGGCAGCAGCCGGTAGATGCCAGGCATACGATTGTTTTGGTTTTTCAGATCCGTGCGCATCCGCGTCAAGCTGGGCAACTTTACGCGGCGCGCCATGGCTGCGGCGGAGGCGCATAAGCTGGAGCAACTCCTTCGAGTTCAAACTTAAGGCCGCCGACCACGCCGGCAGCAAGGTTGTAAACCAGCGCTCCGATCGCGCCGCCAATAAACGCGAGAATGCCGTAGAAGATCGGAACCGCGATCATTATTACCAATCCGATAACGATCGCGCCCACTCCGCCCATGGCCTGACTGTCTCCCTGCGGCGCCAGGCTCGAGATGGCCGCGCCGAAGATCATAAAGATGAGTCCGTAGATAACTCCGATCAGCAATCCGATTACGAAACCCAGAAATCCCTGAATCTTGGCGACGGAAAAAACATTAAAGCGTCTGATGGTCATTTCAGCCATGGGCGAAATCTCCTTAGGGGGTGATTAGAGATAAAACAAACTGAGACGCGGAATACCAAACTGCTCGCGGAGTCGCTTCAGCAGCAGGTTTGCAAACGTCTGTTGATAAGCCGCCGGCTCCATATGTTTGCGGTAAGGCCGTAACTGTTCTTTCACTTCGGCCTCGATTGTAGCGATTTGTTCGGGACCTGCAACGGCGCGCAGAGCATCGCTGATCATTCGCTCCAAGCCGGAAAGCGACTGCTCCAATTTTTGCGCGTTCGGCGAAGCGCTCGTGGTGAAGTCTTCCTCGACTTCCGCAAGCAAAGCTGCAGCTCTCGCCAGTGTATCCGTGAAGTCGTCAGCTTTAGCCTTCTTTCGCGCCAGGCATATTGCCAACAGACTCGTTCGACCGCGTTGCAGATGTTCGAGTATCGCGGTTCTGGAAAAAGGTAATGCGTCCGTGCTGCTTTGCCCGCCGCTATCTGCTGGCTCAGCTGCCTCGCCGCCAGCACCTACGCGCGCCTCGCGCCATTCCGCAAATTGCGCTTCAACTTCTTCCTGACAGTAAAGCAGGCTCTTAATCGTTCGCTTGCGGGGCTTGGATTCCCACGAGTCAAAAGCCTTTTCAATGCCGCGCAAGGCCACGTGGAGCGGCACACTCATCTCTTTCCAACTCTCAATTAGCGCCCAGTCCATCGGACTAAGCAGCAGATGTTTGGCCCGACGACGAATAAACGCGTCTTCGATTTCAGTAAAGTAGTTGAAATGATTCAAGGGGAACGCCAAGGTCTAAGGTCCAGGTCCAAAGTCAAATCCGGAGTGGCTTGGGTGGATTCAATTGCTGTAGAAGAAGGGACTCAAGATCAAGTCTGCGACTTTGGACTTTGGACTTTGGACTTTGGACTTGAGCTCGCCGTCCGTTCATGAATCATTCGCAGACCCTCAAGCGTAAGCGTTTCGTCAACCAGCTCGATAAATTCAGAGCCAGTGGCAATCAGCGGCGCTAAACCGCCCGTTGCTACCACCCGAGGCGCCCGCGCTCCAGCTAGCTCCTCAATCATCTTTCGCAGCACGCCGTCTACCAATCCCACGTAACCATAATAAAGCCCGGACTGCATCGCTGTAATGGTTGATGAGCCAATGACTGTTTGCGGCCGCCGGATGTCTACGCGCGGCAGCTTTGCGGTACGTTCAAACAGTGCGTCGGTTGAAATCATGATACCGGGAGTAATTACGCCGCCGACGTATTCGCCCTTTTCATTGATCGCATTGAAGGTAGTAGCGGTTCCGAAGTCAACGACGATGCAGGGCGCTCCATATTTCTCAACTGCGGCAACGGCATCGACAATTCTGTCAGCCCCAACATCGGAAGCAGGTTCATAAAGTATCTTCAGTCCCGCATCAGTTGTGTGATCTATGAAGAGTGGCGTTAGATGAAAATACGTTTCCGCCATGGTCTTCAAGGTGTAGTTTAAAGGTGGCACCACGGAAGCGATCGCAATGGCGGTGATGGCTTTAAAATCAATACCTGCCAACTCGAACAAATTCCGCGCGTGAACGCCGTACTCGTCCACAGTTCGCGAGCGCGCTGTCGTCAGCCGCCAGTGGGCAACGAGTTCGGCGCCATTGAAAACACCGAGCGATGTATTTGTATTCCCGGCATCAATCACAAGCAGCATAAACGGGTTCCTCTGGCCCTGCGGCCGTCACACCATCCCCGGCTCGTAAGATTTGTTCTATAAGATCAGCGGCAACCACCGCACCATTTTCCATTCGTAATAGCCTGCCCGTTTCACGCGCTTTGCTCGTATGTTCAGGCTTTGACAGCAGAATGTCGAGTTCTTTCGCCACGCGTGCCGCGTAGTACTTTTCGCGCGGCAAAGTTCGGCTGCAGCCAAGGCGTTCAGCGTGCGCGGCATTATCGGGCTGGTCAAATGCAAACGGCACAATCAACGTTGGAATTCCAGCACGCAAACCGTTGGAAGTGGTTCCGACTCCGCCGTGATGCACCATGGCGCAGGCACGCGGCAGAAGGGCCTCGAAGGGCGCGTAGTTCACAGCGATAATTTCGGGTGGTAAGACCTGGTTAAGCTGGTTCCGTTCATCGCCGATTAATAACACGGCGCGCCGGCCCAATAGTTTTGCCGCGGCTATGCTTTCACGGTAGAAGTCACGCGCCACCCAAACCGCCGAGGAACCAAGTGTGAAGACAATCGGAGGCAGGCCTTCGTCGAGAAACTTGATTAACTCGGGAGGCATGGCCTGCTCATTCCGGCCATCGTAAAAGGCGAAACCGGTTACCCGCGCTTGCGGCGGCCAATCCGGTTGGGGCTGCGCAAACAATGCGGAAAACAACGCCAGTATGAGCGTCGGTGAATGCTGACCTTCAAAAACCGGACTGCCACGATCCGGCAAACCAAGCTCTGCGCGAAACTCCTCGTAGTCTTTGTTCTCGTAATACTTTTTGGCCTGCTTGAAAAACGCCGCAACAAAGCGTGGGCCCAGCAACTGCACGTGACGTATCCAAGGCCAGAAAGGTGGCACTGGCATATCATAAGCCGACATGAAGGAGACTGGAGCGAGCACGCTGGACACCCAGGGCAGACCTGTCTTCTGAGCAACCAGCGGGCCCGCAAAAGATATCGGATGCGTTAATAACAGGTCCGCGCCGGCGACTGCTCTTAACAAGTCCTGGTAGCCATCGCGCAAATGAGGAAACAGCATTTCGTTAAGAAGGAAGCTGCTGCCCGACTTTGGGTTCATGACTTTTTCCATCATCGACGGATCCTGTTCCTGCGGCGGCGGAATGTGTGGTCGTACCGGAACAAAGTCAAACCCTCCCGCTAACAACTTCTCCCGATAAAGTTCGCTGGTCGCGATCACTGGATGATGCCCACGCGAACGCAACTCCGCCGCGATCGCCAGGTAGGGATGGATATCGCCGTACGAGCCGAAGGTTGTCAGGACAATGCGTTTGCGCGTAATCATGAGAGTTCCGGGTTTGGGCGTACGCTTGTCACGTCGCCGGCATGAATAATTCTGAGTCCGCTGGGCGTTTCTACACGCAATGCACCATCGCGTTCAAGTCCGCGTGTTGTTCCCACCAGACTTTCGTTGCTCTCCACCACTCGAATCAATTTACCTTCGGCATAAGACGAACGCGCGCACCACTCGCGAATGATCGTTTCCTGACCGTCGGCTTCGTTTAGGGCAGCGTAGTGTTTTTCTAAGTTAACAACCAGAGCGCCGAGGAGAGTATTCAGGTCGTGACTGCGACAGGTGACAGTTTCTACAGATGTTGCGACCAGCTCGAGTTCTTCGGGAAACGAATGTTTCGTCAGGTTTATACCGATGCCCACGACAACCGCACGCCCCAGAGTGCGTTTCAACAGTTTCCGCCAAGATGCCGCAAAGTTTCCTGTCGTTCACGAGAATATCGTTGGGCCACTTTATGTCCGTCTCGAGAGAACAAGCTTCCCGCAAAGCGTCGTTCACCGCAACTGCGGCCATTAGGGTAAGCAACGACCAGGCGTTCTGTTCAGACTGCGGACGAAGAACAATGCTGAAATAAAGGCCTGAATCTTTTGGCGAAATCCACTGGCGCTGGAGCCGGCCGCGACCCGCCGTCTGTTCGCGGGCCACCACGCAAAGACCTTCCGCGGCGCCGCCTACGGCACGCCTCGCTGCCTCGACGTTTGTCGAAGGCAACGATTCAAAGCGAAGGATTTCTGGAACAAATGATTGCATCTTGTCAATTGAGTTTCACCCCCTCTACCGCAGGCGGAGAGGGGAAGGGGAGAGGAAGGCAGCGTCGGTTCCCCACCCCTAACCACCTCCCCGCCAGCGGGGAGGGGCGAAATTAGATCCCTGACTGCTCCGCCAACTCGAGCGCCTCTCGACTCAGCTCCCGCACCAGCGCATCAAAGTTGCGAAAGCGCTCATCCTGCGTCTGGCCGCGCATGTAGCGAAAGTAAATTTGCTGAATTACCACCGCAACTTTGAACCGGGCAAAGGTTTCGTAGAAGACGATGCGTGAAAGATCGCGGCCGGTGCCGGCTTCATACCGCTCGATGATCTGTTCCCGTGTCATCCAGCCGGGGCCATTTGTAACCGCACGCAGTGAACTGTTCCTGTCAGCCTCGCCTTCAGTTCCCTTCATTGTCCAGTAACTAAGAAACAGTCCGACATCTACCAGCGGATCCCCGACAGTGCACATCTCCCAATCAAGCACCGCCACAACGCGAGTAGGGTCACCAGCGTCGAGCATGATGTTGTCGAGCTTGAAATCGTTATGAACAATTGTGGCATCGACATTTTTTTCCGCTGGGATTCGATCCATTAACCAATCGATAACCCGATCCATCTCAGGCAGTTCACCAGTTTTCGATCGTTGCCAGCGATCTGCCCAGCCACGCACCTGGCGAGTGACGAACCCTGCCGGCTTCCCTATTTGGATAATTCCGCTTGACTGAATATCAACTGCGTGGAGCGTGACCAGTGTGTCGACCACGCTTTCACTCAGCCGTTGGCGCAAGGCCAGATTTTCACCGATCTCTTCCGGCACCTTAAATCTCACGATCAAGCCGCGACGCCTCTCCATCAGATAAAAAGGCACGCCGATAATTGAAATGTCTTCGCAAAGGACTACGGGTTTAGGGGCGAGTGGATAGTGCGGATTGATGACGGAAAGCAACTTGTATTCGCGCGGCATGTCGTGTGCTGTCGGCGCTACCGGCCCCAGCGGCGGACGCCGCAGAACAAACTCGAGATTCCCGTAGCGAACTAAGTAAGTGAGATTCGAATGGCCACCCGGGAATTGGTTAACTTCTAACTTGGCCGTTGGCTCAAGCTCCAATTGTGCGCGCAGATAACTATCCAGGCGGACGAGATCTAATTCTTCACCAGCTCTGATCGACCTATTGTCTTCATTTGAAGCCATTAAGTTTGTAGTTCAAATTCAAGCTCTTCTCTGGGACCGCGGGCGTCCCGCCCGCCACGAGCGCGTTAGCGCGAGCACTTTCGTATCGCATCTAAGCGGGCGGGACGCCCGCGTTCCCAGCAAATAACTTGAGTATCCGTTGCGCCACTACCTGCCGGTGAACTTCATCAGGTCCATCGTAAATTCTCGCAGCCCGCGCGTCGCGGTAGAACATCTCGAGCGGTGTATCTTTGGAATATCCCAACGCGCCGTGCACTTGAATAGCGCGATCGATCACATCATGAAGCACGCGTGCTCCGAAAAACTTGATGAGCGAAATTTCGACACGCGCGTCGTCGCCGCGATCCAGTTTCCAGGCAGCGTTCAGCGTCATTAGACGCGCGGCGTTGATCTCGGCCGCCGAGTCAGCAATCCAGTTTTGTACGGTCTGCTTCTTTGCCAGTGACTCGCCGAAGGATTGTCGTTTGAGCGCATAAGTGCACATCATTTCAAAACTACGCTGAGCGGCGCCGATCCAGCGCATGCAATGTTGAATCCTGCCCGGACCGAGTCGAGCCTGCGCCAACTTAAATCCGGCGCCCAACTCACCAAGCAGGTTTCCCGCGGGCACGCGACAGTTTTCGAAGCGAATCTCGCAATGACCGCCGACGCCGCCAGAGCCCATCACCGGCACAGCACGCACGATGTTGAAGCCTGCAGTATCGGTCGGTACAAGAATCATGCTGGCGCGCGCGTGCAGATGCCGCGTTCGTATCGGTAACCGCCATAACGATTGCGAATGCTGACCCGATCGCTCCGCTTATGAACCACTTGTGCCCGTTGATGACCCAATCGTCACCGTCGCGCACCGCAGTAGTTTGCAGTCCAGTCGGATCAGAACCGGCAACTTCCGGTTCGGTCATCGCAAAACAGGAACGCACGTTGCCGGCGGCTAGGGGACGCAGATATTTTTCTTTCTGTTCTTCGGTGGCCGCGATCAGCAACAACTCCGCGTTGCCTGCATCAGGGGCAGCATTGCCGAAAAGACGTGGGGCACAAACCGATCTGCCGACAATTTCATTCATCAACGCCTGGCCGATGTAACCTATTCCCATCCCGCCCCACTCGCTTGGCAGATTTGGCGCCCAAAGTCCCAGGGCCTTCACCCGTTCCTGCAATTCGGCTTCGAGATCAGCGGGCAGGCCTTCGTCTTCAACCAGCTTGTCTTCGTTCGGATAAACAAACTCTTCCATGAAGGCGGTGGTGCTTCGACGCACGGCTTCGAGTTCGGGTGGGATGCTGAAATCAATCATGGCTTTAACCTTCGGAGTGGAATCATGACGGGAAAGGCATTTAAGAAAGCAGCGGGATTGTAACCGCAAGCCGACGCGTTAACCAGACTATTGCCGGACCGTAACGGAAGCGGTTTCAATAGGGTCTGGATCACGGTCATTTCCGCTTCAGGTTCTGACAAACTGGCGCTCTGCGTTAACATGCCCGCTGCAAACGTAAGTCACGACCCTTAACGACGAGGAGGATTCGCGATGAAACGGTTCGGTCTTCTGCTTTCACTTGCTTTACTCACCGGGGTTGCAATCAGTCTGGTTAATGGTCAAAGTCGCACCGCTGGTTTTCCCTCGGGCACGATCATCGATCTTTCCTACTCATTCGATTCCTCCGCCGTTTATTGGCCCACGGCCGAAACCTTTCAACTCGAAAAAGATTTCGAGGGTACTACCGAACAAGGCTACTACTATTCCGCTTATCGATATTCGGCGGCCGAGCACGGTGGTACACACATCGACGCTCCAGTTCATTTTGCGAAAGGGCGAAACTCAGCAGATCAAATTCCGCTCGAACAACTTATGGGAGCAGGGATCGTAGTAGATGTAAGGAAGCAGTGCGAGAAAAATCCCGATTATCTCATCAGCGAAAGGGACTTTAAGAACTGGGAACATCGGTATGGGATGATCCCGGCAGGAACTATCGTGTTGCTGCGTACGGGATTCGGGGAATTCTATCCTGACCGAAAAAGATATCTGGGCACCGACGAGCGTGGCGCTGCTGCGGTAGCAAAGCTTCACTTTCCCGGCCTGCATCCTGATGCGGCGCGCTGGTTGACGCAGAACAGAAAAATTAAAGCCATCGGCCTCGACACCGCCAGCATTGATTATGGACAATCAAAGCTTTTTGAAAGCCATCGCACTCTATTTGCCAAAGACATTCCGGCCTTCGAAAACGTCGCGAACCTGGAACGGCTCCCCAACAAAGGCTTCTCGGTGATAGCACTGCCGATGAAGATTAAAGGCGGCAGCGGTGGGCCACTGCGGATTATTGCCGTGATCGCGGATCGAAAATAGTTGAATGTATTTCCCCGGCAACATCGATTGGTTTCCCATCAAGTTGTCCTTCGCGGTCGCGAGCGCCGCGACGCTGATAGCGCTGGTGGCCGGCTCGGCGCTGGCGTGGCTGCTGGCGCGCAAGCGCTTCCCGGGACGTCACCTGATTGACTCTTTGATCACGTTGCCGCTCGTGTTGCCGCCGACGGTGCTAGGTTACTACCTGCTGGTTTTGCTCGGTACCCGCTCTTCGTTCGGCGGCTTTTTGTATCACCGTTTGGGTATTCGGCTCACGTTCACCGTCGGAGCGGCGATCATTGCCGCTACGATTCACGCGCTACCGCTCGTCACCAAAAGTCTTCGCGCTGCATTTGAAGGTGTCGATACGGAACTTGAGGCTGCAGCTCGCACTCTTGGGCTTGGTGGTCGAATGATCTTTTTTCGGGTTACTTTACCGCTCGCTTCGCGTGGGGTACTCGCGGCAACAGCGCTGGCCTTCGCACGCGCACTGGGAGACTTCGGCGTCACGATCATGATTGCCGGTAACATCCCCGGCCGCACGCAAACCGCTTCAGTTGCGATCTACGATGCGGTTCAGGCAGGACGAGACAACGAAGCACTCACCCTGGCGGTAATCGTTTCGCTGATTGCGGTCGTGATGCTTTATTTCATTAATCGCTTTGGCAGGTTGCGGTGGTAGAAGTTCAAGTGATGAGTAATGAGTGATGAGCTTTGAATCACGAACTGGTAGTTCAGAGTTCAAGCTTTAGCTTGCGCCAGCCCGGGAACAAAAAGCACAAACTAAAGTTTGAACTCTGAACTACTTGTACTATGCCAGGAACCCTTTGAACTTGGTTGGCGTCGAAGCGTAGCCGGGAAATACGCTTTGCAGGTTCGACGTTCCTAAATGCCTGCTGGCGATCTCTCCGAAGACGTCGCGGAAATCCGTAGTCAGCGCCAAATCGCGGCCCTCGTATAACTGGTCACTCCTCAGCCCGGGCCACTGACCATACACCTTGCCACCGCGAATCCCGTTGCCGAGCACAAACATCGCGTTAGCATGTCCATGATCGGTGCCGCGACTGCCGTTTTCCCGGGCGGTGCGGCCAAACTCAGACATTGTCAAAATCACAACATCGTCCATTCGCTGGCCCAGATCGATGTAGAGGGCTGCGATGCCATTGCTGAACTGTTGCAGCAGGTTGCCAAGTTGCCCGCGGCCGTTTCCTTCATTGAAGTGGGTGTCCCAATTCAGACCGGGCGTGTCAGTGAAAGCTACTTCCAAACCGACGCCCGCTTTAATCAACTGGGCGATCTGTAACAAGGAATTACCAAACGGCGTGCGCGGATATTGCGCGCCATTCTCCGGCTTGTACTGCGACCGGATTAACTTTCTTCAGGTAGTTAACTGCCTCAAAAGTTTCTTTACCGGTTCCGCCGAGGACATCATTCACTGTCTGATCATAGATCGCTTCAAAGCCACCCTGAACACTCGCCGAACTCTTTCCGGCGCGAATCGTAAAATCCGCCAGGTTAGATATCGCCAACGTGGGTGCTTTTCCCTGCATTGCTCGCGGCGTCAGTTGCGTCATAGACACGGCGCGAAAAAGACTGCGTTCCGGATCAGGCTTGCTTTGCAAATAGCGATTGAGCCAGCCGTCGGCCGTTCCCTTCAAGCCCGGCGTTGCCGATTCCATGTAATCCTGCGCGTCAAAGTGGGAACGAGTGTTGTCGGGCGAACCTGCCGCGTGAACTATCGCCAAACGCTTCGAATCCCACAGCGGCTTAAGCGGCGCGAGCGAAGGATGAAATCCAAAAAACCCGTCGAGATTAACCACAGCTTCAGCATTCCCCGCCTGCGGTTTTGCGACGGCAATCGCTGGACGTAAATCGTAATAAGCGCTTTCGCCGTGAGGCACCACCATGTTTAAGCCGTCCACTGCTCCACGCTGGAAAATTGCGATCAGCGTTTTACGGCGGCCACTGGTCAGGCGCTCACGAGTTTGACCGAGTACCACGCGCTGCAGAAATGACGGCGCCGTATTCATCAAACCAAAACTGGCCAGCGCAACGCCTCCGGACTTGATAAAAAATCTTCGATTCATCTTATGTAAAACCTCAATCTCCGAGTTCGGGTTCCGAGTGTCGAGTGTCGGCTTTCTTACTCGAAACTCGAAACTATCCTACTGTCTTTGAAACTCCGGTGAACCTAGTATCAATCCCACGATCTTCGTCATCGGATCAGTAATGTTGGCATCCGCACGGGCCAGCTGTTGCCGCTGCCCACGCTGCCTGAACGGAGGCTCCCTATCCATCGAGCCAATCGATTCATTCGATGCAATCGATTGACTCACCATGCTGCTATTCGATGGCATCGTCTTCGCGCTCATCGCGGGGACCAACCAGCGTCGTCTGTTCATCTAGTTGTTTCAAGAGCGCTGCTTTGGTTTTCGCGGTGATGTCTCCCGCCACGATCAAATCCAGAAACCGATCCATGATTTGATCTTTGTTCAGCGACTGGCCATCCTCACTTGAAACAAACTGTTTGAGATCGACGCGAGTTCCGGGAATGCGATTGCTCGCGAGCATCAGTCCAAAATTGAAACGCTCCAGAAGGCCACCCGTATTCACCCAGCTCTCGGCCAGATCGGAATAACCATTGGGCGTCTGAAATCCGTAGAGCGGTTCGCCCATGCGGGCGATCCATTGATGCAATTGTGGGCCGCCGGTTGTTTCGCCGCCCAACGTCCTGATCGCGCTGATGGTTAACTCGAAAGGGCGTTTTATCTTGGCCCGATAGGCAACAGCCGAATTGAACTCCGGCGAAAAAAAGATCGTGCGCAGCATCTCACGGATGTCGCCATCGGTCTTCGTGAAAGTCGCGGCAACGCGATCGACGAGACTGGGGGGTGGATTGTCCGAAACAAAATGGCGCACCAGCTTGGTGGCAACAAACTTCGCCGTGGCTGGACTGTGCGCGAGCATATCAAGCACCGTGAGCCCATCGTTGATTCCGCCCCCTGCAGGAATCTTGTGGCCCAGGACTATTTTTTCCCCATCGTCGTGGGTGCGCGGATTGAAGAAAAACTTTCCCGCGTTTTCGCGCAACATCTCGGCACGCGGTCCGTTCAGCATTGCCTGTGCAGCAGCGCCGCCACCACGCGGGGCAAAAATCGTCCAGCCCGTAAAGCAGCGTGCAACCTCCTGAACATCTTTCTGCGTGTAGCCGCCATCAACGCCCAGGGTGTGCAATTCCATCAGTTCGCGCGCGTAGTTCTCATTGATACCGCGTCGTTGCCGTTGCGCGTTGGCTGGCGGCTGCGGCGCGCCCCCTTCGCGATCGCGATTACGCCCAATCAATCCGCCGAAGAGTCCGCCACGTTGCTGATTCCGCATTCGCTGGCCGGCTCCAACCGCCGGCGCGTTGGGACTAACGCTTTGGAAGTTGTCGAGATAGAAAAGCATCGCCGGACTTTGCGCCGTGGCCACTAACAGATCTGAAAACTTGCCCATCGTGTTGGGACGGATCGTGTCGCGATCATAAGCGGTGAGGAGCCAGCGATCAGCACCTTTGCCGGCAAACACGTTGAAGTGGTTAGTCCAGAAATCAACCATCACTTCCTGCAGCTGTCGCTCGCTATATACCGCGCGCAGAATACGGGACGCTTGCAGCTCAGCCGAGATCCGTTGCGGTAGTTGCAGTCCATGCTCCTGATAATACTCGCGCAGTGCCTGCCGATATTTTTGATTGTCGCGCGGGTTCGGATTTTCGTTTGACGCGTCGGCATCCTTCTTCGCTTCGCCTGCGTTGGCCTGCATTTCCATGGTCTCGCCTGCCTGCGGCTGATTCGGCATTGGTTCAGCGCCAGCCTTCACACGGTTTTCTCTAGCCGCTGCAAGCTCAGCGGGCAATTCACCGCGGCGCTCCATCTGCCTGAGCAATTGTCCGGGCTGCGGAAACTTCTCATAGAGCTGAGCGGTGGTCATATTGAGTGTCAACAAATCCTTAATTTTCGCGTCGGCAACTGCGTCACTAATCTTGTGCGGGTTTAGTTGCTGGTTGATGTAGTTGTCCAGACCGATCGCCTTGACGCGGGCGACGTCCCCAGGCCTGGCGCCAAAGCCGAGGCGGTTGAGCACGTGGAGGATCCGCTGTTCGTCGTTAAGGGCTTTAGTCTGCGGGGCCCTTTGCTGAGCAGTCACAGCGGGTATGAATGTGCTGAGGAGCAGCGCTGAGGTCGTGACAAATACTATTACGCGGATTGCGATTTCTTTGCGACGAGCAAACACCCCATTATTTGTACTTCTCATAATAAATATCCCAGATTTTGTAGAATTAGACCTTAGCCAAACAGAACTTCATTCCAGCAACGTTTAGACGCACGCCTAGCCAATAAGGTTGAAGAAATGGAACAAAACACCCAAGTGATTTGCTGGGACCGCGGGCGTCTCGCCCGCAAATGAGCGCGAAGCGCGAAAATTGGAGAGGCAGACTTCCGGGAGAGCTGAGCCCGCGTGGCGTCGTGAGGCCCGGTGAACCCCTATCTCACCGGATGCGGAAAGCTGGCGGGAGATTTATTCCCCTGTTTGTCTACCGCTCGCACTGCGAAGAAGTAGTTATCTTTCGACATGCCCTTCACAGTGAAGCTGGTTACATTTCCGACCGCTCGAGCATTAGTCCAAACAGGCGATGTGGTGTCGCGCCAAACTATTTCGTAACCGGCAAGATCAGGTTCTTTGTTCGCGTCCCACTTCAGATCAGTGTCGTTGGTAAGCCGCGTCGTAAGCAGGCCGACGTTTTTCGGCCGCGCCGGCGCCAGCGCAAGCGCGGCTAACGAAGCAGCATTTACGCGAGCAACGTTGGCGATATAGTTGAAGTCGTCAAACTGTGGCAGGTCGCCATATTGCACCTCGTTTTCGATGCGAACGTTCTGGTGCTGGTGACGATAGTCTTCATTCGGCTCGGTAAATCGGACAGCTGCAAAACCGCGTTCCAGAAACGGAATATGATCGCCGCCACGGAGATAACGATCGCGGCGGTAAACCATCATAACCCGCATGGCCGGCACGTAACGCTCTCCTGTTTCCTTGATAAAGCGAGCTAACTGCCGCGGGGCCGAATCGTTTTCACCACCCACGCCTCGCCGCACGGTTGCTTCTTCCGGCTTCTCGCTTGACGGCACCCCTTCCGAAAAGACGCGGATGGTATGGGCATCGCGAACTCCGTTGCCGCCCAGCGAACTTCCGATGATGTCGTTAGTAAACATCGCTTCGACATCCATGCCTTTTTGCTTTGCCTGTTCGGCTGCGTAGGTTGAACCGAGCAGGCCCTGCTCTTCTCCAGCTACGGCCATGAAAACAATGGTTGCGTCGAATTTGTATTTCGCCATCACGCGCGCCATTTCCAGAACCGCGGCGGTGCCTGAAGCATCGTCGTTTGCACCTGGTGCATCGCAGGTTGCGTCTGTCGGGCTGCTGCACATCGAGTCGTAATGGCCGCTGACAAAGTAAGTGCGTCCAGCGGACTCAGGCTGCGTTCCTTTTAGCGTGGCCACTACGTTTGTGATCATAGTCGGCTGGGGAACGCGCGCGGCCTTGGGTTGTTCGAAAGTTTGCTTCTCAACGGTCATGCGACCGCCGGATTGTTCTGCGGCTTTAGAGAATTCGCTGAACAGCCAATCGCGCGCCGCGCCGATGCCGCGGCTCGGATCGGATTGCGTTGAAAGTGTGTTGCGCGTACCGAAGGAGACGAGCTTGCGAATAGTTCTCTCAATATTGCGCGCGTCGATCTCCTGAACGATTCGCGCAATCTGCTGTTGTCTGACAGAGGTTAGTGGCTGCGAGCGAGCCGGCGTTCCTCGAGCGCCGCGTGTTTGCGCAGTGGCTGAAAAGACTAAAAACAAGCAATGCGAATGAGAGCGAGGCCGATGAACGCGCGTTCATCGTGGCGTGGGTTTAGAGTCATCGACTTCAGTTTAACCTCGCGGTTAAGATCTTAGTTGAGTCACTAACGCGCGCTGGGATCCGAACCTTCTCGATAAGCCGGACTGAAGGTTCGCGTGGTGTGTTCAGTCACGCTGGGCATTGGTTCAAGACGCGGCTGAAACTGTTGTCGCGGCGGTAACATTTGCGCAGGTGTTTGCACCGGAGCGCGAATTTGTGTTGGCGGCTGATAGACTTCTCGATTCATCGCCAGGACCTTTAACCAGAAGCGGATCATCAGCGCGGTACAACCAAACAAAGTGGCCAAACTGAATATGACCATCCAGGCTATAGCCGCCGGATGAAGCTGTCTCTCCGCCAATTCAGCTGCCCCGCTGAATATGAGCCCAAGTCCTATAGTGACCGTTAATCCAAGCACTATCGCCGGTAGACCCAGCTTGGTCGGTTTGAAGGGGGCAGCGGGGTAGCTTTCCGGCACTATTGCGAGATTGGCTCCGCAACGATTGCAATACTTGAGTTCGACGGAAATTTCGTTGCCGCAGGTTGGACAGTACATAACGTCTCCAGTGCACGCTTCCCAAAATCCTAAAAAGACTTAGCCAATGTTACCACCTGCTTACCTGGTAAGACAGACGTTACAGTCTGACCAGGCTGGCCGGCAGTAAACTTGTCCTACGAAAAGGCTGATCGGTTTGTTTCCCGGGTTACTGAATCCGGTAGGCTCGGTTCTTCCAGACAACGATGACGACACCATCTAATTGCGCGGCGATGGTGCGAATGGCGGGTTCATCGGCGACCAGAGCACGAAACTGATCCGAACCCCGCGCTACTCGAACCGTCGCTTGCGAATATTCGTAGGCGGTATCAACCCAGGCGTCGCCCGCTCGGGTGAAGTGTCTTCCCATTACTGAGCGAGTTTCAACATCGGCGCTTTTCTTATTCTTATCCGCGCTGAGTCCGCGTCCGCTCCCGACCCCCGCACTACGTTGACTCATAGGTTGCGCAGTATTACTGCGGGAACGATTGGGGCCGTGCACATCATCCGTTTGCACACGGAGCTCCTCGTTCTGATCGCGTGGCTGATCTTCACGCCTTTCAGACCGTTCTTTTGCAAGCTCGGCGGATTTCTCGGGGTTGATAATGGGCGGTGGTGGAGGCGCTTCCGCTGCTTTTGGTTCCGGTGCATAAGGTCGCGAACCCGCGGCGGAGGCAACGTCTGCTGGTTGGCCGCTGTCCTTCGAGGACTCTACTTTTGCGACATTAGCGTCGGGCTTTTGAAGTCCTTGCCCTGCTCGAAGCTTCTCGTCTTCGAGAGTGGTTTTTTCTTTAGGCGCTTCGGTAGTCCGGCCTGTTTGTCCATTCTGAACTGTCGGTTGTGGCTGAACTGCAGAGCCTTGCCCTGAATCCGTCTTGTTTTGAGCTACGGCTGGTGCTTCACCCGGCCGATCATTCTGCGCAACCAATTGAGATCCTTCCCGCTGCTTTATCGCTACCAAGCCAATCCCAATAACTGCAGTTAATACCAAGGCCGGGATCGCGTAGCCTAGAACTCTTG
The DNA here is from genome assembly GCA_963809065.1 of Blastocatellia bacterium. Classification (GTDB taxonomy): domain Bacteria; phylum Acidobacteriota; class Blastocatellia; order Pyrinomonadales; family Pyrinomonadaceae; genus PSRF01. Next base: position 37,537 of record CAWEIN010000018.1, read on the forward strand.
GCGACAAGAATTCACTTAGTCTTTGCCAAAAGCCTGCCCCTCGCGTTTGTTCTGGAGCTTCAAGACGATTGGCTATGCCTGCGGCTTGAGTTAAGCCCACCACGATGCTGCGACATGCAGCACACTCGGCGAGATGCTCTGTGTATCGAGCTCGAGCCGGCGCTGGCGCCAACCCTTCCGCGTAGGAGTTGAGCTCGTCCGCGTCGAGGTGATCGGAGGAGATACTCTCCGCGTCTCCGCCGTCCGACCCACTCTGCCCGGCCGCACTACTGCGCTGGCGCGCAAGAGCTCGTAACAGGAGATCGACCTCGTTGTTGTTTGCTTGTTTCATCTGACCAGTTTCTGCACCCTCTCAAGAACGCTTCCAGGCATGTCTGCTTGCGCCGGAAGAATCATTGATTGGACATTAATGTTACTTTCATCCTGCAACTTCGTTTTCTTTCTTCATCAGGACCGGTTCAGTCGCCAGCAAGGGTTCAATATCTGTTTCCAGGTTTAGCGCCACTTCAGAAAATGCCCGTGCTGTTTCAGACTGAGTCCAGCCCTCTTGCTCGATTAGAAGCCTCTCTACTTGCTGCCGCAACTCACCGTGAATCCTGGTTAACCGTCGACTTGCGGTCGCTTCGTGTACGCCGAGCACAGCGCCTGCCTCCCGCAGACGTAGACCGTCAAAGTAGTAAAGTTTCACCAGTAACCGATCCTCTGCCGACATTTGTTTGACGGATTCTGCCAGTGCCTTTTGCATCTGTGCGCCGGCAAGCTTGGCTGAAATCTGCAGTTCCGGATTTGCAGACGTCCCGTGTCCAGACCAGGTCGTTTCATCTTCACCCTGCTGAATGATGCGATCAAAATCCGCGTCCTCTTCCGTTTGTACCAACCTGGACTGTTTGCGATGTTGATCGATAGCGAGTTGCGCCACAACCGCTCGAAGCCATCCGGCCAGAGAACCGCGACCGGAATAATAAGCAAGTTTGCCAGCCGGTCTTCCATCCTCTCGAACACGCAGGCCATGAAGTTCAGCCCAAATGGATTGCGCCAGATCTTCGGCGCCTTCTTCATTTGAACTTGCTGAACGAGCGGCCGAACGAACAGTTGCAGAGAAGCGCTCAACCAAATCAGTCCAGGCCTTTTGGTTCCCCTGTTCACAAGCAACGATCAGACAGAGATCGTCAGCCTGGAGCTTGTCAATGAAGTCCTGAATGACCTCCGCCGGAGCCTGCGGATCGTCTCGTAAAATGTATTTGTCGACGGCAGCCGTGACCCGGGGTACGAGCGTTTCAGCCTTCAAGCCATGATTGTCCGTGGCGCGCTCAAGCAAGCGCGCAGCGCCTTCCACGAACAGTTTTCCGATTTGGTCTATTCTTTGACTCACGGGGGAATCCGTTAAACCGTTAGCGTTCTTTATGCTATCACGTCGAGCTCGTCGTGCGTCGGCCCGTGGAAGCTTGGATGTGCCGCGGGAGTTCCAGTTGCCGCGGGCCTCTGAACCTTTATCAGAACTTTGACACCACTTGATCGGTGGGCTAGATTCGGCTTTCCAGATAGTGAGCGAGGTCCCCCGGGCTGGTGGCCACTATTGGCGGGGGAAAAGCGGCAGGAAATGGGGCGGAAAGCAAACAGGAAATCAGTTTGAATGCTAAGAATCACGGAAATATTTCGCTCGATTCAGGGTGAATCGACGCATGCCGGGCGTCCTTGTGCTTTTGTGCGTTTGACTGGTTGTCCGATGCGCTGCGTCTGGTGCGACAGCGAATATACGTTTACGGGAGGCGACCATTTTACAGTTGACGATGTGATCAAACAGCTGCGCGCATTTGATTGTAAGCTCGTCGAAGTAACTGGAGGCGAACCGCTGGCTCAGCGCGAAGCGTTTACCTTGATCGAACGGTTGTGTGACGAAGGGTTTGAAGTGCTCGTCGAAACGGGCGGTTTCGTCTCAACCGAAGAGCTTGATCAAAGGGCCCGGATTATCCTTGACGTCAAATGCCCTGCGTCTGGTGAAGCAGAGCGAAATCACTGGCCCAATTTAGAACGCTTGCGAGCCGATAAGGACGAAGTGAAATTTGTAATCATGGACCTGGACGATTGGAAGTACACGTTGGAGATTATCGAACGCTATGACTTAGAGCGTCGCGCGAGGGCAGTTCTTGTTTCGCCGGCCTGGGGCGCACTGGATCTAAAAGACGTGGCGGAGTGGATTTCATCCAGCGGACTGGACGTTCGCATGCAGTTGCAACTTCACAAGTATATCTGGGGGCCGGAGGCGCACGGAGTTTGATGGGTGGACAAGACGAATCAGCTTACGAGCCTCACGCCGCGCACGGACCCGGGGATGCTCGGTTGCGCCTCGCAGTTTGTTTAGTGTCGGGCGGTATGGATTCCTGTGTTGCTGCCGCAGTTGGGAATGAAGAAGCAGACGAATTGGCTTTCCTACACGTATCCTATGGGCAACGGACGGAGCAGCGCGAGCGCCGCGCCTTCGAGCAACTTGCCGAGCATTACAAGGTCAAAAAGCGTCTGGTTGTATCCCTCGAACATCTCGCGCAAATCGGCGGCTCGTCGCTAACGGACAAAGACATCGAGGTCAGCTCAGCTGGGCTCGCTGGCCAGGGCATACCAACCAGCTATGTGCCATTTCGAAATGCTCATCTGCTGTCTATTGCCACCAGTTGGGCCGAAGTGATCGGGGCACAAACTATTTATATCGGCGCCGTCGCCGAAGACTCTTCCGGCTATCCGGACTGCCGGCCTGAGTTTTACGAAGCATTCCAGCAAGTGATAATTAGCGGCACAAAGCCCGAAACTCACATAGAAATCCGGACTCCGGTAATAGCTTTGAAGAAGTCGGAAATAGTAAAACTGGGGCAGAGACTTCGGTCACCTTTTGAACTTACCTGGTCCTGCTATCGGAATTCTGACAAGGCTTGCGGCGACTGCGACTCATGCGCCTTAAGACTGAGGGCCTTCCGCACTGCCGGTGTCACAGATCCGATTCCATATCTGCTTGACAGCAAGCGGTTTGCTTATTAACGTTAGGTCGATCTCGACAGTAAGTTACAACCAGCAACGGGCGTGGAGCATCCTATGGACTCTCCCGTATTACCAAGTCACCATTGCAGTGAATTATCCCTTGGAGGAATCTTAGATGTTTCGTAGATATTTCATGCCGCTTCTGGCGACCGCAGCACTAGTAGCATCAATAAGCTTGGTTGCCTCCGCACAAACCGGCCAACTTCGTGGTCACGTTACTTTGAAACAGGCTGACGGTACGGTGGTTCCTGCCGCTGATGCTGTAGTCGACGTTTTCCGGGTGGATATGTCCGGCAAGTCTAATGCAAAGACCAACAAAAGAGGCGAATTTGTATTTGCTGGTTTGTTCTATGCTGGTGATTACATTATTGCCGTTAGTCTTCCCGGCGCGCAGCCGTCTTATCAGCCTGGTGTAAAGGTTGGAAGGGATATTGATTATGCGATCGAGTTAACAGCGCCCGGGGACGGTCGGCAACTAACACTCGCGGAAATAAAAACGCTGATGGGCAACAGAGGTCCTGCTACCGGTGGCGCCAAGGAGAGCGCGGAAGACAGAGCTAAGCGCGAGGAGTTGATAAAAAAGAATGCGGAAATCGCAGCGAGCAACGAAAAGGCCAAATCATCAAATGAAATAATCGGCCGCGCGTTCAAAGCTGGTAACGATGCTCTAAAGGCAAAAAACTATGACGAAGCTATCGCCCGTTTTGATGAGGGACTACAAGCAGATCCGGAACATCCGGGCGCGCCGGCATTGTTGACTAACAAAACCATGGCCCTGAATGGCCGTGCGGTGGATCGATATAATGCGGCTTTGAAGTCTGCTGATGATGCCGCAAAGAGTTCGGGTATGGAGGCCGCAAAGAAAGATTGGACTGCCGCTAAGGAGTCAGGCGCCAAGGCCGTTGCCATGCTAAAGGCAACGCCGGCTTCTACCGACCCGGCAGAGGCAAACAGTACCAAAGTGAATCTGTACTTTGCACTTTTGGCAAGGGCCGATGCTACACGCCTATTTGTCACTAAGGTGGACCAAAGCCAGGCCGATCTCGGCGTGACGGCCTACCAGGAATACATAGCCGTGGAGACTGATCCAGTTAAGAAGGCGAAAGCCCAAAAAGATATGGCCCAAATGCTGTTCGATGCCAATGCCTTCGATAGGGCCCTCGTAGAGTACCGCAAGATACTTGAGACTAATCCCGACGACCTTGACGCGTTGCTGCGTTCCGGTCAGGCACTTTTTAATATCGGTGCCATCAACACGGACAAGGCGAAATATCAGGAGGCGGCAAACTATTTGGCACAATTTGTCGCTAAAGCACCCGATACCGACCCATTGAAGGCTGATGCGAAGGCCATCCTCGATACCTTGAAAGACCAAGAAAACGTTAAGCCCGAGAAGGTTGCGACCCCTACGCGTCGGCGACGACCATGAGGTGTTGTTGCAACCAGGAATTGAAGGCCGCATCGGGAGGAACCCGATGCGGCCTTTATGTTTTACCTGTGGCCTTTGAGGGCAACTGGGACGCCTGATAATTCGCTTTAACCCGCACGTGGAAGCGCCCACATTTCGCTGTCATAAGTCTTCTCATGTCTCTAATTCCCAAGAAAATGGGCCTTGACAGTGCAGACGATCAACTTGTACTATTCCTGCCCAACGGTGTTAGCCACCGTGCCGCTGTGTCCTAACTTTCCAGTCTGCATATATCTTTTCTCGCGAATCGCAGGCCCATCTTGTGGATCTTCTCTTAGATATCTCAACTCCGGGGTACTAATGTCGGCCAAATTAGGCGAAATTCTCGTTCGGGAGAATCTCATCAGCCCGCAACATCTCCGCGAAGCGCTTGACTATCAGCGTGAGCACGGCGGCCGGCTGGGGTTCAACCTTGTCAAATTGGGGCTGGTTTCCGATGACATGATAACCGCCGTCCTCTCGAGGCAATATGGCATTCCTTCCGTCAACCTGGAGCTCTTCCAGATTGATGCTCAGGTTCTCCACCTCATCCCTCAGGAAGTGGCGCAAAAATATTCGGTTCTCCCTCTCTCTCGAGTTGGCGCCAGCCTCACATTAGCAATGGTAGATCCGACCAACGTCTTTGCGATGGACGACGTCAAGTTCATGACCGGCCTTAACGTCGAACCTGTGGTAGTCGCCGAGGCGAGTATTCAACAGGCAATCTCCAAGTATTACGGTACTTCCAAAGAGATTGAGTTGTCTGCGATGGGTGCGGATGAATTGGCCTTCGACGGAGCAGTTGCCAAAAACGCCAACGGCGGAATCACACACGCCGACCTGGTGTCTTTGGACACGATCGACTTTGACGTTGACCGCACGGAAGACGTCGAAGTACTGGAAGACAACGAAGAGATTGACCTCTCCACCCTCTCACGCATAAGCGAGGATGCACCAGTCGTCAGGCTGGTAAACGTGCTACTGGTCGATGCGCTTCGCCGTGGAGCCTCCGACATTCACGTCGAACCCTACGAAAAAGAACTTCGCATTCGCTTTCGTATTGACGGTGTTTTGTACGACGTAATGCGGCCACCACTCAAAATGCGTGACGCCCTCATCTCACGCGTTAAGATCATGTCCAAGCTGGACATCTCCGAAAAGCGGTTGCCGCAAGACGGCCGAATCAAGGTCAAGGTTAAGGTGGACGCGCGGTCTCGCGAGTTGGATTTTCGAGTTTCCACATTGCCCACCCTGTTCGGGGAAAAGGTTGTGCTTCGTCTGCTGGATAAAGAGAACCTCATGCTCGACATGACGAAGCTTGGATTCGAGCCAGAATCACTGGTCAAGTTTCAGCGAAATATTTCAAGGCCTTACGGCATGGTTCTGGTTACTGGACCGACAGGAAGCGGAAAAACAAACACTCTCTATTCCGCACTTCAGTCTCTTAATACAGTTCAAACCAATATCATGACGGCTGAGGACCCGGTTGAGTTCAACCTCATGGGAATCAACCAGGTCCAAATGAAAGAACAAATTGGTTTGAACTTTGCTGCGGCCCTGCGCGCCTTCCTCCGTCAGGACCCTAACATTATTCTGGTCGGCGAAATTCGAGACTTCGAAACCGCCGAGATTGCGATTAAGGCCGCCTTAACCGGCCACCTCGTGCTCTCCACCCTCCACACTAATGATGCTCCCTCAACAATTTCCCGCCTAATGAATATGGGCATCGAACCGTTTCTCGTGGCTACAAGCGTGAATTTGATTCAAGCGCAGCGACTCATCCGCCGCATTTGTAAAGACTGCAAGCGCGAGACCCCCATGCCTCCGGAAGCGCTAATGGAAGTCGGCTTTAGTGCGGAAGATGCCAGAGCGCTGAAGACCTACAAAGGAAAGGGCTGTTCCAATTGTAACAACACCGGTTACAAAGGACGCGTTGGCCTTTACGAAGTGATGGAAGTCAACGATGACATCCGCGAACTCATCCTGATCGGCGCTTCGTCGCTCGAGTTGAGAAAGAAAGCGATCGAAGACGGCATGATCACACTACGCGAATCCGGATTGCACAAGATTCGCGCCGGAATAACCACTCTCGAGGAAGTAGTCCGCGAAACGGTGGCCTAACGGAAAGAGGAATTCTATGTTGCGCACAATCACTCTATCGTTATTAATGTTGGTTTCACTCGTAGTCATGCTGCCCTTCGCGAGCTCAACGGCACATGGCCTTCGGCCGGGTTCCGCATCTCAACAACAACGCTATCGCCGCCATTCGCGCGCCTGGTGGCGACGTCACCGCGCTCGCCTGCGTATGCGTCGCGCAGCTGCCCTGGCTCACCGCAGTTCTTCTCTCAACTCCGGTCTCGTAAATTCAACTGTGCCCGAGGCAGCGCTGTCGCTTCCTAAGCTACCGGCCGGGTGGAACAATGCCACGCTTGTAAAGGGTGGTGAACTCAAGTTTCGAACTGAAGGCAGTGCGACCATACCGGGTCAAGGAACTCTTGCAGTTGTCGCCCGAAGTCGTCCGACGCCTGCGTTCCTCACTCAAAGGGAACAACGCACCATGCTCTCCGGCGTCTCCTTTTCAGATTTGAGAAGAATCGCCATCGACAAGATGATCAATGCGGGTGGCTGGGTAATAAACGATTACGAACGTCAGTTTAACGGCGCGCGTGTATTCGTCGTGATCGCCCAAACTCCCAGTGACGGTCGCTCCCCTGAAAAGGCCTGGAACTTCTACTTCGCCGAGGTCGACGGCAAGATCTACAGCTTGACCCTGAACACGCCGTTAGAATTTTCAAACAAACTGACCGTTGAAGGCGAGAAATTCGTCTCGTCACTTACGGTGAAACCCAACACGATCGCTCAGCCGGCAAACAAATAGGCATTCACAGGTCCTCAACGTTCGAACTTGGTTACTTCCTCGTCAGGAGCGTTTCTCGATGTCGTTAACTGATACCGCCACCCCACTATCCCTCTCGGAGCTGCTACGGAAGCTCTCCGAACTTGGCGGCTCCGATTTGCACATAACTACTGGCTCAGCACCACAAGTGCGTGTCGATGGACATCTGCGGCCACTCGAAGGCTATCGCCTGATGACTGCCGCCGACACCAAACAGCTGGCTTACTCTGTTCTCACTGACGCTCAGAAGCACCGGTTCGAAGAAAATCTCGAGCTGGATTTTTCTTTTGGCGTGAAGGGTCTTTCACGTTTTCGCGCAAACTTGTTCAATCAACGTGGCGCCGTGGGCTGTGTATTCCGCGCAATCCCTTACGAGATCAAAGCATTCGAAGATCTTGGCCTCCCGGATGTTGTGAAGACACTTTGCGAGAAACCTCGCGGCTTGATTCTTGTAACCGGGCCAACCGGTTCCGGTAAATCAACCACCCTCGCCGCAATGGTCGATAAGATCAATCGCGATAGACATGAGCATATCCTGACGATCGAAGACCCGATTGAGTTTTTGCACAATCACAAGAGCTGCCTGGTAAACCAGCGAGAGGTCAATGCTGACACTCACGGATTTGCGGCAGCCTTACGAACGGCCCTTCGCCAGGATCCTGACGTAGTGCTGGTTGGCGAAATGCGCGATCTGGAAACTATTGAATCGGCTTTGCGCATCGCGGAGACGGGCCACCTCACCCTCGCTACCCTGCATACCAATTCCGCGGCGTCGACGATAAACCGTATCATTGACGTATTCCCCTCCGACCAACAGGCACAAATCCGCGCTCAGCTTTCGCTGGTGCTGGAGGGAATTATGTGCCAGGCACTACTACCGCGTGCCGAAAAAACCGGACGCGCTATGGCGCTTGAAATCATGATACCCAACGGGGCTATCAGAAACCTGATTCGCGAGGACAAGGTCCACCAGATTTATTCAATGATGCAGACTGGCCAGGACAAGTATGGAATGCAGACTTTCAATCAGGCATTGGCCACGCTCTATCACAAACGCCAGATCACATTGGACACGGCGATGCAGCGGTCGTCGAACACCGATGAACTGAGGGAACTGATCGATCGAGGATCCGGCCTCAACACCAACAATGGCAACAAACCACACCCGAGTCCCTATGCCCAGGGCCGGCCAATCGGAACCAGACCTTCGGTCAACAAATAGTCAGACTCTGGAGCTAAATAGCTATGCCTACTTATGTATTTAAAGGCCGCAACCGGCTAAACGAAATTGTCGTCGGCGAGCGTGTTGCCGATAATCGCGATGCCTTGCGACAGATTCTCCGTCGTGAACAAGTCACTCTTACGTCAGTGAAGGAAAAGGGTCGCGAGATAGGAATCCCGAAGATTGGCGGCCGCAAGAAAGTTAAAGCGAAGGATCTTTCGATCTTCACGCGCCAGTTTTCGGTGATGATCGACGCCGGACTGCCTTTGGTCCAATGTTTGGAGATCCTCGCCCAACAACAGGAGAACAAATATTTTCAACAGATATTGCTCCAGGTTCGTCAAGACGTTGAAGAAGGCTCAACCCTATCCGCGGCCATGGCTCGTCATCCACGGGTCTTTGATCAACTTTACTCGAACATGGTGGAAGCTGGCGAAACGGGTGGTATTCTTGATTTGATCCTGCAACGTCTATCAACCTTCATCGAAAAGATCGTTAAGTTGAAACGAGATGTGATTTCCGCGTTGATCTATCCATCGGCCGTGATCGTTCTGGCCATCGCTGCAGTTGCGGTAATCATGGTAGTAGTAATTCCTCAGTTTCAAAATATCTTTCTTGGTTTGCTCGGCCCTGGCGAACAGCTGCCCCTACCTACGCGAATCGTAGTTGGCATAAGTAATTTTCTTGCCGGCTGGGGCGGTTTGGCGGTGCTCGTTGCGGTAATTGGGACGGCGGTGGGCATCCGCTTCTATTACAAGACGACAAGTGGTCGGAAAGTCATCGACCGAATTCTCTTAAAGCTTCCAGTATTCGGTAAGATTCTTCAGAAGATTGCGGTGGCGCGATTCTCACGGACACTCTCAACCTTGCTCTCCTCTGGCGTGCCGATTCTTCAATCGCTCGACATCACGGCGCGCACCGCAGGTAACATCGTTATCGAAGAAGCTATCATTAGCGTGCGCACGGGGGTGGAGCGGGGCGAAAGCTTTGTCGATCCGCTTAAGGCCACTGAGGTTTTCCCAAACATGGTGGCACAGATGGTCGGAATCGGTGAGCAAACCGGTGCTCTCGACGCGATGCTCGGTAAAATCGCCGACTTCTATGAACAGGAAGTGGACGCGGCTATTGCTAACTTGCTGACCCTTATGGAGCCGATTCTGATCGGATTCCTGGGTGTCACGATCGGTTCGATCGTCATTGCTATGTACCTACCGCTGTTCACGCTGATCGGAAAACTTTCCAACGCCGGACACTAAGTCCTGCCAGCGTAGCAAGATTCGACTCGCACAAGAGGCCCGCTTAATGCGGGCCTCTTTTTTTGTGCGTCTGAGGTTCTTTAATATCTGTCCCTTCCGGTTCTATCTGAGCCGGCGACAGAAATTCATCGAGAGTTAGGAAAAGCACACAATAATTTGTTCAGAGGAACCGAGTCGCTCTACTATTTCTTATCCAAGTCAGCAGAGTTAGAGATATTCGGCACGTGAGTTCTCAGTAAGCAGGGATTCTAACCAACGAGACAGTATTAAACATATGCCTGAGTATCCCGATATCGTCGTCTACATCGAAGCGCTAGAAAAACGTATCTACGGTCGAACACTTCAGCGCGTTGACATCGCCTCACCTTTCCTTCTTCGCACTGCTGCGCCCCCAATCTCAAGCGTCGAGGGCAAGAAGGTCATCGAGTTGCGAAGGCTTGGCAAACGAATCTGCATCGGACTTGAAGATGACCTCTGGCTTGTCCTTCATCTTATGATCGCGGGCAGACTTCACTGGAAAGAGAGAGCGAGCGCGGTTCCAGCCAAACGTTCGAAGCGTGACCTCGCGGCCTTCGCATTTGAAAACGGTAGACTCACTCTAACGGAGGCCGGCACTCAAAGGCGCGCTTCCCTTCATGTTGTTACCGGAGAAGCAGGCCTACGCGATCTGGACCCCGGCGGCCTTGAAATTTTTGAGTTAAGCGATTCAAAGGCTTTTGCCGGTGCGCTCCAATCCGGTAACCACACGTTAAAGAGGGCGCTCACTAATCCTCATCTATTCAGCGGTATCGGCAATGCTTACTCGGACGAAATTCTTTTCGCCGCAAAGCTTTCTCCAGTTAAGCTCACGCAAAGATTGACGTCAGATGAGCTTGAACGCCTTTACAATGCAACGCGCACAACGCTGACCGAGTGGGTAGAACGACTAAGAAGGGAAACTGGCGCGGGTTTTCCGGAGGGCGTCACAGCATTTCGCGAAGGTATGGCAGTTCACGGGCGCTTCAGAGAACCATGCGTACGATGCGGCGCCAGGATCCAACGCATTCGTTACGCCTCAAACGAAACGAACTACTGCCCCACTTGCCAGACGGGCGGTAAACTACTTGCCGATCGTGCCCTCTCGCGTATCCTGCGAGACGATTGGCCAAAGACTGCGGAAGAGCTCGGCTAAGGACTTAATGCTCACAACTCTCGCCATCTCCAACTATCGTTCACTGCGCAATCTGATTGTCCCTCTGCAGCAGCTGAACCTTGTCACCGGACCTAACGGCAGCGGAAAGTCCAGTGTTTACCGGGCGCTGCGGTTGTTAGCTGAGACGGCCCAGGGAGGAGTAATACCGTCTCTCGCCCGCGAAGGTGGTTTGCAATCAACTCTTTGGGCGGGTCCGGAGAAGCTCGGTGCGGCCGTCAAACGGGGTGAACACAAAATCCAGGGCACTGTCCGAAAGGAACGCGTGAACTTGAGACTGGGGTTCGCCGGAGATGATTTTGGCTACGCTATTGACCTCGGGCTTCCTTCCCCGAGCAAATCAGCTTTCGGTCTGGATCCGGAAATAAAAACTGAATGCGTTTGGGCCGGCCCGATTCTCCGGCCGGCGACTTTGCTGGTTGAGCGCCGCGCCTGGGTTGTCCGCACCAGGAACGGCGAAGGCGAATGGGATACCCTTTCATATCAGCTCGCGACTTTCGACAGCATGATGTCGCAGTTCGCTGATCCGAAAAACGCACCTGAGATGTTGATGCTAAGGGAACAAATCCGGTCCTGGCGGTTTTATGACCACTTCCGCACGGATGTTGACGCGCCCGCCCGACTTCCTCAAGTCGGGACGCATACTCCTGTGCTCAGTAATGACGGATCCGACCTGGCAGCCGCGTTGCAAACTATTCTGGAAATCGGCAGTCCCGTAGTGCTGGACGAAGCGGTTGCGGATGCTTTTCCGGGCTCGAGTATTTCGGTCTTGAACCTGGAGGGACGTTTTGAAATTGCCATGCATCAACATGGACTCCTCCGGCCGCTAAAGGCTGCCGAACTTTCAGATGGCACCCTTCGCTACCTGCTATGGATTGCTGCCCTACTGACGCCACGGCCACCCGGACTATTAGTGCTGAACGAGCCAGAAACAAGTTTGCACCCCGATCTGCTACCCGCCCTGGGACGTTTAATAGCCAGCGCTGCGGCGCATTCACAGGTTTTGGTGGTAACGCACGCGCCAAAGTTAATTGGCGTATTGGAGGAAAACTCCGGCTGCAACTCGGTAAGGCTGGAGAAGGAATTCGGGGAGACAAAGATTGTCGGTGCCGGGAAATTCGATCAACCGTTGTGGCGCTGGGCCTCCCGATGAACGCCCACACTATTTGCAGAGAATGGAGGATCGACCATGTCAACATCTGCTCGGTTACCGCTTCGCATTGAGGAAGCACGCGAAAAAGATGTACCCCTAATTCTTCAGTTCATTCGCGAGCTGGCTGAATACGAAAAGGAGCTTGTCCGAGTGACGGCGACTGAAGAAATCCTGCGCACAACGCTTTTCGGACCGGAACCTTACGCTCAAACAGCCATCGGGTATGTTGGTGACGAACCCTCAGCATTCGCGATTTACTTTTTCAGTTATTCATCCTTTACCGGACTACCCAGTCTCTATCTCGAAGATATCTTCGTCCGTCCTGCCTTTCGCGGCTTCGGCGTCGGTAAAAAGTTACTCGCCTTCCTCGCGCGACAAGCCCAAGAGCATGGTTGTGGCCGCATGGAGTGGTCCGTGCTCAATTGGAACGAGGCGGCAATCGGATTTTATGAAAAGCTCGGCGCCGCGCCTGTGCGCGACTGGACCGTCTTTCATCTGGCGAAAGAGGACATGGAGGACCTGGCCAGGTCTTCTTGAATACTTGATATTTATCGGTTTTGGTTCTGATAAGGACAGTGGCGACAGCCGCTCTCGCAACAATAGCCACGCTTTCGCAAGAAGGCAGCCGTGAAAACAAACAGGCCATTCTCGAGATAATAGTCGAGACCTTCAAGCAGCTCCGCGTCTTCCTTCGCTGATGCAGCATCAACTTGATCAACGTCTGCTGTATTTCCGCTTTTCTCGGCTTGAGTCATTAAATCCTTCCAAGAATGCACGCTGTCGTCGTACAAGTTGTGGGGGTCTTTGAGCAGAGCTTCGATCACAATTCACAAATTGAAGTCCTGACAGCAAAACAGACCCTATCACCCAAGACTACTCGTCTAGTAGAATAGGCAAACTTTGCCGCGGCGCAAGCGCTCTGTGATAGGCTTGGCGCCAGAATGGGCCTCGAAGAAGCCACAGAACATAGATATTCACTGGGTCAAAAGCTTTGGTGGCTGATCATTGCGCGCCTCGCCGCCGCAGTGACTTTATTTATTGCGCGTGGGTTTTGGGCTCATGGAGGGAATCCGCAAGCCTGGATGGCGACCCTTTCGCCGCTCCTTCTCGTCGCCGGTCTCACACTGCTCTACGCCCTGGCTCGAACTTTCTCCAAAGCGCTTCTGCTGCAGGCGCGTATTCAATTCGTAATAGATATCATCCTTATAACCTGGCTCGTCTGGACCACGGACGTCATCCATTCACCATACATTGCAATCTATATAGTCGTTATTGCCGCCTCAAGTTTATTCCTTGGTTCGCGGGATGCCGTAATTATTTCGCTCGCGTGCGCCGTCGCTTTCACGGCGGGCGCGGTCGCTGTTTTGAATGGCGTTGGTCGGGTCCAATCGCCTGAGTTACTAGACTCTACGCGAGTGCAGTCATTTCAAACTGTCGGCCTCTTCGATATCGCGTTTCTTGTCGTAGGATTGCTTTCAGCTCGACTGGCTGCGGGTCAATCAAGATCTGAAGTCCGGCTCAAGGCCGCCGCTCAGTCTCTGGCAACTTTGCGCGCGCTTCATGAGCGGATCGTGGAATCCATTCGTTCGGGGGTTGTGACCACCGACTTACAACGACGTATCTACACCTTCAATGCGGCGGCAGCGGAAATCACGGGCTACCACGAAGCTGATGTTCGCGGCCAGGATGCGTCAATATTTTTTGGCGATCTCAAACAGATCATTGCCGAATCGATGGCTGCTGTCGGATCGACCGAGACGAACCCACGCTTTGAAGCCGACTGCCTAACGGCGGACGGGCTACGGCTGCGACTTGGCTTCACTGTCTCGCCCCTCTTTTCTGAGCTTGGCGATACTACCGGCACCGTGATCACGTTTCAGGATCTCACGCGCATCCGGACCCTGGAGGAAACCTCGCGACGCCAGGACCGACTGGCCGCCATCGGTCGCATGGCTGCCTCGATCGCTCACGAAATTCGCAATCCGCTGGCAGCGATGCGTGGCTCTATTCAGATGCTGCGGGCCGACATGGAAGGCGATTCGTCGCAAACAGAACTGATGGAGATCATCCTCCGCGAATCGGATCGGTTGAACCGGATTATTAGCGATTTTCTGAATTACGCGCGCCCGCGGTCAATAATCCAAACGAAGGTGGACGTTGGTGAGTTATTGCGAAGGACATTCACCCTGCTGCGGAACAGTGCCGAAATAGAGGCGCGTCAACTCATCAGGGAAGCGTTCCTGACGGGCAGGTGCTGGTCGACGCCGATGCCGAGCAACTCCAGCAGGTCTTCTGGAATCTTGCTCGCAATGCCTTGCAGTCAATGCCCGCTGGGGGAGAACTGAAGGCCACGGTATATCCGCAAAAGGACAACCGTTTAAGAATTGCCTTTGCCGATACTGGTCGGGGAATGTCCCCGCAACAAGTGGAACACCTGTTTGAGCCCTTTTCTTCAACTACCGGAGGTACGGGGCTGGGGCTTTCGATTGTCTATCAAATCATTCGCGATCATGGTGGTACAATTAACGTGCGCAGCCGAGAGGGACAAGGAACAACGATTACAATTGAATTACCTGTTTTGGATCCGGAAATAGGAAACGAGATTGACGGGTCGGAAAAACCTGAATGATGTTCGGACAGGATGATCAAATAGTGTAACGTCTGCAGAATTCTGAATCGTGTCTCTGCTTTAGTTATGGCCAACCTTTTAATTGTTGATGACGAATTGGGCATGCGCCAATTCTTGACGCACCTATTCGAGCGTGAGGGACACACTGTGCGTTCGGCCGGAAATGGTCGTGAGGCAATGGAACTACTGCGGGCGGCGCCGGCGGATTTAATCGTTTCTGATGTGCGTATGCCCGACATGGACGGTATCGAACTGTTGCGTGCGGCACGTGAGCTGTTTCCGGAGATCGAAGTTGTAATGATGACCGCCTTTGCGAATGTTGATAGCGCTCGCGAAGCATTTCTGCTGGGCGCATATGATTTCGTTCAGAAGCCTTTCGACAATGACTTGCTCAAGGAAACCGTTGTTCGTGCCCTGGAAAAAATTTCCCTGATCAAGGAAAAAGAGGCGCTGCTCGAGGAAAACAAGGCGCTTAATCCAGGGCCAACGAACCCGCGGCAAACTCAACAACATTATCGGCAAGTCCGGCAAGATGCAGGCGCTCTACCAGATGATTGAAACGGTGGCGCAAGTGCAGTCAACCGTCCTGGTAACGGGCGACTCGGGAACCGGAAAGGAGTTGGTCGCGCGTGCTATTCATGACCTCGGACCGAGAGCTGAAAAACCGTTCGTTTCGATCAACTGTGGTGCGTTCACGGAAACACTGCTCGAATCCGAGCTCTTTGGTTACGTCAAAGGCTCATTCACTGGAGCAAATACTAATCGCAAGGGACTCTTCGAAGCCGCAAACACAGGAACAGTTTTCCTCGACGAGATCGGTGAAATGTCTTCCGCGATGCAGGTAAAACTTCTGCGAGTGTTACAGGAGAGGAAGCTGCGACCTGTCGGCGCGACTGAAGAGACCGTGGTTGATACGCGTGTCATTGCCGCCACCAATCGCGACCTCAGCACAATGGTTAAGGAGGGAACTTTTCGCGAGGATCTTTTTTATCGAATCTCTGTTATCCCCATCGAGCTACCCCCACTACGCGAAAGAGCTGAAGACATCCCTGAATTAGCGAAACACTTCGTTGAAAAGTTTGGCGCTGGCGTGGGTCGAAGTTTGACTATCAGCGATGCAGCCCTGCGGCTTTTGGAACAGTATCTATGGCCAGGAAATGTTCGTGAACTTGAGCACGCGATTGAGCGTGCTGTCGCGCTGGAAACCACCGACTCGATTCAGCCTGAGCGTTTGCCCGAGAAGATCACCAACTACAATCCTTATCGCATTGCTGAAATCTTTGAGTTCCCCGAAGCAGGTCTCAACCTAACGGCTCATCTGGATCAACTTGAAAAGACCTACGTCCTCGAGGCTCTTCGCCGGACTGCGGGGAACCAGACCAGCGCGTCTGAACTCCTGGCGCTCTCCGTGCGCTCATTGCGACACCTACTCGACAAACACGGCATCCGAAGTCTCACAGCCCAGATGCGCGATGAGCGTCGCGCTGGGGAGTCTGCACCTCGACGCCGCTCAACTGATCCGCCGCTTCGCCGCCGCGAGGATGACGAGTCTGAAATGGCCGCCGGCGCCGGCGAAAGCTGAATCCACTTTTTCTCGCTCCAACTTTGACGGAATCCGTCAGCGCCCTTATGCCGTAATTTGTCACCAGGCCTAAAGCCCACTTACGCGATAGTCCAGTTCAGCGAAAACCCCACCATTTACTGCCCTTTCCTCAAACCTGCCAGTGGCACAGGCCTTGTAACCAGCCAGCCTGACACTTCGCGCTCTGCGCGGTTGCATCGTAACGACGAAACCGTTGGCGCGAGAAACATCTAAACACTTTCTCTCTAAGGAGCACGAATAAAGAAATGAATACGAACAAACGCCAAGAGGGCTTCTCACTGATAGAACTCCTCATCGTCGTTGCGATTATCGGTATTATCGCCGCCATCGCAATTCCTAACCTTCTCGCTTCGAGGCGCGCTGCTAACGAAGGTTCGGCCCAGTCCACCCTTCGCACCATCCACAGTTCTGAAGCCGTTTATCAGTCAACGATTGGCGACGGACAATTCGGTGAGTTGAGCCTGACCAGATGCTTTCGTCCAGGATGAGGCCTCCCTCGCCGGCCAGAATCTTGTTGACAGCCAGTTGGCCACCGGCAAAAAGAGCGGTTATTCCTTTGTTGCAACACCGGATCCGGGACCTCCCGCGAACTTCTATGCGACTGCTAGCCATGACTGACTCAGCGGCGTTTACCCGCACCGGCAACCGCGTCTTTGGTATCACCGAAGATGGTGTTCTGCGTTCCGAAGTCAGCGACACCGAACCTGTCAGCAGGAGCTACGTTCAGTCACAACTATGACCGCTGTGGGTAACTAAGCCAATCGTGGTTCTTGAACAACAGGCAACGGGGGCCGGGGTTAAGCCCCGGCCCCCGTTCCAGTTTAATGTCGCTAGTTTTTTAACGTCTGCGATTCTCACGAAATATCGTAAACGGTCGACCTGAAAAGGAATCGCAACGAGGTTAACAAACCCGCCCCTGTCACAGGAGTAAATACTATGCAAAACGAAAGACAGCAGGGCTTCTCTCTCATCGAGTTACTAATCGTTATTGCCATCATAGGCATCATCGCCGCCATTGCCATCCCTAACCTCTTGGCTTCACGCCGCGCCGCTAATGAAGGTTCGGCGGAGTCCTCCCTACGCACCCTCCATAGTTGTCAGTTGGCCTACAGGGCGACGGCGGGTGATGGAGACTATGGAGACCTTGCAGCCCTTATGGCCAATGACCTCATCGGCGCTGAACTGGGCGGCGGATCCAAGAGCGGTTACACCTTCACGGCAACCCCTGATAACACTCTCACCATACCCACCTTTTTCGCGTTTGCAGTTCCAAGGGATACTGCCGCCTTTTCTCGCACCGGCAATCGCAGTTTTACGATTGCAGAAGACGGCATGCTGCGGGCCCGGGTTTCAGATGTTGGGCCGGCGGACCACGCTGAAGCTGTCAATTCAGCGGTTTGGGCACCAGTCGGCAATTAAGCGCCACAAAAATTGGAAACAGTTTTTGCGGAGGATGGAGCAAGCTCCGCCTCCGAATTTTTTTGCTTAGAGAGTTGCGCGTATGAGTTCAGAAGCATCACATTTTACGGGCGATGGAGTCTTCAATCACCGCCGCGTCCTCACCCAGGAAGTACGTCGCGTGGCGTGATTCTCGTTTCGCTCATCTTTATCGCGCCAGCGCTGTGCTTCGGCATACCTTCGAACAAAGACTTGTTAAATCATTTTCGTTTTGCGCTGCCATTTTTCGACTCGCTAAGCAGCGGCGAGCTCTACCCTGGTTGGCTTGCGGAATCAAATTCCGGATACGGCGATCCAAGTTTTCGATTCTATCCGCCCGCACTTTATTACCTGCTTTCGCTGGGCAAAGCCCTCACCGGCAATTGGTATGTGGCAACGTTACTTACGCTCGTGCTGTTGTCCACGTTAAGTGGATTGGGTATGTACTTCTGGACGCGGTCGATGCTTTCCGAATCCTCGGCGATGTGGGCAGCTATCCTTTACGCACTCGCGCCTTATCACGTAAATCAGCTCTACCAGGCTTTCCTGCTGGCGGAATTTGCGGGCGCAGCCGTGCTGCCTTTTGCGTTCGGCTTTGTCGAGAGGGTCTGCCGGCGTGGGCGTTATAGTGACATCGCTGGGCTAGCAGCAACTTATGCGTTTCTGATTTTGACGCACCTACCGCTGGCGGTGATGGGGAGTTTGGCGTTGGCTATTTACTCTCTCGCCCGTATTGAAAGACGAGAGTGGCGGCGCTGCTTGCTTAGGTTAGGTAGCGCGGCCTTGTTTGGGCTGGCAGCGAGTTCCATCTATTGGGTCAGGATGATAGGCGAACTCCAATGGATCCGCATTAACAATGTCAACCGCGACAGCTCGGTCCAATATGATCAAAACTTTCTCTTCTCGACTCATTCACAGGACGACCCGACCGTCTGGTGGGTCAATATCCTCACTGTGGTAACGTTCTTATTGTTTGCTCCGGCGCTTGCCTTATTCTTCCGCAGCGCCCGCAGCCAGATTAAGTTTCGCCGCCTCATTCCGGTCGCGATTCTGGCGCTGGTGACTTTCTTTATGGCGCTTCCCTTGAGCCGGCCATTGTGGCGAGTGTTGCCGGCACTGCAACAAGTTCAATTTCCCTGGCGCTGGCTGGCTCTCTTCTCGATGACTGGCTCTTTGCTGGCCGGTGCGAGCATTCCGCTTTGGCTCGAGAACAAAATGCAATGGCGACGTCCGCTTCGTTTGTTGGTGCTGGGAAGCACTGCTGATCTCCGTTGCGTTCACGCTGGCGCATACCGTACGTGAAGCTGAGTATAGAAACGCTCGCGCAGTTTCAGTCCGATCTTCAATCTGTGCGCGGAACTCCTAGCGTGAATTATTGGATTCCCATTTGGGCAAAATCACACCCGAGAGAAATGGCGAGCGCAGTAGAGGCCGGCGACGCCCCGGTGACGATAAACAATTGGGCGCCCGAACATCGCAGCTTTGCAGTGGCACCCGGTGCGGCGAAAGAGCTGAGAGTGCGCACTTTTTATTATCCCCTCTGGGTCGCAAGCAGCGCAGGTCAATTGCTTTCCACTCGTCCTGACAGCGATGGCGCGCTGTTGATTACGCTGCCGGGCAATAGCCAGATTCCACTTCAATTAGTGTGGATTTTCGTGAACCGCGACGCGTTCGCGTGGCAGTCGCTGTGAGCGGTTTCGGCTGGTTGTTTATTGGCTTCATGGCAATCGCTTCGCGTGACCCAACGAAAGAAATTGTCGATGCTAAAGCTCTTTCGCAAATTTGAATCTTACGCTAGAGTATTTCTCTCGTTAACGAGTCTTTAGTCCAACATCACCATTCCGTGGAAACAGTTCAGGCTTCGACCATCTCTGCAAGTAAAACCCCGGGGGGTTGGGGCGCATGGCATCGCGTGGCCACGATCGCCGGCAATACTTTTCGCGAAGCTGTACGCGATCGCGTGCTTTATAACCTGGTCCTGTTTGTCCTGATTCTCACTGGCGCTGCGGTTTTCATCGGCGAACTCTCGGGCGGACAAGAACGCAAGATCATTGTCGATCTGGGGTTGAGCGCGATGCTCCTCTTCGGAGTTTTCATAGCCATCTTTGTTGGCGTGGGATTAGTCTACAAAGAAATCGAACGACGCACGGTTTACTCAATCTTCTCGAAACCTGTCGGGCGTGGCGAGTTCCTGCTGGGAAAATATTTTGGTCTTTGTTTGACCCTGCTGGTCAATGTAGCAGTCATGGGCGCTGGTGTTTCCTTGGCGCTAATCTACGTTAAGCGCGGCTGGGATCCACTAGCACTAAGTATTTGGCCGGCCATCCTCCTGATCTATGTTGAGCTGATGATCCTGACCGGCATCGCGCTTCTCTTCTCCTCTTTTTCTTCGCCGGCATTGTCGGCCCTCTTAACGTTCTTCGTCTTCATCATTGGCCACTTCAGTTCAGATCTCAAGAGTCTCGCCAACTCTATGGGAGGCAACGCTGCCAAGTGGGTTTTCGCGGCTCTCTACTACTTGCTGCCAAATCTGTCTAATCTCAGTTTCATTACTCCGGCAGCTCATGGTCAATTACCCAGCGCCCGGCACGCTGCCGGCGCGATTCTCTACTCTCTGGTTTATATCTTCGTAATTCTCGCCGCCGCTACCATGATTTTTCGCCGGCGTAATTTCAAATGAACCACAAAGCTTCCCTGCGTGACGGCTTGTTGCTGTTAACTGTGATGATTGGGCTCGCGAGTGTCGTGGGGCTATCGCGTTGGCTCGACTCTCATCGGCCGCCGACCGAATCGCAGATTGACGAAGAACAACTCTATCTCAACGGCGCCATGGCAAAGCGGATAAGTCTTGGCTTCAACGGTTTGGCCGCAGACTGGTACTGGATGCGTTCTCTGCAATATGTAGGGCGGAAGATCATTAACGTTCCTGATAATGTTCCTATAGATAATCTGGCCCAACTCAATTTGAAACTGCTGGCGCCGCTAATCGACACAGCTACGACCCTGGATCCCGAGTTTATCGAACCTTACCAGTATGCGGCTGTAGTCCTGCCCGCGGTGGATTTGCCAGAGGCGATCCGTCTAACCAAAAAAGGCATCGCCGCAAACCCAAACGCCTGGCGACTCTATCAACATCTGGGCTACATCTATTGGCAGCAACGAGATTTCCAGGCCGCAGGTGAGGCCTATGATCAAGGCTCAAAATTACCGGGCGCGCCGCACTGGATGCTGGCGATGAAAGCAAAAATGGCTAACGAAGGCGGAAGTCGTGAACTTGCCCGCGAGATCTATGGCCGTATGTATGAACAAGCCGAGAACGCCAAAGTCAAAGAGATGGCAAGAAAGCGATTGCTCCAACTTGACTCGTTCGATCAAATGGATAGGTTGCGCAAAGCTATTGCTGCCTTTAAAGCCAGAGTGGGTCGCTGTCCTTCATCCTGGAAAGAAGTTGAACCCTTGCTGCGGGCTTTGCGCGTAGAAGTGGACTCGACCGGCGCGCCGGTTGATCCCACCGGAACCGCTTATGTCCTGATCAGCGATGGATGCGATCTCGATGTCGACCCGAAATCGGAAGTGCCCTATAGATAATTGGACCGTTACTAGATACCTCAGAAGAACGCATATCAACTATGACTCGTGTTGTCGAAATAGATAATTTAACCAAAGACTACGAAGTCGGATTCGTGCGCAAACGAAAAGTGCGCGCTCTTGACTCGCTATCGCTAACAGTTAACCAGGGCGAGATATTCGGATTCCTGGGCGCCAACGGCGCAGGCAAAACCACCACTCTCAAGCTGTTAATGCGACTGATTTTCCCAACCGCAGGAAAAGCGCGAATTCTGGATCACGATATCGCCGACGTTTCGATGCATGGTCGCATTGGCTACCTCCCGGAGAACCCTTATTTCTACGACTACCTGACAGCGCTCGAGTTCCTTAATTTCTGCGGGCAGATTTTTGGCCTTTCAAAGACGGCACGAAACAACAGATCGAAGGCGTTGTTAACCTCCGTCAGACTGGACGAGAAGAAGTGGAACACACAGCTAAGAAAGTTTTCCAAGGGAATGTTGCAGCGGGTTGGTTTGGCTCAGGCGCTAATTAATGATCCGGAAGTAGTTTTTCTGGACGAACCAATGAGTGGGCTGGATCCAATCGGACGACGAGAGGTTCGCGATCTAATCGCGGCGTTGCGTCAACAGGGCAAGACGGTTTTCATGTGCTCACACATCCTGTCGGACATCGAAGTGCTCTGTGATCGCGTGGCAATTCTGAGGGGCGGACGCCTCGCCCAGGTCGGATATCTCGACGATTTGCGTCAACAAGCAGCCGGTCGGAACCAGGTTGAAATGGTGCTAAGCGGAATTGACGAATTCACTCTTAAGCCTCACTTGCCAGCTGGCCATGACTTTTTGCTGACGTCTACTCCGGCGAGGATTGCGGATTGAAATCAAGAACGAGCGAGATGTTGACTCCGTAATAACTGCTTTGCGAAAAGCGGGTGGAAAACTTGTGTCGGTCCAACCTCTCAAGCAATCACTGGAAGAGTTGTTTCTGGAGTCTGGAGGAACTGAAACTTCCGACTAGTTCTACTTGAACTTGAATGCCGTGACTTCCATTTGAATATTGGCGCGGTCGTCTTTGTCGGTCATTCCCTCAAGCATCACTCGCACTGCCATGCTCCGGTTGTTTTCCAGTTCAGGTTGTCTCGTGGGAATTACCACGACCGCGCGCTGATTTACCGGCTTTCCCTGATGGTCAACCACAACTCCCTTGATCTCGAGTCCACTTAGCGTGCGGCCGCTGAAGTTGTGAACGATCGTTTGGAGATTCATCACAATGTCTCCAAGAGCTCGCTTCGACTCGTAAGCCTCCGGCCTGTCCACAACTATTTTTGACGCATACTGCTCAAACTCCGGCGAGCCAGCTCTAATGGCCCCTTCCAGGGTAGGCTCAACAGTGCCCCCGCCGCTGGCACGCATGAGCAAATAAAAAAGCGCCGCAATCCCGATTGCTGCCACAACCGCAACCACGATTATTACGGTGCGTCTGGAATCGTCTGAATCGGGAAGTTGTCGCTCTGGAGTCATGGATTGTCGAATTGGATTCTAGTGCGCCGGAAACTGTTTTTGCAATGTCTCGGTGTCACCAAACACCACCGACTCCCAGGCCGATTAGACACCGCGCGCTAAAAAAAGTTTCCTAAGGCTTTGAACCCCGCGAATTGAAGTCAGGCGTGGCTGCTTAGCAGGCTGTTAACGAGATCCTCGAGTTCAGGATAATGAACCGGCTTAGTGACGTACGCATTGCATCCAGCATCGAGCGCGAGATTGTGAAAGTCTGCTGTGTCGTGGGCCGAGACCGCGACTATAGGCACATCGCGGAGCTCGGGCAGCTTGCGAATTTGGCGAGTTGCGGCCAGTCCGTCAACGAACGGCAGGCTGAGATCCATGAGGATAATTTCCGGCTTCACCACCGCGGCCACCTCGACGGCTTCCCTCCCGTTGAGCGCTTCAACGACGCGAAAGCCGCTCATCTCCAGCAGCCTTCTCATCATCTGGCGATTGTCCTCGGTGTCTTCGACCAGCAAAACTGTCACGACCTCACCTTCGGTGTCCATGGGGTAAGTCCCTTTGTTCGCAGCTGATTCAGTAGTCAAATTCAATTCGCTCGGACCTTCCTTAAGGCGAAATCCGCTGTATCACTAGAATACGCCCGCGTTTTTTGCTAAGATCGCGCACCGAAAGACGACATGTCGGATCCCCCTGTCGGGTTTAATCAGTACACTTCACTGGCGCTTTTCCGACGAGCCTGACGAAGTTAAGTAAGTTCCCCCCAAAGCCAGATGAAGCCACTTTTGTCAGAATCCGAAGATAACGACGCCTTGCGGGCACTTGGCCGGGCTTCTGTTCAGATCGTCCACGATCTCAAGAATCAATTGAACGGTCTCAAACTCTATGCCACGTTTCTGCGAAAGCGAATGGAGAAGGGCGAGCGGCCCGCAGATGAGTTAGAAACGATTAACAAACTGATCGCTGGTTTAGACCGTACGGCGAGAGATGTCTCGATGATTGTTGAGTATGGGAGACCTCTTGAGCTGAGGAAACAAGTCGGAACCGATCTGGAAAAACTATCGCGAGAAGTTGCTGCGAGCTTGAACGCCGAAAACTTAAGCAATCGCCCCCCAGTGACGGGCGGCCTGTCGGGTCCAGTTGTGGTCGACACCGAGACTGGCGGCTCGCTGGTAGGTGAATTTGATCGGGCACTACTGACCGAGGCGCTCAGATGGATATCGCTCAGCGCCATAAAGATGTTATCGAACAAAGCAGGCTCGCTTACGATTCGTTTGAAGATCGATGCAAATGAATCCAAGCGGAACGGGCTGATTGAATGGGCGGTGGACGATTCTGCGGATCACGATCCGTTTCACTCGTTTGCCGGCAGCAATGAAATACGACTGTCGCTTGCCGCCAGGATAATCGAGGCGCACGGCGGCTCGGCGACACGACACGACGGCGTTTTAAGCGTCCGTCTACCGCTGGCTCCTTAGAGGAAGCACAGCGATTGGCATATCGGTAAACCAACAGGTCTCGAGGAGGAAGACGAGTGGAAAACAAGGACGTGCGCATTCTGGTTGTTGATGACGAGGAAACGATGGCGGATTCCTTAAAACAGCACCTTGTCGAGGAGGGCTTTTTAGTAGATACCGCGGACACCGGCACCGCGGCGATTGAGCTGTTTGATCAAGGCGGTCATCAGGTAGCCATCTGCGATTTACAACTACCCGACATGGATGGCCTGGACGTCGTTCGCCATATCAAGGATGCCAGGCCACTGACGGAAGTGATCGTTCTCACCGGCCATGGCTCTGGTCCACGCGCTTTTGAAGCGAGCAAAGCGGGCGCGTTTGATTTTGTGGAGAAGGACAATTTCGAACTCGATACCCTTCTGCGCCGCATCAAGAATGCACTGAAGCAGCGTGAGTTGCTCACTGAGAACGCCAACATGCGCCGGCAGCTGTCTACGCGCTCCGAATATTTCAACATCATCGGCTCGTCAAAGTCGATGCAAACTATCTATGAAACTATCGAGTCAGTAGCGAAGTCGGATGCTAACGTATTGATCGTGGGCGAGTCAGGAACCGGCAAGGAACTCATCGCCAACGCGATTCACTACAATTCTTTGCGGGCTCGAAAACCGTTCATTAAGGTTAACTGCGCTGCGCTGCCGAAGGAGTTGATCGAGTCCGAACTTTTCGGTCACACAAAAGGCGCCTTCACCGGCGCGCATGCCGACAAGGAGGGACTGGTACAACACGCTGCTGGTGGCTCGCTGATGCTGGATGAAATCGCCGAAATGCCGGTCGAACTGCAACCGAAACTTCTGCGCGTGTTACAGGAACGCAGTTACCGCAAGATTGGTTCAGAGAAGACCTACGCGGTAGACTTCCGGCTTATCTCGTCAACCAATCGTCCACCGGCAGACGCCATCCGTGACGGCCTCTTACGCGACGATCTCTTCTATCGGATTTCCACGATTACTATTCACGTGCCGCCGCTGCGCGAACGAAGTGAGGACATTCAACTCTTGACCGAGCACTTCCTGCATATGTATGCGCAGAAATACGGGCGACCGATTGACGGCGTCTCCCAGGCCGCGTACCAGCGCCTCTTTGGACACGCCTGGCCGGGAAATGTCCGGGAGTTGCAAAACGTTATCGAACGTGCGGTCTTGCTGGCGAAGGGGAGTCGAATCGAGCCGGTGGATCTTCCGTTCGACAACGGCTCGCTTCCGGAAGGATCGCCGGCAGGAACCGGTTGGGATGTACCGGCAAACATGTCACTGGAAGACATCGAACGTCTGGTGATTGAGAAGACGTTGCAACGTACCGGAGGGAACAAGCAAGCGGCCGCTAATCTGCTTGGCATCTACCGCCCGCGACTCTATAGCAAGATCAGGAAGTACAATATCGATGTCTCGGCCCTGGTATCCGCCTGATTTGATTCAGCAGTTTGGAAAGCTGAACTGAGATAGGGGATCTCAGATCTGAGAGTACGATCTCAGATTTCAAATCTGAAATCTGAGATCTCAGTCAACCTGGTATGTCGCCACACTCGTCGGCGTCTCAAAGCATCTGACCTTATAAATCTGCACTCGCTCGTCGCCCACCTTAGCGGCTACACGCTCCAGCACATACTTCGCGAGGTTCTCGGCGGAAGGTTGTAATCCAATAAACGGCTCGAGCTCGTTGATATTGCGATGGTCGAGATACAGCACCACTTCGTCCGCTGCCGCTTTCAACTCCACAAAATCGACCAGCAATCCGATGTTGTCCAGTTCCCTGCCACGCGCATAGATCTCGACGCGATAGTTGTGACCGTGCAGGTTTTCACACTTCCCCTTATAGCCACGCAGCTGATGCGCGCTGGAAAAATTACGCTCAATCATTACTTCGAATTGTCCCGGCATCGGCTCTTCTATTCTCCCTCGGCTTTTCGCTCGCGTTCCATCTCTTCCATCTTTTTGCGCAGGCTGAGCGGGCGCATGTCAGTCCAGACCTCTTTAATGTATGCAAGACACTCCGCCTTCGTGCCACTCTTTCCTGCATCATTCCAGCCCAGCGCATTTTCTCGGTCTGCCGGCCAGATCGAATATTGTTCTTCGTGATTAACGACTACTTTGTATATCGTCGTGTCTTCTCTATCTTCCCAGCTCATATTTGTCCTTCCAGAACCTCGCGCCCCGTTTATCCCGCTACTGCTTCACGGGCTTCGAACACCTGCGTCAGATCTCGAATGTCTGAAGTGACGCGGCATTGCGGCAAACTTTTCAAAAACAGACGGCCGTAGCTCTTCGTCTTCAGACGCGGGTCGAGCACAGCCAGAACGCCGCGGTCGGTTGTACTACGAATCAGTCGTCCCAGTCCCTGCTTCAAACTAATAATCGCCTGCGGCACGCTGTATTCGAAAAAACTAGAGCCGCCTTCGTCTTCGATATAGCGCTGGCGCGCGGCAACAATCGGATCCGTCGGTACCGCGAATGGTAGCTTGTCGATGATCACGCACGACAACTGTTCGCCACGCACGTCAACACCCTGCCAAAAACTCGAGGTGGCAAACAACACCGCATTCGGCGTTTGCCGGAAACGCTCCAGCAACCTGCCCTTGGAAGCACTGCCCTGCAGGAAACAGGGATACTCAATCTCAGGCATTGCCAGTTCATAAAGCGACTGCATCCCGGCTAAACTGGTGGACAACACAAACGCGCGGCCTTCCGTTGCGTTCACGATCTTCACAACTTCGGCAGCGGCCGCTTCAGACCATTCACGCGAGCGCGGGTCGGGCATCTTCGGCGGCAAAT
This sequence comes from Blastocatellia bacterium, assembly GCA_963809065.1. Classification (GTDB taxonomy): domain Bacteria; phylum Acidobacteriota; class Blastocatellia; order Pyrinomonadales; family Pyrinomonadaceae; genus PSRF01. The sequence goes on from CAWEIN010000018.1 coordinate 64,756, forward strand.
ACAGTAGCGCCTGCGCCTGATAGTCAAAAGTCGATTCAGCAATCAAATCGTCCGCGGAATTCAGTCCCAGCCGCTCGCGAATAAAAGAAAAGTTGCCGGCACTGGAAAGGGTCGCGGACGTCAACACCACCGTATCGACCTTCTCAAACAGTTTATCTTCAAGCAGTCCGGAAACATCGATTGGCGAAGCGCGCAGGAAGAAGCCACGGCCGCGGCGCTCCGTCCAATAGACAAACTTCTTGTCCTGGCCGGTGACGATAAACTGCAGATCGAATTTCGTTTGGCGAATTCGTCTAACTATGTTTTCAATTTCAGGCGGCTTTTCTTTGAGCGCGTCGAGCGTTGTTTCCAACCGGCCGAGCGCGCCATCGAGTGCGATGTAAAGATCGCCGAGCGGAGTCGGTTCCAATTCGCCTTCTCTGTTACGTACGGTGAAACTGCCGGGAATGATCGGGTAACGGCCTTCTTCGCCTCGTCCATCGCGGAAACCCATCCAGAAGTCGGCAGCAAAGCGCATCACGCGCGAGGAGGTCTTGGTTATCTCGCGGTCGGCTTCGGCGTCCTCGTAAGGGACGGCGCCCACATCGCGAATCAAGATCGTCGATCTGATAGTTCGAGATTTGGGTGCCGAAATACTCCGAGGCGACGTCTTCGATCAGATGCGCCTCATCGAGAATGACCGCTGAATAATCAGGCAGGACACTTCCGTACATGCTGTTGCGCAAGGCGAGATCGGCAAAAAACAGATGATGATTGACGACTACGATGTCGGCATCGAGGGCGCGCTGGCGCATACGGGTGATGAAACAGGCATCGAAGTCCAGACATTGCTGGCCCAGGCAAGTTTCCGAGCGCGCATCAATGTGACGCCAGAACGAAAGCGACTCCGGCAGGTTTGATAGTTCCGCGCGATCGCCGGTTTCCGAACTCTTCGCCCAATGACCAACTTCGTCGAAATAGTCGACCTCATCAAGTCCTTCGAGCACCGGCGAACTTTCCGCGCGTCCCAGCCTGCTGAGGCAGACGTAGTTATTTCTCCCTTTCATGTAGGCGGCTTTGAAGGTCTTGGGCAACACGCTCTGCAGGAAAGGAATGTCCTTCTCCATCAACTGTTCCTGGAGATTTTTCGTGCCGGTGGAGATGATCACGCGCCCGCGTCCGCCGAGTGCGGCGGCAACTGCGGGGACAAGATAAGCGAGCGTCTTGCCCGTGCCCGTGCCTGCTTCAACGATCAGGTGCTTCCGGTCTTCAAACGCGCGCATCACCGCCCGCGCCATTTCAATCTGGCCAGGACGATGTTCGTATTCAGGATGCGCTTGCGCGATTAAGCCTTCAGGGCCAAAGATTGTTTCCATGTTAATAGGCTGAAAACGTTAGATCAGTCTTAATCAGATTTACCGAACTGGAGTGGACACTCTCTCCCATCTTACTCCCCCACCTTCATGATCCGCTCTAGTTGACCAATAGATCCTGAAGGGCTTGCCGAAAATGAATTCTCTCGGCACCGTGCCTCGATATCTACTGTCCTCGCTGTTATCACGATTGTCGCCCATTACGAAGTATTGATTCTTAGGAATGCGAAATGGTCCTTTAGTACGATCATCCTGAGGCATCGAATCGTCGTTGGCTTGATAGAAGACTCGATAGCTCCCACTTCCTTCGCTCGACAATTCTTCCAGGTGATCTGAATCGAATAGATCGTCGGGCTTTACAGTCACACATTGTTCCATCAACTGTTTGTCATCAATCATAATGATACGGCCGTGGACCTCCAGCGTTTCACCCGGAAGACCAATGACACGCGCGAGGTAGTAGGTCACAGGATCTGCGGGATACCTGAACACAATGACATCACCTCTCTTGATCTCGCCAAAGGCTCGCTTCTTAACCACCAAATAGTCGCCGGGGAGGATGGTATTAGCCATCGAACCGGTGGGAATGCGAACAAAATGCAGGAAAAATACGCGATAAAAAGTGAGAGCACCGAAGCACAGCACAACGAATGCAAGCAAAACTATCACTAACTTTTTACGCATTCGTCTTCCTGAGGCAGTCTCCAAAGGCACTGGTGCATCAGTCGGCAACCATGGCCTCCGACTGCTGAGCATGTTTGAGTCGTTTCGCGTACAGAGGAAAGCGTCCACTCAGTTCAGTCACACCCTGCCGCACTTTGTCGCGCACTTCTTCCGACGCCGGCGCGTGAATTACTTCCGCGATCAGGCGCCCGATCTCGCGCATCTCGTTTTCTTTCATGCCGCGCGTGGTCACGGCAGGCGTACCAAGGCGCAATCCGGACGCGACGAAAGGCTTGTTCTGATCAAATGGAATAGTGTTCTTGTTGACGGTTATGTTTGCCGCTTCGAGGGCCTTCTCCGCGTCTTTGCCGGTGGCGCCTTTGCCATCCATCCAGACATCAACCAGCATCAGGTGATTGTCCGTGCCGCCGGAAACCAGACGCAGTCCCTGCTCCTGCAACTCACTCGCAAGCGCCTTCGCATTCGCTAGAACCTGCCGTTGATATTCCTTGAAATCGTCTCGCAGTGCTTCTCCAAACGCCACTGCCTTCGCGGCGATGATGTGGACGAGCGGACCGCCCTGTACGCCGGGAAACACTTTTCGATCGATCTCTTTCGCATGCTCTTCCTTGCACAAGATTAGCCCACCGCGTGGCCCGCGCAGAGTCTTGTGGGTTGTAGTCGTAACGTAGTCAGCGTGCGGCACGGGCGAAGGGTGAAGGTCGGCAGCAACCGGGCCGGCGATGTGCGCGATGTCGGCAAACATCCGTGCGCCCACGGCTTTTGCAATTTCGCCGATGCGTTGGAAGTCGATGATGCGCGGATAGGCAGACGCGCCGCAGACAATTAGTTTTGGCTTGTGCTCTTCGGCCAGGCGTTGCAGTTCATCGTAATCAATCTGTTCGGTTTCACGCGCGACACCGTAGTCGGCGACTTTGTAACTGATGCCGGAGAAGTTCATCGGATGGCCGTGGGTGAGATGACCGCCGTGCGAGAGGTTCATGCCAAGAATTTGATCGCCATACTGAATCGCAGCGAGATAGACAGCCATGTTTGCCTGAGCGCCGCTGTGCGGCTGGACGTTGGCATGTTCGGCTCCGAATATTTGTTTGGCGCGATCGATTGCCGCCTGTTCCACCACATCGCTCCACTCGCAGCCGCCGTAGTAGCGTTTCCCGGGATAGCCCTCGGCATACTTGTTGGTAAAAACTGAGCCTGCAGCTTCCAGCACAGCTTCACTCACGAAGTTCTCGCTCGCAATCAACTCCAGGCCGTTAGCCTGACGTGCTACTTCGCGATCAATTGCTTCCGAAATCACGGATCAACTTCGGCGAGCGGTGCGTTTCTCAATTCTGTCATTCGCTTTAACCTTTCAATTGGCGTAACTCTCAAGCAGTTCAGAGTTCAAGCTTTTAGCTTGGGGTTATCAAAAACACAACCTAAAGGTCGAACTCTGAACTTCTTGAACCCTCCGCAGGAGTCTTATGGTTCTGGAACCTCAATCTTCGCGACACGGTCGCGGTGGCGGCCACCTTCAAACTCTGCCTCGAACCACGCGCGGACAATTGCGGGAATTGTTCAGTAGGAGTCGTGCGCGCGCCGATCGCCATGACGTTCGCATCGTTATGTTGACGTGCCAGTCGAGCCGTCTCTTCCGACCAGGCCACTGCCGCGCGTACGCCGGGCACCTTGTTCGCCGTAATGGCCATGCCCGTTCCGGAGCCACAAACAAGTACCCCCTGATCAGCCCGACCTTGCGCCACTTCATCCGCTACCTTGCGTGCGTAGTCAGGATAATCAACTGACTCTTCCGAGACAGTTCCCAGGTCGTCAACCTCCAGCCCCAATTCGAGCAGCAGTGGTTTCAGACGTTCCTTTTCAGCATAACCCGCGTGATCGCTGGCGAGCGCGATTCTCATTATTGAGTCTCCGTGAATCAGAAATATGGCAGGCGTCGATGGTACATCACGCTTCCAGTGGTCGCAACGAAGTAAGACAATTTGGAGTGCGGTGACCTGTCACCGCTTTGTTCCGTGGCGGCCTGACGCGGTTCCGCAATTCACCACACGGCTGCGACAGGTCGCAGCCGAGAGCAAAAGCGCTGACAGGTCAGCGCACTCCAAAAGTTGCGTCCTACATTGCGTTAACCTTTTTGCTAAGCGAGAATGAACCTTTGTAGCAATTCCGAGGAAAGTTAAACTAAACCCTGATGCGCTGGTCACAATACTTCATCCCGACTCTTCGCGAAGAACCCGCTGATGCGGAAGTCGTTTCGCACAAGCTCCTGCTGCGCGCCGGTTTGATTCGTCAGCTGGGCGCCGGAATCTATTCTTACCTGCCGATGGCGCAACGCGTGGCGTTAAAGGTGATGGCCATCCTGCGCGAGGAAATGAATCGCATTGGCGGCCAGGAGTTTTATTTGCCGGCGCTGCATCCGGCGGAGATTTGGAAGGAATCGGGCCGTTGGGACGCTATTGGCGACGACATGTTTCGTCTCAAGGACCGTAAAAACGGCGACATGTGTCTCGGCTTGACGCACGAAGAAGTGTTCACTACGATTGCGCGAAACGAAGTGAGCTAAGATCTTACAAACAACTGCCCCAGGTCTGGTATCAGATTCAGGTGAAATTTCGCGACGAGCCGCGTCCGAAGTCGGGACTAATGCGCTTGCGTACCTTCATCATGAAGGATGCCTACTCGTTTGACGTCGACAAGGCCGGCCTGGAGAAGTCTTTTATCGATCAACGTGAAGCCTACAAAAGGATCTTCAGTCGTTGCGGCATTCAGTATTCAATTGTAGAAGCATCGTCGGGTTCGATGGGTGGTTCCGAGTCGAATGAATTTGTTGCGAAGACCGACGCGGGCGAAGACTTGATCGCGAGCTGCGCAAATTGCGGCTACGCGGCAAATCTGGAAAAGGCGACTTCCAGACTGACACCGATCAAAGATTCAGTCGGACCGGAGGCGCCGGAAGAGTTTCCTACGCCCGGCGTGCGCACGATTGAAGATTTGGAAGAGTTTCCCGGCGGCGCAAAAGCCGACACACAAATCAAATCGCTGGTTTATGTCGCGACTATTAATAACGAACCGCAACCCGTGTTGGCTCTGGTTCGCGGCGATCATCAGGTTCACGAGACAAAACTGGCAGACACACTGGCGGCAACGGCACTGCGCACGGCACACCCGGAAGAGATTCGCGAACTGCTCGGCGCCGGCGCCGGAAGCCTCGGCGGCGTGGGCGCCCGGGCTCGTGCTAAAGAAGCTAATTTTGAACTCCGATTGTGGCCGACCTCGCTCTTAAAGCGCGCCGCAATCTGACAACGGGAGCGAACAAAGACGATCACCACTTACGTGGCGTTGAAATCGAACGAGACATCAAGCCGGATCAGTGGGCTGACCTGCGCGGCGTTGTTTCGGGCGAGGGCTGTCCTCGTTGTGACGGAGGCACCCTGGAAGTTTTCAAGGCCATGGAGATCGGTCACATCTTCAAGCTCGGAACGAAATACTCAAAGTCGATGGGTGCGACGGTGTTGACAGTCGAAGGAAAGCCGGTGCCAATCGTGATGGGCAGTTACGGCATCGGAGTGGAGCGCATCATTACTGCTGCCATCGAACAACATCACGATGCCGATGGCATCATCTGGCCGAATACTATTGCCCCGTTTGATGTGGTCGTAACGATAACTAACACCAAGGACGAGCGGCTGCGCGAAACAGCCGAGAAACTTTACCAGGACTTGCAACGGGCCGGGCTCGAGACCTTGCTTGACGATCGCGATGAGCGTGCCGGGAGTGAAGTTTAAGGACGCCGATCTGATCGGACTTCCCTATCGCATCACCCTTGGCAAGAAAGTGGCCGACGGCATAGTCGAACTCTTCGAAAGACAGACGAAAACAACTGAAGACGTCAAACTTAGTGACATCGTTTCGCGCGTTCAGCGGCTCGCTCTCGCGGGTCACTAAACATGTTCGCGAGTTCACGCTCTCATAAAAACCATGGACGACGGCAGTGCTCAGGCGATCATCTTAGTGATCGTTCTACTTTTGATTCTGGCGGCGGTTTTCGTCCCGGTGGGCGGTTTTTACGCTTACGCTTTCTATCAAAAGAGTAAACGGAATCGCATCCGGGAGACGGTGCTCAGAGAACAACAGCAATTGGTCGCAGGCCATCGCTGGTTTCCGGTTCGCTACGCTTCCGAGATTCGATTCAAAGCTCCCTTCAAGATTTTTCCCTGGGAAGGCGCCGGGATCATCGTGATTGCACCAGGAAGTGTGATGTTCCTGGGTCAAACAAACTCCGGTACGCCGGTGAGACTGCAATTCGCGCCAGGTAATTCCAGGCTCACCTGGCTCGGCAAAGCTCCCTGGCCTAACGGTGCAGTCTCGTGGTTCTACTTTGAAACTCCTGCAGTGAAACACTACTTTAGTTCGGAAACCGGTGTCCTCGTTTTTGGTTCTCACAAGTCCACGAAAGCAATTTACGATGAGGCTGCGCAAAACTTTCTGGCAGCGCCCTAGTTTGATTGGGTAACGCAAACTGTTAGTTTGCGTGCGCGTTGAATGCCAATCGTTCATCGCAAACTAACATTTTGCTTTACCAATTACTGCACTACCAACTTCTCGCAACTCCGCATCCTGAGATTGAACTGGTAGGATATGGCAGGCCATGAAAGAAATCAGGAACTCACCGCGAATTATTTGTCCTGGCGCTTCAATCCTCAGCGCGGTTCTCTTCCTGTTCGTACCCCTCATCAACACTCAATCACAGGATCTGCTGCCCGACCTGGTTCGTCGCATTAAGCCGTCTGCAGTCGCCATCGAAACGTTTGATTCACGCGGCGAGAAACTCTCGCGGGGCAGCGGCTTCTTCATCGCGGCCGATCGCGTCGTAACCAATCGTCACGTCATCGATAATGCCTTCCGCGCCGAAGTCCATTCTTACAACGGTAGTGTATATCCGGTAAAGGGTGTGATCGCTGTCGATGCCGAAGGCGACCTGGCACTCTTGCGAGTTGAGGCGCCGGCCTAATCAGGTTAGGCCGCTCCTCCTGGATAAGACCTCACCGCAGGAAGGCGAGAGCGTAGTTGTTATCGGCAATCCTTTCGGACTTGAAGGCAGCGTTACTAACGGCATCGTCTCAGCGGTGCGCGACATTCCAACTTTTGGACGAATCATTCAGATTACGGCGCCAATTTCGCCCGGATCGAGCGGCAGTCCCGTGGTTAACATGCAGGGACAGGTAATCGGCGTGGCGACATTACAAATAACTGGCGGGCAAAGCGTCAACTTCGCCATACCTTCGGAGAGAATTTCACAACTCCAAAGCGGAACGCTGTTGTCGTTGTCTGATCTGGTTGCAACCACCGGCAGAAATAAACGCGCCAAAGCTGTGCAGTCGTTTCGCGATGGCCTGAGTTTTCTTTCGAAGGACGATTGTGAAAACGCCTTGCCGTACTTTGAAAAGGCAGTCGAATCAGACAGCAACTATGCTGAGGCCTGGGCGCAGTCTGGTTTTTGTAAGGAGAAAGCTGGGACGACATGCCGAGGCGATCGAGGCTTCGAAGAAAGCAGTCAACCTCAGGCCCTCAGCCGAATCCTATTTCAACATCGGGCTTGGCTAACTACTACCTGAAACAATACCGCGATGCCGCGGAAGGCTATCGCCAGTCCATCAAGCTTGATCCATATAACGCTGCCGACGCCTATTACGCACTCGGGTTGGTTTATCGTGATTGGGGACGACCTGATGATGAAATCCAGGCCTACAAACAGGCGATCCGCCTGCGTCAGGATTACGTCAGCGCTTACGAGCGACTGGGCTCGAGGTATTTGAAGTCGAAGAAATATTCGGAAGCCATCGACGTCTTCAAACAAATCTCGGTCCTGAAACCTGGAGATGCAAATGCGCCGAACAGCATGGGCGAAGCGTATCTGGAGATGGGGAAATTGCCCGAGGCAGTTGAATCATTCAGGCAAGCGATTCGTCTGAAGCCAGATTTCGGCAAGGCGTACTACAACCTGGGCAAGTCGCAACTCGCGCTGGGAAATCGCGACGGCGCGTTAGAGCAGTACAACATTCTGCAGAACCTCGATCAGGATTGGGCCGAGCGGCTGAACAATCTGATCAATCCGTGACAGGAAATAGGCTTAATTCTTGAAAGCTTCGTAGATGCGTGAGCACGCCGAAGGCCCAACGCGAGGCGGACCGGACGAAGATTCAACGTGGCCCACGCAAAATCAGAACTGGGAGCGACAGCGACCAGCCAAAGGCGCAGCTGACGAAGAACCTGCAGCTTAAGCGGTTCAGTTCCAAACTTTTGAAGTGAATCCTTGGCTGGTCGCTGTCGCTCCCAGTTCTGATTTTGTCCGACTATTGTTGAGTGTTCAATTGCTCAGTAAAGTTTTGATTCCGGTATGCTGTGATTCTCTTTTGACTCACTTCTCCAGGTCCGTTAAGCGACAAACGAATCCCCAGCCGCCGCCGAGTTCGCTAACCGCCAGCAGCAATTCATTGCTCCCCTTATTCAACGGCAGATAGATCGCGTCATTCTCTGGATTAACGATGCCAAGGAATCCAGGGTCGCGAAAATTCTGCGCGCTGCGACCACGGTAAAGAATCTTGCCGTTCAGAAACACGCTAACTTCGTCGCTGTAGCCGAGGTAAAGTCGTTTAAGTTGTTCGCGATCGGAGTCGATGGTCGTACGCGCATACACGACCTTCGTTCCTGGTTGAGGTTCCAGGCGCTTGGAAAAGTCGCTGGCAAACGTGACTCGCAGATGGGGCGCTTCGCGGTAACGATAGATGACCACAAATCCCGGCGGCTCGGCCTCCACATCTTGCCAATGGATGCCTGCGCTTTCCGATGACGAAAGCGGTAACTCAAGATTGCGTGCGAGCGCGTCGTACGAAGGTGACAGGCCCCACCTGGTTAGAGTGCCGGCCGGCATCGATGGAGGTGCCGCTCCCAGGCTGCATCGGGTGTTGTTTGTATTTCGAAATTCGAGAAATAGGCAGCGCCGATCAGAACGTGCAGGGCTACCTGGCCCTTCTGAATCCCGCTTTTCAGATCGTTCATCACCAGCGCAGGCTTATCCATGTCCTTCACGAAAAGCTTGGCCTGCGCGCCACTAACCTCCAGGCGCAGGTGAAACCAAACATCCTTAGGGATATCGACCGCGCCGGTGAAGCCTGGCCCATTATAGATTTGCCAGTTGGCGCCGGTGTTGAGAACGGGCGTGTACTGCATAGCGTCAGGGTATCCCGACTTGTGCTGGCGCAGATAAACCCATTCGCCGTTGGCGCCGTCCTTGTCGAGCCGAAACTGCATGCCGAAAAAACCGCGGCTTGCAGGCGTTGCAACATCCACGTCGATAATGCCGTCGCGCATCTCAAAATCTTTCAGAATCGCTGCTCCACCATCAAGGAGAGAGGCACTTGCGGCCCTGATACTCGGTAGGCTTGGCTTGCCCTTGCAGTTCCCAACGCGGCGAGTCAGGAGGAATGGAGAGCTTCTGCGGTGTCTGCGCCGTCTGTGATTCGGCCGCGCAGGCAAAGAGAACAACAAGAGCACAGACGGCGAGATGCCGAGGGAAAATTTTTGTCCACATAGGTTCGCGGTGACTCCGGAGTTGCTGACGAACACGCGCACCCTACGCAAACTCGGATGTATTTCATTAGCAATTGTGACGAGCGGGCTAAATGGTGTGATGAATGGGAGTCGTCTGGAAAAATACCCGACACTCAAGTGATGGCATTGAGGGTTATTAGCCGCGGTCCGAATAGGCAACCTTCTATGCAACCATTTACCACAACGTGGCCGGCCGTAAGCGCTCTAGCACCTCAGCGACCTCTTCCTCCTCGAGAAGCACCTTGTGGAAGTGAGAAAGGATTGCACTCTGCAGGGACATAACCGTGGCAGGTCGAGCCTTGGCTGATGCAATGCGCTTCTCGTAGAAATCTGCGGCCCGCTGCCTCGGAGGCAGCTTATCCGTCGATTTAACCAACGGAATCTCCAATACAGATGCCCAGCGAGAACAAAATATCTTCTGATCCTTCAGATGCTTTATTAGAGGGTCGAAGCCCTTGTCTTTAGAGATGATGTGGAAGTATGCGTCCGGATGGGCTGCGGATAACTTCCCTATGTAATAGGCAATGTGGAAGTCCAGGGCGCTAGGTCCATGGCTACTGATTTGGACATAGCTTCCATTGGAACCAAGCGACTGCAACTGCATTGACTATCGGGAAGTCGAGCCGCTTTAGATTCGCTCCGACAAATACGACGACCCGAAAATGCTCATGCTTGAGCTTTTCAATGTACTCAGGCTTAACGTTCTCTGAATCAATCAGAACGAAATTGGTGCGCACTCTGGTCTCCTACTGAGGGCTAACGTTGTGCGTCAGCGGCTCGCCCACGCAACTCACAAAAGAAGCCCGCAAGCTCATGGCGAGTCCGCTGCTTGTTCGGTGGCGCCGTTCCCCAGCACAACATCTGGCTCATGCTGATTACGTCACGGCGGCCTAGCGCGGGCTAATTGTAGTGTTCTGGTCTTGCATTACCCGCCATCGGTTGTCTCGCCTTACAACTACGAACGTTCGAATATGTCGCTCGTTCTGGTGATTGATACCATCCGGTGTTGTAAATGTACTCATCGTGCTCGTAACCGTTACGACCGCAACGTCCGGATTGGCGAATCTTACTTCCATGTCTCCAATGGATTCTGTGACGCCCTTCAGGAAGGTCGAGTGTACGTCCCGAACCTCCTTGAGCACGTTATCGCGCCCCCGCGTCCACCCACCGTACGGATTAATGTGAGTCCAATCCTCAGTCGCGAAGTCAGCTTCGCGCGTAAAGCCCTCATTGAATGCTGAATAAAACGACTCGACGGGCTTGCGAACTCCCGCCATATCACGTTGGCTGAGAGTAAACCCTACGGTAAATAAGGACAGGATAATCAAACCTAAGATTAGAAGTTTCAAGATTAGAAGTTTCATTAGTAGGTACTCCCCACTGTGTAGCATCCAGGGAACAAACTTGAGGGACACTCGGCGCAAGCCGCCGAACGCTGGCCTTAAGCGGCGGCGCGCGATCAGCATTCAAGCTGAAGGAAAGAGACTACTTGGAGAAGCATGCTATCGCGCCGTCAGCTGCAAGGCTTTGCTCAGCGGTGTCTTAACGCAATCAGCGGTTGACAAGCAAGGCCAAACGACGCATTACGGTATAGAGCGACCCGGTCTCCGCACTTCAATCTTCTCTCCCACTTCGATTGTCATCAAATCCTCGCCGAGCTCCAGCGGCCCCGCATAGGTCTTGCGCGTCGGCGAAAGCAGTTCCTGGTCGGTGGCGTTCGGCAGGCAGATGTGCGAATACACTGCCAATTTTGGCTTCGCTCGCGTAAACACCTCGCCGGCCTGCTCCGGAGTCGTGTGATAGGCAATGATATTCTTTGCGCGCTTTGGCGGGACGCCCATCCGTTGGAGGGTCTCGGGCACGAAGACTTCATGGACTAATACGTCCACCCCCTGAGCGTGTCGGACGAGATTGTCAGAGACGCGGGTGTCACCTGACAACACGACGGAACGTCTGGCATAGTCGATACGATAGCCGAACGCCGGCTTGACAGGTGCGTGATCCACTTCAAACGCCGTGACCTTCACCCCGCCTTTGTCATAGACGACGCCCTCATGGATATCCGTTACGCGGAGCTCTATCCCCTCTCGCGCGGTGCCATCGTTTTGAAGCCGAATCCGGATATCATAATCGTATGCTTGCTTAAGATGGGACATCATCCTGCTGGTTCCCCGCGGACCCCATACCTGAAGTGGCACATCGCGCCCTGGCACTATCAGCCACCCGGTTAACCAAAGATCCGGAAAGCCGACCACGTGATCGGAATGCAAGTGTGTGAGGAATAACCCTCCGAGGTCTCGCCATCGTACCTTGAGCTGTGTGAGGCGTTGTAGAGCGCCGCGCCCGGCATCGAAAAGAAGTTTCTGATCCCCGGCCTCCACCAAGGTGCTTGGCCCTAAACGGTTCATGACCGGCGGTGGACAACCGGTACCCAGGAGGGTCACCCTGATCGCAGGTCCTTGAGCTGCAACCGGGTTAACCACCGAAGCAAACAGCAACACTGAGACAACGGTGCAGAAGATTTTCGAAACCAAGTTGCTCCTCCCCAATTTTAATCTGAACGTTTGAAATGACGCGGCGCCGCGAATCAAAGCACCGTTAGCCGGCGACACTTAGTTGAGAAACACGCTACTGCAGCTCGCGTCCAATGGTTGTTCGGCGGCGCCGCTACTACTTATGAAGGATTGATTTGTTCGATCTTCGAATCATTTCGGCCAGGAGTTGTAGCCCAAGCGCGGCGCGGCGCTTATCAACATTCGCTTCGTCTTCGATGGGTAATGGCGCAAACTTTCCATCCTCCTTAACGCAACATGGTGCCGTATAGTTGCTTCTTACCTTCACCAATGAGAACCCGATCAGTTAGATCCGCGAGGTGTGCCAACGAAAAGAAAGACGAGCGCGATAATTGAGAAGACCATCGCCCCAACCAGATACCCAGCTAACTGGACGTCCCAACCTTCGCGACCCTCTTTGTTCAGACGCCAGAAATGATATCCGGGTTCGTTAAATTTTCGTCGGGTAGATGGACGGAGCATCATGATCCAACAAAACATGCTCATTCCTACCAAAAACAAAAGTGCGATAATGCTTTCGGCCATTCGCTATTGAAACTGCGAGTCATCGAGAAGCTGTCCAACGTCTGAGTTGACGGCGCGCGAGCCGGATGATTATGAAGGGCTTGCGCGTCCATTCCAATGAGTTGTTAAACGGGCCTTCGTACAATCAACGCAACTGATATTTGAACCAGATGGCAATCATCTCCGCAAGCTCCGGGTGTGCGCTTAGAATATCCGTGGCATGCTTGGTTCCAACAACTTCCATAGTTTGTGCGATGCGACTCTTTTGACGTAGTAACTGGAAAAAGTCCTTTAACGATTGAGCTCTCTCTTCCGTCGATTTAAAGAACAACCAAGGAACACCGCTGCGATCAATTGCTCCCATTGACTCCTCACTAAATGAGCCTGGGGAAAGGGCGACATAAGCCTTTCCGTAACCGTAATTTCTTGCGGATACTGCCATCTCCTCCCCACTATAACTTGCCCCGACGAATCCTATTTTTTGAGCGTCAATGCCCGGAACCATTTTCATGTAGCGAAAAGCGGCAGTCACATCTTCATCCGAGCCTTCAATTATGGATAGGGAATTCTGACTCCCGGGAACAAACTTCCCCTTGTTTATGCTTTCCCCGTGCCCTCGTAGATCAACACGGAAGGAAGCAATGCCATTCTCAGCCAAGTGCCTAGCCATGTGCTCATAGACCCTTCTATTTCCCGCAGCTTTGTTGAGAAGTATTACTGCCGGAACTAGCCGCTTCGATTTCGGCACTAATAGATCGCCGACAATCTCCCACCCGTTGCTATTAACGACAATCCTCCTCTCCTTGGGTTCTTTACCTAACCCCAGGAGTTGAGTATGGCTTAGAACTACTATCAGAAAAGCTGTCAATAATTTTACACGGGTCATTGCTATTACCCCTTAATAAATATTACCTCCTGGACAGAATGAAGCCGCCCGCTCTACCGTCTAACGCCCGGCATCAGCGGCGCGCACGAACTGTTGAGGATGAAAGATTTGCTTAATTACGCGTCCGTTCACTACGGGCTAAAGTTTATGCTTCTTGAGCCACTCTAATGTGATGCGTAGGACCTCTTCCTCCCGGCCCCGGAACTGGTGTGCGGCCGTGTCCATCTTTCCGTCCCTGATGTCTGGCAGCAGTACGTATTCGAGATTCTTGTTTGCTTCCTGCAACTGCTGCTGGGCGGGCGGAATCGTCGCCGGAAACGGATCGGCAGGATCGCGAATCGCGAGGATAGGTCGGCCCTGAACCCTCCTGATAATGTCGACTGGGACTGCCTTAGTATCAGGGCCTGCTTTATTTAGAAACGCCTCGAAAGAGCTGGGTCTGGGCCGCCCGCCCGGAAGTATTGGCGGCACCAGAAATGTATCTTTGCCCAACCCTGCTGCGACCATCTCCTTTGCCTTAGCGACGGCTCGTTCATACTCGGTTTGGGAGCCGAACGACCTCGTGAGCCCGTCACGCTTGTAACCATGCGGCCCGTAAAGGATGATCGCTTTGACGCGTGGGTCATCGGACGCCATCACGTAGTAAGGGGCTGTCATAGTACCATAACTGTGCCCGACTAGAATGACGGTTTGAGCGCCGCGGGCTGTTAAGAAGTCGATCATGTATTTATGATCCATCGCGGACGGCTCAAAATTGTGATACCACTGTTCCTGCCCATGATCACGGCGGTTCATCGAAAGGGCGATGTAGCCAGACCGGGCGAAGTTCTCACCGAGCCAAACAAGCCAGTCACTGTAAAACTCCGAGCCTCCGCCGGGAGCGATAATAATTCCTTTGCGTGCCTTTCCGCTGGCAGGCGTCCACAACGCACCATGCAAGGTTATACCGTCACCGGTTTTCAGTTTGACAAACTCGCTTTTGATGTTCGTCTGAGCAAAGGAGCTTGCAGAAGCCGAGGAGATGAACACTAGCCCAAATAGAATAAGGAGACGTTTCATGAGACACCGCTCTGTTTGAACCCAAGAGCAACCTAACGTCTGAGTTGACGCGGCGGCGCGAATCAAAACCACGCCCGCCGGATCATTCTAGTTGAGAAACACGCCCCCGCCGCTCGCGTCCAACGATTGTTCGGTTGCGCCTACGATTCAGAAGGTTCACCGTTTCGGTTTGCGAACCTTTCAATGATTTCGAAGCAAGTGTCCAACACATCTTCGCGATATTCAAGATTGATAGCGACCAGTTTCTGGTCGTAACGGCGTAATGCCTCGCGAGTGCAATGCAGGCGTTCAAAACCCGTCGGTATTTCGAGCGTCGCGGCTGCGTATTGCTTGAAGACTGGGAAGTCCAAAGCCTCAAATGGTTCGAGCCAATAGAGGATCTTACTCATCCTTGCGCAACCGAAGGGCAAGCCGACGTGATACGAGATGATTGCTCGGGCGTTTGCGACCAGTTGGTTGACGAGGCTGCGATGGCGCTCTGCATTCATGGGAAAAGAAGCAACCGAACTATATATTATCCAGCTAAGGCGTGATAATAACCTCGTAGCGTTATTATGCGTCTCTTGCGTGATAAAACCGTCAACGTGACATTGCCCCGCAACTACATCCTGTTTACGCCTCAACAACTTGGAGCCGTGGCGCTTGATCACACCTCCGAGGATGCCCCGCTGGGGACACTGGCAAACGCGCTTACTTTTTACTCTTCACTTTTCACTCTTCACTGTTGTTCGGCCATCTGCGGTTGATCAAACTCGCAACAAACCCCGCACCGAAGCCGTTGTCGATATTCACCACCGTCACATTCGACGCACAGGAGTTAAGCATTCCCAGCAGCGCCGCGACGCCACCAAAGGACGCCCCATACCCAATACTCGTCGGCACAGCAATCACCGGCACCTTCACCAGACCGCCTACCACTGAAGGAAGCGCGCCTTCCATCCCGGCGGCGACAATCGCCACTCGCGCACTCTGCAACAGCGAGCGTTCAGCGAGCACGCGATGGATACCAGCGACACCAACGTCCCAGACTCGCTTCACCCGATTGCCCATAGCTTCGGCGGTCAAGGCTGCTTCTTCGGCAACCGGTATGTCGCTGGTGCCCGCAGTTACCACTACGATTTCGCCCACGCCGAGCTCAGTGTTATCTCGCTGAATCCTTATTAGTCGCGCCGTCTCGTGCCACTCGGCTTCGGTGACCACGTTTCTCACTTCGCCATAAGTACCGGCGTCGGTATGCGTAACAAGGACATTAGGCGAGCGTTGAATGAGTCGCTCCACAATTCCGACTACCTGTTCACGCGACTTCCCGGCGCCAAACACAACCTCCGGAAATCCCTGTCGAGAGGATCTTGAATGATCCACGCGCGCGTATCCGATGTCTTCGTAATGAAGTTCGCTGATGCGGCGTGCGGCTTCCGTTGATTCGAGCTCATCTCGCTTGTATGCCGCCAGGAGTTGCTCCAGTGCACTCAGATCCATGTCCGTTACTGTAACGAAATTGCAAGTTTCGCGTAAACCCGTTGGTGATATACTGCCCGCCCCCCGACACTCATACTCGTAAATACCTTCTGGCTAACGAAAAATTGAATCGATGCCAGTCTCCCCGCAAGCTTGGACTTTCAGCAGCAGCGACTGAGGCTCGTGCTGCTGGCACGCAACCTCAATTTACCCCGTGCCATACATTACAGTTCGCAAATAACCGATCCGTCTTATTTACCAGCTGAAACTTCCGCCGCAGCCGGCGGTACTCAATCCCACCATTCAACGATAAGGAGACGAGATGAGGAAATTTGTAGTGGCGCTCACCGGCGCAATTCTCTGCTTGATGATACTCACTTCGGCGCCGACCCACAGCCAGGGGCCGAAAGGAAGACTACTCCGCAAAGCAAATAAGATTCAGAACAACTACATCGTGGTGCTTGACGACTCAGTCGTCGGTGACAGAGGCGCCTATTCGATAGCCTCGTTTGTGGCAAAGGATATGGCCGCCACGTACCGCGGCAAACTTAAACATATCTACCAACATGCGCTCAATGGGTTTGCGGTCGAGATGAGTGAGGCTGACGCTGAAGCGCTGAGCCAGGATTTTCGAGTCAATTTTGTTGAAGAAGACGGCCCTGTCAAAGCGAACACAACTCAGAACAACCCGCCCTGGGGTCTTGATAGAATCGATCAAAGAGACCTGCCACTAAACGCTCAATACACCTACACGCCGACAGGCGCAGGTGTCCACGTTTACATCATTGATACCGGCATTCGCCGCACCCACACGCAGTTTGGCGGCCGGGCAGTGGTCGGTTTCGATGCCATCGGCGACGGACAAAACACCAATGATTGTAACGGACATGGCACGCACGTCTCGGGGACCGTTGGTGGTTCAACTTATGGCGTGGCCAAGGGCGTGACTCTTCACGCAGTGCGCGTGCTCGACTGTAGCGGCAACGGCACAGATTCAACTGTGATCGCGGGTGTCGACTGGGTTACAGCCAACCGTATCTCGCCGGCAGTCGCCAACATGAGTTTGGGCGGAGGCGCGTCGTCGGCGCTCGATACGTCGGTGCAGAATTCGATGAACGCCGGCGTAACCTACGCAGTTGCTGCGGGGAATGATTATGGCGCCAATGCCTGCAACGGCTCACCCTCGCGAGTGACTGCTGCGCTTACGGTTGGCTCGAGCACGAGCACCGATGCCAAGTCAGATTTCTCAAACATCGGCACTTGCATCGATCTCTTCGCGCCCGGCTCATCGATATTGTCTTCGTGGAATACGAGCGATACGGCCACTAATACGATCAGTGGCACCTCAATGGCCACGCCACACGTTGCAGGGGTCGCCGCGCTCTACTTGCAAAACAACACGACAGCTTCACCGGCTACGGTCGCAAGCGCGATCATCACGACTGCTACCACTAACCACTTGACTGGCATCGGCACGGGTTCACCGAATCGTCTGCTCTATTCGCCGTTGACCCCGGGCGGCGGCGGTGGTGGTGTGCCGACAGCTTGCACTGGTGGCACCCTTTATACGGGCTCGCTCGCGTTCACTGGAGACTATGACTACCATCCGAACGGTAGCTACTACTACAGTGGCGTTAGCGGTACGCATAAAGGCTGTCTGGTGGGTCCAACCTCGGGAGCCGATTTCGATCTGTACCTGGAGAAATGGAATGGCTCGGCTTGGGCAATAGTTGCCAGCTCGGAAAGTGCGACGTCAAACGAGACAATTTCCTATAGCGGCACCTCTGGCTACTATTTCTGGCAGGTCTATTCCTACAGCGGTTCGGGTAGCTATAAGCTTTGGATCCTGCATCCGTAGGCAGTGGGGCAGTGGGCAGTGGGTAGTGGGTAGTGGGTAGTGGGTAGAATTAGATGTGTGCCGGCTGCCTTCTGACTTCTTCCTTCTGCCTTCTGCCTTTTTCTGTTTGCTGTTTGCTCTCGGCTGCTTGTAAGATTCAAACACGGCAAACTATGGAATTTACTGTGGCAATTACCGGCGCTTCCGGGTCAATTTATGCGCAACGCACGCTCATGCACCTGTCTGCAAGCGGGGTAGTTGAGCGCATAAATCTGGTTATGTCTGAGGCCGCTACGACCGTTGCAAAAGTCGAGCTTGGGGTTGATCTAACGGCCGCGGACCCCGCCAAAATCAATCGTTGGCTCGGGCTGCCGGGAGACTCGCGGCTGATTCACTTGCACCGTCTCGACAATGTGGCCGCCAGGCCGGCTTCGGGTTCTCACCCTCAGGAAGGAATGGTTATTGTCCCCTGCTCGATGGGCACACTGGGAGCAATCGCGTCAGGCGCGGGGACTAACTTAATCCATCGCGCGGCCGACGTGACTTTAAAGGAAAGCCGCCGGCTCGTGCTCGTACCTCGCGAAACGCCGTACAACGCCATTCACCTGGAGAACATGTTGCGGTTGTCCCACGCCGGTGCACACATTATTCCCGCAAGTCCAGGCTTCTATCATCGGCCGCAAACCATCGAAGCTCTCGTCGACCATTTGGTTTTTCGAATCCTTGATCATCTGGGCGTCCCGCATTCCAGTTCGACCCGATGGCGAGGTTTACGAGAACAACCTGACGAACTGATGACCTCGAGAAAAGACTGAACTCCAATGCCAGCCTTCCTCCGCAACGTTCGCACAACGCTCGAGATGATAAAGATTGAGCACACGCTCTTCGCGTTGCCGTTTGCATTTCTGGGCGCCGTGCTGGCGGCTAACGGATTGCCGTCGGCCCGACAAATTGTTTGGATTACTGCGGCTATGGTCGGCGCGCGTTCAACGGCCATGGCTTTCAATCGAATTGCGGATCGAAAATACGATGCTCGCAATCCTCGAACGTCGAATCGCGCCCTGCCGGCAGGCCTTTTATCGGTCCGCTTTGTTTGGGCGTTTACGCTTGTTTCGGCCTCTCTTTTTTTCATCGCCGCGGCAATGCTTAATCGCCTCACGCTTTGGCTGGCGCCTGTTGCACTTGCCAGCATAGTGCTCTATTCGTTTTCTAAACGCTGGACCCTCCTATCTCATTTGCTGCTGGGCTGGTGCCTGTCGATTGCGCCTACCGGCGCCTGGATCGCTGTACGTGGCGCCTTGGATAGTCCGGTGCCACTTTTGCTGTCGCTGGTCGTAATGCTATGGACTGCGGGCTTTGATGTGCTCTACGCCTGTCAAGATTACGAATTTGACCTGCAGGCAGGACTTCATTCAATTCCCAAACAATTTGGAATTGCGCGGGCCCTGTTAATAGCGCGCGGGCTTCATATTGGCGCCTTTGCCGCGCTGGTTGCTTTATACTGGATAACGCATCTGGGCATTTTCGCGCTGATAGGTGTGGTAGCAACTGCCGCATTGCTTCTTTACCAGCACCGGCTCGTAAGGTCGGACGATTTGAGTAAACTTAATGCCGCATTCTTTACAACTAACGCTTTTGTCAGCCTGATTCTGTTTGTAACGTTTGGAGGGGCGGCTCTGTTAAGGACACTTTCATGAATTTTTCACACGACCGAATACTGACTGCCGTTGCCGAGAAGGTTGAAAATGGCGAGCGACTGTCCTTTGCGGATGGTCTGGCTTTGTTTGCAACTGACGACTTAACCGCGCTGGGAAAGTTGGCTGATAGCGTTCGCCGCCGGAAGCACGGTCGCACCACCTTCTTCAACGTAAACCGCCACCTTAATCCCACTAACGTCTGTTATGTTGATTGCAAGTTCTGCGGTTTCTATCGCACGCCGCGGCAGCCCGACGCTTACACGCATAACATCGAAGACAGCTTGCGTGTTGCAGGAGAAGCGGTGAAGGAAGGCGCCACCGAACTCCACATTACCGGCGGACTGAACACCAAGCTCCCTTTCAGCTATTTCACCGATCTGTTGTCGGGGCTGAAACGTAACTATCCCCAGCTTCATCTCAAAGCGTTTACGATGGTCGAGCTTGACCATTTCGCACACTTCTACAAGATGACTGACGAGGACGTAATCAGCCAGTTGATCGAGGCAGGGCTTGATTCCTGTCCGGGTGGTGGCGCTGAGATTTTCCGAGAGCCGACGCGCTCAATGATCTGCGCTCATAAATGCGACGGTAGTCGTTGGCTTGAGTTGTCGGGAAAAGTTCATGCGGCCGGACTTAAGACGAACGCCACTATGCTCTACGGGCACATTGAATCGGTGGAGGATCGCGTTGACCATTTGCTGAGGTTGCGCGAGCAGCAGGATCAGTCTCACGGTTTTCAGTGTCTAATTCCGCTGGCTTTTTACCCTGAGAATACTCAACTAGCCCATTTACCGGGCCCGTCGGGAGTAGACTCCCTGAAAACCATGGCAGTATCGCGGCTGTTGCTCGATAATTTCGATCATCTGAAGGCTTACTGGGTGATGTTGGGAAAACGCCTCGCGCAAGTCGCCTTGCACTATGGCGCCAACGACATTGACGGCACAATTACTGAAGGTGGGGAACTCTCCGAAAGTTATTCGATTGAATCAAACAACGAAGTCAAAATGTCTCGAAGCGAACTGGTTAACCTAATCGAGGATGCAGGTTTTGAAGCCGTCGAGCGAGATACAATCTACAACCCAATCGACCGCCGGAATGTAAGCCTGGTTTAGTCTAAACGCGAGATTATCTGAGACTCAATTAAATCTTCTTTATGTCAACATTAACTGAAACACGCACCATCACCGTTGCTCATTCACCGGATTCGGACGACGCCTTTATGTTCTACGGGCTCGCTACACACAAGCTTGATACCGGGAGTTTAAGCTTCAGGCACGTACTCAAAGATATTCAAACTCTGAATGAGGAAGCGTTTCGCGGAACGTACGACGTCACGGCGGTCAGCTTTCATGCTTACGCCTACATCGCAGACAAATACCTCCTGCTGCCTCATGGCGCCTCGATCGGAGATAACTACGGCCCGATACTGGTGTCGCGGGAGCCAGCCAAAGCGGCTGCAATATCCCAACTCAAAATCGCCGTTCCGGGAACATTAACCAGCGCGTTCCTCGCCCTGCGAATTTTCAACACTGACTTCAAGTATGAGGTAGTTCCTTTTGACAAGATAATTGATGCGGTAACGTCGGGGCAGTGCGACGCTGGACTGCTAATTCACGAAGGACAGTTGTTCTACGAATCGATCGGGCTGCACAAGGTTCTCGACCTCGGAGAATGGTGGCACGAGCGGACCGGATTGCCCCTGCCGATGGGTGGAAACGTGATACGCCGGGAATTGGGTCCTGAGATCATTCGGCAGGTTTCCCATTGCCTAAGTGAAAGCATTCGCTATTCACTGGCCAATCGCGAGGATGCGCTGGCTTACGCAATGCAGTTTGCCCGTGACATGGATACTGACCTCGCTGATCGGTTTGTGGGGATGTGGGTTAACGACCTGACTCTGGATTACACCGATCGTGGTCGCGAGGCTGTGCAACGCTTGCTTATGGAAGGGTTCGAACGCGGCATTATTCCAAACCGTCCCAATGTCGAATTCGCTACTTGAAGAAAAAACCGATGCACATCGGGTTTTTAACCTGATGTTATTATCGGCGAAGTAGTGGGGGGTGGATTGGTTGCAGTGCTTCGCTGGGGTGCGCGCGGCGGCGTAAAATGCCACTCCGCCCAGAAGGAGCAGCCGCCGCCACGCACATCATCGGTTACAAGCTTCTGATCAGGCTCCTCCCAAAGCTTGACCTACGCCTTTCTCGTGCTGCAACGCGGCCGCTCAGCGTTGCCATTGCGCTTTCGCGCTTTGAGGTCCACGAGATCTTACGGACGTCGCCGGTTACCGACGTGAGGACTTGAATGATCCTTTTTTAGCCCAACGATGCGCTCAATGGAAGGCTTATCGATACCCGTCGAGGTGAGGGTATCAGGCATCCATTTCGCACCAAAGATCTGACGTAATTGTTTCTGCGCGGAAGACCTTACATCAGGTGCAGGGAATTTTGCAACTATAAAATCGCCCGTTCGCACCAGTTTCCTTACACAGTCTTCCGAGCCTGGTTGCGGGTTGGCAACATCAGCTTCTTTTCGGGCATCTGACGGCCGGTCAATATTACAAATATGCTCGGGGATTCAGGTCTACCGCTGAAGGATTTAAATATGAGTATAAAGCGCTGGATGAAAGAACCTATGTTTTTGGCTGCCATTCTCGTTCTTTCTTCACTATCGGGGCCTGTTGTTTGGGCACAGGCGCAAACCTCCGGGACTAATGGCGGGGCAATTTCTCCAGCCGAAGTCGAGCGAATTATCAAAACCTTCACCACCAAAGAGAGTCAATTTCGCAACGCGCTAAACGAGTACTCCTTCAAACGCGACGCAGTTCTCCAGAGCCTTGGGATGGGTGGGCAGGTCACTGGCGAGTATCATCGTGTGTCTGTTTTCACCTTTGACGATGCGGGCACCCGTTACGAAAAGATTAGTTACTTCCCCATGCCTTCATTCAATCAGGTTACCCAGGAGGACCTGGAGGATCTGGGTGGAATCCAACCTTTCGCGCTTGAGCCTTCGAAGATCCCTCAATACGATTTCAAATATGTCGGCAAGGATAAAATTGACGAACTGAATCTCTATGTTTTTGATGTTTCACCAAAAGTAATTCCGGACCCCAAGAAGAGTAAGGAGCGATTCTTTACCGGCCGGGTCTGGGTTGACGATCAGGATCTCCAGATCGTCAAGACCAGGGGTAAGGGCGTGCCTGAAACCAAGAAGAATAAGTTTCCTGTCGTCGAGACCTACCGGGAGCAGATCGATGGACGCTATTGGTTTCCCACTTACTCATATGCGGATGAGGAATTGATTTTCGACAACGGAGACGTCTTGCACATTAGGATGAAGGTTCGCTACTCAGATTTTGAACTCGCACGCGCGAAGGTAAAAATCATTGAGGTAGATGATCCTAACGCTCCCAAGCAGGAAACAAAACCGCCTGAGACAGTGCCGCGCAAACCCTGACGAGTTTGCTATCGTGGTTGGCTGATCGCGCCGGCGTTGAGTGCCTGGGCTACTATCGCGTGCACCCTGTCTACCAGTTTCGTTACGGCTTCGTCGGTTTGGCAACCGGCAGTAGGAATCGGTGGGAGCATAACCATCTCTATAGTCCCGGCCCTCGCTTCGCCTGTTCCCTTTCCCATTAGAAAGTCGCTGTTTTTGATCGCTACTGGCACGATAGACACCCCTGCCTGTGCCGCCATGTAAAAGGCCCCTTTCTTGAATGGAAGAAACTTTCCTGGCCTGGCCCGTGTGCCTTCGGCAAATACGCCAAAAGATCTCCCCGACCGAATTCGCGCCGTGGCTGCCTCGACCGTAGCGCGCGCCCGCTCGCTATTGGAGCGATCGATTGCCATCACGTTTACGAAACCCATCCCGACTCCCAGGATCGGAACGTTCAGTAACTCCTTCTTTGCGAGGAGTCCCAGTCTGCGACCCGTGTAAACGAAAAGCGCTGCCGTATCCAGATAAGATCTGTGATTGGAAATGAACACATAAACCTGGGCGGGATCAAGGAGTTCGCTACCTCTTACCTGGACTTTCACGCCACTCAGACGCAACCAGTTACGTGCGCCAAAAAGCGCCCACGGGTAAACGAGCTCGTGGTTTCGTGTCAGCCAGGCGAACAGCAATACTGGGAGGGCCCAAGATCAGTAACAGCGCTCCGGCAACAAATAGAGACCACCAGTAATGTAAGCGTCGGAGAATCCGCATAGGAAGCGTCAAATGGCAGCGAGAGATAATCGCACAATTCCCCAGTATGGGCGACAACTACAGCCAGCCTTGCCACATCGAACTCTCAGTCGCTTCCGGGCGAGTTGTTGCCTTGCCAGATTCGCTCAGGAGCGTTATCTTCCGTAAGTAGATTCTCTCCTCGGCCTGTCGTCAGGCTTCTCAGCATATAGATTTGTATCTCCGCATCCAGCATGCGCGTTGAAGCTGTGTGAATGATGCCAAGGAGCTTTGCCATGAAGAGAATTTCACTTTGCCTCGCGCTCCTGTCATTAATTGCGCTTTCTGCGTTCGCCCTTAGCGCCCAGACACGGCAACGCCGAGTTTTTCAAAATCCCCCGGCCCCTAATTCCACGGCGCCAACGCCCGATGCTGCAAGGCCGTCGCGAGCACCCGTCCTGGGCGGCGCAACCCGACCGGCCGGTACACAGTCGGAGAGGCAACCCGCAGATGTGACGAGCAACGGCCCGGAGGAAATCGACGAGGGAGACGTCGTTCGGGTCAACACGACGCTGGTTACATTACCGGTCAGCGTCACCGATCGTGATGGCCGTTACATTCCAAACCTGCGAAAAGAAGATTTCCACCTCTGGGAGGAAGGGGTCGAACAAAACGTCGCCTTCTTCTCATCGGTAGATAAACCCTTTTCAGTCGTGCTAATGATCGACACGAGCGGCTCTACTCGTTTCAGGCTGGAAGAGATTCAGGATGCCGCGATCGCCTTCGTTAACCAGTTACGCCAGGATGATCGCGTCATGGTTGTTTCGTTTGACGACGAAATAAAAATACTCAGTGAGTTTACGAGCGACCGCTCGCGCCTACGTAATGCCATTCGGCGTACGGAGCCCGGCGACGGTACGAAACTATACGACGCTGTGGATCTCGTAATGAATCAACGGCTGAATAGCGAAAGTGGTCGTAAGGCAATCGTTCTGTTTACCGACGGTGTCGATACAACGAGCAGACATGCTTCCTTTGCCAGCAACATTCGCGACGCTGAGGAGCTGGACGCGTTGATCTATCCTGTGCAATACAACACTTACGTGGACCAGATGGGCGGCGGCTCGGGCTGGCCAGGTGGCGGCGGTCGTTGGCCGAATTCAAATGCAGACATTCTCGGGCAGATTCTCGGCGGTGTTTTTGGCAGCGGTGGCGGTCGCTCCGGAGGCGGCAGTGGCGGAGGCCGTCGCGGCGGCGGCGGAGTTGGATCAAGCAGGCAAGATTACGAAACGGCTACTCGTTACCTTCACGAACTGGCTGAGCGAACCGGCGCCAGGAATTATGAAGCCGATTCAACGCAAAATCTTTCTTCCGCCTTCGCGCAGATCGCCGAGGAGTTGCGCCGGCAATATACTCTGGGCTATTACCCGAAGAGTCCGGCGCAGGCCGGCCAGCGACGACAAATCAAAGTTCGTGTGAATCAGCCAAACCTGGCCGTCCGCACTCGTGATAGTTATGTATTCAATCCTACCGGTCCTGTGACCGACACGGCTCGATCTGCCCCTGTGCTGCAGAAGAAGCTGGTGGAGATAAACCAATCGGACAACGACGTTTGGTTGCAAAAGGATTAAGGTCGACGTTCAAACGCTCGCGGCGGGAACGTCTTCAACCATGAGGGGAGTCGGGGGCCATAACAGTCTGAGGAGCAATCCCAGAGCCCAGGAGCCAATGCCGACCAGCACAGTTAAGACAAACCAAAATTTCCAGTAGCTGCTAAAGGTTTGTTCCCAACCCGCCTGAATGTTGTGCGAGAGGTTTACATTCATAGGCGCGGGCGTGAACAGCCGTGACGCCAGTTGGACGATCAAGTACCAGAGGAAGGTATAGACCCAGGCTCTCGAGTCCATCTTGATCTTTCGCAAGGCCACCATCCCAACAGTAGCCCCACCAACGTGGGCCAGGGTAGATGACACTACTCCTAATAGTTCTGTGTAGCTGAATCTGCCGGTGAGAATCATGCCCCAGGTCGGCACCACATAAGCGAACCAAACCAACAAGCCGGGGACCATCCACATTACTGCGACCCGGACAAGTAATGCCTGTTCCAAAAAGAGACCTAAAGCGAGTAACAAGTTTCCAATGTTACACATCCAAAGCATGTGTCCCAGTTGGTTGATCTGCCAGTAGTGAATTGTCTGCGCCAGGAAAAAAGCCAGTGGAAAAAATCCCAGCAGACGAAACTGCGATTGCGTTAGTTTGTGGGTTTCCAAATCTCTGTTCCCGCGACGCCCGATGTTTTTTCTTTTCGAAACTCGCCGCGTCGTTACTTTTCGTTTTAGAATAACACTTCTATTACGGCTGGAGAGATTCAAACCACGGTCAAGCAAAGGTTCCCAACGCAATATGCCTTCCGTCGACGAGTTGCTGCGTAGATCCATTCCTGAACTGCGAGAGTTGTTTCTCGAACGCAGCCGGCCCGTACCTAAAGGACTACTTGAGGCGCTGGAGGTTGATACGCGCGCCGGCGCACAGCAACTTGCGAGGCGAATTCGCGGACGTTACCGAAGCAATCGTTCAGAAGGGCAACGCCTTCACACCTTACTGCGCTTCGAGATTGATTTGTGGGCACAGGGATTTTCGTTTGTTGCCGGAGTAGATGAAGCGGGAATGGCTCCGCTTGCCGGGCCGGTGGTGGCTGGAGCCGTGATTCTACCGCGGAATTACAAGCTGCGCGGCCTCAATGATTCGAAGAAAATCCTCGACCATGAGATGCGAGAAGAACTTGCCCTACAGATCAAACAGGACGCTGTATGCTGGTCGTTCGGCTTTGCTGAAGTTGAAGAGATCGACAAGATAAACATTTATCACGCGGGCCTGCTGGCAATGCAGCGAGCTGTGAATGGACTCACTTGCGTTCCTGACTTCGTTCTCGTAGACGCCAGAAGAATCCCTCAATGCCCGGCACCTCAGCGCGGCATCATTCGTGGCGATGCCCTATCCGCCAGCATCGCCGCCGCTTCGATTATCGCAAAGACTACCCGCGACGCTCACATGCTTGAGATGGACACTCTTTACCAGGGCTACGGCTTTGCCTCACACAAAGGTTATCCAACACCTGAACATTGTCGCGCGCTTAAAGAGCTCGGGGCGGTGCCGATTCACCGGCGCAGTTTCGGCAGAGTGCGAGCAGTCCTGGGTTTGGATCCGGTACAAACTGAAATGTTTGCAGATCAAGCCAGTGAGGTCGCGACTGAAGCAGCCGCCGCAACTGCTCAATAAAACTCAACCCTTTCGCCACACTTAAAGAATCACATCAAGCTTTCATAACCGCGATGGCTTCCTTAACCGAATACAAGAAGAAACGCCGCTTCAATAAAACACCCGAGCCAGGGCCGGAAAAGAAACGGACGAAGACTGGCCGTATTTTTGTTATTCAGAAACACCGCGCCACAGCGCTTCACTACGATTTCCGCCTCGAGGCCGATGGCGTCCTGAAGTCGTGGGCAGTTCCTAAAGGGCCTTCGCTCGATCCAAAGGTCAGGCGATTGGCGATGCAGGTCGAGGATCATCCGGTGGACTACGCCGACTTTGAAGGTGTCATTCCGGAAGGCGAATACGGTGGTGGCACGGTCATGGTTTGGGACTACGGAACCTACGAGCCCGAGGAGACTGACGATGTGAGTGGGGCGATACGCAAGGGAGAGTTAAAGTTTTCCCTTAACGGCAAGAAACTCAAAGGCTCCTGGGTGTTGGTCAAAACAAGAGACCGCCAATGGCTTCTCATAAAACATCGGGACTACTACATCACCGAAGAGGATGTCACCGAAATCGCTCCAGCGTCTATTCTCACACGTAGAACTCTTGCGGAAATTGCAGAGGACGAGGGCGGCAATATTAAGAAGGCTGCCACCGGGGATCCGAAGAAGATTCCGCGCCGTACCGGAGTCAAGCGTCGTAAACAGGGTAGTAAGAAGAAGGTCTGGCACAGCAAGGTGAAGTAAAAGTTCCAAGTTTCAAGTTCCAAGTTTCAAGTTAAAGAACGAGTTGCTGAACTTGAAACTTGGAACTTGAAACTAGTTACCCGTCAAGTAACCCTGCATAAGACAAGCGCCCCTCCACGATTCGTGCTGCCGGAGTGTAAGGATGTGCCTCAGTCTTCTCGCCATCCATAATATGAATCACCGCAGTGCCCTTCGACTTTAGGTAATCCGCTATCAGGCTACGGTGACAGCGCCACCATAACGCCTCAGCGCACATTATCGCTGTGCGATGTGTGCTCGCCACTTGAAGCAGTTCCTTAACTCCCTGTTTGAATTCTTCGCTATCGATGTGATCGGCATACGCACGGAAGGAAGGGTTTTTCCAGGCAGTGTTCTTCGAGTCAGGATTGGGCCGCCTCCGGCCGCCCAGCTTGGGGTTATGTGCGTAGAGAATTCCGATAGCTTCGAGACTGTCGGCGAGTTGCGGCTTGTTGAAGTGAGGATATCTGCGGGAGCCCGGGAAACTTCTCACGTCAACTAGTGCGCTGATCCCGTGTGCAAGGAGAATCTCGTTGAATTCGTCAGCTGACCGGGTTGAGTGACCTATTGTCCAGATGGTCTGAGCTTGATCTGGGTCCTCACGTTCCATCCGACGTTGCTCTCCTGAGAATTCACATGAGGCTACCTGGGGTGCTTCAGTAGCCGTTGAATAAACGTCCTAGGGAACTGCACTTTGCGAATTCAACCTGGAACTACACCGAGTGCGGAACCGCGAGCGGTAGCGAGCGGATGCAAGCATTCAATGTTGCACCGTCCGATCGTTCTTTCTCATCGTCGGCCGTAGGATCCGCTCGCTACCGCTCGCGGTTCTGCATTTAAGGCGTTCCTGATTGGTTGATAGCAGTCAGACTTCGGCCGACGATCATTGTTGACTTAGTACGGGTTTGCATTTCCCAAGTTGAATCCCTTTGTTAACGTTCACTCTTAACTGTCTGCTCGCCGACCTTTCACGTTTTACGTCAATATGATCGGGAAATCATGATCTCAATCAACTCAGACCGATGACTACGCTAAGGCGTTACCTTAAAGATACGCTTCAAGTCTGAAACGCCCGCGCTTCGCAAGAAGTGGCTTCCAAAGATCTCCGAGCTTTCTCAACCGCCCCGGCACGTTGTCTACCGTGAAGTCGTCGATGCTTATGCCGCGCTCAACCTCAGACCATTTCACCGGGGTTGAAACGGTGGCCTTCGGGCGCGGCCGCACCGAGTAGATTGAAGCAAGCGTTCGCCCCCAGGCGTTCTGGTTATAATCCACCAGTACTGTCCCCCTGGGCCTCTTTGAAACTACGTAGACCGCCGTGATTAGCTTTGGCGCTTGAGCGGCCAGAGCATGGGAAAACTCCTTAGCGAAACTCCAAACCTGCTTCTGCGTTGGCCCTCGTTCGATTGGAACGTAGACATGAATGCCCTTTGAACCTGTGGTCTTCGCGTAACACGGCATCTTCAGCGATTCGAGCCCTTGCCTCAGCAGGAGCGCGGTTTCAATTACCTTTTCAAAGGAAGCATTTGGAACCGGGTCAAGATCAAAGTGCAAATAATCGGGCCGGTCAACATCGTCACAGCGCGCGTACCATTGGTTAAGATCGATGCAGCCAAGGTTCACTACCCACAGCAGCGAGGGGAGATCCTGAATCATCGGGAAGTCGATCACGTTCCCTGAAGAGTGTTGGATATGGCAAAGCTCAATCCAATCGGGACGCGGAGAGGGTGCCCGCTTCATAAAGAAAAAATCTCCCGCGGCACCGTTGGGATAGCGCTTCATGACCATGGCGCGGTCGGTGAGGTGAGGGAGCAGATATGGCGCTACGTCCGCGTAATACTGAATCAGGTCACGCTTCGTTATCCCGAGCTTTGGCCAGAATGGCTTCGCCAGGTTAGTCAGCTTCACCGTTCGGCCTTCAAGCTTTACTTCAACGTTGATTTCTTCTTTCGGCAGAATAAGCCGCTTCGCGGTCGCACTTCGAGCGCGCCGGGGCGGCCCCGAACGCTCTACTCGAGCCGGATGGTAATCTCGGGTGGCTGGTTTATCAGGCATAAGTTTGGGATCTTTGTGACTACATTAACGCGTCACATGAAGTTCCGAAGCTAAGGTTATACATTAGGGGAGGTTGATCAGGAACGATGATCACGGAAAGACAAACCAACTGCTTGAGCTACTTCGCGTCCTTTCCTTGATCCTGGGAGATTTCATCGGCTTCTTCTTCAATCGCCTGCAGGGCTTTCATCAGCATTTGGCGATGCGCCGGACGAACCGCCTTACTCAGCTGGTCTTCAACTCGCGAACGCGATAGTTTCAACGATTCCAAACGTTGCAGGCGTGCCCTTTCTTGTAGCGGTATGCGAGGAGTGCGTTCCGCCGACGCGCGTTGGCTCGCTTCTTCCATCTGTTCTTCGTAAGACTTGCCCCAGCCAATCGCCATCGCCTTCACCCGTAAGACAAACTGCTAGTTTGCGTGATTCTTCTAAGTCGTCACGCATTGCTAAACCACTGTCCCGTCCTTAACCAAAGCATTCTTGGGCACAATGATAATGCCGTCACGAATATAATAGGAACCGTCATCCCCATCAGCATTGATGAGTCTTGCTTCGTTGAGCAACCGAACGTTACTGCCAATGCGAGCGTTCTTGTCGATGATGGCTCGATTAATGACAGTTCCCTCCCCTATCCCGACGCGAGGTTGATTCGCGACCAGGTCCTCGCGCATTTCTTCAATCGTCTGGTAATAGTCGGCTCCCATGAGAAACGAAGAGTCAATCCGCACGTCTCTCGAAATTCTGCTTCTCAACCCAACCACTGATTTTGTTATTGTTGCGCCGAGAACTATGCAGCCATCACTCAGGATCGACTCAACAATCTGCGACTCTTCAACTTTCGAAGGTGGCAGGTAACGTGCCCTGGTAAAGACTGGCGCTTGCGCATCAAACAAATTGAATTTGGGAATCTTCGAAGTCAGATCCAGATTGGCCCGATAGAAAGCTGAGATTGTTCCGATGTCTTCCCAATAACCGTCGAACAGATAACCCTCCACGTGCCCGCCCTTTATCGCGCTGGGAATTATTTCCTTGCCGAAGTCGACAGCATTGGGATCCTCGGCGAGCAGTTGTTCCAACCGGTCATACTTGAAGACGTAAATGCCCATTGACGCCAGAAACGGGCGGGCTAAAGATTCCGCTTCGCCAAGACCCAACTTGCTTGTATCAACCCGCATCGACTGCAGCTCATCGCCTTTGGGTTTCTCTTTGAACTCAATGATGCGACCACTCTCGTCCGTCTTCAGCAAACCAAAATCAGTAGCCGCCGCTTCATCGCAGGGCGTAACAGAGACAGTCACGTCAGCATCGCTGTCATAATGCCGCTCGAGAAACATGCGATAGTCCATGCGATAAAGGTGATCGCCGGAGAGTATCAGCAGCGTGTCGATGCCCCAATCGCGAATGTGCGGCAGAATCTGGCGCACAGCATCGGCAGTGCCCTGAAACCAGTGTGGGCTTTCGGGCGTCTGTTCCGCGGCCATTACTTCAACAAACCCGTTTGAGAACTGGGAAAAGCGGTAGGTTTGGGCCAGATGACGATTCAGCGAAGCCGAGTTGTATTGCGTTAACACAAACATCTTGAAGACATCCGAGTTGATGCAGTTTGAGATCGCAACATCGACGAGGCGGTACTTTCCACCAAGCGGCACGGCGGGTTTCGAACGCTGCTGTGTAAGCGGAAACAGACGTGTCCCCGCACCACCACCCAGGATCACTGCAAGTACACTATGCTTGGCAGGCATTTGGTTACGCTGAACTTTGGATTCGGAAAGCTGACTTGAGGATAGACGTAAACCCCAGAGGTTTCAAGAGTTCATAGGGAGAGCTATTGCAACGCTACACGCGACTTCAAGTTTGAATGCTACTTTGAAGACGATTGCCTTTCTCCGGGTGTGAGATGAGGTCAGTACCACCACGCGGTAGCGGGTGGGTCCCTTGATCGCCGATTGTCAATTGCCGATTTCGGATTGGCGTCTGCCGATCAAGTCAATTGGCAATCGGAAATTAGCAATCGGAAATCCGGATACCCACCCGCTACCGCGTGGTGGTACTGACCTCATTGATCGACCGAATGGATTAATCAGACGGAGGACAGGATCAATACGCGGCCGGTGCGCCACTACCAAACTTTTGACCCGCGGCCTCCTGCGCGATCTTCACACCAACGCTGGCGCCAATGCGTGTAGCGCCCGCTTCCACCATGGCCCGTGCGTCTTCGAGACCTTTCACACCGCCCGAGGCCTTTACACCAAGCTCCGAGCCAACTGTGCGGCGCATGAGGGCTATATCAGCGACCGTCGCGCCACCTTTTGAAAAACCGGTCGACGTTTTGACGAAGTCGGCGCCGGCGTTTTTGGCAGCCACGCAAGCACGCACCTTTTCATCGTCATTCAAAAGGGCCGTTTCAATAATCACTTTGCAGGTCACGTTATATTCATGAGCGACTTCGACAACCGAACGAATGTCATGCTCGACCAGACAATCGTCGCCGCTCTTCAGTGCTCCGACATTGATCACCATGTCTACTTCGCGTGCGCCATCAAGTATCGCGCGGCGCGCTTCGTAAGCTTTCACATCCGATAAGGTCGCTCCCAATGGGAATCCAATCACGGTGCAAACAGGAATACCCGTGCCCTGAAGATTGCACGCCGAGGCGCGCACCCAGGTCGGATTTACGCAAACAGATGCGAACCCATATCTCGCGGCCTCTTCACATAACTTCTTGATGTCTTCGTCGGTAGCTTCGGGTTTCAGTAGCGTATGATCGATCAAGCTGGCCCAATCTTTAGCCGACGATGTTTCGCCTAATACCAGACCAATGCGTGCGGCCCCGGCGTCGACGATGCGATGCATGCGCTCGGGGCAGCGGTTAAAGCACTCCGAGGTACAGCCGCACATTGCCGCCTGATCGCCGCCGTCACCATTGAGCCGTGCGACTATCGCATCTGTGATTTGGTCGATTAAGAGTTCAAGGTCACGATTGCGCGAGCCGTTTGAACCGTTGGTTGAGTTAGGCATTGAACTCGTTCCTGAGGGTGACTAAATGCTAAGCCACTTGCATGGCATATTCTAGCACGGTGTCCCTCACTGGGTGAGATGAGGTCAGTATTCACTCCGTAGTTTTGGAGTGCGCCGACCTGTCGGCGCTTTGGTCGCTGGCGACTTGTCGCCAGCAGCGTCGCGACAGGTCGCGACGGACGAAAGCGGTGACAGGTCACCGCACTCCAAAACAGCTATCGCGTGGTGGTACCGACCTCATTTAACTGTCAGATTTCCGACTAGCTAAGATACTGTTTCTCGACCGCCTCGATCTTGGCCACCCTTTTCCGGTGTCGCTCTTCAGTCAGTTCCGTTGCCAACCAGGCTTGCACAATCTCGCGCATCTCCGCGCTCGTAATCGTTTTGCTTCCCAGACTGAGAACGTTAGCGCCGTTGTGCTCGCGCGAGTTGCGGGCGACTTCCACTGAATAACAAGCAGCAGCGCGCACGCCGGGCACTTTGTTCGCCGTCATCGCGCTGCCAACCCCTGCGCCATCGATTACTATTCCCAGCTCGGATGAACCTTCCGCCACGCTGCGCGCCACCGCGTAGGCCAGGTCAGGATAATCAACCGGATCCTCCGAGTTCGTTCCGAAGTCATGGACCTGATGACCTAATCCGGTCAGGAAAGCCTTTAGCTCCTCTTTCATCCGAAAGCCACCATGGTCGGCACCGACAGCAATCAGGCGTGATGTTTTTGAACCGCGCCTTGGCACGCGCCGCACTAACTCGATCTTTTTCGCGTTTACGATGTCCGCTGCCAGCGGCGTCAGACGGGTTCCTTCAGCAATGCGCAGTGTGGCGCCGTCCGCGAGATTGCGGACGTCGTCTTCGGTGATAATCGTCTTTGACGACTCGTCGCGGATGGCGGAGGTTTCAGTCGTTGTTCGTGGGATATTGGGAACGGTCTCGATAAAACGACTCGAGGTTGCCGCAGCATCAGGTCGAATCGGCGCGTCAGCCGGGATCGACTTGTCGAGCACGTCTCGAACCAGTGCTCTTATGCGGTCACGTGTGGAATTATCAGACATAGGGGAATCAGTGGGCAGTGATCAGTGGGCAGTGGGCAGTGGGCAGTGGGCAGTGCAGCAGGATTAGGCGGAAACCTTTTGTAATGCAAGAGCGTCTTTCCTGCCTCCTGCTCGTGCCTCCTGCTCGTGCCTCCCCCATTTTCACGCCAGCGACTCATCGCGCAAGTCCAGCAACCGTCCGGCAGATGCCACCACTTTGCCGTTGCGTACTTTCATATCAACTCGGCCTACGAAAATACCACTCCTGCCAACCTGAAAAATTATAGTTCCACCACCTGATGGCGTCTTCGTAATCACCGGCTCCTTCATGAACGTATGCGTATGTCCGCTGGCAATGAAGTCGATGCCATCCACTTGCGCCGCAACTTGACTGTCGCCAACGGCGCCTTCCCTGGGGTTGGCATAATATCCCAGATGTGACATGCCAACCACCACGGTGCAACGTTCGCGCTCGCGAAGGATTTTAACCACGTCCCGCGACGCTTTCACCGGATCATTGTATTTCACACCCTTGAAGTTTTCGGGTGTAATCAAATTGTCGGGGCTTATACCCATGCCAAACAGGCCGACGCGCACGCCACCAATCACACGCACAACGTAAGGCTTGACGCGGCTCTCGAGCGGCGTTCCGCGCACATCATAGTTGCAGGAAACAAATTCGAAATTGGCAAACTTCATTGCCGCAGCCAGCGCTTCCACACCATTGTCAAAATCATGATTGCCCAGAGTAACTACGTCGTAGCCGATGAGCGACATCGACTTATATTCCACTTCGCCTTTATAGAAATTAAAGTAAGGCGTTCCCTGAAAAACGTCGCCAGCATCGATCATTAAGGTGTTTGGGTTTTCCTTGCGTATCCGCTTTACCAACGTCGCACGCCGCGCGACCCCACCCATATCCGGATACAGTCCATCGTTTGCCGGCAAGGGATCGATCTGTGAATGGGTGTCGTTGGTATGTAGAAATGTAATCAACCTTTCACCGGCCGCTACTTCCAGGAGCGGCGCGCTGACCACCGGTAACGCAGGCGTGGCGAATAGATTCAGAGCCGAACGCGGAGACATGACAAACGCGCTACCGGCCATTGAAGCCTTGAGAAAACCACGCCGGGTAATCATTTCGGTTCCTCCGCCCCTCCGGATGCCGCCTTGTCGAAAACGAAGCGACCGTCGAGGATCGACTTGATATCCCGGCCGGCGGCAGTTTCAGCTTTTATGTACTCGGTGATCGCATCGCGAATAGTGAGACCCAACGGTCGCGTGTTGGTGGCCTTCTTCAGCACGGTAGCATAGTCACTCCCGGTCACATTCAGCAGGTAGTCAATGCTAATCACGGTATACACTGCCGCGGGATCGATTTCTTTCTCCACACCGTCAACCACAAACTTCGCGCTTTCCAATTCCAGTTGTTTATCGCTATTCACTCGATATTGAATCCGCATCCCCGATTGCGCATCCCGGTGTGACGTCACCACGCGTAAAAGATCCAACACCTGCGCTCCCGTTAGATCGAAAGCTACCAGGGCGTTCTCGAAAGGCAAAAGTTCAAAGACATCGCGATACGTAACCTTCCCTTCAGCAATGATCGACTTGCGCAGTCCGCCGTTGTTGGTTACTGCGAGCAGAATTGGTTTACCAAGTTTTGCGCTTGATTCGGCGCGTATTCCGTCAGTGACGAAATTGCCAAGTGAGCCCGCGCCCAGGCCGCCCTTTTTCAAGTCGCCTATTAGTTTCCCGATGGGCTGATCCAGAGCGCGCACCTTCGGACTATAGGCTTCGAGCATCTGGTCGACCGCTGCATCGTCCTTCAGTTTTGCGTCGATGGCGGTCTGACTGACGACGGCGGGAGCGGCAGTTGTAGTAACGGGAGCTGGGGCAGCCGCCTGTCCGAGCACGACCTGTGTGCCGCCGGCGAGTACGGTAAGCAACAGCGCACTGCTGAGAAGCGCCGCTTTAAGTGCTGACACTACTTTGGATTCCTCTTGAAGAAGCGAAAAATATAACAGTCCAAATTTCTGGACAAGATTGACCTGCACGGAGAGCTTCAATAGTATGTCGCACCATAAGGCAGATTCGCAACAGCGTTGCCATACGACGGTCTCAATCATATTCACCCACTCGAGGAGACGATTAACTTGGCTACATCTTCCGCACAGATCCCGTCGGAGTTCAGCAATCCAAACCTTGAGGTGCTTCTTTCCGAGGAACAACTGCAAACGCGCATCAAGGAACTCGGCGCTGAGATCACCCGCGAATATGCGGGACTCAACCCGCTGCTGATAGGAGTGCTGAAAGGCGCATGCTTCTTTCTTAGCGATCTGCTGCGGGCGATAGACACGCGACTGGGTATCGAGTTCATGGCAATTTCCAGTTATGGCTCTTCGACGCGCACCTCCGGCGAAGTGCGTATCATGAAGGATCTGGACGTACCGATCGAGGGTCGTCACATACTGGTGGTGGAAGACATCGTGGATACGGGTTTGACTCTTTCTTACCTGCTTCAAAACCTGGAGTCACGCGGCGCCGCCAGCGTAAAACTGGCAGCGCTGCTCGATAAGTTTGAGCGCCGCGAGAAAGACGTGAAGATTGACTACCTGGGCTTCAAAATTCCGGATGCCTTCGTTGTGGGCTATGGTCTCGACTACGCCGAACGCTATCGCAACCTGCCGTTTATCGCTGTACTAAAGAATCCTGAACTGGGTTAGCGTCAAGTGATTTGCTGGGACCGCGGGCGTCCCGCCCGCAAACGCGCCGAAGGCGCGCAGTCTATTTGGAAGTGCACCTCACATTCGTTTTCGCGCTGTCGCGCTCATTTGCGGGCGG
Source organism: Blastocatellia bacterium (assembly GCA_963809065.1). GTDB lineage: Bacteria > Acidobacteriota > Blastocatellia > Pyrinomonadales > Pyrinomonadaceae > PSRF01. Next base: position 101,544 of record CAWEIN010000018.1, read on the forward strand.
GACGCCCGCGGTCCCAGCAAATCGCTTGAGTGATTGACTGGATAAGGAGTTGCTAATGAAGAGATATTTATCAGTGGTAGCCATCATGATCATCTGCTTGTGCGCCGTACGGCGTCAGCGCACAGGATTTTTCGAAAGTTGAAATCAAAGCCACCAAAGTTGCCGGCAATGTTTACATGTTGGAAGGGTCCGGCGGGAACATCGGCGTCTCGGTTGGACCTGATGGCATTTTGATTGTCGACGATCAGTTCGCGCCGCTGGCAGATAAGATCAAGGCCGCTTTGAAAACTCTGGGCGAAGGTAAACTAAAATTTGTCTTGAACACTCACTACCACGGCGATCATACCGGCGGCAACGTCGCCTTCGGTCCTGACGCGCCTATCATCGCGCAGACAAATGTGCGCAAGCGGCTTTCGGAAGAACAGAAGTCGAAAGCTCTTCAACCGCACCACGCCGGCTTCGCCGAAAGAAGCCTTGCCGGTCATCACGTTTGATAACGCGGTCTCCGTCTTTTTTAACGGCGAAGAGATCAAGGTCATACATTTCCCTCACGGCCACACTGACGGCGACAGCATCATCTTCTTTACCGGCTCTAACGTGGTTCACATGGGCGACGACTTCTTCAATGGCAGGTTTCCGTTTGTCGATCTTGAAGTCCGGCGGGGACGTGGAAGGCATGACGAAGAACATCGGCGACATCATCAGCAAACTGCCAGCCGGCGTGAAGATCATTCCCGGTCACGGAGCGCTTTCAGATGCTGAGGGCTTGAAGACGTTTCATAACATGTTGGTTCAAACTACCGACATCGTGAGAAAGCGCATGGCCGCCGGCAAGACTCTCGATCAGATAAAAGCTGAAGGACTTCCGGAGGAATGGAAAACGTGGGGCAGCGGCTTCATCAAGACCGACCTGTGGCTGACGTTTATCTACAACAGCCTCTCGGCGAAGCATTAGGTCAGTCGAGCTTTTAAGGTCAGCACGGATTCAGTTTAGAGTTCAAACTTTAGTTTGTGCTTCGATTGCCAACGAAACCGGCAGCCTAAAGGTTGAACACTAAACTGCTTGCCTCAATCCGCCGCTAAGCTTTAACTTGTGCGAGGAAACTTTCGCCCGCAGTTAACTTCAAACCAAAATTCTCCGCGACAGTTTGGCCAATGTCCGCAAGCGAGTTGCGCGTGCCGAGATTCACTCCCTGGCGCGCGCTCTTTCCATAAACAAGCAGCGGCGCATACTCGCGTGTGTGATCAGTGCCGGGGAAGGTCGGGTCGTTACCGTGGTCGGCGGTTATGATCATCAGGTCCCCTTCACCCATCGCCGCTTCGATTTGCGGCAGGCTGGCGTCGAAATGTTCCAGCGCGCGAGCGTAACCTTCGGTGTCGCGACGGTGGCCGTAGAGCATGTCGAAATCCACCAGGTTGGAAAAGATCAAACCGCGCGTGTCCTCGGCCAGGGCGCGAATCGTTTGATCGATCGACTGCTGATTGTTCTTCGCCGTCAAATCCTCTGTCACACCCATCGAGTCGTAGATCGAGGCAATCTTACCGATGCAAACTACATCGAGATCTTCGTCTTTTAACGCCGGCAACAGATTCGCTCGCGGCGGCGGCACGGCATAGTCGTGACGGTTCTCAGTGCGATAAAAATTGCCGGTTTCACCCAGGAAAGGTCGGGCGATGACTCGTCCTACTTTATGCTCGCCATCGAGTATCCGCCGCGCCGTTTCACAAATCTCATAAAGCCTGTTGAGTGGAATGACTTCTTCGTGAGCGGCAATTTGAAAAACTGAATCCGCTGAGGTGTAGACGATCGGTTTGCCGGTGGCGACGTGTTCTGCGCCCAGGTCCTTGATGATCTCCGTACCGGAGGCGGCAAAGTTGCCGAGAATTCCCGGAACATGCGTTTCAGCAACGAAGCGATCGAGGATCTTCAGGCGGAAATCCGTTTGGATAAGTCGGGAACGCCTGCTCGAGAATAATGCCCGCCATCTCCCAGTGGCCGGTGGTGGTGTCTTTCCCGTTAGACTTCAAAGCGCATCGACCATATGAACCATCGGGCTGGGCCAGCGGCGGCACATTTTGCAAAGGCCTGACGTTGCCGAGACCGTAACGCTGCAGATTCGGCAGCTGCAGGTGGCCGCGACTCAAGAATGTGCCCAAGCGTATCGGAACCAGCATCGCCCCACTCCGGCGCATCGGGCATTTCGCCTATGCCGGCGCCGTCGAGCACTATTATAACGAATTCTATTGAAATAGATTGCTGACTATTCATATTCCTTGAGTTAGGTGAATAACCGATCAAGTGATCGCCGGGAGCCGAGGGCGCCGCCCGCAAACGCGCGAAGGCGCGCAGTCTTTTTGAGACCCTGATTCGTTTTCGCGCTTCGCGCTCATTGAGGCGGGACGCCCGCGGTCCCTGACGATCACTTGATCGGCGGATTTCAAACTGAATCACTACCGCCTCTTCAACCTTTCGGAGCAACGTAGCCTTCTCTTGCTCGAACTAGCGCTTTCTCAGGTGCTCCCTGCACCTCAACTCTGATCGTGCGAAACTTGCCGTCGCGCGTTTTGTTCGTTGGATAGTAACCCAAACTGTATTGCGTACCGATCTCGGTTGCCACCAGCCCAAAAGCCGCTCGCGCGTCCTGCAGACTCGCTGCCAGAAAATTCCGTCCGCCGCTGGCCTTCGCGATCTCATTCATCTCGCGGCGCGCCAGATTGTATATGTCGCGGCTAATCTGCATCTTTTCAAACGGACCCATCTGGCAGAAATCGGTGAAGTCGTCAGGCCGCGCCCGTGGAAAGTAGGCCTTTCGATAACGCTCAAGCTGTTTCGCGGAAAGAGTCAGCCGCCCATCGTCCTGGCAATCTTTCAGCAGACGATCCTCTACGAAGTCTTCCGTGTTGACCTGGATGAAGTAACTGGCTACACCTGCACGACTGAGCTTCGACCGGGCCGTTTGGAAATCCGTTTCGCTGGTTGAGTCGACGCCATCAGTCAGCGCGACTATCGCCCGCCTTCCGCTCATTTCTTCGCGCGGTGGTTCATGAAATATTTCATCGGCAATTCGCACCAGCCCGTCGTAAAAAGGAGTGCCGTTGCTCGAGCCCAGGTTTTCGATCGCCGCCCGCAACAGCTTCCGATCGCCGGTCAGCTGAGAGAGCACCTCTACTTTCGCGGCGACCGACTGACCCTGGCGCGCCGTATTGAACGCAACGATCGCCACGCGGTCACCTGGACGCAACGCATCGATGAAGGCATTGGCCGCCTCGCGTATCAGACCAACATCCACACGCGTCGAGCCAGACGTGTCCAGCAGCAGTGCAATTTCAAATGGCGCTTCCGTGGTGGCGAAGTTTGTGATCTTTTGCTGTTGACCGTTTTCGAACAGCAGAAAATTTTCAGCGCGCAAGCCGGTTAACGGCCGGCCGGTTTTGTTTGTTACTACGGCCGGCACAGAGACCAACTGCGTTTCGACGCGCACCACGTCGCCCTCGTCAACTTCGTCACCCGTTGGCTTGGCTGCGACTGCCGGAGGCGGGGTTGCTTGCGGCGCGGCTGGTGGGTTAACGCGTCGTGGCCGTTGCTGATTTTGTTGTGCGGCAATGGGAAACTGAGTGGACACTAAACCGAGCCGCGCAAGTTAACCCCAAAACCAGCGCCGCAAATCTTGGAAAGGATGACATCGATTGGACCGTCACAAGATTACATTACAAATTGTTTGGGGAGACCGTCAGCAGATGTTGCTGGAAAACTATAACTGGGAAGCGTCGCCACTGCAAAATCAACCGGTGGACTCAATTTTTGAACTGCAACAAATACAACCCGGAGGGTTGGAAGAAAGTAGCCGGTGGTCGCAGCGAAGCGAAGACCACCGGGAGGCAGGCAGGAATGACCGCACCCCGACGGGGTGCCAGATGGGAGGGCGCGGCTTCTTTGATTCTCGCACCACTTCGTGGTGCAACCCTTTTTCTATTTGTTCCGGTGGTTTTCGCTTCGCTTCAACCACCGGCTACTGTCTGCGAGCCCTCCGGGCTGATGCCCACCAGCAACTATTCGATCACTGCACTTCAAACTTGAATTAGCGAACCTATCAATTACTTTCATTACACCAAACCAGTGCTCACCTTGACAGCCTCGTCCCCTTCTCTTAGCATGACCACTCGTCAGACTCGAATGAAGTCGATAATGGCGCACTGATCTTTGGATGCAGTTTTTCGGGCACGTATGTCAATGGTAGACGGCCTCCCTTACAAGGAGGAGGTTGGGGGTTCGAGTCCCTCCGCGCCCACCAATCAGATGTTAGATTCTGGATGCTGGATCTTGGTATGAACGTATCTAGCATCTGGTGTATCGGTTTTAATGCGGAGTCGTAGTTCAGTTGGTTAGAACGCCGGCCTGTCACGTCGGAGGTCGCGGGTTCGAGTCCCGTCGGCTCCGCCAACTTTGAAGCGGTTGCACTTCAGCTAAGATGAAGAGCAACCGCTTTTCAATTTTTGACGGACTAAACTTGAACTGTCGGACAGAACCGATGATTCCTGTAGCTGAAGCAATTCAAATTGTTAGGCGTGAGACGCGCAAGCTGCCTACAGAGTCCGTCTCACTCGAACATGCGCGCGGTCGTTTCCTGGCCGAGGACGTAGTTGCCGATTCAGAATCTCCCGCCCTTCGATCGCTCGCAGATGGATGGTTACGCGGTGCGAGCCGGCGACGTCGAGAACCTGCCTGCGAAACTCAAAGTCGTTGGTGAGTCGTCGGCCGGTCGCGGCTGGCACAATGAAATGAAGCCGGGCGAGGCCGTCAGGATTATGACCGGAGCGCCAGTACCCTCGGGAGCTGATAGCGTGCAACAGGTCGAACTGACGCGCGAGCTCGGCTCGAGTGAAGTTGAAATTTTGGAATCGGTAACCACCGGCAGGTCGATCGTCAGGCGCGGCAGTGAAATTAAGGCTGGCCAGAAAGTTCTTCGCGAAGGTGAGCTGATAGGAGCCGCCGCAATGGCTGTGCTCGCGTCTTTTGGTTACGCTGAAATCATGGTGGGTCGCCAACCCAGAGTTGCCGTACTGGCAACGGGCAGCGAACTCGTTGCTGTGCACGAACGGCCCCGTCAGGATCAAATTCGCGATTCGAACAATTTTACGATCACTGCCTATTCAGAACTGGCAGGCGCCCTGGTGGAACGACTGCCGCTGGCGGGCGACGATACCGGGCTACTAAAAAGGCAAATCGCCGAGGCCGCAGACCGCAGTGACATCGTAATCACTTCTGGCGGCGTTTCCGTAGGCCGTTACGATTTTACCAAGCCCGCCTTACGAGAACTCGGGGCTGAGTTTTTCTTTGAACGCGTGGCTCTGCGACCGGGCAAGCCTACAGTTTTTGCACGACTGCCCAATGGCACTCTCTTTTTCGGACTTCCGGGGAATCCGGTTTCCGTTTCCGTTACTTTCAATCTCTTTGCGCGTACAGCGATGCTAACCATGCAGGGTGCGAAAGATCCGGTCTTGCCGCATGGCTGGGCAGTGCTGGCGCGCGACGTCAAGGGTGCTCATGAGCGCGAGAGTTATTTGCCGGCGGAGTTAAGCGTCAGCGAAGAAGGAATTCTGGCGGCAACGCCGTTGAAATGGGGAGGCTCGTCGGATTTTGTTGGTTTTGTGAGGGCACGCTTGTTGATAATCGTCCCTCCAGACACGGGTTTAGTCGAAACCGGTGCGAGAGTTAGAATTGTGCGTCTACCAGATTAACTGAGGATTCAATGAGCAAGCCTGAAAGAAAACTTTGGGGTTCGAGCGCCCACGAACGCAAAGTGGAGAAGCTTTATTCCGGCGGAGTAGAAAATTTTGCGGACTGGCACAACGGCTATCTGAATTTCGGACTCTGGGAAAATGGCATTGCTGATTACATTAAGGCCGCTGAGAACCTCGTTCATCGAATGGGCAGCATTCTCGGTCTCAATGAAACCAGCAAACTGCTCGATGTCGCGCCGGGCATGGGCACGCAGGACATTTACCTGCTCAACAACTTTGCGCCTCAATCGATCGACGGTCTCGACGTCACCTGGAAACACATTGAACACGGCCGGCGACGTTCACGCGAAGCCGGCGCAGAAGATCGCGTCCGTTTTCATCACGGCACCGCCATCGAACTGCCCTTCCCTGACGGGAGCTTTACGCACGTGTTGAGCATTGAAGGTCCCGAGCACTTTGATACGCGCGAAAAGTTCCTGCATGAAGCACGTCGAGTGTTGCAACCCGGGGGCGTTATTGCCATGGCCGACTTCATCGTCAAGAATCCACCGCGCAATCCTATTGAAAAACTAGTGGCCGAGGCAGCGCGCAAATTGTGGCAGGTTCCGCGCGCTAATGTTTATTCAGGCGAGATCTACCAACAAAAGATGCAAGCGGCGGGTTTTGAAAAAGTTGAGATGGAAGAGATTGGCGCGTCAGTTATTCCCGGCTACTATTTTGAGCAAATGCGGCCGGAGACTATTCGCGCTATTAGCAAGATTCGTGGTTTCGCACTAGGCAGGCTCGGTCTACTGCTCGACATCGCCGTCTACCGGGGATTCACAATGGGCTTGCTGGAGTACGTGCTGGTCCGTGGCGTGCGCAGCTAATGCAGCTTGATAATGTCTCTCGTCTTTCACCTTTGCGGTTTCGATACCGAAAAACTTTAACCCTGCTTCCAGCCGGCGAAAAAACTTAAGCCTGTTTAAGAGCGGATTAAGCCAACCGTTGGTGATGCAGTAATTCATATCAAACGGTTGCATGTGGTGTCGCTTATGATGCTGAGGTTCCAACACCAGCCGTTTGCGTTGCAGCCAGCGCGCGAGAGCTGAAGGATTGTCCTGATGGGCCCACTTGTGAAATTGGTTAGTGGCCACTGTGGCCACTGTCATCAACGCAAAGGAGATGGCGGAAAAAGCAAGGAAGCCGGAATGGGGATTCAACCACATCAAGTATAGAAAAAGTGACAATGCGGGAACTGCCAGAATGCAAACGTTGCCGGTAGTCTCCACTAAGCCGTGAGTGCAGATGTCGCGCGGGTAGATATGATGGAGCCGAAAAGGTTTTACCAGGCTGGGCCCAATAATTGGCATATCTTCGGAGCCGTAGGTATCCGCAGCCCAATGCACCACACCTGAAATAAAGTCGCCACCGACTATGCCGAGCGGAACCGCAAGCGCGAATAGCCAAAGCAGTTCGAGTTCGTAGAGTCGTGAGCCCGCCCAGTGAAGATTCAGGAGAAACACCACCGGAAAGATTAATAAGGTTGAGTGTTCCAGGAAAGAATGCAGTGGCCCCGAGTGTTCTTCGTTGCCGCTGTAACCCGACGAGGGATTTGTCCTATCCTTTTTGTTTCCTAAGGTGGCTGACATGGTTGAATCGGGGCTTCAATCTCAGCTTTTAAGTTACAGAGCCCAAAACTCTCAATTCCAAGGAGCTGATGATTGCACCCGGCTGTACAATTTTACGATTACGGCCCTGTGATCGGATTTTGGGGCGAAGATTATAGTAAGATTATTCCTCGAAGCCAAAAAAAAACAAGAGCGCCCCGTTTGTTTTTACCAAACTGGTTCTAATACGAAATCTCCTGCAAATGGATCAACTTTCTCACATCGATGACGAAGGTCGCGTCAGAATGGTCGACACCAGTGACAAGGCTGCAACTACTCGTCACGCCGTCGCCTCCGCGCGGGTTTTGATGTCATCGGAAACGGTCACCGCAGTCCAGCAGCACAGAACGCCCAAGGGCGATCCACTGGAAGCGGCGCGGCTTGCAGGAATTATGGCGGCCAAGCGAACAGCAGAACTGATACCCCTTTGTCATCCGCTGCCGTTAACCCATGTCGACGTGCAGGCAAAAATGGAAGACTATGGCGTTCGTCTCGAAGCCAGCGTTTCAACTAATGCTCAGACCGGTGTGGAAATGGAAGCCTTGACCGCAGTCTCGATTGCGGCGCTTACGATTTACGATATGTGCAAAGCCCTCGACAAGGGCATAACGATCTCGGACGTGCGACTTGAACGAAAAACTGGCGGAAAGTCAGGAGACTATAGCCGGAAAGAGTAACTTCAGCTTACGGTCGAAGGTTCAACTGTCGCCCAAAAAAATCAGAACTGGCAGCGATAGCGACCAGCCGAAGATCAACCGATCTAAACGAGCAGGACAACTGCGTTCTAAATTTGAAGGTTTTGACCGATGACTCCTCGGCTGGTCGCTATCGCTCCCAGTTCTGATTTTGTGTGGCCACCATTGAGTTATTGGCAAATCACTGTCATAAAGGCGCCCAAATTGCTCTGACGATGCGATTTGATTTGAAGTGTTTGCGGACAGCCGATAAAACCGGGAACCTCATTAATTCTCCCAGCGTTTAGAGATTACTATGAAATACGGAATCCGGAGCGATGCTCGTCCACAAGCAACCCTGCTACTTACCGCGGCAGTGATTTCGATTGTGCTTTGGTTCATTCCGTTCGCTGAAATCGTTACATACCCGTTTCGTATTTTTGTAACTTTCATTCATGAAGGGGGCCACGCCATTGCCGCGCTGTTGACCGGCAACTCGGTCGAGAGTCTCAGCATTGCCACCAATGCCAGCGGAGAAACCTACACCTCCGGGGGCGGTAGATTTTCGCAAATGTTTGTGGCGAGCGCAGGCTACCTGGGTTCGATGGCGTTCGGCGCTTTCCTGCTCGTATTAATTCGCAAGGCTATCGCGGCTCGCATTGTCCTGATCGGATCAGCAACGTTGATCTTTGCTCTCACCCTCATCTATGGACTTATTAAACCCGCCATGTCAGGCGCGGTTTCGTCGGCGCTTCCTTTTACTATTCTGGCCGGGACATTACTCAGCGTGGGTTTGATCGCAGTAGCGAAGTACGCAACTGCGCGCGTGGCGACCTTCTTTGTAAGCTTCCTCGCGGTCCAATGTGTATTGAATGCGCTGCTCGATTTGAAAACGGTCTTTTACTTATCGTCGCCGTTTGGCCCGAATGTGCCGACTGATGCGGTGAACATGGCAAACGCTACTCACATTCCTGCCCTGTTCTGGTCGCTCGCCTGGATTGCGATCGCCATTGGAATTCTCGCGGTAACCATGCGGCTGTATGTCTCGAGCCGAAAGAAACAATTCCAGCTTGATCTCGATCGGCCCTTTGAACAGATACCGGCCGTCTTCCCCACCACAATCCACACGAGCCAAAACGTGCGGTAACGCAGCTTCGGATGGCTTGGCGCAAAAACTGTCGTCCCCTTCGGTGACCCAGCTAACTTCTACTCTACGACCGCTGGTAGTAATTTCCGTCAGGGAATACCTTCGCTCCTTGCACTACTCCTGCTCCTCCTGAGCATCAACTTGGAAAAGGGAAACTACTATGCGAACCCCAGGATTCGAAACTCTGCGACTGCCCCACCGCGCCGTTAAGTTGCACTTGCCTGCGCTGCTGCTTGCTCTAATAGCGTTTGTCGCTGCGCCCGCCGTTGCGCAATCTCCTAACACCGCATCGATGATCGTCAATGTAGTCGATCAAACCGGCGCCGTCGTTCCGGACGCGAAAGTTTCGGTGGTGAACGCCGCGACCGGCGCCTTGCGCGAGGCAGTCTCGGGCAGCGACGGTAGCGCCACCATTTCGGCGCTGCCGCTGACGGGAACCTATACCGTCACCGTGTCCAGGGAAGGATTCGGCAAAGAAGAACTCAAAGACATCGCGCTCCGCTCCGGCGAAACAGCGACGCTAAAAGTAAAGTTGCTCGTCGGTTCTGAGAAGGCGGAAGTCACTGTTTACGGCACGTCCGACGGCGTGCGCGCAAACCCGCTGATCGGTCTTCCGCTTACCGGCCCACGAATCGACGAGACTCCGATCCTTGGCCGCAAGTCGACAACCCTGCCGCTCCTGAACTCGGCGTTTCGTACCGGGAAAGGTTTAGGAGATCTGTTCGTCAACGCCACCTACTTCGTCACCGGTGTTGGCTCACGTCGGGCAACCACCTTCACTCTCGACGGCGCCAACAACGACGAAGGTTGGGGTCGGCAAACGGCGATAGCCACGGTGCCGCTGGGTGCCATCCAGGAAATCAACGTACTCTCAAACGCTTTCTCTTCCGAGTTCGGCTGGACTTCTGGTCCCGCCTTGAATATCACCACGAAGTCCGGCACAAACGAATTTCACGGCGAAGGATTGTTTCTGCTCCGTCCGGGTGGTGGCTGGCAGGCGAAGACGTTTTCGAAAAAGAACTTCTGTCCCACATCCACGCCCAGTTGCGTGGTCCCCGGCACGCTTACAGCTATCAGTCCAGTGGACATTCCGGATCAACTGAACCAATACTCCGGCTCCCTTGGCGGCCCGATTGTTAATGACAAGACTTTCTTCTTCGCCACCGCCGATTACACGCGGCAAAACCGCACGACGTTTCTTTCCTCGACGCTGCCTGCTTTCCTGTTGCCGGCGGATGGACATCTCGACTACACGGGACACTACCGCCAGTTCCTCTTCGACGGCCGGCTGGATCATAAGCTTACTTCGAATCAGACCTTGATGTTCCGTTTCAACGTCGATCGCTTCTCCGACGACAATCCGCAGGACGCCGTGAGCGGCACGAACGCACCAAGCGTCGCACGCCGTTACTCGCGCCGGTCATGGACGGCTCAGGCGAACCACACTTTTGTCATCACTCCAACGCTTCTGAATGAGGCCCGCTTTGCTTACCTGCATGGCGATCCCATTACGCTTTGGGAAGCGCAGAACCTCTCAACCACCTACACCCGGGGTGGCGCCGTGCCTTTCACGATTGGCCAATCGCGAGCCTCCGACATCTACAGTCACCAGGAGCAGTTTTCGGATACGCTGTCGTGGTCGCATGGCGGACACTACCTGCGTTTCGGCGGTAGTGTGCTGCATCACACCTCAGGCGGCACGGGCAGCGAACCCGGCACGGCCATCCTCGGCACGTTCACCTTCAAGAACACGACCACAGCGCCCTTCGGCCAGTTAACGCTAAACGACGTGCAGAACTACACCCAGCCGATTAATTACGGGATCAGCAGTTACAACCTGCCACAGTGGCTCTTGAGTGGGTTCGTCCAGGATGATTGGAAGGTGAACCCTGATTTCACATTGAATCTGGGGATTCGCTACGACAGACAAACGTTGACCGACGACAAGAATAACTTCGCGCCGCGTATCGGCTTCGGCTGGCATCCGAAGGGCGACTCACGCACTTCGTTTCGCGCCGGCTACGGCGTTTATTACCCGCAGATTCGCTCTAACGCAGTCGCCGGATTCCTGGTGAACGGGCTGGATGGGTTGACGACCTATACGGCGAATCCCGGAGATGTTGGTTTCCCGACCTGCCTGACCGGACCATGTCTGCCGGTAAACGTTGATCCGAAGACTCTGCCCGCGGCGCAATTGCCCGCGCGCGACATCACCATCAGGGCTGGCCGCCGAGACTTCTACGTGGCCCAGTTTGCGAAGTACGGGCTGAACTTCAACCTGTTGCCGAACTACCCTGACAAATTGGTCAATCCCCGCAGCCAGGTGTTTTCCTTCGGTGCCGAGCGCGAGATCACCAAGGGCCTGTTCTTTGGCGGTGACTATGTGCATCAGCATGTGAGCGATCTCGATCGCACGATTGATTTGAACGCGCCGTCGCCTTTTGATCGCACGGCGCCCGGACAGTTCCGCTGCCCGGTAGGCGTCACGGGACCTTGTACGTCCGCAGCGCAGGCTGTGACAGCAGCCAACGCAACTCGGCCCATCCGGCCGGTCGCTGGCGGTGTGCGTCAGATTAACGTGATCATGAACCTCGGCGTCGCCGATTACGACGGCTTGCAATGGAATTTCAGATATCGCGGCAACCGGCGGATGTTTGCCGAGGTCGGCTACACACTGTCCAAGGCCACCAATACCTTCGAGCCTGACGGCAACGGCATCGGGCCGAACCAGGGAGTTATCTCGCGGCTCGGCGAGGAGGAGCGCGGCCTGAGCGTTGCCGATCAACGTCATCGTGCGGTCATCACATTCACTTACCGGTTCCCGCTGAACTTTACGGCCGGCACGGTGTCACAGTTCGCGTCGGCCCGCCCGTTCAACGCGACGACCGGCGTCGATAACAATGGAGACGGCGCGAACAACGATCGGCCGGTTATCGACGGCCACGTCGTCCGCAAGTCGGCGTTTCGCGGCACCCCAACCTCCGATGTGGCCATCTTCGTCGAGAATCGAATCAAGCTGACAGAGCGCATGAGGCTTCTACTCCGGTTGGAGGGCTTCAACATCCTCAATCATGGAAACTTCCTCGGCCGCGGGGTTACGACCTACGGCGATCTCGCCACACCGGCCACCAGTTTCGGCCAGTTCACGCCCGCGAACGCGATCGGCGCAGACGGACACGCCATCCCGGCATTTGCGAACATTGATCCGCCGCGGATGTTCCAACTGCAAGCGCGGTTTATCTTCTAGAAGCGAGGGGAAAAGGTGAAAGGGGAACGGGGAAAGGAAAACCTATTTCCCGCTTCCCCTATTCCCTCTTTTCCTGTTCTCCTTGTCTTATTGCGTCACCGTATAGTCATCGAAGTAGCTGACACTATCCGTCTTCGACCAAGCGCCAACTCTCCCTGATACCGGGGCGGCGAGCGTGTAATCCAGCAGGTGTTTGCCGTCCAGCGCAGCCTGCAGGTTCGTGCCGTGAACTGATATCTGCAGGGTGTGCCAGGTGTTCATCTGCAGCGGCACATTCTCTGAACCTCTCTTAACGAAACTTCGCTTTCCTTTGTTGAAAGTCCAGAGCACCACGTTATCTTCTTTTCCGTTGAAGCGAACCGCGAGGTAGTCGCCATTGGGCTGCAGGTTAAAAAGAATGCCGGCACACTGATCTAGTTGTCCGGCCACCAGCTTGAAACGAATACTGATCTCGCCATCATGAAAGTCGCCGATGTCTTTGGCTGGCTATTCGCGTATCCTTGAGAAACGTTTGCCCATATCCCTGGTCCAAATATTTTTCCACACGACGAATTAAGAGAAGTCGTTGCTGTTCATCCTGAGCTAGCTTTAGCTCGTTCTGCCAACGTCGGATGACTTTACGGGGCATTGAATCAGCGAGGTGGAAAGTAATGAATTGTGGGATCACGATTCCGTCAAAGTGCGGGAGGTAGCCCCGGCTATGCCAGCCGGCAGCGCGAAGTTCATTCTCATGAGAGTCATTAATGAGTGACATGAGAGATGATTTTAACCGTATCAGCCTGGGAATACTTGGGCTGACACTGAAGGGTAAGATTGAGGTATTTGCAAGAACTCTTGTTCGCGCTGCGCGCGCATTGCGGGCGGGACGCCCGCGCTCCCAGCAGTTCGCTTGAGTGGTTTCGATTAGAAACTATGGCGATGGCGCAGTTGCGGGCGGGACGCCCGCGCTCCCAGCAGTTCGCTTGAGTGGTTTCGATTAGAACTATGGCTATGGAACAGTTGCGGGCGGGACGCCCGCGGTCCCAGCAATTCGCTTGAGTGGTTTCGATTAGAACCTGAGGCAGCGTGGCCTAGCTGAGGACAGAGACTGCGTGTTCGATCAGGTAATGAACTCTGGTGAGTAGATAGGGATTTGTGGCTGCGATAACGAAGCCAACCAGGAGCATAGTTGCCGGGCCCCAGACAAATAGACTTGTTAAGACGTCATGCCGAGAAACCTGACGTTCGGTGGTAGCGAGCGCGATGAGTCTACGGACTCGCGATTTGATGCCTTTTGTTTCTTCCTCGCCGAGCAGGAAAACGCCGGCAGGCATTGTGGGTCGCCCGCCCAGGGGAATGATTCTCGCAATCTTGACCAGCGCAGACGCCAGGTCGAGTGCTACTCCGTTACCTTGCCTGGCAGCGTTTTCATCAGCGGCCTCTTCTGACGCTTCCGACCAGGATCTGTCGAGCAAACGCCCGCAGGGAATAATCAGTAGCGCATCGCGACAGGCCTGCAGCAAGCCGCGCTTCAGGTTATCGCGTGCCGTCAGGTGACCGTTCTCATGTGCAACTGCAGCTGATATCTCTTCAGGCGTAAGCACCTCGAGAACCTGGCTCGCAATAAAAAGTCGCGGACGCAGAAAACCTACGATTCCAATCAGCGGAAAGGCGTGCCTGATCTCATACGACCTAATGTAGATGCCGGGAATCTGAATCGGCTTACCCTGTCGTAACCAATCGGAGGTAAGGTTTGCCGTAGCTCGATGCGTGCCAATGCCGCGATAGACAGAAACAGCAATGCCGGTCGCCGAAAAGATCGCCAGTAGAGCAAGTTTGAAGCTAACGGTTTCCGCCGCATGTCGTGGCTCATAGGCAAGATACGATGGAACCAGCAGCAGTGAAACAGTCAGAAAAGCCAAAACTGGCGGAAGAATTCGTAGTGAGAAAAGCAGTCGCGCGCGCGCCGCAGCGGTCCAGTTATCAGTCGCTCGACCAGCTAATCGCCAGAGACCGGCAATAAGTAACGTTGCTACGCTATTAAAGGTGAGCAACGCGGCGAGTAACAATGAGAGGCCAAGGAGTTCGAACATTATTTACCCTTGTTTCAACTCTCTACGCTTTTCCTTAATCAGACGATCGAGTTCGTCAAGCAACTCGCGATCTCTCTCGCTGACTGTATCAACGATACAGGCCAACACTGGCCGCACTTCGTCTGCGCCGTGACCGAGCAGACCTTCGATGACGTCTTCCCTAATCCCCTGTTCAAGCTCATCAGGCGAAACGGCGGCCAGGTAGAAAAACGCACGGCCATCCTTACGTCGGGTGAGCAGTTTTTTCTTAAACAAACGATCGAGCGTGGTCATCAGCGTCGTGTAGGCTATTTTCTCATCGAACGCGAGATAGATATCGCGCACGCTCGCTTCGTCCCGACGCCAAACCTCTTTGAGAACGTTCTGCTCAAGTTTGCCCAGCGCCTCGGAAACCACCTCTCGAGGTCGCTTAAAGCCTCGCAAAAGAAATCTTGATGTCTTCATAGCAGCGCATTGTTGTGCATTGTCGATGTTGCTGTCAATGATTAACCCGTCCATGGGAGAAGGTCAGTTTGAAAGCTTTCGGAGAAGACCGATCAAGCGATTTGCTGGGACCGCGGGCGTCTCGCCCGCAATGAGCGCGAAGCGCGAAAACGGATAGAGGCAAGCGGCTTGCCGAAGAACTGCGCGCCTGCAGCGCGTTTGCGGGCTAGACGCTCGCGGTCCCAGCACATCGCTTGACCTGTCTTCGCCCAGCTTATGCTACGTTTCGCATACGCAAAGAATCAGGGTATCATTCAAGGTTTACGAGCGGCCTCAAACTTCTGTCTATCTGGCCGTCGGAATATTTATCACATGCCTGAAGAAGCAATCGAAGTTCGCGGAGCCAGGGTCAATAACCTGAAGAATATCTCCTTCTCAATCCCGATTAACCAGTTGACTGTGGTTACCGGGGTTAGTGGTTCCGGGAAGTCTTCGCTCGCCTTCGACACCATCTACGCTGAGGGACAGCGTCGTTATGTGGAATCGCTATCGGCATACGCGCGGCAATTTCTCGAGCGCATGGACAAGCCGGATGTGGATGAGGTGCGCGGGATTGCTCCTGCCATCGCGATTCGCCAAAAGAACTCGACAAGAAATCCTCGTTCAACTGTCGGCACACAAACGGAAGTGTTCGACTACCTGCGCTTGCTCTACGCTCGGGTGGGAATCACTTACTGCCGCGTCTGCGGGCGCGAGGTCTACAAAGATTCTCCGGAGTCGGTAGCCGATGAAATCCTGCGGACGCTGCCTGAAGGTAAACGCTTTTACGTGTTGTTTCCCGCGCAGGCCGGGCTGGCGCAAACCGAAAGAAACGGCGACCCGGAGAAGTCTCGGAAGAAGTCCCAGCGTCCTCGCGTCTCCGCGTCTCCTCGTCCCTCTACTACTCCGCGTCAGTCAATCACTGCTCACGTAATGAGCCTGATGCAACGCGGCTTCACGCGTTTGTATTCCGGGCGGCAAACCATCGAGCTTCATTCCCCTGATGACTACGAGCTCGGCAATTTTGATGATGTATTCGTGATGGTCGATCGGCTTGTTGCTCAACCTGACATCCGGCAACGGCTGGTGGATTCGCTGGAAATTTGTTTTCAGGAAGGGCACGGCACGGCAAACATTGAAACTGCCGAAGCCGAGCCCACGCGTCTCAAGTTCTCCGATCGGTTTGAATGTAAGTATGACGGAACGGTTTATGCCCAACCCGAGCCACGACTGTTCAGCTTTAACAATCCTTACGGCGCTTGTCCCACCTGTCAGGGATTTGGAAACACTATCGGACTCGATCTCGATCTGGTAATTCCAAATCCCGGACTTAGTTTGAAAGACGGCGCGATTGAGCCGTGGACCAAGCCGCAGCACGAGTGGGCTTTGGAGGAGTTGAAACAATTTTGCAAGTCGGACAAAATTTCAATGACCGTTCCTTTTGCGCAACTCTCGCGCGTCGAGCAGCGTGCGATTGTTGAGGGCAAGAAAGGCTGGGGCGGCGTGCGTGGCTTCTTCGACTGGCTCGAAACAAAAAAATACAAGTTGCACGTGCGCGTGTTTCTTTCAAAGTATCGCGGCTACACGCTGTGTCCGGATTGCGGCGGCGGCCGTTTAAGGCAGGAGGCCCGCGACGTGAAGGTTGGCGGCGCGACCTTGCCCGACGTTTGCGCGCTGTCGATCAAGGACGCGGCAGTCTTCTTCGATTCCCTGCAACTGTCCACGGAACAAGGCGCGATCGCGGAGCGGATCCTGTTTGAGATCCGACGCCGCTTGCGCTTCCTGGTGGAGGTTGGCCTCGATTATCTGACTCTCGATCGTCTTGCATCCACGCTCTCGGGAGGCGAAGCCCAACGAATTCAGTTAGCGACGAATCTCGGTTCTTCATTGGTTGGCGCGCTCTACGTGCTTGATGAGCCCTCGATCGGTTTGCACCCGCGCGACAATGACCGTCTCATTGCCCTGCTGCATAACCTGCGCGACATCGGAAACACGGTGCTGGTGGTTGAACACGATGAGGACATGATCCGTTCCGCGGATCACATTCTCGATATCGGACCGTCGGCGGGCGAACTTGGTGGTCGCGTGATCTACGAAGGTGACTTCAAGGGATTGATGCTTGATGAGAGTTCACTGACCGCGCGTTACCTGCGCGGTGAAGCCGAAATCAAGGAGCCGAAGCAACGTCGTGTGGCCCAGACCAGACGCCTGGCGCTGCGTGGCGCTTCCGAACACAACTTGAAATCGATCGACGTCGAGTTTCCGCTGGACATGCTGGTGTGCGTAACCGGCGTTAGTGGTTCCGGCAAATCGACGCTGATTCACAACTGCATCTATGCCGGCCTGAAAAAGCAAAGAGGAGACTGGCAGGGACACGTCGGCGCCTTCTCGAAGTTGGAAGGCGGCGAACTCACTGACGATGTAATTCTGGTCGACCAGTCGCCTATTGGGCGCACGCCGCGTTCAAATCCGGTCACCTACATAAAAGTTTACGATGGCATCCGCGAAGTGTTTTCCGCGACTCGCGAAGCACAGGCACACGGCTTTGATCCCTCTCACTTTTCTTTCAACCTGCCCGGCGGGCGCTGTGACGTTTGTCAGGGTGATGGCACCGTGACGGTAGAAATGCAGTTTCTCGCCGACGTCGAACTCGTCTGCGAGGAGTGTAAGGGAACCCGTTTCAAGCAACAGATTCTCGACGTGCGTTATCGCGGCAAGAACGTGCACGAAGTTTTGAACATGACAGTGCGCGAGGCGATAACTTTCTTTCGCGAAGTACCGAAGATTACCAACCGGTTGAAAGTGCTGGACGAAGTTGGACTGGGTTACTTGCGATTGGGACAGTCAGCCACAACACTATCAGGCGGCGAAGCACAACGCATAAAACTCGCGGCGCAACTGTCGAAACGAACTGGCGCCAAGACACTCTACATCTTCGATGAACCCACCACTGGTTTGCACTTCGACGATATCAACAAACTCCTGGCGGCGTTTCGGGCGTTGATTGCGGCCGGCGGCTCGCTGCTCGTGATCGAACATAACCTCGACGTGATCAAGACCGCGGACTACATCATTGATTTGGGACCCGAAGGAGGCGACGCCGGTGGACACGTCGTGGCAACCGGTACACCCGAACAGATCATGAAAGTGAAGGGTTCTCACACCGGCCGCTACCTGAAGGCGCATCTGGCAAAATCAAACGGATCACCAAATGGCAACGCCAAGCCGCCGCCAATGAAAAATGGCAGGAACAACAGCTGACGAGCTCCCAACCTGCGGAGCAGGTGATAGCGTAAAGCCTGGGGTGGAGCGTAGCGAAACCCCAGGTTAATGCGTAAAGCCAACACCAGCCCGCGAAGTGGGCGACAGAGTTTACTGCGATAAAACGGCTGTCGCCTGCTTCGCAGGCTTTGGTTATTCGATTGACGGTTCCTGGGGTTCCGCTACGCTTCACCCCACGCTTTACGCTTTCGCCTGCTCCGCGGGCTCGATGGCGAGATCACAGTAATGTTTTCGGTTCCAATCAATGTCCCACCGCCACGCCTGTCTCGCAAGCGTCGCTTGGTTTACATCACAATCACCTATCTCGGTTTTCTCGCGCTGCTCGCGGCAGTTGAGATTGGCACGCGGTTGACGCTGCCACACATCTCCAGCCTCAGCGTATTTGTCGTTACGACGCAGCAAAAAGCCCAGGTCGCCGATGAGAAGCAGTCAGGAATTTTCGAAGGCGATCCACTGCTGCTCTGGCGACTGAAGCCAAGCCTCGATCACGCCGTCTGGGACTTCACCGTCCTTTCGACAAACTCCCAACATCTTCGTTCCGAGCAGCCCGGCAAGACCGTCGGAGCCAAACAGCCAGGAACAACGCGCATTGTTTGCCTTGGCGATTCGGTTACGTTTGGTTTCCGCGTGCCGGTAGTCTGGCCGGATAGGCCGACCGAATATGATCCGGCGTGGCTTCCCTTCCCGATGCTCCTGGAGAAAGAGTTGCGTGCAGCCAATCCCGATCGAAAGATTGAAGTAGTGACGATGGCCGTACCCGGCTACACCAGTCATCAGGGACTTGCCTGGTTGCGACGCGACATCGACGACTTGCAGCCCGATCTTTTGATTGCCAGTTTTGGTTGGAACGATGCCAGCTTCAGCGACGTGCCCGACCGCGAGGCGATCAGGACAAACTGGTATGCGGTTGCGGTGCGCTGGTTGATTGATCACAGCCAGGCGTTTGCTCACGCGACTCACTGGCTCCGAGCGAAAGAGACAAAGGCGCGACAACAGAAACAAACAGGACAACCTATCGTGCGTCCTGCTGCGCGAGTGTCGCAGCAGGAGTATCTCAACAACATGATCGCGATCCAGGCTATGGCCCGCCTGCGCGGCGCCTCAGTAATAGTGATCGCGGCGCCTTATCGTGATAATGATCCGAATGCCCCCGAGGCTGATCTGATGTTGCAATACCGCGTCGCCTTGGGAACAGCAATGCGACAACGCGGAGTTCCCTTTGTTGAACTTCGAGAGTTGACGCCGGAAGCATATCCCTCAAACGAAGGCTGGTTCGGAGAGCGCCTTCATCCGAACCATATGGGCCACCGGCTGCTGGCTTCGGAGCTATTGAAGGTGATTGGGTCGAGACAAATGCTTGGGGACTTAAAGGTACCTGAGCTCATACCCTAGTTTTGGAGTGCGGTGACCTGTCACCGCTTTGGTCGGTCGCGATCTGGCGCGACCACGATTAGCAGGACACCAGCCTCGGATCTCGGCGTCAAGCCGCCGAGGGCTAAAGCGACAGGTCACCGCACTCGAAAGGGTTGGGCTGTATGCTTTCGCCTGCTCCGCAGGCTGGTTATATTGTGCGCGGAGGAAATTTGGTAATGACTCTGAAACAGCAAGTGATTTCTGATCTGACTGCGTCGATGAAAGCGCAGGACGCGCCGCGCACCTCAACACTCAGAATGGTGAAGGCGGCGGTCATGAATCGCGAGATCGAAAAAGGCAGCGAGATGGACGACGAAGAAATGATGAAGCTGCTGCGTTCTCTCGTCAAACAACGTCGCGACTCAGTTGAGCAGTACGAGAAAGGCGGGCGACAGGATCTCGCCGACAAGGAAAAGAGCGAGATCGACGTTATCGAAGCTTACTTGCCGCAAGCCGCTTCACGCGAAGCAATCGAACAGGTGATCGACGCCGCGCTGGCGGAAACTGGCGCGACCTCAATGAAAGATATGGGAAAGGTAATGAAAGCCGCCCAGGCTGCACTAGCAGGCAAGAATGCCGACGGTCGTCTGGTGAGCGAGTTAGTGAAAGCAAAACTCGCGGGCTAAGACACTCACGCGCTTAGCCGAGAAAAGTGGAATCGTCGCTGCAAAAAAGATTTAGCCGAGTCCGCAAAGCGGACTCAAGCGGTCTTGCCTTTTTTAGGTGTCCAATCAGCTCAACTATTTGTAAGTGATCGCAATCTCCGGCTTGTTGCCTACCGGAGTTAGATCGCTATTGAACACTTCAACACCGTCCGACCTTCTCACAATGATCTTAGTCACATGTTTGCCGCTCTGCTTGTGCCTGTACTTACCCATGTTGTCGTTCGTACCCAGGCAATCAGTATTGTGATTCTTGCCGCATTGGATCTCCAAAGAGCCGCCTTTAATGATGATGTCGTCATCGGCGGGTGCCAGGACCACAGGCCGATTTGCAAACGCAAAGACGCCAAGGGCCAGCACGCCAACAGCTGCGACTGCGATTATCAGTAAACGTAAGTGACGCATCGTTTTTCTCCTTCTGGGGGTGGAAGCCAGCCCGGAGGGCTGGGCAGAAAGTAGCCGGTGGTTGAAGCGAAGCGAAAACCACCGGAACAAGCGGATAAAGCGTTGCACCCCGAAGGGGTGCGAGAAGCTCAAGAGAATCCTGCAAACGGTTCTAATCTGGCATCCCGTTGGGGTCGATCTTCTGCCTGCCTCAACCTAAGACGGCCATGCTAATCTCAACAGTCGCCACACAAAATCAGAACTGGGAGCGATAGCGACCAGCCAAAAAGTTAACTGATCAAAATGTGCAGAATAACTACGGTCTTAAAGTCTGAAAGTTTTACAGATGACTCCTTGGCTGGTCGCTATCGCTCCCAGTTCTGATTTTGTGTGGCAACTGTTGAATGATTAGCGAATCGCTAGCGTTCCTGCGTTCCTGATTGGACGTAGACTGACTAACCGCTCAGTTGCTCGAGTTGTTTGCGAAGACGTTGAATATCAGGCCGGCCGAGGTAAGACTTGTAGTCTTCGCCACCCCAGCGTTGTTCGAGTTTCTCAAACGCGTCTTTGGCCCGCATCGCATACTCGCGGGCGTTGGTTTTATCGCCCAGGTTTTCGCTGGCCTGCGCAGCAATCAACCAGGCCTGCCACTCCGATTCAATCTGGCCCAGCCGTGCGAACACTTCCTGCGCCTGCAGCGCGTTGGTCACTGCCGACCTGGAATCGCCCGCAAGCAACAGCGCGGCGGCGGACGCCGATTGCGCAGAGGCCAGTTGCGCCGGATCGTTGAGTTGTTTGGCCAGATCCAGGGCTGCACTCGTCGTTTGTTTTCCCTTCGCCTTCGCTCCGCCGTACGACTCTGCCAATCCGATCACGATCTTCGCACTCGCGACGGCCCCCCTAAATTCAGTTCCTGCTAATTCGACAACCTTCTCAGCTGTAGCTTTGGCATTCGCAAAGTTGTCCTGCATCAGAGCAATCTCTGCAAGCGCTAGTTGGGTTTCAACCGAAAGTCGCTTCAACTCGTTGCCAGGCTTATTCGCGATTGCCGTAGCCTGCTCCAGCAAGGCCTTGGCCTCATCAAACTTACCAAGTCGACCGAGCACTTCACCACGACTCGCCAGGTTGTAACCCATGCTGCGTGGTATTCCCTGGGAGCTATAGATCGAGTAGGCCTGATTCAAATGATCGAGGGCCTCCGGAAACTTCTCTTCGCGAATCAGCGCTGAGCCGCGTTCCGCGTGCGCCCGCGCAATCAGCGACTGGTCGTTGGATTCCTGTGCCAGGCGCATCAGCTCTTCATGCCCCTTGTCGGCCGCGGCATAATCGCCCTTTTGCAGGTTTGCACGACCGAGCAATGCCAGACAGGAAATTGTTTCCGATCGATAGCCGCCCTGTTGATAAAACACCAAAGCAGGCTCGAGATATTGCACCGCTTCGTCAGGCTTATCCTGCTGTTGGCGCAGACTGGCCATCGCAACCCGAGCCCGCGCCTCATTCCGCCGAGCTTTGGAGCGCACTGCCGCCGCCAATGCCTGCGCGAGATAGTTTTCAGCCTCAGTTTGTTTGCCGCGAACTAAAAACGAGTTGCCCAGGTCAATCAACCCACGCGTGCTGAGATTCTCCATGCCACTCTTCTGCGCCAGTTCGACGGCTTGCTGGGCATAATCAGTTGAGCGTGCGGTTTCACCTTCATCAAACGCGACACTGCACAACTGCAACAGCGTCTTAATGGTCTGCGACTTGTTGTCGTTCGCCTTAGCAAGGTTCAACGCCTGCTCCAACTCCGTTTTGGCCTGGGGTAGGTTGTTACGTTTGTTGAAGAGAAAGCCGCGTTGGAAAGCTACTTCAGCGCGTCCCTCCAAATTCCCGAGCGCCTGGTAGATCGACTCCGCCTGTTTGAAAGACTCAAGCGCCTGATCGAGTTCACCTTTTTGTCCGTACACAATTCCCAGGTGGAGGTAGGCTGTCGCGTATTGCGAATTACGATTACTGGCTTCTTTGTAACTCTCAATGGCGGCCTTCACGTCGTTGTTGTTCTCGTAGGCACGTCCGAGATCCACCAGCACATAAGCCTTTTCCGCGTCCGGAACTTCATTGACAATTTGCTTGTAGAGTTCGACTGCCTTAACGGAATCCTGGCGGGCGGTTGCCGTAATCGCATCCAGGTAAAGTGCGTCGACTTTTGGCAACGTCGCACGGTCGGCAGCGTTCACTCGCAGCAGTTCATCCTTCGCCTGGTCAACATAATCCAACTCCACCAGCGCCTCAGCCAAACGCGCGTGGGCCAACATGTAGTTGTCATCAGCCGAGATGGCGCGTTGCAGCGCCTGGCTTGCCTGATAAAAAGCGCCATCTCTAAGGGCAGTGGTGCCAACCAGGTACCAACGCTGCGCTTCCGCCGCCGGCGTATATGGCTTCGGTCGCAGCAGCACGAAGAGTACGCCCGACACAACAACCAAAATGCCGATGGCAATCAGAATGTGGGCGATGGGGATCCTTGGTCGCTGCAGAATCTGCGACAGGTTACTAAGCGTTCCGGTCGGACTTCCCAGCGAGCCTGTGCTGCGCCGGATCAGCGTCTGCCCTGACTTCTGGTCCAGCTGAGCCTTGACGGAGTTGAGATCACTGATTAGTTCCTTCGCCGTCTGGTAGCGCTTGGCTGGTTTCTTTGACAGCGCTTTCAACGTAATAAAGTCGAGTTCTCTGGGGACCAGGCTGTTGAGTCTGGACGGAGGCTTTGGTTCCACGTGGAGAACGTTAGCCGCGATCTCAATAAAACTGTTTCCGGCAAACGGCGTGCGACCGGTAATGGTTTCGTAGAGCAGCGTCCCGACAGCGAAGAGATCGCTGCGCCCGTCAACTGCGTCGCCCGTAGCTTGTTCCGGTGAGAGGTAAGCCGGCGTTCCCAGCACGACGCCGCTGCGAGTTTCGGTAGAAAGGAGCGTGCGCGCTTCAGGTGCCGCACTCGCCACCACGTCTTTGTTGATTTGCTTGGCGAGTCCGAAGTCGAGCACCTTTACCTGCCCCTTGTCATCAATCATGATGTTTGAAGGCTTGATGTCGCGATGGATAACGCCGCGCGCATGTGCCTCGACCAGGGCCGTCGCAAGGTCACTGACGATCGCTACCGCGCGCGAAAGATTGAGTTCGCCCCGCTGCATTAGCTCGCTAAGCGGTCGCCCCTTGGCGAGTTCCATCACCAGAAAAGGCCGGCCTTCGGCAGTCTCGCCATAGTCAAAGAGCGTCGCAATGAATGGGTGGTTCAACTCGGAAACGGCGCGCGCCTCGCGGAGAAAGCGGGCCCGATAGTCATGAGAATCAGAACCGACAGAGGGAAACTTAATGGCTACCCGGCGCCCCAGATGAGTATCTTCAGCCAGGTAAACGGTTCCCATACCACCCTCGCCGAGTGGTTCCAGGATTCTATAATGTGAAACTGTTTGCCCGATCATGGCGGATGGCTGCAACCAACAGTTGCGCGGTCGCCTCTTGCAAAATGGCGGGAACCTCTGACCAGGAAGCCTAAGGACGCAGAACGATTGCAGTACGCGCGAATACTACTTTAGTGCAAGAGCCTTTTCAATGATTTACTGAGACGGGGTGGAGACAGAGGGCAATGGTGTATTCTGGTAATGAAGAATCGCAGTCTTTTTTGGAGTGCGCCGACCCGTCGGCGCTTTGGTCGCTGGCGACCTGTCGCCAGCAGCGTCGCGACAGGTCGCGACGGACGAAAGCGGTGACAGGTCACCGCACTCCAAAACCGCAACTATGAAGCGAACCGCCACGCGCACCTGGGCAATCTTCTTCGCGCGCGAAGTACTCGCGCTAATCTTCTTCATGGCCGGCGTGTATAAAGTTTTTCAGTTAGGCCCGCTTAATCACGCGCGCAAATACTTTCTCCCTTTCGCCGACACGTTTCTTCCTGTCTGGTCGCTCTGGGCCACCGGCGTCACCATCCCCTTCGTCGAACTGATCGCCGGCGCACTTTTGATTATCGGTCTACGCATACGGGAAGCCCTGATCGCGCTAGGGTGCGTACTTATAGTCGTAACCTTCGGCCATCTTCTGCACGAACCACTCTACGCATTTCACGAACACGTGATTCCCCGCCTCGCGCTGCTGCTTTTCGTGCTCATGCTTCCAGCCGAAGACGATCGCCTCTCGCTCGACTACCTCATCTCCCTCCGCCGCTGACACTATCATCCAGTTCACCACTCAAGCGCTTTGCTGGGACCGCGGGCGCCCCCCGCCCGCAAATGAGCGCGAAGCGCGAAAAGAGCGTGAAAAGGAATTGCGAGCAGCGATTCACGTTTTTTGGCCGACAATCCTTTTATTACCTCCGGAACGTCCTGCGTCTTTAACACGCACAGGGTTACGCCGGCTTCCTCTGCAGCCGCGCGCGTCCTACGACTTAACCTGGGTCCCTCCAAGCAACACGATCGGCATGCGTTTGCGATGCCGGAGCTTGCGCGCAAACCGCGCAACCTCCAGTCCATCCTTTTTTCGCCATGCGAAATCAATCAGCAATACCTCATACAGAATATCGCTCTCGAGAAACAGCACCGCGCCTTCACGATCCGCGCAAGTCACCAGCAGGTAGACCGCTTCATCCAGCGCCTGCCGCAATGCTGCTATGAATTTCAAATCATTACCGAGATACAAAAACCGGAACTTCGGTTCCATCGGGATTAGACGAAGCAGCCAACATAGATCCGATACCTCCTTCAGAAAAGAGGGTGATCAAGTCAGCGGCTTCGATAACGACGACGAACTACAGCGGGTGATTAAGTTATCTTTCAGATGACGACGGACTGCGGCGGTTGATAATGAGTCCGCGAAGCGAACGTCATAAATCGTCCGCTTCGCGGACTTTTAAATCGGAGTAAAGCGTGTGAATTAGAGGGCGCTCGAGGACTTTCCTAATGCCGTTTTTCCCTCTTCCCTTTTTCCCTTTTAACCTTTCCCCTTTACCCCTTCCCCTTCCGCGTGTTCATTTCTCTCGTGCCAAAGTTCTTGCATCGACTCATGACTAACTAAAAGGGTTCTGGTATGCTCTGCGGCGATTTACCTTGATGAATACAACTGCCAATGCGTAGCTCAACCTCCCGGGAAAGCGAGTGATGAGCAGCGCCGTTGAGCATGGAAGGTTCCAACTCACGGCGAAGCGTAAACGCAGCGTCACTATATGGATAGTTGTCCATATAGTCAACAGTGGTCCTTGTGGCGAAGAGCCGTCAGGAGGGAACTCCTGATGGGCAGCGTTCGTCCGCGGCCAAAGCGCCTCGCTGAAAAGCTTTTACAGATAAGAACGTCCTTGGGATTATCGCAACCCGAGATACTTCGGCGGCTCGGATTTGGGGATCAGCTTGACTACACAACTATCTCGAAATACGAGTTAGATAAGAACGAACCGCCGCTTTCGATTCTGTTGAGTTACGCCCGCATCGCCGGCATCCATGTCGAAGATCTCATCGACGACGAACTCGACCTGCCACCGAAGCTTCCTGGCAAAGTCAGATACCAGGGCCTGAAACGTTCCTCCAAGTCCCGCCGCACTCGCTAACGCCGAGCCCGTCCCGTTCCACCCGGTGCAGTAATAGCTGGCCGCCACAGACGGGGTGCAAGTAAATATTCCAATTATGCGAACGTTCGTTCGCCTCCGACAGATGCTAACTTCTCATGCGGACCTGAGGGGAAGTTGGCAGAAATGGAGCGGAAATATGGCCACCAGTTCAAAGTTGTCTTCGATGCTATTCGGCAACTCATAATGCCCGTCGAACCAAAGCGAAAACAGATCGGGTTCACTAGGGCGAAGAAGAAATAGAAGACGCTGACCTATGAGGGTCGGCGAATTTGTTTGAGGGGGTTCGTTCCCGGGGGTGGCGCGGGGCCTTCGGCATTAAAGATTAAAGATTTCAGATCTCAAAAAAAGCAGGGATCGAGTAACGCTGAAAGCGTTGGCTGATGTCAGCCCAGGCTTCATTTTTCAGTTCTCACATTGGAATCTGCTCTGACTTAGGCCTTTATTGAGAGTAATCGTAACTGAACAGAGCACACACGCTATGCACGAACTGTCTTTCGAGAAAGTTGATGTCCTCAAACTGGCCCGCGCTTATGTGGCCCTGGCTTTGGCCCAGGACGAGGCGAAGCGCTACGTCAACAAGTACTCCGTGCAATCAGCGTTGCTCCCGCTAGTCAGCTGCCTTGATGTAACAGCCGCGTTGCTGGAAGAGGTATTGCACACTGCCCTGCCCGAAGTAGAGCCTGCCGATCCGGACGCGATCATGAGTGCGAACATGCTGATGTAAGAAGCAAACAGCAGACAGCCAGCAAGGAATTCAGAACGTTAACCCCTCTGATTGCAGCTTGCTGTTTGCCGTTTTGTTATTGAATGATTGGCAGTCTTTAGCAGTCGATGCGCTGCCCATCCACACAGAGTTAAAACCGCGTTTAAGGACTCAAGAACGCCCTCAAGGATCACTCAACCCGACTGAATATCCTGTACCTCCCGACTCAGGAGGCCGTGCCTTCCAACAAAGGAAAGCCCAGGTGGGACGGCGCAAATTAGTTTGCGTCATGCCGGCCCGAATGGAATCACTGACAGGAGGTCGCAATGTCGTTGAGACCATGGCTCCCAACCGGAGGCCTCCTGTTTTCACCCGTTCACCCCCTTGATGCCCCAACTTAATCGCGCGTTCTTACGCGAGTCTGAGGTGTGACTCCCCGCGCAAACTCAAAGGAGGAACCAATGAAGAACAAGCTTGGATTTGGAAGAGGAGGTTTCCAGAGTCTCATCCGCTTGAGAAAGAGGCGCTGGTTAATTGCTGCCGGACTAATCCTCGGGTTGAGCGGTTTGGTATACGCAGCATACTTTCAAAGTTTTGAGACCGATACAGCCGGATGGTTCGGCGCCAACCGCGTGCCAACCGGTACGCACCTGGTCACTTCGAAGACGGGCGTTTTCCACGCCGAAGATGGGGGCGGCGCGTTCACGCGTTGGGGCGGTTACAGTGAAACGTTTCCACCTGGTGGCTACACTACAACAATAGACATCTACCTGGACATTTCGCCGCCTTACGGCAGTACGGCGCCCACAAACGACACGCGCTTTGATTGGACGTCCGCGATCAGCACGCCTGCGTGTGGTCATCGCCGCGACTTCGTCTTCAATGCGGGTTTCTACACTGATACAGACAGCACGGGCACAGGCCCACGATTCGTGATCAGTGCCAGCAACAATGCCGGCCGTGGTAGCTCTTTCCCGAAGAATCCGGGGCGGATGCCTTACACGGTCTACGCCGAAGGCTGGTACACCTTTGAGCACCGCTTCCGCGACAACGGCGCCGGCGTATTAGCTGTCGACCTGACTCTCAAGAACAGCCTGGGTGTCCCGCTGATGATGTGGACGCTGAGTGACCCTACCGACGTGATTGGCACAACGGTGGGCGGAAACCGTTATGGCTGGTTTCCCACTGACGAGTTTGCGTATCTGGCATTCGACAATTCAGCGCTCATCGGTTTCCAGGATTTCTGCACCGTACCACCAAGCACACCCGGGGCGAAGATTACCGGTGGCGGTTGGATCGACGTGCCACTCGACAAGGGGACGTTTGGATTGGTGGCAAAGGCCGCTAGCGAGACAGCTTCGAGCGGCGAGCTGACCTACCAGGATCACGGTATACAGAATCGGACCGTCAAAAGTACGGCGATTACTTCAGTGACGGTGAGCGGTAACTGCGCACAGATACTTGGCACGGCGACTGTAAATGGCAGCGGATCTTTCGGCTTCCAGGTGCAGGTGTGCGATAACAGCGAGCCGGGTAACACCGACACGTTTTCTATAACCATGAGCGATGGTTACTTCGCCGGAGGCACTCTGCGCGGCGGTAACATTCAGATCCACTGAGAAAGGGGAGAAGCCATGAAGCGAATTAGTTGCACAATGTTCATCATTCTGGGGATGGTTGCCGCTCTATTTGGACCAACTCCTACCACAACAGCGGCCGGCGAAAGCGGCACGGTCACCGGCGTCGCGCGGGCTGCGTTCGGCCCCGGTGCGGCGCTTGGGTCAGTCGCGCTTAGCGGTATTGACCTTGGTACGGGCCTGATCATCGAGCCAGACGGTGCGAGCACCGGTGTGTTTAGTGCCGTGCTCACCGGACGATCGCCGCTGGGTCAGGCACGGCAAATCACGATTGACGGTGAAGTTTTGCACGGCGCCCTGACGCCCGATGGGCGCGCCCTTTTCAGTGGCACGGCCACGGTCAATTTTGGCGACGGCACGCCAGCTCTTTCTGGAATCCCGTTCAATGTCACGACCACAGCCAACAGCGTCAGGTTGGCCCTTGACTCGACAATGTTGCCGGCTGCTCAGTTGGTTGGCGGAACGCTCAATATTCAGTAAGAGCAAAGGGGAATAGGGTAAGAGGGAAGGGTAAAGGGAAGAGGAAGGGAGTTAACACCGTTCGCTCTTACCTTTTCCCCCTTACCGGTTCCCCTTCCCCCTTTCGACTTTCCAGTATTCTTGCCGGCTGTTTGCTGTAACGTGCGCAAACGATCAAATGATTTGGTGGGACTGCGGGCGTCCCGCCCGTAAATGAGCGCGAAGCGCGAAAATGAATAGGCTACTTCTGAATGACTGCGCGCCTTACGGCTCGTTGCGGGCGGGACGCCCGCGGTCCCAGCCAATCACTTGAATGTTGCTTAATACTTGCGTGCAGCGGAGGGAAGGATATAAATGGAGTAAGTAATTCAGTCATGCGAGGAAAGCTTATTCAAACTTTAGGTCTCGCGTTCACGGCGTTGTACGCGCTGGCAATTGTCTGGCTGTACGCAACGGAGCCCCGCAGCTTCAAGGAGGTGGCGACTGGAGCTCAAGTGGCGGCGGGAACTTATCAGGTCGATCAGAAGAAATTTGATGCCGCGCTCGAGCTTTTTCGGCGCGAGCAATTTCGCCCGGCGCGCGACGAATGGAAGAGCGCTGACCCGGCCCAGAGTGATCCGACTACGCAGTTTTATATCGCCTACTCTTTTTATCGCGAAGGATGGGGGCGGGTTTACTACGACCAGAATCTCTTCCAGCAGGGACTTGAGGCGATCAATCGGGCGATTGCACTGTCGCCGGAACCGCTCAATGTTTCGGATCCGAATCTGCAGTTGCACACCGCTGCTGAGTTGAAGGCGGAGTTGGAACAAGGAACGGAGCGTACCTGGGGAGACGTTAATCCGCTGAAGGTAATGCGACAGAGGAAATGAAAAACAAGTGAAGAGTGAAAAGTGAAAGGAGAGAGGAGTTAGAAAAGACAAGCGATGACCTGGCGATTGCCATTGGCCGAGAGGGGGCGGTCGATAACAGGTCGCGGAATCTTGCGCTGGTGAGTTATTGGGCTCTGCCGTCCATTTTTCTAACGGTGGCGCTGTTGGGTGGGGTGCGTGTTGGTGCCGACGATCATGCGTTTATCTTTTTCCCGCCGCCATTGATCACGCTGGTACTCGCCGTCCTTTTAATGCTGCTCTTTGTGCGTGGTGGGTTAATTGAATTGCGGACGTGGGTCGCTGCAAGCCATTCGCCGCTTCAGAACATAAGTTACATCTGGGTATTGTTCACGCTCTTCTGCGCATCTGCGCAGGCCTTCAATTCGGTGTTGCCGGAGCGTGGCTTGTTACACTGGCTCTTCTCATTCTTTTTTCTTTGGACGCTCTGGAACAATCAGTTTTCGTCATTTGATGCGCGGCGTCTATTGCGCAGCCTGGTAGTGCTCTTTGGAACCGCCTTCGTACTGAAGCACCTGCTACTGGCCAGTCTTTATGCTTCCGGCGGTGGTTGGCTCCAGCGCGTGACCGGAGCGCTGGTGCAGGGAGTATCGCTCGGCACCCTCGAGGCGCCGATGTTTGCACCCGCCACGGGATACATTTCGTTCTTTACTCTGGGGCTGTACATTGTGGGGCTGATGCTTATAACAGTAGACAGTAGTCAGTAGACAGAACGCTGCGCGATGCATCTGCCTACTGCCTACTGCCTACTGCCTACTGTTACTGTCCATGTCTACTGACTACTGTCTACTGCCCACTGTACTTCACGGTCTTCCGAGAATGCCGCCGAGCACGTTGCCCCAACCACCGTTAACGTTTCCGTTGCGCTGGTTTCCGCTCCGCGAATACTGCTGAAAGCCCTGGTTGTAACCCTGCACAAATCCCTGACGATAAGCCTGCGATGAGGCGTCCTTGTAGAAGTGTGATCTCTGTGGGTTGTATTGCTGACCGCGCTGACCATCGCTCGCGCCGGTGTTCAAGCCCTGCTGGTAACCGCGATTGAGTTCATTCTGATCGTAGCCGTTGTTGCCATAACCACCGTTGCCATAACCACCGTTGCCATAACCGCGATTACCGTACTGATCGTTGTTACCGTAACGGCCATTATTGCGGTGGCGATCGCGATCGCGGCGCCAATCACCCTGGTTGTTACCCTGGCGATCGTCACGATGCCGACGCCGGCGCGACTGCCTTCGGTCATTACGATCAATGTCGCCATCACCGTCCACGTCGCGCTGAGCCCTTTGGTAGTTGCCATCGTCCCGACGATCGTCCCTGCGATCCTGGGCCTGAGCGCTGCTGCCGGACACTCCCGATATTCCTAAAACAAATGCGAGTGACAAAAGAGCCCCGCCAATCCCTTTTCCAAAATTTTTCATGTTTGTTGTTCTCCCCTTGGTGAAAGTGATGGCAACTCTGTGGCCGTCACCCGAAAGGTCTGATTTGCAGGGATTAAGCGGAAATGCAGTCGGACACGAGCTTATATAGTGCATGGAGGCACGCAGATGAGTACGAATGGGGAAGGCTAGCAAACGGTCAAGTGATTTGCTGGGACCGCGGGCGTCCCGCCCGCAAATGCGCCGCGAGGCGCGCAAAATTTCAGAATAGCCTATTCTGATATTTTGCGCGCTTCGCGGCTCATTTGCGGGCGGGACGCCCGCGGTCCCAGCAAATCACTTGACCGCACTTCCCCATCCCCGTTCTTCCGCTGTCTGCTGTTTACTGTTTGCTGTGTTTTACCCCCGCTTTCTGCCTGTTTGCTTCTCCCCTGCCCTTTCCGTATAATTCTCAGCTTGCTCGAAGCGCGGAGTGATCGTCCGGTGGGTTCGCGCCCACTTTTTCTTTTGGGCGAGTGATTTTTGGAGGGACGGTGGATGGCCTCGAGTTCGGTGGCAGATCGCGTGCAGGCAATCGCTGAACGAGTCGCAATTGACCACGGACTGGAGCTGGTACACGCCGAAGTTGCCGGGCCCGACAATAAACCTATTGTCCGCATCTTTATTGACAAGCCAAACGGAGTAACTCACCAGGATTGTTCAGAAGTGAGCTTACACGTTGGCACTGTTCTCGATGTCGAGGATTTCATACACGCCTCCTACACGCTGGAGGTTTCTTCGCCAGGTATCGAGAGAGGGCTGTATAAGCTGCAGGACTACGAGCGTTTCGCCGGCAGTTTGGCAAAAATGAGGACGCGCAAGCCGCTCAATGGGCAGCGCAATTTTCGCGGCCGCCTGCTGGGGATAGATGGCGAGGACGTGCTTTTTGAAGACCGCACCAGCGGACGAGTGAGAATACCGTTCGAGATTATTGCGAAGGCGAATCTCGAAATGGATGTGGACGCGGAGTTCAAGCGGGGACAGCCCGCCGGGTAAGCGAGTTTCTTCCGCGTACGACAGCGGACGTAGCCGTAAAAGTTAGATTGAAATCTGAGATCTTAGATCTCAATTTTGAGATTTGAAACACAACTGAATAACAACTGAATAGGCTCAGCGACGCGCACAGGCAGCGTCGAGCCAACCGGAGACAAGAAGTTTCATGAGTTCATCAATCGCACAAAACATCGAGGCGCTCTGCCAGGAGCAAGGCATTGAGCGGGATCTCGTTATCGAAGCCATGAAGGAAGCTGTGCGCGCTGCTGCCAAAAAACAGTTTCGCTCCGGTGAAGACATTCAAGTTGATTGGAACCCGGAAACAGGCATTGAGCTTTCCGCCACGAAAGTGGTGGTTGATGAAGTAGCCAACGCGGCTACGGAACTGTCGATTGAAGAAGCTCGCGAACTGGCCGGTGAAGAAGTTGAATTGGGCGACGCCCTCCTTCTGCCTCTGCCCATGGAAGAACTCGGTCGCATCGCCGCGCAGACCGCCAAGCAGATCCTATTTCAAAAAGTCCGCGATGCTGTTCGCAGCAACGTCTACGAGCAATACATCGACAAGATTGGCGACCTGGTCAATGGTTATGTAAAGCGCTTCGAGCGCGGGAACATTATCGTCGACCTCGGCAACCTCGAAGCCATCCTGCCACGTTCGCAGCAGTCGCGCGGCGAACAGTGGAATCAGGGCGAACGTATTCGCGTAGTCATTCATAACGTTTCCAAAGAATCCAAAGGACCGCAGGTTGAAGTGTCGCGGACTTCTCCAGAATTGTTATTGCGCTTGTTTGAGATGGAAGTGCCGGAAATTTACGACGGCACTGTGGTCATAAAGTCGGCTGTGCGAGAGCCCGGCGAGCGCGCCAAGATTGCCGTCACTTCAAATGAGCGTGACGTCGATCCGGTCGGCGCCTGCGTCGGCATGAAAGGCTCGCGCGTGCAGGCGATCATTCGCGAGCTCCGCGGCGAAAAGATCGACATCATCGAGTGGTCAGACGAGCCTTCGGTATTTGCCGCTAACGCCCTTTCCCCGGCCAAAGTCAACAAGGTTCGCATCACTGACATCGATAACCGGCAGATGGAAGTTATCGTTAACGAGGACCAACTCTCGCTCGCGATCGGCAAGCGCGGTCAAAATGTGCGGCTTGCGACCAAACTGGTCGGTTGGAATATCGACATTCGCAGCGAAGAAGAGATCAAGCGCGAAGTCACCGAGCAGATGGGCGCCCTGATCGCCTCAGGCGCATCGGTGCCGCTGTCTGTCATCGAAGGTTTGACCCCACAGCAGACTGACACGCTGGCGGAACACGGAATTAACGACATCGACGCACTGACGCAAACTTCGATTGACGATCTGGTCGAGTTTCTTGACTTGAGTCTGGACGAGGCCGAAAAGATTCTCAACGCGGCCAAAGAAGTCGTTGCCATGCGCGAACGAACGCTGCAGGGCGAAACAGAGGCCGACGCTGAAGGCGCTGAAGTTGCGGGTGAAACCGAATCTCCCGGCGAATCTGAGACCGAAGAAGACCAGATGTTGGCCGCAGCGACTGAAGAGACTGGCGATATTGCTGACGACCCGACCAACGCCGGTTATGACGAGGCAGTAGAGAACGGCGTGCCGTTCAGCGCTGAAGCGGAAATAATGGCCCAGGACTCAGCCGATCCAGTCGCGCTTACTGAAGTTGAACCAGCCTCGGAAGACGAACTTGCTCTTCAGGAACCAGGGCGCGACTTGCGTCCCGATACGATCGTCCCGGCGCCTGATATCACAGCGGCTGAAGTTGAAGCCTTTGAGAACCTTGAAAGTCTTGAAGAGTTTATCGCCGAGGAAGAAGCGAACGGCGAAACTGAAGACGTACAAACATCTGCTCCCGCAAGTTTAGAAGACGCCGCATCGAGCGAGAGCACAGACGAAGAGAAGCAGAATGCTTCCCCAGATGCGGAAAATTAGATTCAGCTCAGTCGCCGGTGGACCCGGCGGTTTGTGTTGTTCGCTCCCTTGCCACTCGTACGCGTTGCGCTTCTGAAGCCGGCTTCAAGTGGTTAAGAAGCGAGTTTTCTTGAAACCACTTGAAGAAGCCAGACGCGAGTTGTGAGCGTCTGAAAAGGAGTGCATGACCGTTTCCTCTAAGATCCGAATATACGATCTCGCCAAAGAGCTGAAGCTCGACACCAAGCGTCTCATTGAAGAGGTGCGCCGCGAAGGCGTCGACGTCAGCGTCCCGTCAAACTCGGTCTCGAAAGAGTTGGCGGAGAAGATTCGCAACAAGTACTTCCCCAAGAAAGAGACTGCGGTCAAGCGCGGCGTGCGCGTAGTCAAACGGGCCGAACGCGTAGTGGAAGAAGCGCCGGCGGAGGAAGCTCAACCGGTTGCCGCGGAAGCGACTCCCGCTGCTGAAATGGTAACGGAAGCACCGCAACCCGAAGTTGAGACGCCAGCTACTCCAGCTCCCGATGCAGGCAAGCCGGCCACCACAGCGAAGCTGCTGCGGAAACTGACTCCGGCTGCGCGTGCCGAACAACCCAGCGGCGTAACGCAAGCAACGACGGCAGTCGAGCCCGAGGTTGAAATTGAAGATACGAACGGCGACGTGGCTCCGGTGGCGGCGGCGGAAATGGAGGCAGTGCCCCCATCATCCAAAGCGGCTTTAGAGGGAGCGCCTTCGCCTCCCTCGCGACAGGTTCGCGTGTTGCGCCCGACTGCGGCGGCCCTCAATGCCGGTGTTCGCCCTGGTGAACGTGCGCCTTCGCCTGTTCTCGCGCCTCCAGTGACGCCACGAGACCGTGCCGAACGTGCCGGCACGCGAGTCCGTGAACGTACGCCACTCGCCAAGACTGAACGCCTGGGAACGCCCGGAGAAACAGCGACTCCGCAGACAACTTACATTCCGCCTCCAGACGCTGGCCGGCGTCGCTCACGCCGCACGCCCACGCGTGGCGGCCGGAAGATTGACGGCAAGGCCGGCCGGTTCGATAAAGGTGACTTCATTCCTCCGCCCAAGGCGCTCTCTCTCGAAGATCGCATCGCGGGCAGAATGGAATCGCCCGCGGTTCCCGGCGAGATAAAGCCGGTACGCATTGTCGAAGGCTCAACGGTGAAGGAATTCGCAGAGAAACTCGGAATCAAACCCAAAGACATCGTGAGCCTGCTGCTGCAGCG
The DNA here is from genome assembly GCA_963809065.1 of Blastocatellia bacterium. Taxonomy (GTDB): domain Bacteria; phylum Acidobacteriota; class Blastocatellia; order Pyrinomonadales; family Pyrinomonadaceae; genus PSRF01. The sequence continues at coordinate 137,122 of CAWEIN010000018.1, forward strand.
CGGTGTGTTTGCGACCATTAATCAACCGCTGAACGACGACGTGGCTATCGAACTGGGCAAGCGCTTCGGTTATGACGTCACCTTCGTTCCCTTTGAAGAGATGGTTGCCGAAGAGGAATTTGAGGATCTAATCGCAACGGATGCTGACGATGTGGAACTGCCACGCGCTCCGGTGGTGACCGTGATGGGCCACGTCGATCACGGCAAGACTTCCCTGCTCGACGGCATCCGCGCAACCGATGTTGCCGCGGGTGAAGCCGGGGGTATAACTCAGCATATCGGCGCCTATAGTGTGCAGGTCCCGAGCCCGGATCAGTCCGGTGAAACGCGACGCGTAGTCTTTCTCGATACCCCCGGTCACGAGGCCTTTACCTTGATGCGCGCACGCGGTGCTAAAGCTACCGACGTGGTCGTATTGGTAGTAGCGGCGGACGACGGGGTGATGCCGCAAACCATCGAAGCAATTGAACACTCGCGCGCTGCCGGTGTTCCCATTGTTGTCGCCATCAACAAAATCGACAAACCGGATGCGAATCCGGATCGCGTCAGACAGGAGCTGGCCACCCAGGGACTCAATCCGGTTGAGTGGGGCGGCGAGACGGAGATGGTCCAGGTCTCCGCCAAGAAACGGCAGAACCTCGACACACTCCTGGAAACCATACTGCTGACTTCAGACATTCTTAATCTGCGTGCCAGTCCTACCCGTCTCGCCTCAGGCGTGGTGTTGGAAGCCAAACTGGATCGAGGCCGCGGCGCCGTCGCCACTGTTCTGGTCCAACAAGGCACCTTACACATTCACGAGCCTTTTATCGTTGGCCAGATTTTTGGCAAAGTGCGGGCGATGTTCAACGACAAGGGTGAGGCGATTACCGAGGCCGGACCGGCAACTCCAGTCGAAGTGCTCGGACTGCAGGGCGTGCCCCAGGCAGGCGATGGCTTCCAGGTAGTAGCCGACATTGCGCGCGCGCAGCAAATCTCCGGACACCGGCAGATGCTTAGCCGGCAGGCCACGCTGCTACAGACTACGAAGCGCGGTATCGAAGCCCTCGGCGAAAGTGAAGTCAAGGAATTGCTGGTGGTTATCAAAGCCGACGTGCAGGGTTCAGTTGAAGTTCTCAAGTCTACTTTGCAAAAACTGTCAACCGAACGCGTGAAGGTCAAGGTCATTCGTTCGGGCGTGGGTACCATCACAGAATCCGACGTACTGCTGGCTTCGGCTACCCAGGCTGGTTCAGCAGCCTCGGCCGTAGTCGTAATCGGCTTCAATGTGAGGCCGGGATCGCGCGCCGCCGATCTTGCGAAACAGGAAAGCGTCGATATTCGGCTCCACTCGATCATTTACAAGGTTGAGGAAGAAATTCGCGCGGCCATGATCGGCATGCTCGAGGCAATTGAAAAAGAGCGGATCATCGGCAAGGCCGACGTGCGCGAAGTGTTTCGCGTTCCGAAGGCCGGAGTGGTCGGCGGATCGATGGTGGTGGACGGCAACATTCGCCGCACCGCGCGAGCCCGTCTAATTCGCGACGGTGTGGTGAGCTGGGAAGGCAACATCGCTTCTTTGCGTCGATTTAAAGACGACGTTTCGGAAGTGCGCGAAGGTTTTGAGTGTGGCATCGGCCTGGAAAACTTTAACGACCTTAAGGTCGGCGACCAGATCGAGGCGTATATCGTAGAGAAGGTTGCAGCCACGGAACTCTAGAAAGCAAAAGGCACTAAGCAGAAGGCAGAATGCATTTGCTGCCAACTGCCTTCTGCCTACTGCCCACTGTTTTTAGCCATGCGTCGCCCAGAGAGAGTTGCAGACATTATTCGTGAGGAGATTTCCCAGATTGTCGGGTATGAACTCGAAGACCCGCGGCTCACTATGGTGACCGTGACTGACGTTCGCCTTTCAGACAATCGCAGGGATGCTCAGGTTTTTATTACGGTTGCGGGAAATGAAGAAGAACACCGGCTCGCGCTTACAGCTCTCCGCCACGCCGCGCCCTACGTTCGCAAGCAACTCAGTCTTTCGCTCAACCTGCCGCGCACACCAGAGATTCATTTTGTGAGAGACAAAGTCGAAGAACACGGAGAGCGCGTTGACCAGCTACTCCAGGAGCTCGCGCTGGATCAGAATAGAAAGGATGAAGGATGAGGGATTGAAGGATGAATAGAAGAAGTCGCGATCCCCGCAGACTTCATCCTTCATCCCTCATCCTTTATCCCTGCTCTTAATGCTTAGTCAAGTAGTTGAGTTAATTGAAAACAAGGGGAAGTTTGCCATTACCTCGCACCTTCGCCCTGATGGTGACAGTCTTGGCTCCTCGCTTGGTCTTTACTGGCTGCTGTGCGCTCTTAATAAAGACGTAGAAGTCATCATGCGCGACCCGGTGCCGCACACCTATCAAAAGTTGCCAGGTGCAAGCGACGTCAGAGTCACGCCCGCAGCCGATCAGTCGTATGACGGCGTTTTCGTTATCGAATGCTCTGATATCGCCCGTCCGGGGCTGTTGAGTCTGGAGCAACAATTCGTCGTCAACATCGATCACCATGCCACCACTGCTCTCTTCGGCAAGATTAACTGGATCGATTCCACAGCATCCGCATGCGGCGAGATGATTTACAACCTGGCCAAGGCCCTGGGCGTGCGGGTGACGAAGGAGATCGCTGAGTGTTGTTACACCGCGCTGATCACCGACACTGGCTCGTTTCATTATTCGAATACCACAGAGCGGACCTTCAAAGTCGCTTCCGAACTTTTACGTACCGGAGTCAAGCCTGCCAAAACCGCTGAAGCCGTCTTCGCGAGTTATCCCTGGAGCAGAATTCAGTTGATGGGCGCCGTGCTTTCCACTGCCCGGCGCGATTCGACCGGCCGCGTCGCGTTGTTGCGCCATAGCCTGGAAATGCAACACAGCGCGGAGGCGTCGGATGAAGATGCGGATGGTTTTGTTAACTATCCCCTGACGGTAGGCGAGGTTGAGGCGGTGGCGATGCTCAAGGAATGCGAGTTGGGTGTTTATCGGACCAGCCTGCGTTCCAAAGGCGAAGTCAACGTCGCGAAAGTCGCGGAAAAGTTTGGCGGTGGCGGACACCGCAACGCAGCCGGCTGCACACTGCGCGGTACCTGGGAAGAGGCCGAGGAAAAAATCATTGGTCTGTTGCAGGATGCGGTGCAGCGCGCGAACGGCGCGTCGGACACGACTGAAGACGCGCTTAAGGAATAGAATTCAGGACTCAGGAGTCAGAAATTACAAACCGCAGTCTCAATTCTGCATTCTGTCTTATGCATTCATGTCTTCTGTTTTCCCGTCTCCTGAGTCCTGAATTCTTCCCCATGTCCACCCTCGAAAAAAAATACAAGTGGCGCCGCGAAGATTACCAGGAAAAGACGCGCGGCCTGCTGATGGTTCACACCGGCAACGGTAAGGGTAAAACGACCTGCGCCCTGGGACTGATGATGCGCGCTGCGGGACGTGGTCTGAAGTGTTGCATGATTCAGTTTATGAAGTCGCGCAACGATCGCTACGGTGAACACGAGTCGGCAGAGAAACTCGGCATTGAGGTCCACACGATGGGCGATGGGTTTACCTGGGACACCAAGAACCCGGAGCAGGATCGGGCCACGGCCCGTCAGACCTGGAACCTCTGCGTGGAGAAACTTCGCAGCGGCGCATATGACATGCTGGTCTTTGACGAGTTGGTTTACGTCTTGAGTTATGAACTGCTGCCGGTGGGTGAAGTGCTCGAGGAGATTCAAAGCGTACGCGCTTCTCAACCTGCTCTGCATATCGTCGTCACCGGCCGCGATGCCCCAGCCGCATTAATCGAAGCCGCCGACCTCGTGACCGAGATGACCGAGATCAAACATCCTTTTACCGCCGGTATTCGCGCGCAGCAAGGAATCGAGTTCTAAAACGCGACGTAGCTTGCCCAAAGTGGTTGAGCGAGAAGTCTTTCCAGGGTTACAAGCGCAACCCTGGGCTGAATTCGCGAACGCTTTCAGCGTTATTCAGGTTGTACCGAGGAAATTCATCGCGCCCCCATTTGACGGCTTGCCGGTTGAGTCGCCACCCGATCATTGCCTTCATCCTTTCGGCCACCTGTGCTAACCTCTGCCTCATCCCGAGAAACCACGAGAGCAGAGCTCAAGTAAACCTGTTTCCCTATGCCCTGGTTTAGCAAAAAGAGTAAACAAATCGAAGCGGTGCCGCCGGAGGAACGCGTCGTAAAGACTGAAAATGTCTTCGTAAAATGTGACGGTTGCGAGGCACACCTTTACAAACGGGAACTCGAGGAATCGCTCCAGGTTTGCGCTCACTGTGGTTATCACTTTCGCATCGGCGCCCGCGAACGCCTGGCGTTGCTCTTTGACGACGGCAAGTTTGAAGAACTGGATGCTGAAGTCATCTCCGTTGATCCGCTGGAGTTTGTTGACACCAAGCCTTATCCCCAACGACTGACGCAGGCAAAATCTCTTTCCGGACTTCCGGAAGCGATAATCAACGGCCGCGGCAAAGTAGGGGATCACCTGGTGTTGGCCGGCGCCATGGACATGTCGTTTATCGGTGGCTCGATGGGCTCGGCGGTCGGCGAAAAAGTTACGCGGCTCATCGAGCGAGGGTTGAGAGAACACGGAGCCGTCATCGTCTTTGCCACTTCCGGCGGCGCCCGCATGCAGGAAGGCGCGCTCTCGCTGATGCAGATGGCAAAAATTTCAGCCGCCCTGGCTGAACTCGACGAAGCACGACTACCCTTCATCTCGATCTTGACCGATCCAACGACAGGCGGCGTTACCGCCAGCTTTGCAATGTTGGGGGACGTCATCATCGCCGAACCGAAAGCGCTCATCGGTTTTGCCGGACCACGCGTGATCGAACAGACCATACGGCAAAAGCTGCCGAAGGATTTTCAAAAGTCCGAGTTTCTGCTTGAACACGGTATGATTGACGCCATCGTAGATCGCCGCGAGTTACGCGACTACATTATCAAACTGCTCAACTTCATGCTGAATCCGGAAATCTCCAGCAGCTCAGAGATGGAACGCCTGCGCACCCGTGCAAGCTCCGGAAGATAGCAGTAATCCTTCTAGCTCAAGCACAAAACAATTTTCCATTTTGTCATTTGACACTTCTCATCTGTCATTGGCGGATTCAAGTTTCGAGTGCAACTTTGATGACTGCTCTTCGCAGGAGCGAAATGTTTATGCAACAAATCATTCCCCTAGATGCTCGCTCCGTGAGGAGCGAAATGTGTTTCGAGCCGTTCAGGGCACCAAGTTGTTGCGCTCCTACGAGCGCCAGCCTAATAGCATAACTTTAGGCTATAAACATCTCGCCCCGCTGGGGCGAAATCCGACAGGATCAACTTGTTGCACTTCGAAGTTAAATCCACCAATGACAAATGGAAAATGATTGTATGTCTGATTGCCGTTTAGTTCCCCAAATGTTAATGCTATGTGCTGATGAACTTCGACCAGGCGAACCAGTATCTGCTTAGTCTCGGCCATGAGACGCTGGCCATCAAGCTCGGACTTAGAAATATCGAGTTGCTACTGGAAAGTCTCGGTAATCCGCAAAAATCATACAAGTCAGTACAGATAGCCGGCACCAATGGGAAAGGCTCGACGGCGGCAATGCTCGATTCCATTTGCCGTGCCGCCGGTATTTCCGTTGGTCTCTACACATCGCCTCACCTGGTTTCAATCACGGAGCGAATAAAGCTTGGCGGCAATGAAATCAGCGAGGAGGCTTTCGCCAGGTTTGCGAGCGAGGTCAGACTGGCAGCGCAGCAATTGGTGGCAAGTGAAAAACTGGCGGCCCTGCCGACGTTCTTTGAACAAGTAACCGCGATCGCGCTACTTGCTTTCAGGGAGGCAGGTGTGAAGCTGGCGATTCTGGAGACTGGACTCGGTGGACGCCTCGATGCGACCACCGCAGTTGGCGCGGGAACAGTCGCCATCACTCCCATCTCGCTCGATCATCAGGAATACCTGGGAGAGACGCTTGTTGAGGTTGCGGCCGAGAAGGCTGCCATCATTCGCCCTAATAGTGTTGTAGTAGTTGCACCTCAGGCGGACGCTGTGCGCCGCGTCATACTCGAGCGCTGCCGGGAGTGCGATGTAATTCCACGCGTGGGCAACGGAGGATATCTCCGATCCCGGAGCTGAACTGCACTCGCACCTTCCGCACTGAAAAAGACAGCTACGAGAAGGTTCGACTGGCGCTGCGAGGCGCTCACCAATTGACAAACGCTGCGACCGCCATTGCCCTCGCGGAAGCTCTGAGATCCGAAGGATTCGCAATCGGCCACGACGCCATCATTGAAGGTTTGCGTACCGCCAGGCATCCTGGCCGGTTAGAAGCATTTGAAACCTCCACTGACGATGCCGGAAAAGCTTTTGTTCTACTTGATGGCGCCCACAATCCTGCCGGTGCTGAGGCCTTGCGCGTTTATCTGGAACACACTCGACATTTGAAGAACACTTCAATCTCAATAGTCTTCGGAGCGATGGCTGATAAGCGACTTGACGAAATGGCTGCAACGCCTCTTTCCGATCGCGAGCCATCTGATCCTGACTCAACCGCGCAATTTGCGCTCTGCAAGAGTTGAAGATTTGCGGAAGTTGGCAGAGCAATACGCGCCCAAGGCTGCCAGCGAGATAATTCGCGAGAGCGATGCCGCCATCGAACGCGCAATTTCCTTGAGCGTCCCAAACAGCGTCGATCTGCGTTACTGGATCACTCTATCTGATCGGCGAGGTGAGAGAATGGCTTGCGGATCGGTATGAGCGCACCGGTAAGTTTAGTTGAGCATATTTTTTTTAAGTTCGATCGATTTGAACGAGATAACTATGGATACTTCTGACAGACTCCCCGGCGAATTGCCAAGGGTATTAGAGAGTCAAACCATTTTCCGTGGACGCGTCTTCGAAGTCACGGTCGATAAGGTAAGCGAGGGTGAAAAAACGTACACCCGCGAGGTGGTACATCATCCCGGTAGTGCGGTAATCATTCCCGTATTTGACGATGGCACCATTGCGCTGGTGCGGCAGTATCGGCATCCGGCGGTTCGTTACCTGCTTGAGGCTCCGGCTGGAACTCTACGGCGCGGCGAGGTCCCCGAAGACGGCGCGAAGCGTGAACTGGAGGAAGAGCTCGGGGTAGTGTGCGGTCGTCTGGAAAAACTATCTGAATTTTTTGTCTCACCGGGGTTTTGCGAAGAAAAAATGTGGGTTTACCTGGCAACTGAACTGAGCGAAACCACGCAGCAACTTGACGACGATGAAATCCTGACAGTGGTCCGAATTCCCTTCTCGCAGGCCTTGAGCATGATTACCACCGGCGAAATAGAAGACGCTAAAACCATCATCGGGGTGATGCTGGCGGCGCCGCGAGTCGGTCCTTCCATGTTGGAAGCTGCCTATCCGGCAGTTTGAGCCGGACCTTTCCTGATTGACCACTTGGAAACAACTTCATACACTCACTACCACAGTGTCCACTAACGAACCCGTTTCGCCAGACAGACCCCTGATTGATGCGTACGCGCATACTTCAGATCCGGAACCTACCCAACCTGTACCAGCAGAAATAAATCCGGACGATCCGCCCTGGGGAGTGGGTTGGGCTGTACTAATTTTTGTCGCCAGCCTGATGATACTGGTGTTCATGCAAATAGCAGTGGCCGTGCCTTACGTAGTTTACAAAACGATGTCAGGAGGCTCGACTGCGGGACTGGACACCGATCCAACCCTCATCTTCTACTCAATTCTTGGCGTAGTGCCGGCACATATTCTGACGTTCCTAATAATTTGGTTTCTGGTTACCAACCGTGGCCGGCGTCCTTTCTGGCAAACACTGGGCTGGAGTTTTCCTGAAAGTTTTGGGCTCTGGAAAACTATCGCTCTCGCAGTCTTGCTGCTTGGCGCGGGCGTGTTGTTCACGCAGTTTCTGGGCGGCAAGGAAACGGCCCTGGATCAGATCATCAACAGCTCTGTCAAAGCACGCTTTGCGACGGCTTTTCTGGCGTTCGCCACTGCGCCTTTGGTTGAAGAACTAATCTTTCGCGGTGTGCTTTATCCGGCGCTGCAACGCGCCATCGGGATGATTGGAGCGGTCGCGATAGTAACGGTATTGTTCGCCGGCATCCACGTGTTTCAGTATTACGAAAATTTTGCTGTCGTTGCTGTAATCACTCTGTTGAGCCTCACTCTGACTCTACTTCGCGCATACACCAGGCGCCTCTTGCCTTCGTTCGTGCTACATCTCGTTTTTAACGGCATCCAGGCGGCTTTCCTTGTTCTGCAACCCTTCCTGGGAAGATTTTCAAGCGACAGCAAGCCTGTGGTCGGATTTTTCATCCATCACCTTTCAAGACTTTTCATATAGCCATGGACTGCGAGGTCGTTGTAGTTGGCGGCGGCATTGGCGGGCTGACCGTCGCCGCCTTGCTGGCGCAAAGGGGTGCGGACGTCTGTCTCTTGGAACGCGAACCAAACGTGGGTGGCTGCGCCGCCAACTTTGAAAAATTTGGCTACAGTTTTGAGCAGGGTTACGGGCTTTTTGCCGGCTGGGAACCTGACGGCATCCATCATCGGGTGTTCTCCGAGCTGCCAGTCGATCCTCCCGAAGTTCGACGATTGCAGCCCAGCTATGTTGTCCGTCTTCCGGACCACTCCGAGATTGCGCTGACTGGCGATAAGGAACAGTTTGAACAAAGTCTGCGACGGACTTTTCCGGAGTGCGCCGCGCAAGCCGTTGGCTTCTATCACAAACTTGAGCCGCTCGGCGCAGCGTTGCGAGATGCGCTCAAAAGGGAGCCGGCGCTGTTGTCGGTCTCAAAATCGCGGCGCGCATATAGTCTCCTCCCCGCGGGCCGGATCGCCGCCGAAATACTCCGCTCAGGCAAGCAATCGACTCTCGATCATCTGGACGCAGTCTCGAACCGATTTCGGAATTTCGTAGACGTGCAATTGCAAATGCTGGCTCAGGCGCCAGGCAAAGAAGTTCCTTATCTTCATGCCGCCCTCGCCCTCACTGCAGCTCGAGAAAATATGTTCGCCATGCGCGGCGGCGCAGCAGGGCTGGCTGAGAAACTGGCCGAGTCGATAAAACTCAGTGGTGGCAGAATTCGTTTGGACACACCGGTACTAAGGTTGTCGTACGATTCAACCGGGGCGGCAGTCGGAGTCGACTTGCTTAGCGGTGAGACAGTGACTGCTTCGAAAGCTGTGATCAGCAACCTCACCATCTGGGACACATACGGAAAGCTCATCGGTCTCAACCGCACGCCGGCTGAAGTACGAAAGCAGTTGAACAGGCTTCGCGGTTGGGGCGCATATTTTCTCTACCTGGGGCTGGACGAAACCGCAGAAGACCCCTTAACTGTGGACCACGTTCTCGCGTCTACCGATTGGCAGCGCGAGGGGCAATATGATCCCGAGACAAATCAACTGATGTTTGCCGCTGCGCCGTCGTGGGACCCAAGGGCTCCGGCAGGAAAGAGAGCAGTGACTGTTCACGCTTTCACAGAGGTTGATGAGTGGTTCACTTTTCACAAGGATGAAACTGAGCTGGAGGACAAGGACCAGCAAATGATGGAACGGTGTTGGCAGAGTCTGCACGCGGCCATGCCGGAGTTGGGCAACCGCATCGAGGTAATCGACACAGCCACACCGCGAACCTTTTATGACCTGACCCGTCGCAAACTTGGCATGGTTGGCGGCGTGATTCCCACTGCGGAAGACTTTTGGTTCGAGCGGCCTGGCTACGAGACCACCGTACCCAACCTCTTGGTCGTAAGCGACACCACCAGCATTGGCGGTATCGAGGGCCTAACTCGCTCCGCTTTGGTCCTGGCAAACAAGCTCACCAGTCAATAAACCCCCAAATATCGCGAGAAATCTCTGGACAGAACCGCATTGTCTAGTGTATATGTGCAATAGACAATATGTATATCACCATTGACGAGCGAGACAAGCGTCCTCTTTATCAGCAGGTCGTGGATGAAATCAAGGCCTTGATTGCCGGGGGAGAATTGGCCGAGGGGTCTTCTCTGCCCCCTGTTCGCCAAGTGGCGTCTGACCTGGGCGTTAACCTCAACACCATCGCGTACGCTTATCGCCAGTTGCAGAAGCAGGGGCTCGTGAAGGTCAGACACGGCGCTGGGGCTGTGGTGACTTCACGGCTACTACGCGAACCCACAGAGGAACAGCTGCGCAGCCAATTGGGAACTGCGCTTACACACCTGGCGCTTGCCGGTCTGAAGGTGTCGGAAGTAAGGATGCTTGTAGAAACTGAACTTGGCAGGCTCTTTAAAGAAGGTGATCAGTCGTGAGGCTCTTTCAGTTTCCGCTCTATTGTTGTCTTGGCCCCGGTTCACGGCCCGAGCGTGTAGGTCTTCCGGCGCCCGCGCCTGGAGAAACGGAAGGCCCGCTTCGGCGAGTAGCGGGTGAATTGTAGACGGTGTTTGAACTGCCCCGGTCGGGTATCGTCCTTACAGGTGAACCGTAAACCGAACCACCAAAGCCTCGATCCCAACCCCAGGACCCCAAGCCACCGGCGAAAATCGATCGCGAATAACCCCCACCGTATGGTGAACCATAACGGCGGTAGTAGGGAATAAAGGTGTAGCAACTGGATCCTGAGCTATATAGCCAAAAACCTAAACGACGTTGGCGGAAGAAGCTATGGGAAAACCAGTCGTCATCGAGGCTGCGCGCCAGAGCGTTGAGCGTCCTGTCGTTGATCCGGTTGTTTTCTTTCGCCAGTGCCTGAGCCCGGACTTTGCTCCAACCATCGAGCGCATCTAGTTGTTTCTTATCGGCGTCTTTCAACTTAGCCACCGAAAACGAATTACTGCTGAACACAACCTTGTTGCCACCGTTGACCTTCGTGTGTGACCCTTCCAACATCACGCGGCCCTTCCTCACGATGAGTTCGGTGTTATCGCCGGGCACGACGCTTACTCGATAAAGCCCACGTCGAACAATGGACATGCGTGTATGAGGCGTCGTAATTCCAATAAACAACGCCTCGTCGTCCGCACCGGTAACTTCAACGATGGCTGTTCCCTTAATTAAACGAAGCTCCAGGTTTTCGAGCGAGTTGTCAGCCAATTCAAACTCAGAATTCTCGCCAACACGCAGGTAGGATCCGGGGTTAAGCAGCATTTCCACACGACCATCGACTCCTGTCTTAACCAAATCTCCGGCTTCCAGATCCTCTTTGATAGTGAGCTGCTGCCATTCGCCATTGCCATGCGGCAGCATCGAAGCGCCACCGGTTACGGCATTGACCCCGCCCGCCTTGGCAGAAATAACAAACTTCTCCCGGTTCTGAGTAAAGGCGCTTAGAGGATAGGCGAGAACCAATGCGGTAATAAAGAACATTGGCGCAAGAGCAGGTCGTGCTTTTCTCATGGAGTTATCCTTTTGATTCGACCCGGTTAAGACTGACGGTGCCTGGGGAGGCCTAATTATAGTCCTATCGATGGCTTTTACAAGCCTTTCCCGTCTCGCCTGATTTCAAGGGACGCCAGGTGATCAATTTGGCAGGTTCTTCGAGTAATAGCCTTGTTTAGTGCGAGCGGTAACATCTTGTCGATCGTGGATTTGCACCGTTACCGAACGCCATTTTCCATCCCGTGAGGTATTAGTAGGGCGATACCCGATACTGTAAATCCGTCCCAGATCGCCGATCACTTGCTGGTAGACATCGTCCAAGTCTTTCAACTGGTTGGCTCTATAAAAACGGCTGCCGGAGGTCGTGGCCAGTTGCCCCAACTGTTCTCGGGCGATAGCAAACGCGCTATGCGGTGTGCGCGTGCGCTGGAAGACCTCCGTTTCAGTATCAAGGTAGATGGGAAAAACGATTACCTCTGAATCGCGAACCATCCTTAACAATTGATCGAAACTGGTCTGCGAACCATCACCAAAAACATCGGGCAGAGCATTGTCTACGCCATCAGTCATGACCACTATGGCGCTCCGCCGCAGCGAGCTTCCCGAAGCATTGAGAATGGCAAGAACATAACGCAGCGAGTCCCAAAACTTTGTGCCGCCTTGAGGTTTTTCAATTTCGTCAATCTGGTCCCTGAGAAGTCGACGATCCTGTGTCAGAGGACAGACAACCTGAATTACGTCAGTAAAAGTGACGATTGACACCCGGTCGATGGGACGAGTAGCGTCAACGAATCGCCTCGCTGACTTTTTGATCAGCTTGAGCTTATCGTTGGTTGAGCCTGACAAGTCGAGCAGCAGTACCAGATCGAAAGGCGTGTTGGCAGCTGCGAAAAAGGCAATGTCCTGAGGCGTTCCGTCTTCTAACACCAGAAAATCCTTCTGCTGTAATTCCATCGAAGGATTCTGAGGGTTCAAACTAACTACGCTGACTTTTAGATCTACCAGATCAGAATCGACGCGGATCGTTTCAACTTGTTCTGGTGATTGGCACAAACAAGTTACGGGGATGAACAGTGAGAATAGTAGTCCGAGGAGCCTGGTTCGAAGTAAAACCATATGAACTGCGGAAGGCCACTCAATTTGCATAGTATCCACGTTTGCCGCGTGCGATCGCTGAAGGGCGAGAAACGACGCTCACTCGTATTGCTCGCCACTTGCCGTCACGAGTCTTGTCTGCAGGACGGTAAGCAAGACTGTAAACCGTTCCCAGGTCGGCAACCACACGCTCATACGCGCCGGCTAAATCTTCGAGGCGTTTAACTTCATAAAAGACTCCGCCGCCCGTGTCCGCCAACTCCTTCATGCGGTCGTAGCCCATATCAAAGGCTTCGGGTTGCGTGTCTTTCTCATTCAAGGCCTCATAGAACGTGTCAAGCCAAAGGGTATAAACCACACCGTCAAACTCGCCGACGCGACTGAGCAAATCGGCGTAAGGAAGTATAGAACCATCGCCCTGAACGCCGGGAACGCTGCCATCGAGGCCATCGCTCATCAAAATAATCGCGGTGCGACGCCGGTTCTTTGCGTCTCTTTGCGACCGGTTAGCAGCAAAGTCGACCGCGTCGTAGAGTTTTGTGTCGCCGGCCGCAGTATCCATGGTGCCTATCCGTTCGTGTAGACTTCGCCGATCAAGCGTCAAGGGAGAGACAACGTGTTGCCTGCCCGGCAAACGTGATCACGCCAATACGATCAGAGGGACGGGCCGCGTCGACAAAGCGCAACGCCGCCGCGCGAATCAGCTTAAGAACGTCGCGAGTTGAGCCGGACAGGTCGATTACGAGTAACAGGTCGAAGGGAGCTGACGAAGAATCAAACTGAAGGATTTGCTGTGGTACGCCGTTTTCAAAAAGCCGGAAGTCAGATTGTGTCAGGCCAACCACGCCGCGATTGGTTTCCCGGTCGATAACGCTGAGGTTGAGCGTTGCCAACTGAGAATCAACACGAACCACATCGCCTTCGTCTACGTCCTGAGTGTCCAAAGAAGGCGCTGGGGTTCCGGCTGCTTTTGTAGGGACTTCCGACAGCGCTGGTTCGAGTGATTTTCTAATTTCAGGTTCGGATCCGAGCTCGCGCGTGCCCACGACTGAGAATGTGATGTTGCCCGAATCTGAATTCAGCCTGAGTGTTCGTGCGCCGTCGCCAAGCCGCGTCTGAAGCAGGTGACCGTTTTCACTCAATGCCTGTGACAGCTCAGACTTAACTGAGCCCTTCGTAGTGCGCGCAACGATATTCGCATTGGCCGACTCTGGAAGCTCAACATTGAGGTCACCCCCCAGCGATTTGACTATCACCGCCGACGAAACTCCTCTTAAGAAGATCCCCCCATTGCCGGTTTCGATTTCCACTCGCGCACTTTCTGGAAACTTTACGCTGAGGTCGATGGGAGACACTTGAGCCCCTGGCCTTCGCTTCACGCGAATAGTAAAGCCCTGCTTTCCATTCTCAATAACTACCGATGAAAGCCTTGATCGGCCCGTCTCTCCACTCGCAGTGACGTATATATATTTTTGATGCCAGCTTTCGGCCATGACCTTGCCCAGGTCATTTTCGATCCGCAACTGGCCACCAGTTGGAAACTCCATTTGCAGCCCCTGGGAGGAGTCAATGTCGGGTGTTTGAGCGTAGACAGCCAGAGCCAGGAGCGGAAGGAATAGCGCAGTGATTAGACCTTTGAGCGGGCGAAGGAGCATGATGAAAAAAGAAAAATGGATCTGAAAATTCCAGGGAGAGCGCAGGGGAAACTAGCCAATCCTACCTTAGAAATTTGCCTGGGTGGTAGCGCAGAATTATCTTTCTAACATATCAAGCATCGAGTCGTCGTCCTTGGCGGGAGTCTGGTCCGGCACATGCTTCGCGCCGCCAAGGTCACCCAGTCGTAACAACAGGTTCCCAGCATTCGTGGCATAGGGTATAGCGCTTTCCTGCGTAAGAGCTCCGCTCCGAATCATCTTTTCGATGACGCCGTCAAATGTCTGCATTCCGTCCTGTTCACCCTGCTCCATCGCGTCCATAAGAGACTTGCCTTCCGCCTCGCCTTTCTCAATGTACTCACGTGTCCGCATGGTTGACTTGAGTATTTCGATAGCTGCAACTCGGCCTTTCCCGTCGGGTCGGGGAATAAGGCGCTGCGAAATGATGTAGCGGAACGACTGCGCAATTCGGGTGCGGATCACTCGTTCTTCGTTCTCGGGAAATACCCCAATAATTCGGTCAATCGTTTTGGCAGCGTCGATTGTGTGCAGTGTGGACAAAACCAGGTGGCCGGTTTCGGCGGCCTCGAGGGCTACTTCGACCGTCTCCTTGTCACGCATTTCACCCACCAGAATAACTTTAGGGGCCTGGCGCAACGCCGCACGCAAAGCAATGGCGAAACTCGGCGTGTCCGAATGAAGTTCGCGCTGGTGAATGGTGGACATCTTATGACTGTGAAGAAACTCGATTGGATCTTCGATGGTCACTACATGAAACGCCTGGGTCTCATTGATCAGATCAATGACGGCAGCAAGAGTTGAACTTTTGCCACTCCCGGTCGGCCCGGTGACCAGCACGATTCCATTCTTGATATTGACGATCTCTTTCAACTGCGCGGGCAAATTAAAGTCGTTGAAGTTAGGCGGATTGGTAGGTATCACACGCATGACAATGGCATAACTGCCACGCTGCTTGAAGATGTTTACACGGAACCGCGCCTCGCCGGGCACACTAAACGAAAGGTCCGCCGAGCCGCTTTTTTCAAGACTCTCGTTTGCGCTGACATGATTGCCAATGATCACCTTCGCCATACCGGCCGTATGCGCCGGCGTAAGCTTATCGAGACCAGGAAAGCGCACCGGTTGCAGTTTGCCCGCGAGTTCCACTTGCGGCGGACGGCCGGGCGAAAAAAGTAAATCGCTGACTTTATCCGAGGCTTTCAACATTTGCCGCAGTACGGCCATGAAGTTTAGCGGGGGAGGCGTGTTGGTTTGAGCGTCTGAGGTGATTGGGTTACTCATTTTTATTTGGAACTTTTCCCGGCTCACTACGTCCAACGAACTGTAGCGGCCGTATATAAAATTGTTTCACTGAACGAACGCGAGGTGCGTCGCGTACATCAAAGCATCGATTGTGTGCCGCCCTTGTAAGCGGCACCTTCAAGACTCGCGAAGGAGGCGCTAAAACTATGGCAACCTACAGAGACCCTGTTAGCTGCTTTGCACCGCTTGAAGTGCTCGAGCGCCTGCTGGAAATTCGCGCTGAAGCGGGCTTTCCTCCCGCCGTTTATCTCCTTTCGCCCGATGACCTGGCAGACTATCTCGACGCCTATGGCTTCGACGTATATGCGTTTTCTGAGGCTGAAACCAGGTTTCACTTCGGAGACTATCGAGCGCCCATGGCACCGGGAGGCGATCATGCCCACTGTTCGCTAACTGCTCATTAGTAGGCAATGCTCAGTGGGCAGTGGGCAGTGGGCAGTGGGCAGTGGGCGGATAAACCTTGTTGGAGCATCGCTGTCAACCACCATCCAGTGCCTTCTGCCTTTTGCCTTTTGCCAATTGCCTTTTGCCTTTTGCCTTTTGCCTTCTGCTTTCTGCCCCTGCCTACTGCCCACTTCTCCCCTACAACGCTTTGATAACAAAGAACGTGACGTCATCAGTCGCACCGCGTCCGTCGGTCCAGGCAAGTACTTCGTTGTGTACCGCCGTGATGAGCTCGCGCGCGCCCAGCTTGCGATTAGCTTTAACGGCTTGCGCCAGGCGCTCTCGTCCAAATTCTTCACCATGCGGGTCGTTTGCCTCGGTGACGCCATCTGTATAAAGCATAATCACGTCGCCGGGTTCAGTCGTCAGGTAATACTCATGATAACGAGTGTCCCTGAACATCCCCAGCGGTATGCTGCCTCGATCGATGAAGGTAAAGTCACCATTCTGTTTCAGTAGAATCGGCGGATTGTGGCCCGCGTTAGTATAGGTCAGAGTTTTATTGGTGACGTCGAGAATGCCATAGAAGGCGGTTACAAACTGATTGCGTTCGATCGACTCCCAAAGCAGATAGTTTACCTTCGCCATTGAAATATGGGGCGAGTAACCGATATGTGTCGCAGCTCGCAGACTGGCGCGCAGAAACGCCATCAGCAAAGCCGCCGGTACTCCTTTGCCAGACACATCCGCTATCACCAACCCGATTTGATCGTCGTAGATTTGTACCCAGTCGTAGTAATCGCCGGAGACTTCTTCGGTAGGAAAGTTATAAGCACTGATATCGTACCCTTCCAGTTGTGGGTCTCTGGCGGGTAGCAATTCCAACTGAACCTGGCGCGCCACCTCAAGTTGCCCTTCCAGCCGTTTCTTTTCAATTAACTGCTCGTGAAGCATCACCTTCTCGATAATGATGGCGACTTGCGATGCCAGCAAAGCCAGAACTTGAAGGTCATCTTCCGAGTAAGCATTCAGTTCATCGCTTTCGAGATCAAAGACACCAATTACCTCGGTGTTAGAGATTATTGGCGCTACCATCTCGGAACGCGTCTCGCTGCGGGCGTTAATGTAGTTGGGATTCTTGCGTACGTCGGGGGATGTAATCGGTTCCGCAGTGAGCGCCACCTGCCCGATAAGTCCTTCGCCAAGTTTTAGGTGGAGGTTCGTCAGTTCGTCTATGTCATACCCTCTGACTGCTTCCGCCTGAAATACGCAAGGCTCTTCACCTTCGGCAGCTGCATCCTTATCCACACATTTCACTACGAAAATCCCGGCCGCATCATAGGGAATCAAAGAATCGAGGGTGTCCATAACCAGGTTGAGGACTTCCTGCAGGTCTAGCGAGCGGCTGATCTTCTTGGTGATGTCGAGCAACATCCGCAGCTTGTCTGTGGTAGTCAGACCCGCCAAAGGTAGCTCTCTTGTCTGTTCACTCACTATTTGAACTCCACCTGAACTCGGATGACTTCGTCAGGTCCCCTGGAATGGGCCAGAAAGCAAAGACGAATTATATGCGTTCAATGCCAAAGTAGGACAGGCTGCAATGTCTCTCCGTTTAGTCACCCCTAAGAGGTCGCATGCGCGCTGCGGTATGTTCTCCACAAACGCGTGACTTTCAGCCTGTATTCGACTAGTTCGCGGCTAACGTGGAAATGTTTGGCGATCTGCTGCGAAGTTTGGCCCTCGAGCAAGAATCTCCGCAACGCCGAAAAAGGCACAAGGGCTGCGGCCCCGGTACCATAGGCGGCTTCCTCGTCCATCTTGCGATACTCTCGCGATACCGTCCGGCCACTCGCGGTTTCGGCGACTACTTTCAGACGGCTTGGCCGATGGCCCAGGAAAACATGGGACACCTCCTCCATCAGAGTCGCGTTCGTTCTCATACGACCGTGATTGGGATTGAGTATGACAATCCTGCGCCCGTCAGGCAGTGGAATCGAACAAGCGCCTCCAGACCATTTTTCTGAACCCTCGCCGAGCAGATGTTCTCGCACGTCAGGATTCAGCCCCTTGATTTGATCAAAGCTGACAACCAGCAGGTTAGCAAACCTTGCAAGTCGGAAGGGATCCAGCGGCACATCGCTTCGCGCCTCCGCGAAGTCGCGAAAGCCCAAAGCATATAACTCAAATTGCCGCCACTTCTCGCCGGGCGGTAACTCGAAATCTGTCATGTGTGGATTATAGCGTGCGGTGAAGACGAGACTTAGCGACGTTTACGAGCCGGTGAGCTCGGTTCGTTTCGACTAAACTGAGAATAGGCAACGCGAAACAGTTGCGACAGCGCGTCGGCAGTTTCGGGAGACAGATTTCGGTCGGCGCGCAGATGGGCCTCTACTATCTCGGGCGTTGATTCGTGGGGATAATAAACCACGGCCTTGGCATCGTTCACGTCCTCACGCCCGCGAGTAAGGATACGTTCGAGCGGCACGTCCAGCCAGGTAGTGAGCCGGGCAATGTTATCGGCGTCTGGCTTCCCAGTTCCGTTTTCAATCCGAGAGAGAGTTGAGGCAGAGACGTTGGTTTGATCGGCTACGTCGCGCAAACTTAGGCCCAGCTCCTCGCGACGGCGTCGAATGGCGCGTCCCAGTTCTTCAGTGTTGATTAATGATTTTGCGGTCCGCGGCATGAGATACCATCCTCTTTTTCGCTTCGGACAATATCACAAGTGGGTTTTAGACGCAAGACTCTGTTTTACGGCTGAAACAAAAGTACGACAGCTATTCCTGGCCACCGGCATTTGAAAACGGCACGAACTCCTGCAAATTAACGCCACTTGAATACGCTCAAGATGTTTGAAAAATCATCCGTCCACACCTGACGGTCCGAACTGCCGGTTAAGACATGCGCGAATGGTTCATTCAAGAATCGCGCAGTCTCGTTTGGACTGCGCCCCAACACAACCCAATGCGAGGGATCTCCACCATTGGCCTGGTTGGGTCTCTTGTCCTGCAAAGAAATGCACGTAAGGTTTCGGCTACGAGCTAGATCCGCCACCACCGCGCTAAGATCGAGGTTTCTATTGGAGATATGAAATACCAGGAGGCCTCCACTCGCCAGTTTAGTCAGATACAGATCAAGAGCCTCCTGTGTCACCAGGTGAACGGGTATCGCATCACTACTAAAGGCGTCGATTACAATCAATCCATAGCCGGCATCAGGAGCTGTTCTCAATTTCAAACGGGCGTCGCCGAGCACTATGTCAATTGGAGCTTTCGCGCACTGGCCTATGTAGCTGAAGTATTGGTTATCGCGCGCAATCGAGACCACTGCCGGATTGATTTCATAGAAGGTCCACTTCTCATTCGCTTGAGCATATGCGGCAGCAGCACCAGCGCCAAGTCCAATAATGGCCACGTTCGGATTCGCCGGCTGATTTTCAAAGTGGGCAAAGATGCGGCCGAGTGGTCCACCTCTATGATAATAGGAGAGCGGTTCACAGCGGCGATCAGGAGCCGTGCTCTGCCGGCCATGGACAGTACTGCCGTGAACAAAGGAATGGATGCCGTCTCTGCGCGTGACGCGCAATACACCAAAGAAGTTACGCTCAGCATGTATCGTCTTCGTATTCGCTCCTGTAACAAAGCCAGATCCGACCATGACTGCGCCTAAGGCAAGCGCAAACCGCAGAGGCCTTCGACGAAAGGGATACGCCAGGAATAGAGGTACGGCGAGCACGAACAGAAAACCAACCAATTTCCCCGGCGCGAACTTATCCACGACAAACCCGAGCACGAAGGTAAGCAGGAAGATTGTTACCGCCATCGTGAAGTCTAATGCCAGCGCGCGCTGTTTGCTTGTGTTGAGCTCTTTGGATGGGAGCAACAGGCAAGCAAGTAGCATCATCAGTGGATATTCGATAACCGAATGAAAAATCAGTGGAGCAATCAGGGCATTGAATATTCCACCCAATACGCCACCGAGAGAAAACCAGACATAGAACTCCGGCAGGTATTTGGTTGCCGGCCGGTCAGCCGCCAACTGACCGTGACACATCAGTGCGGCGAGAAAGAAATAAAGCAGGTGGAAAAGGATCAAGAGCCTGGCTCCATCTGAACTTTCTGTGAGATGGATTAGAAGCAGAACTAACGTAGCACCAGGGAGAATAAGCACTGGCAGGCGCGCAGGGATCACCTGTCGGCGCGCAAAGGCAAAGATCAGCGTAAGGAGGTAAAGGGCCAGCGGAATAATCCAGAGAAGCGGAGCGGAGGCAATGTCGGTTGTGATGTAGCTGGTAACGCCTAACATCAGACTTGATGGTACGAAGGCCAGCAATAGCCAGCGCAGACGACGCGTAAGGGACAACTTCTCAGAGCCGTTCTGAAGCTCAACGCCTGGTGCGGCTGGCGATTCCACCTCCATTGTCAGGCTTGACTCTGTTACACGATCATGGGCTCGCGTGCGCCAAAGCAATAACACGCAGGATAAAACCAAAAACAAAAGAACCAGATAAACGACCGTCCAGATTCGACTCTGCGCGCGTAGCGTGAAAAAGGTTTCAAACAACGCCGGATAGGCGAGCAACGCAAGCAGACTACCGGCGTTTGAAGCAGCGTATAGAAAATAAGGATCTCGCGCCGACTTAAGCTGTGTATGAGAAAACCATTTCTGCAATAGAGGGTTGTTGCTGGAGATGATGAAGAACGATGGTCCCACTGTGGCGGCGAGGCAACCCAGCAACCAAAGTGATGGGTTACCCGTTGAGGGTACGGAATTGACCCAGGATCGGCTGAGGCCCAGGGGTAAGGTGACCAAAGCGAGTGCAAGCAATCCAAGCTGTACTATCAACTGCCGCGGCAAAGGCCAACGAGAAACAATGAGTGCGTATACATATCCAGCGAGCAAGGCTGCTTGAAAAAACACAATGCAGGTGTTCCACACAGCCGGGGTTCCACCCAGCACCGGTAACAGCATTCTCGCCATCATCGGCTCCACGGTGAAAAGCAAGGCGGCGCTCACGAAAATGGTGACTGCAAAAAGAAGTGTAAGGATGCTAATTTTCGATTTCATGCTAGGCAAATGCTCCCCTCAGTGAAGGTCATCTGGAGTTCCTGGATATTTTTAGGAGTGTTCCTGGTATTGGGTAGGGCCGCTGCCAGGTGGGCTATGCCATAATACCAACGGCAACCAACCGATGGGGATTTTTTTGGACGGCGCCTGGAATGTTGACCAACTCGGTGATTTCCTGACTTCAAACGGCTGTTACTACTCACAGGCTACAAGTAATTCTGCGTTAGCAATCTCAGTAATGGCTTATGGAGAATGATAATTATCGATCCCAAGTTCTGTATAGCCGTTCGACTAAACTGAACTGGCAATTTGCGAGAGCATCTGCACTGCAATCCGAGTCCTCTGTGTAAATTGAGCGCAAGCAGTTATTGGAGTCGACTTCTACCGAGGCCCAGACTGGGAAGAATCGCAGTTGGACACCCGTTTTTCACGAGGAGGCGGCTAAAGAGAGCGGTTGCTGAAGAGGTAAGCCACAGTTCGCCAATTCAGTTTGCAGGAATCAGAGAAGCACAAAAGGAGGCTTATATAGAGATTACGAGTAACGGAACGAGTGTTATCAACGTCATTACGGAGGCTTACGACCAAGCAAACGGATACCTCAATGATTGGGGACGATATACTGGCGGGCGCGATCAGCAGATGGAAATGTGGAACAAGTATCTCAGGCGTTAGGAAACATTGGGCCAGCCGCAAAAGATGCGATACCTGATGTTATTTCGCTTCTCGATCATCAGAATTCTTACGTCCGAATTTATGCTTCAGTGGCATTAATCCGAATCCAGCCGAAAAACCAGGAAGCGCTCCACGCGATAGGTAGTCTTCTGAAAGATCAAAACAGGGCATTCCTGTCCTCTCGGTTTCAAGGGCGACATTAGCCGGGAGTAAGAAGGACAGACACGAATGTCTGTCCTACTATTCAAGGTTGTATCTGATGCTTGGTTGCCGACATTGCCAAATCACGCGCTTGCGGCAAAACAGCCACGGCCCTGGCAACTTGCTGGTCGTCGGTCGTAATGGGAACGCGGTCGGCCGCTACTCGACCGTAGGCGGCAGTGACAATATCGAAGCGCAACTGAAGTTCAACGAACGAGCGGTTATGATCAACCAGCGGCGCCAGACTCTTGAAGGTCGGATCGCCGGCGACAAAGTCCCTGAAAGCTTTGAAAACACCGTCAGAAACAGCGAAATCTGAGGGCCGCAATTCATGGCCATACTCGATGCGTCCTGCCACGCGGTAGCCGGGAAAGCCCGCGATGCGCTCGTTTACCAACTCGCGCGTGAAAGCAAACAGAGGACTTAACAAGCGTCGCTGGGCCACACTAAACGTCCTCGGTTTCACACTCTCATCCGGAGCAATTCCGCCGCCGCCATAAACTACCCTGCCGGTATCCGTTTTCTTCTCGGGTCCCACCGGTCTTGAATCATCCTGTTTTTCGTCGAGGCGTTTTGAGCCGCCGTGCGTGTAGTAGTCGTAAAGACCACCATCCGAGTAGTCGCGTTGAATCAGACGGCCGGAGGGCGTGTAATACTTTGCGGAAGTTAAGGTCAATCCAGTTCCATAGTAGAGCGGGATAATGCTTTGCACCAGACCTTTTCCAAAACTGGTTTGACCAACAATCAAAGCGCGGTCGTGGTCCTGCATAGCGCCAGCCACGATCTCGGAAGCGGAGGCCGTATTTTCATTAACCAGGATAACGAGTGGCGTCAGATCGGGAGACCTGTTGGACGACTCGTAACTATTATCGCGCAGCCCGTTTCTACCCTTCTGCGTAAGAATCAATTGACCGAAAGGCAGGAAAACTTCAGCGACATGAATCGCCTGATCCAAAAAGCCGCCGGGATTGTTTCGTAGATCTAAAACGAGTGAGTTAGCGCCTCTGGCATGCAAAGCCTGCAGAGCATCGTGGAGTTCTTCCGTCGTCGAGTAATTGAATCCCCGCGTCATGTCGATATATCCGACACCGGGCCTGAGCATGTAAGCATCCGGGATTGAAGGCTGCGGTACTGCGTCGCGGGTTATGTCGACGATCTGAATACGCTTGTCAGACGCGCGCTCGACGGTGATTTTTACGGTGGAACCTTTCGGTCCACGAATCTTGTCGCGCACTTCCAACGACGTCTTGCCTGTCATTGCTATGCCATCAACTGCAACTATTCGATCTCCAAAGCGCAATCCGGCGCGCGCTGCCGGCGAGTTTTCAAAAGTCGCGGTGATGAAAGTGTCGGGATGTTCTCCTAATAAGTAATTCTGAATTGAGGCGCCAATGCCAAAGTACTCTGAACGCTGGTCGGTTTTCAGTTCTTCATACTCTTCTCGATCGTAAAAATTTGAGTGCGGATCGAGCGACCGCAGCATGCCAATGATTGACGATTTATATGCTGCTTTGTAGTCCAGCTTTTTCCCTTCCACATAGTTTTCCTCGATCACCCTGAGGGCTTCATCGAAGTCTTTCTCGATAAGAGGAATTTCACTTGAAATACGTACGCCGCGACGACTGGGCTGGGTTGATCCCGCGGAAGGTCGCCCGGTTGACGTACTGCCGGCGGCTGGCTGGGGTCTTTGCTGGGCAAAAACAAGGGGTTGAATACCAAGTGTGAGTGAGCAGAGCGCAACCAGCGCGAGCGAGATTATCTTTTTCACTGCGAGACCTCTGGAGCCATGGGATTAGGAATTGATCGCACGACCGGCGCGGAACGCGAACCTCGGACGGCGGCCACCCGACAGAGCAAATACTAGCCAAAGCCATACAACTGAGCAAGGTGAACTACGCTGTGTCGACCAACCTGAGCTAGAAGGCGCGAAGTACGCTCGCTTGACGGTTATTCAACGGCATCCGTAGAATGAACTTCACAGAGATCAAGAACGTATTAAGCCTTGAGTTGCAGACAATTCTTGGTCGAAGGAGTTTTTCAAAAATGAGCAAAGCATATCAAAACAGTCCTTATCAAAAGGAAGAAGCGAACCCGACTGAAACCGTTGACGACTTGATGCTTAGAGACGACGAAGCTGAAGGTGATTCTGAAGACAGGAGCCGCGCGGCGTCGTCGGTCAGGGACATCGCATCGCGAATCCCGGAATCGCTGAGCGCCATCGGACGCGACATTAGTCGCACCATTGAACGGGCGATATCAGCGAAGGATGATTACGTCGTAGCCGTAAAAGTTTCGCCTGCTGCTCAGGAGAAAGTTGACCAACTGGTTGCGGCCGGAATTTTTCGTAATCGTGCCGAGGCTGCGGGTTTTTTGGTTGACGAAGGAATTAAGACGCAGGCGGCGCTTTTCGAGCGCGTGCAGCAGAAGCTCGCCGAAATTGAACGCTTGCGCGCAGAGTTGCGCGGCATGGTCAACGAACGACCAGCCTAAGCTGCGAGCAGAGGCCCCTTGTTATCCCACAGCTGAGCGCGCCCGGTTGGTCCAGGGAGAGGCACGCTCAGCAAGAAGCTCTCATGAATCGAGATCAAAGTGGCCGAAAGACCAAAACTTTCACCAACCCCCATCCAACAATTTAATCTTCCCAACGGGCTTCGCGTAGTTTTGTGCGAAGACCACGCCGTACCGGTTGTGTCTGTCGCGCTTTATTACGATGTCGGCTCTCGTAATGAGAAGGTAGGACGCACCGGCTTTGCCCACCTGTTCGAGCACATGATGTTTCAGGGATCCGAAAATGTTCCCAAGGCCGCTCATTTCCAGTACATCTTCAATGCCGGCGGCTCGATGAACGGCACCACTTCGACAGAGCGCACGAATTACTACGAAACGCTGCCGGCGAGTCACCTTCCGCTGGCGCTCTGGCTCGAAAGCGATCGCATGCGTTCGCTGAAGGTCACGCAGGAGAATCTGGACAATCAGCGGAATGCCGTACAGGAAGAAAAGCGACTGCGCTACGACAATCAACCTTACGTGAACGCCTTCCTGCGCATCAACGAACTGATTTTCAAGAACCCGGCGAATGCGCACTCCACCATTGGTTCGATGGAGGATCTCGACGCCGCTACGATTGAAGACGTGCAGGAGTTTTTCCGTATCTATTACGCTCCTAATAATGCGGTGCTGGCGATTGTCGGCGATTTCGATGGAAACGAAGCAATGGACGCTGGTGCGAAAATATTTTGAAGGGATTCCCAGCCAGCCAACGCCGCCTCCGGTGGACGTAAGCGAACCGGAAGACGTGGCCCAAAGCCAGGAAGTCTTTGACGACAAGCTTGCTCCCGCGCCCGCGTTTGTGCTCGGCTGGAAAATTCCCCCGCGCCGCACGCCCGACTTTTATGCCCTCTTACTCGCAGCCGATCTTATTTTCGAAGGCGATAGCTCTCGCCTCTACCAAAAGCTGGTGAAGGGTGACGAATCGGTAGTCTCGATTCAGGGCGGCATTGACGAGAGACGCGGTCCTTCTGCCCTGTACATTTTTGCTTTACCAAAGCCAGGACAAGAAGTTGCGACTATTCGTGAATCAAATCTTCGATGAGATTCGTTCGCTGAGAACCTCCGGACCATCAGCTGCGGAGATGGAGAAACTCCGAAACGGACTTTGCAACGATGTGGTGCGGGGGCGACAGTCCACTATGTACCGGGCGCAACGGCTTGCCGAGTATGCCCTCTATGACGGTGACCCGACGCTCTTTGATACTGAGCTCGACCAATATCTCGCGATTACTCCCGAGCAAATCAGGAGTGCCGTCGAGCGCTATCTCGACGTAGACAACCGCGTTGTTCTTGACATCGTTCCGGCCGCGGTGGCGGAGGAGACCTATGCGGATGAAGTGATCACAACCAGCGCATCTCCGGCATCGCCTCAACCGCCAGGAGAACCCCGACAACCGACAGCACCACCGGCGCAGGTTCCGCCTCCCAACCAACCGCCGGCAGACGCCGGCACCCTGGTTGGCGCTTCCGTTGGCCATCAGTTGGAACAACCACAACAACCTGCAGACCCTCCCACGCAAA
Source organism: Blastocatellia bacterium (assembly GCA_963809065.1). GTDB lineage: Bacteria > Acidobacteriota > Blastocatellia > Pyrinomonadales > Pyrinomonadaceae > PSRF01. The sequence goes on from CAWEIN010000018.1 coordinate 162,970, forward strand.
CTGAAAGAGGCTCTGGACCTTTGCATACCTAAACGATGAGCGCACAACCCGATTTTCTTAAACAGCAGCCGGCGCCGCTACCAGCACGTCCCATCAAGCTACCAACGGCCTACGAAACGATTCTGCCAAACGGGCTATCCGTGATCGTGGTTGAAGATTCGCGACTGCCACTCATTAGTTATCGTTTGGCGTTTCGCACCGGTGACGCGCACGACCCTCCGCAACTGCCGGGTCTGATGGATATGTTGACGGGTCTGTTGACTGAAGGCACTGAGTCGCGAACCAGTCGTGAAATTGCCGACGAGGTCGCACGGCTCGGCGCTACGCTGCAGGCCGGAGCAAATTCTGACTATACGACCGTGGGGGCCTCCTCGCTCACGATCTTCGGCGATCAGGTGCTTGACCTTCTGGCCGACGTAGCGCTGCGGCCCGTGTTTCCGCCTGGTGAAGTCGAGCTCGCGAAACAAAATACCAAGGAGAGTCTCAAACAGCAGCGGGCGCAGCCTTCCTTTTTGGCAGGCGAAACGGTTGCACGGATTATGTTTGGTGACCACCCGTATCACGTTACCGCGCCCACTCCCGAATCTGTCGACGCTACAACCCGCGAACGGCTCGTCGAATTCCACCGCACTACCTTTGTTCCGAACAACGCGGTGCTTTTTGTTGCCGGTGACGTGCAGCAGAGTTCAGTACTGCAACAAGTCGAAAATCTGTTCAGCGCCTGGCAGCCCGGTAACGTGGCGGGCGATGACTTCCCCGCTCCGCCCGTAAGAACTTCGCGGGCCGCATACATCGTTGATAGACCGGGCTCCGCACAGGCCAACATCGTTATTGCAAACGCCGGTATAACGCGCACCAGCGACGACTATTTCCCGATGCTGCTGATGCACACGGTGCTGGGCGCGAATGCTTCCTCGCGACTCTTTATGAACTTACGTGAGGAGAAGGGCTATACCTACGGCGCTTATTCAAGTCTTGACGCACGCCGGACCGCGGGCACGTTTCGTTCTACTGCCGAGGTCAGAACGCCGGTTACCGGCGACTCACTCAGAGAGTTTTTCTATGAGTTAGATCGTATCCGGAATGAGGCCGTTTCCGAAAAAGAGATTGGCGACGCCAAGTCGTACCTCACCGGAGTGTTTCCACTAAGATTGGAAACGCAGGAGGGACTTGTCGATCAACTCCTCCAGATCAAAATGTTCGGTTTACCTCAGGACTATCTCGAGACTTACCGTAATGAGATCCAGGCAGTAACGGCTGAACAGGTCCAGGAAGTCGCGAAGAAGTACGTTAAGCCCGATGAGGCAGCGATAATTATCGTTGGCGATGGCGCGCAACTGCTCGAGCAAGTAAGGCCCTATGCCGAAGATATTGAGTTTTATAACATTGCGGGAAAGAAGAAGGATCCTCCCAAGCCTGCATCGTACTCGCCGGAAGCTGCCGCGGCCCTGGCCGGGAACTGGTCCCTGATGATAGAGACGCCTCTTGGCCAGAGCATTCCAGCCACCTTAATCCTGTCGAACATCGGCAAAGGCTTCTCCGGGAAGGTAACTTCGGAGATGGGAAACGGTGAACTACTGTCGGTGACGTTTGACGGCGAGTCGTTTGCAGGAACTATCTCATTCGACATTGCGGGAGCAAACTATGGACGCCGAGATCGCAGGTGGCCTTCGTGCACAGGAGATGGAAGGCAGCATTAGTCTGGAAAACGCGCCGGCCCTGCCATTCACTGGCACTAAAGCTTAGAAGCTAGCCGCGCACTAAAACCCGCGGCTAGTTTAATGTCCCACTCAGAGCTCGTAGCGGAGCACCATCCCACCGCCGCCAACAGCCCATCCGATCTTCTTAACCAGATATAGACTGTACAGATTCTGTTTAGTACCTGATGCCTGTTCGATCCAGGTTAAGCCTCCGTCATCGCTACGGAGAATGGTGCCGCTGCGACCAACTGCCCAACAACGGTCTTCGTTAACATACTGAACATTCAGTAGTGTGGACCGGGCGCTTACGACAACTGGTGTCCAGGTAGCTCCACTGTCCGTGGTTCGCAGGATGGTGCCGCGTTCACCGACTGCCAAACCTCTCTTATCATTGCGAAAGTCTATGTGAAAGATCGTCGCAGTAGTTCCCGTCTCTTGTTTTGTCCACGAGGCTCCGCCATCCACGGTATTTAGAATCGTGCCATTGGCTCCTGCGATCCAGCCCCGTTTATCGTTGGCGAAATCTATGTGAATCAGCTCCAGGCGGCTCGGCGCGCGCTGCCGCTGCCAGGTCTCGCCGGCATCGTCTGTGTAGAGCAGAATGCTGTCAATGACGCGCTCGCGCTTGCTGACGGAACCCACCACCCAGCCCTTCTTCTTGCTGGAGAAACGAACGCTGTAGAGTTCTATATCCGCCCCGTCAAACTCGCTGGGCAGGAAGCGGCGAACCTCAATCCAACGCACGCCATTGTCACGCGTAGCAAAGATGGCATTGCCGGCGATTAGAAATCCTGCTTCCTTGTCGCGAAAGTAGATGTCATTGATCGCGGCGGTTGTTTGCACAGCCTGCTTAACCCAATTTTGCCCGCCATCTTCGGTACGGATCAGAAATCCATTGTCTCCGCCAACCCAGCCTCGTTTGTCGTCGAGAAAGTAAACCGCATTCAGATCCTGATCTGCTGGAGCGATGCGCGTCGCCACCCATCCCTGCTGGCTCTTGATCGACGTTGTGGTTGCAAACAGAAAAAACGCCGCGACGATCAACTTGTTCCTGTTCATGCATGATGTCATTCGACTGATACTCCTTGCATCATCCCGTCTCGAGAAGAATCCGCTACGCACACGCGCGCGCACTGAAAGCGCTTTCAATACCTACTTCAAATTGAGTCTGTTTTGAACTTGTACCTCAAGAGCCCATCTCAAGACAAGACTACGGGATGGTGGATGTCGGAGTAATTGGTTTGAAATGAAGGCAGAGGTCAAGTGATCGCTGGGACCGCGGGCGGTCCCAGCCAAACACTTGAGACTATTCCGCGGCGTTGACGCGATAGACTCTTCCGCCAAGAATCACGGTTACCCGTTCGCCCAGCGCAAAGAACGTCGCGAGTTGTGGCTTCTGTTTCAACAGCGCGTAGTATTCATCGCTGCCAAACTTGACTGCTGTCTCCGGTAAACCGGCGCCGGCCTTGAAATCCGCATCAGTCCAAACACCTTCGCGGAGGTAAAACGTTTTGCCGCCGGCAGTCTTGATCGCGGAAGAAATGCTTTCCCCCTCGACCCTCATCACTTCCTGTTGTTCGCGTGCGCGTTTGCTCTGCTGCACGGCAGCTGACCCCGGTGATCGCTCTCGCGTCGGCTGCTTTTAGCTCCGGCGTAGGCGGTGGAGCATTCGTCGAACGTCCGGCACCAAAGCCCCGGTTGTTCAGCGGCAAGCTCGTTACATCACGCGCGGTGGCGTTTGGCTCCAGGGCCAGGTAGGAAGTGTATGGCGTCACGATACCGTAGCGCGTTCCCAGATCGACAATCTCGTCGCGTAACTCCTGCTGTTCGCCGTTGCTGCGAACCTGTTCCATCAGCCAACCAACGCGGCGCGTGGCCCATAAGCGCGGCAGGAAGTCGTTTGCATCTTCGCGCATCGGGAAACGAAGATTGTTGTAAAAAAAGTTCTTGTTGGCATCCGTTGGCGCTTCCGCTCAGCTGCAACCTGACAAAATCCAGGTCGATTGGGTTGCGATAACGGCCAATCAAAATGAGTTGTGAACCGCGGAATATATCCGGAAGCGTTCTGGGATAAACGAGGTCCGTTTGCACTCCCGCCATGTCGAGTTTCAAATCAGTAAGGACCGGGTAGTTAACCTTCGCAAAGAAGTTGGAGACCTTAACCTCCAGGTCTTCCTTGGGTTCAACATAATCGGCCACGCCACCATTCTCAGCGGCCAGTTTGTCCAGCAGAGCGGTGTTGACGTCGTAACCCACACCAAAAGTGAACAGGCGCATGCCCGGCACCCTGGCCGCGCGCGCGTTGTCGACAATAAGCGTCGGGTTTGTCACACCGACTGTCGGCAAGCCATCAGTCATGAAGATAAGAATCTTGGGACGATGGCTTGATTCAAATTGCTTCATGGCGGCGAGCAACGCCTCATTAATGTTTGTGCCACCCGCCGGTCGCAGCGATTGCGCAAAGTCTTCACCACGCTTACGGCCCTGATCGTCAGCAGTGATCATCCGGGCTTCCATCAAGCGCTCTTCACCGGCGAATGAGACCACATTGAAGCGATCCTGCGGCCGGAGGATTCTAATTCCATAAAGTAGCGCGGCCCGCGCCTTTTCCATCTTTCCCGCCTCGGACATGGATCCCGAGGTGTCTAAAACAAAGACTATGTCCTTCGCCGTGTACTCCTGTTCCGACCATTCGTCTTTGGGCGAAATCATCAGAAGATAGTAGCCATCTTTTCCAGGGTCGCGATGGGTCAGCAGCGTCACGCCAAAGTCTTCGCGTGATGCCCCATAGAATAGTTGAAAGTCCTGTGGCTCGCCGCCACTTTCAAAAGTAATGACCGAGCGTCGATCGCCGCTTCGTTTCACTTCAACTGCATGCGTCGGTGAATAAATATTGCGCAGCGGTTCCTTACCCTCCAGTTCTATGCGTCCGGAAACAGTCCCGATCTGGCTTACTTGCCTGCCAATACCCAACGGATACCGATACGCAACCGTGCCTGACTCGGCCCGCAGTACTTGCGAATAGCTCAGCTCGAGTTTCTTATCGGAATGTGGCGGAATCGGGAAGATGCTCGCCTGAAAAAGATCTTTGCCCGCATATTCCAACAGACCCGGATCGCGTTGTCGCCGGACTATTTCGTCGTAGATACGCCGAGCTTCTTCGCGCGATCGCACTTCGCCTACCAGGCGGCGGTCGCCATCCCAAATAGCAAACTCGGTAATCGATGCCTGTTCTGGAATCGGAAAGAGGTAGGTTCCCTCCAGCGTCGCGTCGGTGTCGTTGCGAAAAATCTGTTCGACATGGGTCGTTGCCACCTGCGATGAGATCTTCGTATCGATTTTGATGGACTTAATCGGCAGGCTGCGAGGCAAGGTTATGGGACGCGGTGGACGCGGGCAGCGCTCACAAGGGCCCGGCACAATTACACCTTGCGCAGCGGCGCTGGCGACAATTGAGAACAGAACGGAAATGGAAAGAAGCAATAATCGTAGTTTTAGGACTTTCATGTTCTCCTCGCTGAAAAAGCGCAAAGATTACCCACCTGGTCGGCTGATAGAACGTGGTCGCTGGGTCCTTCTTGCGGCAACTCAACGCAGTTCCCGAAGTCGCTCGTTCCGAATTGCCACGATTGTGACGTAAACGATGATGCAAAAGCCCCCCGCAGCCAACGCGAAAGGTGCACCGTAGCGATGCGAAACCGCGCCGGCAAGTAGATTTCCGAGAGGCATCGCGCCAATGAAAGAGAGGATGAACATGCTCATAACTCGCCCGCGCATTTCGTCTGTTACCAGTTGCTGAAGCAAAGTGTTTGTCACTGCCACCGAGGTGACGACGGTGAACCCAACTCCAAATAGAAAGATTAGCGACCACACCAGGTGCGTGGCCTGCGCAAAAGCAATAAGGAAAACACCGAAACCAAACGCGCCCCCGAGTACTGACCAACCCTTGCGTTTGAAGTCCCCCAGGTAGGCCAGAAACAGGGCGCCGAAGAACGCGCCCGCACCGGCAACTCCCATCATCCAGGCAAGGCCCAGTGGCCCCGAGGTGAAAAATGTCGCGAGCGAACACTGGGATCATCGTGATGTAGGGCGCGCCGAAAAGACTATTGATGGCGGAAATTGAAAGTAAGGACGAAACCCGTGGCCGGCGTCTAACATAACGGAACCCATCGAGCAGGTCCTGCCAGAGCGCACTACGATCTCTAACTGAATGCACAAACTTGGGCGCTTCGTCGAAATGCACCATGCGCAAAGCAATGACAACGGCGACAAACGACAAGCCGTTTAAATAGAAACAGCCGGCCAGCGTGAAGAACTTGAAGCCGAGGCCGGCGAACAATGGACCGATAACTCGCGAAAGTTGAAACTGAGACGAGTTCAACGCAACAGCATTGGCCAGATCCTCGCGTCCCACCAGATCAAACGTCATCGCCTGGTACGACGGACCTGCTATCGCCATGCAGCAGCCGGTGACGAACGAAAAGCCCAGAATCATCCACTTGTTAATGTGGTTGGTGTAAACGAGTGTTGCCAAAGCGGCGGCTGCGAGTCCAGCCACGACCTGCGTGTAAAGCAGCAGGCGACGCCGATCGACAAGGTCAGCAAAAACGCCACCAGCAAGAGTCAGAAAAAAGCCCGGCGCGGTTGCCATAAAACCGTCAATGCCGAGCCAGAGCGCGGAGTTGGTAATCTGCAGCATCAACCAGCCCTGCGCGACTGCCTGCATCCACGTGCCTATATTTGAAAGAAACGCGCCGACAAAGAAGACGCGGTAGTTACGGTGCGAGAGCGAGCGAAACATCGCTGTCCGGCGCCGCGTGATTTTCTCGGCAGGCTCTAGTTTCTCAACTTCGATTGCCATGACTGAATTGTTCTTAACATCCAAAGACGCAAACGCCAAGTGTCACGGATGGGAATATATTCTCAACGATAAAGTTTGACTTGGAACTGCATACGGTTAGTAACGACCTTCTGCATACTTTGCTGGAGCTGCTAACGGCATGTTTTAATCGCAGTCTACAAAAGCGAGAATTCATTCGAGGAGGTGCGTATGAAACTCAGGTCGATTGCAATTACTTGTCCGACCGTTCTGTGTATGATTTTTTGCGCTGCGAGTTTAGTGAGAGCGCAGGAAAAAGAAAAACCGATGCCTACGCCTTCACCCGCGTCCAAGCCACTGACAGCCGCACCGCCGGCAACACCAGCGGCAAATCCTGCTGACGTTGCCTCAGTAGACTCAATCATTGGAGCGGTTTATGACGTAATTTCCGGACCCGCCGGCAAGAAGCGCGATTGGGATCGCATGCGATCATTGTTTCTTCCCGGAGCGCGCTTGATTCCGACGGGCCCGCGGCAGGGAGGCGGCTACGGTTCACGCGTCTTGACGGTTGATGAATACATAGAGCGCGGTAGTGCCTTTCTCGAGAAAGAAGGCTTCTTCGAAAAAGAAGTCGCGCGCGTTAGCGAACAGTTTGGCCAGATTGTCCACGCCTTTAGCACTTATGAATCAAGACACACTGCGGAGGACGCGAAGGCATTCCAACGCGGCATCAACAGCATGCAATTGATGAACGACGGTAAGCGCTGGTGGATCGTGACGATCTTTTGGCAAGGCGAGGATGAGAAGACACCGCTGCCGGAGAAATACTTAAAACAGTAGTTCAAGTGATTTGCTGGGACCGCGGGCGTCCCGCCCGCAACGCGCCGAAGGCGCGTAGGTCTTTTGGAAATCTCAATTGTTTTGGTTTTCGCGCCCATTGCGGGCGGGACGCCCGCGGTCCCAGCAAATCACTTGCTCGGTTCCGCATTCTTCCCCCGTCGCCACGCGGAAAGCGGGCCACCTTTTCCCCCGCGGCGCACGGCAACAATCTCGGCCATGATCGCCAGGGCAACCTCTTCGGGCGTAACTGCGCCGATGTCGAGGCCGACCGGAGCATGAACTCTTTCCAGTTTTGCTGCCTCGAATCCGTCATTACTGAGGCGACGCAACACAATGTTCGTTCGGCGCTTGCTGCCAATTAGTCCGATGTAATCGACGTCAATTGGGATGACGGCACGTAGGCACTGCTCATCTTCGCTATGCCCGCGCGTGACGATTGCAACGCTGACTCCGTGCCCATTGCCTACCGTGGTTCTCACCGCTCGCGACCAATCCTCTGCCGGCACTAATTCGATGTTTTTCTCTGGAAAATTTTGTCGGGTCACAAACTCCTCTCGATCATCGATCAGGGTTGTCCGGTAGCCCATCAAGTTGGCAAGCCTCGCAAGCGAAGCTCCGACGTGGCCTGCGCCGCAAATCACCAGGCGCGGTTCCGCCTGGATGCGCTCGAATAGAATCTTCGCGTCGCTCCAATCGCTCAACGCCGGCGCGAATTCCCTAACCTGAGACAAGAGCATATCCGTTCTTGAATCAAGAAACGCTGCCGCTTGCCCTATGACCGCGCGATCAAGCACCTCATTACCTAAACTGCCTGCCGTTCGGCCGCTCGTATTTCGATCAGAAATGAGCAGCTTCGCTCCCACACGTGTCGCAGCATTCGCGGCTTCAATCAGCGTCGCCAATGCAGCAACAGAGCCCTGCTCGAGTATTCGCAGGACAGCCGCTGTAACCGAATCAGACTGCTGTTTGCTCTCGTGAGATTCGCCTGGAGACATTTGATTCAATGGAGCGGAGCGATAACGAGTCTACTTGGTAGGAGAAGTCCTGGTTAGCCCGATTGCTGACGCTGCTCGACGAAGAAGCCACCAGGGACCAACCAGTAAATATACGGGATTTCTGAAGAAGGCCGGTTGATTACCCTCAAAGGCGTGGCCGACGAATTGAAGAATCCAGCCAACTACAAACAACCCGAGAGCCCAACGCCAGCTAAATAGAAACAAGGGCAGTGAAATGACAATCAGGGGTATGCCGATGCTGTGCGTCAGCTTGTTGAGCGGGTGCTGATGCTTCGCTTTGTAGTTTTCGATGAACGACTCAGACATTCTCTTTTGCCCAGACATCTATGAAGATGTCCATGGTGCCGCCGCAGACCATTCCTTCCTCGCTGGCTTCCTCGGCCGTCAGAGAAAAGTGATGTAGCGCAGAGTTCCCCGATCGCATCGCCTCCCGCGCTTCGGCCCAAACTTCGGCCTCGATGCAACCGCCGCCAACAGTCCCCGCGACTTCTCCACTTTGAAAGAACAACATCTTCGCGCCACGTCGCTGTGGCGTTGAACCGCGCGTATGCGCGACCGTAGCAACTACTACTCGCTCGCCGCGATCCTGAGCTTCGCTAACGGCGCGATAAAGATCCTCTTGTGCGATTGTGCCCATGAGTTTAGGTAGGACAGCGAATTCCTCCCTGTCGTGTCTCACTCAGGTTTCGGCCGCTGCGTCTTGGTTGTCGCTGAAGGGTCCTGCTGTGCCTGCTGTAACTCTATCCTCTGCCGCAAACTATCCACTTCCGCATCAGCGGTAGCCACGGATGTTTCCAAACGCGCTCGACTGGTTTCCAATATTTTCGTCTGGGCCAGCAGGCGCGACTTTTCGTTTTCTAATTGGCGGCGGCGCGCTTCGCGGGCTTCTTCCGGATGTGTTGTTCCATAACCTGCAGCGCGCTCAATGTTCTCCGGCCGCATTTGATACTCGATCTGCTCGAGTTTGGACTGCGCATCCGCCAACTTGCTTTCAGTATCCAGTTGTTGCGCGCGCAAACTTTCAGCACGCTGTTCTGCGCGAGTGAGCCGCTCCATATCAATAAGCGTGCGATCGTTCTGCTGCATTTGCGTCAGCTTATCGTTTAGCCTGTCCACCTGATTTGAGAGCTGATTGATTGTCTGTTGCATGTCGCGTGGGCTTGGTTTGAGGGATTCTTCTTTGGCGACCCAACTTCGCTACCTTGCTCCGTTTCATTCGTAGTCTGGTCCGCAGTGCTGATGATTCTCTCACCATCGGGACCAACACTTTCCAGCTCCGATCCCGGCGCCGCTATCGCTGGATTTGTAACGACCGGCCTCACGACGGGCGGTCTTCTTACGCGACGCGAGCGTCGCCGACGGCGACTTTGGGCGCTGCCATCAATCATGCAGAGACCGACAATGACGATAAGGCCGAGCAAAAATGCCGTTTTACGAAGAAATTGATTGTGCATAAACAAGCTCCGCTGCAATATTTCTCAAGTACCAATAACTGTATCTTGCCCCAAGATACGCCTCCTAAAGAGATGCGTTCAAGTGTCGGTAAGCTGCTTCGAGCTTACACGGCGGCTGACGGCTCCGGTTCCGCAAACAAAATCTGTTCTATTGAAGGTTGGCGACTGTTTGGTCAAGTTGCGCGGTGCGCTGTGCAATATCGGCGATGCGGGCGCGCACTTCCTCGACCTTCTCGGCGGGCGCGCGTTCCGTGAATTGCGGATTGGCAAGTTGTGCTTCCAGCTTCGTTGCTTCAGCCGCAAGTTTCTCTTTTTCTTTGGTCAAGCGCTGTTGCTCTTGATCAAAATCGATCAGGCCCGCTAGTGGAACAGCTACTTCCGCACCGCCCGCTAGTATCGCCCGGGCCGAAGCGCGCGGCGCTTCGAGTTGACTACTGATCGACACCTCGGAAGCCCGCAGCAATCGAGTAATCTGATTTGTATTGGCGGAAAAAACAGCGCGCAGTTTTTCATCGGGAGCGCCGATCAAAATCGGAATGGGCTCGCTCGGTTTTATTTGCATCTCAGAACGAATATTACGCACGCGCGTAATCAAGTCGATCAGTGCCTGCATTTCCCACTCTGCGGCGTCGTTGATTGCGCCAGCCTTCGGTTCGGGATACGCAGTCAACATGATCGTCGGCTGGGCTTCCTGATAAGCGGGATGCAACAACTGACTTCCCGCGCCAGGAAGTTGTTGCCACAATTCTTCAGTGATGTAAGGCATAAATGGATGCAACAAACGCAGGGCCTGCTCGAGGACTGTCAACAATCGCGTACGCGCAGCGGCTCGTTGCGGGCTGGCTTCTTCCGAGGTCACCTCTGCTTTTGTTAGCTCGATGTACCAGTCGCAAAAATCGTCCCAGAAGAAATGATAAAGCGTTTGCACTGCTTCGTGGAATTCATAACCACCGAGAGCTTTGCGCACGTCCCGAGCAGTCTTGTTCAGACGCGAAATTATCCAGCGGTCGTGCAACGCAAACTTCGTCGAGGCGCTCAAGGTTTCCGGATCAATGGTCGCCCCCTCGGCGTTCATCAATGCGAAGCGCGCCGCATTCCAAATCTTATTCGCAAAGTTTCGATACGACTCGACCTGCTTATCGCTCCAGCGGATGTCAGTGCTGCCGACAGAAGCAAGTTTTAGACGCGTCGCGTCTACGCCATACTTGTCAAAAACTTCGAGCGGATCGATACCGTTCATCTTGGTCTTCGACATACGTTGGCCATGGGCGTCGAGTATTGTTCCGGTAATGAACACATCAGCGAACGGCTCCCGACCGATGAATTTCAGTCCCAGCATCACCATTCGCGAAACCCAAAGGAAGATGATGTCCCGGCCGGTCATCAAAACCGAGGTCGGATAAAACGTGTCGAGGTCGCTTGACTGTTCCGGCCAACCCATCGCTGAGAATGGCCAAAGCTGAGAAGAGAACCAGGTGTCCAGCACATCCGGATCCTGAGTCAGTTCGTCCGTTCCCGCTTTCGCACGCGCCTCTGCTTCCGAGCGTGCGACGATTACTTCGCCTTCAGCCGTGTACCAGGCGGGGATCTGGTGACCCCACCACAGTTGACGCGAAATGGTCCAGTCACGCAGGTTTTCAAGCCAGTTTGAGTAAACTTTTTCGTAGGGAACTTCCGGCACAAACTGCGGCTTCTTGCGGCTAGCTAATAACTTCAGCGCCTCATTCCGCAATTCGTCCATCCGCAGAAACCACTGCGTGGAGATCAGTGGCTCGATGACGGTCTTGCAACGTTCACACTTGGAAATTGAGAACTCGTAGTCGACTACCTTCTCGAGCAAACCTAACTCTTCAAATTTTTCCACGACTTTCGCGCGGGCCTTGTGACGGTCCAAACCAGCAAATTCGGCGCCGGCAGCGTCAGTCATTTTTGCGTGCGGATCGATAACCACGATTTGCTCGAGCTTGTGCCGCACGCCCATTTCATAGTCGTTCGGATCATGCGCGGGCGTGACCTTGACGGCGCCGGTGCCGAACTCGGGATCCACAAACTCGTCGGCGACGATAGGAATCTCGCGATTGGTCAACGGCAGAGACACGCTGGTGCCAATCAGGCTCCGGAAGCGCTCGTCCTTTGGATTCACCGCGACAGCAGTATCGCCAAGCATTGTTTCCGGCCGAGTTGTGGCGACAGTGACTCCTCCGTCTCCATTCTTTGACGGATATCGCAAATAGTAGAGCTTGCCTGCCTGTGGAATCTTTTCCACTTCCAAGTCAGAAAGTACGGTTTGATCGTTAGGACACCAATTGACGATCCGGTTGCCGCGATAAATCATGCCGTCTTCGTAAAGGCGGACGAAAACTTCGCGCACGGCGCGCGACAGGTCTTCATCCATCGTAAACTTCTCGCGTGACCAGTCGACCGAGACGCCTTCGCGACGCATCTGCTTGGTGATCTGTCCGCCGGATTCTTTTTTCCATTTCCAGACGCGCTCAATAAATTTTTCGCGACCCAGATCGTGTCGATTGACTCCTTCTTTCTTAAGTTCGCGAGTAACCATCAACTGCGTAGAGATGCCTGCGTGATCCATTCCCGGCAACCACATCGTACGGTAGCCACACATGCGTTTGTAGCGCGTGATCACATCCATCATGGTGTGCTGAAGCGCGTGACCCATGTGCAGCGAACCGGTGACGTTTGGCGGCGGAATTACTATAGAAAAGGCGGGCGCATTAGGGTCGCGGTTAATCTCTGGAGCGAAAAAACCCTGGCTCTCCCAACGCTGATAGTGGTTCTGTTCGGCTTGTGCAGGGTCGTATTGTTTAGGGATTTCCATTGTCGTTAACGTCAACGGTCAGCGATCAGTATTGCGTCATCACCATCGAATGACAGGCATTGTAAAGTAACAGCCGCACGTTTCATATTGGAGGAGCTAATTGACCATGTCCCACAAACGAAAAAGCAGGCGACCTCTCGGTGACGCCTGCTCTCCAAGGTTTTATTGCCGGCTATGAATTTTTCTCTTCGAGCTGTCGCTTAATCAGTAATTCCGCAAGTTGCGGCACGACCTCCCAGGCGATTTCCTGTATTACCTTTTCGGAAAGGTGCTCGACCGCTCGACGCGCAATCGCGTCGATCATCTCTGGCGACAACTCCTGCGCTGAGACTGGAGTAGCCTGCACCAAAGGCTGCGCTGGGTATTGCGGCGGCGCGAGCGGCTCAGTTTCAACCTGTGAGACGATAGGCTCAACTTCATCGTCAACCACTCGCTCATAAGTTATCGGCGCCGTCAATGTGTCTGTGGTTGGCGCAGGTTCTGAAGAGATTGTTGCCGGCGTTCCGTAAGCGCTGGCATAACTCGGCTGTATTTTTGGTAGTGACCGAAAGCTTTCGTGATTGCGAAAATCCGCCGAAAAAGCGGGTTCGGCGGGTGACGGCTCCGGACTCTCGTCGAGGTCGATATCTAACACAAATTCGTCATCCAACACAGAACGTCCTGTTCTGTAGTCACCCAGGTCGAGAAGCACTTCACCAGCGCCTTCATATTCCTGAGAACTCGGTTCGGTCTCCGCTGCGGGTTGGCTCGCCTCTGTTCGCACCGGCGAGGCTGTGGCTGCTTCTACCACGTGCCTGAGTTCAGGCGGCAAGGGCTGAGTGTCGGCAGTGGTAATTTCCAGTTCGGCGGTGGTGAGTTTTTCCACTGGCGGTTCCTCGGCGTGCGGCAGTTCAGCAGTCGGTATCTGCTCCTCCGGCGGACGGTTGCTCGAGAGCAATCCGACCTTTTCTATCAAGCGGCGAATTGATTGAAAGGGCTTAGTCAAAGTGTCGTTCGCGCCAACTCTGCGCGCCTCCTCTTCGTCGAATGGCTCGAAGGAGCCCACCAAAAGCATAACAGGAATATGCTTGAACTTGTCGTGTTGTTTAATGTACTCGCAAACCTCGTAGCCGTTCATCTCGGGCATGAAGACATCCGCGAGAACTACATCGGGTGAGAACTCCGTCAGTGCCTCGATCGCTTCACGTCCGTTGCTTACGCACAGCACGTTGACGCCTTCGTCAGCAAAAGTAAGATCGACAACTTTCTGAATCGTGATTGAATCGTCGGCGAGTAGGAGTTTTCGTCCAGCTAACAAAGCTTGGGTACCTTAGCTGAATTGAGCGCCACTGGCGGGCTTGGAATTACAGTCGGCGCGGCCGGGGTTTGCTGCTTGTCTAATAACGAGGCCTTCCAAAGCAAAGCCACTCTTTGAAACTACCATCGGCGCGAGGGCGCGTCAAGAGTTTAATCAAAAACGCGTGGATTTAGGCGGCTAATGGTGAATTGCCGAAGTCCAGGCCTTTCCTTAGTTAGGAGTAATTTTATCAATCTCCCTGTCAATAAGAGGGAGAAGACGCTGGCGGATTCTGGAGACCTGATTATCAGCTTGCCTTACGTCTTCTTCGAGGCGGGCGCGGTTTTGGGTATTTAAAGTCAGCAGGCTCTCAAGGCCTCTCTTCTCTATCTCCAGGGAACGACGTCGAACCTCCCGCATTTCTGGAGTGCGCGTCGTTCCGACCCCGCTCAAGGAGCGCTCAATATTTTCAGGACGAACTTCTTCATCCATCTGCGCCAGACGACTTTTGTAGGTGGTCTCTTTTTCGATCGACTCGATAAGCTGTTTTCGCAAGATCCCGGCGCGTTCTTCAGCGCGGACCAACAGCTCAAGGGTGTGGGCAATGCGATTCTGTTTGTCGTTTGAAACGCTCGGCTTTGAATCGAGCGCGGGAAGTCTGTCACTGATCTCGCGCAACCGCAGCTTCAAAGTCTGCAGAGACTTTCGCAGTAGATCAATTTCATTCACTACTGCTTCGATGGTGTTGGCATTCGCGGGCTGGCCGGCCGCTGGTTCCTCGCTTTGACGAGTCGCACCTGGCTGACGACGCTCGACGGGTTGAGCAAATGATTCCAGGCTGAACAGTGCTAAGACACAAATCACCAGCGGGAGAAATATTGCGCAGCGAATCATATGCGGACTCCTTTTGTTGGAAAGTTCCTTAACGGTCGTGATCACGCTCAAGGGTTAACGAGGTTCGTTTTTGTTGCAGATTGCGAGGCGATTTATTTCTGATCGCGCTCCGTGAATTCACCTCGGGAAACGCAATTTTGATTCTCGTTAATTACGCGATTCGTTGAGGAGTATATCGTCGGGCGTGTCAGCCTTGCGGTCTGGTCCAGAGGAGCGCAGTGTAAAATGATCGCGTTCACCGAGATACTTGTAAGGCTGGTTCCACGGATCGACGCGAATTACACGCCCCAAATAGCGAGGGCTCAGAAAGTCGATCGCCACGGATTCCTTGTCGGAAACGACATAATGGCCACGGTCTCGGCGAAACTTTTCCAGAGCTACAGCTATCAACTCCAACTCTGAATGCGCCAAATTCTGCTTCTGTTGGTTTACCGCGGCCAGCAGTGGTTCGAGTTTAACCCAATCGTGATTTCCGGTCCGCAACTCGGTCACGCGCCAACCGTTTTTATCGCTCGTTAGTCGCGTGTCGAATCGCAGCCAGGTAACGACGGTCGCCGAAGGCTGGGACGCCATTGGAATTGGCAACGGGTTCACTTCCTGAATTCGAATCGCATCTGAAGGAATCTCAACACCCAACAAATGACCAATTAGACAACGCGCACGCTTCACGCTGGGATCAACCGCCTCTTTGCCTCTGACACGCGGATCGGGTGCATTACAATCACCTTTGGCTGCCTGCGTTCCCAGAGCATTCGCGATGAGATCGACGCTCTCCCAGCGGTCCTGCCCGGTCCTAATCTCGGCAACGCGCCACCTTCCGTCTTTGTCCGCTTCGAACTTTAAGACCGTCTTTATCTCGGCTGACACCTCCACCGCAGACGAACTACTCACAGAGATAGACTTCACACGCACTTCACTGCTCTTGAGCTCGAACCCGGCGATGCGACTTATTACTTTGCGGGCCTGGCTCGCAGACAAATCAGCGCGGGCATCAACAGCCCACTAAAACGATCACGCAGCACGCAAGCGTTGGGAAGAGAAAAGAGATGCTGGTTTTTCCGGCATTCATACGCGACATAAAACTAACTTCAATTTTTGCCAACCACCATCTGCAACATTGTATGTAGTTGCGCCGTGGTGAATGGCTTGGGCATGAAAACTACTGCCCCGGCGGAGAAACTGTCTGACGAGAGTTTTGGATCCTGTTCGGCGGTCATCATCATCACCGGGATGTTCATTAATCGTTTTTCGGTCTTCATGTATCGCACCAGCTCCGGTCCGGAAATGTGCGGCATAACGACATCGAAGATTGCGGCAGTGAAGTTTGCCGAGCCCTGCAGAATCTTGTAAGCCTCTCTGCCGTCGCGAGCAGTGGTAACGCCGTAGTTTTCTTTTTCAAGAATGGCTGAAACTAAACGCAGAATTGCCGGATCGTCGTCAGCGACCAGGATTTGACGTTTTTCGTTATCCGGAGACATTGGTTTCGTTCTTTAATTTCTTTAGACTTCCATCGCACAGCCGCTTTCGCCGGCGCGACTCGATAACTCAGCGGCGAGCTTGATCGCCGCTGACATGCTTGAATGCTCGGCGAGTCCCTTGCCAGCGATGTCGAATGCCGTACCATGGTCGACAGATGTCCGGATGAACGGCAAACCCAGAGTAACATTGACCGCTTCGCCGAACGAAAGACACTTAACCGGAATCATTGCCTGATCATGGTAACAAGCGATTACCGCGTCAAACTCTCCGCGCGAAGCCCGCAGGAATACGGTGTCTGCTGAGTAGGGGCCGGCAACGTTAATGTCTTCCATATCGCGACATGCTTCGATGGCCGGGGCGATTTCTGAAGTCTCTTCCATCCCAAATAGTCCACCTTCAGCTCCGTGCGGATTCAGAGCCGCCATCGCCAGCCGTGGGCGCTCAATACCCCAACGTTTCAGCTCTCGATTCGTCAGGTTAATCGTCCTGATGATGCGATCTCGCTCTACCAGTCTGATTGCCTCTGCCAGCGGGACGTGGGTCGAGATCAACACTATGCGGAGATTGGCGGCAACGAAAGCCATCGCGTATTCTTCGGTACCGGTAAGGTGGGCCAGGAACTCCGTGTGCCCGGGGAAACTGTAACCACCCAGGAAAAGTGATCGCTTGTTGATGGGAGCGGTGGCGATCGCGTCTACACTTCCTGCCGCGCAGAGTTCTACCGCAGCTTCGATGTATCCACCAGCCGCTTTTCCCGCCGCGCCCGATTCAACGCCAGATTCGATAACACCGTTAATGTTATCAAGGTGAAAGATCAACGGTTCTGAGAGTTGTTCGGGGATTGGTTCGCCTGAGCGAATGATGTCATAGCCCGACTGCAGGTCAAGAGTGCGTGCAGTGTGCGCCAGCAACTGGGCGTCGCCGATTATGATGGGTATGCAGAGGCGCTGAATTTCTTCTTCGGCTACTGCTTTGAGAACTACTTCCGGACCGATCCCCGCTGGATCGCCCATGGTGATGGCGATTCGCGGCAAGGATCGGCGCTGACGGAAACCTGAATGAGATGAGTTTTCATCAAACTGCCTCATTGGTTGGAACCAGGCCGACAACTACTGGGATATGAAGGGAGTCAGGAAACCGAGTAGGCGCCGAGGTGCCTTATTCCGTAGCTTCGGCAACGCGATCTTCGGCCTTAAACATGTACTTGACGTTTCTCTTGAGAAGCAGGAGGTTGGGCGCTGACTTCCGGTTTACTTTCAGGGCGCCGCGATCGTACCACTCGATCGTTCCCTCAATCTCCTCGCCATCAAGCAAAACAATTACCATGGGCGTGTGTGCATCGATCTGTTTCTTGTAATAAAAAAGTTCTGCGTTAGTCTCCATCGGCGGGGGCGTTCGCTTGCGCACCTGTACAGAGCTTTGCTGAGCACGCACATTTTCTCTACCGGGGTCCCTGCCACCATCTCTGTCACCGCCGCCGGGTCCACGATGGGAACCATTATTGGAGCGCTCTCTCTCCCTGGGTTGAGGCACTATGCGTTCTTTACCCTTCACCTCGGCGAGCGTGGTCCTGATCAGTTTACGGTTACTCACTTGTCACTACCTCCAATGTATTAAGACGGATTCAAAATCATTTCGCGATCAAGTCGCGCGACACACATTTGGCGGGGACGTGATAGCGCGGATCACAGTAACTCGCAGGCTGCGGCCATTCGATTGTGACGAAAATTGAACCGTATTGGAAAACCCTGCAAGGAATTACGCTCATGCTACACAAGCGGCGGTCAAAAAGCAAAGGCGAAACTGTGATGTCTGGAGGCGAGCATTCCTCAAAAAGTAAAAGGAAGGCCCAACAAGCTAGCCTTCCTTTCTCATGCCTGGGTTTTGGTCGCTTAGTCTGCTTTCTTGCGAATGAAGGTAGGCACGTCCAGGTCGTCCGGCCTTGCCTGCATCATCGGCCGCGACAAGTCGTCGGATGGACGCTGCACAAAGCGCGGCGCGCTTACTGGCAGACTTGAAACCGACGCTGCTGAAGCGACTGCTACGGCTTCCTGTCCAAACCCGGTCGCGATGACGGTGATCTTCATTTCATCCCTCAAGTTCTCATCGATTACTGCGCCGAAGATTATGTTGGCATCTTCATCGGCTGCCTCGCGAATGATGGTCGACGCCACGTTCACTTCATAGAGCGTCAGGTCCGGCCCGCCTGTGATGTTGATGAGAACACCCTTCGCGCCCTGGATCGTAGCTTCCTCAAGCAAGGGCGAAGAGATTGCCTGTTGGGTGGCTTCAATCGCACGATTCTCGCCTCGCGCGCGTCCAGCGCCCATTAGAGCCATGCCCATGCCCTGCATGATTGATTTGACGTCGGCAAAGTCCAGATTGATCAGGCCGGGAACAGTGATTAGATCGCTAATTCCCTGGACGGCCTGACGAAGGACATCATCGGCTACGCCAAAGGAGTCAGCCAGAGATGAATCCTTTTGGACGGTGTGCAGCAAGCGCTCGTTTGGAATCGTGATTACTGTATCTACGCACTCACGCAGTTCGCGCAAGCCTTGTTCAGCCTGCTGCATGCGCCGACGTCCTTCGAAATGAAACGGCTTAGTCACCACCGCAACAGTCAGAGCGTCCAGTTCGGTCGCCAGCGATGCGATGATCGGCGCTCCGCCGGTGCCCGTGCCACCCCCAAGGCCAGTCGTAACAAAGACCATGTCCGCGCCTTCAAGGACCTCGATGATCTTGTCAGTGTCTTCAAGGGCGGCTTCACGTCCGACGTTAGGATTTGCTCCCGCACCTAAGCCCTTCGTCAGCCTGCTACCGAGTTGTATTTTGATTGGCGCTTTTGATCGCTTCAACGCCTGAAGGTCGGTATTGGCAACGAGGAATTCTATGCCCTCGATACCAGCCTCGATCATGCGATTGACGGCGTTGCCGCCGCCACCGCCGATGCCGATCACTTTTATCCGCGCACCTAGCGGGTGCGGATCGTCATCAATGAAAATATTAATGCCTCTATCGAGACGCGCGTCCTCTGCCATAGTTATTTCCTCTCTTCCGAAGCGAGAAGGCTTCCAGGGCCCTTTTCTTCTATGTTGGGTTGCTCGCGCCATCGGCATCGATATGTTGCGGACTATATCTTGTGCGACCGGGGCGAAAGCATACAACAACTTGTCAAAAAATACTACTGAAACGATTACGAAATCTTGAAACGAAATGAGTGAGTCGGCCTGTCGACCCGCGCCGGCTCATCGCGATCTTTAGCTCGCTGGCCTGGGCTCGACTTGCAACCAGGGCCAAACCGGCCGCGGCCGTCCAGGCCGGACTTTGCACATCCTCAATCAACCCACCAAACCGATCCCGCTCGGGATAACCGATGCGAACGGGCGCATCGAAAACCTGCTCAGCGATTTCAGTCATGCCGCTTAACAACGCTCCGCCGCCGGTCAATACAACGCCGCTCGAGAGTTGTCTTTCCCAACCCGCGTCCTTGATCTCGTCCGCGACGTGCATCAACACTTCTTCCGCGCGTGGCTGCAGAATGTCGCAAAGGATCTGTCGAGAGAGTTGACGCGGCGCTCGACCACCGACAGATGGAACATCCACTAACTCGCCGCGTTCCATTTCGCTCAGCGAGGTGCTGGACGCGCAGCCAACCGAGCGCTTGATCTTTTCGGCGTCCGGAATCGGCGTTCGCAAACCGAAGGCAATATCGTTGGTGAAATGAGAGCCGCCAAGTGGAAATACCGCCGTATGCTGAACCGCGCCCCGCTGGTAAATGACCAACCCGGTCGTTTCTGCGCCCACGTCCACAAGGGCCGCGCCGAATTCCTTATCGTCTTCGGTTAGCGAAGCTTCGGCCGCCGCAAGTTGCTCCAGCACCATGTCCGCTACGATTAATCCGGCGCGATTTACGGCATTTATCGCATTTTGGCGAGCGGTGACCGGACTGGTGACAATGTGAACCTTGACGGCAAGCCGGGCTCCGATCATTCCTACCGGGTCGTTAATTCCATCCTGGTCGTCAACGATAAACTCCTGAGGTAAGCGGTCGACTATTTCACGCCCAGCAGGAAGTTGAATCGCGCAGGCAGAGTCGATAGCTCGGCGCACATCCTCAGTAGTGATTTCTCTATCGCGACCTGACACGGCCACGATCGCCTGACCGTTAAAGCCCAGAATATGAGAACCCGCCAGATTGATCGTCACTTCTTCAGCCTCAATCCCACTCATTCGTTCAGCTTCTTCAACCGCCCTCTTAATCGCATCGACTGCTGCATCGGGATTTACGATCACTCCCTTTCGCAATCCTCGTGCTTCAGATTCACCGATGCCGACTATGCTCAACAATCCACTTTCGCCCGGTGCACAAGCAATACACGTCACCCTGCTGGTCCCTATGTCGAGACCGATTGTGTGCTGCGTACGCTTGGCCATTTAGAAGCGCTCCTTCATTGAAACGAATGCGATCATCTGTGGTCCGGCTTCTTCGCCCTGTCTGGTTTCTTTTCAGTGGCCGACGTCCTTGCGGTGCGGTCCCTCGCGCTCTTGTTATCGGTATTTTTGATGGCCAGGGCATTAGCACTCGCGCGCGATACAGCAACTGCCGTCTGGCGATCAGGCGTAGTCTCGCTCGCCGATCCAACGGTGGGATTTGATGTCGCTTCCGACGCATGGGCGCCGGATGTCAGGCCAACAATGGCCCGCTTATTCCCCTGGCTCAAATCGATATAACTAATCAGCGAGCCCCGCGGCGACTGCTTTTGCGCATCAAGCACTTCCAGTCCATCCTTCAGCCGCTTGCCGTGATCCTGAGAACCCAGCCGAATCTCTATGTGCGAATCGTCGCCAGCCAACTGAGCTCGAATATCCCGAATGTCGATTAGATTTACTTCGCTAACACGTTCCGATAGGCCTGCGGCGTCCCAGGCTCGCTGCAACTCCAAAAATTTTTCGACTCGCTCGCGGTTTTCCGTACGCGCTGCTTCCGAGTCTTCCTCATTCAGGCCACGAAGGAAGAAGGGTGGTATCTGATCCGTTGGCAACATCTCGCCGAGCATTACTGCATCCTCATCCACCCAGCGAAAGCGTCCTGACGCCATGCGCACTACCGCGCGCGGGACGCGCTCAGTGATGCGAACGCGAATCCCATCAGGCAATACGCGCGACACAATCGCAGTTCTGATCCACGGCAGTTTTTCCAGACGCACATTCATTCCCTTCAGATCAGCCTTCCAAACGCCGGTCTTTTCAACCTCTTTGCGAACCAACGCCTGAACCTCCTCCACGGAGACTCTTGAAGTGCCCTGCACTTCGACTTTTCGGACCTGGAAGAAACTGGCCGACGCCGCGGACCGATAGCCTGCGAAAATGACGACGCCCACTACTATAGCCAAAACGATCTTCAGGACTGCCGGGACATAACCCAGTAGCGTGCGCAGGCGCCCAACCAAAGCTTCGCCGGTACTCTCACGTCGCGCCGGTCGTTGCGTCGCAGCACTCGAGTGACGGTGGTTCCCCAAGCCGCTGCGGTTCCCGACTTTTTGCCCTAAGGCTTGTTCTCTCACTTCAGTTCCTTTCGATCTGGTTCCTTGTCCACGTCGTGCGCATCGTCGGCCGCTGGCTTGTTCCTGGGCGCGCTCGCCCGCCAAAGCTCCACCTCATACTCAAGCTCAATGCCATGTTCGTGCTTAACGCGCTCGCGAATTTCCTCGGCGAGGGCCATTGCGTCTTCAGCTCGCGCGCCCTCACCCTCAGTCACAATGAAATTGGCATGGACCGGAGAAATAACCGCGCTGCCTCTTCGCGAACCTTTCATTCCCAGCTCATCAATTATTTTGCCGGTGCCTACCGCACTTGTTGGCGGGTTCTTAAAAAAGCAACCGGCCGAACGGGATCCGTGTGGTTGCGTCGCCATCCGTCGCGATTTCGCATCTTCCATACGCGTGCGAATTTTCTCCGGGTCGTCGGGTGTCAGCCGCAAAGTTGCGCCAAGCAATAGCTCGCCGTCCCTAAATGAAGTGTGACGATAGTTCCATTGAACGCTCTTGCCGGGAACGTCGACCACCAATCCATCGCGGGCCACGCGCACCGTCTCGGTGACTGTACCGATCTCGTGACCATAAGCGCCTGCATTCATCCACAGCGCACCGCCTACTGTGCCTGGAATTCCGCCGAGCCCTTCGATTCCCGACAGGCCTTGCCGCGCAACGTCGATACAAAGCCGCGGCAGCGAATACCCAGCCGGAACGGAGACACGCTCGCCGTCAAACTCAAGCTCACCCTTCAGATCCTTGAGACTCAAAACAACATAATGATGGTCACTGTCGTCGGCCAGGATGTTGCTGCCTGAGCCCAGTGCTCGCCAACCAATTCCGGACTGGTCCATTTCATGCACAACTGCCGCTGCCTGCGCTTCCGTATCTGGCGATAGAACCCAATCAATCGCGCCACCTACGCGCAAACTCGTTAACTCGGCAAAGCGACGGCCGCGTTCAGCCCGCACGCCAAGTCGCGTTGCGATCTCCTCGAGGGCAATATCGCGTGCCTTAAAATCTTCTTGAGCAGTTTCGTCCATAAATACCAGGCGCGAAGAACAGTTCGCGCAAGCGGAAACTAGACGCCCTTGGCTTCGCTTTTTTCACGAAGCAGCGTCAACAACTGATCACTCACCCGGCTGACGGTCCCAGCTCCCAAAGTTAAAACCAAGTCTCCCGGTTG
The DNA here is from genome assembly GCA_963809065.1 of Blastocatellia bacterium. Classification (GTDB taxonomy): domain Bacteria; phylum Acidobacteriota; class Blastocatellia; order Pyrinomonadales; family Pyrinomonadaceae; genus PSRF01. The sequence continues at coordinate 186,004 of CAWEIN010000018.1, forward strand.
CACATGATCTCGCAAGGCCTCTGGCGCGTTTTCCAACGCTCCAACATAGCGCGCATCCTTGTGGCCATACCGCTGGATCGCGGTGGTCAAGACTTCCGCCGTTGTTCCTTCGATCGGATCCTCACTCGCTGCATAGATGTCGGTAACGAAAAGCGTGTCGGCATTGTTGAACGAGCGCGCAAACTCTTCCATCAAATCGTGTGTGCGACTGTAACGGTGCGGTTGAAACAACACGACGATGCGTCGCCCACCCGAACCGATTTTGGCTGCTGCCAGGGTCGCCTTAACTTCCGTCGGATGGTGGCCGTAATCGTCAACAATCATCACGCCACCGGCCTCGCCTTTAAACTGGAATCGCCGGCCGGCTCCGGTGAAGCTGGCCAAAGCCTCCGCTATTTGTGTAAATGGCACGTCTAATTCAAATCCAACCGCAATCGCAGCGAGCGCGTTATAGACGTTGTGCAGTCCCGGCACACACAATGAAATGTCCCCAACGACATCCGCACCGTGCCAGACGGTGAAGATTGATCCGAAATTCTGATCGTAACGAATCGCATGGGCTGAGATGTCCGCCTGCGCGCTAAGACCATAAGTAATACGGCGTCGCTCCACAGCCGGAATGATGGCCTGCACGTTAGGGTCGTCAAGACAAAGAACCGATGCGCCGTAAAATGGGACCTTGTTTACAAAATTCGTGAAGCAGGCGCGCACATCATCCATGTCGTGGTAGTAATCCATGTGCTCGCGATCGATGTTTGTCACGACCGCAATCGTTGGCGTCAGCATCAGAAACGATCGATCACTTTCATCGGCTTCAACGACCATCAGATCACTGGTACCGAGATGCGCATTTGATCCGAAAGCACCGACAACGCCGCCAACGACGATGGTTGGATCCATTCCGGCGTGGCCAAGCACGGTTGCGACCATTGAGGTAGTGGTCGTCTTGCCATGGGAGCCGGCTACCGCCACCGTGTGGGGTTTTAGTCGCATCAATTCAGCGAGCATTTCCGCGCGCGGAATCACTGGAATCGAATGACGATGAGCTTCAACAACTTCAGGATTGTCGTCACGCACCGCGGTGGAACAAACCACCACGTGAGCGTCACCGACGTTTTCGGCGGCATGGCCTTCCGTAAACTCAACCCCCATCTGTTGCAGCCGATCCGTGACGTTGGATTTCTTTTGGTCGGAGCCGGACACACGGAATCCCAGATTGACCAGCACCTCGGCGATACCGGACATACCGATGCCGCCAATGCCGACAAAATGGACGTGTTGAATTCGTCGAAACATAAGAATTAGTGATCAGTGGCCAGTTGCCAGTTGCCAGTTCCTGTTGTCTCGGTCTTTGAACTTTGTCGTTGGTTCTTCATCTCATATATGAGATCTCAGACCTGAGATAGGCCGACCTCTTGCTTCCTGCTGGCCACTGGTCACTGGCCACTGGCCACCAGCTTTTCCACCATATCCACCACGGCAGCCGCCGCGTCGCCGCGTGCCAGCTTGCGTGCGGCTTGTTCCATGCTTGTAATTTTCTCCGGCTCGTGAACCAGGGTTGATATCACTTCTGCCAGCCGCTCGGCGGACAGATCCTGCTGCAAAATCATCTTTCCTGCTCCTGCGGCTTCCAACGCTTCAGCATTCTTTCGCTGGTGATCGTCGGCCGCCAAAGGAAAAGGAATCATTACCGACGCCTTCCCGGCGGCGATTAGTTCCGCTGTCGTAGTTGCGCCGGCCCGACAAATAACCAGATCGACATCGGCAAAAGCTTCCACCATGTTGTCAATGTACTTCCGGACGGTGGCGCGTTCGCGCCATACAGACTCTGCATATCTTGAACTCACTTTGGCGAAATCTGCTTCGCCGGTTTGATGCGTCAGCTGCAACTCATTCTTCATCGCTTTCAATAATGGCAGCGCCGCGATCACCGCTTCGTTGATTGCGTGAGCGCCCTGCGAACCGCCGAACACGAGAATTGAAAACCGTCCCGGCTGACGCTCTTTCGCTGGTATCTCAAAGAACTCCCGGCGGACCGGATTGCCTGTTACCCTTGCCTTGCCGCCGAAAAAAGGCAACGCCTCATCGAAGGACACCGCCGCCTGATCTACAAAACGTGCCAGCACGCGATTGGTCCAACCGGGTAATGCATTCGACTCCATCACCAGTGTTGGCACCTTCAGCAACGCCGCAGTCAGGACCACTGCACCCGAGACGTAACCACCTGCACCGATTACCACGTCAGGCTGGAACGCCTTAATCAAGCTTCGGGCGGACCAAAAACTCTTCGGCAAAACGAGAAGGCCACGCGCCTGCGCGACTGGCCCAACATTCTTAAGTCCGGCACTGTCAATGAGCGATAGTTCAAAACCCGCCTGGGGAACAAGTCTGTTTTCGAGGCCATGAGCAGTGCCAACAAACCTGATTTTCGATTCGGGCGAGCGCCGCAAGATTTCTTTCGCGACCGCAATTCCCGGGTAAATGTGCCCGCCAGTCCCACCGGCGGCGATCAATACGCGCATCCTTCTCACTCAGCGCGCGAAGAACCCCTCGCATGTTGCGAGATGTTCAGCAAAATTCCGACAGCGGCGAGCGTTGGAACCAGTGACGATCCGCCGTAGGAAATGAACGGCAAGGGAATGCCTTTCGTCGGTACCATCGAGAGCACCACGCTCATATTAAATAAGGCCTGCGCAACGATCCCTGTCACAATGCCGATCGCTAACAATCTCCCAAAGCGATCCGGCGCCATAAACGAAATACGAATCCCGCGCCATAGAAACAACGCAAATGCCGCGAGCACCGCAAGGGTGCCGAGCAAGCCCAGCTCTTCCCCGATCACGGCAAAAATAAAATCGGAGTGGGCAAACGGCAGAAACATCATCTTCTGTTTTCCCTGAGCGAACCCAAGTCCGTTGGTCCCGCCAGACCCAACAGCAATTAAGGACTGAACCACTTGAAAGCCGCTCTTTTGTGGATCGGCCCAGGGGTCCCAGAATGACACCAAACGGGCCATCCGCCACGGGACGAAAATCAACAATCCCGCGGCAACCAGAAACGCAGGCGCCGCCGCCATAGCAAGATGCGAGAGTCGTGCGCCAGCGGTGTAGATAACTATGACAAACGTAACTGCCAGCATCATCGAGGTGCCGAAGTCAGGTTCCACCACGATAAGTCCCGCAAGCACTGCCGTCACCAGGCCACAAGGAATGAACGTCCGCCAAAAGTCTGCTTCTTCACCAGCCCGTCTCTCGAGGAAGTACGCAAGAAAGATCGCCAGCGCCAGTTTTGAAATCTCTGAAGGTTGCACCGAAAAACCCTGGAACTTGATCCAACGTCGCGCACCGTTTATTGCCGGAAAGGCAAAGACCGCCAGCAGCATCAAAACGGTTAGTGTCAGTAGCCCGTAAACAACTCGACGGTCCCGCAAGCGGTGATAATCAACCTGCATCGCAATGAGCATTGCCGCCAAGCCAATCGACGTCCAAATCGCCTGCTTGATGACGTAATAGAAACTGCCGTGATGTTCGCTTTGCGCCAATACAGCCGAAGCGCTGTAAACCATAACCACGCCAAACAGCGCCAACCCGATGGTTGCCGCAAAAAGCCAGGTGTCTGGGTATAACTTCCTCGCCATCTTCAAACCTTGTCCAAAGTCCAATGTCCCAAGTCCAAAGTCCGCTTGCCGTTGCTAGTGGTTAATTCCACGCTTCTTCCGTCATTCTGGATCCAAGGTTACAGAGACGGTCTTTGGACTTTGGACTTTAGACTGTGGACTTCTTCCTTAAAGACGCTGCCGCGATGCTCAAAACTCCTGAACATATCGAAACTCGCGCAGGCCGGCGCCAGCAAAACAATATCGCCCGCTTGCGCTGCCTGGAACGAAAGTGTGACCGCCTCGCCCAAATCTTTCGCTCGCTCACTCGGCGCCAACTCTCCCAATTCCCGCTCAATCGTTTCCGCGTCTTCGCCTACCAGAACCAACTTTCGAACTCGCTCGCGCACCAGCGTTGCTAAGGGAGCGTATGGGGCCTTCTTTCCGCGGCCGCCCAAAATCAAAACCATCTTTCCCGGCTCGTCAGCAAACGCTTCAAGCGCTTTGACAGTCGCGTCGACACTGGTAGCTTTCGAATCGTTGTAGAACTTTATGCCCTCAACTTCTGCGACAAACTCCAGGCGATGCTCGACCGGCGCAAAATTTCTAATCGTCTCGCGCATCGACTCGGGAGCGGCGCCGCAAGCAAGGCCGGCTGCAACTGCTGCCAGCACATTCTCGACATTGTGCAGGCCGCGAAGTTTCATCTCATCCGACTTTAACAACACTCGCTCACCACCGGGTGCACGGGAAACAATTTCGCGGCCTCGCAGAAAAAGGCCTTCTTCCAGTTCTTGCTGGACGCTGAAAAGGGTCACATGCGCCCGCAAACCTTTCGCCCAGCTGGAAATGATTTCGTCGTCAGCGTTAAGAATCGCGACATCACCGGATGTCTGATTCATGAAAATGCGATGCTTGGCCGCCGCATAGTCAGTAAAGGATTCGTAACGATCCATATGATTCGGCGTAACGTTCAGGGCCACCGCAACTGTCGGATGAAATTCCTTGATTGTTTCCAACTGAAAACTCGACATCTCAACTACCGTCCAACCGTCATCGCGCGAACTTTCAACCAGCGAAATGAGTGGCGTTCCGATGTTTCCCCCAACCAGTGTCTGCAAGCCCGCGTCCTTAAGTAGCCGGCCAATCAACGAAGTGGTCGTTGTCTTACCATTCGAACCGGTGATTGCAACCATCCGCCCTTTCAAATACCGCGAAGCCAATTCCACTTCGCCGATCACTTCCGCTCCCGCGCGTTCCGCGTAACGAAGCGGAATCGCCTTGGTTGGAACTCCAGGGCTGATGACAACCAGGTCGAGCTGGTCGAGCAGCCAGCCGGGCAGTTCGCCGCCGAGGCAACCCACTCCTTCGTTCTTTAGCGACAGCGCATCGGCGTTCCATTTCTCAACCGGCTGCGCGTCGTTGAGCGCTACCGTCGCGCCTCGTGCTATCAAAAATCTCGCGCTCGCAATACCGCTGCGCCCCGCCCCCATCACTAGTATCTTCTTGCCCGCGACGTTCATGCGGCGTGCCAGTGGGCAGTGGCCAGTGGCCAGTGGCCAGTGGCCAGTGGCAGTAAAGGCAGCCAAACGGTCGCCCTTGCAAACTCGCCGCCCAAAAAAGTCATAAGTACAGCGCCACTTCCATTAAACACTCCTACTGCCCACTGCCCACTGCTCACTGCCCACTGATCTTCATGCTGGCCACTGACCACTGGCCACTCTTTCCCTACCTAAGCTTCAACGTCGACAGACTCAAAAGCGCAAACAGTATCGCCAGAATCAGGAACCGGAAAACTATCTTCGATTCCTTCCAGTCCTGCATTTCAAAGTGGTGGTGCAATGGCGTCATCTTAAATAACCGCCGCCCGGTGCCGGTGGTCCGCTTTGTCATTTTGAAGACGCCGACTTGCAGCGTCACTGACAATGCTTCGATCACAAACACGCCGCCCACCATCAGCAGCATGAATTCCTGTTTAGTCAGCACGGCCACGGTCCCAAGGGCGCCGCCTATGGCCAGGCTGCCAACGTCGCCCATAAAAACTTCCGCCGGGGGCGCGTTGTACCAAAGGAACCCAAGACTCGCCCCGGCCATTGCACCGCAGAACACAGTCAACTCGGCCGCTTCGGGTCGATGCGTTAACTCCAGGTACCTCGCCCAGCGCGCGTCGCTACTTAGATACGTCAGTGCTGTCAAAGCGGTCATCGCAATGAACGTCACGCTTATCGCCAGGCCGTCCAGACCGTCTGTCAAATTCACCCCGTTTGAGAAACCCAGCAACACAATCACGATGAAGATCAGGTAAAGGAACGGTCCGATGAAACTGATTCCGGTAGGATTCGCGGTGGCTTTGATAAACGGGATACTGACGTTCCAGGAGTAGTCGCTGGCGAAATATTTGGTCAGGATATATAGCACCGTCCAAACGCCAATTGCGATTACCAGCTGCCCCAGCAACTTTTGCTTGCCGGTAAGGCCGAGACTTTTCTGCCTCGCCATCTTGTAGTAGTCGTCGGCAAATCCAATTGCGCCGAAGAGCAAGGTGGCGATCACAACCGTCCAAACGTAAACACTCGACGGCTTGGCCCAAAGCAGAGTTGAAATAACCACCGAGCCGATTATCAGCACTCCGCCCATCGTGGGAGTGCCGTGCTTGGCCTTGTGGCCCTGTGGTCCTTCGTCTCGAATTTGCTGTCCTACGTTCCAGGTCTTCAAGGCGCGAATCAACCTGCCACCAAACACGAGCGACAGCAGCAGCGCGGTTATCGACGCGTATGCAGTTCGAAAGGTGACGTACTGAAAAACGTTGAGCGCCTTGATTAGAAACCAATCTTTCTCCTTAAAGTGGTTATAGAGCAGCTCGTATAGGACGTAATAAATCATTCGCTGTTGTTTTCGATCCGGTGTAACGCGACTCTAGTTTGCCAAACGCTGCCGCTCACTAATTCAACCCGCAAACATAAAAGTTTGCGTTACGACTGCTATTCGTCTGTCCCGGCCAGCGGGAAACGTTCGCGCATTGCGGCAACTATCCTGTCGGTGGCCACGCCCCGCGAGCCTTTTACTAAAATCAGATCGCCTTCCCGGACTTCCGAAACCAGCGCGCGAGCCGCATCATCAGAAGTCTCGAAGAAGCGTGCCTCAGTTATCCCTGCTTCCCTGAGCGCCGGCAACGATCGCCGATCCCAGACCTCGGACGCCCCAAACGACGTTGACCCCAGCTCGGCCAATTTCCTGTCCAGCTTCGCGATGAAGCGCGGCCTCGTCTGGCCCCAGTTCCAACATTTCACCGGCAATTACGATTCGCCGCCGGGCGTCCATGCCGCCCTCGGTAATCGTTCTCACCATGTTTATGAGTGAACGCGGATTCGAGTTATACGAATCATCCACCACTGTAAAGCCTGCCGCGAAATCAAGCACCTCGCCACGCATATGAGGTGGTGTAGCTGTCTTCAAAGCCGTGGCAATCTGCCCCGGCTCGAGTTCAAAACAGGTTGCCACCGCCGCCGCCGCGAGGGCATTCATCAGGTTGTGACGCCCGCTCATCGGCAGGGTCGCAGGCGCTTCACCCAACGGAGTTTGCAAACGAAACTTGATCGAGCCCAGGTGACTGGTATCGATCTCACTGGCTGTAACATCTGCCGGATTATCGACTCCGAAAGGTAACCGTGCGTCCCTTGTGCATTTCGCGCATCCGTATGACCCATTCATCATCCGCATTGAGTACGGCAACGCCGCCCGGCTTAAGACCTTGGACCAATTCAGCTTTGGCTGCGGCGATGTTTTCTATGCTTCCCAGATACTCCAGATGCACCGGCGCTATCATCAACTCCACCGCAATGTCCGGTGGCGTGATTTTGCAGAGCCGCTCGATTTCGTGTGTCGGCGACGACATCCCCATCTCTAGTACCGCCACCTCAAATTGCTCCGGTGATCTGCCTTCGCTTACCAGGCGCAGGACCGACAGCGGCAGTCCCAGGCCGTTGTTGTAGTTGCGCTCGCTCTTCAACACGCTCCGGCCATTCGCGCTCAACAGATGCGCGGTCAATTCCTTGGCGGTAGTTTTCCCGGCGCTGCCGGTAATGCCAACCACAGGTTTGCCCCACGCTTCATAAACGCGATGCGCCAGCGTCTGTAACGCTGCGATAGCATCATCAACCAGTAGCAGGCGGCCTTTCAACATCTGGAGATTCTGATCCGCGGCTACGCGATCAGTACGAGCAACTGCTGCAACTGCACCTCTCTCAAACGCGCTCTCAATAAATTGATGCCCGTCATGGAAAGCCCCGTTGAAGCCGGCTCGAACGTAGTCTTCCTGGGATAAAGCAAAGAAGAGCTCGCCTGGTCTAACCGATCTGGAATCGATTGAGAAATCTATTATTTCATTGTCAAAGAACTCCGCACCTGCGTCAGCAACGCCGGCGCTCATCAAAAGAGATGCCTCGCGAACATTCACGTGATTCCGACCTCTAGCTCCTCAGTCTGCTTACCGGCCTCAAAATCGCCCGCAGCGTAGTCGTTGAGCTGAATTAACGGAACTACGGCTTCCGGAAATAACTCTTCGACGACATTGATGTCAGCGTGAACTTTGAGCGTCACGCGACTCTCGCGCAGACGTTTTCTACATGCCGTTACTCGATTTCTTATGCCACTACCCGTTAGCCCGTTACTAAGCATTCGATGGGGGATCATTTGCCTGGCTCCGTTAATTGGTGGTGTTGTGATTAGCATGCCAACTTAGTAGTTGGCGTTAAATTTCAATTTACTCTCCCAAAATCTACATAAACGGTTTGTCCTGGGCGCAACTCAGAACCCGCGTCCGGGTTTTGCCCTACCACGCGACCACCTTCGCCTCGCGCTTCAACCTGCATCCCCAGCCTCGCACAAGCACGCGCGACATCACGCACGCTCCGGCCGCGTAAGTCCGGCATCAGGATGGCGTTCTCCATGGCCACTGCATAAACAATCTCGCCCCCTCTATTGTCGCGTGGGGCTACCGTGGGCATAGTTGCTTCCCTGATCTGTTCCTGTTGTATCTCACTCTCGCGACGCTTCTCTTCCCGCCGTAACTGTGCAACCTGCGTCGGTGTCTCCGCCGCCTGCGCCACTAGTTGCGGTTCGTTGAAATCCGTGTCGGGTATCACACCCATCTCCGGCAGGATCTGTTCGGCAATCTGCCGAAACACCGGCGCAGCTACGTCGCCGCCGTGATAGGAACCACCCGGTTCGTCGATAACCACAATGATTACCACCGCCGGATTGTTGACCGGCGCGAATCCGACAAAGGACGCCACAAACTTCGTCGCCGAGTATGTTCTTGTCCTGGGGTCAATTTTTTGGGCCGTGCCGGTTTTGCCTGCGGCTGTATACCCATCCAACTGCGCCTTCTTAGCGGTGCCGTTTAAGGTGACGCCCTCGAGCATGCCTCTCAACGCAGTGGCAGTCTCCTTCTTGATGACGCGATGCTGTTCGGGATTTGGACGATAAGTTGTAACTCCGTTTCCATTTCGAATCTCGCGAATTAGATGCGGGGCAATTCGCACACCGTCATTTGCCAACGCTCCGAAAGCTGCAACCATCTGCAAGGGTGTAACGCCGATTTCCTGGCCAATGGCTACTGAACCAATTGACGACGGCTGCCAACGATGGAGTGGCCGAACCAGACCGACGGTCTCGCCGGGCAATTCGATGCCGGTGCGCGAGCCAAAACCAAAGCGCGTGATGAAGTCGTACATCGTGGGGTCTCCAACGCGGAGGCCTAGTTTGATCGCCGCGACGTTGCTCGACTTGGCGAGTGCGTCGGCGATAGTAAGGTTGCCAAACGCGTGGTGATCGTGAATCAAACGCTTGGCCACGGTGATCGAGCCCATCTGGCAGTCGATGTGATCCTCGGGTCTCGCCAGTCCTTTTTCAATGGCCGCCGAGAACGCGACAATCTTGAAGGTCGAGCCCGGCTCGTAAATATTCTGGAGTGCCCAGTTTGCGCGAGCGGCCGGCGGGGCCGCCCCGACGTCATTGGGGTCAAATGTGGGTGCGTTGGCGAGCGCGAGAATGTCGCCGGTATGCGGGTCAAGCACAATGGCCGTTCCCGCCTTCGCATGAGAGTTTGTGATTGCAGCTGTTAAAGCCGCTTCCGCCTGATACTGAATGGACTGATCGATTGTTAGAATGACGGTCTGCCCGGGCCGACCCAAAACTTCAGTGCTCTCATAGGCCCTGCCAAGCGAATCTTTTTCGACAAAGATTTTCCCAGGTTCGCCGACGATTTTTTCGTTGTAAACCTGTTCGATTCCAGCCAGGCCGTTGCCGTCAAGCCCGACGAAGCCGAGCACGTTCGCAGCCAGAGATCCGTTTGGATAAAAGCGCTTCGGCTCTTTCCGGGTGTGAACTCCGGTGAGCTCCATTTTTTCGAGTAAGGCCGCCTTTTCGGGATCGATGCGCCGAGCAATCCAGATGAAACGACGGCCAGTGTTCTTTGCTTCGTTAATCTGATCGGAGACCGCCTTTTTGTTCAAACCCAACACCGACGATAGCCCCTGGGCCGTTGTCTCGATCGCGGCGTTGACTTGAGCGTCAGTGTCTTCTTTATGTTGCTTGAATTCATCCGGCGCGATGGAGACGGAGGTGGTGTCAATCGTACGAGCGAGTTCTCGTTCTTCTCGATCGAGCACGGGCCCGCGGGCCGGGTTGGTCTCAATGGCGTCTTGCTGTTGCTGGCGAGCGCGCGCAACCAGTTTCTCATGCCGCGTCACTTGCAAATGGACCAGTCGGGCGCTGATTCCCAGCATCCAAAAAGCGACAAAAGCCGCAACGAAGAGCGTGCGGCGAATCGAAACGTCTGGTTGTGACTTCGTCTGACGGGAAAGACGCGCCATCAAGGATGTGTCCCTTCTCTGAGATCTCAAATCTCAATTTCAGATCTCAAACCTGGAATCTGAGACTGCTTGTTGCCAGCGCGCCCGGGTTAACGCTGCAGCGAAGCGGAAGGAGTAAGCAGTGCCGGTGCGAGCGGCAATTGGCTCCGCCTGCCGGCCTTCTGGGTTCCGACCTGACTGGCCAAAAGCGGTTTGAGGCCGAGTTCCCGCGCCTGTACCGCCAGACGGGCCGGAGCAAAGGCTTGTTCCTTCTTCAACATTAAGTGCTGCTTTTCTTCGAGCAGCCGCGCGCGCTCACGACGAAGCTCTTCGCTCTTGTAGCCATAATCAACGGCTGCGAAATGCTGTTGCGCCGCGAACACGAAGCCGCTGGCCAGAACCAGACCGCAGATCAGCAAGAGAGCGAGACGAGAGAGGGCGCGCACGTCGCGATCACGATGAACCTGGGAATTAAGATGCGTCGAAGGAACTCTTCTCATGGGAACTCCGGATCTAGTAGGTTCTCAATCTGAGATCTGTGATCTCATTATTAAAGCTTGCGACATGCACGCAGCTTGGCGCTCCGCGATCGGGGATTCACATCGATTTCAATGTCATCGGCAACTATGGGACGCTTGGTCAAAATTTCGACGACGTGGCGGGCGCCACAGGTACAAAGATCGGGCCGGCCGCGGAAATCGCATTGGCAGTAGCCGGCAAGTCGCCGCAGTTCCTGTTTCATTATCCGGTCTTCAAGGGAATGAAAGCTGATGACGACGAAGCGTCCGTCGGGCTGTAAAAGATCTATTGCGGTGTTAACGAATCGACCCAGGTCTTCAAGCTCTCGGTTAACTGCTATACGTAAAGCCTGAAATGTTCTCGTTGCCGGATGGATGTGCCAGTTCTTTCTTTTTCCGGCAGCTCGGGCCACCAGATCGGCCAGTTCTTTTGTAGTCGTGATAGGTTTCCCCTGTTCGCGACTTTCAACTATCCATTTGGCGATGCGGCGTGAGTTTCGCTCTTCGCCATATTCAAAGATGATTGCTGCTAATTCCTCTTCCGGCAATCGCAGCAGCAGGTCAGCCGCGCTCTCCTCGTCGCCTTCGGGATTCATGCGCATGTCGAGAGGCGCATCAAAGCGAAAACTGAAGCCTCTGGTTGGCGAATCAAACTGAAGTGACGAAACTCCCAGATCAGCCAGGATGCCTGCTGGTAGACCTTCTTCGAGCTCGCCTAATATCCGCCCCAGCTCGCGAAAGTCCGCATGAACGGCCTGAAAGCGTTCACCAAAATGCGCCAGTCGCTCACTGGCATAGCTGAGCGCGGCCGCGTCGCGATCGATACCGATGACTCGCGTCTCAGGAGAAGTTTCAAGTATGGCTTCGCTGTGTCCGCCAAGGCCCACCGTGCAATCGACAAAAAGACCTCCTCGCTCGGGAGCGAGGAACTGCATCGTTTCTTGTAGCAGCACGGGGCGATGGGGCGCGCTTCTGCCCCCCAAAAGCGCAGCCATCACCACCGCCCCGTGATCTCGTTCAAAGAACTATCAATCAGTGAAAAGTGAGGAGTGAAACGTGAAAAGTGAAACGCTCGTTTTGTCTTATTACTTTTCACTCTTCACTTTTTACTCTTCACTGCCTTCTAGATGCCCAGCTTGGAAATCGCGGCTTCGTCGTCTTCCGTGTAAGCCTCCGAAAGCTTTTGGGCCTTGAAAACGTCGATCTCCCAAACTTCCAGGTAAGTCAGATATCCGAGGACGACAACATCTCCCATGACGCCCGCGCTCTTGCGAAGTAAGGGATGAATCAGGATGCGTCCCTGCCCATCAATCGCCGACTGCTGGCCAAAATAGTTCGTTCTGTCAAGGAACTTGCGCCGCGCCGGATCCATACTCGGCAATAAAGAAAGCCGTTGCTCTATCGATTCCCACTCGGGCAGCGGGTAGATGCGTACGTTGTCACCGCTGAGACTTGTTATGTAGAATTCGCCGCCGTGCTTTTCTTCTATAAGACGGCGAAACGGCGTCGGCACCTTTAGCCGGCCCTTCGCATCGATCCGGGCGGTGTAGTTTCCTCGCAGCATAATGTCGACCGGTTGAAAATTGGCGGGTGGCCTCTCCTGGAAAAGTTACCAAATGATCGTTAGCTACGAGGTTGGACCCACTTCCGACCACTTTCGACCACCCAGAAGCGGATACTACGCTCCCTCAAATTGGCTGTCAATAGAAAACTCTGTATTTTTCTGGGGTTTTTCGAGTCTTGATTGCTTCGGTCCAATGTTAATGTTCGCCTGTTGTCCGCCCTGCTCAGTCTGGAGAATGCCTCAGATCAGAACTGAAACTCGGTCTTGAAAGGTTCTCGGATAGGCAGCCGGAACCTCGTGTTGTATATTGACCCGCCATGTCTCTGCTCCGACGCTTTCGTTTTCTAAGAACTAATGAATCCTGATCACGTGGGATTTGCGGGCCTTCTCCTGTTTGGTTTGCTAGCCGCCGGCGCGAATCTGCTGGGCGGATTTGTGCTCATCAGATCCGGAGCACACCGTTTTGGAGAGCGCTTCCTCAAATATCTGGTCGCGCTTGGCGCCGGCTTCATGTTGGCCGCCATTTTTATCGAGATCGTCCCCGAAAGCTTTAGTATTTGGACTGAAGGGCTCGAAGGCAGGAACGCGGCCCAGGCGGTCGTCGGCGCGATGACGTTGCTCCTTGGCGGTTATTTACTCATTCAACTCTTCGAACACACGCTGGCCCCCCACTTTCATTTTGGTGCTGAAACACATCCTGAGTCTTTCATGAAGCCCTCGGCGGCTTACACGGCAGTCGGAGGTTTGTGGATTCACACCTTTTTCGATGGTGTTTCCATAGCCGCGGCATTTCTGGTGAACTTCCGGGTTGGTCTACTCGTGTTCGTCGCCATACTGCTGCACAAAATGCCTGAGGGGTTCACGGTCGCTTCGATAATGCTTGCTTCGGGGCGTTCAAGCCGCAAGGCGCTTTGGGCAACAGCTGCAATCGGAGCCGCAACGCTCGCCGGAGTGATCGCGGTAGCGTTATTGAATAACCGGGTCAAAAGTGCGGTTGGTTATGCTCTGCCATTCTCTGCGGGCGTTACCCTCTATGTCGCCGCCAGCGATCTAATTCCCGAGGTCAATCACAAAGAAGAAAGAAACCCTATGGTCTCGATTGTCGTTTTTGTAGGGGTAGCACTTTTCTACCTTTTGCATAGACTGTTTGAGGGGTAAGCGATCACGGGGGATAACGAAGGTTTTAGTTGACTAAAGAACTTTCCACACTCGATTGGATAACACGCCGCGGTGCGATAACCAGCGTCTTACGTGTCCTGCTGTATTTCACCTTCGGGAGCGCTGTTCTCCTTTCGGCAACGCTACCTTACGTTTGCACAGACGGGCCAACCACCCATTCCGCTTCCTTCTCCGTTCACGCCGATTGTTGATAACGCCAACGTGATCGACGCCGACACCGAGAACAAGCTTGGATCGATTTACTTGAATCTCAAGCAGCGCGCGGATATTGAGTTCGCGGTGGTAACGGTTGACACAATCGGCGGCCAGGACATTTTTGAATACTCGTTGGCCATCTATCGAGGCTGGGGTATTGGCTCAAAAACCAACGATGGCTTTCTATTGTTCATAGCGGTCAAGGATCGAAAGTACTACACGCAGGTTGGTTACCATCTCGAGGGCGATCTTAACGATGGCCTCGTCGGGGAAATTCAGCGCCAGTATCTGGTACCGGAATTCAAGCGGGCTAATTACAGTAAGGGTGTTTACGATACGGTGCAGGCCTACGTTGCAACCCTGGCCGAGAAGCGCGGTTTTACGATTGAAGGCATTGATCAGAACTATGCCTATCGCGGAATCAAAGGGCCGACCAGCGGTGGCCGGCGGATCATCCTGCTGCACGCTGCTGATAATTCTTGGCGTCATCATTTTTCTGCTCGCAGTGTCGAGGGGCGGCGGCGGTCGCAGCGGACGTGGTGGCGGCGGTGGCTGGTGGACTGCCTTTCTGCTGAGTTCACTTTTGAACAGTGGCGGTCGAAGTAGCGGTTGGGGTGGATCTAGTGGCGGTTGGGGCGGATCCAGCAGCGGTTGGGGCGGCGGCGGCTTTGGCGGCGGTGGTGGCGGCTTCGGCGGTGGCTTTGGCGGGGGAAGTGCCGGCGGCGGCGGCGCCGGCGGCGGTTGGTAAGGGTGTTCCTGCCCAGTCTTATTTAAGAAACAGGTTTTCTGTTAGTATCGGAACACGCAAACAAACACGATGGCTAAGACAGTTGTCCACGACGCATTAAACGGTCTCCTGCGCGATTTGCAAGCCACCCATGGCGATAATCTCGTCTCGGTTGTGCTCTACGGCTCGGCGGCGGCGGGCGATCACATTGAATTGCGTTCCGACTACAATCTACTAATAACTCTGCAGCGCATTACTCCTGAGGATTTGCGCCTGGCGCAGGCGCCCACCCGCGAGTGGCAGCGCCTGGGACATCCCTTGCCCGTTTATTTCACCGCGGAGGAACTATCCGATGCGGCAGACGTATTTCCGATCGAGTTTCACCAGATGGCAAATGCGCGCATCGTGCTTTTCGGACTAGATCCTTTTGAAGTGGTGGAACTGTCGGATGCAAACCTGAGGCATCAGACGGAATATGAACTGCGTAGCAAGTTGATCCAACTTCGCCGGATGTATATTCCTGCTTCTGTTTCGATTGAGAAGTTATGCGACTTAATGAGCGACAGTCTGGCAAGTTTTGCAGCGCTGTTTCGCGCGGTGCTCATGCTGCATGGCGAAGACGCGCCGGTCGCGAAACCTGAATGCGTTCGAGCGACCGCGCGGCGCTTCGGGCTCGACCTCGAGCCGTTTGAAAAGATTTTTGCGTTTCGTTCCAGTGATTATTTGCCCCCTTCTGAAAAGGAAGCCAACGACATCTTCGGCGCTTACATGACGCAGCTCGACCGCATTATTCAGGTGGTCGATGATTTTGAGCAGCCGAAGTACCAGGAGAAATGAAATGACTCGACGACGATTATCGTTACTAGCTTTGATTGTTTTTGTAACCGCGACCGCCAGCGGCTGCGGCTATAACACTTTGACAACCAAGCATGAAAACGTAAAAGGCAAGTGGGCAAATGTGGAAACCAACCTGCAACGCCGCTCTGACTTACTTAACAACCTGATCGAAACTGCCAAGCTGGCGGGGGTGCAGGAACAGGAAGTCTTCGGAAAGATTGCCGAGGCGCGTTCGAAACTTCTGAATGCGACCCAACAAGCCCCACAGGGCGAAGGTGGCGACAAGACCCCCGAACAAAAGCAGGCCGTGATTGATGCCTCAAACAGTTTTGGCGGCACAGTAGGGCGGCTGCTGGTCTTGCAGGAGGCGTATCCGCAACTACGCTCAAATGAGAACTTTTTGAAAGCGCAGGATGAAGTGGTGGGAACTGAAAACCGCATTGCTATAGCGCGCAAGGACTACAACGATGCGACGCAGGACTACAACACGACACGCGCCACCTTCCCGACAGTAGTCTCCGCAAAGTTGTTTGGTTTCAAGGAAGAGCCCTACTTCAAAGCGGAAGAAGGCGCTACTCAGGTGCCGAAGATTGATTCAAATAGTCTGCGCCAGAGTCCTGCGGCAACACCGGCCAAGTAGATCAAGACGCCTATGAAACGCGAAGGCCGCCCTTAAGGCGGCCTTCTTGTTTGTTCAATGAGTGAAGGTTCTTCAGAAGCCGCGCGAGCTGCACATCGCGCAATGGTCGCAGGGTTTGCCGCCGGGTTCCACGCTGCAGGTCTTCTCTTTCTCGAAATAGTCTACCAGTTCAGACACGACAGCTTCCTCCACACCAAACTTTTCCAGACTGGGATGCGATAGTGGAGCATTAACGCCCGCAAGCCATGGCGAATGAGTTGGAGGCACAGCGCGCGGGCTGCTCGAAAAGCTTGAAGGAATGTTAGTTGAGTTAAAACTCCTGGTAGCTTCCGTTGCGACCGAACTTACCTTAGTTTCGAGTTGCGCAATTTTTCTTTGAAGCTCGCTCAGGTCGGCACGCACGGCCGCGAGTTCAGCGGTTAATTCAGGTTTGGGTTGAGAGTTGAGCGTCGTTGGGGTGCCAGTGGCTGTCGCTGGGTTTTCACTCGCGACACGACGAGCAATTCTCTCGGCAATCTCTCGCGCATGATCTATTTCCGTGCTCATCTTTGTCGAACCGGCAATCCCAGTCTGTCACCTTTCCTTGTCCTACTATTCGTCTTTCAGCAAGTCAACATAATCAACGACGCCGACAATAGCTGAATCGATCGCCGCTCCCGGTTTTCCGGTTGAGGCAGTTGACGCTCCCCAACCCTCCTGCACAATCAAAACCGTGTCACCGACGCCCGCATCCACCGCGTTTAGTGCCAGCACCGTCATGGCCGTTTCATCGCCTTCCGGAGTTACCTGTTGACAGAGCATGATGCTGGCATTGTCATAACGCTGGTTCTTCGTGCTGGCCACTATGTTTCCGAGAACGCGGGCGAGAATCATCTGCTTAACCCTGGGTCACATGAAGATCCGAATCGACGATACCGATGATGGTGCAGTCGGTGGGTGTGTCTT
This sequence comes from Blastocatellia bacterium, assembly GCA_963809065.1. Taxonomy (GTDB): domain Bacteria; phylum Acidobacteriota; class Blastocatellia; order Pyrinomonadales; family Pyrinomonadaceae; genus PSRF01. Next base: position 203,058 of record CAWEIN010000018.1, read on the forward strand.
CTCTTTTAAAGGGGAAGCTCGCCTCTTTCCCGCGGCACCAGAAAACCAATTCACCAACCCCCGCGCCAACCGAGTCAACGGCAATCATCGGACTGCCCTTCGGTTCGAGATCCTTGTTTAGAGTTTGCACAACTAATAGCGTCCGGCCCTCGAGCGAGTCGTTCTTGACGGTTGCCACCACCGTGCCGATAACGCGTGCTAATTGCATTGCTGCTACCCGCGACTCTCGGCGCCGCCATTCCCGCCCATATGTCGCTCGACGATGTTGATAAGAATCGTCAACCTCTCCCCGGTTTGCGCTTGCGCCTGCGTCAGCTTACTCCCATCCTGCGCCAGCGTGCTGACCGTTTGCTCAGTTCTTATTTGCGTGCGTGTCGGCTGTCCGACAATGTCCATCATGCTGAGCACGCCGTCGCTTAAACGCCTCGCATCTGCAGCCTGAATTTCCCGCAGAATTTCGATGTCTGCCACAAACTTAGCTTGCTGCTCGACGATAAATTCCATCTTTTTGTTCATCTCTTCGTTGCTCATAGATTTCCTTCCATTTAAAGCGGAGGGTTTCTCTTTAAGCGGATGAATCGTCAGGTGGCCTTACTCTGTCTTTCGTGATATCCACGTTATCAATTACGCCGACGATCGCGGCATCGACAGGCACGTCTTTCATTCCCTGGGCCAGGCGCGCGCTCGAACCCGCTACGACCAATACTCTTTCATGGTAGCCGGCGCCGACGGTATCCACGGCAACGACATAGCCTGTCGTGTCTGTGCCATCAACGTTGACCGGCCGCACGATCAGCAGCTTTTTCCCAAGGAGTCGTTCGTCCTTTTGCGAGGAAACGACGGTTCCCATAATGCGCGCGATGATCATGCTAGCTGCGGTTACCGATGGGAAGGGCGTCGTCAACGCTGCCGTGCGGACGCGGTATGACGTGAACACTAACCAGCTCGCCGACACGCCGTGCGGCGGCGGCACCGGCATCGGTTGCGGCCTTAACAGCAGCCACGTCTCCGCGCACGATCGCCGTCACGAATCCGGCGCCAATCTTTTCGTAGCCAATCAAAGTAACGTTTGCGGCTTTGACCATCGCATCGGCCGCTTCAATCATTGCGACCAGACCCTTGGTTTCAACCATACCGAGTGCTTCTTGCATTCAGGTGCTCCTCATTTTGTTGAATGGTAAATCGTGAATGGTAAATAGTAGACGACTTTCCCACCATTTACCATGCACCATTCACCAGACATTGCCCGGGCGACCTTGAGAGAGAGCCTGGGCTAACAGTTCGACTAACTCTTCCCTGGTGAGCGAAATTTTTCCGGATCCATTCGTTGAAGATGGACCGGTGTAACTTGTTAGCGCCGGGCGATCACCGGTCGGACAAGATAATTGCGTCTCGTGCAGGTAGCCACAAGCCTGGCAGCGTGCTCCCTCACCCAGGTAACCGGCGGCCTCGCGCACGTTGATTAATTTTTCAATCGCATCAGCGGGCAGGTTCTTTGAGCCGCCCAAAATCCGCGCCAGGATGGCGATGCGAGCTGTATGTTCCAGCGTTTCCAGGCGATCGAACGCTTGCCATAAGTCAGAGCCATAAGCGACTGCGCCGTGATTTGCCATCAACAACGCATTGTGATGTTTCACCAGTGGCCGCATCGCTTCGGTCAACTCGTTGGTGGAGGGAGTGCCGTACGCCGCCAGCGGTACGCAGCCCAGCGTTAGGATAACTTCGGAAAGAATCGGCTGATCGATGGCCAGGCCCGCAACCGCGAAGGCGGTGCCGTGCGGCGGATGCGCGTGACAAACTGCCATAACGTCAGGGCGTTCGTCGTAAATCAGGAGATGCATCGCCAACTCGCTTGAAGGCTTTCGATCTCCCAGTGCCTTCCCGGTTGCATCGGTCACGGCAAGTGAGTCTTCGGTCATGCGGCCCTTGCACATCATCGTGGGCGTAGCAACGATCCGGCCGTCATCAAGGCGCACACTAACATTGCCGTCTGAAGAGACAACGTAGCTGCGCTCATATAACAAGCGGCCAATATTTACTATTTCACGTCTTGCGGTTTGCTCGTCCATGAGATTCAAGAGCCAGCGCTACCATTCGTGCTCATTGACTTCGCTAAGCTCTTCGACTTTGGGCTTGCGCCGGTGATTGGTTACTGCGCTCATCTGCGGTCGGGCCAGATAGTATGAAAGCGATTCGAGAGATGTTGTTAAGTCCACCGTCTTGACTTTTACATCGAGACGGGCGCTCAAAGATGCTGGTGCGAAGTTTAAGACCGCTTTAATTCCAGCCGACATAATTTGATTAAGCACTTTTTGCGCAACGCGCGCCGGCACTGCGATAACCATGACGTCGATTGCTTCCTGACTGACCAGTTGAGGCATCTTTTTTACATCGTGAATCAAAACCTTGTCCTCACCAACGCGACGGCCAATCTTCTTTTCATCATTATCGAAAAGCGCAACGACGCTGAAGTTTGATCTACCAAAACCTTTGTAGTGAGCCAACGCCGTGCCTACTCTTCCGGCCCCTACAATTCCTACCCTGTGCGGCTTATCCAAACCCAGGATCTTCGTGATGTGCACACGCAAATCTTCGACGTGGTAACCCAACCCGCGCACTCCAAACTCGCCAAAGTAGCCCAGGTCTTTCCTAATCTGCGCGGAGTTGAGATTAAACTGCTCGGCCAGCGCTTGCGAAGAGATGCTCTTGATGTCGGCGGCTGAAAGCGTATTCAGACAGCGAAGATAAACGCTCAATCGATTGGTAGTTAGTTCTGAGATCTTGTCTGACTTCATTTTGAGGGAACCTGATCGTTGACCAGTATAGACCCAATGCGGATAAGTTTCGAGTTTTGAGTTCCAGGTTTCAAGTTAGGGAAAACAGCCCGCCGTTCGAGGACGACATCGTCGACTGGTCAAGGCGTTCGAACTTGGAACTCGAAACTTGAAACTTGGAACTCGAAACTGAATCAACTACAATCGCGCCGTTTCAACCCCTGAGCCCTTCAGAACCTTCGCCAATGATTGCACACTTGTCCGGTACGCTTCTTTCCAAGGAACCCAACTCGGTGATTGTGGAGGTTGGCGGCGTTGGCTATGAAGTGACCATTCCTATTTCGACGTTTTATGATCTTGAAGACCCTGGTTCGAATGTGAAGCTGCGAATCTACACGCACGTGCGTGAAGATGCGTTGCAGCTTTACGGGTTCAAGACCTTGCGGGAACGCGAACTTTTTATGCGTTTGATTTCAGTCAGTGGCATTGGACCGAAACTGGGAATAACGTTGCTCTCCGGAATGAGCGCCGACGAAATGATTGCCTCCATCAGGACGAACAATCTCGCGCGACTGACGCTGATTCCGGGGGTTGGCCGGAAAACTGCTGAACGCCTGGTGATGGAGCTCCGTGATAAAGTCGCGACGCTATCATCTGCGGAGCTTGAAGAGGAATTGGGCGGCGCAGCGGCTGCTGCCAGCGGTTCGCTTGCAACTGAAGACTCGATGCGTTCAGATGTGCTCTCAGCGCTTTTGAACCTGGGTTATCAGCGAGGTTCAGCCGAAAAAGCAGTGACCTCCGCGCTCGATGAAGGCGGCGATATTTCCGTTGAATCGATTCTGCGGCGCAGTTTGCGCAAGTTAGCGAAGGTTTGAGGTCAGGCAAACTGTTAAGGTTTGCGATGGGTTCGCGTCGAGAGTTTGGAAACACTCGCAAACTGACTGTTTGCGTTACAAAAAATATGTCCACCGAAGGATTAGCACGCGATACGTCACTGAGCACGGATGAACAGCAGTTTGAACTAACTGTTCGTCCCACCAAGCTAGCGGACTATATCGGCCAGCGGCAGGTGAAAGAGAACCTTCGTGTCTATATGAAGGCTGCCGTAAATCGAAAGGAAGCTCTCGATCACGTCCTTCTAACCGGACCGCCCGGTCTCGGCAAAACCACGCTTGCAAATATTATCGCGCATGAGATGGGAGCGGTGCTGCATTCGACTGCCGGACCATCGATCGAAATTCCAGGAGACCTCGTCGGACAATTAACTAACCTGCAAAAGGGCGATGTACTTTTCATTGACGAGATACATCGACTCAATCCAGCCATTGAGGAAAAACTCTATCCGGCGATGGAGGACTACGAGTTTGACCTGATGATCGGCCAGGGCGTTGTCGCTCGTACTCAAAAGATACGGCTCGAAAAGTTCACTCTGATCGGGGCAACAACGCGTCCGGGTCTGCTCACCGCGCCCCTGCGCGATCGATTTGGCATTGCCTTTCATCTCGACTTTTATCCGCCCGAAGATTTGGAAGTGATTTGCAAACGCTCCGCCCAAATCCTCGAAGTGGAGATAGACGGTGAGGGCGCGCGCGAAATTGCTCAACGCTCCCGTGGCACACCGCGTATTGTCAATCGTTTATTGCGACGAGTCCGCGATTATGCTCAGGTCGACTACGACGGACGCATAACGCGTGAAGTTGCGCAGGATGCGCTAAACCGCATGGAGGTCGACAAATTCGGACTTGACGAAAGGGATCGCAAGTTCATGTTGACGATCATCGAAAAATTCGATGGCGGTCCGGTGGGCATCGGCACGATCTCAGCGTCCATCCACGAGGAAAAAGATTCCATTGAAGAAATCATTGAGCCTTATCTAATTCAAATCGGTTTCCTCGATCGCACTCGCCGCGGGCGGATGGCCACCCGCCGCGCCTATGAACATTACGGTATTAGTCCTGCCAGTCCCCTCAAGCCCGGCCTGTTCGATTCTCAGTGAAGAATTTGCTACGTTGTTGTCCAGCTTGCAATTTGATTTAGATTTCTGAACTACCAATGCGGAGACTTTCGTCATTCTCGCGTCAGACATTCGGCGTGCGCAACGCTGGACCCTGGCGTTCAATCATCAGCCACTCGCTGCATCAGTTTCACGAAAATGACTTGTTTACCTCCGCCGCGGCGATGAGTTATTTCGGCCTCATGGCTCTCTTCCCGGCGTTACTTCTGATGCTGGCGCTGAGCAACCGGATTACTGCGGCGACTGAGCTGCTCAGCCATGCGGTTGACGTTTATCCCGGATCCGCCAGATTCCTGCGCGAAACAATTCGCTCAATGTCTTCGGTTGGTACCGGAGTCATCATCACCTGTTTGATCGTTACTCTCTGGGCCGGCTCGTGGGTTTTCGCCGTCATCGAGCGAGCGCTGAACAGAATTTGGGAAACTACTGCCCGCGCGTTTTGGCACGGACGCGCCCTGACGATTGGCATGATCGGGATCGTCGGTATGCTGCTTGCCATTTCTGTGTTGCTGGCTTCAGTAGTGCTTCGCCTCCGAGAGATGGCGGGCAGACTCTCTCCGCGACAGGTGGCGCAATATACGCTGCTGACTTCGGCAGGCAGTGTTTTCTGGCAGGGTGTTTTCGCGATCGCCAGTTTTCTCATAACTGTAACTCTTTTTGTCGTCGTCTATCGTTTCATGCCTAAGGCTGAAGTGACTTTGCGCGACACTCTGCCCGGCGCCATTATCGGCGGTCTTCTTTGGGAAACTGCCAAGTATGTATTTGCATGGTCGCTGAACTATTTTCACTACGACCAGATCTACGGATCAGTTGGAGCGGTGGTGGCGGTGTTAACGTGGAGTTATGTTTCGAGTTTGATTCTCTTGTTTGGCGCCCAGCTTACAGCGGTGTTTCATCGCGAGCACCCTCATTATCCGAGTCCCATTGCGGTACCAATCCCTCAATAAATGCTTCTCTCCGAGTTCGATTATGAGCTTCCAGAAGAACTGATCGCGCAACAACCGCTCGAGCAGCGAGACGCGTCACGGATGTTAATTCTCGATCGCGCAACGCAAACTCAGGAGGATTCCAAATTCGAACTTTTTCCGGCATACATAAGACGGGGAGATGTGGTGGTTGTTAACAACACGCGCGTGTTTCCGGCACGACTGATCGGTCAGCGCGAACCATATGGCGGCCGGGTTGAAGTGTTGCTGGTTCGCGAAGTCAAACCGGCAGTCTGGGAAGCTTTAGTGAGGCCGGCGCAAAGATTAAAAGTTGGCACGCGGCTCCGCTTCGGCGATTCAAGCTTGCGCGCTGAGGTGCTCGAATGCTTTGAAAAAGGGTTTCGCCTGCTAAGATTTGAGGCTGAAAGCTCGGGAAATAAGTCACTGGAGACTTTGATATTTGAGCAGGGCCAAACACCGCTACCACACTACATTCGACGCCACGGAGGTGAGCCCGTCGACGATAGCGAACGCTATCAAACCGTGTTCGCGCGTGAAAGGGGCGCTATCGCAGCGCCCACTGCCGGCCTTCATTTCACGCCCGAAGTCGTCTCGGCCATTGAAGCGGGTGGGGCTCGGGTAGTTGAAATCACGCTGCACGTGGGCTATGGAACATTTGAGCCCGTGCGAGTCGAGCACATCGAGGAACACCAAGTTGCTCCTGAGTCTTTCCAGATTCGCGACGAGGCTGCCACGATAATTAACGAGACTCGGAGCCAGGGCGGTCGAGTCATCGCGGTAGGTACCACTACTACGCGCGCGCTTGAATCATCTGTGAACGAGCAGGGATTAGTTTCCTCGGGAAGTGGAAAAAGTCAGCTCACCATTACCCCTGGGTACAGGTTTCGTGTCACCGACGCATTATTGACCAACTTTCATCTGCCGCGTTCATCGCTGCTGCTTCTTGTTTCCGCTTTCGCCGGCCGGAATTTCACGCTTGCAGCATACCGCCATGCGGTGGCAGCGCGTTTCAGGTTTTACAGCTATGGCGATTGCATGTTTGTCATCTAGTGATTAGCAAAACGATGATGGTAGACTATTCGCCGGACCCAATCGGATAATTGGTTCTATTCGCAATGGCTGTACTAAAGAAAATTCGTTCACGCTGGTGGTCGCCCTCGGCTGAAGAGTTTCCGCTCGAGGCAGACCAGGTCGTGCCGGCGACACTCGGTCAGCGTTACGATATTCGGCCGCTTACAATCTCAAACCTCGACGAATGTTGGCGACTCGATCAGCGATGCTTCGTCGATGGCGAGGCATACAGCCGGGAAACTTTTGAATACCTGCTAACTGCTCCCGAAGCTGTCTCTTACCGCGCAACCACTTCCGGTGGTTCGATGGTCGGGTTCGTAGTTGGGCTGGTTGAACCCGATCATACCGGGCACATTACCACCGTAGGTGTGGCGCCAGACCACCGCCGGCGGCGACTGGCAATGCGCCTTATGGCAGAAGTTGAAAGAGGCTTTAGACAGCGCGATGTGCGGATTGTCAGGCTGGAGGTGCGTTCGCTCAATGTAGCCGCACAGAAGCTGTATGAAAGCCTTGGATATGCGGTAACGCAGCGCTTGCCAAAATACTACTCAAATGGCGGAGACGGATTACTGATGCTTAAATCGCTGGATTAGTCCGGAGGTTTGAAGTCTTAAAACTGAGATCTGAGTGATGAGAATCTGAGATTTGAGACTTTAAATACTTCTGACTCAGCCCTTCCTCAGTTCTGTCAGGACCTGCTTCGCAACAGCTTTCAACGTATCAAAGACTCCTGCCCCGCTGGCTGCGACTGCCTCAACAACGGGTTCCTCTTTGCGCCGCAGCTCCGCAGCAAGCTCATCTGCAGGAATGATGTTGGGGAGATCGCGCTTGTTCAGCTGCAGTACGTAGGGAAGCTTCATCAAGTCGTAGCCTTGCGTTTGCAAGTTCTCTTCCAGATTGTATAGAGACTCGACGTTCGCATCCATTCGTTCCTCTTGCGAATCTGCTACGAACACTACTCCATCGACGCCCTTCAAAATGAGTTTGCGTGAGGCGTCATAGAAAACCTGACCCGGAACGGTGTACAGATGAAACCGAGTCTTAAAGCCACGCACAGTTCCCAATTCCAATGGCATGAAGTCGAAGAATAAGGTCCGATCGGTTTCCGTTGCCAGGCTGATCAGTTTCCCCCTTGACTGCGGCGCAGTGGATTCGAAAATGTGCTGCAGGTTCGTAGTCTTACCGCACAGACCGGGGCCGTAATACACAATCTTGCAGTTGATTTCTCGGGATGCGTAGTTGATGAAGGTCATATGGTACTTACTCTTCCGGGACTCTTATTGGAACAGACTATCGATATCTTCATCCGTAATTTCTGCGAAAGCTGTATCCTCATCTGTGAATTCGGCTCTACTAATCTCATCAACCATCGCTGACAATTGATGTGACACTTGTTTACTTCTCAGTTTCACTAGGCCCAGGCTGGATCGTTCATCGAAAACCACGATCAGCAGGAGTCGGCCGATGACTGAGATATGTATGCTCTCCCGCTCGCCTTCGTGAGAAAGCGTTGGAAACTCTTTTTCACCGATTAACTGAGCCATCCCCCCGGTCGCGGCGACATTCCCTGCTGCCAACGATGCGAGACTGGTGGTGTCAAGATTACCCAGCTCGCCCTGAGAGGCTATTTCTTGACCGTCCTTGTCCACCAAAAAGACAACTTTGGCGGCCGAGTCCATGCGGAGTCGGGCTAGTACGGCCTTAATCTGATGATACTGCTGCTCTCTGAGCAGTAGAGGCGTGTCTGCCATTAGTACAGCTTTCTTGTTGAAGTTTCGGGAGGCAAGGACAACTGGCGGGTTTTGATTTGAGAAACCGAACTCAGCGGTCAACACGCTGCAGGTAAAGCATTTTTCGGTTCCTTTTCTCGCCGGCGCGGTGGGAATCTGGTGCTCCCTCAGGCCGCAAGGCACTGTAACACAGCCAACAAGGTGCTTCAAGTGTTTTCCTTTGTTTACCACCACAGGCCTCCGAGGTCCCAAGATAGTGATCGTTTAACCTCTATCTTCGCTCTTTCGTTGATTTAGGAGAGAGGCTATGTTACTCTGCCACCGCAACTTCCGGAGCGCGTGGTCCACATTGGCCTTTCAATCATAACCTTCGAAATGAGCGCAGCTACTAAAAGTCTGAGACGTTCAACCTCACGCACGGTCGCCCGTCGTTCTTCTCCGAAGTCTCCGGTGAAAGGGCGTACGCCTGCTTCAAAGACTGCACGTCCCAAGGCCAGTCGGGCCGTTGCGAAGAAGGTGGCGGCTCGAAAAACGCAGAAGGTCAAAGTTGCATCGAAGGCGCGCGTTGCTTCTAAGAATAAGATCGCGAGGAAGACTGCGGTCAAAAAGAAAGTCATTCTCAAAAGCCGTGTAGCCAAGAAGGCGGTCAAGAAGACAATAAGCCGCAAAGCGGTGCCCATGAAGCCGACTTTAGCGAAGCACAGGAAATCTGTTGCGCCAAGCGTCAAAAAGACCCAGAAACTTGCTGCAGTGCGCGCACAAAGACCCGCGATAGTAGTTCAAGCACCACCGCGACAACCTACGGTCGATGAAGCTGCGGCCTTAAAAGCTTTCGAACGTGCGCACAAAGAATTTACCCGAGGTCGCTTTGGTGAAGCGCGTAATCAATTTCGTGCCCTTCTGGATAAATATTTCCAGGTTTCCGAAGTAGCTGCTCGCTCGCGAACATATCTCGCTGTTGCTGACGCCCGACTCCGCACGGAAAGCATACTGCCGCGCGATGCTGACTCGCTTTACGATCGCGGTGTCATCGAGTTGAACCGCGGAGAATTTGTAGCAGCACAGGAAATGTTTGAACGCGCACTGAAGCGTGAACCCGAAGCCGCACACATTCATTACGGCCTGGCGGCAACACGGGCTCGCCTCGGTTCACTTGATCTGGCGCTGCAATCGCTTCAACGAGCGTTAGATCTTCAGCCAACTCTTCGCGTTCGTGCGCAACACGATCACGATTTGACTTCACTGCGTAACGATCCAGACTTTGATCGATTGGTTTTTGAACACCACGTTTAGTTTTTTCCTCAAGAAGTTCCACTCGTTATCCACTTTCAATATACAGTTTCAAAGCCCCGGCCTTTTAGGTATGATTCTGCGGTAGAGCGTCCGGCGCACACAGTCGACGGTGATGTCTATGGAGAATGAAGTTGCCTTACTTATCTGACGAAAATCGCGGACTCAATCTGGTCGCACTGGGCGGCGGCACTGGTCTGTCGACGCTGCTTGCCGGATTAAAGCGTTTGGTGGGCGATCATTCCTCCAGTGATCTTTGGATTTCAAATCTGTCCGCAGTCGTCACGGTCTCTGATGACGGCGGCAGCTCAGGGCGCCTGAGAGATGAGTTGCAAATGCTTCCACCCGGTGACATTCGCAACTGTATGATCGCGCTCTCTGAGGATTCGAATCTACTGTCACGCCTGTTTCGCTATCGGTTTCGCGGACAGGGCGAACTCGGAGGTCATAGCTTCGGCAATCTTTTCCTGGCGGCCCTCACCGAAGTTACAGGTGACTTCACCGAAGCGGTCAGATTGTCATCGGAGGTCTTGGCGAGTAAAGGCCACATCTATCCAGCCACTATAAGTGATGTCCGCCTGGCAGCCGAGCTTGAAGACGGTAGCATCGTGCGCGGCGAAACTCAGATCTCGGCATCACGCGCGCCTATTCGTCGTCTGCGTCTTGAGCCTGAACAGTGTTTGCCCCTCCCCGAAACATTGAAAGCGATTAGGGCAGCGGATGTAATTACTGTTGGTCCTGGTTCGCTTTACACCAGTATTCTACCCAACCTGCTGGTCTCAAGAGTCGCAGCTGCTATCGGCGAAAGCCAGGCTACAAAGATATTTATCTGCAACTTAATGACTCAGCCCGGCGAGACAGACAACTACACTGCACGCCAGCACCTGGAAACTACCAAGAGCTACGCGCCGGAAATCCATTTCGATTTTGTAATCGTCAACGACCGCCGCATCACCAAGGAACAAGCGCTGCGTTATGCCCAGGAAGGTGCCTATCAAATAGGAATTGACGACGACGCAATCGATGCGGTGCTGGACGAAGCAACGCAAGTCATTCGCACCAATCTCCTGGAAGATGGCGAAAAGGTCCGACACGACTCCAACCTTTTGGCGCGTGTTGTTCTCGCGTGCAAACAACAAGCTTACTTACGGCCCACTGTTCCCGCATAACTCATGGAGCCAATCGAGAAAGGCCAGTCGTTGCCGCCCCGCCAACCCGATCCGTCGCTTGTAGTACTAATTCTGGCCGCCGGCTTAGGAACCAGAATGAAATCGGCTCGCGCCAAGGTGCTCCATGAACTTGGTGGCTTGCCTTTAATTTCCTACGTTTGTCGCTCTGCCCAATCGCTGCGCCCGGAAAAGATCTACGTAGTGGTGGGCCATCAGGCGAATGAGGTGGAACGGGCGGTCAAGACTGAAGTAGGCGATAGCTCAGCCTTCGTCACGCAAAGAGAGCAGCGCGGAACCGGCGATGCTGTTATGGCCGCGCAATCACAGCTTGAAAACAGCGACTCGCTGGTGCTCATCCTTTCCGGGGATGTGCCTCTGATTCGTCAAGCGACGCTGGAAGACTTCATCAGTCAACACCGGAGCAGCAATGCAGCTTGTTCAATCCTGAGCGTGCGACTTGAAAACCCGACCGGCTATGGCCGCATCGTTCGTGACGAAAGCGACTGTTTTCTCCGTATAGTAGAACAAAAAGACGCTAGTCCTGAGGAACAAACGGTGAAGGAGATCAACTCCGGCATCTATTGTTTCGACGCACGTAAACTTTTCGCCGCACTTAAGCGCGTGGAGCCGTCGAACCAACAAGGCGAATACTATTTGACGGACGTTCCGCAAATACTTTTAGCCGAGGGCGAGAAAGTCAACGTTTATCTGCATAGCAATGCTCGGGAAGTTTCGGGGATAAACACCCGCGCCGAACTGGCGGAGTTCGAAAACTTAATGCGTCGAAATACCATCCGCAAATTAATGGTTGACGACGGCGTAACCTTTCTCGATCCATCCCATGCCTACGTGAGTGCCGAGGCTGAGGTGGGCCGCGACTGCATCATCTATCCCGGCGTTTCCATCGAAGGCAAATCCATAATTGGAGAAGGCTGTGAGATCAGATCGGGAACACGCATTGCGAATTCCCGGTTGGGAAACAATGTCGTCGTGAAAGATCATTGTGTGGTGATCGACTCCGAAATCCAGTCGAACTGTGCAGTCGGCCCATTTGCTCATTTGCGCATGAACACTATTCTTGAAGAGGGCGCGGTAGTTGGTAATTTCGTTGAAGCTAAAAAATCGCGGTTGGGCCGTCGATCAAAGTCGATGCATCTCACTTATCTGGGTGATGCGACTATCGGCGAAGATACAAATATTGGCGCCGGCACAGTCACCTGCAACTACGACGGCAAAGACAAACATCCCACGGTCATCGAAGACGATGTGCGAATCGGTTCGAATACAATGTTGGTGGCGCCGGTCAGGGTTGGCAAAGGTTCAGTCACTGCTGCCGGCTCGGTAGTTACCGAAGATGTGCCACCCAACACGCTGGTTGCCGGAGTTCCGGCAGTCATTAAGAAACAGTTAAAGCCGGTGAAGAGTGAATAGTGATAAGTAAGAGCAACGCATCAATCTGCTGCCCTCGAATACTTTTCACTTTTGACTTTTCACTTTTCACGTTTCACTGAAGGAAAATTATGTGCGGAATTGTTGGCTATGTGGGAAACAAGCAGGTTGTGCCGCTAATCATTGACGGGTTGCGGAAGCTCGAGTATCGCGGGTACGACTCTGCCGGTATCGCTGTGGTCAACGAAGGCCATCTGCTCGAAATCCGCCGCGCTGAGGGCAAGCTTCGCAACCTCGAAGAGGTCATCAGGCTTAGCCCGCTCGACGGAACTTATGGCATCGGACACACGCGCTGGGCTACTCATGGCCGGCCCACTGAAGAAAACGCCCATCCTCACCGCGACTGCACCGGCCGCATTGTCGTAGTTCACAATGGCATCATCGAGAATTACCTGCAGCTCAAGGAACAGTTGCGCAAGACCGACCACCAGTTTGTTACCGAAACCGACACCGAGATCATCGCCCATTTAATCGAAGAGTATCTCAAATCCGATCACAATTTTGAGCAGGCTGTCCGGCGAGCAATGCTTGACCTCAAAGGCATCTTCGCTCTGTCAATCATTAACGCCGATGAACCCGATGTAATCATTGCCGTCAGGCAGGGACCTCCCGTAGTCATAGGCCTGGGCGATCGAGAGTTTTTTGTTGCCTCGGATATTCCACCGATTCTGCAGCACACGCGCGATGTGTTTTTTCTCGGCGACGGCGAGATGGCAATTATCAATAAAGATGCCGTTCGGGTAACAGATTTCGAGGCAAACTCAGTGCAACCAGCCATTCAACGCATCACCTGGGATCCGATCATGGCGGAGAAGGGTGGCTTCAAGCATTTCATGCTCAAGGAGATTTACGAGCAGCCGCGTTCCGTCCGCGACACGATGCAAGGCCGCATTTCTCTGGACACTGGCCGCGTATTTCTCGATGAGATGAAAAACATTACCGAGGCCGACTTCAAGCGTTTCACTTCGATCAAGATTGCGGCCTGCGGTACATCCTGGCATGCCGGGCTCGCAGGCAAGTACATGATCGAGCAGCTCGCGCGAATTCAAGTGGACGTCGACTACGCTTCGGAATTTCGTTATCGCGATCCGGTGATGGATGAGAACACGCTCCTGTTGGTGATTACACAATCAGGCGAAACGGCAGACACTATCGCCGCCCTGAGGGAAGCCAAGGAGATAGGTTCCAAAGTGCTCGCGATCTGTAACGTCAACGGGTCGATGATTACGCGCGAGGCTGATGGAACGATACTGACCCACGCGGGACCGGAGATTGGAGTTGCCTCCACCAAGGCCTTCACTTCGCAGATGGTTGCACTCTATTTGCTCGGTCTCTATCTCGGTAACCTGCGCGGAACGCTATCGCCGGCAGAGGCACAACATCATGCGCAGCAACTCGCCGAGTTGCCGGTTAAACTCGAACACCTGCTCAGCGATTCTGATGATATCGAAGAGTTGTCTAAAGAGTTCTTTAGATCAACAGACTTTCTATACCTCGGGCGCGGCATAAACTTTCCAGTGGCCCTCGAAGGCGCTTTGAAACTCAAGGAGATTTCCTACATACACGCCGAAGGCTACCCGGCGGGTGAGATGAAGCATGGTCCGAATGCTCTAATCGACGAGCGTTTACCGGTGCTGTTTATTAATACCCGCGAGGACGGAAATCGCTCGTCTGAGTTGCGTTATGAGAAGACGCATTCAAACATCGTGGAAGTTAAGGCCCGCGAAGGTATCGTGATATCAGTTTTGACTGAAGGCGATGTGATGTCAGCGACCATGTCTGACCACGTCATCAACATCCCGCCATCAAGCGACCTGTTGTCGCCAATCCTTTCAATCATTCCGTTGCAACTTCTGGCTTACCACATCGCAGTACGTCGTGGGTGCGATGTCGATCAGCCGAGGAACCTCGCCAAGTCGGTAACCGTGGAATAGCCTGGCTAACGTTTTCGACCGGCAAGTAAGAATCGCGCCCGCTGATCTCCTGCGGCGGCAGCGGCGGTTAATGCCTCTCCAAACTTCCGCCGCATCTTCGCATACTCTTCCGGTGACATTCGTTGAACGTCCGCGCCTCCGACCACTCGCTGGCCAGTTAACGCTTCGCTCATGCTTAGCATCCAGGGGGGCGTATCACCTTTGGAATCCGGGAAAAACCAGGAGCGCAAGACGCCGAATTTATCCGCTATCAAGAGCCTGGCGCTGTCCGGAGTGAACGCGATGTCCTTAATTTCATCATCGCCCCACAAACGCTCAGACAGGGGTAGACCGGTAGCTACATCCCACACTCGAGCCAATGTCTTCTTTTCTGCGGCGAAGGTCGTGGCGGCCATCCTTCCGTCCGGGCTGATAATCACTTGAGACAAGTCAGCCTGAGAATCGAGTATCGGTATTAGCTGTAACTTGGTCGCCTGGTTTGTTAGCCGAGTGCCGGTTGGAGACTGCTCGATCGATATCCGGATGCCCGAATCGAGAATTGCGACGACTTCATTTTCGCGAGTGACCTCAATCTTTTGCGCTTGTCTCAAGAGCGCCACCGCCAAAGCAGCTGAGTTATTGTCTGCAAAGCGAAGCCTCGTCCTCTGGTTCGGCTGCGAGTTAGCTTTCGACAGAATCAATTCGGAAAAGCTTTCATCCGCGTCAAATCCCGGCGGGAGGGTGACGTAGTACTCGCCAAAGCGAGTGAAGCCGATGAAGTAACCATCTTTGAGCAGTGTAGAACTTTCCTCAGATAGCGGCTCACCGGTCGTCGCAGACCAAAACTTGATCTTCGGCCCCGACGAAATCCAGACCGCCGTGACCAGGGAATTTCCGTCACGGCTGAATTCAACTTCATTGAGAGGAACAGTGATCGGGCGAAAGCCCGGCAAGTTCTCGCCGTCGCTTAATTGCCGTACCGCAACGCCAACCTCGTAGTACTCACGATTTTTCGGCATAACGAAAAAGCGCGAGCCGTCAGAACTAAACTTAATCCGATCTGGCGTGGAGGGCGCCGGCAGATCTGCCGGCCATTTCTTAACTCCGGTAGCGGCATCCCAAAGTTGCATCACGTGAGGCCCATGCTCGTTCATTGCGCCGTGGTGGTAGCCAATCGTCAGGAGCGCAAGACGATCGGGAGTGAGAACCGCACTCTCGAACGCCATATCCTGCGTTTTCGGCAAATCGGGCGCGACTGTGCTAAATGAACCGTCACGCAACAAATCCCACGAAAGAAGTGTTCCGTCCTGCTGAAGAACGTTGACGGTTTTGTCGCCGGGAGAGACGTCAAAGCCAAGGGGGCCGTACTTAACGATGAAAGGCTGGCTGGCCAGGTGATAGTTCTCCGCGCTCCAGACGTTGATCACTCGATTGTTGTCCTCTGCGAGCGAGATGCCAATCACGTTCTGGTCGTCTTCAGTAAAGAAAGCAAGTTCCAACCGAAGCTTCACACCGTTTGAAGCTTCAGGGATGCTGATCGTAGATTTCCAATCTGGTTCCGCTCCGCTGATGTCCCATACCGAAATAAAATTGTACTTACTATTCGTGATCAATAGCCTCTTTCCGTCGCGGCTGATGCTCCATGGGCCTGCCTCAATACCGAACTCGCTGTACTCTCCAGAATCAGGCTTGCTCAAAAGCCTTGCCGTGCTGGCACGACCAGTTACGACATTCCACACACGAAGCAAAGTTTGAGGGCCCTTATACTTACTATCTTTGTTACCATTAAATTCTGAAAGGAGCACGATCTTTTGCGCGTCCGGAGTAAAGGCTGCCTCTTTGGCAACTTCATCTTCATGAGGATCTTTATCCAGAAGCGGGTGTTCTGCGATTAGTTTCCCAGTCAGATTTTCTCTGACCTCTAACACTTCCGCCGAGATCGGTTGGGCTCCCGCCGAAGCCTTGATGACTTCTTTGTCTCTCACATTAAGAAACCAGTTACGAGCGGGATTTTGACTCCAGATCGAGCCGGTTTTATTATCCCAGGCCCAACGAGACTTCTTCATCGGCGTTTCGAAGATTCGTTCCTTTCCCGACGCAATGTTCCAGACGGAATAACCTATGTCTCTCGACATCGTGATGAGAATTTCCTGATCGTCTGGGCTGAACGACATGGTATGGGCCCCGCCCACACGACCTTCAACCCTGATATCTCGCAGCGCTCGGCCCGTGCGTGCCTCCCACACGAGCAGGTGCAACTCTAGATTCTCTCCCGCTTGCGCCGGCTCACGAACGAGCAAGGCGATTCGACTCCCGTCCGAACTGAACACGGCCTTATACAAGTTCGTCAAATCCAATTCATACTTGAAGCCTGGGTCTGGGAAGGGATGAGGCAATGACTCTCCGGTGTACCCGTCCCAAACGGCAAACTTGCCAGATGCAGAAAAAGTGACAATCGTCTCACAGGCGGGACTGAAGCTCGCCGACAGGAGTCCGGTGGGAGAGTTGATCACAGCGAGCGGTGTTCTCGCTGCGAGATCAAGGGCCCGCACCATGTAGGAAGACTTGTTTTCGTCCTCACTCGGCGCTTCCCTCACGGCCGTATTCGCCCAGGCAAGTGCGCGCAAAGGGTTGGTGTTGGATTCGGCCTGCGCCTGAGCATAATAGCTGCGGGCCAGATTTTTGTGAGCGCTTAACTCCTGAGTAGCTGCCCGCTTGCTTGCCTCGTCGGCCTTTGCAGTTTGCTCGTCTGCTCGTTTGGTCGCGGCAGCCGCAAGCCTGGTCTTTTCAGCTGCCAGTTTCGTCTTTTCATCGGCTAGCCTGGTTTTCTCTCCTGCCAACTTTTCAGCGTCGGTCGCTTTTAGCGTCGCAGCTTCGGCGAGAAGCGTTTGCTGTTTCGCGTTATCTTCCTGTTGCTTTGCCCTTAGTTCCGAGGCGCGCGCGCGAGTTTCCGCCTGGGCGGCCTCTGAGGTTCTTAGGGCAGCTTCCTTTCCCTTCTTCGTTGCCACATAGCCAGCCACGATGCTCGCACCGATCAGAATGATGAGCACGACGCCAATAGCCGCAGTCGTCTTTCTCAACCGTTCATCCTTGCGCGAAAAAGTAAACGTCTTTTCGATACGGCTGATCACATCGGGCGAAGGGTCACCTGTCTTTAGGGCGGCAACTTTTTCGCAGGACAGCGGTAGCCCTTCAATGTCGGCTGCCCATAAGGCCTCGCTGACAGTGATCGAGGCTCCACTCGCTACTATTCTCTCGAGACTACCATTCCTGACGGTGACGTTATTTCTGAGCAGTATGCCGTCGAAGGCAACGGGAATGATTTTCCGACCGCGCCGTTTCAATTCTGCCACTTCCTGCGCTACATGGACGCTCTTCGCTGCACTCGGCGATCCAACCAAGACCAGCACGGCGCTTCGTTTCAAGGCCCGCTTCAAAGAGTTAGGCATTTCTTTGCCTGGCTCCGTACCCCAAAGGTCAAAGCGGCAGGAAAACTTTCGTCCGGCCAGTTCATCAGCGAGGCCCGCTGCATAAGTCGCGCCGTCGGCCCGTGAATAAGAGATGAAGATATCGTCACCGAAAAGAAATTTCGTGGGCCATGCCACGGCCTGCTTCAACGTTTCCCCAATTGTTTTCCTGAACATGTTGTAACGATCCTTTTCAGGCGGAGTTAATCCAACGGACCACGGTTTAACCGCGTTCGCCAAGCGATGCTAACCGCCAAGCCCGACCGGAAAACTCACCGAATGAAATTGAATCGAATCCGTGCTGAGCGAAGGGCGTAGCAGACCAGGAAAACTGCGCGATCTGCCACGTAAACTAAATCCAGGGAAGGTACATGTCAAACAATTGCAAGGGCAAAGAAATTGTGTGCGTGCAGGGAAATCCAAAAGTCGCAGAGAGAATTAAGGTTATTGCTACAGACTTAAAGACGGGAGGAAATTCATGACAGATGTTACCCATCGCAAGTTCAACTTTTGCGCCAAGTCTACATTAACTTGTTCGAACTCGTTTTATGGCGATAATCACTAACAGTACTATTCCCAGAATCTCGCCCACTGCTGCTGCTATTACAATAACCCAACCAAAACCCCACGACCGTTTCCCTGCCACAGCCTGGTTGAGCATTGGCCCGCTTCCTGAACCTGACGTGTTCTGTTGGTATGCCTGCGTTTCTGCCGTGCGAAGGTAAGCCTCCAGACGCTCCCGTCTGGTTGTGGCTATTTTGAGTTGAGCACCCACACCGTCTCTTTCGATAGTGAGTTGGCGGCGACGTGACTCACGCAATTCTTCAGGTTTGGTTGAGCCAATGCCCGCCAGAGCGCGTTCGATGTTTTCTGGTTTCAGATCTTCGTCAAGTTGATTCTGTCGCTGCTTTAGCTGCGCTTCATCAGCTTTCGCTTCAAGCAATTGCGAACGCAGAGTCTCTAATGATTCCGGCACGTTCGAAGCATCTTGCCCGGAAGCGCTCAAGGCAAACCCAGCCACTAATGCTACGAACAAAACCAAACCTAATGAGCGTTTCATTTCCTGGCCCGCCTCCTGCGAGCTCTTCCCCAGCTCCAAAAACACCCGCCAGAGTTTAGATCTAACGATCTGCTTGCACCGGATGTTCGACACGCGTCTCTAATCGCGACCTCACTAATAGGTTACTCACAAACTCGGCGATCAGGATGCGCCCTTCGCCACGTTGAAATTCATAGGTCGTTATTACAACGTCGTTTTCGCTGCGCTCGGAAACGCTTGCGGGTTTACCCAACAGTCGCACAACCTCGTCGGTTCGCAGTCCCTCTTTAAGATAAGTAGTCCGCGGCCCAACCTGAACTACCCCAGGCTTAAAATCTTCCACGGGATAACTGTAAGAAGTGTGCGGGTAGAACGCATCTGGTTCCGTCGCGGGAGCGTTTACATTCAAAACGGTTTCATCGTGCTCCGTGAACCGAATTCGATCCTGCCTAGTTTGTGCTGAGACGCAAACCATAGTGGCCATAATGACAGTCATAACGCCCAATACTTTTTTCATAACCTGACTCTGACCCTGCCCTAACCAGATTCTCATGCGAGACTGCTATTAATAAGTAGTCTCCACCTGTTAACGCGTAGAAAGGGGCCAAAAAGGGTCATTTTCCGCTCAAGTGATTGTCTGGGACCGCGGGCGTCCCGCCCGCAATGAGCGCGCAGCGCGAAAATCGATGGATATACGCCAAAACTTGCGCGCCTGTTGGCGCGTTTGCGGGCGGGACGCCCGCGGTCCCAGACAATCACTTGAGCAGACGGGATACTTAACTTCTCCGGCTGGTTTCTTTCTCTGTCTCCAACAACTTCTTCTTCCGCTCCAGGCCCCAGCGGTAACCACCCAAACTCTTGTCTTCGCGAATAACCCGGTGACACGGGATCACAAGCGCCACTGGATTCGTTGCGCAGGCGCGAGCCACCGCGCGTACAGCCTTTCGTTGTCCAATCGCTTCTGCTACTTCGCTGTAGGAATACGTTTCGCCGTAAGGTATCGAGCGCAACTGCTCCCACACTTGCCGCTGAAAAGCCGTAGCGCGAATGTCGAGTGGCAGGTCGATGTGTGGACTCTTGTTTTTGAGGTGCTCGACTATCGCATCAAGCGACGAACGAAGCGCCTTACTATCATGGCGAATCTCAGCCTCCGGAAACTCGCGCAACAGATCAGCTTTGAGTGAAGCATCCGAGTCGCCGAGCATCACCGAACAGACGCCCTTGTTTGTAGCTGCAACCAAAAGACGACCGAGAGGCGTTTCAACTATTGCGTAGTTAATCACGGCTCCACGTCCACCCTTGCCATAAGTCGCGGGTGTCATTCCGAGTTGAACAGCTGCGTTTTCGTACAAACGGCTGCTTGAACCGAAGCCTGCATCGTAGATTGCGCTGGTAATCGCCTCGCCCTTGCGAACACCCTGCTTGAATCGGTTGACCCGTGCGGTCTCGGCGTAGTCCTTCGGCGTGATCCCCATAACGCTCTTGAAAGTTCGCTGCAGATGAAAAGAACTGACGCCTAGCCGCTCGCTCAAGGCTGAAAGTGTGATCGGTTCGCCGTTGTTTTCATCAATCAGGCGGCAGACCTCTTGCGCCATTTGAATTTGTGGATCCTGGGTGCGCACCTCTCGAGGATGGCAACGAAGACAGGCGCGAAATCCCGCCTGCTCGGCCTGTTCCGGCATTCGGAAAAACGAAACGCGCTCGCGACGTGGGCGCCGTGAAGGACAAGATGGGCGGCAGTAAATACCGGTCGAACTAACAGCGAAAACAAACTGCGCGTCGAAGCGCGCATCTTTCGCCAATACTGCTTGCCACTGCGCTTTCGTGATCATCCGGCAGCAAATTCATCTGTTCGTTCATCAATGCGCTCATAATATCACCTCATCAAGTTTGCTTCATTTTCGAGCAATCAGCAATCAGCCTTCAGCATTAAGTACTCAGTAAACTCGTGAGGATATTAGCCAATTCGTCGGGTGGGTTCTATCCGGTTCTTGCGGTCAAACTTGCAAGGAATTCGGCAATCAGCAGTCAGCCTTCAGCAATCAGCCAACCTTTCGTTTGTAGCTACGACCAAGGAGAATCACTGGATCTTACAGTTCAGAAAGGATGGCTCAACATGCGCGATTTTAGAGAAATCAAGGTCTGGGAGAAGGCTCATCTACTCACTTTAGAGATATATAAGGCGACTGCATCCTTCCCAACAGAAGAGAGGTATGGACTGACGAGTCAACTGAGACGCTCATCAGCGTCTATCGCAGCTAACATTGCCGAAGGCTTTGGAAGAGGCGGAAACGCAGAGCTGGCGCGTTTCCTTCAGATCGGAATGGGATCTGCGAGCGAGGTCGAGTATCATATCCTCTTAGCCAAGGATCTGAATCTCCTATCAAAAAAGATTTACGATGATCTCAATGGACGCGTTGTCGAAGTCAAGCGAATGCTTGCGTCTCTCTTGATGAAGGTCCGACGTGATCGATAACCCGCTTGCTGGTTTGGGCTGAGTGCTGACTGCTGATTGCTGATTGCTAATGACCAACTTTCTCGATTCCCTTAACGAACAACAACAAGAAGCTGTCCGCACAACGGAAGGCCCGCTACTGATCCTGGCCGGCGCCGGTTCCGGCAAAACGCGCGTAATCGCTCATCGCATCGCTTACCTGATCGCTGAAAAAGGCGTCGCGCCGTGGAATATTCTCGCCGTCACATTTACCAACAAAGCCGCTCAGGAGATGCGCCAGCGCGTCCAGCGTCTGTTGCGCGATGAGGAACTCTCAAGCTGGCCGCTCGTCTCTACCTTTCATAGTCTCTGCGTGCGCATCCTTCGGCAGGACATCGAAAAGCTTGACGACAAATACACGCGCACCTTCACCATCTATGATCAAGACGACTCCCTGCGACTAATCAAAAACTGCATTAAGGATCTCGGCTACGACGAAAAGCAGCTCGGCTTGCGCGCAACTCAGTCCACCATCAGCTCGGCAAAGAACCGCGGCGAGGACGTTGCCGCTTTTGCGGCTCGTGCCGATTACGTCGATGAGCGCCGCGCCTCGATCGCTCGCGTGTACGAGACTTACGAGGACCGTCTGCACGCGAACAACGCGCTTGACTTCGACGATCTGATGATAAAGACCGTGCGCCTGCTGCGTGAAGTACCGGATGTGCGCGAAAAGTACAACAACAAGTTTCGCTACATCCTGGTTGATGAGTATCAGGATACGAACTCGCTGCAGTTCTCGCTGATTAGTTTGTTGACTGAGAAACAGCAAAACATCGCGGTGGTCGGCGACGAGGACCAGTCAATCTATAAGTGGCGCGGGGCTGACATCACTAACATTCTCAACTTTGAAAACCACTTTCCCAACACGAAAACAATCCGCCTCGAGCAAAATTACCGTTCAACTCAAACAATTCTTGACGTCGCCGGCGCGGTGGTGAAACACAACATCGAGCGCAAGGGAAAGAACCTCTGGACTTCGAACCCGCACGGAGATCGTGTGCGCTATTTCCAGGCGTTCGACGCCGAATCAGAAGCGCGTTTTGTTGCCTCAAAGATACTGGAGCACAGGCAGGAAGAGTACGACCTGCGTAGCGCAGTCTTGTATCGCACCAATTCCCAATCGCGTGTGTTTGAAGAGGCGATGCGTCGCGCCGGGTTGCAGTACAACATCGTCGGTGGCTTCTCGTTTTACGAACGCATGGAAGTGCGAGACATCATTGCTTATCTCAAGCTGGCGCTGAATCCCACTGACTCGATCGCGCTGCAACGTGTTATCAATAGTCCGCCGCGCGGCATCGGCAAACAAACAGTCGACGAAGTTTCGCGTCGCGCGAACGACTATGGCCTCTCGCTGTGGGAAACGATCGCGCTGGTGATCGAGAAGCCTGAGGGTCTGAGTCTGCGTTCAATCTCAGCACTGAAGAGTTTCCGCAAACTTATCCTTCGGCTCGGCAAGATGGCTGGAATCGAGGGCAATACTCAAGACACCGAATCTCAAAAAGCAGCGACTCAAGGAACAGAGTCTCGGGAAGCACAGTCTCAAGAAGCCGGGTCTCAAGATAGGGAGTCTCAGGGTCAGGGAGGGCGGCTTGCCCCCGCTCTTTCTTCCCCTTCCGACATCGTCAAAGCTGCCATCTTCGAAACCGGATACGAGAACGCACTTAAAGGCGAAAAGACTGACGAAGCCGAGGCACGTTTGGAAAACCTGCAGGAACTGGTGAACGCCGCGGTCGACTACGACGAGCAAGGGATCGACGGTTTGCGCGAGTTTATCGATCACTCCGCACTTGTTTCCGACACCGATCAATACAAAGGCGACGCAGCCGTCACCTTGATGACCGCTCACTCTGCGAAGGGTCTCGAGTTTCCACTCGTATTTATCGCAGGTCTCGAAGACGGGCTGTTTCCTCATTCGCGTTCAGCCACCGATCCGGCCCAGTTGGAAGAAGAACGCCGACTCTGCTACGTGGCGATGACCCGCGCAGAAAGATTCTTGTACGTGACGCACGCGATGAAGCGTCGCGTTTATGGCGAAGAGCTCGCGTCCGAGCCTTCGCAGTTTCTAAACGAAATGCCATTGGAGTTGATGGAAGATCTTTCGCGCGGCAACTCCTGGCTCTCATTCGCGCGCGGATCAACCCAGATCGATTACGAACACGGCGAATATCGACGCGGCCAGGCGGCTGCTGCAGACGACGCTCAGAGCGGATATCGCAAAGAGAAAGGCAAATACGCAGGCAAAACTTACGACAGCGTCGACTCGATCGCCGAATTCTTCAAGCAGCGCGCCACGCAACTCGGCAACACCAGCGGCAGCTTTCAGTCAACTCGGGAAAAAGCAGAACAAGAGAAGGCTAGCCGAAAATCGTCTTTCCAAAGTCCAAAGTCCCAAGACCTAAGTGCCAAACTCGTAACTCGAAACTCGAAACTCGAAACTCCGCCTTCGGCGGGAGATTTTGTCCCCGGTTCCTACGTGCGCCACGCCAAGTATGGCCGCGGTCTCGTCCTGCGCCGCGAAGGCGTGGGTGATTCTCTGAAGCTAACTGTCACCTTTCCAGGCTACGGCCAAAAGAAGCTCATCGAAAAGTACGCAGGTCTCGAGCGAGCCTAGCTCAGCGGTACTCGAATCCATTCAAGCTATTTTGGAGTGCGGCGACCTGTGGCCGCTTTCTCGGCCGCGACTGGCGCGACCTTCAGTCGCGACTCATACTCGGTCCTCATCACTCTTTTCTATCCCATAACGTTCATGCTGTGAATCATATGCGTGCATCTGGCGATCAACGCGAATCACTCCTCGACACCCGTTCACGGCTGGAACACCGTTTGCCAATGCTTACTACGGGTAAGTCTCAAGGGAGCAACAAGGTTCAAAGGGGTAAATAAATGAAAGTTAATTACAAGGGCCTCGCAACGTCGGCAGCGTTAGCTTTCGCAGTGCTAATCGGCGCCAGCGACATCACAAGTGCACAGGGCCGCCATGGCCGCGGACGCGACCGCAGCGAAGAAGCCCAGCAACAGTCAAATCAAAATAATCAGAGCCAAAATCAGGGACAAGGTGATCAGCGCCGTGCTGAGCAGGAACAGCGTCGCGCTGCCCAACAGCAGCAGCGTGAGCAGGCGCAACAAGCGCAATCGCAGCAACGCGCCGCGGAGCAACAGCAGCGTGCCGAAGTGCAGCGGCAACGCGAGTCGCAACGCACGGCAGAGCAAAATCAACAGCGCGCCCAGCAGCAGGAGCGTTGGCAGCAGAATCGCCGGCGCGTCGATCAGAATCAGGAAGAACAGCGAAGGCGCTGGGAGCAAAACCAGCAACGCGTTCAGCAGAATCAGGACCAGCAGCGCGCCGAACAACAGCAGCGTTGGGAACAGAACCGTCAGCGTGATCGAGGTGATGACGCCCGGCGCCGCAGTGAAGAACAGCAGCGTGCGGAGCAGCAGCGACAGTTAGAACTGCAACGCCGCCAGCAGACTCAGCAGAACTCCGACTGGCAGCGACGCCAACAGCAAGACACAACACGTCGGGACTCTGATCGCTGGCGCGATGGCTCAAATCGCACCGGTACTCAAAACCGCGATTGGCGCACCAACCAGACGAACAATCAGCAGCGCGACTGGCGCGCATATCAGGAACGACGTGCTAATGAGTATCGCCAGGAATGGTCGCGCCGCCAGAGTTATGCTATTCAGCGACAGCGTTTGCTCGAACAGCAGCGTCGCATCGCGCAGTTGCGTTATCAGCAGCGATATCTCGAGCGCTTGCGTCAGGATCAACTGCGTCTGCAAAGCTGGCGCTACAGCGACTACGGACCGTACAACTATCGCTATTCGCGTGGCGGCAGTTATTACGAAACCAATCAGTATGGCGCCCAGATGTTGCGCGCGGCGATTAACAACGGCTACGAAGAAGGCTTCCGCGCCGGCCAGGCCGACCGCGAGGATGGCTGGGGCTTTAGTCCGCAGGACGCCATCGGCTACGAGGACGCGAGCTACGGCTACGACGGTTACTACGTAGACCAGAGCGAGTATCAGTACTACTTCCGCCAGGGCTTTGACCGCGGTTATGAGGATGGCTACTACAGCCGCTACCAGTACGGCCGTTATTCAAACGGCACCGCGAGCATCCTCGGCACGATCCTGGAAACGATCCTGAATCTCCAGCAGATCAACTAACCAACCGCTCACTACTTGTGAGCACTAACCAGCGTCCAGTTTCGACCCGTCGAGACTGGACGCTTTTTTCTTACCTCATCAGTCCTCACTTCGTGAGAGCCGGGTTGGTAGTACTGGTTCAGTTTGATTTTGAGTTACGTATTACCACTCCACGCGCGCCATACAAATACGTATCGGGAGCGGTAGTGACCGGAGCGATCCTGGGACAGGTATAAGCCGTATTTGCAACTCGATTCATAATTCAACTATCAGCCGGTCGCTACCGCTCCCGGTTCCGTATTTGTGAATTCTAGATTCAGCAATTCTGCTAGGCTCGTCCAAAACTGAACCAGCACCGAGTAAGTGAACCGTTTGACTTTTGCCTATGTCTGGGATAGAAGTGCGCCAACTAAATTAGACCGCTTTGTTTGTTCAACTAAACTTCCCAACCCCAATTCAAAAGGAGTCTCCCAAAATGAAACGAGTTCTAGCAGTATCACTGCTGATAATTGCCGCTGCGACTATTGCCTTTGGTCAGTGTACCGACGCCGACAAAAAGAAGCTGGAAGATTTTGATCGCGCCTGGGGCGAGGCCAGCGTTCGTGGTGACCGGGCCTTTCTGCAGAACGTCTATGCCGACAACTTTGTGGGCTTAGGCGCTATCGGCGCCATAGACAAAGCTCAGAGCATTGACGGCGCCGTCAAACAGGCTGAGCGCGATAAGGCCAACCCGAATGCTGCCAAAGTCACTCATGATTACTACATGATCACCTGCACGCCAAACTCCGCAACGATCACGCATCGCAATGTAATCACCGAAAAGGCAGGCGGCAAAGAAGAAACTTTCTACACCCGCAGCGTTCACGTCCTGGAGCGGCGCGGTGATGGCTGGCAGGTCGTAAGCAACGCCGGCCATCCGCTTGATGACGCGGGCGCTCTGCTCTACATGGAACGCGAATGGAACGATGCCAGCAAGCGCGGCGACGTCGCCTGGTTTGAACACAATTACGCTAACGACGCCACTGACATAAGCAGTCGTACCGGCGTAGTTCACAGTAAAGCGGAAGAAATTGCTTCGATGAAGGGCGACAAGACAGTGCTTGACTCGCTCGAGCTTTCAGATCTGAATGTGCGCGTTGAGGGAAACTCGGCGATCGTCACGGGTATCAACCGCGTGCGCGGGAAAGACGCCGAAGGAAAGCCCTTTGACCGTCAGACTCGCTTCACTGACACCTACATCAAACGCGAGGGACGTTGGCAGGTCTGGGCTACTCAGGGAACCGCCGTTCAGTAACACCAAAAACTGAACAATCGCGCGCAGATTGACGACGAAAGGGTCACTCAAAATGAGTGGCCCTTTCTTTGAATTAAGGGGCGTTATAGTTTTGGACGGCAGCGGCTGGGTCTCTCGTTGAAAGGCATTCTGGTCACCGCTCGATGAGGTCAGCACCACCTGCGGTAAGCGGGTGGATCCTGAGCCAAGTCGCGGGCCCATGAGGTCAGTACCACCTGCGGTAGCGGGTGGGGTTCACTCGCATTTGATATCCGCGGTGACGAGCTTCCCATCTACCACCCACCCGCTACCGCGAGGTGGTGCCGACTTCATGCCATAAACACTCGCAACACCTGGACGCGGTTGCGGACATGATTCAAAAAAAATCAACACTCGCCTGCCATCGATGTTGAGTGGGACTATTTCGTCCGCGCCATCAAGGCGGCGCTTCGCTGCTTGCGGCTACCTCTGACTATCGAGGATGAGGAGTATCACCGCGCAACCCTAATCAGTCAAGTTGGAGTGAGTGCCCTTCAGGCTGACCGCAAAATATGAGTACGCCTTGCAGCGGAGGAAACGGCGGAGTTCTTTCCTAAGCTGAGGGACCCGAGGAGTTTACCTGCCTTGTTGTGACTCGTGGTCCATTGCGGCATTGCGGTTGCAACGACAGCGGTCAGCCCCCTCAAAAGTCTCACCATCGTGCCCCGTTTTCAACAAAGACACTTCCCTAAATCCGCGGTTTCAACGGACTACTTCACACATTAAGCGTAAACGGAGGGTGATTATGAAAAAGCTTGCTGTTCCCAAACCGGATGTGTCTTCCTGGGTCTCAAATCTGCTGCTCGTGACCGCCGTCGTAGCGGCCTCTGCGCCACTGCTTCTGGGTGATGGGCTCGTCTTGCTTGCCTCCAACGTTGTCGGGGAAGGTTCGATCCTGCTGCAAGAATTAAGTATATCTCTGCAAAGATTGCTAAGTTGAAATCAGGGTCAGTAATGAAAGGACTGAGGGCGGACCCACAAAGGTCCGCCCTTCAGTTTTCTAACGTCGACATTTCCGGCGGTGGAGGGAATAACCAATTCGGATTGAGGAAAGTCAGACTGGAAAGTCTGTCCTACTACTAGCCCTTCATCAACTCGTTCGCGATCGCATTTGCGCCGAAGACTTTCCGCAGCACTTCCATCATCCCCCGCGCGTCCACCGAGATTGAGCGATTGACTGACTCGTCAAACTCAAAGTTTCCCACCAGTGACTGAATGTTGCCGTCAAAGATCAGCCCGACCAATTCGCGGTTTTTGTTAATCGCGGGCGAACCGCTGTTACCACCGACGATGTCGTTGGTGGAGACGAAATTGAACGGCGTCCTTAGATTTAGTACTGCCCGCTTAGCCGTCCAACGCGGTGGCAGGTTGTAGGGGAATGCGTGATGATATTGATTTGAACGCGCGAAAAGGCCACCCAGCGTGGTGAACGGCGTAACAAACTTGCCATTCTCGCGATAGCCCTTCACCGCGCCGTAGGAAAGCCGCAGCGTGAAGGTGGCGTCGGGATAAAGCTTGGTTCCCTGATCTTCGAAAAGCGCGTGGGCAATTTTCGCGTAGTTTGCGCGTTCGACCGCCACCACTTCCTCCTCATAACGCTTGCGCACTGCACGCGCTTCCTTGTCGATGTCCTTCGCGAGTTCGATCATCGGATCGTCACCGCTGTTAGTCATTCTCACTCCAGCGGCCACCACCTGCTTGCGATACTCGACGTCTTTGAGTTTCGTTCCACGGATTAACTCGGCCGCGCGCGCTTCGGGAGTTTTACCTTTGAGCACCTTCTTCATGAGCGAACTATTCGCGCCATATTCACTCTGCATAAACGCCAGCGAATTCGCGAGCTTCAACTCTTCAAAGTCGTCATAGATTGGCGCCGTTGAGTAGAGATTCCCCAGCAGTGCGGCCCGGCGCGCGTTCGTAAATTCCGGCAAGCGCTTGGCGTCCGGCTTTTCATTTTCGTCAGCCAGACGCACCAGCGTGCGCGCATAACCGAATAGAACCGTATTAAAGCCAGCCGGCAGGACAGGACTCGTAACTGTGGGTTCCAGGAAACGACGATCGCGCTCATATGTTGCCAGGTCCCGGCGTCCTTTCGCGATCGCGTCCCAGGCGTCGCCATATTCCTTTTTCCTGCGCGCATCGCCATTGACCGAATTTTGCAACGCTTGTTCAGCAACGCGCTTCCGGGCCATCAGCTTCGGATCCTTAAGTCCGGCAATTTGTCCTTTGTAAACCTTTAGGGAATTCTCAACCGAGTTCAACTCGTTTTGGCCACGACGCGTCTGCTCTTCGCCCTGGGCCATGTAGGCTTTCAGCATGCCGCGGCGCGATTCCAACATCCGAATCAATAACGGAATGCTGACGTCGCGCAGCGATTCCAGATGGGCAACTGTGTTTAGTCGCTGCGTAGAACCCGGATGACCAGTGACAAAAACCAGCTCGCCGTTTTTCACGCCGGTCTTTGACCATTTGAAATAGTTTTCGACTTTCACGGGCTGATCGTTTTCGTAAACTCTTACCAGGGCCATGTCGATGTTGAAGCGCGGAAAGTTGAAGTTGTCAGGGTCGCCGCCAAAGAATGCAGCCTGAAACTCAGGCACGAAGACGAGCCGAATGTCTGTATATCTTTTGTAGCGATAGAGATTGTACTGGCCGCCCTGATAGAGCGTCACGACTTCACTACGCAGGCCCGTTTGCTGCAATGATTGGGCTTCGATGGCTGTCATTTGCGCACGTCGCGCTGCATTTGCTTCGGTCGCAGACATATCACTTTTCACGGTGCTGTTCACCCAGCGGTGACGTCTTCGATACTGACGAGCTGATCCAATGAAAGGCCCTCTGCCTTCATCTCCTCCGACTGGTTGCGAGCAACAAAGCCTTCCTTCGCATAATCTTTGGTCGCGGTGCTTAGTTCGCCGACAGCATCTTCGACAATGTGATAATTTGTGAGCACCAGGCCGTTAGGTGAGACAAATGAGCCCGAGCCGTTGGGGAAGCGTACTGAGGCGAGCTGGACTTTTTTTAGCCAGTCGTCAGTGACCTCGAATCCATATTTTTGTTTGATAGTTTCCCTGGGCACGTTATTAAACGGCCACATGCCTTCGTCAAAGGCGGAGACGGGAATAGATTGGAAGGACAGCAGCGCCACGATGAGCGCACACAGAAGCATGCCTCGATTCAGAGATGTACTCAGTTTCATCATTAACCTCGCGAAGATTTTTCCGGGAGAACTATTTAGTGCGTAAGACCTGCCTGGGATGCGTGAATTAGAAGCGGCGGGGTCAACGAATGTCAAGCTGGAGTAAAGTTTTTCTCTGTGCCACCTCTGTGTTCTCTGTGACTCTGTGGTAAACAACAATAAGACTCACCACAGAGGCACAAAGAACACGGAGGTGGCACGGAGACACTAACCGGATGATGACGAACTCCAAACCGCGACGATCCAACCAAGCCGAGGCTTTCTGCCTTCGCCGCTCAGCTGCTGGAGCAATGGCGACGACTCGCGCTGCCTGCTTCAGAAGCGAACATCATAGTCGCGGTCTCCGGCGGCGCCGACTCGACCGCCCTGCTGCTGGCTCTGAACGAGTTGATCAAAACGGACAAGCTCCAGCTGGACCTGACTGTTGCTCATCTCGACCACGGGCTGAGGCCTGAGAGCCGTAAGGATGCGCTGTGGGTTAAAGAGCTCGCGCAAGGACTGGGCTGCGACGTAGCCGTCGCTCGCGCCAATCTCAAAAAGGTTCCGGTTGCGAAGAAGAAGAGTGAGAACCTGGAACAGGCTGCACGAAAAGCGCGTTACGAGTTCTTGTTTAAGACCGCTGTGAAAAAGCACGCCGGCTATGTCTTGACTGCTCATACCCTCGACGATCAAGCAGAAACAATTTTAATGCGACTCATCCGCGGCAGCGCTGCCGAAGGGTTGAGTGGTACGCCGGCAATCAGGAGACTCAAGATCGACGCAGACGTGCTGCTTGTTCGTCCGCTAATTGCCTGGGCACACCGCGGCGACACCGAAGAATATTGCCGCCAGCGCCAGATTGATTTTCGCCTCGACGAGATGAACGAGGATGAAGGTTTCTCTCGAGTCAGAGTTCGCAAACAACTTTTGCCGCTGATGAAGTCATTTAATAATCGCGTGGTGGAAGCGTTAAGCCGTACAGCCAGTCTCCTAAATGAAGATGCGGAGGCGCTTGCAGACGATGCTGACCGGCTGCTGGAGCGAGCTCTGGTGGATCCGAAGAATATTGAAACCAACGTGCCATCGCTCAGCGTAAGTGTTCTATTACAAAGCCCGGCGGCGGTGAGACGCCGCGCGTTACGCGAATGGATTTTGCGGTCGCGCGGAGATCTAAAGCGGCTTGAAATGGTTCACCTGGTTGCCGTTGAAAAGTTGCTGGAGGGAGATCGCGGCGGTCGAATTGCCGAATTACCTGACGGCTTGAAGGTTACGCGCAAGCGAGGAATGCTTGAGTTATCAGGCAAAAAAGGGTTGAAAATGCGCCCGGTGACCACTAGAATTCGCTGGGGTTGACACCGCCAGGCAGAAGCCGGCGGTTTTCGCTTTTTACCGGGCGATGGGTTCCGGGAACTCCCGGGCCGAAGATGTTTCTAATAGGGTGTTTCAGCGCAACCAGCTAAACGCTGGCAGGCATCAAACGACTCCCGCTTCCGCAACTGGTTCGCCCACCGGCGACCCTTTTGGCGAAGCGACAAAGGAAGTCCTGATGGGTTATGATCGCAGTCGGAGGCTTTAATGACATTGAGTTCTACAGCTAGACAAATTATTTTTTGGTTATTGATCGTCGCCGGGGCCGTGTTGCTTTACCGCCTGGTCAATCCCTCTGGCAAGACGAGCTACAGCTCTCGATTTGCAGGCGCTCTACCAGAAGATCGATGCCGGCGATATCAAGGTGTTAACGGTCAAGCAAAACGAGACCACTGCGATCGACACCCGCAATCTCGAATATAAAGTTCAACTCACAAACGAGCAGATAAAAAACGAGTTGTTCAAGAAGGCGAATGAGAAAAACGCTGAAGGCAAAACTAAAGTAGAAAAGTTTGAAGACGACTCGGGCAGTAGCAGTTATATCTGGCCAATGCTAATAACCTGGGCGCCGCTCCTGTTTATTATCGGCATCTGGGTGTTCATGTTGCGACAGATGCAGTCGGGTGGAAACAAAGCGCTCTCGTTTGGTAAATCGCGCGCTAAGCTTCTGAACAATCAACAAAAGCGCGTGACGTTTAAGGACGTCGCCGGCGTTGAAGAAGCAAAGGAAGAGCTGCAGGAGATAATTGAATTTCTTAAAGAGCCGCAAAAGTTTCAAAAACTCGGCGGACGAATTCCCAAGGGCGTCCTGATGATGGGCCCGCCGGGAACGGGCAAGACATTACTGGCGCGCGCCATCGCCGGCGAAGCGAATGTTCCTTTCTTCTCGATTTCGGGTTCCGACTTCGTCGAAATGTTCGTAGGCGTCGGCGCTTCGCGCGTTCGTGACCTGTTCGAACAGGGCAAGAAGAATGCGCCGTGCATCATCTTCATAGATGAAATCGACGCGGTGGGTCGTCATCGCGGCGCCGGACTCGGCGGCGGACACGACGAGCGCGAACAGACACTGAATCAGTTGCTGGTCGAGATGGACGGCTTTGAATCAAACGACGGCGTCATCCTGATCGCTTCGACTAACCGTCCGGACGTACTTGATCCTGCGTTGCTCAGACCAGGACGTTTTGATCGACGCGTCGTTGTATCGCGACCTGATGTGCGCGGTCGTGAAGGGATTCTTAAAGTTCACACGCGCAAGATTCCGCTGGGCGAAGACGTTGACATCAGCGTGATCGCTCGCGGCACACCAGGTTTCACTGGCGCCGATCTGGCTAACCTTGTTAACGAAGCGGCCCTTAACGCCGCGCGCTACAACAAGAAACTGGTCGCGATGGCCGACTTTGAACTGGCTAAGGACAAGGTGTTGATGGGCGCAGAGCGCAAGAGTATGGTGATCTCAAACGAAGAGAAGCGCGTCACCGCCTATCACGAAGCCGGTCACACTTTAGTCGGCTTGAAAGTTCCTAACGCTGATCCGGTGCACAAGGTAACGATCATTCCGCGTGGCATGGCGCTCGGCGTTACTCAACAACTGCCCGAAGGCGATCGTCATAACTACAGCGAAGAATATCTGCTGGGTCAGATTGCAATTCTGATGGGCGGGCGAATTGCTGAAGATGCATTCCTTGGCAGCATCACCACCGGCGCCTCAAACGACATCGAACGCGCTACCGAACTCGCGCGTGCGATGGTTTGTGAGTATGGCATGTCGGAGATGGGGCCTTTGACCTTCGGTAAGAAGGAAGAGCAGATATTCCTGGGACGCGAGATTGCACAGCATCGCGACTTCTCCGAAGAGACCGCCATCAAGATCGATCAGCAAGTGAAGAAGATTGTCACCGCTCAGTATGAACGCGCCAAGAGCATTATCGAGGAAAACCGCGACACGATGGTGCGGTTGGCTGAATGCCTGCTCGAGCGTGAATCGCTGGACGGCGTCGAGATTCGGCGCATAGTGGCAGGCCTAACGCTGGATGAAGTACCGCCAGTGGCCGATCCCGGCGGCGACGATCGACCGCAGCTGAAAGAACCAAAACCAATGAAGCCACTGCTGCCGCCAATCACCGGAGGCAATCCGGCGCCGGCGTAAGGACTGGGGCGAAAAAAGGTTAAAAGGGAAAGAGGGGAATGGGTGAAGAACCTGTTCCCCTTTTTGTTTATCCCCGATCACCTATCCGCAGATTACGCAGATTGCACAGATTCCAAGAGCCGCCAAACATGTTGATTCTAAATCGGCGTAATCTGTGGAATCTGCGGAATCTGGCGGTTACTTTTCGAGTATCATCGCCACATGCGCGAATGGCACATTGCAGGCGGCCGCCAGACTGCCAATCGGCGAACGTACGCTCATAATGGGCATCCTGAACGTCACGCCAGATAGCTTCAGCGATGGCGGCAAGTTTTTCTCACTCGATAAGGCGATTGCCCAAGCGGAACGGATGATCGCTGAAGGCGCTGACATCATCGACGTTGGCGGTGAATCAACTCGGCCCGGCGGTGCCGCCATTGTGTCAGCTGCAGAGGAACTTGAGCGGGTTGTGCCTGTTATCGAAAATTAGCAAAACGCTTCGATGCTCCGATCTCCATCGACACCACGAAAGCCATAGTCGCGCGTGCCGCGCTCGATGCCGGCGCCGCGATAGTCAACGACATCTCCGCTTTGCGCTTTGAGCCTGAGATTGCTGATGAAGTGGCGAAGTCTGGTGCGGGGTTAGTGCTGATGCATTCGCGCGGCACACCCGGCGCGCTTCATGGACTGGAACCAGTCGCCGACATTATTCAAGAAGTAACAAGCAGTTTACGTAGCAGTATTGAGATAGCGGAACGGCCGCGGCGTGAAACGCGAGTCAATCGTCATCGATCCCGGCATCGGCTTCGGCAAGAGCCAGGAACAGAATATCGAACTAATCGCCAAACTCGATCAGCTCATCGCTGCCTTCGCCGGCTTCCCTCTTCTAATCGGAACTTCGCGAAAGTCTTTCCTCGGCCGCATCCTCGCTGACGAGAACGGCCACCCTGCTCCTTCAGAAGAACGCCTTCACGCCACCATGGCTTCAACGGTCATCGCAATTTTAAAAGGTGCTCACATTGTCCGAGTGCATGATGTTAAAGCAGCGATCGAAGCGGTTCGAGTGACAGATGCTATCAACGTCGCAATGGCTCGCCCGTGAGGCAGCGGATTCTGGGGCCGTCGCCCACGATCACGAAAACGATTTTATTTATTTTGTTCGTAGGACTCCGGAGTTTGAAACCTGAGTGATGATGTAAGTTTAACCCGGTCGCTACCGCTCCCGGTTCTGTATTTGTCGAGCCACGGCGAGATGCTGTTAATTCGCGCGAACTAACAGGTTGCGTTACCGGAAACAGAAATAGCACAACCG
Organism: Blastocatellia bacterium; assembly: GCA_963809065.1. GTDB lineage: Bacteria > Acidobacteriota > Blastocatellia > Pyrinomonadales > Pyrinomonadaceae > PSRF01. Next base: position 237,859 of record CAWEIN010000018.1, read on the forward strand.
AGAAATTGGGGGCGAGCGTTTCGGTTGCTATAATCGCGGCATGCCAAAAGAAGATGCACCAAAGAAAAAAGCAGGAAGAGGCAAAAGCAAGGACACTGCCTCGAAAGCCAGCACCAAGGATGATGACGAGGACGAGGACCCTGGTTCTGAACCAATTGAACTCGAAGCGGTGAAGTCGAAAAAAGGCGAACCGGACGACAACCTGAAGCGACGCGCTGAGTGGTTTCAGAAACGGACTGGTGGATAGAAGACGCTGCTAGTTCTGTCACACAGCTCGCTTAAAGATCGGTTCCTGGAGTTGGACGCCTAATTGTTCTGCCGCGCTATTCGAGGGCTCAATCAGTTATTGCGCTCCTCCCCCCGGCATACGCCCAGGGCTATTAGATGCCGCGCCTTCGGTGCTACCGTTCCTACGTTTACCCCTTTACCCTTTTCCCCTTACCCCAGTGCTTCCTACTTCATTCTCAGCCGCCAGATGCTGCGCCCGTAGGTAGCAGCGTTCAGCGTTCCGTCTTTCTCGTGATAGACCAGATCGACCACCATCGCATTAGGCAGATTCTTGGTTAGGTTCATCCACACACGCGTCCTGGTATCAAGCACGAAAACTCCCGCATCATTGGCGACATAGACCTTGTCGGTCTCGTCGTTCCTGATGACGACCGCGTGATGTGGCACGTCAGGAAGTTGTCCAAAGTCCACGTCCTCCCAGGTGAGCCCGCCGTTCTCCGTGCGAAAAAGATGCGAGTGACCAAAATTTGCGACCGTCGCATAGACCAGGTCGGCATCATCAGGATGACTCTCAAGACGCGTGATGGTATGACCGGGCAAAGTCGAACTTGAAAGGTTCGGACTCCAGGTCTCGCCGCCGTCACGGCTGCGGAAGAACCCGCCATTTTCCGTCGCCACATAAATTCGATTCGAGTTGTGCGGCGCGACCTCTATTGCGGAGATTGGACTACCATCGAGCTTAGGCGACTTAGGATGCCAGCTCTCACCGTCGTCCGTAGTTTTCCAGACTCGATATGAACCAGTGAAGACAGTCTTTGAATCTGAGGGATCCAGAGTAATGAAGCACATCCAGACCGAACTCTGCTCGTCCGCCGAAGCTCTTGGTGAGACATTTTTGTGAACCTTTCCGTGGAAGCGACGGATGTCAAGATTATAGACGGAGCAGTACACATGGTTTGGATCATTGGGATCAAAAACTATCCAGCCGCCATCGCCTTCATAGATTTGGAAGAAGCTGGTGGGCGCTCCGGTCTTGGTAATGATCGTGCCGTTGTCCTGGGCGCCGCCGCCAAAAACCTCTCCGTTGCTTGGCGCCACGTCGAGATCATAGAACATCGTGATCGCCAGGTCGTTGCTGCAGTTCTTCCAGGTTGAACCGCCATCCTCGCTACGGTCCACACCACCGTCGTTGCCATCGTAAACGAGGCCAGGAACTGCCGCCGGCATCAAGAGCGCGTGATGATCCGAGTGAGCGTACTTAGGATGACCACGTTCACGTTCCCACTGAGTTATTCTGCGCCAACTGTCGCCGGCATCCTCAGTGCGATGCAAATCGACGCCGCCGCAGATCACAAAATTATGATTGGTAGGGTGGACGACGATCGTGTTGCCGTATGACATTTGTCCTTCTTTATCGAAGTGGCTACCACTGATGTCCTTCCAGGTCTCACCGCCGTTCGTACTGCGAAAGACGCCCAGCATCAGGTCGCTGCTCTCGCTGCTATCATCCGCCGCAATAGCGTAGATTACCTGCGGCTTTGATCGACTAATAGCCAGACTCGCGCGTCCGAAAAGCGCGGGCGGCGGGAGTCCTTTGCTCAGGTGTTTCCAGTGCTTGCCACCGTCGGTTGTCCGCCAGATGCCGCTGCGCGACCCCTGTTCGGTGACGGTGGCGAAGATGGTGCCTCTTGTCGTGGGATGGAAGACAATCGAGTGGCACCAATAATTCTGATCTGAAACCAACGTCTCCCGCTCCCAGCTCACGCCGCTATCAAACGAAGAGTAGAGGCCACCGAGGCTTTTGCCGCTATAACTCACTTCGCCAAACCCGACGCCGCCAATCAACAAATGTTTCGGGTTAAAAGGATCGACGGCGATGATGCCGATGCCGCGTGGGACGCCATTTCGGTCTGGCGTCGCCAGCAGTTGCCAGGTACGGCCCGCGTCTTTGCTGTTATAAAGTCCAATGCCCGGGTACGAGTCGAGTGACAAGTTAGCTTCACCGGTGCCGCAATAAATCGTGTCTGGATTTCGCGGATCGATGGCTAAGGAACCGATGTTCAAAATGTCCTGATCATCCCAACACGAAGTCCAGTTCTCGCCCCCATCCCGGCTCTGCCAAATGCCGCCTCCGGCCGCGCCCGCCCAGAGACGTTCGGGATGTTTCGGATGACAGGCCAGCGAAGTTATCCGGCCGCCGATGTTTGTCGGTCCTACACACTCCCATTGCGAGGTTATGTTTCGTGGCACCGCCAATGATTTTTCAACCCGATGACGCTCCTGCAAGAGTCTATTCACAGGTGCTTCTCTGACCGGCCACGAAGCGCGCGCTTGAAACCAACGACTGCGAGCCTTGTGGCTGGTCAGCCGAACCGAATGGACCTTCCCCCTGGTTCGCGGAACAGAAGCCAGGACAACTTCGGCGTCTTCCACAGACTCGGCTGAGCTCTTACGCGAGCGTTTCGACTGCGAACGTCCGGCTTTCCCGTCGGTTACCTTCTTGCGCTTGAGCGTGTCGGTGGCCATCTGAGCTCCCCTCCGGTGTGCTGGTAGTTTGAGTGTTGAGAAATCTCAATGAGTCACAGTCAGGTTCGGACTCGCGAGGACGGGACAATATTCGAAATGTGGTTGGCCGTCAATCCTGGTCAAGTGATTGTCTGGGACCGCGGACGTCCCGCCCGCAAATGAGCGCAAAAAGGGAACGGAGTTTTAATCTAAAAAACTGCGCGCCTGCGGCGCGTTGCTGGCGGGACGCCCACGGTCCCAAACAATCACTTGACGCTCGACACACAAGCTTGCTTAAGCGTTGCTGGTGCGAGAGAATTCAAAACGATTTTTCAGTTCACTTGCCCGTCTCAGGATTTGAGAGCCTTCGATGCCAAAAGTCATTAGGTTATCAGCGTTTCTATTCATGCTGTTTTTTGTTTGCGGCTTTGCCGAATGCTATAAACCGATAACCAAAAACCAACTTCCCAAGCATATCAAGACCATAGCCGTACCGGCATTTCAAAACAACGCACTGCGCTACAAGGTCGAATCACGTTTCACGGAAGCCGTAGTTAACGAGTTGATTCATCGCGGGCGGGGCCTGCGCGTGCAAGGCAGCCGCGAAGGCGCCGACGCCGTCATCGAAGGAGTCATCAAAAGTTTCAGCTACGGCGGTGTCCTGCTTGATGATCGAGGCCGGGCCAGAATTTTTGAAGTGACCATCGAAGCCGCCGTCACTGTGCGCGACCAAACTGAGAACCGCGTCCTTTACGACAATCAGAATTTCGTTTTTCGCGGCGAGTATGAATTTGCCAACGACCCGCGCAACTTCTTCAACGAAGAAGATCCGGCCGTGCAACGCATGGCGCGAAATTTTGCGGAGAGCATTGTTTCCCTTTTGACAAACGCCGTTCAGATTCAGAAATGAGCACGCTCACACGACTTGAACTCGATCGCTCTCTCGCCGCCGGCCGCGTTCAACCTCTCTACCTGCTTGTCGGTTGCGAAGGCTACCTGCGCGACGCCGCGGCGCTGAACATCACCGCCGCCACGCTCAGCGGCACGCTGCTGCGTGAGTTTAACGAAGCTTCCTTTAGCCTGCTGACTGACTCGGCGATGGCGGCTATCGCCGCGGCGGAACAACTGCCGATGATGTCTGAACGGCGCGTGGTAAGAATCAAGGACTTTGCCAAACTGCGCGAAAGTGATGAACAAATCATTATTCGATATTTGGAACGTCCGGCAGACTCTACCGTCATGATCTTCGTCGCCGACGATCTCGATAAGCGCAAGACACTGACAAAAACTTTGCTCGCGAATTGTACGGTAGTCGAGTTTCCGGCAGTAAAGGACGCTGAGGCAAAAACCTGGGCGCGCACTCGTTTGAAAGAATTAAAAACTACTGCGGACGATCGGGTGCTCACGGACATCATCAGGCTGGTAGGCACTAACCTGCAAACTCTGGCATCGGAGTTAGACAAGCTCGCGGCCGCGGCTGTTGAGACACGGCAAATCACCGCCGAGCTGGTCGACGAGTTAATCGATCGCTCGCGAGAGCTTTCAAATTTCGATCTGGGTGATCAGCTGATTGCCGGTGATCGTCGCCGGGCTCTGGAGACATTGCATCGATTGTTGGAAGACGATGTTGCTCCGGTAATGCTGGTCGGGTTGATTGCCAGTAATTATCACCGGCTCGCACTGGCGAAAGAACTCCTCAAGCGCGGCGCTCGTGACGAAGTTAATCGACTCGTCTACGGTCCGCCGGCCAAACGCGACGCTTTCATGAATACGCTGCAGCGGAGCGACGCGGGCAAGATAGCTCGCGGCATACAACTGATCGCCGCCACCGATCTGGCGCTGAAGACTTCGCTCGGCGGGAGCGGCGCAAAAGGCGCGCGCCTGCAACTGGAAGTGCTCGTCTGCGAATTAGCGAGCTAACCAGGGGCCTATTCCCATGACCCTCTAAGAAACAGAGACGACAAACAGGATTAGCCAGAACAAAATGACAGAACTCACTGGAAGTCGCTTATACCACTAATCCAGTCGCGCAATAGCGTCCTCAATAACCCAACCTTAAGCAAGCGGCCCAGGAGTGGAATCAGACTCAGACGGCAACTCAACGCCATAAGCCAGAACTATTAACCAACGTCCGTCGCGTCGCACAAAGACATCAGTAAAGGCAACAGCACTTTCCTCGGCTTCTCCTTCGGGCGGTCGAGCTTCAGCGACTTGCACGCCGGTTAGCACTGCCGTCTCGCCATAGACGTTCACTTTTAGTTCCTCGCCACGCAAGGAAATAATTTCAACGGGAAAGGACGTAATGCTTTCCAGGAAGGCAGCCTTATCGGCTTCGACGCCGAAATGCGTTCGATAAACAAACTCGTCCGCCAGCATTGGTTCGAGCGCGGCCGTGTCTTTGCCCTTAATGGCAGACATGATGTCGCGCTCGATTTGCAGGATTTCTGACGGGGCATCTGCGGCGGCGTTGGCTTGAATAGTCATCACGATTTCTCATTAACACCGCGGCTTCAGCCCGTGGATGAAGGATCTACGAAACAGGAAACCGAACGGCAATAACATAGACTAATATGTGTGAGCACGACGAAAGTCCCAAAGCGAGCTTCACCAGATAAAGATTCAGTGTTGACCCACGCAAAATCAGAACTGGGAGCGCAGCGACCAGCCAAAGATTCGCTTCAAAGCCTCGTTTGAAACCGTTAGCGCTGCAGTTCTCCGTCAGTTGCGCTTTGGCTGGTCGCTATCGCTGTCAGTTATTTTGTCCGACCATCATCGAGTGCTCAATTGCTCAGTTAAGTATTAATTCCGCGACTGGGCCGGCATTTCAATTCAACTATTCACGTTGATGAGTCAAGTATGTTGTTACCCTTCTATTGCCCCGCTCCAGATGATGCGGCGCTGGCGGCCTTCGCGCGCTCTTCCATCTCCTCCATGGACACATCTTCCTTGTGTGTCGCTACATGCCAGACATGACCGAAAGGATCGATTAGCGAGCCGCTGCGATCGCCGTAGAATTTGTCGGTCAAAACCTCCTTCACCGTAGCACCTGACTGCACAGCCTGATTGAAAACCGTATCGACGTCTTCCACGTAGATCATCAGACTCACCGGCGAACCGCCCAGCGACTTCGGATCGTTATATCCCATGGCAGGATACGCATCAGCAAGCATGATCGGCGAATCGCCGATCTTCATCTCCGCATGTCCGACCTTTCCGTCCGGCGTTGGAAATCGAAATAGCTCTTTCGCCCCAAAGGCTTTCTTGTAAAACTCGATCGCTTCCCCCGCACCTTCGATGATCAAATAAGGAGTTACCGAATGATAACCCTCTGGAATTGGTTTGACTGCCATTTGTCTACCTCCTTCAACTTCTGAGATCAACCGACTCTTTATTCCTCTGTTTGCTGCCGATGGTGCCCTGGTTGTTTTATCGTGTCGTTACCAGCGGCAGTTGGACGAAGCTCTGTAGTTTCGAATCGCCTGGCTTGTGATAAATCCTTTGCTCAGCCTTCCGGTAATCACCTGGCTTCGCCCAGAAAATGTTAGGTACAAATGTTTGCGGGTTTCGATCATAGAGCGGGAACCAGCTCGATTGCACCTGCACCATGATCCGGTGGCCGGGCAGGAAGACATGATTTGCGGTCGGCAGAGCAAAGCGATAGAGCAGCGGAACATTGGCGGTGATTGGTTTGGCTTCCGACAGGCTCTCGCGGTAACGGCCGCGCAGGATGTCAGCGGAAATCATCAACTGATAACCACCCATATTTGGCTGGCCCGCGACCTCATCTGGATAAAGGTCGATCACCTTCACCACCCAATCAGAATCAGTACCGCTCGTGGAAGCGATCAAATTGACGATTGGTTCACCGCTAATCTTCACCGGCGCATTCAAAATGTCAGAGGTAAAAACGGCAACGTCCGGTCGGCCTGAGGCTTCGCGCTGATCGTCAACCAGCCAACGCGACCAACTGGTTCCATCAATAGGTCGCGCGCGATAAGGCACAGGTTTGGCAGGGTCGGAAACGTACTCGTCGTAAACGGCTTCACCAGATTTCGCTTCGTCGAAGCTCGCCTTCGAACCGGCACGAAGGTAAAAAGGCGTGGGGTGGATTACGCAACCACTCGCGCAGCCCGCCGGCCACGCAGACAGTCGCTGCCACTTATTTGTTCCCGTTTCAAACGCCATCACCGAAGCGATGTCAGCTTTAGGAGCGTCCTTAAGATAGTGATCGAGAAACGGCCGCAGGATTTCCTGTCGAAAAGTCAGGGCCGTATCGCTGTTGAACTTAATAGCGCCCAGTGCGCTGCCTTCGCGAATTTCCTGACCGTGGTGCCAGGGACCAAGCACCAGAAAAACTTTGTCGTTGTTGACGTCCTTCGGCTTGATAGCTTTGTAGACCGCGATGTCGCCGTAAATGTCTTCCTGATCCCAAAGACTATGCACCAGCATCACCGGAACCTTTAGCGGTTGCGCCGCGAGAATCCTGTCCACCGCCTGATCCTGCCACCAGGCGTCGTAGCTCGGGTGTTCGAGAAGCTTGCGCCAGAAACCTATTTGTTCCAGTCCACGACGGCGACCAAGTTCGCCGGCTGAACCCGCTTCCATAAACATGTCGTAGTCGTCGAAATGGCTCGTCCACCACTTCACATCATTCGCACGCGTCGCCTCCTGATCATAGATGTAACTCATTCCCTGTTGGCGAAAGGCGCCATTGTGAAACCAGTCGTCGCCCCGCCAGCCATCGACCATGGGATTCATCGGCACCGAAACTTTAAGCGCCGGATGCGGATTGACGAGCGCCATCAAAGGCAGAAAGCCGTCGTAGGAAATTCCCAGGATGCCGACTTTGCCGTTGCTCTCCGGGACGTTCTTGATTAACCAATCAATAGAATCGTAAGTGTCCGTTGCGTGATCCACCAGCGTCGGGTTCTGTGGGCCATGCAGCGGACGGTTCATCACGTAATCGCCTTCGGAACCATACTTACCGCGAATGTCCTGCACCACGCGAATGTAACCGCCTTCGACGATCACGTCGGTGGCGTTGTCGTAACCGTAAAGGCTGGGGCCCAGGTGCGAGCTGTTAATGTGCGTGGTGAGTTCCGTAGCATTGTAAGGAGTTCGCGTCAGCAGTATCGGCGCGGCTTTAGCTCCCTTGGGAACCAAAATAACAGTGTGGAGTTTGACGCCGTCGCGCATCGGGATCATCACCTCGCGGCGCACGTAGTCAAATCCGTAATTCGTAGGTTCAATCTTCTCCGGCCTTTCGCTGGGTAACGTAGGCGTCTGGGCTGTTGTAGATTTGCCAGGTAAAACAGAATTGCCAGTGCCAGCGATATCAAAGTTAACGTACGAAGACTTCTTATATCATTTGAATTAATTGCCTCCAGGAAATCTGTAGATCGACCGCGCAGGTTAAAGTGTAAGCGGCACACTTTACTACCAGCGAATTCATTTCTCAATTCTATAATCGAGTTTTGATTCACTAGAGAAACACGAACTTAGATCGTTCAGTTTGGACGAACCAGTAGAGTTCCTCAATCTACGATAGACAAATACAGAACCGGGAGCGGTAGCGACCGGGCGACACTTAGGATGGCGCAGGCCTTTGCAACTTGTGAGTAGCGAACCATACGCCCGGTCGCTACCGCTCCCGGTTCTGTATTTGTCGAGCCCTCGTCGAGTCTTACTGCTTAACCGATACCATTCACACAAATCGTATCTTCATCAACGATTCAGCTGCGAACAAGTCGTTCGAGTGCGGCGCGAATCGGTCCTGGCATCGGCACAGGCTTTTGTGTCTCGCGATCAACGAAGACATGCACGAAGTAACCCGCGGCCGACGCGAAGGGTTCGCCTTGTTTGAATATTGCCAATTCGTATCTCACGCTCGAATTGCCAAGCTTGCCAACTCGCAAACCAATCTCAATCACTCCGGGAAAAGCAAAGGGTCGCAAATACTGACACTGCGACTCGGCGGCGAATGCCACAACAGCGCCGGCTGTGATATCGAGTCCACCTTCTGCGATTAGGTATTCATTGATGACAGTATCAAAGAATGCGTAGTAGAGCGCGTTGTTGACGTGGCCGTAGATGTCGTTGTCCATCCACCGTGTCGGCAGGGATGTGTAGTGTAGGTACTCTGCTCGGGAGATTTGTGGCTTCTGGGACATGTTTTGGATTAGGGAAGGAGGGGGCAAGCCGACTTGCAGACCTGAGAGCCAAGTCAACAGCTCGATAACTTTTGCCTTGAAAGCCCTTCAATCAAGAAACTACGACTCAACTTTTAGATTAGCTCGAGGTCAGGAAGGCGGGCCTGCACCCGCTTCTTAGCTTCCGAAGTCGACGATCTGCCTTACCGCAAGTCCCTGTGCTAAGCGATCAAAGCCAAGGTTGATTTCATCAAGCCGCAAGGTGTGCGTATGCAACTTGTCTACCGGCAGCAGACCCGCTTGATACATCCCAATGAAACGTGGGATGTCGCGGCGCGGAATGCATGATCCCATGTACGATCCTTTGATTGTTCGTTCTTCGGCTGTAATGCTGATCGCCGGAATCGAGAACATCTTGTTCGGAGCCGGCAAGCCGACGGTGATCGTAGTGCCGCCGCATTTGGTCGCTCCATAGGCCTGGATCAAAACCTGTTCATTACCTACGCTCTCAAACGCGTAGTCTGCGCCACCCGCTGTCAATTCCCTGATCGCAGCAACGGGACTCGTCTCTCTCCACCTTGATCAAATGCGTCGCACCTAGCTCGCTTGCAAGCGTCAGTTTGTCGTCAAATCTATCGACGGCGATGATCGTACTTGCGCCGGCGACGCGCGCGCCCATGATGGCGCTCAAACCTACGCCACCCATACCAAACACCGCGACCGAGCTGCCCGGCGTAACGCGGGCTGTATTGACCACTGCGCCGACACCTGTAACCACAGCACAACCGAATAAAGCAGCGGTAGCAAGCCGGACAGTAGCGTCAATTTTTACCAGCGACTCTTGCGCGGCGACGGTAAATTGTGAAAACGCGGAAACACCAAGGTGGTGGTTGACGGCCGCTTTGGAATCGGCAAAATGGCGTGCGCCCGAAAGTAAGGTGCCCGCGATGTTTGCCGCATTGCCGGGTGCGCAGAGTGCGCCCCTCGCCGAAATGCAAAAGTTGCAGCGTCCACAGCAAGCCACCCAACTAAAGACTACGTGGTCACCCGGGCGCAAACTCGCTAACCTCCGCGCCAACTTCACGCACTATGCCACTCGCTTCGTGGCCCATCACCATCGGCATCGTTCGCGGGCGCGAGCCGTCCACCACAGAAAGATCCGAGTGACACAACCCAGCGCCGGCAATTTCCACCAGCACTTCACCCGCTCCCGGCCCGGTCAGCGTGATTTCGTCAATGCGAAACGGCCGGCTTTCCGAGTAGGGGGACGGCGCGCCCATTTCATATAAGACCGCGGCTTTGGTTTTCATGCTAGATGTACAAGTCTTCAGCGCTGTGCCATTCATGCGCTACATTTTTCATCAGCAGAGCATGATCGAATTCGATGCTGCCCGGAGGAAACTTAGTCTCGTCGGAGAAGTAGCTTGACTCGACCTTGCGAACCTCAAGCGGCTCCACTTGCCATTGTTCCGTTTTCAAGTTCAATCCATCCAGTCGGCTCGGATCGTGCGTGACGGAATAACCAATTGAGCCTGCCTCAAAAAATGCGGAGGCTTCTGCCAGTGACGAAAAAATTGAGGTTCGCGGCAGCGCTTTTGCCGGCGTGCCCTCAATCTGTACCGACACAGTTGAATCCGTCGACCCAAGCGAGATGCTGATCTCGGTCTCCGACTCCGCGACGTTGAATGATGACTGATGATGTTCGCCGGGAAAGATGCGACCGCCGAAGAAATGGTTGAGTTGCGAGTTTGTGTCGCGCCGCGAAATAAAAACTCCTTCTCGCGTGACCCCGGCTTCGTCCCACAACACCGCCACGCGATGAGCGGCATTCTCGCTATTCAATCCTATACTCTCGGGAACAAACCTCGGACGGATATGTTCAAGCCGTATCAGACAGATGCCCGCCACTGCATAGCCACGTTGCAGCTTGGGCCTGAAGCGGGCAGGCAATTGCTGCTGCATTACCTTCGGATCAATGCGGAAGTTTGCCAGGATTCGTCTGCGGATTACACCTTGAATAACAGGCAGTTTCATGGCACATCGAATAGCTTCGGAGCCACATTAAGCGGATTCTATTCGGAAGTGCAACTGATGCAGAACCGCGAACGGTAGAGCGGATAGTGGCACCCGACGTTGAATCCGCCCGAACGCTCTTTTCATTGTTGACCCTAGCATCCGCTCGCTACCGCTCGCGGTTCTGCATTGGGCGCATTGTTGGTCCAGCTTACTCGGAAATCAATGCCGCTACAGTCGAGCCGGTTCGAGTGCATTTGCTGAAGGGCTTCTGCGAGCAGAAGCAAGATTAACTGGAGGAGCGTTCAAGTCCCAAACAATTCCGAACCATGATAGCGCCCTGAGGCTGTAGTGAGCCATGTCTACTTCCCACCAGTAGAAACCCTGCCGCTCGGATGAAGCGTAGTGGTGATGATTGTTATGCCAGCCTTCACCCAGAGTAATCAGCGCTACGAACCAGTTGTTGCGGCTGTTGTCCTCAGTTGCGAAACGGCGCTTGCCAAAAATGTGTGCCAGCGAGTTTACGGTAAAGGTGCCGTGATACAGCACCACCGTGCTGATGAAGAAAGCCCAAACCAGCATTTGAAATCCGGAGGTCCCAAGACCCGGTGCATATCTCTGCAGCACATAGCCCAGCATGAACGCCGACGCTGCCAGAAAGAATCGGAGGCAGCGAATAGTAGCGATCCAGAAAACGCAATTCAGGATACTTGCTCAGGTTGGCGATCAGCTTCCAGTGCGTCTCCTGGCTATCTTCGGAAAGGAACCAGCCAAAGTGTGCGCGCCAGAACCTGCGCGTCAGCGGCGAATGGAAATCCTGGTTAGTATCGGCGACGAGGTGATGATGACGGTGATGCGCTGACCACCAAAGCGGACCTTTCTGATATGACGCTGTTCCGGTAAACGCGATTAGAAACTGAAAAACTCTGCTGGTGCGGTAGGTTCGATGGGCCAGCAAACGATGAAAGCCGGCAGTAATCGCAAACATGCGCACCACGTAGAGAGCCAGGCAAGTACCAACCGCAACCCAGCTCACGCCGGCCCAGATGACCAGCAAACACGCCAGATGCATGAAAAGGAACTGCGCGCAGATTGAATAGTCGAGCTTGTCGTGATCGAAACGGCGATTAGAGATTGTTGATTCTGACAATTGAGGACCTGCTCTCAATAAGATTGCTTGTTAACTGTGAAGCCTGCGTCGACCTGCGACTCCGGTCATAGAATTTACGACTCCAGCCGGGCTGCCATCGTGATCTCCGCCTTAAGAAGTTTGGAAACTGGACAGCCTGCCTTCGCGTTGTTTGCGGCCGTCTCAAAGGCTGCGTTGTCGGCGCCGGGCACCTTCGCGGTTACGTCGAGATGGACTTTGGTAATCGCAAAGCCGCTGTCAGTTTTCTCCAAACTAACCGACGCTGTTGTGCGGATGCTCTCGGCCGTCAGCCCGGCCTGACCAAGTTGACCTGAAAGCGCCATCGAGAAACAGCCGGCATGCGCGGCGGCAATTAACTCTTCCGGATTTGTGCCGATGCCATCCTCAAAGCGTGTGCTAAATGAGTATTGCGCGTCTGCGAGGACGCCGCTGTCCGTTGAGATTGTTCCCTTCCCATCTTTGAGGCCGCCATTCCAGACAGCTGAAGCATTGCGTTTCATTTATCCTCCTGTGATTACCCGAACGATTTCCTTCACCATAGTACCGAATTGCTCATTTTTCCTGTGTAATCTCTGTGTAATCTCTTAGCTGTCCGGCGTACGATTTCAACTGAGAAATTACTGAGGCATAAAGGGCTTTCTCCGAGGCCGAAATTGCGTGAGCCATCAACTCAATCCGTTGTCTGTCCCAAACAACCTGACTTCGCCCAGCTCTTCAGACGGCTTAATTAGTCCTTCAAACTTCAAGCCGATTTTTTCAAGCAACCTGATTGAAGCCTCGTTGTCGAGAGATGTAATCGCCAGGATCCGCTGCAGTCCAAGCACTTCCCTGCCGTACCGCATCACGCCCGAGGCTGCTTCAAAGGCATAACCTTGCGACCAGTAGTCCGGTAGAAACGCGAAGCCGACATCGGCGTCCGGCAACGTATCTCGTTTGAGTAGTCCGCACATTCCAATCGGAACTCCGCCCTCTTTCAGTTCGACTAAATACAATCCAAAGCCAAACCGTTCATAGCTCGCTACCGGTCCAGTCTGAATGTAACGAACTGCATCCTCGGTGGTTCTAACACCCTTATCGCCGATGTAGCGGAGAAACGAAGGCTGGTTGAGCAGTTCGAGAATGAACTCCGCGTCATCAGACGAGACGTGGCGAAGTTCTAATCGTTCGGTTTCTAGAATCTTCATAATGGTTTTGAGACGCTACGCTATAAGTAACGCTCTTTGATGATATTCAAATGGCGCAATTCATGACCAGCAATGTGGTAAACAGCAGCGCGAACGCTCATGACATTTCCACTGGCTACGCCGATTCTCATTAATGCCTCACTGTCGAAACTATCAAACAATGAGATAGTCGCGTTTCTGACCGTCGCGAACTCTTGCAGCAAGTCTTCAATGCTCCGCTGATTCGCACCCGACTTCAGAGCATAGTCATCCTGTTCAAAGCCTGGCAACTCAGTCTTGTCATTGCGCGCAAAACGCAAAGCTCGATAGCTATAAATCCGCTCGTCGTCAATGAGGTGTGCGAGTATTTCCTTTATCGTCCATTTTCCTTCGGCATAACGATAACTGAGTTTCTCTTCACTAAGGGACCGCAAAAAATTGCAGGTACTGGTCAGGTTGTCCTGCAGATGTTTTAAGATCAGGCCATCATCAGGCAGCAACCCGATGTAGCTCATCGTGTATGGTGCGTACTCGCCGGGTTCGGGCTTGGCAATAGTTTTCATGTGTTAGGCGCGCCTGAAGTTTCGATACATCCTCGCCGTCATGTAAATCAGCAATGCGGGAAGCCAAACCCAGATGACTTCACTGACTAATACCTCAAGGCCTCGTTCGCTGAAGAATTGCATTCCGACGGGCGAGACCTCGATCGGCCGGAATGGAAAAAAATATCGTTCGGCGCTGAACGGCGCCAACAACGCCACACCGCGGCCGCCATTCGTTAAACCATCAAGCAAAGGGTGCGACAAGGTAATAAGTGCGAAGTAGAGAACTAACTGAAGCTTGCCAGGTCCAGTTAGTCGTTTTCCAAACGCAAACAGCCCGACGGCCAACCCGACAAGCAAGGCAAACGCAATTGAATGAGTCAGCCCACGATGCCCCAACACACTGTCGTACCTGACACCGAAGGCGAATCCAATCGCGTCAGCGTCGGGCAACATGGCGCACGCGGCACTCAAGACCCAATAGCGCGACGGCATCCGCTCAGAGGTGTAAGTGCTGCCGACCGCCGAAGCAAAAATCGCGTGTGAAAAAATGGAGGGCACTTGCTTAGGCGTCCGCGGCCTCCTTCCGTGCTACCGCCTCACACCAAGCAGCGACAAAGAGTGCGCCAGGAAACTTCGCGAACCTTAGCCACGCCTCGCGCATGGCCTGAATGTCGGCAGCGGTTGCCCAGCCTCGACTCGTAAAAGCATCACTCCAGGTTTCCTCCAGTAGTCCGATAAATACTTGCGCCGCGCTCTGCAGCACATTCGGATTAGACAAAGTTTCGTAAGTAGCTGACATGTTAAGGTCGCTGAACCCTGCCTCCAACAGCATCGCTCCTATCATCCGGCCACTCTCACCGTTGTGACCGTACTCGGCGCGCAGTCGCCGATATAACTCGTCATACTTCGCCATCGCCGGCTCGTTCGGGTAAACAATGTCGCCACCGTGATCGAATTCTTTCACCCCGATAACGCCGCCGGGTTTCAGAACGCGATAAGCTTCACGAAGTCCTCGTGTGGGTTCGCGTAGATTACCGATCAGGGCAGACATAAAGACCGCGTCGAAGGAAGAATCCTCGAACGGAAGCTCATAGATATTTGCGGCTTCGAAACGGACATTGGCGACATTTCTTTGCGCCGCAGTTTTTGTAGCCAGGTCCATTTGCGACGGCTCGATATCAGTGCCGACTGCTGAGCCGGGGGCGACGATTTCAGCGAAGCCAAGCGTTACCGTACCGGGGCCACAGCCGCAGTCGAGCAATTTCATCCCGGGCTTCAGGTGAGGGAGAAAAAACGCCGCGTGTGTTTTCGCGCTCGCGTGCCCCCATTAAAGCGACTGCTGCCGGACCGTAGCCCATCGTGTATTCTTCGCGGTTGTTGGTCATGATGTAGTATGTGCTCCGTTGATTGGGGCAGTAGCCCGACTGTGATGGAGGACTCCGCTGAGGTCACACTCAATCACAGATCGAGTGTCGCGAACGCCGGCGCCCTCCATTACTGTCGGGCTACTGCCCCATTTTTTCCAGTCACGAATACTTTGCAGCCAGCTTCTGCACCGTGGTTCGGTTCCGCAAGGTCGCCGGCAGGCCGAGTGTCTTCTCCAGGCGCGCTCCCGAGAATTCAGAATCCCTAAAGCTCGTGCGGCACAACCAGTAAATTTCACGGCCATGGAGATGGAAGTCATCCATTTTCAGACGGAGCGCAAACAGTTTTTGCCGGGCTGCCTCGCTCGGGCTCGCCGGCATAAAGCCGACGTACAGCGTGTTCCCGGCAGCGCTTAGCTCATTCTCACTGAAAGGTTTGTAATTGGCGATCTCAGCAAGCTCGGACGTCGATCGAATGAAGGTCGCCACCGGATAACCGAGCGTTAACTCCAAAGAGGCTTCTATTTTTCTTTCCAGCGCCTTCGAACTTCGAGAGGGTGAATCGAATATGACATTGCCGCTGGCGATAAACGTTTCAACGTTAGTAAATCCCAGGGCTTCAAATAGGCCTCGAAGATAGTCCATCTTTACCGTGTGGCCACCGACGTTGATGGCCCTCAGGAATGCAACGTATTTGGGCATTGTTTTATTCAGCGTTAATGGGTTGCTGAGGGCGTGTTTTCAGGTACTAACGCGATTCGAATCTAACTTCACACGATTAGTAACGAAATCAGAACCGGGAGCGGTAGCGACCGGCTAGGGACTCAACAGTAAAATGCAGGCAATCATAAGAAATCTTTAAAAGAACTTCAGTATTCGGCCGGTCGCTACGCTCCCGGTTCTGATTTTGTTTTGGCTTCGCTCGCCTTATCCATAGTTACTGGCTCCAGTTCAATATTGAACTGCATCAGTACCTGTTTTCAGTTCGTCTTGAAGGCAGGTGATGAAACATAAGCGTCGTATGCTGCACGCGCCAAGTCAGCAATCAGCTTCTCCTGCGCCTCCGTAGATATTTTGGCGTCGCTGATTAGCACAGCGATGGCCAGGTGACCTTTTCCTGGCGGCAGCGTGATGAGCCCAACGTCATTAGTGTTCTTGTCGCCAGTGCCTGTCTTCTCGGCCACCTGCGTACCTGCAGGAAGGTTGGCGCGTAACCGTCGCTCGCCGCCGGTCCTTGCTCGTTCCATAAAGCCGAATAGCAACGAGAACTGCGGCGCTTGTAATAGTTCGCCCTTCTGAAGTTTGGCAAGCAACTGCGCCAGATCAGCTGCCGAGGCCTTGTTCGGTTTGTCTCGATGGGCCGCGAATTCTCGCGACGAGTACTTGATGTCTATATTCGAGAAGCCGATGGATCGCATCCTTTCGCTGACTCCCGCCGGTCCGCCGACCAGTTGCAAAAGTTTATCGCTCGACGTGTTGTCGCTGCGCACAATTGAAAACTCCAGTAACTCTGTAACCGTTTTGTCGACGGGCCGGCGCCAAAGATCCGTATTGAACTGCGAACCCGGAGCAACGTCCTCAGGCGTAACTCGAAGCTTCTTCTCGAGTGAAAGGTTTTTCTTTTCAACTTCCTGCAGAACGGTGACCGCGAGCGGTAACTTATAGACGCTGTATAGCGGCAACTCCTTTCTGGCTTCAAACTCCGTTGTTCGACCCGACTCAACGTGAACTACCGCCACGCCGATGTCACCACCGGCATTCTCACATAGCGTCTTGAAGCGCGCGGCCAGGGCCGCGTCGGCAGTGGCTGCGCTTTCTGGTGAGGGCGCGTTTGTTGCTAATAGACTCGGCGCCGAAACCGTTGTTGGTCTAGTGCCACTGCAAGCTGAAAGGCCTATTCCCGCTATTACCAATGCAAGAACGCCAATAGTGGATCTGCTAATTTCAGAATCGTTGTTGCTCCTTACGATGTTCTGGCTCCGGAGGAGCCAAATGTTTATAGACTTTGCTGATAACCACTTCTTGCGCTCCAGAGGAGCGCAATACTACTTCGTATGATCAGTGAGTCGAACCATACGTCTCGCTCCGCTGGAGCGAAAAAACCTTATTAGATAAGAGGTCTATAAACATTCGGTCCCTCCGGGACTAAACATTATGCACGAGCATTCATGATTTGAGGTCAAGTCCATTCCTCTTCGCTGCGCCTTCGCCCAGGGCTTCCCTGGCCTCCGCAAATGTTAACAGTTGTTGAGCCGCCGCCTCTTCTTCCCAACGAAGCGTCCGTTCCTCAGTCGATTCAGTCGCGCCTGTCTCGCGAACCAGGAAAAACTTAACAGCAGCTTCTTTGCCGCCTTTAATGAAATCTCGCGTCGACAAGGGTGCCACGATCTCTCCGACGATGCCTGCTTCTTCTTCAAGCTCTCGCAAAGCCGCTATCTCCGGAGTTTCTCCGGGATCGATATGCCCTTTAGGTAAAACCCAATTCAGTCCATCTGAAGAGGATACTACGAGGTAGAGAACTTGATCGTTGCGCTGGCGAAAGACGACTGCGCCCGCATGCGTTAATGGTCTCATCGTCACGAAGCGGCAACCTCGGAGGAGCGAAAGCGGTTTGCCGTTCTGACGCGCGCCTTCATTGCTTCAGTCTCTCGATCCCGCGGCGGAGCGTTGGTCACCAGAGAGTCAAGGAGTTCGTGCGCCGCCTGCGCCACCTGTTCGACTGCGGTGTTGAAAGCAACCTCGTTGGCCTTCGAAGGCTTGGTGAAGCCACTAAGCTTGCGTACGAATTGCAGCGAAGACGCGCGGATTTCCTCCTCTGTCGCCGGCGGTTTGAAATTGTGCAGAGTCTTAATATTTCGACACATAGTATTTTTGCGAACCTCCAATCGTATTCAAGATAACTATAACGCGACCCTTTATCGGCGGCCAACCGAAGGCGATCTCGCAAAGATTTCCCACCCAACGGACGCCCGCACATCGTCGGACATTGATTCGCCGGTCTCAAAACGAACCATTTACCGCGTGAAAAAGCCGCGTTTGACTTCTGGCCATCCCAGTTGCTATTTTATGCATCTATGCATGAGTTATGCACTCAATCGCATAGCTCACGGGGGACCGTTATGCAGAAGAGTTTGAGACAAAAGAAGCTTCTAAGCTTAATCAAAGCAAAGCCTTTCGCAACTCAGGCCGAGTTGCGCGACTCCATGGAGCGCGCCGGAGTTCCGGCCACGCAATCGAGTTTGTCGCGAGATATGGAAGAGTTGGGAATCGTGAAGCATCGCGGTCATTACACGATACCAAAAGCAAACGGCGCTGCGGCGCGCGGGCTGCTGAGTCTCGACTTCTCCGGCGACAACCTTGTGGTCGCCCGAACTGAACCCGGCCATGCGTCATCGGTGGCTGTGGAGATCGATAGCGCCGCGCTTGAGGAAATAGTCGGCACTATCGCCGGAGAAGACACCATCTTCGTAGCTGTTCGCGATCAGAAAGCCCAGCGCGCGGCGATGAAAAGAATTTGGGAACTGTTTGGATAGCGATCCGAAACGAACTAATGGAAAACAAGAACAAGATTAACAAGATCGTTCTGGCTTACTCCGGTGGGCTCGACACATCAGTGATGCTTCGTTGGCTGAAGGAACAGTATGCCTGCGAAGTGATCTGCTACTGCGCGGATGTAGGTCAAGGTGAAGAGCTGACTGGACTCGAGGAAAAGGCCCTGGCCACCGGCGGCTCAAAACTCTACGTGGAAGATCTGCGCGAAGAGTTTGTCCGCGAATATGTTTGGACAGCGGTTAAGGCTAACGCGATTTACGAAGGCGTTTACCTGCTCGGCACTTCCCTCGCCCGTCCGGTAATTGCCAAACGCCAAATTGAAATTGCGCGTCGCGAAGGCGCCGACGCCGTCGCGCACGGTTCTACCGGCAAGGGCAACGATCAGGTGCGATTTGAGCTCACCTACTACGCCTTGCAGCCGGACATCAAAGTAATTGCGCCGTGGCGCGAGTGGGAATTCAACGGGCGCAGCGATCTCATCGCTTACGCGAAAAATCATGGAATTCCTATCACGGCCACGACGGCGAAACCATATTCCACCGATCGCAACCTGATGCATGTGTCTTATGAGGGCGGAATTCTGGAGGACCCCTGGGCTGAACCACCGGAGGATATTTTCCAACTTACTCGCTCTCCTGAAAATGCCAAGGCGGAACCGGAATACCTCGAGGTCTCGTTTAAAGAAGGCGAGCCGGTGGCCATCAACGGCAAGAAGCTCGGCGCCGTCGCCTTGTTGGAAGCTCTGAACAAGTTGGCCGGGGAGCACGGCATCGGCCGCGTTGATCTGGTTGAGAATCGTTTCGTCGGAATGAAGTCGCGGGGAGTTTATGAAACACCCGGCGTGACGGTGCTGCAGGTTGCACATCGGGCGCTGGAATCAATAACCCTCGATCGCGAGGTAATGCACTTGCGCGATTCGCTGAGCGTGAAGTTTGCCGAAAGCATCTACTACGGTTTTTGGTTTGCTCCTGAGTTTGAATTGATGCGAAAGATAGTGAACGAGACCCAAACCAACGTTACCGGGGACGTAAGACTGAAACTATTTCGCGGCAACGCAATTGTGGTCGGACGGCGCTCGCCGCATTCGCTCTACGACGAAAAGGTCGCGACGTTTGAAGCCGATACCGTTTACAACCAGCGAGATGCTGAGGGCTTCATAAAGCTCAACGCGCTCCGTTTGCGATTGAGAGGCGGAAGATAGGTCATTCGAGGGACAAGGACATGAAAACACAGAATCAGATTATCGACGCTGACAAAATCGGCTCGGCCACTTCGCCGCTTAATCTCGGCCGGACTAACCCTCTTGTACTCTCATCGGAAAGCCCGCGCGCGGGCGATGTGGTGGTCGTGCGTGCGCTCACTGACAGCGCCACCTACAACATGCTGGAACTACCTACCGGCCGTCTCGCAAAAATTAATCCCGGCGATGTGTTAATAGGCGTGCTCGGCAGGCGACGCGCGTTGAAAGGTTTTGTAGGCGACGTGCCGGGAACAGTTAGTGCCGGTGATCATTTGCACCTGCTAAACATGGGCGGCGTTATTGGAAAATGCACCGGGCATCACTCCAGTCTGAGCGACGCGATTCAGGTAGAAGTCATTGGCCTCGCCTGCGACGAAGCAGGACGCCTGATGAACATTGCTGATGCCGCCTTGACGCCGCGAACCACGCTCGGCGACACCGCGCCTTTAGTAATCATTGCCGGCACCTGCATGAACAGCGGCAAGACCTACGCTGCGACCGAGCTAATCAAACAAGCAACGCGGGCCGGGATGCGAGTGGCCGCCGCCAAACTCTCCGGCATTGCCTGCTTACGCGACACGCTTAACATGGCCGATCATGGCGCTATCGCCATCGCTAGTTTCCTCGATTGCGGTTTACCGTCAACGGTTGGGGCCACGAATCTTTCATCAGTTGCCAAGACAATCATCGCTCGTTTGAATGAAAGTTCGCCTGACCTGATTGTCATTGAACTAGGCGACGGATTGCTGGGCGGTTACTCGGTCGAATCGGTTTTTGATGACCTGGAATTGCGTGAGGCGACTGCCGGCCTGGTCTTCTGCGCTTCGGATTATGTGGGCGCCTGGGGAGGGATTGAGCTCTTGCGCCGGCGCGGAATTGAGATCGACGTGATTGCCGGTTCAGTTACTGACTCGCAAATGGGGGAAGATTTCATCCAGAAGGAGTTCGGCGTGCCCGCCGCGAATGCAAGGCGGAATGGTGAAAGGTTGTTTGAACTGCTCGCTCCGAAAGTTTCGAGTTTCGAGTCTAAAGTTTCGAGTTCGGACTCAAAGCTTTTGCACCACAAGAATTCTGAGCACAACAAAATCGAGACGGAGGGCCTTTTAGTCTAGTGAACTCGAAACGCGAAACTCGAAACGCGAAACTACGCGTAGCGATTTATGGCGGTTCAGGCTACGGCGGATCAGAATTGCTCCGTATTCTGTTGTTCCATCCTGACGTTGAAATCGTTTTTGTTACTGCGAATGAGCAGGCCGGCAAAGCAGTCAGCGAAGTTCATCGAAACCTGTACGGATTGTCTGATCTTCACTTCACGACAGCTCCTGAAAACGCTGGGGCTTTGGAAGATTTGGATTGCGTCTTTCTGGCGCTGCCGCATGGTCAGGCGATGGAGCTAGTCCCAGGTCTGCCTGAGAAAGTGAAAGCCATCGACTTATCGGGAGACTTTCGCCTCCGTGACCAGGAAATTTTCGAGCAACACTACGGTCGCGCACACACGGCTATGCCATGGCAAAGCGAATTCGTCTATGGCTTGACCGAAACAAATCGCGAGCGGATCAAGCGTGCGCGACTGATCGCTAATCCCGGCTGCTTCGCAACCGCCACGCTGCTCGGGCTCGCGCCGTTGGTTGCGAATGGATTGATTAGCGGACGAGTGATCGTTGATGCCAAAACCGGTTCATCTGGTTCGGGCGCGAAAGCTGCCGCGAATACGCATCATCCGCAGCGCATGAACTCGTTCTACGCTTACAAGCCATTCATACATCAACATCTGCCGGAGATTGAACAGGAACTCGGAAACGTCGGCGAGTGGAATAGTGAATTGATATTCATGACGCATTCGCTGCCGGTCTCGCGAGGCATATTCTCCTCGATCTACGTTGAGACGAAAGAGAGTCTGACTGAGGCAAAACTACATTCAATCTTCCAGGACTTTTATCGTGATTCATTTTTTGTGCGACTGGTGAAGGGCTCGCCTGATATCAACTGGGTGAAGACCACGAATTTTTGCGACCTGGGATTTGCAAGCCGCGAACACCAGCTAGTCGTTTTTTCCGCGCTCGATAATCTGGTAAAGGGCGCGGCCGGCCAGGCGGTCCAGAATATGAATCTGATGTTTGGTCTGGATGAGAAGGCGGGATTGATGCTGGTGGGAACGAATCCATGAGCGACAAAGAAGTCCAACCGGCGCCAGTTAAGGCGACTGCCACGCTCGCCGATCTGGAAAAAATCGACATTCGCGTCGGCACTATACTGAAGGTCGAAGACGTGAGCGGCTCAGATAAGCTGGTGCGTTTGATTGTTGACTTCGGCGATCACCAGCGAAACATTCTGGCCGGCATGAAACAGGAGCGCGCCGACCCCGGATCAATACGAGGGCAACAAGCGCTCTTCGTTGTGAATCTTGAGCCACGGAAAATAATGGGCGAAACGTCGGAAGGAATGTTGTTCGACATTGGTTACGCCGACGGCGTACAACCCGTACTCGCGGTGCCGGAAGGTATTGTCCCAAATGGAACGAGAGTCGGATGAAACCCCAGACCAACAAAAAACAAACCACCTTTGCTGAAGTTGCGGCGCTTGAAGAACACTATCAACTGGCAACTTACAAGAAGATGCCGATCGTCGCCGAACGTGGCGAAGGTGTTTGGATTTACACGAGCGAGGGCGAGAAGTATCTGGATCTCTACGGCGGGCATGCTGTGGCCGGTACAGGCCATTCGCATCCACACGTAGTTGCTGCCATCCAGGCACAAGCCGAGAAACTCCTGTTCTATTCCAATCTGGTTTACTCGGCCGCCCGCGCTGAGGCTGCGGCGAAATTGGTTTCAGTTGCGCCGGCCGAACTCACCAAAGCCTTCTTCTGTAATTCCGGAACGGAAGCGAATGAAAACGCGATGCGCATGGCCCGCATGGCAACCGGAAGGCAGAACGTCATTACCTTTTCCGGCGGATTTCACGGGCGCACTGCTGACTCCATCAGCGCCACCTTCCTGGGAAAATATCGCGAGCTCGGCAAGCCAAATGTGCCCGGCCACATCGAAGCAGAGTTTGGCGACATCGAATCCGTGCGCGCCCTTGCGGATGAAAACGTCGCGGCCATCATGCTCGAACCAATTCAGTCGATGGCCGGTGTTCGCATGGCCGCTCCTGACTATTATCAGGCACTCCGCGAACTCTGCGACGAGCGCGGCATCGTTTTGATCTATGACGAAGTGCAGACGGGCGTGGGTCGTACGGGCGATTGGTTCTTCGCCGGCAGCGAAGCGGGATCCAGGGTTGTGCCGGACATAATTACTCTGGCGAAAGCTCTCGGCAGCGGTATTCCGGTCGGCGCCTGCCTGGTTACTGAAAAAATTAGCGCGCACATCAAGGAAAACGATCTGGGAACTACGTTTGGCGGCGGCATGATCGCAATGGCAGCGGTGACCGCAACTCTTGAAGCAATCGAAAACGACGGCCTGCTTCAGAACGTGAAAACTGCCGAAGCGTATTTGCGTCAGAGACTGGTAGAAGTTCCTGAGGTTGCAGCCGTGCGTGGACGCGGGTTCCTGTTGGGCATCGAGTTTCGCACGCCGGCGGCGCCGGTTCACAAAGCTCTGCTCGATCGCAAGATCATTACCGGCACGTCAAGCGATCCGCATGTTCTCAGACTATTGCCGCCGTTGTGCCTGAGTAACGATCAAGTCGATCTTTTCGTCGGAGCGCTACTGGCGATAACTGCTGGACGTTGAAGGTGATTGGCGGCAATTCCTGCGGCTTGCCGTTTGGTGCGCCACCGGAACGGCGAAGCCGTAAGTGAAAATGTAAGGCATTAGGGGCAAAGCCGCAGGAGGCAGGAGTGGATTACAGTTGGTTTGATTTGATCGGTAACGTTGGCGTGTTGTTGATGGTGGTCGCTTACCTGCTTTTGCAGCTCGAGAAACTCTCTGGTTCGGCGATCAGTTATTTGTTGTTGAATGCTCTGGGCGCCATCCTGGTCATGATTTCGTTGGCGTTCCGGTTCAACCTTTCGGCGTTCTTAATGGAAGCGTTCTGGTTGCTGATCAGTCTGTATGGACTGGCCAAGCCACTGTTAGCCAGGCGCGCGGTTTAGATTCAAGCAGTTCAGAGTTCGAGCTTTAGCTTGTCGCTTGCGAATCAACAACCTAAAGGTTGAACTCTGAACTTCTTGGAGCGGCATTCTTGCTATGAGAGATTTCTTAACAACGGCAGACTACTCACGTGATGAGTTGAACGCACTGATCGAATCGGCGTTGCAGTTCAAGCACGGGAAAGATCAAGCACAACCGCTCGCGGGAAAATCTGTAGCGCTGGTGTTCTTCAACCCCAGCCTGCGAACGCGCGCGTCGATGCAGATTGGTATTTATGACCTCGGTGGAAATCCGGTTGTGCTCGAACCCGGCAGCACGAGTTGGACTTTGGAACATCGCGACGGCGTCGTGATGGATGGTGATAAGACTGAGCACGTCGCGGAGTTTGTTCGGGTGCTCGCTCGTTACTGTTCAGCAATCGGCGTGCGTACTTTTGCGGCGCTCAAGAACTGGGAAGAAGAACGGAGTGATCCGGTGCTCGCGGCTTTTGCAAAGTATTCCGAGGTGCCCGTCATCAATCTGGAATCAGCGATGCATCATCCGTGTCAGGCGCTGGCGGACATGATGACGATCCGCGAAAGATTTGGCGCTGATCGAAAACGGGTCGTGCTGGCGTGGGCCTGGCACCCGAAGCCTTTGCCGATGGCGGTGCCGAATAGTTTTGCGTTGGCTGCCGCGCAAATGGGACACGACTTGGTAATTGCACAGCCCGAAGGCTACGAACTTGATGACGATCTGATGGCCGGCATCAGGAAGCAGTCGGCCGAAGCTGGCGGTAAGATTGAAGTCACGAACAATATCGAAGCCGCGTTTGCGGGGGCGGATGTGATCTACGCGAAGAGCTGGGGATCGAAACAGTTTTACGGCAAGCCGGAACGTGAGATTGAGGAGCGTGCTCGATATCGAGCGCAGTGGATTGTAGACGAGCAAAAGATGGCGCGCACAAATAGCGCGATCTTCATGCACTGCCTGCCGGTGAGACGCAACGTGATCGTGACCGATGGCGTCATTGATTCACCCGCTTCAGTGGTAATCGACGAAGCTGAGAACAGGCTGCACGTGCAGAAAGCGATCATGAAGAAGAGTGATGAGTACTGAAAAGTAGAGAGATGCATGAGTACTGATCCTGGTAACACGTTATGAGGATTCTCAGCGCTCCGAGTCACGTACGAGTTACTCGCAGCTAATCACTTGACACTCAATGTAAAAACGTATGACTAATACCAACCAAGTCGGCGATCAGTTACGTCTCGACCTTCTCCGCGAGGCGCTGCCCTACATTCAGCGTTTCCAGGGACAGACTTTTGTGGTCAAGCTTTCCGGAAAGGCTACGGAAAACCACGAAAACCTGAGCTCACTGGCGGAAGAGTTGGCCCTGCTGCATCAGGTTGGCATACGAATTTGCGTCATCCACGGAGGTGGCAAACAGCTGAGCGAACTAGCTAAGCGGATGGGGATCGAGCAAACGATCATCGAAGGGCGGCGCGTCACTGACGATGCAACCCTGGAGATGGCCAAGATGGTATTCGCGGGCAAGATCAACACGGACATTCTTTCAGCTTTGCGCAATCGTGGCATTGAAGCCGTCGGCCTATCAGGTGTTGACGGAAATATTGTTCATGCGGAGCGCCGGCCACCAAAGGAGATTTTGAACCGTGAGACTGGCGAACGCTCGCAAGTCGACTTTGGTCTGGTTGGTGACGTGGTAGAGATCAATGCACGCCTGCTGACGGTATTGCTCGATCAGGGTTACCTGCCGGTGATCTCTTCGCTGGGCGCAGACGCGGAAGGCACAGTCTTCAACATAAACGCCGACACGATAGCCGCGGAAATTGCTGCACAGTTGAAAGCCGAAAAGTTGATCCTGCTCTCCGATGTCGATGGGCTTTATCTGCGCGCCGGTGAGCCCGACACCAAACTATCAAGGCTAACGGCGGATGAAGCGGAAGCGATGATTAACGACGGCACAGCCACCGGCGGGATGATCCCCAAGCTGCAGAGTATTGTTCAACTACTAAGGAGCGGCGTTCACAGCGCCCACATCCTCAGCGGCACGACGCGCAACGCCTTGCTCAGCGAAGTCTTTACTGACAGCGGCACCGGCACGATGATAGTGGCTTAACTACCCAGTAGGCCGACTGTGAAGGGGCGCTCCTGTCGCCAGTCATTTCGCAGCCGGCGGTGGCGGGGCGGTAAACTGAGCCAGGTCGCTCAAGCCGAGACTCTGTTCAATCTCAGCCATCTGTTTCAAGGCACTCTCAAAACCGTCTTCACCAAATTGCTCGTGCTCGATCTCTTCAAATTTTTCATTCATCTCATCCATGGCGTCGGCGGTAAGAGTTTCCTTCCACGCCGGGAACACGATGGTGTCCTCGATCGCGGCATGGTGCTCATACATACGCACGAAGTCTTCCAACGCCGCGGCAAACGTTTTGATGTCAGCAGCAGCAAGCCTGGGTCCAGCGGTGGCCGCAATAATGAAGTCTGTTATTTCACGCCCGCGTTGATGCTGGGCAACAAGCACATCGGCATAGCCACCCGCAGGCCGCCGGCTTTTTTAACCGCCGGAAAAATGTAGACCTCTTCGAGTTTCTTTTCGTGATACTCCTCGCCAAAAGCGCGAAACAGCTTGGCGGTTTTCTGAAGCGGCTCCGGCGGCACGTTGGCGGCGTTGCGCAACTTCGTAGCACTTTCCTGATAGACCAGCAGCGCCCGACGAAGCACGCCATGTTCGCGCATTAGATCTTCAGTCGCGGTCACCTCCACTTCCTCATCCGCCGAGGCTTTCCTGGCTTCGTTGGCGGTGGTTGGAGCAGTTTGCTTGCATCCAATCAAGATAGCGCCGGCACCAAGACTCGAGAGTCCAGCCAACCACTCTCTTCTGTTTATTTCCATGTGGGTTCTCCTGCCTGGGATTTACGTTCAGGATATCACGGTCCTTCGTTCGCCCTGTCAGTATGAATCAGGCAGTACAATTCTGCGAACGCTGCATAAAATACAGAACCGGGAGCGGTAGCGACCAGAGGTGCGAAAAGACTCGATTATTTTTGACTTTGAATGGTTTTTATCCGCTGATAAATCGAGTGTTTGAGTTTACCATTCGATGTTGAAAAACTGGCAGGGAGGCTACCCCGGTCGCTACCGCTCCAGGTTCTGTATTTGTGCAGCGTTCGTAGAGTTGTATTGCCTGACTCATACCAAAACGACCAGATAATGGAAATCGGCGCTAATGCAAAGTTCAAAGTTTTCGTTAACAACCTTTGCTCTCGGTCTTCTTTTGGACGTAGACTAAGCATTCCGTTTACAACTTTTCTGCGGCAGCTTTGCCGTCCTCAGGGGACGAGTGTGGACAACCCAGCAATCGCGCGAAGGTTTTATCGACTGGCTGCACTAATGGACATTCGCGGCGACGATCCCTTTCGCCTCCGTTCCTATCGCAACGCTGCTGAGGCAATCGAAACCTGGCCGACGCCTATGCAGAAAATCGCTGACGAAAAGGTATCGCGGGCTTGCAGTCGATTCCGGGTGTCGGAAAAGCGATTGCCGGAAAAATTCTGGAGCTACTCGACCGCGGTACTTTCAATGCCTGGGAGCGGATAATCAAGGAAACGCCCGAAGGGGTGCTCGACCTGTTGGATATTCCGGGCATTGGCCCAAAGACTGCGGCGATGCTTCATCAGAAATACAAAGTGTCATCACTGAGGCGTTGCGGGAGTTTGTTCACAACGGCGGACTTGAACTGGTCGATGGTATTGGACCAAAAACAGCTGAGCGAATTAAGGAGAGTTTGAGCAAGCGCTAGTAGTTCAGAGTTCAAACTTTAGCTTGGTCTTAGATGGGGCTCTAGATCAAGAAGACAAACTAAGGTATGACTTAACTACTAGCGCTTTACGACAGAGTCCTATAGATACAGCTCTGAGCGAGAGAGAGAAGGAGAGAGGGGGGGGGGGTTGCTGTTATTCTGCTAGGTGGGAAAAAATAAAACCGTCAATTGTATCATGGCGAAAGATGTCGGAGACGACCGAAGAAGCCCGCTCTCGGGCTTCGTAGGGCCCGCTCTCTACCGTGGCATACCCCACCACATCTGGATTTCAAGTAGCAAGGCAATATTTGGTTTCTGCATCATGCTACGAACACGTTTTAATCATAGGCAAAAATCCTGAAAGAATAACCGAATGCGAATCGGAAATTCTAAGTCTCTTCCGGGAACTTATGTTCGCGAGTTTATGCGTGGTGTGTACTCCCGAATCATTATCATGTGCTTGTGAGAACGGAGCGAATCAAGGAACGCGGAAAAGCAATCGGGAAATTTCATGGTCATCAGCTTTCAAATGGAACGGAGAGGATAATTCGGGCCGGCGAAGGTTTGGTATAACTGTTTCGAAAGACCGATGAAATCTGAACGACACTTCTTTGCGACTCTGAATTACGTACACAACAACCCGGTGCACCATGGGTATGTACGGCGTTGGCAAGACTGGCCGTGGTCGAGCGCAGCGGAATTCCTGAAAGAGTTGGGACACGAGAAAGCAAAGGAAATATGGCTGAGGTATCCTGTTCTGGAATACGGGAAGAAGTGGGATATATAGATGTCAAAACCGAACAAACTAAAGTTTGAACTCTGAACTACTTGAATTCGTTCGAGGAACCTATGACAAAAAAATTAAGCGTCGTGAGTTTATTCGCAGCAGTGCAGCTGCCGGGCTTACGCTGGCCGGAACAAAAGCATCTGTGCTTCAGTTCCCTAACATCATTGTTCAGGGCCGTGAAGCCGATCGTCGTTTCGTCAGCCAACGGAAATAAGTTCAAACACGACGGAAACGTGACGGCCGTGCAAAAAGCCTTCACGATGATCACGCAGGGCGCCGACGTGCTTGATGCGGTCATTGCCGGGGTGAACATTGTGGAACTCGATCCGCTGGACGATAGCGTTGGCTACGGCGGCTTGCCCAATGCGGAGGGCGTCGTTCAGCTCGACTCGTCCTGCATGCACGGGCCAAAGAAACGCGCCGGCGCTGTCGGAGCACTCGAGGGCGTGCGCACTCCGTCGCTCGTGGCCAAAGCGGTATTAGAAAATACCGATCACCATCTGCTGGTCGGCAAGGGCGCGCAGGACTTTGCCCGCAACATGGGTTTCAAGATCGAAGACGATCTGAACACGGAGCATTCGCGACAGCTCTGGCTCGAGTGGAAGCGCAGGACTGATCCCTCACATTACCTCGATCCGAAAGCACGCGCGGAGGTTTGGCGTCGTGAAGGACTAAAGATGGTGGAAGAAGGTCTGGTTGATCGCGAACACTACTACGGCACGATCAACTGCGACGGCATCAATGCCAAAGGCGAGATTTGCGGAGTGACCACCACCAGCGGTCTGTCCTGGAAAATCCCCGGACGGCTGGGTGATTCGCCGATTCTGGGCGCCGGCCTTTATGTTGACGGCGCCGTCGGCGCTGCCGGCTCAACCGGACGCGGTGAGGCGAATCTTTACAATCTCTGTTCGTTCCTGATTGTTGAAGAGATGCGTCACGGAAAACATCCGAAAGACGCCGGTATGGAAGCGTTGCGTCGCATCAAGGCGAATACCGTTGAGAAGCGTTTGCTGAACAGCAAAGGCAATCCAAACTTCGGCATCAACTTTTACATCATTAACGCCAAAGGTGAGTATGCCGGCGTGACCATGTATCCGGGGCCGCAATTTGCGATCTGCAACGAGGCTGGGCCGCAGACACTGCCATGTGATGCGCTGTTGCAGGGCAAGTCGACAGACTAAAGTTTGATTGCAAAACCAGCCACGCGATGAAACGGTTTCACCTGATAGTTGGACTAACTGTCGTAGTTATCTTTCTCCTCACCGGCCAGTACATGGAATACGTCCACAATCGGCTCTTGCCTGATGGAACACGCATGCTCTATCGCAGCCGCCACATTTACCTTTTGCTTTCGGGCCTCCTCAATCTGGCCCTCGGAATCTATTTCGTTCCGCAACCGCACGGGTGGCGAAGAACAATCCAAATCGTGGGAACGATACTAATCGTTTTGTCACCGGGATTATTGTTGGCAGGATTTTTCTCCGAGCCTCACAGGAGCCCGGACCAAACGATTGTGGCGGCACTCGGTATATTCAGCATCGCGCTGGGCACCTCCATGCACGCGCTGGCTCAACTAAGGCGATAGCACGGCTGCCAGGGAAATCTGGATACTGTTTAGCGAGCGCCGCTGGTGGTCAGTGCTCTTGTTTCCGCCTGGCGCTTCACGATTACGAGCGTGATATCGTCCGCGGCTTGAGTGCCCTGGGAGAATTTAGTTAAAGCCGATTCAATGCGATCGCGAATTCCCGCAGCTGAAGAATCAACGTTGCGCGATACCACTTCATAGAGTCTGGTGGGACCAAACTCCTCGCCGCTCGGACTCGCCGCTTCCGTCACGCCATCGGAATAGATCACGAGCACATCGCCGCGCTGTAACGTCGTTCGACCTTCGCGATATTCGGCGTTGACCTTAATACCCAGAGGCAGACCGCCCGAAGCCAACTGCTCGACAGTTCCGGCAGCATGAACAATCAGCGGCGGGTTGTGGCCCGCGTTCAAGAAAGAAAGCGCCCCTGACTCGGGATCAAGCTCCGCATAGAAAAGTGTGACGAAGCGATTAGAGGGTATGTTGTCCGCCAGGTAGCGATTTACAGCTGAAATGGTCTCGACCAGCGAATCGTGCGATCCCGTCTGCGCATGGATTGACGCATGGAGCGACGACATCAGCAGCGCAGCCGCGGTTCCCTTGCCTGAAACATCGCCCAGAGCAATAACCAGGCGGCCATCCTCACGCTGAATAAAGTCGTAATAATCTCCGCCGATCTCGTAGCAGGGGAAGCTGATGCCCTGGAATTCGTAACCGGGCACCACCGGAGGCGCTGTCGGTTGAAACCGCTGCTGAATCTCCATTGCCAGCTGCAGCTCACGCTCCAGGCGTTCCTGTTGAAAGCGCGCCTCGACCAGTCGTGCATTCTCGACGCGAATAGCCGCGACCGAAGCCAAGGTCGTCAGCACCTTGAGATGATCTTCAGTAAACCTTCCCTCCGCGATCGGTGAATCAGCATAGATGATCCCAAAAACTTTTTCCGAGACTCCCAGGGGAACGGCGAGCACAGATCTGACTCCCTGCAGCACGACGGTGCCGCTGGCAAAGCGCGGATCGTGTTGCGCATCTGAGGTCAGCACTGACTTGCCCTTGATGACGACTTCGTCCATCACGTTTCGGCTGACGCGAATCTCTCCTATCGCACCAACGCGATCGCGCAAACGTGCCACGGCCACTTTCATTTCTGCACTGTGCTCATCACTCATCATGAGCAAACAACGATCGGCAGGCACGGCCTCGAACACCAGCGAGACAATCTGTTCCAGGGTTTGTTCGAGCGTGGAAGAACTAAGCAGCGTGACCCCCACCTTGCTGATCAAGGCAAGTAGATCACCTTCGCGAGCCACGCGCGCGACTTCGCTGACGTCCGGCTTGCTGCGTGCGCCTTCAATGGCTTCGAGTAAACCGGAAGTGGTCCGGTCGCCGGAAGCGAGCGCGATAGTTGCTTCCGGCAGCGACGTGGAGGAATTATCCGTAATCATCGTGGCACCCATGCTGGAGTGATAGGTGCCATCATCAAAAACAATTTCCGTTTCGCCGATCTGGATGCGACCGCCCGCGCTTAAGGGCACAGTACCGTCAACGGCGCCGCCGTTATAAAGCGTGCCGTTCGCGGACCCCAGATCCTGAAGGAAATATTCTTCACCCTCGCGGCGCACTTCAGCGTGGACTCGCGAGGCGAACGGATCGGGGATACACAAGTCGTTGCGCGCAGACCTGCCGAGAGTGATTCGCAGGCGTCCCAGGGGAAACCGGTCGGGGGCACGATCGGGATATTTCACTATTAGCTCAGGCATCTTTTGATTGTTGTTTGTCTCGTTTTGCTTTTGGTTTTGTTAGGTGTCTTCTGAAATCTCAAAAAGACGTCCCGGTCTTCCCTTCTCTCAGACGCCACGGCTGGAAACAACTATTGCTGGTTCCTGACGCACCACTACTGTGCCGGCGATCAAATCGTGTAAACCTCGCCCACGCGAAGTAAAGGCAATAATCAGAAACCCCAATCCCAGCGTAATAAATGAAAGTGGATAGCCGACGAAATGTCTTAGCAGCGCCCGACCGATTCCAATCTCCGAGCCATCCTGTTGCAGTATGCGCAGCCCGGCAGCCCACTTGCCAATCGTGAAACCTGTCAGACCGGGAAGGACTCCGAGATTTAAACCGGCCACAGCGATCGCCAGGACAATGCCTGCGGTTTCGCTTGAATTGCCCCAGGAGCGCGCGCCGCCGCCAAGCATGCGGCTCACGAGAGTACTAAAAGCCAGAATTGCCACCAACGTGATGTAGTCGATCAGGATCGCGCCACAGCGCAAGGAAAAAGGCGCGCGAAATCTGGCAAAACCCTGAGTTGTTGCGGACGGCTTAACCCTTGCTCGAGGCGGCGCTGTTTCCACTCTTGCGGTCATTAATGTCGTTAATGTCTTTCGAAGGCGGACTTAGATCCTGGACCTTTGGTTTTTGCTCTTTGGAACTCTGAACTTTGTGCTTTGCACCTCGATGCAAACGCGAACTGGAAGAGCAAAGTACAAAGTTCAAAGTACAAAAATCAGAGACCAAATAAAAAGGGCCAAAGATCTATCCCAGCAAAAAATGAAGCGTTGTTTCGCCAAGGCGGATTTTGTCCCCGCTGTCCAGCACTCGTGGTTGGCGCGGCGCGAGCCTGACGGAATCGTTTATCACAGTGCCGTTGACTGACCCCAGGTCTTCGACGAGAAATGTTTCCCCTTCGCGCCAGATCCGGGCGTGGCGGCGCGACACTTTGGTTTCGGGATCGAATCGCGAAAGGTCGATCTCAGGAAAGACGTTGGAGTGCGGATCAGTGCGGCCGAGCAGGTTGTTGTCTTTCTGTAGCACGAAAGACGCGTCCAGCTCGGTTGTTCCAGCTACGACCAATTTGGCGGTCGGCCGCGCCGCTCGTAACGTCGCGCTTGAACCCAATCCAGCCATGGGCTGACGGGCACCGCAGTGTGCGCAGAAAACGTCGTCAGCTGCGATTCGCCCACCACAAAAGCCGCAATAGACCGTTTGCACTTGAACAGTCTCGCCGCCGATCTGTGTCGCAGCGGCGCCAAAGGTCAGTTGTCCGGCATTCATTTTTTCCAGATGAATGACAAGGGCGTCACGCATCGCACCGGCAGAATGAAACCGATCTTCGGGTTTGTATTCGACCGAGCGCATTAGAATCTGTTCCATCTCGCTGGATATCTGCGGCGCTATCTGACGTGGACGCGGATTCTTCTGAAAATCAAAAATCAAAAGCGGATTGTCCTGCGGGTCGGAACCGGTTAACAGGTGGAACAAAGTGGCACCCAAACTGTAGACGTCAGAACGCGGTTCAACGCGGCCGCCAAAAAGTTCCGGCGGCGCGTAACCCATGGTGCCCACCGCGGTCACGCCCTTCTCCTCCCGCTTAACCCAACGCGCAATGCCAAAGTCGATCAGCATCACCCGGCCGCTGTTTCCATCGATCATTAGGTTTGCCGGTTTTAGATCACGATAAATGATGGGCTTGGGTCGGCTGTGAAGATACTCAAGCACGTCTGCTGTTTGCATCCCCCAATCGGCGACCGTCTTTTCATCGATTCTTCCGCCTGGTGCCGTGCGCAGCCGTGAAGCCAAATCGCCGCCCGAAATATATTTCATCACTAGATAGAAACGACCGAGCGGTTCATCGTAAAAATAATCGTAGATGGTTGGAATAGAGGGATGCTCCAGCGACGTCAGCAGCAGAGACTCGCGCTTGAAGTCTCCAATCGCTTTCTCGTGCTGGGTCGGGTCGAGATGGGCCTCAACCATTTCCTTTACTGCCCGGGGAGCGTCGCCGAGATTACGATCCTTGGCCAGGTAGACCGCGCCCATGCCGCCGCCACCGATACGCCGCACGATCTCGTAGCGTGAATTCAGCACGCTGCCCGGATCGAGTTGCTTGACGGTTGGCTGATGACCGCCGGTATTTCCCTTCTTGACTGTGTGTTTGATGAGCGGCTCCTCGCCGGGCACTTCGCCGGTAGTCTTGCCGCCCAGAGAAACCGACGACTCAAAATCGGCGCCGCTAATTTCGCCGCTTTTCTCAACGCTGACAGGAGCAGGAGTTTCGGTTGCGCTCGCGCCTTCAGGTGCCTTAGCTGCAGCTGCACCGCTTTCAACCTCATCTTCATAGGCGAGTGTTGTCTCTTCAGACTCCTGCGGCGATTTAGTTGCAGGCGGATTTTTCGTTCCGCAATTACTGCAGAACGCTTCGCCTGGCACCGTGGTCGTACCGCATTTAAGACACTCAGCCATTTACTCTAAATCCATTCAAGTTGTCAGAACCGGCCGATCTACTTCACAACATGGAAGCGCAGAAATGTCTTTCCTACGATAATCTCATCGCCGTCGCGCAACGGCTGACGAGTTCCCTTCGGCAGTCTTTTGCCACGATTAACAAACGTGCCATTAGTCGATCCCAGATCTTCCAGCAGATACACCCCATCATTGAACGTGATCCGAGCGTGGCGGCGCGAGACCTTCGCCTCCGGATCGTCAGAGTCGAGATCCACGTCGGGGAAGACTCCCCCGTCTGCATCCCACCGTCCGATATAAGACTCGGCGGAACTCAGCAAAAACTGTTTGCCAACCGACTTGCCTCGTTCGATCACCAGACGTGCATGAGCCTTTTCGGCCGAGCTCGCCGCGGATCCAAGATTCAACGCTGCGCCTGCTGTGCCGGCCGCCATTTCCGGTTGCGGGACCTCGGCTGGTGAGTGAGAGCCGTTCTGTCCCTCCGGCCTAAGCAGGTTAACGCCCGAAGGATTGGGTCCGGAATTTGGGCGCAAGGGAGCGCCGCATTCATCACAATACTGTCCTCCATCGAGGTTCGAAGCTTTGCATCTTTCACACGTAATCATGGTTTTATCGGAAGTTTGCGACCCGCACCCAATCCGCGATAAATGCTCAAGTTGTACGAAATGACTGAGCTCAGGAACGGCGGATCATTCTAGCGCGAAAGTATTATAGTAGCCAACGTCGTCAATTAAGCCCCTGGAACAAAGTGCAGGGTGCAACGTCCAAAGTTACAGGCCTCTGTGCCGGACAGACGTTGGACCTTGGACAATGGACTTTGGACAATAGACAACGCCGGCCTGTAGCCCTGTTTCTCCCCTTTATTGAAACTGTTTACGCTTTTTTGACGTAAGAGTTACTCGAATCAGTTTGGTTTCAAAACCGCGCGTTTTGGTGCAAAATCAATATTTTGGCAGAACATAAAGAAATTTAACCCCCGAATTAAGGAAACGTCATGGCTTTAACGAAGAAGAAGAAGATCATTATCGCGGTCGCCGCAGTCGCAGTTCTGGCTCTAGTAATAATTATCAGCGTATTCGCAAGCCGCAAAGACGAAGCTGAAGTCACCACCGTCAAGTTGGAGGTCAAGCCTGAACTACGGCAAACGGTAACCGCATCCGGCGAAGTCAGACCGATTCGTTACATCAAACTTACCAGTGAAGTGCCCGGGCGCATTGAGGAAATCTACGTCAACCCCGGTGACCAGGTGACCCTGGGAAAACCGCTCGTGCGGGTCGATCCAACGCAACTGCAGTCGAGTCAGGAAGCGCAATGGGCCGCCGCGCAACAGGCTATCAATGACGTGCAGAACGCGCGCAATGCGGTTGCTAACGCGCAACAGGGGCTGGTGGTGGCCGAATCGTCAGTCGCCTCGGCGAGACAGCAGATGGTTGCCTTGCAGACACAAGTAGACCGCGCCCAGGTTGACTTGAACACCGCGCAGCGGGAGCTGAAACGCTACAGCGATCTGATCGAGGCCGGAGTTGCTTCCCGCTCCGATTACGACGCCGCGCGCGATAAATTTGATCAGGCAAAAATTGCTTTGCAAACAGCCAAGGCGAACCTCGAGTCACAACGAGTTGCTGTTAAAGAGTCGATGGAAAGAGCCAACCAGCAAAAGATTGCGGTGCAGGAGGCAAAGACCGGAATCAAGTCGTCCGAGATGCGCGCCAGCCAGCAACAGGCTTTGTTGCGTGGGCAGTCAAGTCAGCGTTCAAAGGCCACCCAACTTTCACCACTCAACGGCGTCGTTGCTGATATCCCGACTCGCGTCGGTGAATACGCAGTCTCGCAATTATCAACGACACCGCTGATGACCATCGCAGACATGTCCACGATCAATGTCGAAGTCAACGTAGATGAAACGGAGATTTCAAACGTTGAAGTCGGCCAACAGGCCAAAGTCAAAGTCGACGCGCTCGGCGACAAGGAGATTGTCGCAGTCGTGACGCAAAAGAATCCGCTCGCAGTTTCCAAGTCGGACACGCAGGGCGGACTCTCGAATCGCGTGAACGTGCAGGAAGCCAAGGAGTTCAAAGTCACTGTTGAACTGCGCGACATGCCCGACGAGATCCGCAACGGTCTACGACCAGGCATGAGCGCAACTGCGACCATCACCACCAAAACAAAGAACAATGTGATCGCTGTGCCACTTGAAGCGATTGTCGAGAAGGCGCCGCCGGCTCCCTCGCCTGGCGCGAGCGTCGCGGGAAGTGTTCCGACACCGTCAAACGGCGAGAAGCCCAAGAGTCTGAAAGGGCGTGTACGTACTCACCGGTAACAAGGTGAAGTTTGTTGAAATCACTACCGGGATCACCGGCGAAGCTGACATTGAGGCGACCAGCGGTGTTAAGACCGGCGATGAAATCGTGAGAGGACCAAGCCGGGTCTTGAAGACGCTCAAAGACGGCATGACTGTAAAACGCACGGAACGTAAGGCGGGTGCCAGCGGCAACGCCAACGAGGGCAGCTAATGAGCAACGCGACACTCGTATCAACCCCAGAGCCCGCCGTTTTGCCGGCGGCGCCGCGACCTCCGCAGCCGCATGACTCCAACTCGCTCATCTCGATGCGAGATATCTGGAAGACTTATCAGATGGGCTCGGAGCAAGTACACGCGCTTCACGGAGTTTCTTTTGACATTCCCAAGGGCGAGTACATTGCGATCATCGGACCATCCGGCTCGGGTAAGTCCACGCTCATGAATCTTATCGGCTGTCTCGACACGCCAAGCAGGGGCGAGTACTGGCTCAATGCCAAGAACGTTTCCGAGATGGACGACGATGAGCTGGCACGAATACGCAATCAGGAAGTCGGGTTCGTTTTTCAAACCTTTAACTTATTGGCCCGCGCCACCGCGCTTCATAACGTTGAGCTGCCCCTGATCTACGGTGGCATCGGATCCGCAAAGCGCCACGAGATGGCCACGCAGGCGCTCACAGCCGTTGATCTCGCGGATCGCATCACACACCGTCCTAATGAATTATCCGGAGGCCAACGTCAGCGCGTCGCCATCGCTCGCGCTTTAGTTAATCATCCGTCAATTCTTCTGGCAGATGAACCGACCGGGGCACTGGACACGCACACCAGCATGGAGATCATGGATCTCTTCGAGCGCTTGCACGGTGAGGGCAATACCATCATTGTCGTTACGCATGAACAGGACATCGCAGCTCGCGCTCATCGCGTGGTTTCAATTCGTGACGGTCTGATCGAAAAGGACGAGAAGATCAGATGATCCCGGCCGCCGATTATTAACCTTGCAGGGCGGGTCTGTGTGCCCGCCCATTTTTGTTTCACGCCACACACGACCAATGCGAACGTTGACCCGTCTCCAACCCGAAACTGGCGAAATTGCCTCCTCCGTCAGGAAACGCTCGGCTTCGTTCCT
The DNA here is from genome assembly GCA_963809065.1 of Blastocatellia bacterium. Taxonomy (GTDB): domain Bacteria; phylum Acidobacteriota; class Blastocatellia; order Pyrinomonadales; family Pyrinomonadaceae; genus PSRF01. The sequence goes on from CAWEIN010000018.1 coordinate 275,705, forward strand.
TCGTCTGACGGCGTTATGGGATGCGTTTCTCGTCGCGCTGGGGAGCTTGAGGCAGAATAAACTGCGTACCTCGCTCACGCTGGTGGGCATCGTGGTAGGTGTTGCAGCCGTGATCGCGGTGGTCACAATCATCCAGGGTTTGGACAACAAAGTCGCAACTACATTCTCTTCGCAGGGGTCGACCGTATTCACAATTTCAAAGCGTCCTCAAATCATCAAGTCGCGTGAAGAGTTTGTAAAATTCAATAAGCGCAAGGACGTTACGAATGAAGACGCCGAAGCCATTGCGCGTCTCTGCGGCGCGTGTTGGCGCGTGGGAGTGGCGGCAAACGTTCGCGAGACGGTCAAACACGCAGATCAGAAATTCGAGAATGTAAACGTTCGCGGAGTAACGCCGACTACGATGTTTGATATTGACGGCCGCGCGATCGACGTGGGCCGTATCTGGACTGATGCGGAAGGAGTCTCAGGTCGCGAAATCTGTGTGGTCGGCCCAGATGTGCTGACCAATCTTTTTGGCGGGGCCTCTGCCGATCGCGTGATTGGCCAGGAGGTTAGAATCGCCGGTCGCCCGTTTCAGATCATCGGCGTGCTTGAGCCGCTAGGCTCGATTTTCGGCGCCTCGCGAGATAGCGTCGCTTACATTCCCTATTCGACCTATCAAAAGATTTATGGCGCGCGCGATTCGATCGTGGTGTTCATCCAGGTGCCGGCCGCAGAGCAACTGGAAATAGCTGAAGATCAGGTGCGAACCGTGATGCGCAACCGGCGCGGGGGACTTTTTAACCAGGAAGACGATGAAGGGTTCGCCCTGGAAACACAGGATGTCTTCCTCGATCTTTATGGCAAGGCGACAGCAAATATTTATCTTGTGACCATCGGTGTCGCGGCGATCTCCCTTGTGGTGGGCGGCATTGTCGTGATGAATATCATGCTGGTCTCAGTAACGGAGCGAACAAAAGAGATTGGCATACGCAAAGCCATCGGCGCGCGCCGCAAAGACATTCTGACGCAGTTTCTAATCGAAGCGGTGATGGTAACGGCCCTGGGCGGAGCGATTGGAGTGTTGACGGGCTTTGGCCTCGCCTATCTGATCGCCGCGTTGATAGGCTTTCCGCTTTTGATTAGCGTTGCTTCGGCTGTGCTGGGGGTAGGAGTCTCGTCGGTCGTGGGAATCATCAGCGGCCTCTGGCCCGCCTGGCGTGCCGCGCGACTCGATCCGATTGAAGCGTTGAGATCGGAATAAGGCAGGACTAAGAACTCAGGACTCAGGACTCAGAATTTGCAAGCTGAGGGGAGAGTTAAACTACAGTTAGGAAAAGCCGCTTATAACCGTTCGTCGTGGATACACCCTGAAGCCACGCGATAACTCAGGGAGGATTTATGCAACGGATACCGGCTCAAACATTTCGGGATCTGATCGTTTGGCAAAAGGCGCACGGGTTTGTATTAGCGTCTTACCAACTTAGTAAGAAGTTTCCGCGGGATGAAATGTATGGTTTGACATCTCAATTCCGTCGCGCTGCAGTTTCTATCGCCGCAAACATCGTGGAGGGGTTTAAGAAGAAAGGTCAGCATGATAAGGCGAGATTCCTGAATATAGCGCAAGGGTCGCTTGAAGAATGTCGTTACTATCTTATCCTGATCGCCGATCTCAAATATGGTGACACAAGCGAACTGAACGATCGGCTTGAAGAGCTCAGTCGTTTGTTGACTGCCTATACAAACGCTGTAGCGAGCAACTTCTGACTCCTGAGTCCTGAGTCCTGAGTACTTACTCTTTTCTGTTTCTGCCATGCGCCTTGACGACATCAAAGAATCCGCCCTGATGGCCTTCGACACGCTGCGCGCAAATAAACTGCGCTCGGCGCTGACAATACTCGGCGTCAGTGTCGGTGTGATCACCGTAATCTTTATGGTCTCGATCATTCAGGGACTCAACAAAGCATTTGCGGATCAGGTTGAGTCGCTGGGTTCAAATACGATTTTCCTTTCAAAGTTTGACCCGAGTTTTGGTCGTCCGCCCGGACCAGAAGAGATTCATCGCAAAGATCTCACTATGGACGATGCAGAAGCATTGCGGCGCGAGGCGCCTTCGGTCGCCGGTGTTTCGCCAATACATCGCATGATTGCCGTGACCGCGCGCTATCAGGACAAGCAATCAGACACACCGATCCTTCTCGGGGTCACGCCTTACTACGAATTCGTTCACACGCAATACGTCGCTCGCGGCCGTTTCATCAAAGATTTCGACATGGACAATCGCGATAACGTCTGCATCATTGGCGTTGACGTTGTGCACGCGCTTTTCCCGTATGAAGACCCAATTGACAAAGACGTCAGGCTCAACGGCAACCCTTATAAAGTCATCGGTGTGATGGAACCGCTGGGAAGTTTCTTTGGGCAGTCACGCGACAATTCGATTTTTATTCCGATCACCACTTTCGATAAGTACTACCCCGATCGGCCTTTCCCGGAAGTTGTCTTCTTCATCATCATTCGTCCCCAGTCACGCGCTTACGTCAAATCGGCGGTCGACGAAATAACTGACATCCTGCGTCGCCGGCGTCGTGTACCGCTGGGCGCGCCAAATAATTTTGGCATCTCGTCACAGGACTCGCTGCTGGATATCTACAATCAACTCACGGGCGCCACGGCGCTGGTCCTCACAGCCATATCTTTCGTCGCCTTGATGATTGGCGGCATCGGCGTTATGAACATCATGCTGGTATCGGTGACTGAACGTACGAAAGAGATCGGCGTGCGCAAAGCTGTGGGCGCCACGCGCTTGAATATTCTCTCGCAGTTTTTGATCGAGGCGGTGGTGTTGACGGCAATTGGCGGACTTGCCGGACTTGCCGTCGGCGAATTGCTCGCTTTCCTGATCAACCGGTATTCGCCGCTGCCTGCCCACGTGCCAATCTGGGCCATCGCAGTCGGCATTGGTATTTCAGCCGGCGTTGGCATCGTCTTTGGCTTGTGGCCGGCCTGGAAAGCAGCGCGACTCGATCCCATTGAAGCGCTGCGGTGGGAATAAGCGGAACAGGGTCAGCGTGGGTCGAGAAATACAGAACCGGGAGCGGTAGCGACCGGGTTCAGGTTTCATTGCACGCATGACTGGTGCAAAGACTGATCCGGTCGCTACCGCTCCCGGTTCTGTATTTGCCGACCCACAGGAGGACGTGCTTACCGCTTCCGGTTATCAAGCGGGCATCGTACCGTCTACGTCATTTTTGTGCAGAGTGGAGCTGTCCGGATTTTCAGATCCGTGTCAATCCGCGTTAATTCGCGGGCAAACCCCAACTGCTTCCCGTGATGCAACCAAAAGGGGCTGGAAGCCGTAATATCTGAGCCGTGAAATTCATCGAGACTCTCAAACTTGCGCTTGCCGCAATCTGGGCACACAAGCTGCGCTCGGCACTGACGCTGTTGGGCATGGTCATTGGCGTAATGGCCTTTGTTGTCGTGGTGTCGTTGATTCAGGGGTTTAATGTTTACGTTGATGAGAAGATCGCCGGCATCGGAGCAAAGTCGTTCAGCGTTCAGCGCTTCAATCCGTTTGAGGATTTTAAGGATACGGACACCATCGCCGCGGCCCAGAGGCGAAACAAAGATCTGACGATGGAGGACTATGATTACCTGCTGCTGCGCTCAACTCTGATTGACAAGCTTGGTGCCAAAGCCCGGGCCACACCATCAGAGGTAAAGCGTGACAGCAATCTGCTTGAAGATGTGTTCGTAACGGGCGCCACGGCAAACACAGCAGACATCGAGAACCGCGATGTCGCCAGTGGTCGTTTTTTTAGCAACAGTGAGAATGATGCAGCGGCGCGCGTTGCCTATATTGGCGCCGATGTAGCTACGAAGCTTTTTCCCGCCGGCAATACCATCGGAGGCGAGATCACGATTAGAGGATTGCCTTACCGCGTGGTCGGAGTGGAGGCCACGAAAGGCACTGTCTTTGGTATTCCGCAAGACACTTTCATTGTGCTGCCGCTGAAAACTTATGCGAACAACTTTGGCGGATTGGTTCGACAGCGATCGCTTTACTTCCTGGCAACCTCGAAGACAGACAAGCAGTTTGCCGACGCGGTTGAAGAAGCCCGCTTTCTGATGCGTTCGCGACGTAAACTGGCGGCAGGCGAGAAAGATAATTTCGGCATTGTTACGCCGGACGCCATCACCGGCTTGCGCGATCGAATCTTTGGCTCGATCTTTCTCGTCGCAATGTTGGTTCCTGGTATCGCACTGATTGTCGGCGCCATCGTGATCATGAACATCATGCTGGTTTCAGTGACCGAACGGACGAAAGAGATTGGCATTCGAAAATCACTCGGCGCGCGCAGAGCAGACATCCTGAAACAGTTTCTAGTGGAAGCGGTCACACTGGCGACAATCGGCGGTGCGGTCGGAATTTTCATGGCCTGGATTATCGGACGAGTTGTGACCGCCTTTATTTTCCCGACTTATTTGTCGTTGTTCGCTATCCTTGGAGCGCTGGCGGCGTCGGGTGCCGCAGGGACTCTTTCGGGACTTTTTCCCGCGTGGAAGGCAGCCCGGCTGGATCCAATTGAAGCTTTGCGGGTGGAGACGTGAGGTCGAGCGGTTAGTTTGAACAGCTTTTTTGTAGGTTTTAGATCTCCGTGTTTCCTCTGTGTTCTCTGTGCCTCTGTGGTGAGTGTTTGCAGAAGTAGATGCACCACAGAGACACAGAGAACACGAAGGTGACACAGAGAGTCTTAAGATCAGTTTCGCAATATTTGAACTACTGGCTGCCAGAACATAATGAAAATCCTGCGCAATGACATCTATGAAAATCTGCGGATGGCGCTTTCAACGCTGCTGGCCAATAAGCTACGTTCTTTTCTGACAGTTTTTGGTGTAGTCATCGGCATCATCACGGTGATGTTGATTGCTTCTATTATCAGCGGCATCGATGTTTCCGTTAAGAAGGAAGTGGAATCATTCGGCACGCGCTCAATGTATATAAGCAAGTACAACCCGGGAATTCACATTGGACGTCTTTCGCGCGAAGAGCGCATGCGCAAAGAGTTGACTTATGACGACTCGGTGGCTTTGTCCGGCTTGCCCACTGTAGAACTGTCAGTTCCCTTTTTGGATATCACCAATAATTTCTTCGGCCAGAAACTGCTGGTGTCCGGCGGCGGAAAAACTACTGCCGGAATCGCATTGCAAGGTACTCTCCCGGAGTTTGAGAAAGCTGGCACTCAGGTAATCTCTGAAGGACGTTTTTTCTCGGAGTTTGAAAGCGACAACCGCGAGAACGTCTGCGTTATCGGCTCGAAGGTGGCTGACGATTTCTTTCCCTATAGCTCGGCAGTTAGCCAGGAGATAAAAATTGGCGCCGATCAGTTTCGTATTGTCGGCGTGCTACAAAAGCGCGAACAGTTTCTTTTCAGCGGCGGCAGTGACGATCAGAACAACGTCATCTATTTACCCTTCTCGGTGGCAAAAAAACTCAAACCAAACGCGGACGACATTTACGTTCTAGCGGTGGCCAAACCCGGACTCATGGACGAGGCTAAAGATCAGGTACGCGACCTTCTGCGCGTACGCCGTCAGGTGCCCTTCGCAGCGCCAGACAACTTCGGTATGCAAACTTCGGAAAGCGTTCTCGATAACTTCCGTTCGATTACTTCAGGGCTGGCGATCGCGATGGTAGTCATTTCGTCGGTAGGCTTAATGGTCGGCGGCATAGGCGTAATGAACATCATGTTGGTCTCTGTTACCGAGCGAACGCGTGAGATTGGTGTGCGCAAAGCCATCGGCGCGCGACGCAGGGACATCATGTGGCAGTTTCTTATTGAGGCCGCGACGTTAACTGGCCTTGGGGGTCTGGTGGGGCTTTCAATCGGTTGGCTGCTGACACTATTGTTGCGCCTGCTGCTGCCTTCTTATGTGCCGCTATGGGCGCCGGTGGGCGGCTTCATAGCGAGCGTGGGTATTGGTTTGATATTCGGGCTCTGGCCGGCCTGGAAGGCCGCGCGCCTCGATCCGATTGAATCACTCAGGTATGAGTAGGAACAGAGTCAGAGCCGGGCAAAAAGGGGAAAAGGGGAATAGGGTAAATGCGAATGCTCTCTTTCTTACCTCTTCCCCTTTTACCCTCTTCCCCTTTTACCTTTTCAAGCCATGAAGCTCGAGAACAACGTCGCGAAGATCATTCCCACAATCAGCGCCAGCACCCACAACGTAATCGCGACACCCCAGGCTGTACTGGAACTAACCTTCTGTCCGGCATTAGCCAATCCCTTAGCTCTTAACCACAGGCCGTAAAAAGATAGGATGCCGATCGTGCTTCCTAACACGAAGAGCGCGGGGTGTTCTGCAGGAGTGAATAGTATTCCGAGGTTGTCCTGCAGGAGCGATTCCGCGTTCAGCACCGGATGAATGTCTTCCGGCGCTTTAATGTAAAGAATGATCAAACTCACCAGTTTTGTGATCAGAATGATCGGCAAGTATCCCCAGATGACCGCTGCAAACGCCTGCCAGAAATTAATGCGTCCGCCGAAGGCCAGCACACCAAGAAGAGAAAGCGCGGCCACCAGCGAAACAAAAACAAACAGACCGATGAAACCTTTCGCGGCCGTCTGCACCCGTTGGACCGGCTGTTTTGCCGCCTGAAGATTGTCCTCCCTCATTTTCTCCAGACTTTCAGGCGGAGGCTTTATTGGACTGTTTTCCAGGCTATCCATTGTGTGTTGGACGATTCGCTCCGGCGTCAATCGCTGAACGAAGGCAGCAGTGTAGACAGCGTTCGCGATCCCAATCACCAGGAACGCCGCGAGCCAGGTCGGATGTATCCGCAAATTTCGGAAGACGCTGCTGGGTGCATAGAAAATTGCCAGCAGCTTTTCTGGCCCGGACATCGCAGGCTCACCCGTTCCGGCAGCTTGCGGAAGCGGAATGAAACTGTAGGCAAACAGCAGTATGCCGAAGAAGGCAAAGGCACCCCCGGTACCAAGTCCGCCGGGAAGAATCTTGGCAATACCCGCCACTAGAATAACGAGTCCTAGCCCGAACAAAACAATCGCCGGGATGCGAAGCTTGGTCGGCCGCGGGGCTCTTACTTCAGGTTCGGGTAATGGTGGCGCGGGTGGAGGTTGAAATCCCTGATTCGGATCGCTCATCGAAGTTTCCTCCTAAGAATGAAGGACGGGGAGACAGTTCCGTCCGAACAAGAAAAGATTCAGCAAACATACGCGTGGCGGCAGACCTTTGTTTCAGCCTCAGACTAATCGCAGCCTTGAAATAGTCACATGAAATCGAAGATATCAACAGATTACACGGAATTCTGTTGCTCGACAGCTACGACAAGTAATTTCTGCTTCTCAATGGCCTGTTAGCTAAGCGTTCTTGATCTGCGGAATCTGTGTAATCTGCGGATGCCTTTCTGACGATCCACCGAAACCAACTCTATTAACATTCCGCGTTACTTTTCTTCGGCGAGGCTTGTTCCCAACCGGGCACGCGGATGCAGGCCACCTCGTGACCCGGCGAAACTTCGCGCAGCTCCGGGTCGATCCGGGCACACTCGTCAATTGCTATCGGGCAGCGTGTGCGAAAGCGGCACCCTGACGGCGGATTAATTGGCGTGGGCACGTCGCCCTGCAAAACTATTCGGTCGCGTTTGTGTTTGGGATCCGGAATCGGGATCGCTGACAGCAGCGCTTTGGTATATGGATGTAACGCACCAGCGTAAAGCTCAGCCGCGGTCGCCACCTCCACGATCCGTCCCAGGTACATCACCGCAACGCGCGTGGAGATGTGCTCGACAACCGCGAGTCCATGAGAAATGAAGAGGTAAGCCAGCCCAAATTCTTTTTGTAGATCCTGAAGCAGATTTACGACTTGCGCCTGCACGGAAACATCCAGGGCCGAGACTGGTTCGTCAGCAACGATCAGTTTCGGATTGAGTGCGAGCGTGCGAGCGACGCCGATGCGTTGCCGCTGCCCGCCTGAGAACTCATGGCTGTAACGGTTGCGATAGTCCGGATCGAGGCCCACCTTCCTGAGCAGCTCGGCAACCCGATCGCGTCGCTCCTTTCGGTTGCCGATCTTATGAATGACCAACGGCTCACCGACAATGTCGCCAACCTTCATGCGGGGATTGAGCGAAGCAAACGGATCCTGAAAAACTATCTGCATCTCGCGGCGAATCTCTCGCATCTCCGTCTTGCTTAACGAAAGCACATCGCGGCCCTCAAATTTTACTTCTCCAGCCGTCGGCTCGATCAGACGCAGCAGACAACGACCTACGGTGGACTTGCCACAACCGGATTCGCCAACCAACCCGAGCGTTTCCCCCTGGAAAATTTCAAAGGAAACACCGTCAACCGCACGCACGACGTCGTCGCTGTTCTCGACAGCAAAATGCTTTACGAGACCGCGTACTTCGACAAGCTGTTGGTTCGTCGTGCTCATAATTATCGGAACATCCACAGATTACGCAAGAAATTCCACAGATTGTTTTGCTCGACAGCTGCGACGAGTAATTCCAGCTTCGCAATTGCCTCTTACTTGAGGCGTTTTCTTAATCTGTGGAATCTGCGTAGTCTGCGGATACCTTCTGATGGTCCGCCGCCACCGCGGCGGCCAAATCAAACAGCACGCAACGCACCTTAACTCCGCCTTCGAGATCGTAAAGCGGGATCTCTTCTTCGGTGCAACGCGGCATTCGATGCGGACAACGCGGGGCAAAGTGACAACCGGGGGGCAGGTCAGTCGGACTGGGCACCGTCCCTTCGATCGTTTCCAAACGCTCCTGCTTAGCGACGGTGGCGCTGCTTAGCTTGGGAACGGATCGCAACAGCCCTTCGGTGTAGGGATGCTTCGGCCGCGCAAACAATTCTTCAACCGGAGACTCCTCGACAATTCTTCCGGTATACATTACTGCGACCCGATCAGCGACTTCAGCCACTACGCCAAGGTCATGAGTTATCAGCAGCACCGCAAGTTCGCGATTTTTCCGCAACTCATCCAACAACTCCAGGATTTGCGCTTGAATGGTAACGTCAAGCGCCGTTGTCGGTTCGTCGGCAATCAGAAGTTTGGGATCGCAGGCAAGGGCCATCGCGATCATTACGCGCTGGCGCATCCCGCCAGATAATTGATGCGGGTAGTCATCCACGCGTCGCGCCGGATCGGGAATTGCGACCTCCCGCATCGCCTCTACAGCAGCAGCACGCGCAGCTTTGCGCGAAAGCTTGCGATGCAGCCTGAGCGCCTCAGCAATTTGTTCACCGACCGTGAAGACCGGGTTGAGAGAGGTCATTGGATCCTGGAAGATCATGGCGATGTCGTCGCCGCGAATCTGGCGCATCTCGGCGTCTGACAACTGCAGCAGATTCCGGTCGTCGAAAACGATCTCCCCACCAACAATTTTCCCCGGTGGCGCAATCAGCCGCATGATCGAAAGCGCCGTGATCGACTTGCCACAACCTGATTCCCCCACCAGCCCCAGCAACTCGCCCGAGTCAAGATAGAAACTCACGCCATTAACCGCGCGCACCAGTCCGGCACGCGTAGGAAAGTGCGTTTGAAGATTATCGACTTCGAGTAGGTGCGACATATTGAGTTACTTAGTGTAAGTCTTTTTGGTGCGATGCAGTCAGGATTTCCAAGGGATATGAAGTCAGTACCACCACGCGGTAGCGTGGTACTGACCTCATTTCAACTTACAAGTATCTTCGCTACCAACGACTCGCGAACAACCGTTGCAGCTGCAAGGCCAAGTTAAGGAACGCTTGTGTTTCATGGGGCGCCGGCCGTTGATTTTGCCGGAACATAAAAAGCTGGTTGCCGCCGCCGTCCGTGCTCGTACCTTCATTCATTTCATAAAAGCCAAGCAGCGCGTCAGTAAACGTTGAACGCACTGCTTGTTCATCAGGACCGCGCAGCAAGTACTTACTGGAAAAATCCGGACGATTGCCGAAGTCAATGTCCTGATACCCGAAAGCTGAAATGATTTTATGAAACGTGTGCTCGGGTCGCAGGGAAAAAGGCGGCAGGTTTAGATTGCGCGGTTCAAAGTAAACCACTGACTGATTAAAGGTGCTGCGATGTTTTCCGTGACCCACGACGTAGTAGTAATCAAAAACAGCGGCCTTTTCGCCATCGATCTCGCCGTACATTGCGTTCTTAATCTGCTTGCTGTGCCCCTGATTAAAGAGCGCAAACGTTTCCAGATTAGGAATCCAATTGAGGCCGGCCGCTTCGCTAAACTGCCAGCCAAGTAAACTTGCGACGTTCAACATCTGTCGCGTCCGCTCCTGCTCACGCTTGCGAGCGACAATAGTGGCGACAATGAGTCCGCCCATCAGCAAGACAAAGAAGGCGATAAAAATGACTATGATTAATACTGTGGTGATTTGTCTGTCCACAGAGTCGCCTGTTCCTCTGGTTTATTGACCACAATAGACGCTGTCGATTCGCCAGCCGGCGCGCGTGCGTACCAGTGTCACCTTTCGCTTGATCGTATCAGCCACACTTCCCTCAAGCGCGAGCAAAACTGTCGCGCGAGTGCCGCGGATGCTTGCGAGTTCCGCTTTGAAGTCCTTTAGCCAGGCCGGATTCACGTCCTGGGAGCACACGATCACATCAGCTTCCAGCTCTCGCTCCAGGCGTGGTATGCGACGAAGAAACTTTGGCGTCAGGTACTTGAGCGCCATAGCTCGATTCTTGAGCGGATCGTAGTCTTCCTTATTCAGGCGCCTGAGATACCATTCGTAAAACTGTCTTACTATTTCCTGCGGCTCTGTACTTGCGACCGGACGAATCGCGTTTACATTTTGTCCCGAAGCGAAAAAGCCACGGTGCAGTAGGCCGACAGTTATAGAGGGCTCCGCATTAACGGTCGCAACGACGAAAATGAGGATCAGTGCCTGGCAGAGCAGTCTCATTCAGGGTCCTCCCCGGGGGGACTCAAACAGTCGAAGTCTCTTTGTACTCACCCCAAACCTCACGCAAGCGGTTGCTGATTTCGCCAACTGTGGCTTGCACTTCAACGCACTCGAGAATTCGCGGCACCAGGTTTTCTGTGCCGGTTGCTGTTTCTTCCAGTTTCGCGAGCGCCGAGTTCGCGGCCTCAGAATCTCTGCGGCTTCGTACCGCTCGCAGTCGTTCGATCTGTTGCTGCTCAATGGCCGGATCGATCCGCATGGTTGGAAAAGGAGTTTCCTCTTTGCTTTGGAAACGATTCACGCCGACAACTATCGCCTCTTCACTCTCAATCGCTTTCTGATAGCGATAGGCCGACTCCTGAATTTCCTTCTGCACGTAACCGGTCTCAATCGCGCGCAACATGCCGCCAAGCGCGTCTATTCTCTCGAGATAGTTGCTGGCGCGATCTGCAATTTCGTCGGTTAAGTGCTCGATTGCGTAAGCCCCACCTAGCGGATCGGCGATGTCGGCCACGCCCGACTCGTGGGCGATAACTTGTTGCGTTCGCAGGGCCAGCCGCGCCGCATCTTCAGTCGGCAGCGCCAGGGCCTCGTCCATGGCATTCGTATGCAGCGATTGTGTTCCACCCAGAACGGCGGCGAGCGCTTGAATCGTGGTGCGCACAATATTCACTTCCGGCTGCTGCGCGGTTAGTGACGATCCGGCGGTCTGCGTGTGAAAGCGCAGCATTGCCGAGCGCGGATCGCGGGCCTTAAATCTCTCGCGCATAATTCGCGACCAAAGGCGGCGCGCCGCCCGATACTTGGCGATCTCCTCGAGCAGGTTGTTATGGGCGTTAAAGAAAAATGAAATGCGCGGGGCAAAGTCATCAACGTCCAGACCAGCCTTGAGCGCTGCCTCCACGTAAGTGATGCCGTCGGCGAGTGTGAAAGCGACTTCCTGAACTGCAGTCGAACCGGCTTCGCGTATGTGGTAACCGCTAATCGAGATGGTGTTCCAGTTGGGAACTTCGCGGGCGCAATAGGCGAAGATGTCCGTCACCAGGCGCAGCGATGGTCGCGGTGGATAGATGTAAGTGCCGCGCGCGATGTATTCCTTCAAGATGTCGTTTTGCAGGGTACCCTTAACTTTGTCGAACGAAACGTTCTGTTTGCGTGCCACTGCCAGGTATAGACAAAGCAGTGTCGACGCGGTCGCGTTGATGGTCATTGAAGTTGACACGCTATCGAGGGGAATGCCGTCAAACAGGCGCAGCATGTCTTCCAGCGAGTCGATTGCGACACCCACTTTCCCGACCTCACCACTGGCAAGCGGATCGTCCGAATCAAGACCAATCTGAGTAGGCAGATCAAAAGCAACGGATAGACCGGTGGTGCCCTGCGCGAGCAGATACTTGTAGCGCGCATTGGACTCCTCGGCCGTGGCATAGCCGGCATACTGCCGCATCGTCCAGAGCCGGCCGCGATACATGTTTGAGTAAATACCGCGCGTATAGGGAAAGTCGCCGGGCGAGTTCAGGTCCTTGTCGTAGTCGATGGGCTCGGTATTGGATGGATTGAAGTCGGCCGGTAGATCAATTCCCGAAGAGGTTTCGAAGCGCTTGCGGCGCTCGGATGATGACTTAGTGGGCATGATTGCGTGTGATACGGCCTGCTGAAAACGGTGAACACTTGTAAACGCGAAGTGTCGAAGCCTAACATAGTGACTAAACGCTCGCAATTGAGGTGCACTTCGCGGCTCTGCCGCCGCACAGTGCGGTAAGGCTGTGCCTTACCGGAACGATGTACCTTCCTTCATGAGGCTGCGCCTCGAGTCGGAGGCGTAGCCTCCAATTAGTCTTTTAGAACTTGACGGTAAGGCAGAGCCTTACCCCACTGTGCGGCGGCGGAGCCGCGCTCGTGGATTGAGTAGTCTTCGCTTTCAGACTTCCTTTGGGTTTGAGTTACAACTTGAACTGTGTGATAGATTCCTCATCGAGCATCATGAACACAGTCACAGTTAACAAGCGCGGCGCTGATCGCATTCGCGGCGGGCATCTTTGGATCTACCGCAGCGATGTCGTTCAGGTCGACGAGGGTGCGGGCGGGTCGGTTGTGGTCGTGCGCGACCACAAAGGGAACTTCGTTGGCCAGGCGTTCTTCAGCGACAGTTCTCAAATCGCTTTACGTTTTCTCAGCCTGACTGAAGCCCCAATCGATCGCGAATGGTGGCGCAGGCGAATTCTCGCCGCCGCCAACCGACGCGCTCATATTCCTGCAGACACAAACGCATATCGACTGGTGTATACCGAGGGCGATCTGCTGTCCTCGATAATCGTCGATCGCTACGACGACGTGCTGGTGTTGCAAACTCTTTCGCAAGGCTCCGATGCCATCAAGCACCTGCTCGTTGAATTACTGGTGGAACAATTCAACCCACGCGCAATTATCGAACGCAACGACGTGCGCGTTCGACAGCACGAAGGGCTGGAGCTGATCGCGGGCACGCTTTACGGAGAGGCACCGGCGGAGTTTGAAATCGTTCAGGAGGGTATCAGGTTTCTGGTCACCCCTCTTTCCGGTCAAAAGACCGGCTCATTCCTTGATCAACGCGAGAATCGCATCGCGGCTCGCGCCGTGGCTCATGGCCGCGCCCTCGATTGCTTTACTTTCGCAGGAGCGTTTGCGCTCAACCTCGCCGGTGTTTGCGATAGTGTCGTCGGCATCGACATCTCCGCGGAGGCGATCGACTCGGCGCGCAGAAATGCCGGGCTCAACAACATCGCGAAGGTGGAATTCCGCGAAGCAAATGTCTTCGATGCGTTACGCGAAATGGAAACCGCCGGCGAACGCTTTGACACCATCGTCCTGGATCCACCCGCGTTCGCGAAGAACCGCGCCAGTGTTAACGCAGCCGCGCGCGGTTACAAGGAAATAAATCTGCGCGCTATCAAACTGCTGAACCCGGGGGGTATCCTGGTGAGTTGTACCTGCTCATATCACATGCCTGAGGACTTGTTCCTGGGAATAATCGCTGACGCCGGCAAAGACGCCCACCGGCAGCTTCAACTCGTCGAGAAACGAACGCAGTCGAGCGATCACCCAATACTTCTGGGAGTGCCGGAAACTTACTATCTGAAATGTGTGATTGCGAGGGTGCTTGACTGACGCGAATCAGCGCAAGTTGTTAGCGGCATCCAGACGGAGCAGCCAGCCGGCGTAGCGGTCTTTCATAGTCTGTAAATAAACCCGAAAATCTCCGGAGCCGGGCCCTGGTTGGAAGCGGTCGAGGTTGTCAAACACTTCCTTTCTCAGCAAATGTATGGCGACATCGATGTGCGTTTGTAGTTTGTTGCGATCAATTTCAGGAAATGCGCTGGCGAGTACGGCCATGTCGCTCTGGTCGAAGTCGTAACTGAGTTTGCTTAGCTGCGTCCGGACCTTTTCGATCGATGACGAACTCGTCAGAGCATCTTCCAGCAAGCCAACAATGCGCTTGAGTTCGGCTCTATTGCCGATGGTGTGGCCGCGATAAGTTGCCGCAGGTTCAGGATCGCCTTCATAGCTACCATCCTCGAAGACCAAAGTTGCAATAACGATCTGCTGTCCACGCGGCGCCGCTGGGCTATATCCAGCGGCGGTTGGCTCTGCGCGCGTGAGCATCATTTCGTTCAATTCCTTGAAGCTGCCCGCTTCAACCAGTGGTTTCCCCTCCTCGCCTTGAGGCATGCCGCTCAAACTCAACTTGCCATCGCGCATGGTGTTGATCCTGATGGCGCTGACGTTCTTCTCAGACAAGTTGTGAAGCGTCAGCTTATAACGCGGAAGCGTTGCCACTACCGGTTCGATACCAACCACTTCCAGCGACTTGGTTTTATTGAGAACGGCGGGGACTTCCGGCGTTTGCGGTGCGACCCTGATTAGTTTTAGTTTGAAGGGCTCAACGCCGAAGTCTCTCAGTGAGTCGATTGCAATTCCTTCATTCTCGCGCACCGTGTAGGTCCCGACCAGGTCCTCGAGATCCAGAAACTTCTCGCCGCGCAAAACCGAAATGGTGACTTTCACCATCTCACCGTCAAGATACGGAACCACTCGCACGGCACTGACCGGCTGTGCGCCGGTGGGAAGTTGCCATTCCTTGACGCGTCCAAAAAGCCCAAACCAGGAACCTTCCCCACGCGGAAGTTTTGTTCGCCGTACCGGCTCGTAGGCCGGGGCTCTACCTTCGAAGTAAGTGACTTCAACGGCCAGGCCGGTTGCTGTGGGCCGTGCTTGTTGTGATTGGGCGCTGCTGTATTCAAAAAAACTGAGAGTAAAGACGATCGCGAGGATGATATGTGGGCGGTTCATGTCCCAGGTTCTTATCTTAACTTCGCAATTCCTGGGTGCGTGCGCTGTCGGCGAGCCGCTTCGCTTCAGGAAGCGCTTCGAGGGCGCGCAATACCTGTGGGTCGCTATCGAGCAGGACGCGAGCGCCGGCGTCGTTGGAGTATGCGGCAGTCACGATCTCTTCCCGCAGGCGCAACTTCACGAAATCGAGCTCTTCATCTAGTTGAGCGGGGGTTAGTTGAGATGCGGTGTCGTTCCTCACAAAACTACGAAAAGCATCCAGCACACGATCATTGATTGGATAGTCAGTAGCTTTCGCATTTCTGCCGTACTGAACCCGCTCAACTTTATAGGATTCAAGTCCCGCAACTCTTCCGGCGGCAAGCTGGCGGGTAAACTGAAACGCCACCTCAGCGATGCGGTTTTTCAGTGGCGAGAAGATAACGGGTCTGACGTCGATATCCGGTGTAATTCCGCCACCGCCGTAAAAGACTCGGCCGCCGGCCGTTTTTACTGCCGGACCGCTTTGCGCATGCGGTGTCGGGACTGGCTGCGTTGGGGTCGCTTCGGCTTTCCGCGATGTTGGAGAGCCGGCGGCTGAAGCCGCGCCCTGGGTCAGAGTGTCCTCATCGTGCCGCGTGTAGTAGTCGTAGAGCGAGCCGCTGGAATAATCGCGCTGCAGCGAACGGCCGGACGGCGTGTAATAACGCGCGGTCGTAAGCGTCAAGCCGGTACTAAACGGCAACAGGAAGACGTGCTGGACCAGGCCCTTGCCGAAACTCGTTTCACCGACAATCAGTCCTCGATCGTGATCCTGAATTGCACCGGCAACTATTTCGGATGCTGAGGCCGTACCGCGATTGATCAAAATAACCAGCGGCACGTCTTCCGGATCGGCACCGGTCGACTTGTAAACTATCGGATCGCTATATTCAGTGCGACCCTTGACGGAAACTACTACCAGATCACGCGGCAGGAATTCACTGGCGACATCTATTGCCTGATTGAGCAACCCGCCGGGGTTGCCACGCATATCGAGAATGACCTGGCGCATGCCCTGGTCTTTCAGTTTGTCCAACGCCTCGCGCAGCTCTTCGTCACTCGTGCTTTGAAACCCGCCCGTCAAGCCGATGTAGCCGGTGCCCGGGCGTAACATGTATGCATTACGTATTGAGGGCAAAGGAACCAAGTCCCGAATAACGGTAAACGTCAGCGGTGCTTCCGACCCGGCACGCTCGACTTTGAGAGTTACCGGCTCGTCTTTGCCACCGCGCACTTTTTTCGAAACCTGCTCGCTTGACCACTCGCGAGCGTCCTGCCCGTCTACTTCCAAAATGCGATCGCCATAACGAAGACCAAGCCGGCCGGCCGGCGTGTCTTCAACCGCCGACTGGATGTAAACGCCGTCGCGATGCTGGACGATGGTTACGCCAATACCGAAAAACTTCGAGTCCTGATCTTCTCTAAGCTTTTTGAATTCGTTGTAAGGAAAATACATTGAGTGGGGATCAAGCGTGGAAAGCATTCCCTGGATCGCGGCCTGAGTAGCCTTTTCATAATCAATGTCGCCGGCATATTCCACTGAGATAGCGGAGATGGCTTCGTTATAGTCCTTCTCAATGTCGTCTGCCGCAGCGTAAGAAACAGCTCCATTGGTCGGCACACTGTGGCGGAATCGCCGCGATCGGCCGATCGTGCCGCCAACCACGGCGGCGGTCAGAACAAGTGCACTCGCGATGAGCAGAAATCGTCTGGACATACTTAATCTCGAAAAACTTCGAACTTCTTACCGGGGCTCCGCACCAGAAAGGGGCAGGCTCGCCCTCGCCACCGGGCAATATTAACACAGGCAGCTTTTTTTCCTCAGAAAGGCGCAGCCCCATTGCTGTGGTATATTCGCGGCAATAGGATGACGCTTTCACTGACGATCGTTGTTCCTGCATATAACGAAGGTGCGCGCCTCGGTAAATCGCTGCGCGCGATAGTTGCCTATCTGAACGAATATGCCCCGCAGTCGGAATTAATCGTAGTGGACGACGGCTCGACCGATGAAACTGCTGAAACCGCTCGCACAGAATTGGCCGACTCGCAAAACGTCCACACCTCAGTAATAAGTTACAAATCGAATTTGGGCAAAGGACGTGCGGTCAGACTGGGTCTGCTCGCTTCACGCACTGAAATCGCCTTGTTCACGGATGCCGACCTCTCGACCCCGATCACGGAAACTCCGAAACTCGTCGATCCAATCCTGCGCGGTGAATGCGACCTTGCGTTCGGCTCGCGAGCGCTTGACCGAAGTTTGATCGGAGTTCATCAACCGTGGCGCCGCGAACAAGGAGGCCGCGTTTTTAATCTCGCCGTGCGCCTCGCAACCGGCCTGCCCTTCTGGGACACACAATGTGGCTTCAAGGCTTTTCGCATGAGCGCCTGCCGCCCGCTGGTGGAGGGGGCCACAATTGATCGTTTCGGTTTTGACGTTGAATTACTCTACGTCGCTCACCGTGCGGGTTTGCGGCTTAAAGAAATTCCGGTGCGCTGGAACCATGCTGAAGGAAGCAAGGTGAACGTTGCCAGCGATAGCCTGAAAATGCTCAGCGAGGTCGGCCGCATTCGGCAACAGGCGCGCCGCGGTGTTTACGAGCGCGCGATCAAGGCGGTGCACGACACTCAGACTTAACGCAAAGAGGTCTTTCTGCTTTGGTCTTTGGTCTTGGGTCTTAGGTCTTTGAACTTTGTACTTTGATCTTTGAGCTTGGTGCTTTGAACTTTGTTCCTGGTCGTACCTTAAAGTACAAAGTGCAAAGTACAAAGCTCAAAGTTCAAAGTACAAAGTTCAAAGACCTAAGACCCAAGACCAAAGACCAAAGACCAAAAAAACTATGACAGCCCGTCTAAACGTAAACATCGATCACGTCGCCACTGTCCGTCAGGCGCGACGCGCACCCGAGCCCAGTGTCGTTGCCGCGGCAATGCTTTGTGAACAGGCCGGAGCTGACGGCATTACTGTTCACCTGCGCGGCGATCGCCGTCACATCCAGGATGCCGACCTACCGGCCTTGCGGGCCAGCGTTACGACTTATCTGAATCTGGAGATGGCGGCAAACGAAGAGATGCTAAAGATCGCGCTGGACGTTAAGCCTGATGCGGTTTCTCTGGTGCCAGAGAATGCGAATGAAATAACTACCGAGGGTGGTCTCGATGTAACAGCGAACATCGCTATCGTGAGAGCCACCATCAGCCGTCTGCGGCAGGCAGGAATTCTCGCAAGTCTTTTTATCGACCCGGATCCAAAACAGATAGAAGCAGCACATGAAGTGAGCGCACAGCAAATCGAGTTGTGCACCGCAGCTTATGCCGACGCCACCCTGGGCAGCAGCGGCTTTCATGGCGAGGGCGCTTTGCGTGTGGGCCAGGAATTAAGACGGCTGCGTGAAGGAGCCACGCTTGGCACGCAATACGGGTTGTTAATCGCCGCCGGTCACGGACTAACTTATCGTAATGTGGGCGCGGTCGCGGCGTTACCGGAAGTTGCCGAATTCAATATTGGGCACAACATTATTGCGCGCTCAATTTTTATTGGGTTGGAACGTGCGGTGACGGAAATGCGCGAGGCGATCCGGGCAGGAAGTAACTGCTGACTTTTGGAGTGCGGTGACCTGTCACCGCTTTTCTTTTGGGCGGCCTGCCGCCCAAGTCTTTCAACAGATCAGTACGAACGGGGTCGCGACAGGTCGCGACCGGTAAAAGCGGTGACAGGTCACCGCACTCCAAAAAGGGATTAGCTTTTCGAGGCACCGCCGGCGAGTTGTAGCCGCACAACCGAACGCTCCAGTTTCGCGCGCGCTTGTTCGAAGTCTTCTTCAGTTCCGCTCCAGGCCGTTAATTGTTTCTCGACGTGCTCACGCGCCAGACGCGCTCGCGCAGCATCGATCTCTTCGGGCCGTTCTGCAACCTCAGCCAAAACCGAAACAACGTCGTCCTTAACTTCGATGAAGCCACCGGACACATGCAGTTGAAGAGTTCTGCCACCCGTCGTGTAGGAAAGCACGCCGGTCTGCAACTGAGAGATAAGGGGTGTATGCCCGGGCAATATGCCAAGTTCGCCACCCAAACCGGGGGCAACCACCGTTTCAACCGGCTCAGAGAGCACGCGGCGCTCGGGTGTCACTACTTCAAGTTGGAGTGTGGCCATATGGAAAATGATGAACCATGAATGATGAAGGGATGAACGAACCGGAACGATGAAGCTGAGCTTTAAAATTTCTTTGCTCATCACTCAGCTTTCATCATTCATCGTTCGTCGTTGTTACTGCGCGATCGTAGTTCCTTTTTGCACAGCCTCTTCAATTGTGCCGACCATGAAGAAAGCCTGCTCCGGCAGATCGTCATGCTTGCCGTCAACAATCTCTCGGAAGCCTTTGATCGTGTCTTCCAGTTTCACGTATTTCCCTTCCACTCCCGTGAACTGAGCCGCCACGAAGAACGGTTGCGAGAAGAACCTCTGAACTTTGCGCGCGCGGGAAACGATCAGCTTATCTTCATCAGACAACTCGTCGAGACCGAGAATCGCGATGATGTCCTGCAAATCCTTGTAGCGTTGCAACACGCGCTTCACGTCCTGCGCTGTGTTGTAGTGCTCTTCACCGATGATGCGCGGATCGAGAATGCGCGAAGAAGACGTCAGCGGATCGACTGCCGGATAAATTCCCAGTTCGACGATCTGGCGCGAAAGCGCCGTCACTGCATCGAGGTGGGCAAACGTAGTTGCCGGGGCAGGATCCGTGTAGTCGTCAGCCGGCACATAAACCGCCTGGATAGAAGTAATCGATCCGGTCTTCGTGGAGGTGATGCGTTCCTGCATCTCTCCCATTTCCGAAGCGAGGTTCGGCTGATAACCCACTGCCGAAGGCATGCGGCCAAGCAGCGCCGATACTTCAGAGCCCGCCTGGGTAAAGCGGAAAATGTTATCGATGAACAGCAGCACATCGAGACCCTTGTCGCGGAAATACTCCGCCACCGTCAGCCCTGACAGCGCCACGCGCAAACGCGCCCCCGGCGGCTCGGTCATCTGTCCGTAGATGAGCGCCACTTTCGATTGTCCCAGCGCTTCCATGTCCACCTTCGTCATATCAAACTCGCCGGTGTCGTGGAAGTGCTTATTAAACTTGTCGCCAAACTGTATGACCTGAGACTCAACCATCTCTCGCAGCAAGTCGTTGCCTTCGCGCGTTCGTTCGCCCACACCGGCAAAGACGGAAAAACCCGAACGGGCCTTAGCGATGTTATTGATCAACTCCATCACGATAACTGTCTTACCCACCCCAGCCCCACCAAAGAGCCCAATCTTGCCACCGCGCACAAACGGCTGAATCAAGTCGATAACCTTGATGCCGGTTTCAAACATCTGCAGTTCAGTCGACTGTTCTTCAAAGGTCGGCGCATGACGGTGAATCGGATACCGCTCGGTATGTTTGACGTCTCCCAGGTTGTCAACCGGTTGCCCGATAACGTTAAGCACGCGCCCGAGGGTGCCTTCGCCGACCGGCATCGTAATCGGTCCACCGGTGTCGATTGCCATCATGCCGCGCACCATGCCGTCCGTAGGCAACATGGAAACGGTTCGGACTCGGCCCTCGCCGAGATGCTGTTGAACTTCCGCTATCAGATCGATTGGGGTCGGGACATCAAAGCCCTCGGAGACGATGCGAAGCGCCTGATAGATAGGCGGCAGTTGCTTTGCCGGAAACTCGACGTCTACTACCGGACCGATAATCTGCACCACGCGACCGGTTGCGCCGGCGATGGGACTCTTTGCGCTGGACGTAGCCATACTTTCTTTCTGCTCCTCTTTGCTGCCAATGAAGGCGAAAAAACCGGAAGGATTAAAAGCCAGTCAAGATAACACAAGGGCGAAAGTTGCGCCAAGTGAGCGTGTTAGCGGTGTGATGGCCGACTCAAGTGATTTGTTGGGACCGCGGGCGTCCCGCCCGCAATACGCGAAGCGCGAACAGGTATTTCTGAACTAGGACAAAAATCGTTTTCGCGCCTACGGCTCATTGCGGGCGGGACGCCCGCGGTCCCAGCAAATCACTTGACGGTTGTACGAAATCGTCAGTATTGCTAGCATGAGCCGGTAAGTCGAAAGTCATCCAACCTAACTCATCGTTTGTGTTGATAACCCTATTTTTTTGGAGCAGCCCACGAGCTAAAATGAGCATCTGAATCTACGCTCGATTGGTACAGAGTCGAATAAACGTTATCTGCGCGCTACCTTTTGTCCTCCCGAATGGGCATTCAGTTTTCGCCAGTAGTTTCCCAACGATACAGGAGAATTAGCAGTGAAGAATTATCGTTTCCCCTACCATGCCTTACGAACGAGTGGATTTTTCAGAAGGGTAACCGGGATAAGAGCGGCACTGATCCTGGCCTTTGTTGTCTCGCTAGCGAGTCTGCCTTTTTATGTGTTGGCGCAGACCGACTCTGCGCCTGTGAAAACAAGAGTATCGGCCAGCTATCGCCCGGCTCCGGAAGGCGGGGTGTTCGTAATTGCACGAGGCGCGGATGGCAAGACCGAATGCCGGCAAGCTACTGCGGACGAGGCTCGCGCTATCGCTGCATCGGGTAAGCCGGGACTTCATCAAATCAACCACCTCAAGACCAACGCCCCAGAAACTAACGCACCTGAATCCGCGACCGGATTAACGATTATTCTGCGCGCAACTTCTCAGCTCGATGCGAACCCTACCGCCAAGCAGGCTTTCATTAACGCGGCCGCACAGTGGGAATCGCTTATCAAAGATCCGATCACTATCAACATCGACGTCGACTTCGGAACCACCTTCTTCGGTACGGCTTTTCCCGATTCTAATATCCTGGGACAAACCGAGACGCAGCTTCTTTTTAGCCCCGGAAATTATCCTGACCTACGCCAGCGCCTGGTCAATCATGCTACTGGCTCCGAGGGCACACTCTATGCCGCGCTCCCAACCGGAAGCGTTCCTACCGACATCGGCAGCGTAGACACGGTCCTGTTGGCGACTCCGCTTATGCGGGCCCTGGGTTTACTTCAACCGATTGCGGACGATGCTGAGCAGGGTGGCCAAATTGGTCCGCCGCCACGAATTGGATTTAACTCCGCCTTCGGTTTCGACTTCAATCCCAACGATGGCATTACCCCAACCCTGACTGACTTTGACGCCGTCGCGGTCCACGAAATGGGCCACGCGCTCGGATTCGACTCACTTGTCGGCGATCGCGAGCAAACGCCGACAAACCCACTGGCGGTTGGTGTCTGGGATATTTTCCGCTTCCGGCCCGGCACCGCGACTCTCAACACCTTCAGCACGGCACAGCGAATCCTTTCGTCGGGCGGCACGCAGGTACATTTTGGCGGTGGGCCAGAGTTGGGACTCTCTACCGGCAAGCCGTCAGTGCCCGTCGGCGGCGACGGATTTCAAGCCAGCCATTGGAAAGCAGATGAACAGAGTGGCATTTTTATTGGCGTTATGGATCCTTCAATCGCCCGGGGTCAGCGTTATACGATGACGACAACGATCAAAACGCGATCGATGCTTTCGGCTTTACGATCGTCGCGACGCCGCCACCAGCCAACGATAATTTCGTCAATGCGCAACTCATTAGCGGTAGCTCAGGAACGGTTAACGGCAGCAATAGCTTCGCAACGAAAGAAGCGGGAGAACCAACGAATCCGCCGGGAACGGGCGGTGGCAGATCTGTCTGGTATAACTGGACAGCAACGGGAACAGGCCAGGCAACATTCGATACCAACGGAAGCAGCTTCGATACGATTCTGGCCGCCTACACCGGCTCAGCCGTCAACGCCTTAACACATCTCGCTTCCAACGATGACATTTCGCCACTGGAGGCTCCGCCGCCTCGCAACATTCAAAGCTTGATAACTTTCCCGGTCACGGCAGGCACCATTTACCGTATCCAGGTTGATGGATTCGACGGCGATCAGGGCAGCATCGTCCTTCACTTTACGGGGCCAGCAGGCACGCCAACCCCAACGCCAACACCGACGCCAACGCCATTGCCCAACACAGTCCAGTTCAGCGCGGGCATAGCCAGCGCCAACGAAACTGCCGGCGCAACAACGAAGCTTGATTTGCTCGTGACGCGCACGGGAACGACAACCTCAGCAGCGACTGTTAACTATTCAACGAGCAACGGCACCGCGAGTGACCGATCAGACTATGAGGCCGCGCTGGGGACACTCCAATTTGCCGGTGGTGAAACATCGAAGATTATTACTGTCTTCATCGTTGACGATGCCTTTAAAGAAATGTCTGAGACCTTCAATGTTACTTTGAGTAATCCGGTCGGCTGCACACTCGGAGCGCCAGCGTCGGTCACCGTCACCATAAACGACAATGATGCGGTTGACGGACCTAATCCCGTTAAAAACGCCAGCTTCAACAACGACTTCTTCGTGCGCCAGCACTATCTCGATTTTCTTAACCGCGAACCGGATAGCGGCGGGCTAAATTTCTGGAAGGGCCAACTCAACGAATGTGAGAACGTACCCTTGCCAGGCGGCTTCACGGACGCGCAACAGTGTCGTGAGATCCGTCGCATCAATGTGTCGGCAGCTTTCTTCCTGTCGATTGAGTTTCAGGAGACTGGCTACCTGGTTGAGCGTCTCTACAAAGTGGCCTACGGGGATTTTGTGGGGACGTCCACTCTCGGCGGCAATCACACACTCTTCGTTCCAATCGTGCGACTTAACGAATTCCTGGCAGATACTCAGGCCATGGGAAAAGGCGTGGTCATCGGCGCGCCGGGAGCGGATCAGTTATTGGAGAGCAACAAGCAGGCGGTGATAGCAGATTTCGTTCAGCGCTCTCGATTCACTACGCAATATCCCGTTGGGATGACACCGACGGCATTTGTTGACGCGCTCAATGCAAATGCCTCAAACGCCGGAACCCAGGTGTTATCTCCATCAGAGCGCCACCAACTAATTAACTGAGCTGACTTCACACACCAAGACCCGAGCGCAAGTGTTGCGAGCGGTAGCGGAAGACTCCGATCTTTTCGCCGCCGAGAAGAACCGCGCGTTTGTGTTGTCACAGTTCATCGGCTATCTGCGGCGGAACCCCAACGATCCACCTGAAGCTGGTCTGGACTACACCGGTTACGACTTCTGGCTAGGCAAGCTGAATCAATTTAATGGGAACTTTGTGAATGCAGAGATGGTCAAAGCTTTCCTCGTCTCCGGTGAGTACCAGGGACGCTTTGGACCGTGATTTGGAATCTCAAATCTGAGATCTGAAATTTGAGATCTCAGACTAGTGGGGCGGACTAACCGGGCGGTGGCGTAGCGCGAAACCGATCTTCGCCGGAAGAATCGCACGTCATCTCAATTACGCGATAACGCTTGCGTAGTTTCGCCAGTTCCTTTGCCTGACGCTCCAGCTGCTCCTGGTAATCATCCGGTGGATTACCCCAGCAGCCGACCAGTTGGTAAAAGCGAATTTCCGTTCCTTTGGCGTCAACCAATTTGCCCTTGCGGCAGCGTGCTCCGAGCGCCTTTAGTTTTTGCGAGACTGTTACCGTAACGACCTTGCCACCAGGTTTCACCGTATGAGAAGAGACGACGTCAGTCGCCTGGACTCCGGCCGGCATACAAGCATCGATGTTACGGGTACACGCTGGCGAGGCGGACGATAGCGGCGACAACGCCACCAGCATGGCCACACTCGAAAGAAAACGGATTGCCATTGGTCTTCCCCTTTGGTGAAAGCGATTTCACAGTCAGTTTACTGGTTGTCAACTCCAGCGCAAAAGTGATCGGTGCAGTAGCCCGACAGTAATGGAGGGCTTTGAGACAAGGTACTGCGGCGGCCAAAGATCCATACACCTGAGATCTTGAATCTGAGATTTGCAATCTGAGATCTCAATGCAAAACGGCCCCATCGTCTAAAACGATGGGGCCAATCTTTTGCACCTGCGCGCGGCTTAGAGCTTCTCTTCCGGATCTATCCGAATCTTCATCCGCTGCAGCACCTGCACATCCTCGTCAGTTAATTCGAGATTTGTTTCTCCGTTTCCTTCACCTTCGCCTGCGTGTGGCCGTAGGCCGATTTCCAGTCTGAGCGTCAACTCCATCTCGTAACCGGCATCGCGCAGCCGTTCAATGGCCTCGGCAACCCGTGGCGAATTCTCAACCGACTCGTTGATTGCGGTGCCAATGTCGCGAACAATTTCTTTTGCTTCGTCGTCTATTTCCAAACCAGCGCCTCGGTTCCCAATTTCACAACCCATGCTACGCGAGCGTCCCGCGGAGGGTCAACCATCGAATTTATCCACGGAAATGATTAAGCAGTTAGAGACATTGGCTTTTGAAAGCTACCCGGTCGGCACCGCACCCGCTTCCGATTCTGTGTGGCGGTGGCCCGCTTTGTTATTTACATTGTATGAAAATCTCGCTCTACGAAACTGAACCGGTTACTATCAGTGAAAGCCGCTTGAAATCGCGTTCGTCGTCAATTACTCTAAGGCCTTCCGTTAACCATTGTTCGCCTCCGAGGAAACGATTCGAAGGCCGGAGTTTGCTAAACTCTCCGCCCCGCAAAACATTCTTATGTACCAGACAATCGGGATACTAACTGGGGGTGGTGATGCCCCCGGCTTGAACGCTGTAATTCGGGCAGTCGTGACCACGGCAACCGGACAATATGGACTTAAGGTGATCGGAATCGAGGACGGCTTCGAAGGCCTTTTGGGCGAGACTTACACCCGCCCGCTGGCGGCTTCCGACGTTCGCGGGCTGTTGCCTCGCGGCGGCACAATCCTGGGCACGCGAAATCGTGGCAGATTTGTCGAGCATCACGCGGAAGGCGTACCGACGAAACCGCAGGCAATCTATGACGAAGCAGTAACGAATCTGAACCGCCTGGGAATCGATGCGCTGGTGGTGCTGGGTGGCGAAGGGACGCTGGCGATCGCAGCCGACTTTGACAAACTAGGCGTTCCGGTGGTTGGTGTTCCCAAAACGATCGACAACGATCTCGCGTGTACGGAGTTAACCTTCGGCTTTATCACGGCGATGGATTTCGCGACTGATGCGCTCGACCGACTGCACACTACCGCTGAGTCGCATGAGCGCGTCATGATTCTGGAAGTGATGGGTCGAAATACCGGATGGATTGCGTTGCATTCCGGCATCGGCGGCGGCGCTGACGTAATTCTTATTCCGGAAATTCCCTTCACCATGCAGTCCGTAGCTGACAGAATACGCGCACGCGATGAGGCCGGCTACAATTTCAGCATTGTCGTTGCCGCCGAAGGCGCGATTGAAACCGGTCACGAACTGATTTACCAGGATAAGGGCGACCCACAACATCCCCCTCGGCTTGGCGGCATCGGTCCTTATTGTCGCTATCAGCTTGAGCAACTTACTGGCAAGGAAACTCGTTGCGTAGTGCTCGGCCACCTGCAAAGAGGTGGCCGCCCGAATGCTTTTGATCGTATGCTGGCAACGAACTTCGGATCGTGCGCCGTACGCGCCCTGGTTGAGGGAAAACGCGGAATGATGGTGGCGCTGCAGGCGGGCGACGTCATCACCGTGCCCATCTCCGAGGCAATCGCCAATATCAAAACCGTTCCGGCAAACGGCCAGCTGGTGCGTACCGCTCGCGACACGGGGATTTCCTTTGGCGCGCCCGATGAAGCCCAGTATCATCGTCAGCCATAAACCCAGGCCGCTCGGAAATGAAAGTGAGCAAGTAATTGTCAGCAGACATTAAAGAAAAACTTCAGTTGCAACTCGATCAGCTGGAATCAGAATTGCGCGTACACCTGCCTAAGGAGATCAAGCGCGCGCTTGAGTTTGGCGATCTGCGTGAAAATTCCGAATATCGGGCGGCGCTCGACCGGCAAAATGTTGTCAAAGCCCGCATCGTTGAATTGCGTCAAAGAATAAGCGAAATCTCTTCCATCGATCTAACAAAAATCTCGCGCGATAAAGCAGGCTACGGCTCAACGCTGGTCTTGTACGACTCTGAGAAGGATGAAGAAGTTACCTATCGTCTGGTCACTTCGGAAGAGAGCGATCCACAGGAAGGGTTGATCTCAACTACCTCGCCCGTCGGGAAAAGTTTGATGGGCAAGGAAGAAGGCGACGAAGTGGTGGTGCGCACTCCTGCCGGCGCGCGCAACTTCGAGATAAGACAATTGATTACCATTCACGATCAGATCGGTAACATTGACGACAAGGCATAAATGATGCGAGAAACTCCTTCCACGAAATGAAATGTTGCTGGTGCATTTTCAATCTTGAACCAGATTTGGCAGCGATGGATCAAATCAAGCGAAGCCGCACAAAATCAGAACCGGGAGCACAGCGACCGGCCAGAGGTTCAACCATTCGGAATACCAATAGGCCCTTACGTAACTTGAATCTTCGGCCGGTCGCTGCGCTCCCGGTTCTGATTTCGTCCCTGATCGTTTGAAGTTCAAGTCAATGTGCATCAGCAAAGGAATGACTGCGTCTTAGTGTGAGTACCAAAAGGCTGTAAACTAACCAGACTTTTCGGCATAATATTGTAGAGGAGAATTCAAGCAGAAGATGTTTGTTGGTGCTATCGGCCGCGGGGCGCAAAGAATCATCGACGCCATGGTACGCTGGCTCGCCTACGGCCATATCAACCCCAACATCCTGACGGTAATTGGGGTCGCCATCAACGTCGGTTCGGGTTTGCTTTTCGGCTACGGATACTTTTTCTGGGCCGGCATCGTCCTCATCGTTGCCAATCTCTTTGACATGCTGGACGGGCAAGTCGCAAGACTTTCCGGACGAGTCACGCGTTTTGGCGGCTTTTTGGATTCCTCGCTGGACCGGCTCTCCGACATGGTAGTTTTTGTCGGATTAATAGTCTTTTATGCCCGCGACACGCAGTTTCATTCCACCCTTAACGTTTTTCTCGCCGGCGCAGGACTAATGGGTTCAGTTATGGTAAGCTACGCGAGCGCCCGGGCCGAGAGTCTGATTGAGAAGTGTGATGTAGGCTTTCTAAAACGGCCCGAACGCGTGGTTCTTTTTATTATTGGCGCCTTAAGCACTCATCCGGGTTCGACAAACTTCTTCGCTAATCGAATGCCGGCAGTTCTGTGGGTACTTGCGGTGGGTTCTTACTGGACCTTCGCGCACCGCATGTATCACACCTGGTATGAGCTGACTAAGCTGAAGTCGGAAGCAAAAAAAGAAGGAACAACCCCCACTATCGCCGCATCTAATCCCGGGCCCGAACGCCGTACTGAACAGCCCGTGAGCGTCGGACATTGACAGACATAAACACCGACGACATGCGATTGAAGACTGTTTTGTGTATCTGAGGTTAAATAACGTGACGATATGTCCCTGCTGTGGTTTCAAATCTGCCAATGCTGCGAGTGGCGTTTATAGTGAGCCTTGCGCTTCTTGTGGCGCGCACTCCGTCGGCGAACCATTGCCGCGACCCGAACACGAACTACCTTCTTACGGACGCTCGCTGCTGCTTGCCGTAACTGGCGCGTTTGCGGTCCT
This sequence comes from Blastocatellia bacterium, assembly GCA_963809065.1. Classification (GTDB taxonomy): domain Bacteria; phylum Acidobacteriota; class Blastocatellia; order Pyrinomonadales; family Pyrinomonadaceae; genus PSRF01. The sequence goes on from CAWEIN010000018.1 coordinate 304,484, forward strand.
TGTATTTCTCAGCCAGACCATTCTTGCTTTAGTGCAGGACTCGTCCCGAGCTGCAACGTCTCCGTTAGCTCTCTCGTCGATGATTCCCTTCGATTTCTGGTCATGGCTCGCCGCGGCTGAAACTGCCGCCTGGCGTTTGAAGTGGGTGGTAATCCCATTGGCCATCCTGGTGGTTTTTGGAAGTCGCAGAATCTATCGCTCGATCAAACAGGCGCCGGCCAGTTTCTGCGGCCTGGGCTATGCACGCAAAGGCTACTTCGCTTCAGCATTAGTTCCGCTCCTGGTTTTAATATTAATTGGCATTACCGTGCCGGCGCGTTTGCGCCACCGGCAATGGGCCATCGAAGCAAAAGATTACCCATCCATCCGCCGGATAGATCGCGCGTTTGACGAATATCGACAGCTGGTCGGTTCTCTTCCCGGCGAGCCGAAGGATCTTCTCAAACGACTGCCGGATGAAGATGGCTCGATCGCCGAAGCCCTGCGGAATCTTGATATGTCAAACTACAAACCCAGCGCCGATCTCGCCGCAGTGCCAAACACGCAACCGCGACAATTGAGAGGCGCCGTCATTCGAAATGCTTCCCTGAGCACGGCAGATGATTCGCTCGGTGAACGGCTGTCGTTCACAAACTACGAACTTCCTTTGCCGGGCCCGGATAAACAAATGGGCACCGAAGACGATTTGGTTGTGCGGGACGGCGTGATCTATAAAGCATCGGAAGCTCCGCGACACGGAACTGCGGGCACCACTAGCGGCAAGCGAACTCGATAGCCTTACTAACTAAAAGGTTGGTTTCTGCATATAACGACGCCCTGTATACTCTGCAGGGCGTTGTTGTTTGGGGAAGTAGAGAGTAATGAGTGATGAGTAATGAGTGATTGTGATGAGTTATGGGCAAAGGCAATTAGCGAAGGACGACTAAAGACCGCAGGCACTCAGTACTCATCACTCATCACTCATCACTGTTGAAGAAACATGTTCAGCAAGATTCTGATTGCTAACCGCGGTGAGATAGCCGTGCGAATAATTCGCGCCTGCCGCGATCTTGGCATTTCTCCAGTTGCGGTTTATTCAGAGGCGGACGCGGCTTCCGTGCACGTCGGACTTTGCGATGAAGCAGTTTGCATTGGCCCGGCGCCTTCACTCGAAAGTTATCTGTCAATACCCGCCATCCTCGCGGCGGCCCAGTCAACAAACTCAGAAGCGATCCATCCCGGCTACGGCTTCCTCGCTGAAAACGCAGATTTTGCACGCGCGGTAACCGAAGCGGGCCTCAAGTTTATCGGCCCAGGCGCGGAAGCGATGGAAATCATGGGTTCAAAGACGAGCGCGCGACGTGCGGCAGTCGAGGCTCAGGTTCCTATCGTGCCCGGTACTGTTGAACCTTTGAATTCCCTTGCAGAGGCTAAAACTTTTGCGGAACAGTTTGGCTATCCCGTTATGCTCAAGGCTTCTGCCGGCGGCGGCGGCAAAGGCATGCGACACGTGGGTTCGTTAGCGGAGTTGCAGTCAGGTTTCGAAAGTGCCCAATCCGAGGCGGCATCGGCCTTTGGCGATTCCGCAGTCTATCTGGAAAAGGTAATCGCGCGTCCACGACACATCGAGATACAGGTCTTCGCTGACAGCCAGGGCAACGTTGTGCATCTCGGCGAACGTGAGTGTTCGATTCAGCGGCGTCACCAAAAAGTGATTGAAGAGTGTCCCTCGCCAATCAACGATGAACGGCTACGTGAATCGATGGGCGCCGCCGCTGTGAAGCTCGCGCGCGCAGTCAACTATCTAGGGGCGGGAACAGTCGAGTTCCTCGTCGCGGACGAAACGCGCGATTTTTATTTTCTGGAGATGAACACTCGACTCCAGGTTGAGCACCCGGTAACCGAACTCGTCACCGGGATCGATCTGGTCCGCGAACAAATAACAGTCGCCGCCGGCGCGCCCCTTAGTTTTAATCAGGAAGAAGTTCGCTGGTCTGGTCATGCCGTCGAGTGTCGCGTCTACGCCGAAGATCCGGAGAACAACTTCTTTCCCTCTCCGGGAAGGATTAGTTATTTGCAAGTGCCGTTCGGACCCGGCATACGCAACGACAGCGGCGTAGAGCTGAACTCCGAAGTTTCGATTTACTACGATCCGCTGATTTCGAAACTCGCAGCCTGGGGACGAAGTCGAGATGAAGCGATTGATCGACTCCGCCGAGCGCTTGACGAGTATGAAGTAGGCGGGATCAGAACCACACTTCCCTTCTTCCGCGAGATTGTTCGCGACGAAGAATTCAAATCCGCCAAACTCGATACAGGGTTTATCGATCGCTTCAACCAGCGTCGCGAAACGACGCGAGCAGCTCGAGGAGGAGAGGATCAACAATGCGATGATATGGCAATTATCGCCGGCGCTCTACATTACGTCAGACTGCGGAAAGAAGCGTCCGCAAGACAACCGGCTCCAGAGGATGCTGCGAATCGTTGGAAGATGCATGGACGCAGGTCACTCCTCGCTAATCACCACCTGAGTGCCAAGGGTAGGAAGGGTTAGCAGGCGAGCTTCAATCAGTCATGAAACTTAAGGCCAACCTATCCGGGAATGAACACGAGATCTCGCTTAGTCTAGCGGAGGGCGCCGTCGACGTAGCTGTGGACGACCGGCATTACGACTTACAGGTTCGCGAACTGGCATCGGGTGAGTATTTGCTCATCGACGGATCGACCGTCTACAAGTGCCGGGTTTCCGGGCAGTGGTTCCGTCGCTTCCGGTCAGTCGTTCGCGGTGGTGCTGCGCGGAAGGAACTACGAGGTCGCGGTGGTTGATCCCAAACGACTGCGCAGCGGCGAAAGCGCCGGCGCCCACCATGCGGGTGCCGCAGAGATCGTTTCGCCGATGCCCGGCAAAATCGTCAGAGTACTCGTCCAAGCCGGCGACAAAGTCGAGGCCGGCGCCGGAATCATCGTTGTCGAAGCGATGAAGATGCAGAACGAAATGAAAGCGCCGAAAGCCGGCACAGTTGTTTCGATCAATGCCGACGAAGGCGCAACGGTGAATGCTGGTGATGTTCTCGCGGTGATCGAGTAGCAGGACCATGTGAAAACTTTATTACGCAGCGCCAAAAGGCGCGATATGGAGAATCAAGTGATTTGCTGGGACCGCGGGCGTCCCGCCCGCAACGCGCCGCAGGCGCGTAAGTTTTTGACGCTGCTGTCACAATCGATTTTCGCGCTTCGCGCTCACTTGCGGGCGGGACGCCCGCGGTCCCAGCAAATCACTTGATCCTCGATTTTCGCGCCGTTGGTGCTGAGTTCCAATATCTCCAATGTCAACTGAGTCCAATCGCACCTCCGACCTCCGCATCCTCCTCTGGGACATCGATGGGACGCTAATCCATTCCCTGCGACGCGGGGCTTTCAAAGATTACACAATACCAATGCTTGAAGAGGTATTTGGCACTGCCGGGCGTTTACCCGAAATGATCGTTTCCGGAATGACTGACCTGCAGATTGTGGGAGAGGCTCTCAAGCATGAAGGGTTCACGCATGAGGACATCTTTGAGCGCGTGGATCACCTGCGCGAAAGTTACATGACAGCCATGCGACAAGCGACCAGCAACGGCGAGCAGTTTTTTGAAGTCTTGCCCGGCGTGCGGGAAACGCTGCGAGCTGTTCACGAACATCCTCGTTATCGTTCGGCGCTGTTGACCGGAAATATCGAGCAAGCGGCTTACTTGAAGATGGAGCTCGTTGGTCTTGCGGAATTCTTTGATTTGCCTGGCGCATTTGGTGACGAGTCGCATAATCGCCGCGATTTGCCCTCACTTGCCTACGAGCGCATCTGCAAACACCTGCAACTCGATCTCGCGCGCGAACAGTTCATCATCATCGGCGACACGCCCAACGACATCGATTGCGCCAAACACTTCGGCGCCCGCTCACTCGCCATCGGCACCGGACGACTCTACAGCGAGGATGATCTGACCGCGTGCGACCCCGATGCGCTACTGCCCGATTTATCGGACCTGGAACTGGTAATGCGAACGCTTGCTGGCCTATAAGCTATCAATACTCGCTTTTAGGGAATTGTGGGGTAAACGCTGGCCCAGCGAAAAATTTGATTGACTCTGCCGGAGTTACGTTTCAAACTCCCGTCAGGTTGGATCCTTCTCATCGGAACTTCGCAGTATGTATGAGAAGTTCAAAGAGCTGGACGGCACACACCCCTGGCGAGAAGTTAGTCCTGATGGTTTTATTGACTATCGTGCTCGCTACCGGCAGAAGGGTCGTGTCCTTTATTTCAATTTCCCGCTAGCGCGAGAAATGGAACTGATCCCCGCCGACCATCCGCATATCCTTAATAAAGACCTCGAACAAGCCATACTCGAAACTTTCTCGCTTCAGATCATCAATGAATTTGATCTGAAGCTTGGGAAGAAGTACGCCACCGAAACGGTGAAAGCCGGGTGCTACATGGCTACTCGTTACCTGCAAACCCAGCACCGCAACAAGCAAGGTAAGACTTCGGGAGATGGTAGAAGCATTTGGAATGGTTACTTGCAAACCAGCAACCTCATCTTCGACGTCTCAAGCCGAGGAACCGGGGCCACGATTTTGAGTCCGGGCGCACAAAAGTCAGACGGAGCAGTCCAGACCGGCGATGAAAGCTACGGTTACTCATCGGGTTTGGCGGACTTAGACGAAATGCTGGGCGGCGCCGTGATGTCAGAGATCTTCTACCGCCAGGGTATTCCTACCGAACGTTGTCTGGCTGTAATTGGCTTTTCAGATCGCAGTGCGATTGGAATCAGAAGCGCGCCTAATCTAATTCGCCCAGCGCACATTTTCCGGTATCTCAAACAGGGTCGGCACACAGAACTCAAGGCGTCGGTAGACTATTTCATCGAGCGGGAAGTTGAAAACGGTTTCTGGCAGATAAGTGATGAGAACGCAAGATACGATCAGGCCCTCGACTACCTCGCGCGCGCCTACGGAAAGATGGCCGCCTTGCTCGAGGAGGAATACATCTTCAACTGGTTGGCGTGGGATGGGGATAACATGCTGGCCAGCGGCGCTATCCTCGACTATGGATCGGTCCGGCAGTTTGCCGCCAAGCACGATAAATATCGCTTCAAGGATGTTGACCGTTACTCGGCCTCCCTCACTGAGCAACGAAGCTGGGCACGCCTTATTGTGCAAACGTTCGCACAGGCAATGGCTTTCATTTGTTCCGGTGAGAAGCAGAACCTGCGCGCGTTCAAGGATTCTGGTTGTCTGAAAGCGTTTGATACTGCCTTCGAGAACGAAAGTAATAACCGTATCCTGTGGAGAATAGGTTTCACTTCCGAACAAATCGACCAGCTGATGCAAACCGCACCTAAAGAGATCAAAGAATTTCACAGATCTTTGACCTACTTCGAAGATCTCAAAGTGTCCAGGGGCATTGAAAAACTCCCGGACGGCTTTACCCACAAACCCGTGTTTCTCATCCGCAACCTGCTACGGCAATTGCCTGCCTACTATGTGGCCCAAACGCTGAACCGCGTGGATGATGAAAGTGCTTACATGCCCGACGATTTGTTCTTGCGCGTCATGGCCGCTTCTTACGTAGGAAAGAGAGACCTGCAATTGACTCCTTCACGCCGCGCCCACGTGAAGAACTTTCAGCAGTGTTACCTGCGACTGATTGCCGCGTTGGGTGAGCCGATTGACGAGTCGTTGAAAACACTGCAGGAGAGATCGGCAATCATCAACCACCGGCATCGCTTAACGGGAGACGCGCTGGTGTACATAATTGAAGAGGTGATTGCCATCACCGGCAAGATTAATGTTAACGGATTGCAAGAGGCGCTCGAAGCCTTTATCGATTCGCAGGTCCTGGTTCCGGGGAGATGGCAACCGGTCGCACCCGAGCAACTCAAACCTAAAAACCTCAAAACCCGTCTCCTCATTACGATTCAGGAGAATCTCGAGGAACACAAGGAATCCATCTGAATCAGAATCCGCCCGCTGGCTACTTCATGTCACGTCTTCAGTGTGAAGGACTCGCCTGCTACGGCAGGCCGTACTTACTGCCGCCTGCTCCTGGCGTCTGTTCCTACTGCCCAACTTCGTACTCCGGTTTCGCCACTCCCATCAGCCATTTATCAAACCAGCCGACGATGTGTTGCAGGCGTTCAATGCGATGCCACGGTTGGCCGGAGCGTGACAGCTCGTGCGACTCGTTGGGGAAACGCACCATCACGGTAGGAATCTTCCGATACTTCAAAGCGCGAAACATTTGTTCGCCTCCGGAACCTGTGGGCGTACGCCAATCCGCTTCGCCAAGAATCAGCATCAACGGTGTCGTTACCTTATCGACATAAGTAATCGGCGAGCGTCGCTGGAAATCGGTGTCTTCCCAGGGCGAACCCTTGAACCAGTAGGGCTGAAATTGGGCGAAGTCGGCAGAGTACCACCAGCTTGACCAGTCGGAAATATCACGTTGCGAGACAGCGGCTGCAAAACGCGTCGTGTGCCCGATGGCCCAGTTGGTCAGCACACCACCGCCACTGCCGCCGGTGATACCAAGTCGCTTCTCGTCGATGTAGCCGCGCTTGATGAGTTCGTCCACGCCGGCCATCAAATCCTTGTGGTCATCGCCGGGGTAGTTGTATTGAATGATGTTCCCAAAGTCCTGACCATAGCTGGTGCTGCCACGCGGATTCGGATAGAGCACCACGTAACCCTTCGCTGCCATCCACTGAAACTCGTGATCGAAGATGAAACCGTAAGCAGCGTGCGGGCCGCCGTGAATGTTCAGGATAAGTGGGTATTTTTTGTTCGCCTCGAAGTTGGGTGGCTTCTGCACCCACGCCTGAATGCGTTTGCCGTCAAACGACTGATACCAGATCTCTTCCGGCTCGGTAAGGTTTACTTGCGAGAAGAGCTCATCGTTGAGTTGTGTTAGTTGCTTCGAATTGGATCCGGGACGCTCGAGCAGGTAGAGATCACCAATCCGTGTCGGCGTGGAAATGTTGTAGACGAGCTTAGAGCCATCGGGCGTAGTGCGAAAACTCGTTACGGCCTGATCACCCTGCGTGAGCGTCATAAACTTTCCGTCTGACGCCGCAAACGTGGCCAGGTTTGCACGTCCTTCCTTCGTATAGACTTCAATGATGTCGCGCCCATCCGCAGTCCAGATGGGAGCGTTGCCACTGCCGCCGCGAGGCGCGCTGCTGTCTCCAGTCAGGCCTGCAGCCACATCGAAGTCGAAAGTCTCGGTGAGGTTGCGGGGCTTGGCGTCAGGCGCGATGTCCATCACCCAGAGGTCGGGTTGGCGGTAAGACTTCGCCGGACGGCCGATGGAAGCAATGAAGGCAAACTGTTTTCCATTGGGGCTGACGGCGAAGCCGCCGGCGTCCATGTCGAAAGTTGTGAGCCTGATTGGTTCGCCACCGGAAGCTGCGACCGAGTAGATGGTAGTTGTCGGCAGTTCGTAGTAAGACTCGTCGTTGCGATCAGAAGTGAAATAGATAGTCGAACTGTCCTTGCCCCAGATGACATTGTCTTCAGCAAACCGTCCGGAAGTGAGTTGTCTGGGAACAACTTTCTCATCAGCATTGTGAGGCGCAGCTACCACCCAAACGTGACCGGGGCGTGCGTAGTCAAGATAACCCGGACCATTCGCGCGATAGACGGCGCGGGTGATTACCCGCACATCGCTCTCGCGCTTTTCGTCGGATTTTTTTACTTCCGCCGGACTGGACGCTGGCGAGGCGGCCGGTTGCGCGGTTGCTGGAGCCGGACTTGGCAGGCCTTCCTTCTGCATCTCCTTTTGTTTCGCCAAATCTTCCGGGTTGGCGTTATTAACAAACGCTATCATCCTGCCGTCAGGCGACCATTGCGGCTGGCCCGCTCCTTTCGCGAGCAACGTAAACTGAAACGAGTCGCCGCCCGCCATGGCCAACATGAAAAGTTGCGGCACATCGGGCCGGCCGTCTTTCTCAGTGATGCGAACAAAGACGAGATACTTGCCATCCGGCGACCAGCGTGGCGCCGTGTCGCGCGTGCCACTCGTCAGCTGGTGGGTCTCTCCGTTGGCCGGCGAGACGGTCCAGATGGAAGTGTTGTAGCCGTCCTTCTTATCGTTGACCGTTACGCGAACAAAGGCGACGCGCGCGCCGTCCGGCGAAATCTGCGGATCTCCGATCCAGTTAAAGGCGAACAGATCTTTTTCAGTGATGTTTCGCTTCTGCGCGGCGGCTGGACTGACAACGAAGACGAAAGTAATAAGAAGGGCGGACAGGATTGAGCGCATAAGGATCCTCTCTTGCAAGATTGACTGAGGCCGATTAGAGCGGCGGTATTCTACCGGGGATCCGCAGAATCGGGGAAGAGGTGCAATGGTCATTAGTGAGATGAACAGGGCACTTCGATGATTGCTTTCCTGATAGCAAAGCCCTCCTTAACAGTCGGGCAACTGCCCCGCGCCACGGCGTCCACAACTGCCACCGAGCCGCAACTCATCACGCGCCGGGGCAGTAGCCCGACTGTTAAGGAGGGCTTCGGTAAGCGTCTCTATTACGCGGCGGTCCGCAGGCGAGGCCGCGTCTTAATCTTCCGGCGTCGCTTTGGAATATTTTTGGGAGTGAACGACGAACCGTCCGTTCTTGTGGAGCAGGATAATCGTCTCATCCGATTCATCGTCGCCGGAGTAAAAGACAAGATCCATTTTTCCATCGCCGTTCACGTCGCACGGGACCAGTGCGTAGACCCAGTAGTCGGCCCAGTTGGAGCCATACTTGTAGCGAAAGAATGATTTCCGGTTTTGGCCTTTGCTGGTGGCCAGATTAAAGACAATCCAATGCGATTCTTTTTCGCGAACTCTCTTCGGGCCATGCCGCTCGCGAGTGGGCTTGAGTTTCAGCACGCGTGGCAGAATCTTGTCAGGCTTACCATCGTTGTCAACATCAATAACTATTGGAGCCAGTTGAGTAAACCCACGTTTATCGCGATCATCAACCATCCGGCAATCAGTCTGAGGGCCGATGGCTAACAGTATCAGAACGACAGATTGCAAAAGCATGCTAGATCCGATGGAACCCTTTGAGAATATCGCGCGTTGCGAGGCGCAGGATTACCGGGCGGCCATGAGGGCAGGTTGTCGGCGACGACGTCTTCAGTAGTCGATTAATTAGCCAGCGCATCTTCTCGGGAGTGAGCGACATATTCACCTTGATCGCGGCGTGACAGGCGAGCGAGGCGGCGATGTCGTCACGCAACGTTTCGCGGGCGCTGCCCTTTTTCTCTGCATCGACTGTGTCGAGGAGTTCGGCGAGCATGTTGCGCGCTTCACCCGCGGGCAGATCGGCAGGGGTGGCCTTTATCGCAACCGTCCGCCCCGATAAGCGCATTAGCTCAAAGCCATAGCTTTCTAATTCTTCAGCGAGCACGTCAAAAACTGACGCCTGCGCCGGAGTTAGATCGAAAGTTTCCGGGATCAGGAGATGCTGCGACTCCGCCGACCGCGTCGACTCCAGCGCGCGATACTTATCAAACAGAATGCGCTCGTGGGCGACGTGCTGGTCGATTAACAAAAGGCCGTCGTTGTCTACAGCGATGATGAAGCTTTCATCGAGTTGACCGAGCGGACGAATGTCGTTTGTTAGTGATTCGACTGCGACTTCACGGGTGAATTTTTCCGCGGAGTTCAACGGTGGCAGGGCTACCGGCGCGGACTGATGATCGGATCTCTGCTGCGGCTTTCGCGGCAGGCCCTGTTTCGAGGCGCGAATCGGCAGAGACTTCCTGCGACGCTATTGACTCTCGCATGATGGCCTCGAGATCGCGCGCGGTCTCCGACTTCAACGCAGCCGGGTCTTCAATATCCGCATACTCTTCCTCTTCCTGAATCGGTAGTGACGAGAAATCGATGCTGGCCTGACTCGCCGGCTGAGAAATGCCTGGTTCAAGGTTGCTCGAAGGGGTCAAAGCCCGGAAGACAAACTGCTTGGGGAACTGCCAGGCGACTCGCTCGCCGTAGCTGACATCGCGTTGACGAAATCTCGCGATCCTGATTGTGATGTCTGGGCTGCAGACTGATCGTCCAACTGGGCTACCGTCGGCTGCTCTTTCAGCTCTGCACGCACGTAGCCCGCGCTGGCTAACGCTCCGCGCACCGCTTCCCGCACCGCATCAGCCACCGCTGCCGCACGGCGAAACCGCACTTCTGTTTTCGCTGGGATGCACATTGACGTCTACTTCTTCGAGCGGTATCTCGATGAACAAAAGTGCGGCCGGATAGACTCCGTGTGGCAAAACGGCGCGATACCCTTCCGAAAGCGCGCGCGCAATCAGGCGATCGCGAACAAAGCGACCATTCACGAACAAGTATTGAGAATCGCGCGAAGTGCGCCGGTCGCGTGGCGCGGAAACAAAACCGCTCACGCGCGCAATTTGTGCCGGACCACCGCCGACCGCAAGCAGATTATCGAGAAACTCCGGGCCAAAAACTTGATACGCCCTTTCCCGCAGATCGTTTGCCGGCGACACGCGCAATACCTCGCGGCCATTATTGGTCGAGCGTAAAAGCAATCTCAGGATGCGCCAGCGCGTAATGAGTCACGAGATTGGTCAGATGGAAACTTTCGGTAGCCTCTGACCTGAGAAATTTGCGACGTGCGGGAACATTAAAGAAAAGGTCATGGACAGCGATGGTAGTGCCGCGTGGATGTGCTGCATCTTTGACGTCGCGCATCTTGCCGCCTTCGATTGAGACGCGCGTCGCAGCGACGGCGTCTTCAGTTTTGGTGGTGAGTTCAACTCGAGCTACGGATGCAATTGAGGCGAGCGCCTCGCCGCGGAAGCCAAGCGTGGCGATGTTATTCAGATCTTCCGACCGCGCAATCTTGGAAGTCGCATGTCGTTCGAACGCCAGCACCGCATCGTCGCGAACCATTCCGTCGCCGTCGTCAGAAACCTTCAACAGGCGTCGGCCACCGGATTCCACGTCGATCACGATGCGTTTCGCGCCCGCGTCGATAGCGTTCTCAACCAGCTCTTTAGCGACTGATGCGGGACGCTCGACAACTTCGCCGGCAGCGATTTGGTTGGCAACTTGATCTGGGAGGACACGAATTTTGGACATTGCATTTTGGTCTTAGGTCTTAGGTCTTTGGTCTTTGAACTTTGGTTCTTTGTGCTTTGTATTTCTTGTTAAATCTGCATGAGCCGGGACACAAGGTAGAGAACAAAGCTCAAAGGCACAAAGTTCAAAGAACAAAGTACAAAAGGCGAAGACCTAAGCCCAAAGACCCAAGACCATTCTTATAAATAGACTATCTGATGCTCGTTAGATCCAATATTGATAGCGTTGTAGATCCACTCGACAACGTAACGACCGTGGCGCGCCAGCAGTGAGGTGATGTTGATGTGTCGTTCCTGCAGTTCCTTGTGCGGGAAAAGCTGATCAAACGCACGCTCCAACTGCCTTTGGGTAGCTTCATCACGGGCCATCTGCGCGCGATGAAAACGTGTGCGCAAACCTTCAAGCTGGTAGTTGATTTTGCGGCGTCCGGTTTCGAGTGCGTCGGCCAGCGTCGGGTCAACGCTTCGCAGTCGTTCGCGCAGGTCATCAAGCTCACTGTTGAAGGTTGCTTCAGTCCTGGTAAACGAGTTAGCGGTATCCGCGCCCAGGTGTTCCTCAACCACACGCTTCAAAACACTCTCTGGCCCAGCAAACAAATCAGTGAGTCCCAGCCCGTATCTCTCCAGCACACGGCCTGTGTGTCGTTCAATCATGGTCAGGCTCGAGCGCGGCAGTATCGGAGTAATGGGACGCTCGAGCAGACGGTAAACTTCGCCCGTTTGTGCAAAGTAAGCAATCTCAGCAGCGCCACCGTAATAAGCGATGGTTGGCAAAAGGTAATCCTGAATCACGGCGCGCAACGTGACATTCGGGCTGAATTTTTCAGGGTGTGCCAGCGCCAGGTTCGCGAGTTCCTCAACGGTATAGGATTCATCGGTCTGCTTGGTGGTGTACTTTTCACCACCCGCGCGGGTCAGAGCCTGCCGCGCTCCACTCTCGTCATGCAGAAACAGCGGAAAAGAATTTTCTGAGGCTGTAACCTGGGCGTGGTATCCCACCTCTACAAGTCTCTGACTGCGCGCTTCTATCGCCGTGGCAATGTCATGTGCGCGCAACGCTGCTTTAGCATAGAGTGGGGCCGCCATCGCCTTCAGTCTGGGATCCAGCGGATCGAGCAGCACTAGCCCATGACTGCCCAACAACGAAGTCATCATCCGCGCAAACGCTTCACCATACGAGCGACCCGGGCGCCAAGCGTCACGCACCACCGCTTCAAGATCCGGCGTGAACTCCGAAATGGGAAGGAGCTCGAGTAGTTGGGTGAGAATGGTGTCGATCGAATTGTCGATAATCACCCGGCCTACCGGCTGACCCTCCAGATGCAAATTGGCAGACGCTTCCACCTCAGCCAGCTTGCAATCGCGACCAATAAACTCAGCCCTGGCTACTTCAGGGAAATCGTGATCTTCAGTCGCAATCCAAAAGACCGGAACTGCCTTCGTCTGGCGCTGCGTCAAGCAGCCGGCGAGTTTTACCGCGGAAAGCGCTTTATAGATCGTGTAGAGCGGACCGGTAAACAAACCGGCCTGCTGACCGGAGACTACCGCCAGGCAGTCGGGCTCGCGCAGCAACTGAATGTTCTTGAGCGTCTCTGCGCCCGCGCCCCATGCAGAATTCATGTCCTGCAAGGCATCGCAGAGTGCGCCGCGATCCGTCTGATGCGCCGCCAGAACTTCCGGAGCGCGCGTCGCGAGTTCGTGATGAAACCGAACGGCTGAGGGATAGAACTCGCGCAAGGCTACCGGATCACGGAGATAGTCAAGAAAGAGACGCGATTGGTGGGGGATGCGATCGAAGGAAAGCGTTTCGACGCGCAAACCCGATTCTTCAGGCGTGCTGTAACAAGCAGGTTCGGCGGTGCTCAATTTGTTATTACTCCCTGGCACGGAAGCATTTTACGCAGGATGCTTGTGTTGTACCAGTAGAGGTGCCGAAGTTGAAGGACAAATAGCTGGCTCTCATTCACACCTCGCTTCAGCCAGGTGTCGATTAGACAAAAATGACGGAAACCGTTTAAACGGTAATTACCTACTTGCCTAACCATCCGAGTTGAAAAGTAAGCAGGCTATCGCGCATCAGCTCCAAGGCTTTGTTACGCCGCCGTGTGCGCATCGGGTGTGCCTACTGCTGCGGTTCCTCGTAGAGGCCGAACTCGTTACCGACCGGATCGGTAAAGGCAGCGAATGCCCCCATGTTCGGCCCAATGTCCGTGCGCGGCGTGACCACCCGGCCGCCTGCATTCTCAATCTGTTTCAACGACTCCGCAATGCTGTCGACCATGATGTAAGTCCGAGTACGCTCATCCGGCGTCCGGTCGCCTTCCTTCACCCACGTCCCGCTCACACCCCCTGTGTCATCGAATGCCAGGTTCCCATCCCCGCGTTCACGCACCTTCCAGCCGAAGATGTCCGAGTAGAAGCGCGCCGAATCTTCGGCACGGTTAGCCGGGATTTCGAGGTAACAGATCTTTCCGTGTGGCATCAGAGAATCCTCCGGTTCCGGTACAGCCGACTAACGCTGGCCTTCAGCTGCGACGCGCGACCAGCATTCAAGCGGTTTTCGTTTCTTAGCAGCTTTCTTTTTCTCGTACTCTGCCGGTCTGCGAATGAAACGCTTCGAACCACGGGGTGGGTTCTTGAGCGTTTTCCAAACATCGCCGGATTTCTTCGCGCGCTTCATCACTCGGCTGGACTAGCGGCGCGCGAACTGTTCCGCCGACATAACCCTTCATTTCCAGTGCAGACTTGAGTCCCCCAATGCCGAAGCGAATGGTCACGGCCTCAGCCAGCGGAGTTAGTTTGGCCTGTAACTCCAAAGCAGTAGCAACATCTCCCGATTGCACAGCACGAACAATCGCGAGGCAACTCTCAGGAGCGACGCAACCTACCGCCAGGATTCCGCCGCATACTCCAGCACTGAGCGCTTGACTAAGCACCGTACCGTTTCCAGTGAGCACGGCAAAGTTTTTGCCCACGAGTTGGATCGTTTCTCGCAGTCCATCCAGGTCAGCCGAACTGTCCTTGATGCCGATTATATTTTCGTGTTCACTCAAGCGCGCCGCGGTTTCGGGTTCAATCTTGATTCCGGTGAGTGCCGGCATGCTGTAAAGAATCACCGGCACCGGAGACGCATCGGCAATGCGTTGGTAATGGGCGATCAGGGCTTGCTGCGTGATGCTCGGCCGGTAGAAGTGCGGGGTAATGACCAGGAACGCATCAACTGAGACAGCTTCGCTAACGCGTTTTATTTCGTTGATGGTCCCACGCGTGCTCTGCTGTCCGGCGCCCGCGATGAAGGTCAAACCCTCCGGACGTTCTTCAACCTCGGCTCGGGCGGCCTCAATGACTTCGAGATATTCTCGCTCATCCAGATTCACTCGTTCGCCGGTAGAACCGAGCAACACGTAACCGCTGATCCCGGTTGAGTTCCACTTTGCGATGTTTGCGCGTAAGCCGGCGAGATCAACATTGCCGGCAGCATCGAAAGGCGTAGTGATTGGCAGCAGGACGCCGCGCAAATCTTGAAAAGACAGCGCGGCGTTAGGAGAGTTTGATTGATGGCTAAGTGTTTGTTTCAAGACGCGGCATTATAGCCAGCGTGTGGCGGGCATGCAATTTTCATTAATGGCGGCGCCAACACCCGGATCTCAAACATTAACTAGGGAACGCTATCCCAGACTTTCTGCATACCACCTTTATTGAAAAGGGCGGAACACTGTGACACGGTCAAACCACCCAGCTGCACATGCGGCTTATCAATGAACTTCTTCCAGTCGCCGCCCCATTCCAAACCTTGCTTAACGGCCTCAGCTCCGATGCGAACGAAACCAGCATTGTCCTTCCATTGAGGCTTTCCGTTAACAAAGGGACAGAGATCCACGGCCAGGCCGTAGTTGTGATTTGACTCTCCACCCTTTGCCTTGGTAACTATCTGCCCCGGTTTCGTCCTGCCCTGTGCAAATAGAGCATCTTGCTCCGCGAAAGTACGCAAACCCTGAACGACTTCCACCACCATTCCCTGGGCAGCGAGCGCGTTGATGAGCGAGGTAACGCCGGCAGCTAATCTGGGGTGAACCTTCGTCAAGCGGGCTTGTGATGCGTTGTTCATAGTTCTAATTCCTCCTTTCAATGTTTTGGGGGGCCCTCTGCTATGCGGCGAGTAAGCGAGCGCGTACCCCAGCGACGAGAACACTCACTTCACGAGTCGGTTGTGGTCAAGCCAGGACGGTTAACGCGATCAGTCTGGCGGCTCGATGTATTCAAAGCCTTCCTTCACGATGACCTTCTGTTTGTCTTCATTCTTGATAACCACGTCGACCTTGCCCTTCGCATGCGGTGGCGTCTTGACGGTGATCGAGGTCGGGGTTTCAGAGGTGACGTCAGCTTCGACACCGCCGAAAGTGACGACGACGTTACTGGAGAAATTTTGCCCCGTGATGGTGACAGTGTCATCACCTTTAACGGATCCCTGTTTCAACGACAGCTCGGTGATCTTCGGGGCGGGGCCCGCGTGATCTTTTCCCTGCTCGGGCGGTTCCAGAACGGTGATGGCTACTTTCTTTAGTTTAATGACTGCCGGTTCGGTGAACATACCGATCAATGCAGACAGCGCTGCAAATCCGAAAGGACTCGTATCGTTTACCGAAGACGTGGGCGAAAAGAAGCCCCCGCGAATCACAAAGTAAAAGATCGCCGACAATCCCGCACCCAGAAACGGCAGCATGAAATACATCGCACTCCAGCTCCAGACAGCTTCCCGCTGACCGGTGTACCACGAGAGCGAGCGCAGGCCGTGGACGAGGGCACCCAGAGCGCCTGCCAGCAGCACGATCATAAGCAAACGATCTTCGTCATAGATGCAACGGCAGTAGCCCAAGTATTTCAGGGCACCTAAACCTTCCCTTGGTCGGCCTTTCTCGTCAAGGCAAAATCCTTCCTTGATGCTGGCAGCCTGTTCGCAATCGGGCTCTGTCACAGCCGGAGATGGTGAAGGTGTTGTCCCGGCCGTGACCGTTGCCGGCGTAGTCGTCGGTGTCGCTGTCGGCGTCGCGGTTGCCGTCGTTGGTGTTGGTGTTGGCGTGGCGGTACTACCGGGATTACCCGCGGCTCCAGGTTGCCTGGGCGTCGGCGTGGGAGTAGCTGTTGCTGCGGGAGAAGGCGTTGCCGTCAGGGTAGCCTCGCTCAAAAGCCGCTCTCGTACTTCCTTCGATCGGACTGGCGGCCATAAAGAAACCAGGGAGTAAATCACGAAGGCCATGAAGAGCAATGTGTATCCAACGACCAAAGCAATTCCCAGGGGACCCATGTAACCTGCGCCGGGTCCCTTCGTTCCATTCGAATTATTGTTTGTCGCCATACATTTCTCCCGTTATGAGGAAGTTGAGAATCAGCCGACACGTCGATGCACCTTGAGGCGAGATCGCCCTGGAAGGTCAGGCTGCAAGCTCTCAAGTTCCAGAGAGATCAATGCTGAAGCAATCTTCTGAGAATCAGAAACTTATCGGCATCAAACGTAAAGCCAAAGTTTCCGCGGACATGTTGCTCTTTTTGCAGTTCGGTTGCATTAGCATAAGTAAGCGAAAGAGGTATGCTCATACCCTCCCCAATTGGGAGATCCAATTTGAACTGGGCAATACCGATGTCAGGGGTCCTGTTGGCCATTCCCTGATTCTCACGCAACCTTTCGTAACGACCAGTCAACGAGAAGGTCATCTGGCTCTGGTCGAGGGCGTCCCTAATGAAGGGACTCTTGCGTTTGCCCTCTAAAGAAAACGCCGCGGCAAAGTCGCGAATTCGTTCTTGATGCAGCAGTGGATTTGGATTGTTATAGAACGACAGGCCTGCGTTCGCAACCACCTTTACCGGTGATTGGCCAATGTAATTCTGAAAGAGAAACTTGACGTCTGAATAACTCGATCCCGTGGTAGCCCGGTTATTGGTAAAGGCCAGGGTTCCCATCCATTTCTTGTCCATGTCGTCAAAGATCTTTTGCACCAGTTCGCTTGCCCGCACTCTTTCTGCCTGAGCCTCGAACATAGCAGGAATAAATTCGTTTAGGAGCCTGTTTCGCGTGGCAGAATCTATTTTGACCGCACCACTATTGTCCTCTTTTGTCTCCTGGAACACGCGGTTATCTAAAGCACACAGGATCTTATTCTTGATTTCAGTCTGTTTCTGGGCCACGGTGCTGGTCGAACTTGCGATTTCTTCCACTTCGTCGATCAGACCTTTAACACCCGGCTTTCCATCCAAAATTTCATCAACATGCTGGCGAACACCTGGTTGTTTTAAAATGGCTTTGATGTTCCCACCGATCAGTGCGAGATCTTTTTGAATGGTGGGCTTGATGTCTGTCTTCCATCTATCCTGAAAAGCCTGAGAGCGAGGACTTCGATCCGGCGATAACCTGACTTTGACTGAATAGTTGGAAAGCGCCTGCCTGCGAGCGTTGGATAACGGCGAATCCTGATTACTGATATTGAATGTAGCTGAGAGCGCGACCCGTCTGAATTTTCCATACTTCGCATAAGCGGCGGCGGTGTCATTTTCGGTAGGCACGAAAAAGGCGTATGGAGTCGTGCTCAGAGAAAGCGTTGTGCCGCTCACCGCTTGTTGAATGGCCCCGTGTTCTACCGCAAACCCCAAGATATCGGCCCAGCCCGGCTTTTCAACCGCACTCGTGGACCCTTTTGAAGTTGATGGCGAACCGATCTGTTTGTCTGTGCGCGCAGTTTCACCGATGTACTGATAAGCAGTAAGCTGCCGAATATTTACCTCATTCGAATTTGAAAACGCATCGGCTACGGTCTCGAGAACCAGGATGTCGAATTGACTTGTTACTGCGGTAGCGGCATCAGCACCGGGTGCGCTTGCCTGCCTGGCAATCCGATCCACGTCGCATTCAATTATCTTCGGAACGCCCGGATAACAAGTGCTCGCACCAACCGGTATTGGAACCGAGCAATCATTTGCTGGGGCTTTGGCCGGAGTGATCGGATTGGTGATTGTGGCCAAGTTAGCACTGGAGCTAACTGCCGGAATGGAACCGGAGTTTGAATCGGATGCCGAGGTTCTTAGGCTTAAGTTGTCTCCCCCGACCTCGGTTGACACCGACCGAGTGGCCACTGCTCGCTCCACCGCTGTGACTTCATTAGCAGGGAAATCCGAAGAGTTAGACGCTCGCATCGCTGCCTTCAACTCTTGCAGGCCGCTCTCAAAACTCCGAATTGAATTTTCAATAGATTCGTTCTCGTCACTGGTCAAGGATGACTTAACACGCGCCTGATAGTCTCGGAGTCCCGCAATCGCCTTGGTCAAGAGGGCCTGAAGCTGAAGCCGACGTTCTCGCAGGAATTTTCGATTAAGGCTCCTGGCTTCCGGAGACGTCGTCGGATCTTTATCAACCCCCTCTAATAATCGGATCTGTGCTTTAACTTGTGCGATAGGATCAGTCTGCTGAGCTCCAACAGGACAAACACATTGAAGAATAATTCCACTGATTAGAAGAAAACTCAGCAATTGTCGTTTCATTTCAGTTCTCCAATTCTAGACAAACAGCTTTTTAGGATAGTCACGGTCAACCCAGACGGCGTGAGCCAGTAAGGTAGCTCCTTGAAAAACCTGATTCGCCAAGTCTTAGCCCGCTAAGGGGTGCTGAAGCGCAGCACAACTCTCTTTATATCATCACTTTTTTTGACGCTGGGGCCGTCGAATGGTCCAGTTGCAGTGCCGTTAAGTTCGGCATTCAACTCCGAGTCGAATCTTGGCTCCGGGTTGCCCGGATTCGGATCGACGAAGCTACATTGAAACATCAAGACGTGAATTGCATCCGTCACGGGAAAGCTGAATGTAGGAGTGCCCACGGGTGAATCTGGATCAGGATCTTTGGGCACATCATCTAAGGAAACCGCCACGAATTCCTCCCCGACATTGATCGGAGTGAACGTAACGACCACAGTTTCACCTTGTGAGACAACGTATCGACTCTTTCCTTTGCCTTTGCGCTTCATGTCGCCTCCAAAATGTCGAGAATAGATTTCGCCGCGCGCTTGCCGAAACTGCGGCTCAATGTGTCGCGAAAATTCATTGCTTGCCAGACTCAACTCCCGAAAATATCAGCTAGGGATGCCGGCGGTCTTCCGCAAACTTGAGAGAACGTTAGGGAACCAGCGATCGGAAACCCTCTGCGTGGTATGAGCGTCGCACCGACACTGGTGCGACAGAGTATGAGATACGCGTTGTGTTAAGAATCGAGGATCATGAGAACGCGCGAACGATATTCCAAGCCCTTGTCCTTGTCAAGACCTTTTGCAAGGTTCTTTGCACGCTTTTGGCACACTGAGATACGCCCCCTTTTGCAACTTGGTTAGATTGAGGATCTGTCACCCCTGGCTCGTGGCTATTCAATGCCTAATTTCTTGCATCTAACTCTAATGTCACGACTGACAAAAACATTTCATGACAACCCGGCGTCTTTTTCATCAAGAGGGCGAACCGGTGCCTATAAGGAGCAAGGCAGGGTTGCTTTTTGCCTTGCCCCACCCTGCCCCGCTCCTTGAAGACGTGGTGTTTCCGCTACGGCTGAGGTGAGGTTTGTTGACCAGTAGTTTGGTTCTTGAGTGGTGTGACTTGTTGTCTTACCACCAGCGCCAAAACCGCTGCTGCCGCAGCCATGATTGCTCCAATCTGTGTTGGATTAAGGTGCAGACCAAAGCTAAGGCCGAGGGCGAGGATGCCCTGAAGTGCTCCCAGGATCACTGCTGGTTCTCTTCCAAACATGACGAGTCTCCTTTCAATTACCAGTTGGTGAGTTGTTCCTGATCTTTCCTGGTGTGGGGGATCAGTAGACTTCGTTAGAGTCGTCCCGACTCCTCTTTGATCTCGAGCCGTTACGACTGCTTCTTCCGTTCACTAACAAATGACAGCACGTCTGAAAATATTTCATTACAATGAGAATCTTTTTCATCAAGAGAGCAAGCCGGTGCTCGGACAACCGGTGATTCTGTCTGAGGTGTTTGCGAAAATTCTAAAGATTGCCGAAACTATTAAACGAATCTTGCAATCGAGCCAACGAAAGTCAGCGACAGTAAACGTAGGAGCCACTGATGAGTAAATATCGTTTCGTACAACTCGACGTGTTTACCGCCGAGCCCTTTGCAGGGAACCCGCTGGCAGTATTTCCCGAGGCCAAGGGACTCAGTGACGACGAGATGATGAAGATCGCGCGCGAGATGAATCTCTCCGAGACGGTTTTTGTGCTCGAGCCGGATAGCAAACAGCCGACAGCAAACAGTAGACAGCCGGCGGTAAGCGAGACAGTGACGGATGTTGAGGAGTCTGCTCCGACGGTGCTGCGCCGCTTGCGTATCTTCACGCCCGTCCGCGAGATTCCTTTCGCTGGTCATCCGATCGTTGGCACCTGGAACGCGTTAGCGCGAGAAGGCATCGTTCCGGTTCCTGATGGCGGTGATGGGTGGACGCGTATTCATCACGAAATCGGCATTGGCGTGTTGCCGGTGGATATCGAGTTTAAAGACGGCGCGCCGACCCAGGTTGTAATGACGCAGGGAAAGTTTGAGATAAAGGGTGAGGTTGACGATGCTAACGATCAGGCAGAGCTGGCGAGGGCCCTTGGTCTACGGATAGAAGACCTCGATGAGACTCTGCCTATTCAAATCATCTCGACCGGTCTCCCGTTCCTTGCTTTGCCCATTCGATCTTTGGCTGACCTGGGCCGCTGCAAAGTCAACCAGACGTTGCTCGCTGAAATTTATCAGCGTTTGGGCGCCACGGGTTGCGAAGCGTTCACGCGTGAAACGATTGAAATCGGTGAAGCGCGGGCGCACGCGCGCATGTTTGCGCCGGGCGACAATATTGCGGAAGACCCGGCAACCGGCAGCGCTGGCGGCGCATTGGGAGCTTACCTGGTCTATCACGGCGCGGCGAACGTCGAGGCGAGCGACGGGAGATTTCGGTTCGTTATTGAGCAGGGCGATTTCATGCACCGTCCCAGTCGGATCAACCTGGACGTGAAGGGCAAACCGGGTTTGATCGAGGAAGTGCGCGTCGGCGGGGCCTCAGTTACGGTTGCGCACGGGGAAGTCACGTTCTAAAGAGTTTCAAGTTCCAGGTTTCAAGTTTCAAGTTCTGATTTTCAAGGTATAGGAAGCTTAGCTCAAGCTGAACTAAAGTCCGAACTTGAAACCTGGAACTTGAAACTTGAAACTATTTCCATATGACTGAATCATTCGACCTATTAATCATCGGTGCCGGGCCCGCGGGACTCTCCGCTGCCTACGCCGCAGCTCAGCAGGGTTTGAGTTATCTCGTACTCGAGAAAGGAACCATTGCCGACACGATTCGCAAGTATCCCGTTGGCCGTACGCTTTTCTCAACACCTAATGAGCTGGAGATGTTTGAGGGCGCTTTAAAACCTTGCCGCGAAAAACCAACCCGCGAAGAGCTTCTGTCTCACTACATACATTTTGTTCTCGAGCACGATCTGAATATAAACACTGAGGAAGAGGTGTTGGATATTGAGAATCTCGAGAGCAAGGGATTCCTGGTTCATACCAACAAGAACCAATATAGCGCCGCGCGAATCTTGTTCGCGATTGGCGCCATGGCCCATCCTCGCCGTCTGAATATTCCCGGCGAAGATTTGCCGAAGGTTCATCACCTCTTTGTCGAACCTTACGCCTACATTCGTAAGGATGCGATGGTTGTCGGTGGCGGCAACAGCGCGGCGGAAGCGGCACTTTTTCTATCCGAGGAGGGGGCACGCACCACGCTCGTAATCTGGCGCGAAGACTGGGAAAACACCGATCCCAAAGCGGGCGCAATGAAACATTGGGTGCGCAAGCCATTGGATCAGGAGGTTGCAGCCGGACGTTTGCGAGTTGTGTTGTATGGGCAGGTTCTTTCAATCACTGAAAGAGATGTAACCCTGACCACCGAAGACGGCGAGACGTTGACGTTACTTAACGACGTACTCTTTGTCCTGATCGGTAGCGATGCAGATCTGACGCTCTTGAAAAAGCTCGGTGTGAAGACCGAACCGGGAAAATTAACGGAAACTCCGGCCTACGATCCGGAGTCTTTTGAGACTAACGTGCGCGGAGTTTACGTGGTTGGCCACTTTACGCATGCTCGTCACATTAAGGCCGCGATCGATGTACCGCGGCGAATCGTGCCGCAGATCGCGGCTGGTTTGCGCGAAGTGCCAATTGCGAAATAGCGAAATGCAGGACTCAGGACTCATCTTGCTCCTCGAATCTGAATTCTGAATTCCGAATTCTGGAGTCCTGAGTCCTGCATTTTTTGACCGTTTCATCACCATCAATGGCCGCTTGGTCACAAAACCCTTATCTCCCCGGACGCCTGCTGTTATGAAGGACAACTCTTAAGTTCTCATCCCAAGGTTAAGGCGGTAGCTCGATACCGTGAATTGCGTTCCCACTTTTTCACCCAGGAGTATGAAAATGAGTACACGTTCTGCATTTGATCACGCGTCCGTTCCGCAACTCGTCTTTCGTTCCAATAATTCAAGCCGTTCGCTCACTAGCCGCGGGCGAGGTGCGGCCATCAGTCTCCTGGGGACTCTGGTATTTCTGGTTCTCTTCTCTGCGTCTGCTTTCGCGCAGTATGGCGGACCGGAGAAACTGACAATCAAGTCCAGCGTGTTGGGAGAAGACAGGGTAATACTCGTGCGCACGCCGCCGGGTTATGCGACCAACAAACGTGCCTACCCGGTTCTTTATATGACCGACGGCGACGCACACATCGGACATACCGGCAGCACCATCGAGTTTCTGGCTCGCAATGGCAGGATGTCTGAACTGATCGTCGTGGGTATTACCAACACTGACCGCACGCGCGATCTAACTCCGGCAAAAGGGACCGGCCCCAACGCTGCGCAATTCCCAACCGCAGGCGGCGCTGACAATTTCCTGAAGTTCATAGAAACCGAAGTGATTCCCAAAATCGAGAAGAGTTATCGCGTGCAGCCCTACCGCATTTTGGCAGGTCACTCTTTCGGCGGTCTCTTCGCGGTTCATGCGCTGATTACTCGCCCGGAACTGTTCAACTCTTATATAGCGGTCAGCCCCTCTTTGCAGTGGGCCGATGAAGCGACTCTTAAGCGCGCGCAGGAATTCTTCAAGACGCGCAAGGAGTTGAATGCGACTTTGTTCACTTCCCTCGGCAACGAACCAGGCGACATTGGTAAAGACTTTGTATTGTTCAAGGAACTACTTGCCGGGACCAAGATCAAAGGATTCGAATGGGAAGCAGAGCAGATGAAAGACGAGGATCACGGCTCGGTGGTGCTGCGCAGTCACTACGTCGGCCTGCGGAAGGTTTACGATGGTTGGCAGATGCCGCGAGATCCGGAAACAGGCGCAGTGGCCGGCGGAGTCAAAGCCGCTGATGCGCATTACAAGTGGCTCTCGGAAAAATTCCATTACTCGATTCCGACGCCCGAAGCTCTGATCAATCAGATCGGTTACCAGTTTCTGTTAGCCGCAACCCCTAATCCTGAAGAAGCGATCGCCACGTTTAAGAGCAACGTCGAACGTTATCCAGACTCGGCAAACGTCTATGACAGTCTGGCTGAGGCCTATGAAAAAACCGGACATCTTGATTGGGCGGCGCCGCTATACGAAAAGGCCCAGGCGCTCGGCAAACAGAACAACGATCCCAACGCCGCGATCTTTGCGGCGAACTTCACCCGAGCCAGCGACAAACTGAAACAAGAGGCGGCGGCAAAACAAGGTGGCGCGGCAAAGGATGCTGAAGCCGCCAAGAAGAACCAGTAAACTTATCGACAGGGCAGTCGCAAAGGCCGCGCTCTCAGAGCGCGGCCTTTCTCTTAGGGGGCCCTGATTTACAACGCAAGTTCTTAATCTATGTACATTCAAAAGGAACCCTTCAACCAGCCAGCGAAGATGGCGGTGAGTGATTTCTTCAACCCACCATTGTCTGTGCAGCTAAAACTCGTCTGGCTAAAAAGGCTTACTGGTAGTCTTCTCTTCACTGCCACCAACACTACTTTCTCGCAACCCTTTGGGTTCCTTACCCATTCGGTTGTCTGATCGTTACAATTACCGGCGTGACGAGCGAACAGTCGGTTTTGATACTAGGCGCCGGGGCCGCAGGCTTGGCTGCTGCACGCGACCTCGCGGTGGCTGGCGCTGAGGTAATCCTCATCGAAGCCCGCGACCGCATAGGCGGAAGAGTCCATACTCACCACAACTCCAGCGTAATCCCGGTCGAGCTGGGCGCCGAGTTTGTCCATGGCCAACATCCGCAACTGTTGCAAATAATTGAAACCTCCGGCCAGCCCTTATGCGACGTAACTCACCGCCATTGGTATTTCGAAAACGGTGTGGTCAGCAATTCTCACGACTTCTGGAACAAGCTGACCGCGCTTATGGATCTAATGGACCCTAATGAGCCCGATCGCTCGTTAAAGGATTTTCTCGATTCACTACCGAATGACGACGCAACCGCGAGGGCGAAAGCGGTGGCCACGAGATATGTCGAGGGATTTCACGCCGCTAGTGTGAATCGAATTGGCGTTCACGGATTGATAAAGGCAAATGAAGCCGAAGATCAAATTGACGGTGATAATTCGTTTCGCGTTCTGGGCGGCTACGACATTGTGACTGAGACGTTGCGCGCCGAGGCCGAAGCGCATGGCGCGATTCTTCATCTCAATACGATCGTTAAGGAGATTCGCTGGCGTAAGAACCAGGTAGAAGTAATCTGTATCGCCGACAAACGACTGCAGAAATTCTGGGGCTCGCGGGTTGTGATTACACTTCCGCTCGGCGTGTTGCAGGCAAAGCATCATCAACGTGGCGCAGTCCGTTTCGTTCCTGAGTTGCCGCGGCAAACACAGGCGGCCATCGAGGGCATGGAGATGGGCCACGCAACCAGAATTGCTCTGCAATTTCGTGAACGCTTCTGGGAAAAGCTTGAATTGGCCGGAACGGAATGCAGAGAGAAGCTATCGCAACTCGGTTTTGTCCACTATCCCGAAGCGCCTTTTGCGACCTGGTGGACGCTGTTGCCGGTGCGAGCGGCGGTTCTGGTTGGCTGGGCTGGTGGCCCAGCGGCTGAGAAATTCGTGGGGCGTGGTAAAGAATATACAGTCGAGCAGGCCTTGAGTTCCCTCAGACAAATTCTCGGTGTCTCGGAAGCAAGCTTGCGCAATCTTTTGTTGACGGCACACACACACGACTGGGGCTCGGATCCTTTTTCACGCGGCGCCTACGCCTACCTGCCGGTGAATGGTCTTGATGCTCAACGCACGTTAGCGCGTCCGCTCGACGATACAATTTACTTCGCGGGTGAGGCGGTCAGCGTTGGGCATATCGGTACTGTGCACGGAGCGATTGCGAGCGGACACCTTGCCGCTTCCGCGATGCTTGAAGTGTGGAAGGCCTAAGTTGAAAGAAAAACCATTTGACATTTGTGATTTGACATTTGTCATTGGTCATCTAAGCGGTCCAAAGTCGGCGTGTATTGCAAGAATCTTCGCTTCGCCACGCAAAATCAGAACTGGGAGCGATAGCGACCAGCCAAGGAGTCATCTGTCAAAACCTTCCAATTTAAGAATGTTTATCCTGCACATTTTAGGAGTTGAGCTTCGGCTGGTCGCTATCGCTCCCAGTTCTGATTTTTCTGTGGCGACCGTTGAGTGATTGGCGAACATACCTGCGCCCAATTCTGGCTCACCCTGTTGTACGCATTTCGCCATTTGCTCTATACGACTTACTATTCTCGACATGCGAAACAGAAAATTTGGACGCACCGAGTGGCAGGTCAGCGAGATCGGCTACGGCATGTGGGGCATGGGAGGCTGGTCCGGCTCAGACGATCAAGAGTCGCTTCAGTCTTTGCAGGCAGCAGTGAATCTTGGCTGTAACTTTTTCGATACTGCGCACGCCTACGGCGAGGGGCACAGTGAAGAACTGTTGGGCCAAACCGTGCGCGCCAATCAGGATAAACGACTCTATACCGCCACGAAGATCCCACCGAGAAACAAGCAGTGGCCGGCGCAACCGGAATCTACTCTCCAGGATAGTTACCCGCCGGATCATGTCGAGGAATATGTGCATCGAAGTTTGGAACATGCGCGCCTCGAGAGTTTCGATCTCGTGCAGTTTCACACCTGGGACGACAATTGGCTTCGAGACGATCGCTGGCTCTACAAGCTTGACGATCTGCGCAGTCAAGGGCTCATCAAGGCCATCGGCATTAGTCTGAACCGTTGGGAACCCTGGAATGGCGTGCGCGCAGTCAGGACCGGCGAGATTGATTCTGTGCAAGTTGTCTACAACATCTTCGATCAGAATCCGGAGGACGAATTGTTTCCAGCGTGTGAGGAGACAAACACGGCGGTAATTGCGCGCGTACCATTCGATGAAGGAACCCTTACCGGGACGCTCACGAAAGAAAGCACCTGGCCCGAAGGCGACTGGCGCAATATTTATTTCGTTCCCGATAACCTGATTCCGAGTGTTGAACGGGCCGACGCTTTGAAGGAACTGTTGCGCAAGTGGAATCAGGAACATGCAGGCGAAGGTGAAATCACTCTGCCCGAACTTGCCCTGCGATTCATTCTCTCAAACTCAACTGTCACCACAATCATTCCCGGCATGCGCAAGCTTTCTCACGTTGAATCCAATATCGCCGCCAGCGATGCCGGGCCGTTGCCACGGGAGCTTTATGAACAGCTAAAGCAACATCGCTGGGTGCGTAAGCTCGACGTGAATCGATCAAGCTAAGGCTGGAGCGTTGTGTTCACCCGCCTGATAATTCCAAGCGTTGGAGACCTGTGACACGCTTATGGCTGTCCCAGGCACTCGGGGATCAATATCCTTCGCGGTATTCTGCAGGCGCTCCCTCTCAAACCGAGTCCTGCCCGTCTCCTCTCACCCTCCAGAGAGTCCCAGAACGCTCACTACCAATGAGACAAAAAGGAACGCGAGCAGGCCTGCAATTGCACTGAGACCCACTGTCAGCAGGAATTCCATTCCTCCGGCGACTTGCTTTGGCGCGATCATAGGGAGAGCCTCCATAATCATTAGCTGTTTAAACTCGAAACCTGCGGTGCTATCAGATCTCTTTCCTTTGCCGGGTCTGGCCGCTTGGACTACAATTACGGCCGACTCGTCAACAAATCCTGTGAGGTGTTTCCCAAGCGTGGCGGGAGCTTAGAACAAAGCGCTCGGCGAGTCCTCGGGAAGCCCTCAATACTTTCTCAATGATGGTTCTCAAAGCCGCTTATGTCCGAGCAAACCAGCGATTTTTATGAGTTTGGCCGGTTCCGCGTGAAGTCGGACGAACGCGTGCTGCTGCGCGGCGAGGACCTCGTTCCGCTGACGCCGAAAGCGTTTGAGATACTCCTGACGCTGCTGGAAAACGACGGACGGATCGTCAACAAAGACGATCTGATGAAGAAAGTCTGGCCTAATACCTTCGTAGAAGAAGGTAACCTCACCCAAAACGTTTCGCTGTTGAGAAAAGCGCTGGGCGAAAGCGCCAACGGTCCGCAGTTTATTGAGACGGTGCCGCGCCGTGGCTATCGCTTCGTAGCGCCAGTGAATCGCGTCGCTGAAAACGGCCAGGACCACGTCATTGAAAACGCAGCCAAGCTGCCCACGCAGTTGCCGACGAATGCGCAACAGACTCAACCGAGCATCAAGGCTCTCCGTTCGATCTCGGATTCTGGACGTTGGACTTCACTCTCGAGGCGGCTTCCGGCTGTAGCTTTGACGCTCGCGATAGTGTTGGCAGCAGTCGCCGGTGTTGCCTACTTAAGCGCACGCAATAAGGCCGGCGCGAGCCCCAACGCTATTCAATCAATCGCTGTCCTGCCGTTTGTCGACGATAGCGTCGATGGCGATGCTGAGTTTCTTGACGATGAGATTGCCGCGAGCCTGGTCAACAGCCTGACCAAACTCCCGAAACTGCGCGTGGTGCCCCGCAGTGTGATGGTCACCTACAAGGGTCGAAACGTCGATCCGCGCCAGGTGGGGCAGGAGTTGAATGTGCGCGCCGTCGTCACCGGTCGCGTGCATCGTCGCGGCGATACCATAAGCATTCAGGCAGATCTGATCGACCTCGACAGTGTTTCGCAGATCTGGGGCCAGCACTATGAGCGTCGGCTTTCGGACATTCTGCTGGTGCAGGAAGAAATCTCGCGCGACATCTTTGAAAACCTGCGGTTAAAGTTGAATGTCGGAGAGCAGAAACAGTTAGAGGCTTACCGGCTGTACCTGAAAGGTCGCAACGCCTGGAACAAGCGCACCCGTGAGGGAATGCAACAAGGCATCGACTTTTTTCAACAGGCGATCAATGCCGATCCCAACTACGCGGCGGCTTACGCTGGCCTGGCGGACTGCTACAACATGCAGGTGATTTACGGCGTAGATTCGCCGCGCGACGGTTTCCCGAAAGCTAAAGCGGCGGCGGTCAAAGCCCTCGAGATGGACGAAACCCTCGCCGAGGCCCACACGTCGCTCGCGTTCATCAAGTTTCGCTGGGACCGCGACCGCGTGGAAGCCGAACGTGAGTTTCTGTTGGCGATAAAACACAAGGCCACTTACGCCCCGGCCCATCAGTGGTACAGCTCCTACCTGGTCGCCCTTGAACGTTTCGACGAAGCCATCGCCGAAGCTAAACGCACAGCGGAGCTTGAACCTTTGTCGTTCACCGGAAGCTCACACCTGGGATGGATTCTCTACCTGTCCGGACGAAACGATGAAGCGATTGCGCAGTGCACAAAGATTCTCAACCTCGATCCCAACTCATTTCCAGCGCGCCGGTATCTAGGCCTCGCCTACGAACAAAAGGGAATGTATGCGCAGGCGATCGACGAATTTCAAAAAGGCGTAAAGATCTCTGGCAGCCCGCTCATGCTGGCGCTGCTGGGTCACGCTTATGCGGTCTCTGGAAAAACAAAGGAAGCGCGGCAGGTGTTAAGTGATTTGCATGATCTTAGTGAATCGCGCGAGGCCGAGTCACGGCGTTACGTTTCGCCTTACACGGTGGCGGCCATTCATGCCGGACTCGGCGACAAGGACCAGGCGTTCAAGTGGCTTGAGCAGGCGAACGAAGAACGCGACGTTTGGTTGATGAACCTGAAGGTCGATCCGGTGTTTGCGAAACTACGTTCGGACAAGCGCTTTCAGGATTTGCTGACGCGAGCCGGGCTCCGACCTTAAAGATTTTTTGGAGTGCGGTGACCTGTCACCGCTTTGGCCTGCGGCGACCTGTCGCCGCTTCTCAACCAGATATACTTAGTTGGGCAGCGTGAACTGCGCCCGAGACCATAACGTGGTGCCCCAGATCGATGCGCGACGCTGTAGTTGGACTCGAGCGAAAAGTAAGATGACATGGATGCCGGCAAACTTTATTTCATTCTGATCGCGTCAGTGCTGCTCTGCTGTGTCGCGGCCTGGATCATTGCCCGTCGATACAGACGCCGGATGCAGCAATTGATGAGCACGCAGCATACCGGAGGGTCCCAACCGCCCGTCGCAGAGGCGGCACCCGACAGTCCGCCGCCGCTGGCGGTTTCCCTTGCCGACAATCGCAGTGCGGGGAGGCGCTTGACCCTGTTGCTGATAGCTTCGTCTTGCCTTATCTCGCTGACCAGCTCTTGCATCTGGTGGGCGCTTAAGTATCCCGGCGAGCCGCTGACGCCGAGGGGTGTAGCGGTCGTGGCGCTCCTGTACTTGTGGCCCGTAGTCCCCGGACTGGCGCTCTTCTGGCGCTGGTCGCACAAGCGCTTGTTCGCCGCGATGCTGCTGTCGGTTGCCGCGATTTTCGGTGTTCTTCTGTGGAAGTTCGATTCGTTGCTGGCGCTCAAGTTCGTGAAGTTCGAGACCGCGCCGCCACTGGTGCTGGTGTTTCTGATCTTCTTCCTGGGCAGTGCGACCCGCGCGATAGCGCCGTGGTTGCTCATGCCAGCCGTGGTGCTGGTGTCGTCCGTGCTTGCGGGTCTCGAAGCGCTGACGTACATGGCCAAGCACGAGTCGCCTTTGCTGAAGTCTTTGATCGCGCCGCTGGAATTGTTGCCGGGGTGGAGTGGGGTCATTGTAGTGTTCGCGCTATTCATGTTGCTGTCAGCGATCATTGCGTGGTGGCCGATGCGGATGTTGGGGCGTGCGCTCGGGCACGTGTACTCGCGCAAGTGGCTCTCCGATTTGTTGGTGGTGTTCACCGGTGTATGGGCTTTTGGGCTGACGGACCGCGCACTGTCACTCTACACCAAGGCAGGCCCGAAAGCCTTCGCAATGTACCTGCCGCTGCTATGGATTCCCGCAGTCATGTTGCTTGCTCGCCGCACGCGGCAACTCGGACGAGCGCCTACGCTCCTGGTCTTACGAGTTTTTCAGCGGGACCCGCAGGCGCGGTCTCTGTTCGACCACGTCGTCGAACGGTGGCGTCTGAGCGGGAACACGGTGATGATCGCCGGAACCGATCTCGCCGATCGAACAATGGACGCCGCCGACATCTTCCAGTTTCTCGACCGGCGATTGGCCGAGCGCTTTGTCGTCAGTCCGGCGGATGTCGCAAGGCGCATTGATGCTTTCGACATGACAGCAGACGTCGATGGTCGTTATCGAGTGAACGAGTGCTATTGCCACGACACGACGTGGCAGGATGCACTGCAGGCGCTCGTGCGTTACAGCGACGTGGTGTTGATGGATCTGCGCGGCTTCCAGGCCCACAACGCTGGCTGTTGTTACGAGCTGGCCACGCTCGCGCGAGCCCCACGCGAGCTTCGTGTCGTGGCATTGATTGACGGTCGGACCGATCTCGCCGCGGCACAAGCGGCAATCGCCTCCGGGCGGCAAGAGCCCTTCACATGGATCGATGCCTCGCATTTCAAACCGAGCAGGCGTCATGAAGTCCTGGCGCGTCTGTTCGCCTGAAGGACGCGGGGTTACGCGTTTGTGGTGCTGCTGCAAATGGCGTCCCGCTGCCCCAACAACCGCATCAACCGGACAGTCTGAAGCGGCTTGCGGTTCCCTCGGCCGCTTAGTTCCCTCGACTGCCAGTTATGCGGAGGGTTCAACTTACTCTTACAATCTGTTTTCCTAGGTTGTCGCCGCTAAACAAACCGATAAACGCCTTCGGCGTATTCTCAAATCCCTCGACTACAGTTTCTGCGTACTTCAGTTTTCCGGTAACCAGCCACTGGGCCAGGTTCATGACACCTTCAGCCAAGCGCGCGCCGTAATCCCTAATGATGAACCCCTGCATCATTGCACTATTCACCAGCAGATAACGCTGCGGTCTCGGGCCGACGTCGGGCTTGTCGAGATTGTAGAGTGAGATCTGACCGCAGATAACGATGCGACCGCCGTGGTTCAGCAAAGGCCACACGGCGTCAGAAACTTCACCGCCGACATTGTCGAAATATACATCGATGCCTTTGGGACAAGCCTCTTCCAGCGCCCGGCCCATCTCAGGGCTTTTGTAATTGACGGCCGCGTCTATTCCCAGCTCAGCTGTCAGATACTGGTTCTTCTCATCGCTGCCCGCAATTCCAACTGCGCGGCAGCCTTTGATTTTCGCAATCTGGCAGACCGTCATTCCCACCGCGCCGGCTGCGCCAGAAACGACCACTGTCTCTCCTGCTTTCGGCTTACCGATGTCCAGCAATCCGAAGTAAGCCGTGAGCCCCGGCATACCCAGGACGCCAAGTGCGGTAGTAATCGAAGCAAGCCGCGGATCAACTTTTCTCAGCTCCGGCACACTGGCCGCGTTGTAAAGGCGCCAGCCGAGCATGCCGGTAACGATGTCTCCCTGCGCGAACTCAGGCGCGCGGGACTCAACAACCTCGCCAACTACTCCGCTGACAATCACTTGCCCAACTTCAAACGGCGCAACGTAAGACCGGCCTTCGCGCATACGCCCGCGCAAATAGGGGTCGACTGAAATGTAGAGCGAACGCACTAA
Organism: Blastocatellia bacterium; assembly: GCA_963809065.1. Lineage (GTDB taxonomy): Bacteria > Acidobacteriota > Blastocatellia > Pyrinomonadales > Pyrinomonadaceae > PSRF01. The sequence goes on from CAWEIN010000018.1 coordinate 336,569, forward strand.
CACCTCGCCGTCGTTCAGCGGCGGCATATCTTCGTCCACGATACTGAAGTTGTCGGGCGTAGGCATACCTGCCGGGCGACTGGCCAAGCGGATTTCTTTGTTTAGCATGCCGGGATGATACTACTTCCAGGGAAGTGATGAGTACTTAGCGATGAGTGGTGAGTGATGGTTACTGAGCGATGAGTACTATGAATCGGATCGCACTCACATGATTCAGTCCGCGAAGCGGACGGCTGATAGTAGCCCACCGATTCATCGGTGGGGTCAAAACGGCAAATTATCACTGAGTCCGTGAAGCGGACGGCTGAATTCTACGCAAACAGATAACGTGATTCATATGCAATCCCATGCTTCTCCAAAAGGGCCCGAAACTCCTCTTGAAATGTCTTCTTCCTATGATGATCCTTTTGACCGTTAATATACTCAATCGTTTTCTGTGCCTGGGAAGCGCTGACGCTAAAAGCGCCGTATCCTTCCTGCCACTCAAACTTCTTGTATTTCGGGAAGGTCTCATGCACCCATTTTGACGACCCGCCCTTGATCAACTGAACTGCTTTGGCAAAACTCATCATAGACGGAAGAGACAATAGCGCATGAATATGATCAGCCGTGCCTCCGATGGCAAGCGCTTTCATCCGATTGGCTCTTGCTATCCCGCCAACGTAAGGCCAAAGATTCGATTCCAATTTCGACTCAATAAACGGATAGCGCTCTTTTGTGCTGAATGTACAGTGCATGAGGTTTTTGACGTAAGCGTGTGACACGAGAGACTCCTCCTGTTTTAAGCCTTCAAGAACGTCAAGATTATCGTTGCTCTGTAGGCCACATTGAATGATGAGGCGAGATCAGTAGTTTGCACTTGTTAATGGATTTCTTGCATCAAATGCGTGAAGTTCAGCCGTCCGCTTCACGGACTCAGTGATAATTCGACGCTTTGATCCCACCGATGAATCGGTGGGCTACTGTCAGACGTCCGCTTCACGGACTGACTCACACCCGAGGATGCGTCAGGCGTTGAGAAAAGAGATAATAGAACCACCGAATGCCGGAAGTTCGAAAGGGAGCAATACCATGAGCTGGAACCAACCTTCGAGTAATCAATCGTCATATAGCTCGCCACAGTTGGTGGATGTGCGTGACGAGCGCGTCAGCGCCTTTCTTAGCAAGGTCTATGGCTGGATGTTTCTGGGCCTGCTCATCACGGCGGTGACCGCCTTTGCCGTTGCATCATCGCCACTGCTAATCGAAGCGCTGATCCTTAACCGTCTGCTGTTTTGGGGTTTGTTGTTCGCTCAGTTGGGTCTCGTCTTCTACCTGTCGGCACGCGTTGATAAGATGGCGCCGGCGACCGCCGCCGGCCTCTTCGCCATTTATTCCGGGCTGGTAGGCATAACATCTTCGGTGATCTTGCTGATCTACACCGGCTCGTCCATCACTTCGACTTTCATCATTACCGCGGGCATGTTTGGCGCCACCGCATTTTTCGGAACGGTAACCAGGAGAAGTCTTGCCGGCGTGGGACAATTCTTTTTCATGGGATTGATCGGGCTCATCATCGCATCGGTCGTGGGCATCTTCTGGCATAGTGAGCTGTTGCAATTTGTAATTTCGGTGGTCGGCGTTTTGGTATTTACCGGCCTTACGGCCTGGGACGCGCAACGCCTGAAGCAGATGGCGGTCGCACTGCCGGACGGTCGGGCGGGAACATACGCGGTAGTCGGGGCGCTATCGCTCTATCTCGATTTCATCAACCTGTTTTTCTTTTTGTTGAGGTTCACCGGAAACCGGCGGAACTAAAGATAGGGAAAAAGGGGAACGGGTAAAGCGTGGAATTTATAAGATCCGCATTTATCACGTCGTCGTCCTGCTTCATGGGATCAACAACAACTTCCCAGTGGTCTTCCGGCCTTCAAGGTCATGATGCGCCTGTCGCACATCTTCCAGCGGATACTTCTTATATATGCGCAGTTTCAAGTCGCCCCGAACAATCATTTGCCATACCTCGTTTGAGCGCTGCTCGAGTTCTTCGCGGCGCGTCGCGTAGTCTTGCAGGGTGGGACGTGTGACGAAGAGCGATCCGTGTTTGGTCAGTTCAAGCAGATCCAAAGGCGGCACCGCTCCACTCGCACCGCCGAAGAGAACCAGATAACCGCGCGGACGCAAAACATTCAGGTCGCGCGTGAAAGTGTCTTTGCCCACGCCGTCGTAAACAACGTGCACGCCCTGATCGCCGGTCAGCCGTTTCGTTTCAGTCTCAAAATCCTGTTCGGTGTAGATGATTACTTCATCAGCGCCCGCGCCGCGCGCGAGTTGCGCTTTTTCTTCAGAACCTGCGGTGGCGATTACGCGAGCGCCTAGTCGCTTTGCCATTTGGACTAACAACAAGCCAACACCACCAGCCGCAGCATGAATCAACGCCGTCTCGCCGGTCTTTATCGGAAAGGTGCTGTGACTGAGATAGTGAGCCGTCATGCCCTGAAGCATCGCCGCCGCCGCCTGCTCGAAGTCGAGTTCAGCGGGAATCTTGACGAGACGATCTGCCGGCACCGCGGCATACTCCGCATAACTTCCGAGTAAACCGGTATAAGAGACGCGATCTCCAAGCCGCAGGGTGGTCACATCCGGGCCAACTGCGACGACAATACCTGCAGCTTCTTGTCCGTTGATAAACGGGAGCGGCGCTGGATAGCGGCCCTCGCGAAAATAAACGTCGATGAAGTTAACTCCCGCCGCCTTGATCTGAACCAACGCCTCGTTTGATTTCGGATCCGGAAGGGGCACCTCTACGAGCGTGAGTACTTCCGGTGCGCCAACTCGAGCGACCTGAATGGCTTTCATGGCGAAGAGCATACATCACATACTAGGCGAGGAGTTGTAGATGCAAACACAAAAACGCCGCGACTCTTGCCGCGGCATTTTTGCTTAAGTGAATGTCCACAGACTTCCGTATTCAGTCCTATTCACTAGTTAATTGATACCAAAGATCTGACCTAGGATAGCGGCAGCGGTGCTGCTTCGCCGGTAACTCCGGTTCCGCGCCGTCTGACGATACCCGGCGTCATACCCACGTATGAACCCTTCGCGAAAAGCCTGGCTCGAAGCCCGCTGGTAATAGCGCGAGCGCTCCGGACTGTAGCTCTTGTTGCGTTGTCCATCATCGGCACCTGTATTCAGACCCTGCTGGTAACCGCTGTTAAGTTCCTGTTGCTCGTAGTTACCATTCCGATAACCCCCGTAGCTTCCGTACCCATAGGTCCCTTGGTTGCGATACCCGCCGTAATTTCCATAGTTTCCAGCGTATTGCCGGTACCCCTGATCGTAGCCCCTCACGAACCCATCGCGAAAAGCCTGCGTCGGAGCCTCGCGGTAATAATGTGAACGTTGTGGGCTATAGGTCTGGCGACGTTGCGCATCGGTAGCTCCCGTGTTCACACCGTATTGAAAACCTTGCTGGACTTGCTGGGTGTTGTAGCCACCGTAGCTGCGGTTGGTCCATTGTGCATCGACCGTCGTGCTGGCGGCAGCGATTATTCCGAAAACAAAAGCCAGCGCTATGAAAGCGCCACCAAATCTCTTCTTCATTTTCCCCCTCCTGTTCTGAGTTGGGAAAGTGCAACCATTATGCCGCTGTTTTTGCCTGTAAAGTCTCAGCTTTCTCTCGGGGAAGTACCCATTTCATGCAAACAGGGTGTTCGGGATTCGACACAACTGGTTCCGTCTGAATGAAAGAAATCTAATGTATCCCCCATCCATCGTCTCAGGCAGCTTTGGAAAAAACTCTTTTCAGACTTTTCTTTAATTCGTCTTCGCAGAGCGACGGCTGAATTTAGCCCGGCCTTTCAAGGCCGGGAAGAGATTACGAGATTTGCGGCCGTCGCTTTAGCGACGATTGCAATCCGAATCGTTGACGCGACGATAGAGGAAGCTGCCCTTTTTCCCCGGCCTTAAAAGGCCGGACTAAGCTCAGTCGTCGCTCTGCACGGAAGACCAAAATCGAATGAAATGTTTCCGTCGCAATTCGCATATACCTATGAAAGCTCAACCCTCCTCGCTTCTCACCCCGCGACCCTCCCAGGGTGGATCTTCAGAAATGAGATTCACCCCGCGGAGACCGCGACGATTGACGTCGCCGATCGGTTGAACCTAGGAGTGCAACGCCAATTTCCTGATCACACCTCCCTCGGCATCAGCCAAAGGATGAACGACAATGAACGCACTCGCATCAACTCCGTGCGCCGCAGTTTTGATTCTGCCAATCTCCAAACGAGTTACGACGCAAAACAAAATGTCCTGCTCCTCATCAGTCATTCCGCCGCGCCCTTTGTAAACCGTGACCCCTCGTTCCAACTCGCGAAGAATCAGCTGCCGGATTTCCTCGCTGCGTTCAGACATGATGATGACGGCGGTGTATTCCTCGACGCCGTGGATTAGGAAGTCGATCGTTTTCGAAGCAGCAAAGTAGGTCAACATGGAATAGAGCGCCGACTCGATCCCCAGAAAAAAGGCGGCGGCGGAGAAGATGAGAATGTTCAGTAGCAGTATCACATCGCCGACCTTCAGGAGGTGACTACTCTTACTGATGAGGAGGGCCGCGATTTCAGTACCATCCAGTACGGCGCCCCCGCGAATGGCCAGTCCAATTCCGGCCCCTATGAAGAAGCCGCCAAATACCGCGGTCAGGAGTTTGTCAGGCGTCACGTCAGGATATTTGACGAAAGCGAGGACGAGCGCCAACCCGGCGATCGCCAGCGTGCTCCTGAGTGCGAAGGCCCTGCCGATTTGCCGGTAACCAAGCGCAATGAACGGAAGATTGATGACCAGGATGAGAATTGAAAGAGGCCAGCCGAGCACATTGGCGACCAACATCGACACTCCCGTGACGCCGCCGTCAATGAAGTGACTGGATAAGAGGAAACCCTTCAACCCCAGACCAGCTGAGAAAATGCCCAACACTATGAGAACAAAGTCGAGCATTGCGTGAATCAGTTTTTTCATGGTGCTTCCTCCGATGACAATCAAACTTGCTCTGGCTCCGGCGGAGCCAAATGTTTATAGACTTCGCCGCTAACTATTGTTTGGCGCTCCAGCGGAGCGCGATGTCCTGGTAGATGAGCATGTCGGATCATACATTTGCTCCGCTGGAGCGAAGAACCTCATAGACAGGAGGAGTCTATAAACATTCGGTCCCTCCGGACTGAGTGATCTGGCTAGAAACTTCCTCAGAAAAACAAGGACTTACTAAAGTGGCGACGGAGTTCACAAAGGACGCACAAAGATTTTCAAATGTGCGGAAGGGTGGGGACCTTCCGCAAAACATCAGTCAGCCGGCCTCTTCACCAATTACTCGTCACTATTTCCCCTGTTCTTCCGCGAGTTTCTTTCCAGGTAAAACAGACCGGCAATTGCAAACGCGACGATCACTAAAATAACTATAGCTTCTGAACTCATTATGATTCTCCTCGCTCTACACCAGCATGGTTAGAGCTTCAATTCTCTGTAAACCAGAGACGCAATTAAACTGAGAACGCGCACTTACTCGGCGCGTACCCAAGATTACAGCCTTGCGTTTTGAGTTAAGCGGATGCGGGCGGCGCTCGGCCACCAGGTCCAAATGAGCGGAATGACAGGTATAAGAACGACCAGTCAGTGGTTACCGTTCGCCGGCTTACTAATGCGATAGGCGCGCTTACTCTTGCAGGCGCCAGTCCATAGTAAATGAGAGGATGTTTGCCTCGGCTCTGTTTGGAAAGGTCAGAGGCGACGCGCTGTCTGGGAGCAGATGTAAGCGCGTGATTGCGCGGAACTGTCTTTGCCGGGTGAATGAAAGTCGGGCGCGGCGTCTCTTCAGTTTGTCGCGCTTGAATCTTCCCATTGCGTGAAGTCACTGAGGAAAAGAGCAGGCCAAACAGCAGCAAATTGATTACTAAGCTGCGGCAATGCTCACTAGTCATGATCTTTGCGCTCTTCATTGGAAGGTCAACATAGTATCAGTCGTCACCTAAGAATAATAATGTGAGCACTCGCGGCTCATTCCCACTGCATCGACGCAGGGCGCTACGGCCAACGCGGAGAGGCTTGAAATTAGGGTTCCGGCACCAGCCGTGGCATCCAGGGGTCAGCAGTGTTTACCCCTTTCGCGTGCTTGACCGCCTGCCCTTGTCCCTATTACCCTCTTGTCCCTATTTCCCCGTTTCCCAGTCCCCCTTTTCTATTAGGATCGAGATGCTTGAATTTTTAAAAGTATCCAGACGTTGCAAACAGGAATCGATCGGAGGCTTTTGGCTAAACAAATGAAACGAACCATCAACTTATTGGCGCTCGCCGCAACCCTTGCCTTATTCGCAGCACCGGCGTTGGCCCAAACCGCAGAATGCAATGACGCATTTAAGACGGCCACTTACAAAAAGTGGTACGACAACCGGAAAGATCATCAGGACATCGCCTTTCAGGCGGCAGAAGAGTACATCAAGGTTTGCCCCGACGATGCCGGTCCTTATGCCGGGGCAATCAAGAAATTCTACGACGCTTACAAAGCTGCTAATAATGCCAACGAAACCAAGAAGCAGTTTGACGATGCCGTCGTTAAAAAGAATTACCCCGAGCAAATGCGGCTGGGAAAGTTAATCATTGCCGCAGAGCCGGACAATTCGGCAGCCTACATCATTATGGGCGTGGCCGGTTTGAGTGATCCGAACCTGCTAAACGACTCCAGTCAGTACGCGAAAAAAGCGATCGAGTTGATCGAAGCCGGTAAGCCGTTCGCGCCCTTTACAACGAAGGACCAGGCGCTCGCTTACTTGAACAACGCAGTCGCAAAGTCGATGTTAAAGAGCGCGCCTGCGGATGCCATCCCATACTTTTTGAAAGCTGCCAGGTATGAGAGTGATCTGAAAAAGTCTCCACAGCTTTATGCGGACCTTGCCGGCGCCTATGGCGAAGGACCTATCGCGAAGCAGTCTGAAGAGTACAAACAGAAATATCACAACTGAGTCTCCGGAGAGCAAGCTGGCAGTTGATAATTTGAATCAACTTATCGACCGGCAGATCGACGCGCTCGCACGCGCTGCTTCTCTCAGTACGAACCCGGCGAATAAAAAGGCGCTCATGGATCTGCTGACGGGACTCTACACGGACCGAAACAAGTCAGCTACCGGGCTTGACCAATTACTGGCGGGCATTCTTGCAAAGCCGGTTCCGGATTACCCGACGCCGTTGACATTGCCAACTCCGGCGGCAACGCCGGAAGCTACGCCGGGCGCGACGCCGGCCGCGACGCCGGCAACGACGCCGGCGACGACGCCTACAACTGCCCCTGCAGCGAAGCCGACTCCGACGCCGGCAGCGAAGCCGCCAGCGAAGCCTTCGCCGTCACCAAGTCCGACTCCGGCAACGCATAAAGCCTAGCGCTGCATAACGACGTTTGAATTCGGGGCAGTAGCCCGACAGTCATGGATGGCGCTCGACGTCACAGTAGCGAGCCCTCCATAACCTGTCGGGCTACTGCCCCGGTCTGCCGATTCATATGACGATCGCGGCAGTCTTCAACCTCTCGAAGGAGTTCCCATGAACCACATGAACCACGCCGGCAAACGCATCACTGCGTCCGTAATCCTGCTCTCGCTTTGTTTCTGTTCCGCGGGCTTGCGCCTGTCTCGTGCGAATCAGAGCGACGAAATCGTCCTCCCCGAAGGAGCCGCACTTAACGTGGTAACCGCTCAGGAGATCAACAGCAAAGACGCCAAGCCAAACGACCCGGTCAGTTTCACAGTGTCTGAAGACCTTACGATTAACGGCCAGGTGATCGTGCGCAAAGGCACAGCGCAGTCGGTAGTGTCATCAATGCTGAGAAGGGCGGCAATCTGGTAAGTCTTTGTTTGACTTGGCTTCTGTGCGAGCAATAGACTCGCGGCCATGAAAGCCTTACTCCTGATCCTCCTACTGACCTTTATCTCGCTCGGCGTTCACGCGCAAGCCAAGGCCACCGCCATCGTTTACCGTTCTAAGGAAACCTCAGGCAGTTACCCAAAAACGAAAACCGCCATCTATATCAACGGCGTCAAGGTAGCGATGCTCGGAAATAATCGTATCTTTACGATAGAGCTCGAGCCAGGAACCTATATGTTCCGCGCACGAGACAAGAAAGAACCTGGGATTGAGTTCGCGGTTGAATCCGGCCAGATATACTATATTCGTGGCGACATGGATCTCACTCGGGTAAGACTATTTCGCAAGCCAAACTTCCGTCTCACCTTGATTGATCCGCTTCAAGCCAAAGCGGAAACTACGGAGATGGTCTTGATTTCCAAAGAGGACATCAAAGATCCGAGAATCAAACAGTGAAGCGCCATCATTCCTGCATCTTGGCTGACTGACGACCAGAAGGCTTACGCGGACGGGTGGTCGATATTCCAGGTGCCCTGATACGATTGCGGATTGCAGATTGCTGATTTGTGGGTCGACAAATACGGAACCAGGAGCGGTAGCGACCGGATCCTCCGGTCAACTACAAGACCGAGAGCGTTAGCGACAGGGTTATCAAGGCAGCTGCGCTAAAACGAAGGAGACAACTCAATGGCATTAACAAACAGTTTAGCAGGCAGAAACCTGGGAATGATCTTACTCGGCCTATGGTTGATTCTCACCGGCCTCTTGCCGTTGCTTAGCATCAGAGTCTCTTCCACGGTCACCACCGGCCTGGCCGTGCTCGCCATAGCCGCGGGTCTACTGATCCTGCTCAAACGCTAAGGTCGGTCAACTGCCCTGCTTTGTGCAACCCACAATCGCTTCTTACATTTCTCTTGAGCGGCGCGATCGCGGCGGGCGACGTGTGTTTGATAGGCGGCTTCTTCGACAGCGTGCGCAACCGCTTCGCCAACGCGTTTGTCGAAGACTGACGGGATGATGTATTCCGGATGGAGTTCGTTGTCGCTGATGATCGAGGCGATGGCGTGGGCAGCGGCGAGTTTCATCTCCTCATTGATCGTGCGGGCGCGGCAGGCGAGGGCGCCGCGAAAGATGCCTGGAAAGCAAAGCACGTTATTAATTTGGTTTGGATAGTCGCTGCGCCCGGTGGCCATCACGGCGACGTAAGGCGCGGCATCCTCAGGCATGATCTCCGGCGTCGGGTTGGCCATCGCAAAGACGATAGGCTTGTCAGCCATCTGTTTCACATCCTCAACACTTAGAACCCCGGGCACTGAAAGTCCAAAGAAAACATCGGCGCCTTTGATAATGTCGTGAAGAGTTCCCTGCTCTTTATTCGGATTGGTGTGTTCCGCGTACCACTCCTTGATCGGGTTCATATGTTCCCGCCGGCCACGATAGAGCGCGCCATGCTGGTCGCAGCCGATAATGTTAGTTACACCAGCGTGCATGACGATTTTCGAGCAGGCGACACCCGCCGCGCCTACGCCGTTAACGACCACTTTGATTTCGCTCATCTGCTTGCCGACAATCTTCAGCGCATTTATTAACGCCGCCAGCACCACGACCGCGGTGCCGTGCTGGTCGTCATGAAACACCGGGATGTCGAGCTCTTCCTTGAGCCGGTCTTCGATCTCGAAACAGCGCGGCGCGGAAATGTCTTCCAGATTAATGCCGCCAAACGCCGTAGAGATTGCCTTGACGGCGCGCACGATTTCGTCCGGATCTTTCGTGTTGAGGCAAATCGGAAAGGCGTTCACGCCGCCAAATTCCTTGAAGAGCATCGCCTTGCCTTCCATCACCGGCATGGCCGCTGCCGGCCCGATGTCGCCGAGGCCAAGCACGGCGGTGCCGTCGGTAACGATGGCGACTGTGTTTTTCTTTATCGTTAAGGTGAAAACTTTTTCAGGGTCCTCGTGAATCGCTGAACAGACGCGCGCGACGCCGGGCGTGTAAGCCATCGAAAGATCGGCGCGGGTTTTCAGGGGCATCTTCGAAACAACTTCGATCTTCCCGCCCAGGTGCATCAGGAAGGTGCGGTCGGAAACGTGTTCCACCTCAATGCCGTCGATCGCTTCAACTGCCTTGACGATCGCGTCTTCATGTTCACTCGAAACGGTGTTGACGGTGATGTCTCTGATAATGTGATCCCGTCCCGCACTCACAATATCAATAGCCCCGATGTCGCCGCCGGCCCGTCCGATCGCCGTGGCTACCTCGCCGAGTGTTCCGGCGCGGGTGGAAAGCCGGACCCGCAGGGTCAGGCTATAACTGTCGCTTGGTGAACGTTCCATAAGAGCAGTCGGCCTGTGAAAAGTAATCAGTGAAAAGTCGGACTATGAATCGTAAATCGTGAAGGTTGATTAGACAAACAGGAAAGGCAATTCGCCCTCAATCAACATCGGCACACAAAATCAGGACTGGGAGCGATAGCGACCAGCCGATCACTCAACTGACAAGTCTCTAGAATGGAGTGCCTTTCTAGTGCACATTTTCATGAGTTGACTTCTTGGCTGGTCGCAGTCGCTCCCAGTTCTGATTTTGTGGGGCGGTGAAAAGTGATGAGTAATGGGTGATGGGTGATGATCGCAAGGTTTTCGCATCACTCATTACTCATCCCTTTCTAAGCGGAGCGCAAAAGTCTTCTAATTTCATTCAGAAGTTTCGCGTCGAGGCCGTTCTTTTCTGCGAGACGCAACGAATGCAGGCCGAGGAGCTTGTAGACTGAAAGTGCTTCGGCCAATTCTTTTCCAGATAGGGCCTCGAGGTGGCGACGAACGGTGGCAATGTCTCCGCGCGCGAACGTTCCTGTGAGCGCCTGCTGTGGATTTGCAGACTTGAGATTGTTCACCGTGCTTTCGAGCAGAGGCATGAAGACCTTTTGCGCCGTGGCTTTGCCGAGTCCACAGGCCGAGAGCATTTCCACCGCAAGATCGACGAGTGCGGTCAGATGTGGAGCGGTCATCACGGCGGCGGCGTGATAAAGTGCCTTGCTCTCGGGCTTGATTGTAAAACTGTGGCCACCGAGGTCGCGGACGATCGCTTCTGCCAAGCGTTTCGCTTTCCCTGTTCCTTCAATACAAAAGAACGCGCCGTGTAGAGCCGCAGCTCCAGAGACTGGTTCACTGACGGAAATGAGCGGATGTATTGACCCCGTCTGAAAACCTTTTTCTGCCAGAGGGGCCAGCGCTTCGGAAGAAAGCGCACCGCTGGTATGCAACACCGCGCTTCGCTTTCGGCCATTCCATAAACTGCTCAAGCGCTGCGCCGTATCCTGGATGGCGTCATCGGGGGTCGTAATCAAAACCAGGTCTGTCTCCGGCAGTTCTCCTAATTCGTTCGCGCCCAAAACTAGAGGCTCGGGCCCCGTTTTACCGGGATCCTGGGTGAACGTCGTTTTTAGAAGGGCGGCTGCTTTTTCGGCTTTCTGTCTGCGTCGAGCGACTAAGGCAACCACGGGATAGCCTGACGACTGGAGCGCGATGGCAAACGCCTGGCCAAGCCGGCCCGCGCCGATGACGGCAACGGAAGGTGCTGGCTTTTGAGTTACTCGCTTAACCATTGCGGAATCATTTCCGGGGTCAATTCGTAAAGATCGATACCCGGAGCCGCCCTGGGGATCGTCGGCAATCGGGAAGAAGACGCTCAAGGGACGTGGCAAAGTGCACACGCAAACTAACAGTTTGCGCCACATCCGCGCTACTTTCTTAGGGTTTCCAAGAGCAGTGCATTATAATGGCCGCGCTCCCTCAATCGCCAAAAGCTCGGATTTTTTGCCCAAGCGAGATGTAGTGTTTACCTTTCAGTAATCATTACTGACGCGCAACCAAGCGGCTATTTGCTGGCATCATAGACTGCGCCGTTGAAATAGCGAAAAAAGCTTATGCCGGAACCTGCGCTTCCGGACTTGTTTTGCAGTAGTCGCGCAGAAACCCTCAACTCGAATTCTTGGAAAGATTTTCCCCAGAAAGCTTTTCCGCCGAGCCTGTTTGAAAGTCTGGAGGTTTTCAAGATGAATAGCTTCTCCCGCCTCGTGACCGCCTTGGTGTTGACGACTTCTTTACTGGCGGGTTCCGTGGCCAGCTTTGCCCAAACGAACGACAAAGCAAAGACGCAGCAACCGCAGTCACCTAACCAAAGCACCGAGACCGCCAAAGCTGATGCGAGTAAGGATGCCAGCAAGAAGGTGCCGACCACCACACCGGGATCCAACAAGCCGCTTTCGGTGAATGAAGATCCGGCGATGATCGGAAAGCGCAACATCAATAAGGGCATCATTGCCAAGATGAGCGGCTCAACCGAAAAGGAAGTGAAGCTCGGCAGAGAGTTGGCCGCGGAAGTGGATCGGCAGGCGAAATTCGTCGACGATCCGGTCATCACTGAATATGTAAATCGCGTCGGGCAGAATATTGTTCTGCACTCTGACACAAAGATTCCGTTCACTATCAAAGTTATAGACTCCGACGAGGTTAATGCGTTTGCGCTGCCCGGCGGGTTTTTCTATGTGAACAAGGGTTTGCTGCTGGTTGCGGACAACGAAGCTGAAGTAGCCGGAGTGATGGCTCACGAAATTGCTCACGTTGCCGCCCGTCACGCCCTGGAGAACCAGACGAAGGCTTCTTTGATGGAGTACCTGGCGATGGGCACTTCAATCTTTCTCGGTGGTATTCCGGGAATGATTTTTCAAAACACCGCCGGACTCGGCATGCTGGGGATTTTCATGAAGTTTAGCCGCGGCGCCGAAGAGGAAGCCGACAAGCTGGGCGTTCAGTATATGTTCGCCGCCGGCTACGACCCGAGCGCGATGGCGACGATGTTTGAAAAGCTCGAGTCAAAGAACAAGAAAAAACCGGGACTCATTTCGCGAGCTTTCGCTTCCCATCCGGCACCACCCGACCGGCGCGCCTCCTCCCTTGCCCTGGCAGCGAGATTTCCCGAACATGATGAATATGTAATCAGCACTTCGGAGTTTCAGAAGGTGAAGGCCCGCCTGTTACGACTCTCCAACGCTCGTGCTTCAGCGGCGGGCGCGTTACCTGGCGCTCAAGACGGACCGCCGGGACGACCAACGCTTAAGAAACGTCAACCAACACCGGACGATTCAACTACGACCCCGGACGGAGGAATCGAGTCTAAGCCTGCTGAGAAGACAGCACCTCCCGTATTGAAAAAGAACGACGGCACCAAGCCGCCTCAACCCTAGTTTCTTAATCGAGTCGATAGGAACAAGCTGAAAGCTCCCTGGCAGCGATGCCAGGGAGCTTTTGCTTTGTCACTTAGACCCTCTTCTCTAAGGGCTTTGCCCACCTGGTACGCGGCAAGTGTCAGACTTGCCGAGAACAAGCTATGCTACCTTTCGGGCTCTTCCACCGGCGGTTACACGGTCATAGACCGTCCAACTTCGTTTGAACTTTCGCCAAGTCAGAGACTTGCCACGCACCGAAGGCAAAGCCTTGCAGCATTGAAATTCTGATCGCCCGCGGGATTGAACTTCTAATCAAAAGAAACCGGCCCACTTAACGCTAAGTCTCCAACTTGACAATCTTTAGGGGGGTTGGTTATTCTAACCGTTCGCTTATTACTAGCTAAAAACAGAGATAGTTAACCATGTCTACATACTTTCCCAGCGGCAAGGACCTGGCTGGAAAACGCAAATGGCTCTTAGTGGATGCAGCCGGCCAAACCGTCGGCCACCTGGCGTCTGAAGTTGCCTCAATCCTTACCGGGAAACGTAATCCTGCGTGGACTCCGTTCATGGATATGGGCGATCACGTGATTGTGATCAACGCCCGGCAAGCGGTCCTCAAGGGGGCCAAGGCGGAACAGAAAATGTATCGCCACCATACTCGCTATCCCGGCGGCCTGCGTGAGGTCTCGGCAGCAGATATGTTTGCCAAGCGTCCGGACCGAGTGATTACCCTGGCGGTTCAGGGTATGCTGCCCAAGAACAAGCTGGGCAAGGCGATGGCTAAGAAGTTGAAGGTTTATGCCGATGCCGAACATCCGCACACCGCCCAACGCCCGCAAGCCCACACCATCACACCCAGAGGATCAAAACAAACCAATCAAGCTTAGCAAGGTTCATAAGAACCCAGAGTTAATAAAGAGGATGAGATAACTGTGGCTGAAATTCAATATTATGGGACGGGAAGAAGAAAGACCTCGACGGCAAGAGTTTACTTGCGAGCTGGTGGCGGCGAGTTCCTGATCAACCGGAAAGCATTCGACACCTATTTTCCTAACGAAACGTTGCGCATGATAATCCGGCAACCGCTGCAGTTGACCGAGACCGTTACCAAGTTTGATGTTCTGATTAATGTTCGCGGTGGCGGACCGGCGGGACAGGCTGGCGCTATTCGTCATGGCATTACCCGCGCGTTGCTCGAATATAACGCAGACCTGCGCCCAGCCCTGAAACAAGCAGGTCTGATTACGCGAGATCCTCGAATCAAAGAACGCAAGAAGTATGGCCAAAAGGGTGCTCGCAAGCGCTTCCAGTTTTCTAAACGGTAATTCAAAATTCGAAGTTCGAATTTCGAATTTGATATAGTGCTGATAAGCAGGCTGATGTTAGCCGGGCCTGCATTGTTGAGAAGTAGAAGTTCGAAATCCGCAATCCGAATTCCGAAATTCTAAAGTCCATTGCCATAGCTCGGATTGGTTGCTCTTCCCGGGAAGGGCCCAGCAGTTATGGTGAGTACATTAAACCAGTTCACTGCAAAGGAGAATAAAGTTTGGTTTCGGTTACGATGAAAGAACTTCTGGAGGCCGGCGTGCATTTCGGCCACCAGGTTAGGCGCTGGAATCCAAAGATGAAGGAATACATCTTTGGCGAGCGCAATGGCATTTACATTATTGATCTGCAAAAGACCCAGCGAATGTTTCGCGACGCGCTCGGGTTTGTCGCCAACGCAATTGCTGAAGACCGGGGAAAGACCGTGCTCTTTGTCGGTACGAAGAGACAGGCCCAGGATGCGGTCCGCGAAGAAGCTGAGCGTGCTGGTCAATATTACGTTAATCAGCGCTGGCTCGGCGGCTTGCTGACCAACTTCCAAACTGTACAAAAGTCCATCAAGCGTCTCAAAGAGCTGGAGACGATGCAGACTGATGGCCGTTATGAAAAACTGACGAAGAAAGAACGCATCAAGCTGGATCGCGAGCGCGAAGGTTTAAATAAGAACCTTTCCGGCATCAAGGCGATGAATCGCCTGCCCGACATTGTGTTCATTATTGACGTCAGGAAAGAAGAAATCGCGGTCGCTGAGGCTAACCGGCTGGGAATTCCCATCGTCGCCGTTGTCGACACGAATTGTTCACCGGAAGGAATCGATTACGTCATTCCGGGTAACGACGATGCGTTGCGCGCGGTGCGCCTTTTTGCTTCACGAATTGCCGATTCAATTCTGGAAGGACAACAAATCGCCACCGAGGGCGGCGTGGTTGCGCAGGCAGAAGCAGACGCAGCGGAAGGCGAAGCAGCTACGGCTGAGGCCGCTACTACTGAAGCAGCCGGTGAGCCGGCCGGAGAGGCCCCATCAGTAAACACACCTGCTGCCACGCCTCAAGCAACGGTCACGGTGCCGCCCGCTGAAACGCCGGAAGCAAATGGCAGTCAGCTCAACGTCGTTGCGCCGACCGCCGAAGCTGCGAAAACAGAAGAGCCTGTGGACGAAAGTGCTGAATCGGTTGTGGCGGCGAAATAACCCAGGCATAAGATTTTTTATTACCGGCGAGCGCAGCCTTCAAAGCGGGACTACCGCCGGGCTGCGCTTTTCAATAACTAAGGCCAGTCAGTACCGCCTGCAGTAGCTCGCGGACCTGATTGAGTCCCTAACCAATCGCTTACCACAAGTGATACTGACAGATTCAATCGGAGAGTTTCATAATCATGGCAGAAGTAACAGCAACAGCAGTAAAACAGCTTCGGGAAAAAACAGGCGCGGGCATGATGGAGTGCAAGAACGCGCTGGTGGAAGCTGGAGGCAATGAAGAGACGGCGGTAGACATTCTGCGCAAGCGCGGCCTGGCTTCAGCCAAGAAGCGCGAGGGTCGTATTGCGGCTGAGGGAATCGTCGGCTCTTACATCCACATGGGTGGCAAGGTCGGTGTACTGGTCGAAGTAAACTGCGAAACCGATTTCGTGGCTCGCGGCGAAGAATTTCAGCAACTGGTGAAAGACATCGCCATGCACGTGGCCGCGGCGGAGCCGAGATTCGTTTCGCGTGACCAGGTTGCGGCGGCTGATCTCGACAAGGAAAGGGAGATTGCCCGCGCCCAGGCCAGGAACGATCCGAAAAATGCGAACAAGCCCGACCAGGTAATTGACAAGATTGTCGAAGGACGTCTCAACAAGTTTTATGAAGAGAACGTTTTGCTCGACCAGCCTTTTGTTAAGGACCCGGCCAAGACCGTAGCTGAACTGGTCGTCGACAAAGTGGCAAAAACCGGAGAGAAAATTACCATTCGCCGGTTCACTCGCTACAAAATGGGCGAGGGTCTCGAAAAGCGCGACGAAGACTTTGGCAATGAAGTGGCTTCGCTCATTAGCTAGCGCAGGCAGTTCAGTCCAAACTTTAGTTTACTTCCCGAAACACTGATGACCGCCGACAAAACCGATTCTGACAAACCCACCCTGGCTTACCGCCGGATCCTCCTGAAGATTTCCGGCGAGGCCCTGATGGGTGAACAAAATTACGGCATCGACGTCGATGTCGCGCGCATGGTCGGTGAAGAACTGAAGGCGGTTCACGAGTTGGGCGGGCAAGTCGCGGTGGTTGTTGGAGGCGGAAATATTTTTCGTGGCGTCTCCAAGAGCGCCGGCAACATGGACCGCTCCTCAGCCGACTACATCGGCATGCTGGCCACGGTCATGAATGCCGTCGTGTTGCAGGACGCGCTGGAAAAACTCCAGGTGCAAACGCGGGTGATGTCAGCAATCGACATCCCGCAACTTGCTGAGCCTTTCATTCGCCGCCGGGCAGTTCGCCATCTCGAGAAGAACCGCATCGTCATCTTTGCAGCCGGCACAGGTAATCCGTATTTCACCACCGACTCCGCGGCCGCGCTACGCGCTCTTGAGATTAAGGCTGACATAATTCTTAAAGCCACCAAAGTCGACGGTGTCTATACGGCAGATCCGATGAAGGATTCCGCCGCAGTTCGTTACGATTCCATAACTTACCAACAGGTGCTGGAACGCCAGTTGAAGGTCATGGACGCTTCGGCGATATCACTTTGTATGGACAATAATTTGCCGATAGTCGTTTTCAATATGCGACAGGCCGGCAACATCATGCGGGTCGTAAAGGGCGAGGCCGGAGTTGGCTCGAAGGTTTGGTTGGGACAATAAAGTTTCAAGTTCCAGGTTTCAAGTTTCAAGTTCGAGCATTTAGAGCTTACCTGGACCGGCGGTAGAAAGGATCACCTCCGGCAATAAAACGGCGATAAGACTTGAAACCTGGAACTTGAAACTGGAAACTTATTCGGGAGTTGATATGAGTGAGCAGGACGTAATCAAAGGAACGCGGCCGCGCATGGACACGGTCATTGATGACTTCCAACGGAAACTGGCTACTGTGCGCACCGGACGCGCCGCCGTAAGCCTGCTTGATTCGGTTATGGTCGACTACTACGGCACCATGACGCCCTTGAATCAGATGGCTTCCGTCCACGCTCCGGAGCCGGCTATGTTGACCGTGCAGCCGTGGGATCAAACCCAGGTTCCGACTATCGAAAAAGCGATACGCGCCGCCGACCTCGGTCTTAATCCATCAAACGACGGCAAACTGGTGCGAATTCCCATTCCACCGCTCACTGAAGAACGTCGCAAACAGCTGGTGAAGCAGGTTCACGAGATCGCCGAAGACCATCGCACAGCTGTGCGAAACATTCGTCGCGATTCAAACGAGCGCTTAAAGAAGATGTTGAAAGACAAAGAGATCTCTGAAGATAATGAGCGCGACGGTCTCGACGAGGTGCAGAAACTTACCAACACCTACATCGGTAAAATCGACGAACTGACGAAGTCGAAAGAGCACGAAATCATGAGTGTGTAAGGCACGCGTTTTTTGTTCCAGTAGCTTCGCGGGCCCTAGCGGCCAGAACAGACCTTTGGCCCTCCGGTTTCCGGATTGACTCCTCTACCCGAGTCTCCTATCATGCGCCCACCTCGCAATAATGCGTTCTTAAAATAGAGTTTACCCTAAAATCAAAACCTTGGAACTCAGAATTCGGAACTTTTAAACAGCAGGTTTTCGGCCTGCAAATCAACTCGCGTCTATTTCGTTCCTGCCTACGTGGTCAATCGTTCAAAGGGGTCTTCAGGGGCTGACTGACCAACTAGCGAGACCAGAAAATGCCCGACTGCTTTCTCAGCTATTCAACGAAGGACCGATGGCTAGCCAGTCGCATAGAATCGGAGCTTAGGGCCCAGGACCTAACTGTGTTCATGGATCAGGTTTCCATTCAGCCCGGCGAAGATTGGCGCGGCGCTTTGTTGGCAAACATAAATGCCAGTTCATGCCTTCTCCTGCTGGCTAGTAAGGCTGTGCTTGGTTCAGATTGGGTCAATCAGGAGATAGGGATAGCTTTTCATGCGAAAAAGAAGCTGATTCCAGTGTTGGTGGGTATCGGTCCGTCCGAGCTTCCGGGTTTTACTATTGATTTACAGGCACTCGTCCTCAGGGGCAACTAGGATATTGAGATCCGAGACGTGAGCTCTGCCGCTGCAGAGATTGTCCGGAAGGAAAAAGCGAAGGGGCCTCCGGAAGTTAGACAAGCAATCAAGCAAATAGAAGCCCATGCTTATGAATCCGCGGTTGATATCCTCACTCAAGCGGTCAGGCTCGCGCCGCTTGCGGGAGAAACAAACTACTACCTGGCACTCGCCTCACTAAAAGGCAAACGTCCGAGATCATTGTTTCTCTCTGAAGCCGACGCAGTTTCCCGGTATCTCGAGAAAGCCTGCTCTTCGCCTATGCCCCAAGCCCACTACTTTTATCTTTGGGCGGTGGTGAAATTCGATTTCTACCTGGCCAACGGGCTCCAGTCCGGTAGACCTGATGTTGAAGAGTGTCTCGAAGCTGCCCAGGATTATCCATTTGATCAGAACGCCTTCGAACAAATGATCGAGCACGCCGAGGCGGATGAAAGTCTAAGGAGTTTGGGTGTGATTTGAAGATGTGACTTTTGTTGATCTTGCGGCGACACCCTCTTAGGTCAGTCGAAAGGAAACTGGTCCTTATGAACGAAAAAACCAAACGCAAGAATATACGAAGCTACTTTTCAAGGTCCCACCCCGGCATTGCGGTGAGCTTTGTCCTGATTGGACTGATAATCGTGGGCCTCTCTGTGGCTGCCGGAAGGGGTGCAGAACCGGGGATCGCGCTTGGTGCTCTCCTACTCCTCCTCGGCCTATTGTGGTTTTTTGTTGCTGTCTCGCGGCAGATCAAGCGCCCCAGTGACGACCAGATGGATATGTGGTTGGCACAAGACCTGAAGCAGATAGCTGAGAGGTCTATTAATAAGCTTGGTTTGGTAGGAATCAGATTAATGAAAGAAGGCGAGCCGGTCATGTTTACCGGTTAATCCTCTGGACCACGATCGGTATACCAAACCAGGATCTACTTTGGAAGAAAGGCAAAGACGATGTAGTCCGGTTTGCCGTCTACCGCGTAACGGTTATTCAACTCGCCGAACACCTGCTAGGGGTCTATACCTGTGATTTCAATTTCCTTAAAAATGTGCCGTTTAAACGAAAGCACCGATGAATATCACTATAACGATATAGCCTCGGTCGGTACACGTGAAATATCAACCTCTTATAAGTTGCCGAGCGGAAAGAGTCTGGTTCACGCTCAGGCTTTCCTTTTGTCAATAGTCAGTGGAGACAAAGTAGAAGTGACCATCGGAGCGGAGAAGTTACAGGAGTTGACAGGCGGCACCATACCCACGACGGACGCGGAATCAGCCATCCAGGTGATCAGGTCAATGCTACGTGAAAAGAAGAGGTAATTGGCGCTCGCTGGAATCGTCTTTACCCTGATCAGTTCGGCAAGGCGAACACATCGTCGCCAACCGGGTTATTGAGTTTTGCGTCTTTCACTTTGTATTCCGCAAAGAAAGCGCCTTGAGGCATCTCGAGCCGTTGGGTGAACTCTAACGGAACCAGCACGCCGTCAATCTCTTTGAACTTTTTGTTCTCCGTGCCGAAAGTGTAACCGTTGTACGGAATCAAGAACGTCATAACGCGACCTGTCACCGTGTCGATATAAAAATCGGTGGTGTTCCCTTCTGAATCCACAATGCGAAAACCACGCTGCTTTTTCTTATCAGGGAGCGCGGAAACCGTGTAGCCGGGCTGATCGAATTTTGCCAGCAAGGACAAACCAAATTTAGACGCGGGCGGCAGATCAACGCCCGGAAGCGAACTGTAAGATCGCTGGCCGTCATAAATCTGCTTGAAACTAACCGCCGGACGCGCATCAATATCCAAACGCACTTTGTCGCCTGCGACTACCCAAATAAATCCACCAGGGATTGATTGCGTAGAGTTTGGCGCATAGAGATCAACTGAACCTCTCAGCACCATGCTCTTCATCGTCTTATAGGTCTCGCCTCCTTGTGCGGCCAGAGCCGCGCGGGCCAGATCCATTGGGGAAGTCGTCGCGGTTATTGCGACTGCCGGCGTTGGATCTTTAACGCCAGCCGGCGAAACGGCTTTCGCGGTGTTGTCCGCAGCCTTCGTTGCCGTTTCCGTCTGGGCAAAAACGGACGCCGAAATACAAAACACCAACGCCAAAAATGTTAACGACTGGAGAAAAATCTTCTTCATAAGGTTAATCCTTTTCGCAACTCGATCATGTTTACTGACAATAAACCGTTGTCTTGCGCCCGCTTGAGAGCCGCAACCTGGCAGTTGATTTCTTAGAAGTTAAAGCGTACTTGCGCTGTAACTTTGCGGTTGCCGGCGCCGCTACCGCCACCTATTCCGCCGCCACCGCCGCCCGGGCCACCAAACCCTCCGAAGCCACCATTGAGCGAGAGACTTTGACCAAAGAACGGGGACGATAAGTTACCACCGGTGCTGACAAGTTGACGTGGTTCAAGATGTTTTGAAAGTTCAATGAAAACTGCATGCTGTAGCGCTTCGCTTCGGCGCCTCCGCCTGAGGGAGGACCACCAAGAGCCGCCAGGCCGCCACCGCCGCCTCGTGGACCACCACCTCCACCTATTCCGCCGCCGCCGCCACCGGCGCCAGGAATTCGTGGCACTCCACCTCCCACGCCACCGCGGCCGCCAGCGCCGCCACGGCCTGCTTGAGCAGTCTGGCCTTCCTGGTTCCTCTGGTTCGCAGCGGATGATGAATGGATTGTGCCGAAGTTCCAGGTCTTACTAATGCGCATGTTTATGGAAACGAAGCCGGGGCCCTGGCCGAAATTGCGCGGAATCAAAGCCTCGCCGGGAGCGGGTCGTAAGTTAAAGTTTCCAAACGGCGTGCAGACAATGTTTGCCGCGGGGTTGTTGCAATCGACACCTACCGGAGCAAAAGAAGGACGCTCGGTAAACAGCCGATCGCCATTCGTGTCCTGGCCGGTAGTGATGTTGAAGGGCGCGCCGGAAGAGACAATGATGAACGGATTCAAGCTCACCTGCTGCCATGGCAGATTGATCGTGCCCGCGAAAGTGAACCGATGCCGCACGTCAAACGCCGCCCTGCCAAACTCTCCGGTTAAATCATAGGAATTGGCCGGGAAGAGAGCGCCGCCTTGTCCGTCAGTGTCGTTAGTAGTTTTGCTCAGCGAGTAACTCGAGAAGAACGTCAGGGCCCGGCTGAACCTGTTATTGAAACCAATGAACAACTGGTTCTGGTTGAACCTGCCGCTCGATTCGTACTGATAGATCTCGCCTACGTTGCCGAAGGGTCGCACGCCGTTAGTTCCGGGAATCGGCGCATTGATGTCGCGCGCGCGAATCACGTGTTGAATGCGCACGAGGAATAGGCCGGCGAACAGTGTGAACCGCTTTGGCAGCTGACGCTCCAACTGAGTGCCGGTGAGATAAACAACCGGGGCTTGCAGGTCGTCGGCCACTCGCCAGGTAATCTGGCGGCCCAGGTTGTTAAGACTGCCCAGCGCCGGTGCATGGGAAAAGTCGAAAGTATCCAGCGGCGAGCCAGGCGCGCCCGGAGGTGGAAGAACTGGAGCAACATACTGTCCGCTCGCGTTATAGAGCGGTAGCTCGCTCACCACGAACTGTTGTTGGTTTACGCCATTGAAGCGATGGGCCTGAAGACTATTTCCTTCAGCCGAAGCGATTGTAGAAAACACCGCTGCCGCCGCGAATTACCATTTTGGGAGGCTTGGCGCTGTTTGCCGCCCCTGGCGACCATGCGAAGAGCAGGCGTGGAGCAAAGTTTAGTACGCTGCCGATGTTCGTTTGGCCTTCGTAACGCAAACCGTAACTCAACGTGAAGTTTGGCCGCACTCGCCAATCGTCCTGAGCGTAGACGCCATAATCGGTTTGCGAAACGCTGGCTTCGGGCTCTCCGGAAGCAATGCTGAACTGCGATGGACCGCCACCGAGGGCTCGAGCTTCCAGTGGCGTCAGGCCGAGTCGCTGGGCCAGCAACGTGCGCCGGTAGCGCTCCAAACTGTCGACAAAGATCGGCTGGTTGGTGATCGGTTGATTTAGAGCGTCAAGGGTCGGCACCAGCGCACCCGTAAACGTAAAGGTGCCGCCAAAATTGTTGGGGTTGATGTCGCTGATGTTTACGCCGCGCACGCGGGCGCCAAACTTGAATGCATGCGTCCCTTTAGACCACGCCAGAAAATCCTGCAGCTCCCAATTGTTCCTGTTATTCGTCACGTGACCGATTTGCGAGCCCCCGCTGATAAACGAACTGCTCACGTTTAGCGCCGGCTGCGAATTGTCCGCCAGGCTCTCGGCACGCTGGTGCGTAAACTGAAACTTCACTTCATTAATCATTGACGCATTCAAAACGGCCGTTTCCGTTAGCTGTATGTTTTGCTGCGTAGAGGACGAATCAAAGGCCCGTTCCGGCAAGGAGAAGCCGCTGACGCCACCGTTGGCTGTACTGCTGTGCGTATAACTGTAACGCGCGATTAGGGTGTTGTTGGGATTGATCTGGTAGTCGAGCCGAGGACTGAAGGTGATATTTCGCCTCGGCACTACTACGCCAAACCCGAGACCAAACGGGTTGAGATTTGCATCCAGAATGGTGGCCTTAACGAGCTCATTATCATCGATCTCGCGTCGCTCAAAATCTATAAAGTAAGAAGCTTTCTTCTTAACCAGTGGGCCGCCGAGATTGCCACCATACTGCCTGAGTTGATACGGCGAACGTTTCCTTGAACTCGTGGCAAAAGGATTGCGAGAGTTAAAACTTTCGTCCTGGAAATTGAAGAACGCGCTGCCACGGATCTTGTCTGTGCCCGGGCGGGTCAAGATATCGATTCGCCCGGAAGGCTGATCGTTTTCCGCGGCGAAGGGATTTTGATTGATACGAATCTCGCGGATCGACTCTTTCGGAGGCAAGCGGCCGCCGGAAAAACCGTCAACAAAGATCTGTCCGCCATTTGGCCCCATCGAGGGACCGGCCAGCGCCTGCAATGCAGCTGCGAGTTCATCCGGATCATCCGGTAGGGCATCAAGGTCTTTCCCGGTGATGAGGGTTTGATTGGCGTTGGCGGTTGATTCAGTACTGAGCGGAGTCTCAGCCGCAATAGTTACCTTTTGCTCTTCAATCGTGACCTTGAGCGTAAGGTCCACTGACTGGCGGCCAGAGGCCAAATCAACTTCGGTTTCATCGGCATCTGCAAAGCCTTTCGCGCGTAGCGCGTAAGGAATATTTGCCCGGAGCGAGTCCGCTGAAGACATATGCGCCTTCACCGTTGGTGGTAGCCGTCTTTTCGACGCCATTCGCGTCGGTGAGCGTGACCGTAGCCCCGACAATAGTCGCCCCCAGCTCGTCTTTGATCACGCCGCGTAGGGTTCCTCGCGTTTGCTGCGCGAGCCCCACAACGGCGAATAAAAGCACGATCAGGACTGCGCCCAACACCTGTCGGAGGAAATTTCTCGAGACATTCATAACCAGGATCCTAACGATTCGAAGAATGTGAATCTAACTGTGTTCTCTTGCCCCTCTGCCATTGGGAAGATGCTTACGGCAAACCGATTCCGAATTGGATACCAGTACCAAGGCCGGCCGCCGGATTTGGTGTCGCCGGACCGCCTGCCTGTTGCTGTCTGGCGGCCAACATATTCAGCAGCGTGTCAGCGCCGGTAATAAGACTGATAGCGGTCAGCCGCGTCGGATCAGCGCCTTTGGTGCTCGAAACAATAATCGTGTCGCCCACCTTTACGTCGGCAAAGGCGATCGTGGGTAGACGTTCAAGCATTTCCTGCATATTCGAGCCACCACCACCGCCTGGTCCCCCGGCTCGTCCGCCACCTTGACCCGGGCCAGGTCCTGCAGGAGATTGCCCGCCGCCAGGAGCCCCGCCACCACCAGGCCGGCCCATCATCATCATCCCGCCCATTTCACTGGCCGCAGGGAACTTTCGCAAAACAGCATCCTGCTTAACAACAATCGTCAGCGGTTGCTTGGTCTGCAGATCGTTAATCTTCACTTCACCGGTTCCCGCGTCGATGGCAGTGATCACACCCGCTACAGTCTTGAAAGAACCAGTCACGACTTTTTCAGCAGCGAAAGTGGTGCCCGCGGGATTTCGTTCACCCAAAGCCCGAAGCTGATCGCCGACCTTAAGGTCATCAAACTTTGCCACGTTCGCATCGGCAAACTTGATCGAGTCTGGCGCATAACGTCGCAATTCAACTTTATCGGAGATGGGAATGATTAGAGCTTGTGGCCCAGCCATGGTGCGACTGGTGATAGTGATCTCTTTCGTCTCCGGCTTGAGTGCGGTGATAATGCCGAGCACGCCGCGCCTCTTCCATTCCGCCCGTTCTGCTTCCTGCTTTTTGGCAATGTCGGCCTTGGTCATGACGACCAGAGCCCGCGCCGGCACAAGCTTCTGGTCATCCGAAACTTTGCCCAACGCTAACACTCGATCGCCTTCGGCCACATCTGCAAAAGTGATTTTAGTTGCGTTGGTAAGAGTTGTTTCGCCGGGAGCCACACGCATATAGGAGGTGGCATCGCTAAGGGCGACAGTTACCAGAGAACCGGCGTCAGTTTTGATGATCAACTGTTTGGCGGGGGCGTCCTTAATCTTCACTTCCCCTAACGCCCGGTTAGGGCTGATCGAGGGATCGCCAGTCTGAGATGCTGCCGTCGAGGTGGTAGCCGGAGCTGTTTGTGCCTGCGCGCCTGACGCGGCAAGGGGTCCGACTAGAACCAGCGCTAATGCGAGAAATGGCGCTTTCATTATTCCTCCTCTTGCTTATGAAAAACCTCGCGGAAATAATAGAATTTCGGAGCCTTGCAGCAGGCGCCCGGGATGATCCTAGTCTTTTACGCACGTAATGCGATGAATGTTCTAGTTAAGTTGCTTGCTATCAAACTGATAAGAGATGCACGTAACCGCAAGTATCACGCCTGCTGTCCCAAAAAGTTGCACAAAGATTCGGAGAACCTGAGTTAACAAACAACAGGGCTTTTGATGCGCGAGCGATGGAATTCGTCTGAATTTTTGAGTTTTAGGCGAGAAAATTTCTTCAAACTTCCTCAGGTCGCTTCCAGCCAACGCGATAGCGAGCCGTCAGCGCGAGGCCAAGGCTAATCACCCAGATGACCGCTACCACAAACGGCCAAACGTAAGGCAGTGAGGACAAGATAATCCAGAAGGTTGTGCCTAACAGGAGTGCCACTGCTTCTGAGTTTCTATTACTCCTGGCGAAAATCCGTTGTATCCAACGACCGGTAGCCGCGTAAATCATCACTCGCCCAAATAGCCCTGCAATGAGGACTAACAATAAAGCCATTAGACCTACGACGGCGCTGATTGGCGTGGGCAGGTATCGCAGGGAAAGAATCGCCCCGGGTCCAATCGCCACCGCACCCAGGAAACCGATAAGGGCGACGCGCAAGCTTGTCAATTGCAGGCGCGTTATCCCTCGACTTATCGTTCCCGGCATCGCTGCGGTGAGGGCGAGTGAAACGATGAACCAGAACAAAATCGCCAGTATTCGAAACCCGATGGAGCGCGCCGACCAATGTGGCGACAGGAGATCTTTCGGATTGCGGATCATGGTCCGCAGTTCCTGTTCGTAACCTCCATACATAATTGTCTGGCCGCCGGGGTTGCGTAGTGGCAGCTTATCCATCGGTCGGTAAGTCCCGCCTATCACCATCACATCGCCGTTGATGCGCGCTCCCTCGAGTTGAATCACTGAACCGCCTACCGCAGCCACATCGCCATCCACGACTCCCTGCACAATCACGTCGCCACCTAATGCGAAAGCGCCGTTCTTTGCCGTGCCATTGACTCTCAATGATTGACCAATGGAATACACGATGGTGTCGCTTACACCTTCAACTACGTACGGCTTGTCACCTGGTATGGGTTCGTAAGGGGTTTGAGCCTGGGCCGCAGCAAGCATGCAGACCGCGCAGATGAACAACGCGACAGCTCTCAGGATTCTGGATAGCAAGAGCAGATCGCACGCTTGCCAACAGACAGCTTTACTCACAATTGATGCGGTGGACATGTGCATGCGAACAGCGCTCTTATTCGATAAGGCGCGTTCGGTGATAGCGTGTTATCAGGCGGGAAAGAACGGCAATGGCAAGCACCACGAGCAGCAGACCGGCGAAACCCGAAAGACGCGAATCCGAGATAAGACCACGACTGACGACCCGGGAGATCAGAGCAAACCCGGCTGCGGCATTGAAGATAGCCTCTACGAAGAAACCCAGCGTACCAAACACTTTGCCGGCAAGGGACCTAACACTCAGGACCACCGCTTTGCTGGATGCGAACCCGAGTAACGCGAAAGCTGCCAAACCCAGGATGATACAAAAGCGCAAGGCCCTCGCATGTTCCGACGAGTCGCGCATTCCTCGCATGTCGCTCTTTGCGTTGACCGCTACCACCCTGGCGAAGTTTGCCGGAACCTCGAGATCGAAAGGGCTGGCCAGTGCTGAGTCCAGTTCACACATGAAGAGACGTTGGGCCCGCAATTCCGAAGCGCAATGCGCGCACTCTTTGAGATGTTCTTCCAGAGCTGAAGCTAAGGCAGGTTCAAGATCACCCTCGATGTAAGCGGCGATATTTTCCGTTTCGCAAATGTAGTCGCTGGTGGACACGATAATTGAAACCTAGACTCCGGTAATTCCTTTAGTCAGAAACTGCTGTCGCATCATTTCGCGAGCGCGAAACAGTCGATTTTTAACCGTCCCCAAAGGCAAGCCGGTGACATCGACAATTTCCTCGTAGGTCAGATCCTGCGAATGACGTAAGACTACCAATTCGCGATAAGCAGTCGGCAAGGAACGCACTACGCCTTCAATTTCTATGCGCCGCTCTTCACGCTCGCTCTGCTGTTCCGGAGTGAGTCCCGCGCTTTCGAGCGGCAGATCGTAGTTGTCAGCCTCAGTGCCGTTGCTAAGCGCTCGCTCGCGACCTGAATTCCTGCGCAAGTGATCGATGGCTGCGTTATGAGCAATCTTGTAAATCCAGGTAGAGAATTTAAACTCGGGCCGGTACCGCGAAAGCGATCCGTAGATTTTGATGAAAATCTCCTGAGTAAGATCCAGTGCCGACTCGTAATCACCGACCATCCGGTAGACATACCCGGAAATAGGTCGCTGATATCGCCGCACCAGTTCCTCAAAGCCTCCTTCAAGGCCCTGGGCAGCGCTGACAACGAGGTCGCGATCAGCCGCTGAACTCAAACTCAAAGTATCGGGAATTGCAGAAGTGCTCATATTGCCAGGATATTACGTTTCAGAAATCGAAGATGTTTCAAAGGGTTGCAAGAGCATTAATTATTGCCACGATAACGTCGCGAGACCCGCCGGGGCTGCAATAGCATCAAAACTCAGCTCCCGGGTAGCCAGTTGCAAACCCAGGTCGGCGGCGTCGAGCGATCGCAGATTGGCGCCCAGGGTTTCCGTCACAATTTCGCCAGCGCGATCCTTGCTCATCAGTTTCCCAACGATAAGCATTCGCGCCAGTTGCACAACCTGCTCCGAATCGCCGCTGCGCCGGTCGCGATAGAACAGCAGCAAACGAAACAGCTCGTCTTCACACTCGTTCGGGTCGCAGGCAACGGTCCTGACTATCAGCGGCTGCTTGCCGCGAAATACCACCGCCGTGAAACCTCTTTCAGATGAACTAAACAACAACGCGTCGCCGCGGGAACCATTTTGAGTCAGCCACTGTCCCTCACCAAGGTGACGCGGAACGATCAAGCCGGCACGCCAACCGAGCGATTGCAGAACGCTCTCGTATTCCCTGAGTACAGCAGTCGGAGTGGCAACCACCAGATAACGATCTTTTCCCTGTGCGTCGGCCGGCAATCGTTCTCGCGAAATTGAAAGCTCGTCAAGCGGGGTGCCAAATCCGCGTTCCATTTTCCACTTCAGGACTTCCTCAAGTTCAGCGCGTGACGCCGGTGGCGACTCCAGCGTAAGAATTAAGGTGCGGCTGGCGGCATCCGGCAACGCCACAGACCAGCGTTTTTGTTGCAACAGCCCGGCGCTGGTCGCCAGCTCTCGCAAAGCCACAGTTAATTCCGCCGGGTCAGAAATGTTGGGCTCTTCAAAGCTGGGTCGAACCAGAGATTCCGGTAACGCGACTGTAGCGGCCCGGCGCAAACTGAATGAACCGCCGCGACCACGCTCGAGTTGAACCATGGTGGCGATTCCCTTTTCAAACCCCAGGGCCGTTGCTGGGTATCGAGGGTTTACGAGTTTTGCTAGTGGATTAGGCATTGGGAAAATCTTTGGTCTTCACCATTCGCTGTAGGGCGTACCCTCGGAAGACGTATCAGTCGAGGCACTGTGGACATTAGTTATGCCTGATTCACCACTTGTCGAATTCGGATCTTCACCAGTTTCTGTCGTCCAGTCTGCTTGTCCGGTAATCGGATCTTTAGGAACTTCACGCAGGTAGCCTCCGGAAACCAGATCGTCCAGCGAGGCTGGCAACTTCTGCTTATCGGCCGCGTACTGATCCAGCAGGATACGCATCTTGTAGAGATCTTCACGCAGAACAGCTTCGCGAGTAGACAAAATGGTTTTTTGATATTGCGGCAGCACGACAGCCGCCAGGATGATGATGATCGTGATCACAATCATCAACTCGAGCAGCGTAAAACCAGTGGGCAGTGGGCGGTGGACAGTGGGCAGCAAGAAATCTGCGGCGCCTGCTTCGATGCACTGCACACTGGCCACTGCCCACTGCACACTGATTTTTACCAGTCACTATATTTTTCACCATTCAAGGCTTTGTCTTTCGACTTTGAGCGCACGTCAAAAACATTCTCGCCACCCCAGGAGTCGCTATCTGCCGGGTCGTAGCATGAGCGCAATTCCCATTCGGCAGCTGCCAGTCATTGGATCGATCGGAATACCGCGCAAGTAGACCTTCTTCTTTGTCGAGAGCTGATTACCCAGAACAGCTATTCGTATTATTCGTATCCGTGCCGGTGCCTTGCAATCCTTGCCCGCCAAGACCTCCCGGAGAACCGCGCGGAATTACGTTTACGCCTTCTGTCAGCGTCTCAAGAGTCGGTGGATACCGGTCGGGGTTATCCACGCCGAATATGGTGCAATCAGAAATCACCACTTTGCTGCGCGGATCAATTACTGACTGGTTGTTGACCGCCGCCTTGTCCCTGCAAGCCACTCGCCGCACAGTTAATGCCAACGGTATCCCGATGGAACTCATCGATGGCCATTCGTATATGTCGCAACTCATCACGGAGTTGAGCTTCCTTCTGCCGCTTCACTGAGAGTTTCATCAGCGGTACCACGGCCAGTGTCAGAATAGACAGCACCGTGACGGTGATCACCAACTCAATCAGAGTAAACCCACTCCGGCGCTTGCCGGAGCGGCCAAGGCTCGCCGAGACTAATCGCGACAGAATGACGCGGCGACCGGGAAGCTCAACCGCAATCACCGTATCGCCGCGTTCTGTTTTAGGCAAAGGTCGCTCTCGCAGGTAAATCATCTTCTTACTGCTTCACAGTTGCGCGTACCGGCATAACTTCGACGCCCAAATCTCGTGCGTCGATCGCTATCAGATGGGACGAGTCTTTGTCGAACAAGAGTCCGGCGTCCCCAACCCCGACACCTTCAACGTCGATGTAAATCAAAGTTCCCGGCGGCCATGCTGCTACTAAGATTGGAAATGGAGATCAGGCAAACACCGGAAGGATCGGTTGATTGATTAAGCACTGCGCTGCTTCCCTCCAGCCCGATCGCTTTCACTTTCACAACCTTCGGATCAAATCTCAAAGCAACGATCGCCATCGCCAGCGGGACATCCGACTTCACGTCAAGCGCAAATCGGCGAGTTTCACCAACCTTCATGAGACTGATCGGCTGGACCGAAAGTCAGTTGCGCGTTTCTCCCTTTGGCGGCGACTGGATTGATGGCCGCATCGATCGGCTTAGCCGCCATACTCGTTAAACTAGCACGAGCGTCGGTAGTGAGATTCGTATTCACTGCCGCAACTTCTGTCGCGGCTGTACTGCTCACCAGCGACTTGGGCGCAGGCACAAAGGCCGGCATTTCTTCAGCCGGGCTTGGCGTCTTCGCAGCCGGTTGACCAGCGGCAGCCGGTTCAGAAGCGCTGGAATTCTTTGCGGCATTCAAAGCCACCGCATTATTAGCGGCAGGCGCAACAGGCGTTTGCGCGACAGTGCCGCCTGAGATACCGGTAGAAGGAGCACTGGCGAAAACGCCCGGCAACGAATTAGACGCTGGCGCCGGAGCCGCCTTCGCGGTCGAGTTCTTTTGCTGGAGGCGCAATTCTGCCAACTGATCTTCGCGATCCGCCTCTCGCAGCATTGCTTCAAGCGAACCGGTCGTCGGCGATTGAAGAGTGCCACTCGGGCGCATCTCTAAATCGCGCGGGGTAACTGCCGGAGCCCTCAACACGCGCGGCGTGACGGCAATCACGATATCGACTCGCCGGCTCTCATTGGTGGGAGCGGAAAACAGACGACCGAGAATTGGCAGCCCGCTGAGTACCGGCACCCCTTTTCGTCCCTGCGAAGAAGTGTCCTGCGACACGCTGGCAAGCATCATGGTGCGGTTATTCTGAACCCGCGCAGTTCCGGTAATCGTTCGTTCAGTAAACGTCGGTGTTGCACTTTGGGCGCCCAGAACGTCCTTCGACTCGATGCTCATCTTCACCTGCACGTCCTGATTGGGAAAAACTTGCGGAGTAAATTTTAGCGTCAGACCGGTCGGTTCATAGTTGATAACGGGAAAGCCGCCGGTGGGAAAATTGAAACCATTGTTGTTGGTGTTGTTGTTGGTTCCAGTTTGAATTCCAAACGGGTATGCCTGAGCAGTTTGTACTGGAACGCGCTGTCCGATGCGGGCAGTTGACTCTTCGCCGTTGAATGCATGCACCTGCGTCGACGCGACAAGTTTTCCACGATTCTTAGTCTGAAGCAGCGCGAAGGCAGAAGACGGGATCATCAGGGCCGAGCCGAAAGTGACAGGCAAGCCTACAGTGCCGACCCCACCCTGCAGAATCGAAAACCCCTTCTGTATACCGCCTATATTCAGAAGCGTCGAATCCGTTCCCCATTGATTACCAATCTGCATCAGATCCGATTTGGAAACTTCATAGATGTTCACGTCCATTACAACTTCAGCGCGATCCTTGTCGATGCTCTGGATCAGTTCCCCGATCAGACGTACATTTTCAGCGGTATCGCGAATCGTCAGGCTGTTCGTATCTTTGTCGGCAACTACAATAGTCTGCGGCCGACCCACCGACGGTGGTATCGCCTGTCCTACAAGTTGCTTGGCTTTTTCCGGGTCGCTATTTGCCAGGAAGAACGTGCGTAGAACCAGTTGCTGATATTGCGGGCGACGCGTTTGATCCGCGACCAGGATTGTTCGGCGGCTCAGCTTTTGAAAAAACAAACTCTCCTGAAGAAAGATATAGTCAAGGGCTTGCGCGGTAGTCACCTGGCGTAAGTTGATGTCGATAGAACGCGGTTGGACGAACGACTGACGATCGAAAATAACATTCAGATTGAGCTGCTCCGCGAGGCTGCGAATGAAAGCCTTCAGGTCTCCGCTATAACTAATAACGCGCATCTCCGTTTGCGGCGACTCGAACGCCGCCTCCTGCGCACTCGAAGGACCAACGGATCCCGGATCGCCATTCTTAGATCCATTGTCGCTTGCAGGGGTCGTCCCATCCTTCACACCCTGGAGACGTAAAACGCGCTCCATTTCAGAGACTGCCAACTCGTTAACCGGATCGTAGCCGTAAGCCTGACGAAAAGCGTTATAGGCTCCGACGAAATCCCTCTGCTCCGCGAGCGCCCGGCCCTGCTGCATATACGACTGCGATGCATTAAAGCTCGCCCGACGGAAATGTAGCTGGTACTCGAGATTTGAGGGATCGGCAGCTACTGCCAGGGTAAACTCCTGGGCAGCTTTTTCCCATTGCTGGGCCGCTTCGTAGCGCATGCCATCTTTGAAATGCTTGTCACCTTTCTTGGCAAAAGCAGTTGCCGGCAAAATTAGCAGGCAGGCGGTAAGCAATAGGGAAACGACGGTACGGGTCTTAATATTTATTCTCATGTCAGTCTCTCGGTGGAGGTCGGTCTGGAGTAGCCTAAAAACGTGGTGTAATAATGCCGCTCGAGAAGCTAAGATGCAACTCCTCCAGCTTCATTTGCTTACACGCAATTCAAAAAGAATGGTTCCTCAAAACGGCAGCAATCCTGGCAGCCTAGCCGCCGGCGCTAACTTCTTCGACGAAGGTCACCCGATTAATCTCATGTAGGGTGGAGACTCCAGCGAAGACTTTCTTCAGCGCCGATTCACGCAAACTGGTCAGCCCTTCAGCCTCGGCTGCTCTGCGAACCTCCGAGCCGGGCCGGCGCTCGACAATCATTTCGCGAATATTGTCGGAAAGGTCGAGCAATTCATGAATGGCGGTGCGGCCCCGATAGCCGGTATGGTTGCAGGCATCGCAACCTACATTCATGAAAAAAGGCCTCTCGCGGTGCTCCTCCGGTCTTAGTCCGGATTCCGTTAGCTCCTGCTCTTTCGCGCGATATTGGCGCTTACAGTAAGGACAAAGCATGCGGATCAACCGCTGGGCTAAGACGCAGTTTAAACACGAAACAAAGTTGTATGGCTCGACGCCCATGTTCAGGAAACGCCCGATGACGTCGATGACGTTATTTGCGTGTACTGTAGTGAAAACAAGGTGCCCGGTCAAGGCCGACTGGATGGCAATCTGTGCGGTCTCAGTGTCGCGGATTTCTCCGATCATTATCTTGTCGGGGTCGTGACGCAGAATCGAACGCAGCCCGCGGTCGAAGGTCAGCCCCTTCTTTTCGTTGACAGGGATCTGAGTGATTCCGTGCAACTGATACTCCACCGGATCCTCGATGGTCACTATTTTGTCTTCTTCGTTTCTGATTTCATTCAGCGCAGCGTAGAGGGTGGTGGTCTTACCGGAACCGGTTGGACCCGTTACCAGGACCATTCCGTAAGGCTCCGCGATGTAGTGACGAAACTTTCTCAGGTCCTCTTCAGCGAAGCCCACTACGTCAAGATTCAGATTCTTGAACTCTTCATTGATCTGCTCTTTGTCGAGAATACGAATGACGGCATCTTCACCGTGAATCGTAGGCATAATCGAAACACGGAAATCAACGTTGCGGCCTCTTGTAACGAACCCGAAAGCGGCCATCCTGGGGCACGCGACGCTCGGCAATGTCCAACTCCGACATAACCTTGATGCGCGAGATTAAGGTTTGATGGAAAGCAAGATCAATCGGGTCCACTTTGGCGTAGAGGGCGCCGTCAATTCGATACTTGACCTGCACTTCGGTGTCGCGAGTTTCGATATGAATATCAGAAGCGCGCGACTCCATTGCGTTGTAGATGATGGAATCGACGAGCTTGATGATTGGAGACATCTCGGAATCGGTGGCCAGTCGATCGAGATCGAGAACCTCTTCACCACTTTCCGTTTCCCTAACCAGCGAAATGCGGAAGCCCGATGCTGCTTCCTGCAAGACGCGCTGCGTGGCATCGCCGCGCCGCAGGACTACTTCAATCGCTCCGGCGGTCGCCACGTAGGGCACAATCCGCGACTTCAGTGCGTTAGCGAGCTCATCCAGCCGTTCCAGATCCGTTGGATCCGCCATGGCGATGTGCAGTCCCTTTTCATCGCGCTTTAGCGGTAGAAACTGGTGGCGCACCATCAGGTCGACCGGGATCTCATTAAAGATTGTGTAATCAATCGGAGACTCCTGATCGGTGGGAAGTAGTTCTACGAACATCAGACGATAACGTCGGGCGAGTTCCTTCGCCGTGCGCACCTCCGGTGGCTCATGATTTTCACCAACAGGCGCCAGTCGATCGTCCACTGCTAATGGTTGCGCGGGTCGGGTCGCTCCAGGATTTTGTGGTAACTCTTTCATTCAGGTATTGCTGTGGTTGCCGGTCATCAACCAGCGTGTTCAGACTTCTCTCTTTCAAAACTAATGACGGCCGGTGACTCCCGCGCCGCCTGAAATTGATTGAATGATTGGAAGGTAGATGGCCAGGAGAATGGTTACTACGATTCCACCCATAACCACCAGAATCGCAGGCTCCAGCGTAGTCGTCAACTGCTCCAG
The DNA here is from genome assembly GCA_963809065.1 of Blastocatellia bacterium. Classification (GTDB taxonomy): domain Bacteria; phylum Acidobacteriota; class Blastocatellia; order Pyrinomonadales; family Pyrinomonadaceae; genus PSRF01. Next base: position 371,311 of record CAWEIN010000018.1, read on the forward strand.
CCGTACCTCCGATTCCGCATCATAAAAGACTGCCACCTCATCAAGCATTTCTCGCAGGCTGCCCGAACGTTCGCCAATTCCTATCATGTCGATCGCGAGCATCGGCACCCAATTAGCAACCTCAAGACTTTCGGTAAAGGTGCGGCCCTCACGAATCATCGGCATGATCGATGAGCTGCGTCGCCGCAACTCGCGATTGGTAATCGATTCCGCCGCTATCTCCCACGATTCAACCAGGGTAATGCCACCCGCTAACAACGTCGCCAATGATCGCGTGGCCTGTGCGATTGAAAGCTGGACCACAAGATTGCCGGCCAGTGGAATCTTTAACAGGGTTGCATCCACGCGCAGGCGGCCGGATTCAGTGCGTGACCAGAGAAACAGAACGACAGCGCCCCCAATGAAGAGCGGCCCGAACCATAAAACATTAGACGAAAGCCATTTCGAAAGTCCCAATACGATTTGTGTAACAGTCGGCAGTTCAGTGCCAAATCCGGCAAAAAGATCCGACATCCTGGGAACTACATACACAGTTAGAAAAGTGACCATACAGCCCGACGCGAATAATAGGAAGAGTGGATAAGCGAGCGCGCCGCGAATTTTGCGACGCAACCCTACGTTGCGTCGCATATAGCTGACGTAACGAAGCAACACCTCATCCAGGGCCCCTGAACGTTCGCCGGCGAGAATCGAAGCGGTGTAGATTCGCGGGAAGATACTTCCCTGCGAGGCAAACGCCTGCGAAAGCGCTGCGCCACCGCGAATCTGATCTTCAACGTCTCCAAGCACCGCTCGCAAACGTGCCGACGCGGCTCGCTTACGCAACATCGAGATGGCTTGCAGAATTGGAATGCCGGCGCGCACTAGCGCCGCCAGTTGCTGGTTGAAAAGCAGGAAGTCGTTAGCTTTTACCTTAGGCTGACCACCACGTCCGCCAAATCGGGTTAGGGCCGTGACTCCGGTCGTCTTTGGCGGCGTGACATTGAATACGCGGAAGCCTTCACGCTCCAGGCGCGCGCGCGCTTCGTTGACGCCCGGCGCTTCCACCGTACGCGTTACAACCTCGCCCGCTGGCGTACCCAATCGGCAAATAAACTCGGCCATTACAAGATTATTCCTGCCTTCAATAGTAGCGCGAAAGTATAGCATGCAGCCCAGTGACAGCCTTTGCTAAGGCGACAGGTCTGTGAGTACACGATGACACGCCGGGAAAGTTCCCACGCCCAAAGTGAAAACATTAGGGAGTGCAGTTCAAGTGATTGGCTGGGACCGCGGGCGTCCCGCCCGCAATGAGCGCGAAGCGCGAAAATGTATTAGGAGCAACTCGCGAAAGACTGCGCGCCGTTGGCGCGTTTTGCGGGCGGGACGCCCGCGGTCCCGGCAAAATCGCGCACTTCTTGCCCTCGACTGCCTTCCTGCATGCTGCTTTCTGCCTTCCGCCCTGTCAGCTTTACCCCTTTTGCGATCCGTCCTACAATGAAAATTGCAGCTATTCAGAGACTGGATTGGAAGTAGCGCGCGGTAGTTTCCCCACGTCGACGATCCCCAGCTAGAATTACGAAAAATTCAGGCCTTCGGACATCACTGCTTCTGGATCCGGCATCTTTGTTTTCAGTCCTATCTCCGGTCTGAAACATCAAGCGGCTCTCGGTCAGTAACTTTTGCGAGGAACGCGAGGCTCACATGTACCTAGCTTCTGGACGCGCTTTTACTATCGCCATCATCTCCTGTCTGGTTACACTGTTTTTCATTTGCAATTCTCCCGTCGGTCAAACGCAGGACAAGAGCACGCACAAACCTGCTCCAGCAACACCGTCGACAGAACACATTATCGAACCAGTCCCGCAGGCAACTCCTCCGAAAACCGACCCCTCGCCTTCGAGTTCGCAGAAACCTCCGGGCGATTTCGGCCAGGGTCCGGTTATCACGAATACTGACCTGATTACCGTTACCGTTACGGTAACTGACACCTATGGTCGCTATGTCTCAGGTTTGGGCAAGGGCGCATTTACGATACTCGACGAGAAAAAACCTCAGGAGATAACTTATTTTAGTGACGACGACTCACCTGTTTCAGTGGGCGTGATCTTCGACGTCTCCGGATCGATGGGCGGTGACAAAATCAAACGGGCGCGCGACGCTCTGTCGAAATTCATTCAAACCAGTCATAACATGGATGAGTATTTCCTGATCGCCTTCAATTCCAGGGCGCAGTTGCTGCTAGACAAAACTCGCGACGGGAATCAAGTCCTCGACAAGCTCACGTTCGTACAGACTAGAAACAATACTGCGTTATACGATGCCTGTTATTTGGGCGTAGAAAAAGTCCAGCGCGGCGCTCACCCCAAACGCGCCTTGTTGTTGATTAGTGATGGGCAGGACAATAACTCTCGCTATACCTTCGGTGAGCTGCGCCGGCTGCTGAAGGAATCGGATGTAACACTCTATGGCATTGGCATTCTGAGCGGCAGCGACGCCGGTAGCTCGATGGGCATGGAGGGTCAGGGCATTCTGGATGAACTCGCAAGCGTGTCGGGCGGCAAGGCATTTTTCCCGCGAAGCAACGCTGAAATGGACGACATCTTCGAGCAGATTGCGCTGGAGCTGCGCCACCAGTACTCGATCGGTTATAAGCCGGTGAATTTCACCAATGACGGTCGCTGGCACAAGATCAAGGTGAAGGTAACCCCGCCCCGCGGATTGCCGCGCCTCTTCGTTCGCTCCAAAGAAGGCTACTACGCGGTACCAAGTTCGCGCTGATCGGTCAGTTCAGAATTGCTGAAAATGCGGAGATCGGACTGGCTCGGTGCGCTCTCGATCCCAGCTTCGCTCTCCGGCAACGCATTAACTCCCCTGAACATCTTTCATAGCGTCGCCAATTTGCGGCAGGGTTGCTCGCAAGCGAACCCGTGACGGGTTAAACTTAATAGAGCGGATCGCGGTGAGTATGAAGTATCGAGTATCAATGGGGGTTTGGATGGGAATTTGGAATAGTGGCTTGAAGAGAAGAAGAATCGCGCTGACGCTGGCCTTGATTTTCGCGATGTTTTCTCTGGTTTGCTCCGATTTGATTGGAACGGCCAGGACCCAGAATCGACCGCGTAGCGTGGTTACAGTTCCCGGGCCGACGCCGACTCCCACACCGGTCCCCCGGGCAACTGAGCCGGTTAAACGGCCGCCAACCCCAACATCAGCAGCTACGCCGACACCAACGCCCCGATCCACGCCGCCGAAGGCCGAGCCAACTCCCATTGATCGCATAACGCCCCAGTTGGGCGAGCCTCCGCCGCCCCCTGTGCTGAAGCCCAAACCAACGCCGACCCCTCCGGAAGAATTTGCCGAGGACGAAATAGTAAAAGTAAACACCGAGTTGGTGACTTTGAATGTGCGCGTCATTGATCGAAACAATCGCCCCATCGATAACGTGCGGCAAAACGATTTTCACGTTTTCGAGGACGGCGTGCCGCAGCCGATCGAGTCATTCTCACGTGAAGAAGTGCCGATTAGTTATGGGCTGGCGGTTGATACTTCCGGATCGCTGCGCTCGCAGTTGCAGGCCGTCATTGACGCCGGCAAAACTATCGTCAACAGCAATAAGCCAGGCGACGAAACTTTTTTGGTGCGATTTATCAGCAGCGATAACATAGAAACTGTTCAGGACTTCACTGCCAGCAAAGATCTGCTTATGGACGGGCTCGACGAACTTTACATTCAGGGAGGCCAGACCGCGATAATCGACGCTGTTTACCTCACTGCTGAGCACGTCGCGGAATATAAAAAGGGAAATGACAGCGATCGCCGGCGGCGTGCCTTGATCGTAATCACAGACGGCGAAGACCGCTCGAGCTTTTATTCTCAGGAAAAACTTTTCGCACGTCTGCGCGAAGAGGACGTGCAGATTTACGTGATTGGCTTTGTCAGGGAACTTGATAAGGAAGGCGGCCTCATTCGTAAGAGTCCCCGCGAAAAGGCCGTAAATCTAATTAACAAGTTAGCGACGGAAACCGGCGGGCGGGCATTCCTTCCGGAGTCTCTGTCCGAGTTACCGAAAATCGCCGACGACATTGTGCGCGACCTGCGCACACAGTATGTCGTCTCTTATAATCCTACCAACAAAGCGCGTGACGGTTCTTTTCGTTCGATCAAGGTTGTGGTTGACGACGGCGCCCGCGACAAACATATCGCGTTGACTCGAAACGGACGCATAGCTCCGAAGGGCGAACTTCCGGCAGTGAAGGTTCCGGCCACACGCACTAAACCAGCAGTCGGAACGAACAAGAAGCCATAGGTTATCCGCAGATTGCGCAGATTACACAGATTAAATACAACAAGCGTAATCAGACTGTATCAGGACCTAAAGGCGGAGAAGGGTTTTGTTCCCTTCCGTTTTTGTTTCTGTGTAACCTGCGTAATCTGGGGATAAGGTTTCCTAGCCGCTTTTCCCGGGCGAGCGCAGGTCTTTGACCAGCTCAACTAGCTGGCTGATTTGCGCCTCACGGCCCTGGCTCTTGCGCATCAATTCTTCCAGCATCAGCTCACTCTTTAGGTTTACTTTAAAGTCCTGCTCAGCCGCAAGGCGGTCTTTCTCGGCCGCCCTGTTCTGCGACATCATGATGATCGGCGCTTGCAAGGCCGCTGTCATGGAGAGCATGAGATTAAGCAGAATGTACGGGTAGGGATCATACTGCGCGCCGTTTTCGCCATGACCGTAGTGAACAAGCACGAACGTGTTGAGTGCCATCCAGGCCACCAGAAAACTTACATAGATAATGATGAAGGTCCACGAACCGCCGAAGGAAGCGACCCGGTCCGCGACGCGCTGCCCAATCGTCAAGCGCTCTTCCATCTCAACGTTTATGTTTCGGGTGGCGCGTTGCGAAACAAGCATGTTGGTTTGGCGCATGCGAGCGCCAATTTCGCAAATCACGTCAATGGCCACATCCGGGTGTTTCATTAGAAAAGCCTGAAAGTCGTCACTGCTTAAACGGTGCAGAGTGGTTTCCCCGATAGCAGTTGCGTTGGTAGAGCGCGGTCCGCGATCAAGTACCGCCAGTTCCCCGAAAAATTCGCCGTTTCCCAATTCTTTCAGGGTTACCGGCTCCACATCTTCGTCCAGCACCCAAATACGTACTGAACCGGTCTCCACCACATACAAGGCATCGCCCTTGTCCTGCTCATTAAAGATTGTTTCGTCAGGGTCGTACCTCACCTGATCAACTTCCGCTGCCAACTGTTCCAGTTCCTCAGGCGTCAAGCGCTGGAAAAGTGGGATGCGCGACAAACTATCGGCTTCATCGCTCGGGATTATGTCAACTGACATAGCGCCAATCTCCTATGCTGTTATGAATGCTTCAGTTTTGAACTTGGGTTAAGCGGTCATCCGGCTCAAGTCTTCTTCGCTGAGAGCGAAGGGATCGGTTGGCGGCTCGTCCTTGCTCATGCGATCGACCATGGCAACTAACTCCAGCAGGGCGCCACCCAGCACCTCGTCGCTGGAATTGATCTCAATACAGGACGGCGAATCAAATGGCGTCAGGAATAGATACCGCGGGATTTTAGTCTCGCTGGGTGATTCGGCCGGCCCGAGTATTAACAAGTTGTTTTTCCAGCGCGCATAACGGTGCGCCGAACCAACCCTTCGCTCCCAGTGCAAATCACCTTTTTCAGTAAGGGAGATCAGTTGTTGCAGCAGGTTGGACAGACGATCGTTCGTTCCTTGATCGCGGGGCATCAGGGTCTCCTTTATAGGGTCTTGACGGAAAACTTCGGCTTCGAAGCGCTGAGGTTAACACCTCTGGAAATAAATGGGAATAAGCCTGTCCAGTTAACATAAGCGAAGTCCCCCTATCATTGAGATAACAAAACCTGAGGCAGCGCTACACAAAATCTGAACCGGGAGCGGTAGCGACCGGGTTCAACTTGCCTTAAATTTCAACAAACCGAGTTGGGTCTCCTAATCCGATCTTAGTTAGGACAAGAGAATCTCAGCGAGTACTTCGGAGCTCGAATTCGCTCGTTGCGGTTGTCAGTATCGCAACTTGAACCCGGTCGCTACCGCTCCCGGCTCTGTATTGCTCAACCCATAGGAAGAATTCCTCCGCAACCGTCGCTCGACATTAGTTTGACGCGCGACAGACAACAACCTAGCATACTCATGCAGTGCTTTCGGTTTCATACCTTCTGCTGGTGATTCTGCTGGTCCTGACGAACGGCTTCTTTGTTGCCGCCGAATTCGCACTGGTCGGTGTACGCCGCTCGCGCGTCGCCTCCCTGGCTCAGGATGGAAATCTCCGAGCTAAGCTTCTGCTCGAGTTAATCGATAGCCTCAACGCATATATTTCAGCCACACAGCTCGGCATTACGATGGCTTCTCTGGCTCTCGGCTGGATTGGCGAGCCGGTCTTTGCGCACCTGCTCGAAGCTCCGCTGAAGGGCCGCGTATCTGAGGCCGTGCTCGATACGATCGCTTTCGCCCTGGCTTTCACGCTGATTACTTTTCTGCATATCGTGCTGGGCGAGCTCGCTCCCAAAACGCTCGCCCTGGAACGCACAGAAAAAATAGCGCTTTTGGTCGCCCGCCCGCTTCATATCTTTTACCGATTTTTCCGTTGGCCGATACGTCTGCTCGACTGGGCAGGCACGCGCACAGTTAGATTATTCGGACTACATCCTGCGGGCGAGCACAGTTCGATTTACAGTGAAGAAGAAATCCGTCAGGTCATCAACGCCTCACGCGAAGGCGGACATCTGGGGGCCGACCAGCAAAAACTGATCAACCGCGTCTTTGATTTCAGGGAGACTGAAGTACGTGAAGCGATGATCCCCAGGACCGCAGTTTCAGCGCTGCCCCTATCCGCAACTCTGGAGGAGACGAAAAATATTTTTCGCACTGCTGGATACTCGCGCCTGCCTGTCTACCACGAACGTCTCGACGAGGTGGTGGGCATAGTTATTCGTAGAGACATAGAACCATTCTTCGAGGATCCCGATCTCGCGTTTGACTTGCAAACATTAATGCATCCTCCGGTGTTCATTCCTGACTCCGCGCGCTTAGGTTCAGTGTTGAAGCGGATGCAGGCAAGCAGGACTCACCTGGCGTGCGTCGTCGACGAACATGGCGGTCTCGAAGGAATCATTACGCTTGAAGATTTACTGGAAGAGATTGTTGGAGAGATCGATGACGAGTTTGACGAAGAAGTAAGGGAACAGATCGTAAAGGAAGGCGATTCCTATGTACTCAGCGGCAGGCTGGTTGTGCGCGACGCGAATCGCGTTCTACGACTGCAACTGCCGGAGCATGAAGGGTTCAATACGCTTGCCGGCTTTCTGATGGCCCAGGCCGGCCGCCTTCTGGACGCAGGAGACGCCATCATCTACAACGGCAGCAAATTCGTGGTCGAACGTCTGGAAGGCCGGCGCATCCGCCGTGTTCGATTTACTCCCTACATCACGAATGCCCCCAATCCTCCGATCGGCGATGGAACTCACGATGTGTCCCGCGCAGTCATCTGTTTCCTCGTGGTTCAGTCTGGCTAGCCTAAAACAGGCCTCGAATCACGAGTCTGCCTGCCGGCGGTGATGTTGATGCTGGTGGATTGTTCTGACCTGCTACAAAGTCGCAAACAATGCTATTGCTGCAACCGTCATGACGGCAGCTGTCGTCCAACCAAGCCACTTAAGCAACGGCGGGTTGACGCGGTCGCCCATGACGCTTTGACTGCTTGTCAGGAGCACCACCAGGACGATCAATGGCGGGGCCAGCACGCCATTCAAAACGGCAGACCAAAACAGCATCTTCACCGCATTGAAGCCGGCGATAATCGATGCCAGCCCCAAGATCATCGCTAAGGCCACGATGGCGTAGAATTTCTTGGCAAGATGCGGCCTGTCCTCAAGGGTTCCTCGCCAGTTGCCAGCCTCCGCAACCGCATAGGCCGCCGCGCCGGCCAGCACCGGCACGCCCAGCATTCCAGTTCCAATCAAACCCAAAGTGAACAGCCAGTAAGCGCCGTTTCCAGCCAATGGTCTCAGAGCTTCCGCAGCCTGCTGCGCTGTATCGATCGTAGTCTTTCCGTGAGCGTGCAAGGTAGCTGCCGTTGTCAAAATAATGAAGTACATTACGAGGTTCGAAAAAAACATTCCGGTAATCACATCGGTCCGCGACTGGCGCAACTCCTCGTCCGTTGCACCTTCACGCTCTACAACTGTCTGGCGCCCTATCTTGCGTTCCTCTTCCACCTCCTGGGCCGCCTGCCAAAAAAACAGATAGGGTGAAATCGTCGTGCCCAGGATGCCGACAAACACTGCGATATAGGCGCTCGACCATTCCACGTGGGGAACAAAGGTCGAACGCAAAACCACGCTAGTCAGGATTGGCGAGAAAAGCCGCGATGACATAAGCAAATAGAACAAGTGTTAGCCACTTAAAAGCTTTCGCGATGAAGCTGTACGACGTCCAGAAAAGCAGCGAAATGATCAGGGTTGCATAAATAGGAGTCCACACTAGTGAACTCACACCGGTAACCATTGCGGTGGCGTCCGCCATGCCGCCAAGATCGGCGCCGATGTTGACGACGTTCGCCACAATTAACAATGAGCAGGCGCCCCACAAAACCCACCTCGGGTATCTCCTTCGAATTACTCCCGCAAGGCCGAGTCCCGTTACCATTCCCAGCCGCGCACACATGAGCTGCACTGAGACCATCAACGGAAAGGAGAACAGAGCAGTCCATAAAGGTGCGTAGCCAAACGAAGCTCCGGTTACCGAGTATGTCGAGATCCCTGAAGGATCATCATCAGCCGCACCGGTGATTAGACCCGGACCAATTCAGAAAAGAAATGGCGTACCCTTCGGCGATGTACCTTCCCTGGCTGAGCAGGCGACAAGCTTGTTTCACTCTTACCCATGACTCCCTCCGGCAGAGCTACGCATCTGACAGGTGGTGGTGCTTGCTGTGTTTCACCTTGTGACGCGCGTCAGCTTCTTCTATTGAATGACTTTGCGTAAGCTTAATATCCTCCTTCGCCATTTCGACCAAACGCTGATAGTGCTTATGAAGAGTCTTGATTTCTTCCTCCGTAAGATCCTCCACGTCGATCAACCGGTTGCTGGCCCCTTCCAGCGCGGCAACGATCTCGTTCAACTTCAGATGGATGGCCAGGGCATCCTTGTTTTGACTCCGCTGAATCAGGAAAACCATCAGGAAGGTAACGATGGTTGTTCCGGTATTGATTACTAACTGCCAGGTATCAGAAAACTTGAACAATGGTCCGGTGACCAGCCAAACAATAACCACCGACAAAGCGAGAATAAAAGCAGTCGATGTTCCCGTTGCTTCCGTAGCGGTACGCGAGAAGCGCTCCAGCAGATAACTGAGTCCGTTTCCTTTCTTTCGCGCCATAGTCACACCTCCTCACTCTAGCGGTCGATTGAGATTCCCAGTTGAATTCCAGCTCGCGGACTGGCGGCAGACTTACCGCCAACGACTCCAAAGTCCAACGAGAGGTTGTTCCTTAATTGGTAGTTTCCGCCAAACAGTGTCTGTAATTGTCCTTTGCCAAGTCCCTGATTTCCTGCCAGCGCGCCAGTCAGTTCGATCCCCAGTTGAAGTTTTGTATTGAGTTGTTTGACTATCGACGCGCCACCAGTGAACACAGTGCCTCGCGTTTTGATTCCAACTACTCCAGTCGTTTCGTTTCCGGAAAACAAAATGCCGCCATTCAGACGCAACCTGGTTTCTTTCGTAAGAGATTTCTGCAGAATCGTGTTCATGTAAAAGTCTGCCAGGCCGGAGCCAAGTTGTCGCTTGGTATCCCCGGTTGGTAGTTCAAGATTGAACGCTATGGCTAGCGCCGGCGCTCGCGAATTCTCCCTTTCTTTCAGAAAGTTGTATTTGAGTGAGAGGTTGGTGTCGCCCAGCCCTGATACGGTCCGCGGATTGGTGCTGGGCGAGTTGAAGATCGTTAGCAGCGGGGATTCAATGCCAATCTCAAGCCGGTCGAAGAGTCCGTAGTCCAATTCAAAGTCTGCAGTATTCTGCCTGACGCTGGGTAAAGCCTCACGCTGCAGCCAATCGAATTCGTTACTGAACTCAAAATGGAAGTGACCTTTTGGCGTTGTGTCTGCATCGTCAGTGACGAAGGGCTGTTGCGCGGATGCAGTTGAAACAACTACGACGAACGAGCACGCGAGCATCAACTTTCGGAAGATTGGCATGGGGCGGCTCAACCTCAAGGCGTTTCAGCTGAATTCGCAAAAGTCTCTCACTCGTTTGCTTACCAGAAATATCAGTATGATTATAACTATGGGTATGCCGATCAGCGCTTGCGCTCTTCGGTCAAGTCCCAGGCAAAGCTTGCAAGGATGCGCTCAAGTGAGAACGATCCGCCAATGAATGCAGGAGCGGACCTGCGAGGGAAAACTCCACGACGCTAACTGAACCAACCGGACAACCCAGACGATAACGAAAGCGGCCGACATCAATTCCCAGCAGGCTGCAAAGAATTATTCTAATGGTCGCCTTGTGAGAAACGATCAGGACATTGCCGTCTGCAAACTGACACTTGATTTCATCAATCACCCGCAGGCTGCGCGTGGCAACTGTGATGGCCAGCTCGCCGCCGGTCGGCGGATGCCAGGCCGGATCGGCAAGCCAACTAACATAGTCGTCGTGGTATTCGCGGTCTACGTCTTCTCTGGTCTGGGCTTCCCATTTGCCATAAGCGATCTCATTTATCTCAGGCCGCACCTGACTGCTGATCCCCAGCGCCTCGCAAAGGGGCCGCGCCGTTTCGACGGCTCGTTGCAGAGCGCTTGAATAAACGGCCAGCCAGGGTTTCGCACTATAAGCCGCTGCAAAGGCGTGGGCCATCTGCACACCCTCAGGGGTCAATTCCGGATCCAGACCTGAACCACAAAAGACATCATCGCGACTGAGAGCAGTTTGGCCATGACGAAGAAGATGGAGAGTCAGGCTCATTTTGCGGGATGGAGGTTTAGCGACGATGAACACTCGGGGACTGCTACTTCGTGCGAACTGAACCGCTGATTTTCTTCCTGGTGGTTTGTCCGGTCTGTAAGACGGGCAAGCCCAGGTCAACATCGCCGTGCGGTTGCGGAATCACATGAGTGGCAACAACCTGCCCGACCTTTCTCCCGGCAGCAGCTCCAGCGTCCACTGCCGCTCTGACAGCTGCGACATCGCCACGCACAATTGCAGTCACCAGGCCAGCGTCAATCTTTTCCCAACCAACCAGACGCACGTTGGCAGCCTTGACCATCGCGTCAGCCGCTTCGATCATCGCTACCAGACCCATGCATTCAACCATGCCGAGTGCTTCTGCCATAGACGCTCCTTGAAGTGTTGAGTGGGTAAAACTTAAGCCTTCGTCTCCATTTTGTCCAGGGAGTTCGCTTGAGAATAATGCCTTAGATAAGTCCTCTGCCGAAGATCATTAGTAACCAGCGCAACAGCCAGCTGCGACCCCACAATGTAGAGATCCCGCCCGCAAAAAAGATAGCGCCTCCTCCGAAGATAACCACGAACACCCACCAGGGTGCCATCTTGTAAGGAAGTTGCAGTTCACTAACCAGGAGACTGGCGCCAATGAAGAGGGTTATGCCGCCGATCAACGTGAAGACTATGCCGTGTCCGATTTGCAACCCTTTGATGACCCCGGCTTTGCCATAGCCCTTAAGGCCGCAATTCGGACAACCGAGCTTCTGCATGTCAGATCGATAGCCACAAAAGATGCACCGGTATTTCATCGCAGCAGCTGTGTTATCGCATACCCTTAGGTCGATGGCTATCAACAGACAAGGCGTAATTCTCAGTGGTGAAAAACATCCTGGCGAAACGCAGGCCACGCATCGTAAAGGTAAAGTGCAAAAGGGATCCACCAGATAAGATCATTGGTGAGCTGACAGGACAATCGTCGCACGTGGCCAGGTGCCACTGAGAATCAGCTGGAATAGACCTATCGGACCGAGCACTTTTCCGGTCAAACCAACCGCCGCCAATAGCCAACCTCGTTCTGGAACCCGCGCCATTTCAAAGTAGATCAGGCCGTACAAGGCCAACAACCATTCCCAGGCAGGCAAAGATCTGCGGATGGTTTTGCAACGGCAGGCCCGAGAAGCGAAACAGCCACTGCGGATCCCAAACTGAATAGAGACCCCAGGCGATGTTGTAAATGCCGGCCATACAGAAGATGAAGCGGTGAAATTTTCGGCGGGGTACTGATTTCACGGAGTTCATCGACAATCTGTCTCCGAAAGTCTTTCAACATACAAGTAATCCAGCAACTCCCACAACCTCAGGGTCGGGAAGGCGGGCTTGCCCCCGCTCTTTGAATTTGCTTCCTTATCCTCATGGGCCGCAAATGGTCGAACCTGAATCTCCCTGGCGCCCTGCACTTTGTCACTGGGAATTTTCTCGATCGGCTCCCAATCTTTGATCAGGGTGAGTGCTGTCAGTCGTTCATCGACGTTCTCTCCGATTTGCTTGAGGAATGGCCCTGTAAATTGATCGCATATGTCTTAATGCCTGACCATTTGCATTTGATAGTTAATCCACGGGATGGACGCGTTATTGAATTCACCGGAAAGTTGAAGAGTCTCGCGGCTAGAGCTATTACCTAGACTGCAGTTGGGATCGAATTCAAACAGCACTCTGACGGTTCGCATAATGTTTGGCAAGACAGCTTCAAAGCCGTTCCGCTTTGGAGCTCATGGATGATCTGGCAGAAGATTAACTACATTCACGCCAATCCAGTGAAGGCTAAACTGGTTTCTTCCGCTAAGGATTACCGTTGGTCAAGTTTCAAAGCGTTCTATTCGAAAGATCAAGAGCCTTTGAGGGTAGATCAGGTCTGGTGGTGGCCGGACGATTCAGAGAAGTTATCCAGGGCAATGAAAGAGTTGGGATGGAGAAGTTATGACAAAAGAAATGAATAAGGAGCGGGGGCAAGCCCGCCTTCCTCACCCCGAGGTTATGTAAGTTCTCGAATTTCTTAGGAATTGGGAGCCTTTCTAACAAAAGCGCTTCCCCTAAGTTCTTGCTTCAACACTCCCTTGATCCAGTCGGGTTTCTCCTTAGTGTGGAGCTGATAGCTCTAGTTCCTCAGCGAATGAATTGGCGCCGGAATGCGGCCGCCGCGCCGTATGAAACCGGCCGAAGAAAACGCGTTCACGGCCATGATCGGAGCGCTGCCAAGCAGACCACCAAACTCAACCAGTTCGCCAACTTCGCGCCCGGGAACCGGAATAATTCGCACTGCGGTGGTCTTGTTATTCATCACTCCGATCGCCATTTCGTCGGCAATGATCGCGGAGATCGTCTCAGCCGAAGTTGAGCCCGGCACGGCGACCATGTCGATGCCTACTGAACAAACACTGGTCCACGCTTCGAGTTTGTCGAGCGAGAGCGCGCCGAGTTGCGCCGCTTCGATCATTCCCGCGTCTTCAGAAACCGGAATGAATGCGCCGCTCATACCGCCAACTGATCCGCTCGCCATTGCTCCGCCCTTCTTCACCGCATCGGTGAGTAAGGCAAGCGCCGCCGTTGTGCCATGAGTTCCCGCTCTCTCAAAGCCCATCGCCTCGATGATGTTGGCAACGGAATCTCCAGGAACGGGAGTCGGCGCAAGTGACAAGTCAATAATGCCGAAAGGAATTCCCAAACGGCGTGCGGCTTCCCTGCCCACCAGTTCACCGGCGCGCGAAAGTTTGAATGAAAGCTTTTTGATGATTTCCGCTAACTCCTGCAGCGGAAGATCAGGCGCGGCATGTCTGACGGCGTAGTTAACAACTCCAGGTCCGGAGACGCCGACATTGATTACCGCCTCGGGTTCACCGACGCCATGAAAAGCTCCGGCCATGAAGGGATTGTCTTCGACTGAATTTGCGAAGCAGACAAACTTGGCGCAAGCGATGCCGCTCTTCATTACTGGTGCGTTCGGCGGCCTCCTTGATGATGATTCCCACCTGCCGGACTGCATCCATGTTTATGCCGGCCCGGGTGGTCGCGACATTGACAGATGAGCACAACCTCTTCGTTACCGAGAGTGCTTCGGGAATGGAAGTTAAAAACTCGCGTTCGGAATCGGTGGCTCCCTTGTGTACTAGCGCAGAATAACCGCCGATAAAATCCACGCCGACTGCGGCTGCGACCTCATCAATCGCGCGCGCCAGTTCCACCGGATCGCCGCCGGCGCCTTCGGTAATCATCGAGACCGGAGTTATAGCGATTCTCTTATTGGCAATGCGTATACCAAATTCGTCACCTATCGTATCGACAGTTTTTACCAGGCCATCAGCGAACCGGTGGATCTTTTCGACGGCGCGTTCGGCCGTGCGTGTGATTGTTTCCGCCGCGCAGTCGCGCAGACTAAGGCCCAGCGTTACCGTGCGAACGTCAAGGTGTTCCATTTCCGTCATGGCGACGGTTTGGAGGATTTCTGCTTGCGAGTACTCCATTTGATATTTCAGATCTGAGATCCAAGATCTCAGATTGACTAAGCAATCAACTTGTTCAGCAACACAATGACGAGAAAAAGTACAAAGACGATGATGGCAACCAACACAAAGCGCAAGCCGGGGTCGCTTCCAGCCTCATCCAAAACTACACTCGAGACCTCGCGCACCTTTTGCACCCGATGAATTACGTCGTCTTCAACGTCACGGGCGATCGTGGTGGCCCGCTGGATTCTTGCTCCCACTGCGCCACGCACACCGGGACTGACCGGAGCCTGGGGCGTTCTTTCAGGTCTCTCAATCACCATCGTGTCGGACATCGATCGCGATTCATCCGGAAGTTTAGGTAGGTCTTCAGGCCTCTCAATCACCATCGTGTCGGACATTGTTCGCGATTCATCCGGAACTTTAGGAATATCTTCAGGTCTTTGAATCGCGATTGTGTCCGACATCAATATCTGTGACGACGAATCGCCTTTAGGGTTTTCCAGGGGCGCGGTAGTTTTGGAAGTCGTTTCCGGGTCGGCAGCGTTGCTCTTTTGTCGCGGAGGCTGAGGGTTACCGCACTGCGGGCAGAAGAGCGCTACCTCGCGAATTGATGCGCCGCAGGTGGGACAGCGTCGAGCAATTTCTGGTTCAATCATGCGAGTAAATAGTAAATGGTAAATAGTGAATAGTCATTAAACTATTTTGGTTGCGGTGCTGCGCCGAAAACAATCCCCGGTTCCAACTAGTTCCTCCTCAATTTACTATTCACCATTTACCGTTCACTAGATTCTGTGCATCGCGTTGAAAAGATCTTCTCTCTGCGCATAGATCCGGACGCCAAGTTTTTCACCTTCGCTACGCAGACGTTCCTTTAGTTCTGAGGCACTCTCCTGGGCGCGGGCGCTGTTGGCGATGATAACCATAGCAAACTTCCCCTGCACCACAGTCTGATTGATATCAACAATGCTGCAACCGGTCTGCGCCAGTATTTGAGCAACTCCAGCAACAATACCGGGATGGTCTACGCCAAATACCGAAATGATCATTCGCTCGGCAGAACCTTCATTGGACTGCGACGCGGCGCCGCCACTTGAAGGCAAAGATTGTAGAGAGGAGTAAGACGATCCGTTCGCGCGCAGAAACGGTTCGACTTCGCGGTAAACTTCGGTTACCAATTGTTCGACGGTTTGCTCGTCAGCAGTGGGGCCCAAACGGCTGTAGACGGCTTGGGTGAGCCGGTAGATCAGATCTTCATTCGCCATATAATAAAAGTGGTGAGTACTGTGTGATGAGTACTGCCCGTCGTTCTTTCACTCAGTACTTATCACTCAGTACTCATCACTGGTTTTTCATCGTCTGCCGTTATCGCGGGCCAGTTTTACCGCTGCCTCGCGCATTTCTTCGGAAGCCGTATCTGTAATATCGACGCGATCCACAATTCCGACGACTGCGGCTTCGATCGCCATTTCCTGATTCCCCATCGCCGTGCGCGCCGCTTTTCCGAAAGCACAAATCACCATCTCTCCAGTACCGGCGCCCAGTCGGTCGGCTACTATAACGATGTTGCGGGTGGGATCCTTTTCCAGATCGTAAGGATGCACTACCAGAAAGCGAATGCCTTCAAGGTCGGGAGTCTTCTTGGTAGACCAAACTGTGCCGACGACTTTTCCTAGAAACATTAAGTTTCAAGTTTCGAGTTTCAAGTTTCAAGTTCAAGGTTTCTGGCAGTTAGCTGTTAACTCGAAACTTGAAACTCGAAACTTGAAACTAGCCTTTAGCGAAGATCTCCGCCGGTTCGCCGATGTCGCGGGCTGCAGGAGTGATAATTGTCTTCGCGTTAATATAGATCTTCTCGCCTTTTTGAATAGCGCGTCTGACGTCGTCTTCACTCACAAAGTCGACCGTCTTGTTGCCGTTTGCAGAATGGGTGCTCCCGGAGCTGGCCTGAGACGCACGCGAAGCATCGGCGCCGGAGCGTCCGCCATTCCCCGACGGCCTTGACTCTGGCTGGCGCCTCTCGCCTGGTCCTGAATACATGCTGCCGGCTTCCACTTCGACCTCGCTTGCGGAGGCGGCCGGTTGTTGTTGTGTCTGCCTGGCTTCGCCTTGCGGCTCTGGTTGGCGCCCCGCCAGAAACCTGTCAACTATCGCAGCAATGTCTTCACGGTTGATCTTGCCCGCATTCACTCCAGCCCCAGGCTGCGGTTGAGCGGGCGGCGCAGTTGCAGCATAAGCCGGCGCCGGCGCGGGAGTAGTAGCCTTTGAGGCCGAAGCTGCCGGCCGCTTACTTTTCACTGGTCTCACTTCAAAAGCCACTCGCTTTATATCAAGCAGATGCAGTGGCGAAACATTGTCTGAAGTCACGTTGCCGCCCCAGGATCCGCAGCCCAGGGTCATCGATGGCGGCAGCGCTGTCGAGAAACCAATAGCGCCGTGAGTTGTCGGAGTATTAACGGTGATACGTGAGGCCGGCATCTCGCCGCCAAAACGCACTGCCGCCTCGCGAGAACGAGTATGCACCCCTGCAGTATGGCCCATACCACCGTATCGCAGGATTTCATGGCAGCGCTCGGCGCCGCGCGTTAAGCCGTCGACGACGTAGAACGCGAGAATGGGCGAAAGCTTTTCCATCGACAGCGGAAATTCACGTCCCACACCCGCAACGTCGACCATCAGACAGCGCGTGCCGGAAGGAACGTTTAGCCCCGCCAGCTTCGCAATGACTTCAACAGACTTTCCGACGATCCCCGGATTTAGAGAGCGTTGCGGAGTTGCCACCACTCTTGGCCAGTTGATCGGCTTCAGCGGCCGAAAGAAAATGTCCGCCCTGTGCCTTAAACTGTTCCCTTACGGCTTTCTCAATAGGAGCGTCACAAGCTACTGCTTGTTCCGAAGCACAGATAGTTCCGTTGTCGAAAGTTTTTCCAGTCAAAATATCCTGCACTGCTTTGGGAACATCGGCAGTTCTCTCAATAAAGACTGGAACGTTCCCGGGACCGACACCAAACGCAGGTTTTCCCGATGAATATGCCGCGCGTACCAGCCCAATGCCGCCCGTGGCCAGGATAACGGCGGTTTGCTTGTGCTTCATCAGTGCTTCCGTGCCTTCGATGGTCGCCATCGTCATGCAGCCAACGGCGTCAGCGGGTAAGCCTTCTTTGATGCCGGCTTCGCGCATCACTCGCACCGTTTCATTTATACAACGAGCAGCGGACGGATGAGGTGAAAGCACAATTGCGTTTCTGGACTTGCTCGCGATCAAAACTTTGAAGATCGCCGTGGAGGTTGGATTCGTGGACGGTATGATGCCGGCAACAACGCCGCGCGGGCTCGCAATCTCTACAACGTCTTTCGACTCTGAAACGACGCCGACTGTGCGCAAACCACGGAAGTAGTTCCAAACATCTTCTGCAGCAAAACGGTTCTTCTCTCGTTTGTCATCCGGGATTCCGAAACCGGTTTCCTCCACCGCCATTGCGCCAAGGCGGGCGGCTTCGCGAAGAGCAGCTTTGGACATAGCCTCGCAGATTCGATCGATCTTTGCCTGGTCAAATTTAACGATCTCGGCCTGCGCCTTGAAAGCGGCTTCTACCAGGTCCCGCGCCTGCTGAACTGATATCAGGTCCTTATCTGCGGACATGACGAACCTCCGTGTCAGTGGTCAGTGGTCAGTCGCCAGTGGCCAGTGGTCTGATGTATTCACGTCTCCTGGCTACTGACCACTGATCACTGGCCATTGACCACTGCTCTACCGCGCCTTTTCCTTACTTCCCTCTCGCGCGCCCTGAAGCGATCTTCCCTGGTCGCCTTCTCCGAGCT
Source organism: Blastocatellia bacterium (assembly GCA_963809065.1). Lineage (GTDB taxonomy): Bacteria > Acidobacteriota > Blastocatellia > Pyrinomonadales > Pyrinomonadaceae > PSRF01. The sequence goes on from CAWEIN010000018.1 coordinate 389,591, forward strand.
GGCCGCGAGCGCCACCACCAAGAGCACGTTCGTCCGGACTTAAGCCCGTTCGTCCGTCGACTGGTAAGACGCGCTCGACTTCAGCGTGGGGACGTGGAATCACGTGCACGCTAATCAGTTCGCCGACTCGTCGCGCCGCCGCTGCGCCGGCGTCAGTGGCTGCCTTCACCGCGCCAACGTCACCGCGAACAAATATCGTCACATAACCAGCGCCGATATATTCTTTTCCTAACAGAGTAACGTTCGCAGCTTTGACCATTGCGTCGGCGGCTTCCACGGCTCCGACGAAGCCTTTGGTCTCCACCATTCCGAGTGCTTCTAAGGGCATCTCATGTAACCTCACTTTTTATTGTTGTAGAAATTAAAGTTGACGTTAATTGCTGGCGCAAACCTATCACCGCGGGCGCGAAGAATCAAGAGAGGTACACGGTTGAACCTAAGCAATAAAGTTAGATACGCATTTTTTCAAGAGAACAGTAGAAAAGGGCACGCCGCCAATGAAGTAGCAATACCCTTTCTACGCTCTGGCACCTTATCTTCACATACAGGAGTGACGCAGCGATATCTGAAAGCTGAATTACTAGCCGATGCTCCGATACCATCGCAAAACAGCTTGATGCCAGAGTTTTTATGGGCGACGAGGCTCGAAAAATCACAAAGTGCTGAACGGTCGTTCGTGCTGACTTTGGGATCCTACGGCGTCGGGCTTGGCTTCGCAGTCGGCGTTGGCGGCTGCATGATCGGTACAACCGATGCTGCGGCAACTCGCCACTGACCCTTCTGCTTCGCAAACACACGCATATAGGTGTACGCCCCGCTTATGTCTGTGCCATCCGCGAACTTACCCTTCACCATTGCCTTGCCGGTCAGTACGGCCGTATCACCGTCGACCCGCACGATCACGTTCTCTGTTTGGATCGATTCCAGGTTGGGGCCATCCGCAGCTGCGCCCTTCTCTTGAACGCGCCCGCCAGGGTTCACGAAAACATAATGGTCTGATGCCACTCGGTCAAACACCGCCTTATCCTTGCTGACGGCGGCGTCGAGCAGCTCGCGATCCAGCTTGATGAGCGACTGCTCTACTGCGCCGCTCTGCTGGCCAGCCGCTGAAGCTGGTTTTGTTTGTGCACCCGGCTCTGTCTGGCCGTAGACGATTAAGGGAACCGCAACTGTGAACACTGCGAGCAAGAAAAACCTTCTCATAGGTCACCTCCTTCGTAGATGAATTGTCTAACTGATTTCCGTGTGGGGGATTATTAGGCGGCCCATTTCTATACCAATCACCGAGACGAGTCAATCGCTCCCGGTCCTTTAGTAGGTGATTAGATTGGACAGTAAAAGTTTGACAGTGTTTAGCAGCGCAAGATATATTCCACCCAACAATTAGGTGTCTTAACCGTGCGGGCTTAACCGCCTCCGATTCCAGCAAAATAGGTTAGGTTTACTTCTAACTGGTGTCCCACGAGGCTCACATCCACCGAAGCATTAAGCAGAAGGCTGAAGCGGACTGGTGATGGAAGCTAATATCGGTGAACAGTTGCGACAGGCACGCGAAGGCCGCGGCATTCCGCTGCGTGAGATTTCCGACCAAACGCGAATCTCAATGCACTACCTCGAAGCGATAGAATCAAATGATTACAAACGATTACCCGGCGGGATTTTCAATCGCAGCTTCGTAAAAGCCTATGCCCGCTATGTCGGTTACGACGAGAAAGAGGCGATTGAAGGCTATACGCGTTACATGCGTGACTCGGGCGACACGGGCGAAGAAGTTTCTACTACTCCCTATCATTCAAAGGTTTATACCGATGTACCCGCCACACGGTCGCCTGTTTTGACAGTCCTGCTGGCGATTGTGATTCTGGCAATTGTAACCGCACTGGCGCTGGGCCTTGTCTACTGGGTGCAGAGACGCTCCGCAAATCTGCACGCGTCGCCCAACGCAAGTTTCCTAAGCGCTCGTGCCTATCCTTTGTGTATAGCTTCTGATTTGGATATTCGGAAAACTGATTACGAACTGTTCCTGCAATAAGTGTGGGCCGGCGGAGTTTGTGCCTGAGGGCACAGTAAACAAGCGTGTGTGCGCTTGTCAGGAGTCTCGTCAAGACTGGTCGGCATTAGAAACTACTCAAAACTGCCCGCTCCTGTTAGCGGGCAGTTTTGTTTTTATCAATAAGGTTCTGTTACGTTGTTCCCAAACTTCGTGTCTGCTCTGGCAACTACGATTGAGTTTTTCTTTTCATAACGCATCCTTAAGGAGTCAATTACCAAAATGATCTCAGCTGAAATACCCGAGGGTCTAACTTTTGATGACGTCCTATTGATCCCGGCTCGCTCTGATGTTCTGCCAAATGAAACCGACACCTCGACGCAGCTCACTCGGCATATCCGACTCCATATTCCTCTCTGTTCCTCAGCGATGGATACCGTTACTGAAGCGGCTCTGGCAATTGCGTTGGCGCAACAGGGTGGCATCGGTGTGATCCATAAAAACCTGAGTGTCGAGCGGCAGGCGGAAGAAGTGGACAAGGTAAAGCGTTCTGAGTCAGGAATGATTGTCGACCCGATCACGATTCTTCCCACCAAGCCGGTGCGCGAAGCGCTGCAGATAATGGAGCGGTTCCACATCAGCGGCGTGCCGGTAGTGGACGAGGATGGACACCTCGTCGGCATTATTACCAATCGCGACCTGCGGTTTGAGACACGCTTTGAGATTCCGGTTTCAGAGGTTATGACCAAGCAGCCGCTGGTTACTGTTCCGGTTGGCACTACGCTCGAGCAGGCCAAGGCCGTGCTGCAAAAGCATCGCATTGAAAAACTTCTCGTCGTGGATGACGACAAGCGTATCAAGGGGCTGATCACTGTTAAGGACATTCAAAAGGCGATCAAGTATCCGACTGCTGCTAAGGACGATTTGGGGCGCTTACGCGTCGCAGCGGCGATTGGAGCTACCGGCGACTTTCGCGAACGCGCCGACGAGTTGGTTAAGGCACGCGTCGATTGTTTAGTGATCGACACGGCACACGGACACTCGTTGCGCGTGATCGAAGCCGTGCGAGAAATCAAACAGCGACATCCCGACACAGATCTGATCGCCGGCAACGTTGGCACCACTGAAGGCTCGCGGGAGTTGATTGACGCCGGCGTCGATGCGATCAAAGTCGGCATCGGGCCCGGCTCTATTTGTACTACGCGCGTTGTCACCGGCGCCGGCGTGCCGCAAATAACTGCAATTCAGTCGTGCGTTAAAGCCGCGCGCGCCGGCAATGTACCGCTTATCTCCGATGGCGGCGTGAAATTTTCCGGCGATGTAGCGAAGGCGATTGCGGCCGGCGCAGATGTGGTGATGATCGGATCGCTTTTCGCCGGCACTGAAGAGGCCCCCGGAGAGGTGATTTTGTTTCAGGGTCGTTCGTTCAAGACTTACCGCGGCATGGGTTCGCTTGGGGCTATGCGCGAAGGTTCACGCGATCGTTATGCGCAGGAGATGGCGGAAAGCGAATCGAAACTCGTGCCTGAAGGAATCGAGGGACGCGTGGCTTACAAAGGCACGATCGCCGAGATGACGACGCAACTGGTCGGCGGCCTGCGCTCGGGCATGGGCTACACGGGTTGCCGCTCGATCAAAGAGTTTCAGGAGAAGAGCAAATTCATTCGCATCACCTCGGCGGGACTGCGCGAGTCACACGTGCATGATGTGATCATCACCAAGGAAGCGCCGAACTACCGTTTGGAGTGATCTGCCGTCGCTAGTCGAATGCCACTCACCGAGCGTGGCAAACTCACCTTCAGACCCATGCTGCGGAGTATCGAAACACTCGACGGCTGCGCCTGGACCGTGGTTCGCAACCTAAAGACTCCGGTCCGCACCCTGCAAAACCTCCGTCCGCACCTGCAAAACCTCTCCGTGCAAAACCTCCGTGCTCCTACAAGACCTCTGTCAACATGTGCACGTCCCCCACTAACACGTGCACGGCCTCCATCCGCACGTGCACAACCTCCATTCGCAGGTACAAAATGGCCGCACGCAACCGTCACTTCCCCGACCAAATCCGCCAATAGTTCCAAATTCTTTAGCAAAACGAGGGTTTTGTGGCCACTAATCCAGACACCACTAAATTCTTTTCCGAAGCACCCATCAATCTGCGCTTGCGGCTTCGCCGCCGCACAGTGCGGTAAGGCTCTGCCTTACCGTTGAGCTCCTTATTTTTCCTGGAGGCTATGCCTCCAGTTGAGGCTCGGCCTCACACCAAATCTCTTGCATCTTCCGGTTTGAGCTCACCGACCTACCGTCATAGCCTTTCCGATGCAGCCTTACTAAGCTGCCGTTCATGCACGTCATCTCAAGAGACTCGCCTTGTTATTCTCTAACGTCGGTCGCCAAGGACCGTCTGCCGGTATTTCGAACCGGCGCAATAAAGGACTTAGCCTGCAAAGCGCTCGATGAGGCCCGCAAGTCAGGGAAGTTTGCTTTATACGCATATGTGATTATGCCGGATCATCTTCATGTGATCACAGATTCGGCGCGGCCTTCCGAAGACACGCTTCGCTTCATCAATGGAATAATGAGCCATCGTGTAATAGGTCATTTGAAAGAGAAGGGACACGAGGTCTCATTGCTAAAATTGCGGCAGGAAACAAAACGGAGAAACTATTGCCATTCACTTTGGGATCATCATCCGAATGTACGCCTGTTGCTTACGGAAAGCATGCTGATGGAACGCGTGCATTACCTTCACCAGAATCCCGTTCGGGCTGGGTTGGTCAAACGTGCAGAGGATTATCGTTATTCCAGCGTGCGCTGTTGGCAGGGAAAACCGCTGGAGGATGAACCGCTCTTGGTTGATATCGATCGGATCAAGTGGAGGCGCAGCCTCCAGGAAAATAAAAGAGGTCGACGGTAAGGCAGAGCCTTACCGCACTGTGCGGCGGCGAAGCCGCAAGCGTAGATTGACCGGCACAATCTCAGGTCACTCTTGCCAATTTTAGGGTTTCAGTTCTCTTAACAAATTTGGAGTCTTTCTTCCAGAGTCTTTTCACGGGCATTCCTCTCCTTCTCAACCCATATCCATCCTATCTTGTCCGAAGCACGAGTAATTCTTTCCGATGCGCCACTCAATACTCCGCTCGCGGCTTTGCCGCCGCACAGTGCGGAAAGGCTCTGCCTTTCGGATCAGCTGCTCTTATTTCTTGAGGCGGCGCCTCAATCTATTGACGACGTTTCACACGTGTAATACTCTTGCGCCGCTAAGAGCGAGTTCGATAAGCGCGACGTACCCGGCTTTGCGCCCTGCCATATCAATAACATTACCAACCTTTTCCGTTACGTCGTCGGTCGATGAAGCAATTCGACTAGCCTGATCGCAAGAGAATTCCGAACAAGAGGATTTAAAAATGAAGTCCACCCCATCGCCCCGGTTCCCTCTGGCAAATAAACCCCAGCGTTTTATTCTACTCACTCTGGTTTCTCTTGTTGCGGTCGCCGCGCTTCTGAGTTTTGCCGTCTCCGCAAACAAGGCGAGCCGCGCCGCGAAAGCCCGGGCCGAGCAGTCGGCCAATGTAAAATCGGCTATCAGTCCTCTTGTGCAAGAGAAGGTGCCAAATGCGCCAACGGCAGCGGTGATCGTCGCCACCTTGACGGACAACACCGCAGCAGCTACGAAGGTCGCGCCCGGCGGAGTTATCAATTACACAGCCACCATAACCAACAACGGCGCTGCGTCTCCCGCCGACGACGCAACCAACCTCAGCTTCAGTGCGCCGCTCGACGCCAATACGACTTTAGTGGGCGGTTCAGTTCACGCCTCGCCGCTCGCTTTCAATGACACTTACAACTGGGTGGGCAACACACAGCTCGATACTGTCGCGCGTGTCCTACCGGCAGTGACTGCAAACGACGTTGCGGTTAATGCGCCTGCCGGCACAGACACTTTCACCGTAACAGCGATAGCCGGTGGCGCGACTGCTCTCGGAGGCGTCGTTACTTTGGCTTCGCCAGCTGGCAGCTTTGTCTACACGCCGCCGGTGGGCCGGCCAAACATCGCTGACGGCGCGACGGTGCAGGACAGTTTTACTTACACGATTACCAATAGTGCGGATCCAACTCTGACCGCCATCGGCACCGTGCGGATCAATCTCACCGGCCGCGTCTGGTATCTACAGGCGGGCGCCGCGGGCGATGGTCGCAGCAACACGCCTTCGGGTAGTCCCTTCGGCGATGTCCACGGCTGCGGATAAGAGCACCGACGTCTTTTACATCTTCTCCAACGCCGGCTCATTGAACGGGCCGTTTAGCATAGACGCCGGCCAGCAACTTCTTGGTCAGGGCGTTAACCTTGTCGTCAGCGCCATCACTTTGTTTAATGCGGCTGCTCCGACGCCGACCACAACCAATACTGCCGGCAGTTGCGTGGCGCTTGCAGGTGCGCCAGGCAATAACACCTTATCCGGTTTCAATATCGGCAACTGTACCGGCGGCACAGCGATCACCGGAGCCAACGTCGGAACTCTGAACGTCAGCACGATGTCGATAAGTACAAACGGCGGCGCGCTTGACCTAACGGGCGTCGGTGCGCCCACGGTCAGCGTTGTCCTTGGCGGAACGACCTCGACGGGCGGCGCGAAGAACGTCAACCTCGTCGGTTTGAATGGAACGTTTACTTTGGCGGGTGGCGGCCTCAGTAGCGCGACCGGCAATGCCTTCGATGTTAGTGGTGGAACCGCGGTTATCACTTACTCGGGCACGATAGGCAACAGTGGCGCAAAACAGGTCAACATCGCTAACAAGACCGGCGGTTCAGTTGCATTGAGCGGCGCGGTAAATGGAACCGGAACGGGGATCAATCTGACGACCAACACAGGAGCGACAATCAACTTTACCGGCGGTGTCGCAATTAACTCTGGTGCCGGCATAGCCTTCAACGCGACGGGCGGTGGCACAGTCAACGTCACAGGTGTGGCCAACGCCTTAACAGCGACCAGCGCAACGGCGCTCAACGTTGCTAACACCACCATCGGCGCGAGCCATCTGACTTTCCACGACATTTCGTCTGGTAACAACAGTGTCGCTGCCGATCCGGTCAATGGCATTGTGCTCAACAACACGGGAGCGAGCGGCCGATTGATCATCACTGGCGCCGGCAATACCTCTGTAGGGGGCAACAGCTCCGGCGGCGTCATCCAGCACACGACAGGTCACGGCATTTCGCTGACGAACACGCTGAACCCATCTTTCACGAACGTGACGATCCACGATATTACGCAGAACGCCATCTTCGGCACGAGCGTAACGGGTTTCACCTTTGACAACGGCCAGGTCACTAACACCGGCACGGGCGGTCCGGATCAATTCACTCAGAACGGCATCGCTTTCGTCGATGCGGCACTCACGGCGACTACGGTGAGCGGCAGCGTGGTCATCACCGATAGCCTTCTCTCCGGCGTGCGGCGTAACGCGATCATGATTGAGACCTGGAATGGCACGATTAGCAACCTGAACATTTCCAATAACACGCTCTCGGGCCCGTCACTCGCTGCGGCAGTAAAAGATGCGACGCTGGCGACAAACGCGGATGTGCTGGACGCGATCCATGTTTTCCCGCAGGGGACGGCCAGCCAGACCGCAAACTTGACGACCGGCACGATCAATAACAACACCATCTCGGGCTTTGAGTTCTTCAGCAACCCCATCTTCATTGGCGGCAACGGCATTCGCGTCGCCGGCGGTAGCGGGAATGCTGGTAATGCCACGACCGGGACTTTGGGTACGGCGGCGAATCCGATTGAGATCAGCGGCAACGATGTCGACTTCGTTGGCAGCAACTCGATCGCCGTGTCGTTCAACGGGGTTAACGGCATCAGCAATTTCAACATCCACAACAACGGCACAGTTGCTAACCCGATGTCTAACGCCGAGGGCCTCGGCATCTCCGTCTTCTTCGGTGGCAGCGGCACCTTCAGCGCATTGGTCAACAACAATGCGGTCAATAACAACGGCCCCACCGTCCACGCGGGATCCTCTGGCATCGCCGTGCAGGCGGATGACGGCCCGGCGGGCCTCGCAAACAGCACGGGCTTCTCCACAATCCATGTGAACAACAACAGTATTACCAATCCAGACGGATTCGGTATTCGTGGTATCGCCCGCGCCTCAAGTTGCACACTAAACCTTTATGTTCAGAACAATGACGTGGGTACGCCTTTCTTGACAAATCGTGAAGCGATTCGCATTGACAGCGGAAGCGCAGCCGGCGATACGACCCTCAATCTGAATATGACAGGCAACAGCGGCCCAACGGTTAGTACTAGCGACCTTCTAGTCGGTAGCGGCATTGATGCAGGTATCGGGGTGCGCAAACAGGGAACCGTTGCGGGAACGAACGAATTCAATATTCAGGGCATCGCCGCCGCTCCGACTAATGCGCAGGTGCAGGCATATCTTGGAAGTCCGGACCCCCCAGGCAAAAACTTCACCGCCGCAGCTGGCGGTGCTGTAGGTTCTAACGCTAATGGCAATGGTGTAGACATCATCAGCGGCAGTAATTACGGCACCACGAACGTCGTCGCTCGCAGTGGCGGCATAGATGCTCGTCCGGATGCGGCTGTGGTCACTCACGCTCCACAGGTTGCCGCGAAACGTGGTGTGGAAATCGCGAATGCTGCCGCAGCTCCGATGACCGCCAAACAGGGCTCGTCGAAGGACTCCATATCGCCGGTCCTAGCGAAGGCGACGCCGAAGGCTTCTGCTGCAGAGGTCGCGAGTATCTATCGTAGCGAACGAGCAATTTCCCATCACGCAGTTCGCAAGAACGCCTTCTCGCAAGAACCGAACGCGCCGACAGCCGGCGAGAACGTTACTCTCAATACGATTCCTACTTTCCCGGCGCGCCGGGAAATCGATCACAATCAAGTACTCGGCGACGGTGAACACCACTGCGTTGACTGCGCGGCAAGCCACGACGCAAGGCACGGTCACCGCGTAACGCCGGCGCTATCAATGTTACGACTGACGATCCGGATGTCGGCGGCACGCAGGCAACGATTACGTTGCTGGATACAACGCTTACCTGGACCGGCGCTACCAGACACCGACTGGAACACAGCCACGAACTGGAACCGGCCTGGTCCGGTGGTTTCCAGCTACGCGCCGGGCGTCAGTAACCCAGCCGTCAACGATGTGATTATTCCTGCTGTTGCCACGCAGCCGACCATCGGTACGACAGACATCGGCGTTTACAGCTTGAGTCTGGCGAACACGATGACGTTGACGATTACCAATCCTCGCATTCTGACGATTGGCGGTTCACCGGGAGGCGACCTGACGCTCAACGGCATCGTCACGGGCGGCTTCCTGAACCTTGGAACCGGCACGCACGTCATCAACAACGCGGGCGGCACCGGCAGCTTGTCGTCAACCAACGTTGCGACAGTGCTGACTGGCGCAACCGTAACGCTAAACAACAACCTGCAGGCGGGCGCGCTTGGAGTGAACGCGGGCGGCTCGATGACGATCGCCACCCGTACCTTGTCTCTCAATGGCACGGGCGGATTGGTCGTCCCCGGCGGCGCCACTTTCACGACCACGGGCAGCACCGTGATCTTCAACGGCACCGCAGCGCAACAGGCAGCGGGCATCGCTTACAACAACCTGACTATTAACAACACCGCGGCCGGAGCGCCGAATGCTTTGGGCGCGACCCTGGCCGGAAATGCGACCGTCAACGGCGTGCTGGCCCTAACCAGCAACGATCTCAACACTGGTGGCTTCACGTTGACGCAGCCGAACACGACTGCTTCAACCGGCGCCGGTGATGTGGTGGGAACGGTGCAGCGCACGGGTGGTCCATTTGGCCTGATCTCGTTAACGTTTGGTAATCCCAACAACATCATCACCTTTACCGGCGCCGGCACCAGGCCGACGACGATGACGGCGGTGCTGGCAAAAACAGCGCCGGCAACTTACGCCGCCGCGGTTCAGCGCAACTACACCCTCAGCCAGAGCGGAGGTTCCCTATTTACGGCCACAGTGCGTCTGCACTATCTCGACAGCGAGTTGAACGGGAACACACCGGAAACTGCCCTGGGTCTGCGCCGGCTCAGAACGGCTGACAGTCACTGGGTGGCAGCTCCGCCGCCGCCTGGAGTTCCCACGCGGGATGGAGCAGCCAACTGGATAGAGGCCACTGGAGTCTTAGCGGCAGATTTGACGACGCAATGGACCTTCAGCGCGCTCGTGCCGACGGCTTCGGGCGGCAGCGTCACCGGACGCATCGTCGATGACAACGGCAATCCAGTTGAAGGTGCAGTGGTGAGACTAAACGGCACGCAGAACCGCAAGTTCATCACTGACGCGAATGGCTTCTATCGCTTCGACAATGTAGAGACCAATGGCTTCTACACGGTCACGCCTTCACGCGTTAACTACAGCTTCACGCCGTCAGTGCGATCGTTTAGTCAGATCGGCGAGTCGACGGAAGCTGCCTTCGGGGCGACGCTGACAACCAGCACGCTCGCTAATCCACTCGATACGCCGGAGTACTTCGTCCGTCAGCACTACGTCGATTTCCTGAATCGCGAACCGGATGAAGCCGGCTTCAACTTCTGGAGCGATCAAATAATCGAATGTAGTACTGACCAGAACTGCTTCGAGCGCCGCCGCGAGAACGTTTCGGCTGCCTTCTTCCTCTCGATTGAGTTCCAGAAGACAGGCGGACTGGTGGATGGACTCTATCGAGCTGCTTACGGTGCCCGCCCAGATTTGCGCACTTCCTGCCCGACACACGGACGGTAGGGCAGGGGGTGCAGGTCGGTAAGGATGGCTGGGAAACCTTGCTGGCAACCAATTCGGAGGCGTTTGTTAACAGCTTCGTCAACCGGGCAGAGTTCCACGCGGCGTACGACAACCTGTCGAATGCAGATTATGTCGACACGCTTATTTCGCACACCGGAGTGAGCTTCACCTGCGGCCGAACGCGATACTCTGTTAAGTGGACTGGCAACAGGCTCAATGACGCGAGCGCAGGCGCTCAGGAGTATTGCGGAGGACGGACGTTTCGTGAGCGCGAAGTTCAACGAAACGTTTGTGATGATGGAATACTTCGGCTACCTGCGACGTGACGCTGACGCAAGCGGCTTCGCGTTCTGGCTGAACAAGCTGAATCAGTTCAACGGCAACTTTGAACAGGCGGAAATGGTTAAGGCGTTCATCGTCTCTGGTGAATACCGCGACCGCTTCCCGCGGTAGTCTTGGAAGTGGCTAGTAATTTTGGAGTGCGCTGACCTGTCAGCGCTTTGGTCAGGTGCGACCTGTCGCAACTTTGGTCACGTTGCCACTAACGCAGCCTTGCGGCGTCAAGCCGCCGCGGACCAAAGCGGCGACAGGTCGCCGCACTCCAAAAGAGTAGCCGCGGCTAATTCTTGACCGACACAACCCCGCCCAGTATTCTGTAGTTCCTTAATGGACCCTTCCCACCAGCCACGCATTTGCATTTCCCTTTGTGAACCAAACGTTGCCGCACTCAAACGAGCGATAGCAGCGGCTGCCGAGGTTTGTGATTTGTTTGAAGTAAGGTTGGATTGTCTTGATCCAGCGGAGCTTAAGACTGGCGCGGCTTCAATCACCAGACTTCTGGAGCAATCAGCTTGCGAAACAATTCTAACCTTCCGCCCTTCGCAGGAAGGCGGCCGGCGCGCTCTTGATGATGCCACTCGCCAGTCGTTTTGGTCAGATGCAATTTTCTCGTCAAGTTTTTTTGACGTCGAGCTGGATCTTGCAGAGAAGTTTCATAGCAGTGAACTGTCATCATCGCTGCCGATCGATTGGAGTCGAACTATTTGTTCGCACCATGATTTCATCGGCGTGCCCGATAATCTCGACCAGATTTACCATCGCATGAGCGCTACACCGGCGCGTGTTTTGAAAATAGCCGTCCAGGCAAAGGACGCGATCGCTTGCCTGCCCGTCTTTCAATTATTGGAACGCGCGCGTGAAGACGGCCGGGAGATGATCGCTATCGCCATGGGCGTAGCGGGAGTTGCCACTCGTATTCTGGGACCTTCCCGCGGCAGCTTTCTGACTTATGCATCCCTTGACAGCGAAACTGCCACGGCTCCGGGACAACTCTCCGTCAGCGAACTCACTGACATCTATCGAGTCAAGAAGCTCAACCGTCACACGAAAATCATAGGGCTGGTTGGAAGTCCTGTTTCACATTCTTTGTCGCCACGAATTCATAACGCAGCGTTTGCAGCCATGGGAACCAACGCGGTGTATGTACTTTTCGAGACTCGAGACATAGGAACATTCATCAAGCGAATGGTCCACCCACGGACGAGAGAACTCGATTGGCGGCTGCGCGGCTTGAGTGTTACGGCCCCACATAAGCTCGCCGTGATGGAGTTGCTGGACTGGGTAGAACCCGCCGCCCGGGAAATCGGAGCCGTTAACACCATAGTGGCTGAGGGCGAAACGCTACGTGGCTTTAACACTGACGCTCCTGGTTTCATCAAACCACTCGTGCAAATGTTTGGCGACTTGCGCGATGCCCGTTGTGCCGTGATCGGGAACGGAGGCGGGGCCAGCGCCGCTTTATGGAGTCTCGCGCGGGCCGGCGCCAAGGCGAAGGTCGTCGCGCGCGATGCCACAAAAGCCGGCGCCGTGGCCGAGCGGTTCGGGGCTGAATGGATGCCGCTGGAAGGGGCCCGGTTTGACGGCTTTGATGTGGTGATAAACGCGACGCCTTTAGGAACGCTGGGACAACTTGAGAGCGAGGCGGTGGCAACGACATCTCAACTGCGCGGTGCGCGCTTAGTGTACGACTTAGTTTACAATCCAATGGAGACTAAGTTGATGCGCGAGGCGCGCGAGGCCGGCTGCCAGACACTGGGCGGTTTGGCGATGCTGGTGGCTCAAGCGGTTGAGCAATTCAAGTTGTGGACCGGCACATCGCCGCCGGAAGACGTGATGCAGGAAGCTGCTGAGCGAGGGCTTAAGATTTGAGATCTGAGATCGCAGATCTGAGATTGGAAGATTTGAAATTTGGGTTCTGAAGAGATGATCGAACGCTACAGCCGGCAAATACTCTTCCACGGAATCGGCAAGGAAGGCCAGCGCCAGCTTCTACAATCACGTGCACTCATAATTGGTTGTGGTGCGCTCGGGTCGGCCCATGCCGAAAGCCTGGCTCGTGCGGGAGTCGGTAAACTCCGAATCGTCGATCGTGATTTTGTTGAAGCTTCAAATCTTCAGAGACAGACAATGTTCACTGAGCGTGATGCCGACGAACGAATCCCTAAAGTTGTCGCCGCCGCCAATCACCTGCGAGAGATTAACGGCGATATAGAAGTTGAATCAGAAATACTTGACGTAAACCATTCAAGCATCGAGCGACTAATCGCGGATTGTGACATTGTGCTGGACGGCACCGATAATTTTGCGACCCGTTACTTGATCAACGACGCGTGCGTGAAGCACGAAATCAATTGGATTTATGGAGCCGCGGTCGGATCTTACGGCGTAACAATGACGATCCGGCCGCATCAAACAGCCTGCCTCCGATGCGTTTTTGCAGAGGCACCGCCCGCCGCCAGCGCTCCAACCTGCGATACAGCGGGAGTAATCATGCCCATCATCAGCGTGGTGGCGGCGGTCCAGGTGACGGAAGCTTTAAAACTGTTGACCGGCCGGATCGGAGACTTGCACGGCGCGTTGATGCAGTTTGATGTTTGGCGAAATGAGTGGCGAAAGATCAATCCCGGCCCACCGTCTCCCGACTGTCAAACCTGCGCCGAGGGTCGCTTTGAAACGTTGGAAGCCGCGTCCCCTGAATTCGCTGCTGTGTTGTGCGGACGTAATGCGGTGCAGATTTCGCCGGCTCACCCGAGCCGGCTGAACTTTGAGGAACTTGCCAAAAGACTCAGGGTTAGCGGAGAGGTTAAGTTCAATGAGTATCTGCTGCGCTTTCGCACCGGAGAATTCGAGTTAACTGTTTTTCAGGATGCACGATCGATAATCAGGGGCACTAGCGAAATCACAACCGCGCGATCGCTCTACGCAAAATACATAGGAAACTAAGACTAAAACATGCTTAAAGCTAAACGACGAAAACAGCCAGAAAAATTTTCTAGCGGCGTCGCTGCCACTATCCTTTTGCTTGCAGTTTCAGCCGGCGCTATTTACGCCGGACAACCTGTCGTCTGGGAGACCAGCGGCAGGGCTGATTTGTTGAAAGGCGACTCGCGCGGAGTCTCAATAAGCGATACCGGAATGTTGATGCTGGCGCCGCGTCTTACCGAAGTATTCAATACCGAACAGGCTTTTGTCTGGGCGAGCGCAGCTGACGCGCAGGGAAATGTTTATCTGGGTACCGGTCATGATGGCAAGATTTTCAAAGTGTCTGCCGATGGCCACGGCGCTTTGTTTTATGACGCTGCAGAATTGGATGTTACTGCGCTGGCGGCCGGCAAAGATGGCGCGCTCTATGCTGGCACCTCTCCCGACGGAAAAGTTTATCGGATAACTGCCGATGGTCACGCTGAAGTGTTTTTTGATCCTGCCGACAAATACATCTGGTCGCTGGCAGTTCTGAACGACGGCTCGCTGGCGGTGGGCACAGGCGATAACGGCAAGCTCTATCGGGTACGCGCAGCTGGTGCGAAGCCGGAGTCGTCTCTACTGATTGCGACCAATCAGACCCACGTAATATCGCTCGCAGTAACCGCCCAGGGTGATTTGATCGCCGGCACGGACCCAGGTGGTCTGGTCCTGCGGATCTCGCCTGAAGGAAAGGCGTTTGCTTTATTCGACGCGCAGCTACGAGAAATACATGCACTGGCTCCAGCCGCTGACGGCTCGATCTATGCGCTTGCTCTCAGCGATGCCGCTGCCGCTAGCCGCGGACAAACAGCTCCTGCACCCGTGGCACAACCTGCGGATGCAGGTAGCGGAGCTACGAGCACGTCGGTGACGATCACCGCGATTGACGAAAGTGGAGCGCCGATACAAACGCCCAGTCAGCCGGCGCGCAGTCGGACGGACGTTTCCACTGCTCGCAGCGCAGTATTTCGAATACTCCCGGACGGTGGTGCAGACGTTGTTTGGAGTTCGACTTCAATAACCGCCTTCGCGATCGCTCCGGCCTTGCAGCCTGGGAGCGTGCTGATCGGAACGTCTGATAAGGGACGCATCTACTCCGTCACCAACGACGGACGCGACACGCTGCTCTTGCAATCGAGCGAAGGACAAATCTCTTCATTTCTATCGCGTGGAAATCAGATTTATGCGGCCTCCAGCAACCAGGGGAGATTGTTTCGTTTCGGTCAGGAACTGGTTGCTGAAGGATCTTATGAGTCGCCTGTTCGCGATGCGAAGCTGACAGCTTCCTGGGGCCGAATCTGGTGGCGCGGCAACGGTAACGTAGAGTTGCAGACACGCACGGGCAACGGCGGGCGACCAGATGCGACCTGGAGCGAGTGGAGTAGTGCCTATCGCGACCCTGAGGGCAGTCCGATCTCGAGTCCGCGCGCCAGATTTGTACAGTGGCGAGCTACACTGCGAGCGGGGGGCAACGCGGGTCAGACCTGGATGGACGACGCGAGCCTTGCGTATTTGCCGCGGAACGTTGCTCCCGAAGTTCTATCTATCAGTTCGCTGCCGATTGGTGTTGGCTTGCAGCAGATTGCCCAGCTCCAGGTCGATCCCAACGTCGAGTCGTCGGGGCTTGATCCATCGCTGTTTGGGGCGGCCGCGCAGGTACAGCCGCGAAGAATTTTTCAACGCGGCGCCCGTTCCTTTCAATGGCAGGCCGAGGATCGAAACGGCGATACGCTCGAGTACGCGATCTACTACAGGCCGCTGAACGAAACTACGTTTCGATTGTTGAAGGATAAGCTGCGGGACAACTTCTACACGATCGACGGCGCTACTCTTGCAGATGGACGCTACATGGTCAAAATCATCGCTTCTGACGCGCCGGACAATCCGCTTGGCCAGTCGCTTTCCGGAGAGCGAGTGAGTGAGCCGGTAGACATCGACAACACGCCTCCGGTTCTGCGAGTCATTGCCCCCGCTCAATCGGGAGGAAGTAGCAATCGCGTAGCTTTCGCGGTTGACGACTCCACCGGCAAGATTAGAAGAGGCGACTTTAGCCTGGACGGCGCGCCCTGGACGCCTTTGTTTCCGGACGACGGGATTGCCGACAGCGGGCACGAGCGGTATTCTGTCGAACTGCCGGCCCTCGCGCCGGGGGAACATACGGTCAGCCTGCGGGCCTTTGACAGCAGCGGGAATGTGGGAACTTTTAGTGTGACCTTGCGGCGCTGAGTTTCAGTTTACGAATTGCACGATACGGTGTTAACAACCGCAAAAACGGTGCGAGATCCTGCTAAATGCGCTGTTATCCTTGTCTTAATCAAGGCAGATCCAGCGATTGAGGCGATAAACCTTTCTGGCATCGTTCTTGCTCGATTGAGGGCGGCGCATCTCTTACTCTCCCTCCCATGCGCGCTGAAAAAAGCATGAGGAGGACAGGAAATTCGATGTTCGACTTGAAACGAAAAGCAATGGCGATGGCAATCGGCTGCTTCCTGGCGGTAGGCGCGTTTGCCCAAAAGCGGGATGAGCGTCCCCCCAAGCCGCCTAACACCGTGGTTGTGGCCCCAAAAGGACAAAGGCCGTCGCCACCGCCGAACAACAACAACCGCGGCGACAAAAGGAACGACGACAAAAAAGCCAAAAACTAAGAAGGCTGCTGCGGGCAGTTTTCATTAAGGTGGCGGCCCATCGGAACCCACGCATCGAAAGATGGCGTGGGTTTCTTCTTCGGTTGAAATCTGCAAACAACACTACGGAAAAGCGTCTGGCTGCGTTGGAGCAGAATTCTGCAAAGCCAACGCCGCGGCATCATAAAGTTCGAACGAGCACGATAAACAGCGCGAGAGGGTAAAAAAAGTGAGGGCAAACCTTTAATCGAGGTTCGCCCTCACACTGTTTTGAATGATCAAACAAACATTCAGTTGCGGAACGAAAGCGGAGATAACGGTCGCAAAGTGGTGCCCGTTAATCAGGATTGCCTGAACCATCGACCCTGTCGGGCATGGACAGAGGACTTACCTTTCGCCGAATCAAACTCAGTTCTGGCTTCTATTGTGTATGGGACTAAGGAGGCCTCTAGTTGTAGAATAGTCGTATTCTGCTGCACGTTATTGAATCGAGTAACATGGAGTTGAAATGGTGATTGAAAGACTACGGCCTGGCAGCTTTCATGGTTGCATCACAAAGAGCTTAAGAGTTGCGGATTTTATCCTGACGGAATCGGAGTTTGACCCGCACTCCAGATTGCCGCGGCACGCTCACGAAAACTCGTATTTCTGTTTTGGATTACAGGGAGTCTATACCGAGCGATATGGAAGCCGAGAGGTTGTTTGCCGGCCTTCTGCTTTGACGTTTCGCGCGTCAGGCCAAACACACGAAGCCCTCGTTCATGGCGCAGACACCAGAGTCTTCATGCTTGAGATCTCTTCTCGCTGGATAGAAAAACTACGAGCCGACTCTCTCACTCTGAGAATTACGTCTGAGTTCTGTGGAGGTGCTTTGCCTCGACTATGTGCGAGACTGTATCGCGAGTTTAACAAGACCGACACTGCGGCGAAATTGGCGATTGAAGGATTAGCGCTCGAGCTTTTGGCTGAGGCCGCGCGCCAGCGTTCCGCTGCAATCGGAGCACCACCTCCATGGCTCAGGCAAGCTCGCGAAATGATTGTCGAACACTTTTCCGAAACGCTGAGGCTCGCGCAGATCGCCGCCGAGGTAGGTGTTCATCCCGTTTACCTGGCCACAGCTTTTCGTCAAAAGTTTGGAGTAACGATTGGTGAATTTGTCCGCAAGTTAAGAATTGAACACGCCTGTGCCGAACTCATGAAGAGGGAGATCCCCTTAACCGCGATCGCTACGCAGGCAGGCTTCGCCGATCAGAGCCATTTCTCAAAGGTCTTCAAATTATATGTGGGCATGACGCCTCACAAATATCGAAACATCGTTCGCAGTTCTTAAGACCATACAAAATCGTAATCTGATAACAGACAAAGGGATCGTCCATCGGTAATATGCTGTGGATGCCCTCGAATGAGACGTATGTCAGATTTTGGACTAATGGACGAGCGGAACCATCGATTGCGCCGCTTCGTTGGAGGTGCTATGAAAGTCGGTTTGCTGATATTTTGCTTCCTTTTCTTGCCAACGCAAGAAGCGATCGCGCAAGAAAGAGTCTCGCCGAATCAGACCGTCGCCAGAAAGATCGAACCCGGAAAAACGGATCTCTTCTCAATTTCCCTGAATGACGGAGACTATTTCAACGTTTCGATTGGCTACAAGGGCAAGATCAACTTCTTCCTTCTGAATCCTACCAGAACGATTTCTCGCCGCCTTGTGGGAACATCGGGTGAGGGAAAACCTTCCTTTCCATTCGCCGCCGAAGGCACCGGCTTGTACTCTTTCAAGATTGAGAATCCGGGGGACCAATCAGCCAGCTATGAATTGGCCATTGGTAAAGTGATCTCGCTCGACGAGCGACTGAAACCAGAACCCTGGAGCGATCCTTATCCGAGCAAACGGATTCAGACTCTTCGTAGTCAGATTAGCGCAGGTCAGACGAACACGGAGAGCTTCTGGAAACAGGTAGTAGCAGAGGGTACTCCGCTTACAGAGCCGTATGGTTCAGACGGCAAATATCAACTGGTGACATTCCTGTGGCGAAGTAAGCACGATACGAGAAATGTTTTCGTCAGAGGTTCTTTTCTCGGATTCTTCGTTGGTCCGCCAGCCGACTATTCGATGCATCAAATTCCTAATTCGGACGTTTGGTATTTGACCTTGAAACTCCCCAGTGGCGCTCGCTTTACCTACCAACTGTCGCCGAACGATCCGATGACGTTTGATGGTCCTCGCGCCGCACAGCGCGCGGCCACCAGACAGTCCGATCCGCTCAGTCTTCATCCAGATTCAGCTTGTTCGCCAAATACCAGCAAGTTCAATTGTGAAAGCGTGGCGGAGTTGCCAGGAGCGGCGCCGCAACCATGGCTTGTGGCCAAACCTGGAATAGCCGAAGGACGCGTCGAGAAACAAACCATCAAGAGCACCATTCAGAAAATTGATCGTTCGTTTTCCGTTTACACGCCGGCCAATTACAAAGCAGATGGTCCACCTAACGCGCTGTTAATCTTGTTCGACGGAGAAGACTTGTCAGACGATCAATACCGGGTGACGACGTTGAACAATCTTGTTGCCGCGTCCAAGATTCCGCCGACCGTAGCGGTATTTGTTGAGAATGTTTCCCGTCGCCGTCTGGTAGATCTCGTAGCAAATCCTGAGTTCGCCGATTTTATGGCTACGGAACTTGTGCCCTGGGTTCGATCTCATTACAACGTCACAAAAGATCCGAAACAAACCGTTGTCACTGGCTATAGCGCTGGAGGACTGGCAGCAGCATATGTCGCCTTGCGTCGCTCTGAGGTCTTTGGCAACGTGCTGAGCCAATCCGGCGCCTTTTGGTGGTCGTTTGAACACAACGGCGGAGTATGCGGTCCGCGCTGTCCTGACTCGGGAGGGACCGGCGCAGACAATTCCAGGGACGCAACCACTGAAGGCAATTTCATGGTTAAGCAGTTTCTGGCGAGTCCGAAGCTGCCTTTGCGTTTCTATCTCGCGGCGGGAACATTTGAAATCGACAGGGAAGGTGGTGGTGGGGGCATTCTGGAAAGCACGCGTCACTTGCGCGATGTATTGCTGGCGAAAGGGTATCAGGTTCACTATCAGCAGTTCGTCGGCGGCCACGACGGTTTGAGTTGGCGTGGGACGCTCGCTGACGGCCTCATCGCGTTGCTCGGAAGTCACTAAAGTCCTACGCACGTTAAGCGTCTGGAATCGGACGTCTCGCCCCTGGGAAGCGCAGACGACTACTAGCATTTACTGACGCCAGCACCTAAAAATCCTCGCTCAAAAAAGTCCAATTTTGTGAGATTTCATGATCGTTTTTGACTTCAATGTGTGTGCGAAAGTGTGTGCGAAGCAAAACGGGCGACTCAGCGTCGCCCGTAAGTTATTGAGAATTTGGTGCCCGCTAGTAGATTCGAACTACTGACCCCTCGCGTGTGAAGCGAGTGCTCTACCACTGAGCCAAGCGGGCGATAAAGTCTTTAGAAGCAACAAGTTACAGGCATTATTGGGCCAGTAGATCAGATGGAATTGATGCTGTAAACGTCGACATCTTAAATCATCTCTGCTCGCTTGCACCAGCGGTAGGGGCATTCCCTGAAGTAAGGGCGCGCCGAAGCGACTGAGGCAACGCGTGAATATCCTGAAGGAGAGCACTTCGCGCCAGTGAGAGAGTAATGGCCTCTCGAGAAGTTGTATCGCCAGTCGGGACCGTCTCAGAATCGCGTCGTTGCGACACTGGGCGAAGAGCGGCCGCGCGGCCGTAGCTAAAGGTCATTTCCAGAATACGAAAGACCAAAGGACTTATTACAGAGCGGAAAATCGGGAACGATATTCTTTAGCACGGCAAACGAAAGAGCCGGCCAGTTAACGAACGACGGATCCTTAATCTTAACGCGGTAGAGTTCCCCTTTGCCGTCAACCATGACCCAGTGAATGATGGCGCCACGCCAGCCCTCCACGATCCCGAAAGCCGGTTTGAATGGTGGTAACTGCCCCAGCGGCGCGGCGAGTGGTCCAGGAGTCAGCCGCTTGGTCGCCTGCCGGATCAACGCCATTGACTGCGCCGCCTCCTTGACTCTCACCATTGTCCGAGCATAAACGTCACCGCTTTCGTAGACCGGCACTTTGAAATCAAGTTCGCCGTAGGCGGAAAATGGATGATCCCGGCGAGCGTCAATGTCGACTCCCGAGGCGCGCGCAACATAGCCGAGTGCACCGTGATCCACCGCGGTCTGCTTCGTCAGATAGCCCGCGCCTTCCAGGCGGTCTGTCAGGATTGTGTTCTTCAAACTGATGTCGACGATCTCATTGAAGTCGGCCAGGATTGTGTAGAGTTCAGCGGAGAGGTCGAGTCCGTCTGGTAAGTCAAATCGAACCCCACCCGTAATAACTCCGCCGCGCAGGAGACGATTGCCAGTTAGGATTTTGTTCAAGCGCAGAAGCCGCTCACGCAGACGGGAGCAGTGAGCATTTGCGATCGCGAACCCGGTGTCGTTGGCGATTGCGCCAAAGTCAGCAATGTGATTGTAGAGCCGCTCCATCTCGAGCAGAATGACTCGCAGATAACGTGCGCGGCTGGGAACCTCTGTCTCAGCTAGCGATTCGAGCGCCTGACAGTAGGCTAGGGAGTGGCCCACCGTCGTATCGCCCGAGATCCGTTCCGCGAGTTCCACGCCGTCCGCTGGTAAGCGTCCTTCGAACAGCTTCTCCGTCCCCTTGTGGGTGAAGTAAAGCCGGACTTTGAGATCGATAACGGTCTCGCCGATAACGCTGAAGCGGAAGTGGCCCGGCTCAATGATTCCAGCATGCACTGGGCCGACAGGGATTTCGTAGACCCCCTCGCCGCCGACTGGCGTAGAAAGGGAACGGCGTGCCGTCATCTTCGAAATGCTCCGGGGGCACGGCGCCCTTGCGCAACGGAAAGTAGTTCTTCGGCCAGAACGCATGCCGCACCAGGGGCCTCGGGTCCGGATGTCCAATCGCCTCAATGCCGAATAAGTCCTTGATTTCACGCTCGTAGCGTGAGCCAGGAAAATAGAAAGTCGCCAAGGAGACTATCGCCGGGTCTTCGCGTGCGACTTCTTTGGTAGCGTGCACGAACCAGTTCTCACGAGCGTTGGCGAAGAGGTAGTTAACCTCGAAAGCTCTTTTGTCTGGCCGATCATTGGCAACCATGAGGGCGAGCTCGGCTCCGAAGTCCATACGCAGCGGTCCGGCCAGCCGCCGCGCAGCGCCACGAGTTATTCGGCAATGCAATTCGTTACCACGCTCGACATGGACATCCGTCGTCTTGCCTTCGAAGTGCTTCGACAGTGCTAGCTGTAATTCGGAAAAGTCTGTCATTCGGAAACGATCTCCATGATCCGATTTAGTAACGTTGCCAGCGACGCCGGCACGGTTAAGCCGAGGACAACGAGTGCGGCTAGCGGCAGTAACAAAGGAATCGCCAGCCCCGGCTATCAAGCTCGCCCGCATTTACTCCCTCGGGTAGTGGACCGTAGAACATGTTGTTCAAGTGATTCAGAAATGAAACGAAAGCCCCGACCAGTAATACCAGCGTCGCTCCCATGAGCCAATAGTGCTTAGTGGCAAATCCGGCACGAAAGAGAGCAAACTCTGAAACGAAAAGGCCAAAGGGCGGGAGTCCAATTAGCGCCAATATTCCGATCGCGAACAACCCGCCCGTCCAGGGCATCACCTTGAGCATCCCGCGCACGTCTTTGATCAGCGGCGAACCGTACTTGAAATCGATTGCTCTAACCAGAAAAAACAACATCGATTTCACCGCCGTATGGTTGATCAGATGCAGCAGCGCGGCAAAAACTCCAAGAGGCCCCAGGCCCAGACCAAGACAGATCAACCCGGCGTGCTCGACGCTAGAATAGGCCAACAACCGTTTGTAGTTGCGCGCGAGCACGACACTGAATGAGCCGATCACGACTGAGAGCATGCCGAGTGCGAGAAAGAGATTGTCGCTGAAGTGACCGCCAACGCACGCGTCCACAACCATCTTCCACCGCAGAATGGCGTACATCGCCACAGCAAAAAGCGCCGAAGACATCAGAGCGCCAAGCGACGAGGGCGATTCACCGTAGGCGTCAGGCTTCCAGGTGTGCATGGGTGCAATGCCGGCCTTCGTGCCATAGCCGACGAGAATGAAGACGAACGACAGGCGCATGACTTCTGGGTGCAACAAAGGAGCAGTGGCTCGGAGCACCGGCCAGTTCAAGGCGTTCTCCACGCGGCCCGACAGCGCCACAAAATCGAAGTAACTCAGAACAGTTCCAGCGAACGCCAAAGCAATCCCGACTGATCCGATCAGGATGTACTTCCACGAAGCTTCGACAGACCACTTGGTGAGTCTGAGCGGAATGATCAAAGCGGAGAAGACCGTTGTGGCTTCCAGAGCGACCCACATGATGCCTACATTGTTGGCACTCACGGCCAACAGCATTGCGGCAATGAAGAGGTTAATGAAGATGTGATAACGCCAGAGTTGTGGTTCCTCGTAGCGTGTCTGCCGGCCCAATCCAGGACTTAAGAAAAGTGTGAGCGTTGCCACCGACGTTACCAGCACCATCAACAAGGCAGACAGTCCGTCGGCCCGGAGGAACTCGCCGGGTCCGAAGACAGGTGCTCCGATTCCACTTATTGCTCGGCCAGCGAAGCTCAACGCCGCGCCGAAAGCCACCAGCGAGACGAACGCGTTCAACCAGCCGACCCAGGCGCGGAAAGGCCGCACTAGGATCGCGGTTAGCGCACCAAGCAGAGAGGGAAGTAATAGAAGAAGAAACGTCATTTTGAGACCGGGCCGTGCTGTCAGTGCTTCAGTCGGTTTAGTTGCTCAACGTCCATCGATTCGAAAGTCCCGTGGATGTGATAGACAAATACCTGCATCGCCAGAAAGCCCATCAACACGTCGAGAAAGACACCCAGTTCGATGATCAGCGGAATGCCGTACGTCCCCAGCATCGCCAGCAACGCAATGCCGTTTTCAAGGACGAGGAAGCCGACGACCTGCGTCAGCGCCTTGCGTCGCGTGACCACGACGAACAGTCCGACGAAGACAAGCCCCATGGCCAGCGGTAGCGAGCCGCGCGTTGGTAACCGGCTCACGGCTACCAGCGGGCGCGTGATGGCGTAGGCCAACAACACAAGTAATCCGGAAATGATCAGTGAGGTGGCGATGTTCACATAAGGGTGCGATTCGCGCTCAGCCCCGACCCGATGCTCAAGTCGACGCAGGTATCGCGGAATGACGATCACCTTCAGTACGAAGAAGAAAGCGGCCATGGTGTAGAGTTGCCGATCACTCCCGGCGTAACCCACCAGGACGAACATCCCAGACAGCACTATTGACTGCCACTTGAAGGCCTGGATGTAGGCGTCAAGACTGCGTCGCCAGAGCAGGGCAATCCCTGCCAGCAAAGCGAGACTCGAACCGAGCGCGGTGAGTTGGGCAAAAAGATCGTTGTTCACACAAAACTACCTCAACAGGAAAGATGACGTCACGGCGAGTAGAGCCAGCACAAACGAGACGGCCAGCAATTCGGGAACGCGAAAAAGCCTGAGCTTGGCTATGCGTGTTTCCAGCAGGGCGACCACGATGCCGAGCGTTGCGAGTTTGGCGACGAGCACAACCGCAGCCATCCCGAGAGCCACCGGCGTGAGCGTCGTAGCTACGCCCCAGGGAGCGAACATATTGGCCAGCAACGAGAAGAAGATGAGCAGACGCACCGCGGCAGCCCATTCGATTAGCGCCAGGTAACGCCCTGAATACTCCAGCACCATCGCTTCGTGAATCATCGTCAGTTCAAGATGCGTTGAGGGATTGTCAACCGGAAGTCGACCGGTCTCGGCGAGCATGACGGTAAACAGCGCAGCAAAGCCCAACAGGTGGCCGGGACTGATCGCGGCGCTGGGATGCGCAAGCGTTTCCGCTACGATACGTCCGAGGTTGGTTGAACCCGCCCCGACAGCGAGGCCGAAGATCGAGAGCGCGATGGTCGGCTCAGCGATGGCGGCTATAGTCATTTCACGGCTCGCGCCCATCCCGCCAAACGCTGTTCCAGGATCGAGTCCTGCCAGCGCTAGAAAAAAAGTGCCAAGCAGAAGCAGGTAGACAACTACGAGTAGGTCACCGATGCGGTCGAATGGCAGGGGAGCGGCGACAAGTGGGATAAGGAGCGTAACCGCAACCGTGGTCGAGAACAGCAGATACGGTGTAAAGCGAAAGATCCAGGAGGCGTTCTTTGACATGACCACCTCTTTGCCGAACAACTTCCGCAAATCGTAGTAGACCAGCCATGGTGGAGCTCCTTTGCGCCCTTGCAGCCGCGCCTTCCACCAGCGCACGAACCCAACCAAACCGGGAGCGATCGCGAGAGCGATGAGTGTCTGGCCGATTTCGAGCAGGTAACCCTTCATTGTTACGACCACCTTGCGATCAGAAGCAGGATCAATAGAGCAAAAGAGATGTAGAAGAGATAAATGTGCACTGAACCGGATTGTAGCCGGCGCGTGAGTTCCGCCAGCAGACGAACGAACCGAAGTAGTGGTCCGTACAACGCCTTCTCGAACCAGGGCGTAATCTCGCTCCGATACTCGATTGACTGAACGAAGTATTTCGAGTCGGGATGAAAGTCTATGCTCAGCTCTTTGGTCGGGCGGTAGAGTTCGGCGAATACTCTTCTTAATGGTTCGGCGAAGGCAGTGGCTGTGTATTCCATTCGAGGCGTCTGCCCGACGCGCCCACAACCCCATGAGTCGCTCATGCGCAACCGCCGGTTCACTCTGAAGACCAGCATCACCAACGTCACCAGCCCTAACAACATGAGTAAGCCGAACGCCAGCAGAGTGGGTGACATGCTGGCAAAATTGTTTGGCGTGATCAGGGACAGGTTGAGCGTAAAGGCCGCATGAGTGTCCGGCAGACCACCGAGTCCTGCCAGAACCCGGCCAAGCCTCGGCACCACGACGAAAGGAGCAAGTCCCAGCGCGACACAAGCGAGTGCCAGGATCGCCATTCCCGCGACCATCGACCGCGGGGACTCGTGCGCGTGCTCAGCCGCAGGTGAGCGTGGGATGGCGAGAAAAGTGATGCCAAATGCTTTGACAAAACAAGCCGCCGCCAGTCCGCTCGTCAGCGCCAGCATTCCCACGGCCAGCGGCATGACGACCGCCACCTCGGGTGTGGGAATATTGGAGCCTCCGAGCAGTGACTGGAAGACCAACCACTCTGAGGCGAACCCGTTCAAGGGTGGGAGCGCCGAAATCGCAGCCGCCCCAATAAGGAAGAACAGAGAGGTCCACGGCATGCGCTTGATCAGGCCACCCATCTTCTCCATATTGCGCGTTCCCGTCGCTTGCAGTACCGAACCAGCGCCGAGAAACAGCAAGCCCTTGAATGTCGCGTGATTGATGGTGTGATACAGACCGCCGATGAAGCCCAAAGCAGCCAGGGACATCAAGCCGTAACTGTGAAAGACCAATCCCGCGCCAACTCCGATCAGGATGATGCCGATATTCTCGACTGAGTGATAAGCCAACAGCCGTTTGAGGTCGTGTTCCATCAGGGCGTAGAGCACGCCGAGCAAGGCCGAAACCGCGCCTGCGCCAAGGACGATACCGCCCCACCAGGCCGGGCCACCTCCCATCAAGTCGAGCAGTACGCGCAAGAGACCGTAGATACCCATCTTGATCACTACACCGGACAGGATCGCCGATACGGGGCTGGGCGCTACCGGATGCGCCATCGGCAGCCAGACGTGTAGCGGGATGATTCCCGACTTGGCCCCAAAGCCAAAGAGCGCAAGCAGGAAGACGATGTTGCGCGAGGCCGGAGAAAGCAGCGCCGCTCCGGCGCGCATGGAAGCGAATGAACTTGTCAGGTGAGAGCCAGAAAGGAGGAGGAACATCGCGATCAACGCCGCGAAGCCGGCGTGCGTCATTGCGAGATACCACACGCCCGCGCGCACCGTACCGGATTGATCGTGCTCAGTTAGCACTAGGCAGTAAGCAGTGAGCGACATCGCTTCCCAGAGGATGAGAAAGGTGAGCGCATTGTCTGCCATTACCTGTAGGCTCAGCGCCAACAGCAACAGGTTGAACATTACGCCCAGGAGACGGAGCGAATAGCGTCCCGCGTACTGTGCCGAATACCCAAAGGCGTAAATCGCCGCGGCGCACCCCACCAACCCAACCACGACCAGAAAGAACGCACCCAGCCCGTCGAGTTTGAGAGCAACGCCAGTTAATGGGAGCAGCCGTGACGAAGTGAACGTCAACATATTCCCTGAAGAGATGACCAAAACTCCGAGCGCCAACCCGGCGATCGAGCCGACTGTCGCGCCCGCAGTCGCAAGCGCGCGGCCCACTATGCTACGTCCGCTCAATAACGCGGCCAGAGCGCCGAACACGTAACCGGAGACCATCAACAAAAACAGTGTGCGCATCACTTATATTCTTCGAGCTGTGCTCGCTTTCGTGGCAGCCGATCGAGCGCCAACAAGATCCCTCGCAGGATGTCGACCGGCTCCGGTGGGCAGCCGCCTACAAACACGTTTACAGGGATTACTTTGTCGACGCCGCCAACCACGGCATAGCTGTCCTTGAACACGCCACAGTTGTTGGCGCAGTCCCCGATCGCGATCACAATCTTGGGATCAGGGGTGGCGTCGTAGGTGCGCCTCAGCGGTTCGGCCATGTTGCGGGTCACCGGACCAGTGACGAGCAGGCAGTCGGCGTGTCTGGGCGAGGCGACGAAGTGTAGTCCAAACCTCTCCATGTCGTAGTAGGGATTGCCGAGTGCGCTGATCTCCAATTCGCAGCCATTGCACGAGCCCGCATCAACCTCGCGAATGTGGAGGGAACGACCAAAGAGCCGGCGCGCTCGCTCGTCTATTTGGCGCGCGATCCCTTCGACTTCTGCCTCGGCATCGCCTCGCCCAATCGGCTCCGTAACCGTCGGCGTTCTCAGAATCTTCGCGAATAGTGACATCGTGAAATCACCTTCATCCGCCGCACTTTCGGTCTTCAGAATATCGCGTCTCGTTCGATAATTCGTTTGACCTGGTTGACAGACATCTCTGCGCGTTCGATAGCCACCTCCAGCAATACGCGTTCGAAGGGATTAGTCACGCAGCTTGATGCCTCCTGATTTACCGACCGGAACTCATACTTCTTCCCTGTTACACCCGATCGAAGTTCCGCTGTTGCTGTGACGCCTTCTGCGCACCTGGAATCGTCAGCCTCCTCGAGTACATTGGTCTGGAGTATTGGAGCTAACACCAGGTCAAATGACTTCGACGTCATTAGACTTGTTACTTGCTCTGGTCCTGCGGCCATCACCAACCTGTACCTGTCACTGACGAGCGACGCCAGCTGTTGTCGCATACCCTTGTCGTCATTGATGATCAGCAACGACAGCTCCTTAACCTTCACAGGCTCCCCCAAACGTCAGGTGTCCAGAATGATGGTTGGGTCTCCGACTCTCGGCAGCACTCGCGAAGCTTGTTGTTTCATCGCATGCGGCCGTCCGGTAGCAGCACATGGTTTGATCGGAATAGACTTCGAACAGGTAGTCAGTTGTGATCTCTTCGCCGGGAGCGATCTCTCTAAGCGCGTGGATGAAGATCCGTCCTTCGGAGATCGTCACGTATGAGTTCGGCTGGCATGAGTGATCGATGTACTGTGTGCCGTTGCCGGCCTGGCTTCCGTCAATGGCCCAGTCGGCGTCCACATCACAAATGCATTGTTCACCAGGGGCGCATCGTCTGCGCGCCGCTTCGGCCAACGAAATTCTTTCTCCTACGTACTCAGCGATCCGCTGGTGCTGACGGAAGGGAATTGAGGCGAAACACCCTCTTCCGTGAATCCTTGATTTTTGGATTGTGAGTCCTAACGCGAGTCTATGATTCATCTCGGAAAGATGATCTCCCCTGGCTCTTCTTGGCGCTTCGACTAAACCGGTGCAATGACTATCGACCGTCTTGGTATAGGAAGATTACGCAGTGGGCGCAGTTTATGAACTCGCCGGCGTTGGCATTCTGGAGCTGCGCGCTCGCAACCGTCATGTTGCATGCCGAACAGCGCCTGTCCTGAATGGGAGCGAAGGCGCATTGCTTACCCATTCGGCGCGACCGTGCCAGCAGTCGCTGCAAAAGCGGCCCCGACAGAGGCTGCTCGCGGAGCAGTCGCTCGCAGAGGACCTTCAACTGTTGCGCATCATTGCTGACGTTTGGAGTCACGCTAGCGACCTGCTTCACAAGGTTCATCCTGGTTTCTGCTGTAAACATCTCGACAGTTCCTTTCTATTGAAACTTGTTCGGCCTACGGGCGGGACCCAGCTAGCCGTTTTCGTCCGGCGACGCGCGCGCCTTCACTGACAGTGGGAGCGTGAATCTCTTCCAGCATGCTCCTGACGCCGACGAGATGATGGCTGAAGATCTCTTTGGCAACATCGAGCAGCTTGAATATGCCTTTATCGCTCACCGAGTAGTAGACGTTGGCGCCATCCTTGCGAGTGATCACGATATTCCGGTTACGCAGCACTGCGAGCTGCTGCGAAGCGTTGGCAGGCTCGACGTCGAAGCGCTGGCTGATTTCGTTGACTGTCAGCTCCCCTTCCCGCAGTGCGTCAAGGATCGAGATTCTCAAGGGATGGGCCAGTGCCTTGAAGAATTCCGCTTTGAAATTACTGAGTTGTTGTCTCATCCAGACTCTCCATCAACTTCGTGGGGTCTAATCTGCTGCCAGAGTTGCCTTTGCGTGCCCTTACGGCTTGAGTAAACCAATCTACGATCGATCCGCGAAAAATAGGCTCAAACCTTTTATATTTTTGGATAGCTGCTCATCCGCAGGATTGCACATCCGCAATTATATGCATAGCATAAGCGCGAGCACTGATGCCTGTCAATGACCCGATGAGGTAGGAGGATTGTGCCGTGCAGACTCGCCCCTTTACCAGCGATCGACTCGCACACTTACCCATACTTCCAACAAAATCTGACAGGTGTTGTCACTTTATGACTAGATACAGATGGGAAACATTCGACCGAATCAGCAACGCGATCAATAGCGATAGCGAATAACTAGAAGCACGGTCCGTTTCTTGGATCAGAGAGGCGCTCCAGGGAATTCGAGATTTTCCCTGAGTACGTCAGGTCCACTTGTCTTGCCGCCTTGACGATTACTGCTGAGGGCGGCAAAGCTGACATCGCGAAGCCTATGCGAGGTCTTCTCGGGCGTGTTCGGGATTGCTTTGCCGTTTCGCGGGGACGCGTTCCACGTGGTCTATGAGGCGCAGCTCGGCAAGGACATTTGGGTTGTCCAGGCCTTTCAGAAGAAATCTACGCAGGGCATCAAGACACCCAAACGTGAGATCGATCTGGTCAAGGATCGTTGGAAGAGACTGAAGGAGATGTTGCGATGAAAAGGGAAAAGCTGGCAGTAGTGCGGGGCAGCGGAAATGTTTTTCGCGACCTCGGACACAAGAATGCGGATGCCGATCAGTTCAAGGCCATCCTGGCCGCGGAAATCATCAACGCGCTCGACCGAGAGGGGCTAAGCATCCGCAGTGCACAGGTTCGCACCGGGATCGCCGCGGCGGAGTTCTCCGCATCCGCAACGCGGACCTCGGGCGGTTCACTGTTGATCGCCTGATGTCGATCATCAACCGGCTCGGGTCACGGGTGGAAGTGAAAATCAAAGTGCGCCGCGCCGAAACGGTAGAACAGGTACTGTAGTTGCCAGCGGGAGCGATGGTAATTGAGGAAGTAACGGCTAATTGAAAAACGTAGTCCCCAAAAAGTCCCCAAAGGGATTCCAGCGATTCGGTAAGTCTTTTAGATAAGTAGCTTGAGAGGGTGAGTCCAATTACTGAGCCAAGCGGGCGTAAGTCTTTCACGATCACAGAGGCAATGGACTGCGGACAATTGCTGTAAATTCTGGGACATCGGCATTTTATACGACCGGTACCCGCATGCGCCAGCAATAGGGCGCAAGTGTGTTTCTTCGAGCTAAGGTTAGGTGAAATTCGGAATGGTGTCGAAGAAGGGAATCGAACTACACCACAGTCTTAGCCTTAAAATTCTGGTTCAAGCCTTCGTTGGTTTGCACTGATTACCGAAGACTGGATTCACGTTGTTGCGGGTTAAGCGGCCATCGATTCAATTCTTACCACGTCATTAATAGGTCGCGTCGGTCTTCGAGTCGCAGAATTATCCAAAGCCAGTCACGGTGTTTAAATCGCTTAGACGCAGATGATTTACAAAAGCTCTGTTGTCAGCGCTGAAAGTTATTCTGAGCACACGCCGGTCTTTAGTTGTTTGTCTTTATTACGGCTATTTCCGAAGTCCATAGAGTATACTCAATCCTGCTCAGACAGTGCTTCTGCGGGGCGACTCATGCGTAGGGTGCGCTGGGGCCGCAAAGTAAGCACTATGTCCGCCCGGAAAAACGCTGCCGCTTGAAAGATGAGCGAGATCAATTGGTCAATGATCTGAGTACGGCAAACAAAACGCGGGCGCAAGTGTTGCGCGCGGTCGCGGAGGATGCGGAACTCTTTGCCGCCGAAAGCAACCGCGCCTTTGTGTTAGCGCAGTTTTTTGGTTATCTGCGCCGGAATCCCAACGATGCTCCGGATTCAGACTACAGCGGTTACGACTTCTGGTTGACGAAACTTAGCCAGTTTGATGGCAACTTCGTTAACGCCGAGATGGTGAAAGCTTTTATTCTTTCCGGTGAGTATCGCGGCCGCTTCGGACCTTAAAGCGCACAGGGATTGTTGCACCAGCAGACATGTACTATCTACAAGATTCGCCTACTCTCGTTAGTCAGCGAACAGTAATTGCTCTTAAATATCCTCTTCGTAAAATCGTCGGCATTTGTGATTGGGATCGAGTGTGCAATCGTGCCCGCATCAACTGATGCGGAAACGACTCTCTGACACGCCACCCCAGGATGTCACAACTCTTATCTGCGTGGCCGCTTTGTTAGGAGCATCTAATTACTGGCCAGCTTCCTTCCGACACGGCGAGCCGCCTCAGTCGATCCGATGCCTTGTTGCAGGTCAGGTGGATTAATCCCAACTCCAACAAAGATCACGATCCCTTTTCAGACCCACATCACAACGCAATTGACTACCCAATAACATCATATCAATATTGCGTAAGAAAATTAGCAACTGTGGGCTATTTGAAGCTGTTCCGGTTTCAAAGGTGGGTCAAATTCGTTGGCTGTAGGTTGTCCATTTGAGTTTGGGCTTTCAGCAGTTATTGTTTGCGAAGTTGTTCGCGTAGTAGAGCAAAGCCATGTGTTATTCACCCAGTTTGTTTACAAACTAGGCGCTACAGAATCCTCCTGAGTGGTGTAGCGAGCGGCTTGGGTCAATAATGGTGATTCAAATTAATCTTAAATAAAGGAAATAGATTCATGAACAACGCGAAAGCATATGCAGCCGCCGGTGCGACAGCGCCGCTAGCACCTACGACAATCCCGCGACGCGCGCCCGAAGAAAACGACGTTCAGATCGAAATACTTTTCTGCGGCGTCTGCCACTCGGACCTTCATCAGGTCCGAAACGAGTGGAATGACGTCATGCCAACCGTCTACCCGTGCGTGCCCGGTCACGAGATCGTCGGACGTGTCACCATGGTCGGCTCGGCCGTGACCGGGTTCAAGCCCGGCGATCTAGCGGCGGTCGGTTGCATGGTCGACTCCGACCGCACTTGTCCCGAGTGCCAGGCCGGCCAGGAACAGTTTTGCCCGAACTTTATTCTGACGTACAACTTTCCGGACTCGCATCTGGGAGGCGTCACCTACGGCGGATACTCCGACAGCATCGTGGTTGACCAGAATTTCGTGCTCCACGTTCCAGACAACCTCGATCTCGCCGGCGTCGGACCGCTTCTGTGCGCGGGGATCACGACCTATTCCCCGATGCGTCACTGGGGCATGACCAGGGGCAAGAAGGTAGGGATTGTTGGCCTGGGCGGACTCGGTCACATGGGCGTGAAGTTTGCACACGCGCTCGGAGCGCACGTGGTGGTGTTTACGACGTCACCGAATAAGAAGGAAGACGCTCTGCGGCTCGGAGCAGATGAGGTGGTCATCTCACGCAACGCCGACGAGATGGAAAAGCATGCCGGCAGTTTCGATTTCATTCTCGACGCTGTTTCCGCCGATCATGACATCAACGCTTATCTGAATCTGCTCCGGCGCGACGGCAACCTCACTCTTGTTGGTGCGCCGAATAAACCGCTCGCAGTTGCCGCTTTCAATCTGATCATGGGCCGCCGCAGCCTCTCCGGCTCGCCCATCGGCGGTATTAAAGAGACCCAGGAGATGCTCGACTTTTGCGGCGAACACAAGATCACCGCCGACGTCGAAGTTATTCCTATTCAGAAGGTCAACGAAGCTTACGAGAGGTTACTCAAGTCGGATGTGAAATATCGCTTCTCGATCGATATTGCCTCTCTGAAATCTGAGTAGTGCAAGGAACGACATGCAGAAGCGCAAACTAGGAAACGGTAACCTGGAAGTATCAGCTCTCGGACTTGGCTGTATGGGTCTTAGTTATGGTTACGGTCCCGCCACGGATAAGCACGAGGCGATCTCGTTGATTCGAACGGCCGTGGAACGCGGTATTACATTCTTCGATTCCGCAGAAGCTTACGGCCCCTTCAAAAATGAAGAGCTTCTCGGCGAAGCGCTCGCACCCGTGCGTGATCAAGTAGTGATCGCGACGAAGTTCGGCTTCAAGTTTGATGGTGACAAGCAGAGCGGAACCGATAGCCGGCCCGAGCACATAAGGAAGGTGGCCGAGGCGTCGCTCACGCGACTCAACACCGATAGCATCGATTTGTTCTATCAGCATCGCGTTGATCCAGCTGTGCCCATTGAGGAGGTGGCGGGTGCCGTGAAGGACCTGATTAGAGAAGGGAAGGTGAAGCACTTCGGCCTTTCCGAAGCAGGAGTGAAAACGATCCGTCGCGCACATGTGGTTCAGCCGGTGACGGCGCTCCAGAGCGAATACTCCTTGTGGTGGAGAAAGCCGGAAGAGGAAGTGTTACCGACCCTCGAGGAGCTCGGCATCGGGTTCGTTCCGTTCAGTCCTCTTGGTAAAGGCTTCCTCACCGGAAAGATCGACGAGAACACCAAATTCGACAAATCCGATTTCCGCAACATCGTCCCTCGCTTTACGCCCGAGGCCAGGCAAGCGAATCAGGCTCTGGTCGACCTGCTGCAGTCGATCGGAAAGCGTAAGAATGCGACACCAGCCCAGTTAGCGCTTGCCTGGCTGTTGGCCCAGAAGCCATGGATCGTTCCCATCCCCGGCACGACCAAACTTCATAGACTCGAAGAGAACATCGGAGCAATTACAGTCGAACTTACCGCCGACGACCTACGTGAGATTGATAACGCCGCTGCAGCGATCGAAGTGCAAGGGGCGAGGTATCCCGAAGAGCTGGAACGAAGGACCGGTCTGTGAGCTGTTCTAAAATCTTGCTGGAGCAACTGTAGCGACGTAGGTAACTGAGTTGCCTCACCACTGAAGCAGGTTGACTCTCGATTCATCCGATTAGTAACGAAATCAGAACCGGGAGCGGTAGCGACCGGCCAGGGACTCAACGGTAAAACGGATAAGCGATGCAAAGTCTTTGAAGAACTTGAGCGTGCTGCCGGTCGCTACCGCTCCCGGTTCTGATTTTGTCTTGGCTTGCTCGACTTATCCCTAGACGCGGACTCCGGTTCAACATTGAAAATGCATCA
Source organism: Blastocatellia bacterium (assembly GCA_963809065.1). Lineage (GTDB taxonomy): Bacteria > Acidobacteriota > Blastocatellia > Pyrinomonadales > Pyrinomonadaceae > PSRF01. The sequence goes on from CAWEIN010000018.1 coordinate 424,071, forward strand.
GTACTCGTTGCTGCACCACAACCCCTATTGCCTCCTATAAATACCCACTCGAAATGAGAATCGTTGCCTCAAATAAAAATCTACTCGAAAAGGGTGTTGAGTTCAGTGGTAACGGCCTTTCTTTCTTTCATTGTCAGCCTCATTTTCTCCACCCCTTCGGCCCGCTTCCGGGCCGGGGCAGTGTCTACTATTTCGAGTAGATTTTTATATGAGGCAACGAATACCCTCTGGAGTAGATTTTCTGTGAGTCAATTCGCAACCTTGACTCCCAAAGATACTGGGCATAGACTCAACGCATAAATCAACTACTGAAAGCTTAATCCTTCAACGCGTGCTCCCTATTACTGCGTTTCAGCTTTAATCTTTCCCCGATCAACACACTAACAACGTTCGCTCAATTACCAGGGGAGGAGTCTCGTTGAATTTGTCCGCTGCTTGCGCGCTTTTCGCCAGGAGAAGTTTAGTGAGCCAATTCGAAAGATAACTTCGAGGTTACACTGCGATCTTAGGGTGGGGTCTAATACGACGCACCTGAATAAAATAGACTTGTCAACAGGAAACTAAAGGAGACCCAGATGAACTTGATAACGCAGATGATTACGCAAAAGGTCGGCGGCGCAGCAGCCGGCATGCTGGCCCAGCGACTCGGCATCAGTGAGAGCACTGCCCAGACGGCAGTTCAACTTGCCGTGCCCGTTATCGTAGCCGCGCTCGCGCGTAATGCTTCACAGCCGCAGGGCGCACAGGACTTACATCAGGCCGTAGCCAGTGATCATGACGGCAGCATTCTAGATCAGCTCACTTCGTATATTGGGAACCCGCAAGCCGCAAACGGGTCGGGCATTCTCAGTCACGTTTTGGGTGGTGAGCGTCCAGCAGTGGAAAACAATCTCGCACAGGCTACTGGAATGGATCAAAACTCTGCCGGGAACTTGCTTGAAATGGTCGCTCCGCTTGTCATGGGAGCAGTAGGTCGCGAACAACAACAAAACGGTCTCGACCCAAATGGCCTGTCACAATTTCTCGCTCAGCAACAACAAGCTCAGCCCGCAGATCCAGGACTGATGGGCAGCATCAGTTCCATGCTCGACTCCAATCGCGATGGCAGTGTGACTGACGACTTAAGCCGTATTGCCGGAAATTTCTTTAAGTAAGATCGATCTTTGGAAGACCACAACATCTCGATGGGAGGATCACATGAGTGTAGCTAAGGTTACGGAAATCACAGCCTCTTCGACGAAGAGTTTCGAGGATGCGATTCAAACGGGTATTACCCGGGCCTCCAAGACTTTAGACCAGGTACAGGGGGCCTGGATTCAGGACCACGAAGTTCAGGTGAGCGACGGGAAGATAACTGAATACCGAGTCAGGATGAAAATAACTTTTGTTCTGAAAGACTAACGGCAGCTTGTGGAGCAGCTGCTCTTCGGCAGAAGGAGGAAACCGTTATGCTGAGTTGGATATGGTGGTTGATCATCGGTTTGATCGCGGGTGCACTAGCCCGCTTGATCATGCCCGGCAGAGATCCGATGGGGGTGTTGGCGACAATCGTACTCGGAATCGTTGGGTCCGTTATTGGTGGCTTAGTCGCCGGTTTGATTTGGCGCCGCGAGAATGGGTTTCACCCTGGCGGACTAATCCTTTCCCTCCTCGGGGCGATCCTGGTGCTCTGGATCTGGAGGATGATTCGAAGTCGGAGCGCGCCGGTGCAGTGATGCATTCGCTGCCTTGGTTTCGCCGGCAGATAACCCACACGAGTTTGAATCTCGAAGCACAATGAGTGGGTCAACACGCAGTAGTTGTAATCAACCGGCGGTCAGCATTGTGACTTGCCATTAAACGTTAGGCGAATTTAGGAGGATAGAAAAATGGGAATCTTTGACAAAATGTTTGGGGGCGGTGCTTCGGCGGCGCAGGAACAGCCAGATGCACAGAAACGCTTCAACGACCTGAAGGCGAAATACCAATCGGTACTCAACACTATCGAACAGCAAGACGTCCGCCTCGCTAACCTGCACGTGCAGGACAACAAGCTGTACATAAAGGGGACGGCGCCTTCTGAGGACGCAAAGAACAAAGTTTGGGAACAGATCAAGCTGGTGGACGGCAACTACGCCAACGACCTTACCGCTGATATCGATGCCGGCATGGCGGTGGCGGCCGGTGCGGAAGGGGGAACGTCCGGAGGGCAGACCTATACCGTCAAGGGCGGCGATAGTCTGTCCAAAATCAGCAAACAGTTTTATGGAGATGCCAACGAGTACATGCGCATCTACTACGCAAACAAGGACAAGATCAAAGACCCGGACAAGATTCAGGTTGGCTGGGATCTGACAATTCCCAAGTGAATCAGGTCCAACCTGCGTTCGATTTTTGCGGCGCTCGCCTTACCGGGAGCGCCGCAGCTTTTTCCAGGCTATTGATCTCCGACGCTCGCATTGGTCGGCAGGCGACAAATCCTAACCGTCATCTCGCTCGTGGGTATCTTGAGGTTCCTCTGCGGCGACTGATTCCGAAGCAAAATAGATTCTTGTAATGTCCGAAAATTCTTTTCTTACGTTCTTTTGCACTCGTGCAACCGTTGCCCTGACGCCAACTGCAGACAGTTCGTCGCGGAATTTGACTTCCAGCGTCAGCAGCACTTCGTGTGGCCCGAAGTACATCGTGAGCAGTCGACTGACATGAGCTACGCCCGGGTCGCCTTCAACAACCCGGCGCAGGCGTCCTAATGTTTCGCGATCGACTCCCTCACCAATTAGCAGTCCTTTCGTCTCAAAGGCCAGAAAGAAGGCCATGGTTGCGAGCATCAGTCCAATGACGATCGAAGCAATGCCGTCAAGGTATTGGTTGTCTAGTTGATGCCCGAAGAAAACTCCGCAGAAGGCGATCGCTAAACCCAGCAAAGCGCCCGAATCTTCGAAGACCACGATAAAGGTTGAGGGGTCCTTGCTTTTGTGCATCGCTTCCAGGATGCCTCGATTGCCCTTCACAGTCCGAAAGGCCTTCCAGCCAAACAACAAGGTCGCTCCTTCAAAACAAAACGCGCATCCCAGGACGACATAATTCCAGAACGGATCAGCCAGAGGCGCCGGGTGATTGAGATGCCAGATGCCTTCATAGATCGACATCCCACCGCCCAGCGCGAAGACCGTGATGGCCACAATCAACGACCAGAAATAAAGTTCTTTCCCGTGTCCAAAAGGATGTGTGAAGTCTGGCGGCCGTCGGCTTTGGCGCAGGCCATACAAGAGCAAAACGCCATTGCCTGTATCCACCAGCGAGTGAATACCCTCCGACAGCATCGCGGAGCTGCCGGTGAATGCGGCGGCGACAAACTTGGTGACAGCAACGCCAAGGTTCCCGATGATCGCCGCCACAATCGCTACTTTGGATTCTGATGCTCCGCTCTTCGACACGTAGCGGAGAGTCTACCTCAATTCTACGAACTCGGAATATGTAGTTGACCCGGTGCTTAGAAACCGTTGCACTCAATGCAAACTGGCGGTTTCAGATTCTCTATTCACCAGCGAAGCTAACCTCGGATTCCAGTTTCATTTCTGTCTTGATTGAATTGGAGATCAGACAGTTTTTTTCTGCCTTCTCAAGAATGCGCCCGGCGCGTTCAGCATCGCGGGCGTGGCTAATCAGAAGTTTGGGCCGCAGCACGATCTCGGTCATGATGAAACCACGGCCGTCGAGCTTTTCTAACTTCCCCTTCGCGTCGGCGCTGAAGCTGAGAAATTCCAGTTTTGAGTTTTCAGCAATGGCCAGGAAGGTAGTCATAAAACATGAATTTACCGCGGCCACAAAGAGATGCTCGGGCGTCCACACCCCTTCGTGCCCTTTGAACTCAGGCGGAGCATCGACTTGCACGTTCGGCAACACGGGCGCGCGCAAGTCTCCGTGACGCTCGCCGGTCCATTCGACTTCAGTTGTGTAAAAGTACTGGTTCTCCATGATAGCTCCTCACGCTTGATAATTCTGTTAACCCATCCACCGGCTCAAAACGCGCCGTGAAATGCCGCAGGAATTTCGGCTGGCTGACGATGTGGTATCCGCTAATCGAGTCGCGCCGCTGGTGGACTTGAAGGATCGCCTCGACCACATAATCAATGTGGCTCTGCGTATAAACCCGATGTGGGATCGCCAGACGCACCAACTCCATCGCCGATGACATTTCTTCACCGGTTTCCGGATCCTTTTCCGCGTGCATTACCGAGCCGATTTCGCAGGAACGAATGCCGGCCTCGCGGTAAAGCTCAACGGCGAGAGCCTGACCCGGATACTGAAGCGGTGGAATATGTGGCAGCATTGCCTTCGCATCGATATAGATTGCATGGCCTCCGGGCGGTTGCACGATTGGCACGCCCGCACTCGCGATGTGCTCGCCCAGATAGCGGATTGAGGCGAAACGATACTGTAGGTAGTCCTCGTGCAATACCTCTTCCAGACCAACCGCTATGGCCTCGAGATCGCGACCGGCCAGACCGCCGTAGGTAGGAAAGCCTTCGGTCAGGATAAGCAGGTCCTTTTCCTGTTGGGCCAACTGATCATCGTTTGTGCAAAGGAAACCGCCGATGTTCGCGAGCCCGTCCTTCTTTGCAGACATCGTGCAGCCATCGGCATACGAGAACATCTCACGCGCGATCTCCTTCACGGATTTGTTTGCATAACCCGCTTCACGCAGCTTGATGAAGTAAGCGTTCTCGGCAAATCGACACGCATCGAAATAGAGCGGCAGTCCGTAACGAGAGCAGATCGCTTTCACTTGCCGGATGTTCGCCATCGAGACGGGCTGTCCGCCACCAGAATTGTTCGTTACCGTTAGCATAACCAGGGGAATGCGCTCCGGGCCTACTCGTTTGATGAACTGAGCCAGTGCTTCTGTGTCCATGTTGCCTTTGAACGGATGCTTGACCGCAGGTTGATAGAATTCCGGAATCGGCAAGTCGACCGCTTCAGCCCCGAGATATTCGATGTTTGCGCGCGTGGTATCGAAGTGGGTGTTGTTGGGAACTATGCTTCCTTTCCTGCACATGACCGAGAAGAGTATGCGTTCGGCGGCACGTCCCTGGTGCATCGGAATCACCTGCTTGAAACCAAAGATGTCTCGCACGACAGCTTCAAGACGATAGAAACTCTTGCTGCCGGCATAGGACTCATCGCCGCGCATCAAAGCCGACCATTGCTCTGCGCTCATCGCCCCGGTGCCGCTATCGGTGAGCAAATCAATGATCACGTTTTCCGCTCTGAGCAGGAAGAGGTTATACCCAGCGTCCTTAAGGCAGCCTTCGCGCTCCTCGCGCGTTGTCATCTTGATGGGTTCGACTACCTTGACTCTGAAAGGTTCAATGATTGTTTTCATAATGTGTCAACTGCCTTAGCTTCTGTCGCTCGGCCCATACCCACAACTACGCGCAACCACCCCAGCAGGCGATTGTCGTTCTGGAGTCGGGATGTAATTGAATTTTCACGGTGACCGATGAATACCCGGTTGCCAGGGCCGGTAAACAACCGCATCAGGATGGTCACGTACAAATGATTGGGCGATGTAGCAATCCCAACAGACTGGTGTGTAGCTGTCCATCACGGTCTGGAGATCACCGATGTCCACTTCGCTCCACTCCACAAGTTTGCCTTCGGGGCTCTGCAAGGCGGGCTTGTGGTCCAGCAACTGAATTTGAGGAAACGGTTTGCCACAGTAGAAGCAGGCTTTGAACTCATACCACCTCATCAGGACGCCGCGCACCAGACACTCTGGCGGCGCAACGTCGAGTTGCATTAGGCATTCCTGGCCGCAGTGCTGAAGCAGTGGCCAGCGTCCGCAGTTTTGCAGGCGGATATCCGGCTTGCCGAACGCCGAAGTTAACGCAGCGTGCATCGCGTCGACCTCGACGATCGCAGCCTCATGGTTTTCCGGACAGATGATTATGCGGGAGTCTCGATAACGTGTGTACGCGCGCACAAAATAACGGATTGCGAAGAAGAGGCCTGCCGCCACCAGAGCAACGGCAACCAAATACACTACAAACATCATGATGCACCTCCTCCTGGAATCAGACTTATCTCTTGTCTGATTCAAGTGTCGTAAACACCGCCAGCCAGCCGCTGCTTTAGTTGATCTTCAATGCCACCTGCAGAAGTGGAGAGCAACCGATATGCCGGATAGAATCAGCCGATTTCACCAGCAGCACACGATTTAGGCGCCGAATTAGCGAAAAGTTACTCACGGATATGCGGGAAACCGCCCAATCCTGATTTCGCCTGGCCTCGGAAATACAACTTCACCGTGCAGATAGAGCGATTTGATCAGGAGCAAGTCCTGAAAAGGTGGGCACGTTAGTTGCTCTTCTGGTCACAACGTGGAGGAGAACCATGTCAAAAATGATCCAGGCCATTGATTTTATGTACTACGTCGCCACGCCTGAGTTTATGGAGCAGTGGGACCGCGCCAAGGAAGGCGAACTTGTTTGCCGCATGGAGAAAGCGATTGGCGGTTTGCCGCGGTTTGCTTCGATCGAAAACATGCTCGGCAAGATGGATGAGGCCGGCGTGGAGAAAGTCTTCATCACCCAGTGCAAGATGTGGTCGTACTGGCGTAAGTGGATGTACATGGATACGCAACTTGAGGACGTGCTCCAGTACACCGAACAATATCCTGATAGATTTGTGGGCCTGGCCGGTTACAACCCGTTTCGTATCAAAGAAAGTCTCGCCGAAATTGAATTGGCTGTCACCAGGCACGGATTTAAGGGTGTCTATGTCCATATCTACGGATTCGACATAGCGCTGAACGACGCGAAGATGTACCCCCTCTACGCGAAATGCGTCGAGCTGGACGTGCCTGTTTCGATGCAGGTAGGCCACGTGCTAGAGGCTAGTCCCAGCGATGGCGCCCGCCCGATGTTTCTCGATCGCATCGCCTGTGATTTTCCGGATCTCAAAATGATCGGCGCGCATACAGGCTGGCCCTGGGTCGATGAACTACTGTCGGTCTGTTACAAGTGGGAGAACATCTGGTTTGGTATCGATGCCTGGCTTCCAAAATATCTCTCACCGCAAATCGTCCAATTCATCAATAGCCGTTTAGGTCGTGACCGGTGCATCTGGGGTACGAACGGACTGCCGTGGAAGGAGAGTTTGAAGCAGCTGTGCGAACTGGGACTTAAGGAGGAAGTGCAAAGAAAAATTCTGCGCGAGAACGCGATCGAATTATTCAAGCTGGATAAGGAAAAAGTTCGCGCGGATGATATTTCGATCAACCTGGAAGAGACGCCATTTGGTAGGCCCGTTCGTCAGGACGGAGTCACTGCAAATTGAGAAATGTGCTGAGGAACCAGTAAGAACCAGCCATGAGCCAGGACTTCAAAGACAAAACGGTAATCGTAACGGGCGGCGCGCGAGGTATTGGTCGTGCAGTAGTCCAGGCTTTTGCTGAGGCGGGTGCCAACGTCGTAATCGCCGATCTCCGTTTGGCAGATGCTGAGCAAACGGCTATGGAGATCGTCAAATGCGATTGCCGGCGCGTCGTCGCCGTTCAAACGGACGTGACCAAACGTGAAGACATCGACCGTCTCCGGGAGGAGACGCTGAGAATGTTCACGCGGATTGATGTCCTGGTCAATTGCGCCGGGTGGGATCGTTTGCTTCCTTTCCTGAAGACTACGCCGGAACTTTGGCAGAAGGTCTTGAATATTAATTTTTTGGGCATCGTCAACATGTGCCACGCGATACTGCCGCATATGGTAGAGCGTAAGCAGGGGGCGATCGTCAACATCAGCTCTGACACAGGGCGAGTCGGCTCCTTCGGCGAAGCAATCTACGCCAGCTCGAAGGCCGCCATTATGGCGTTTTCGAAGACGCTTGCACGCGAGCATGCACGCGATAGTATTCGGGTCAACGTGGTTTCGCCGGGCCTGTGCGAAACACCCTTGATCGAAGAAATGCGCGAAGACCCACTCACCGCGAAAATTCTGGGCTCGATAGTCAACTTCATTCCCCTGAAACGTTTGGGACAACCGGAAGAGATCGCTCCGCTGGTGGTGTTTCTTGCTTCTGACGCAGCCAGCTACATCACTGGTCAGGTTTACAGCGTCAACGGCGGACTAAACATGGTTGGGTGAAAACCTACATGAGTGAAGTAATCTTTCATGAATGGCAAAACAGATCGCTCGACGACGCAATCTACGAGTGTCGCGAGCTCTTCGAAGACACGACCTTTCCCACGGTAAAGCGTTGGCGCGAACGAGGCGGGAAAGTAGTGGGCCACTTTCAGGTCGCGTTTCCCGAAGAGATCGTTCATGCGGCCGGTCTGTTGCCGTTCAAAGTCCGCGGCGCTCCTATCGAAGCAGTCCAGTCAGACTCTCGCTTTGGATCCTACCTTTGTTCAATCCTGAAGACGTCGCTGGAACTCGCCCTGAGCGATGCTGTCACGCTCGAGATGTTCGTTACCCATCCCATTTGTGACGCCGCGCGTAATCTCGCGGCTGTGTGGGGACGCAATGTTTCCTATCCATGTCAGATTCTCTACCTGCCGCAGAACCCGAATTCGCCTCATTCCGTCATCTATCTCCGGGGCGAGTACGACAGGTTGAAAAGATCGATCGAACAAATTTCCGGCGAGACAATCACCAACGCGGCGCTGCAGAATTCGATCGCCGTCTTCAATGAGAACCGCAGGCTGATTCGTGAGCTGTACGAAATAAAGAAAAACACTCCCTGGCTCGTTTCGGCCGATGAAGCGTACGTGCTCGTCGCGCTTGCCGGTCTGATTCCTCGCGAAGAACACAACCAACTGTTACGCACGCTGCTTCCGCAGATTCGCGCGCGCACTTCACGCACTCAAGACAAAGTCCGGGTGGTATTCGAAGGCGGTTTCTGCGAACAGCCTCCGCTCGATCTAATTCGCGCCATTGCGCGCTCGTGCTACGTGGTCGATGACGACCTGCTGATCGGACTGCGCTGGTTGCTGGAAGACGTTCCGCTTGAGGGAGAACCGCTGCGAAATCTGGCCGAAGCCTATCTCGAAAAATCTTCCTATAGCCCGGTCCAACATGATCTGCGCAAACCAAAAGAGGAGATGCTGCTGGCACGGATGCGAAACTCTCGCGCTGAGGCCGCCATCATAACCGCGGCAAAAATGTGCGAGCCAGGTCTCGAGGAACAGGTCGCCTACACACGCGCGCTCGACCAGGCCGGAATCCCTTATTTCGTCGGCGAATTTGAAGAGAACATGACCAGCTTCGATTCGATGGAAATTCAGTTGGAGACGTTCGTCGAAAATATTTTGTTTAGCTGATTCTGCAAGGACATGACTCAGACACTTGATATCGTCGGCCGCGGCAATCGTGATGGCGCGGCCCTTTTTCAAAAGTGGTTCACCGAACTCAATCACATTTCCGAGACCGGTGGTCAGGCCGCGTATGTTTTCGTTATGGGCAGTATGGCCGAACTGTTGCGCGTCTTTGATCTGCCGATCGTGATGCCCGAGATAAACTCGCTGCAGACGGCAGTACGTCGCGTCGCCCACGAGTACCTTAACCAGGCCGAAGACTACGGCTATTCTCCGGACATTTGTGGATATGTTAAGGCCGATGTGGCCGTGCAACTCAGACATGGCGAACATCCGATGGGTCGCATTCCACCGCCCTCGATCGCTGTTCTGACGAACGCGTGCAACACCTACATCAAGTGGGCGGAAATCTGGGAGCGCATGTATCAGATTCCCATCTTCACCCTGGATATTCCGGGAACGCGCGCCTGCGGCAAACAAACGTGGCCCGGAGAACCTGACTTCGAGAACGATCGCAAGTACGTCCTTGCCCAGGTTAAAGAGTTAATCACAACTTGCGAACGTCTCAGCGGTAAGAAGTTTGACATAGATCGCCTGCGTGAGACTTTGCAATACGCGAACGTGATGAGTCGCGGATGGCGGCGCCTGCTCGAACTAAATCAGAGTACGCCGTCGGTCTTCAACGCGCTCACCGATGGAACGATCTACCTTGGCGTGTCGAATGGTTTTCGCGGCACATACGAGGGCGCGAAGTATTTCGAAGACCTGGTCGAAGAGATGGAATTCAAGGCTTCGCAAGGCATCGGCACGATGACCGACGAAAAGTACCGGCTCTTATTCGTCGGTGTTCCCTGTTATCCGATCTTTCGTCGCTTTAACGAACTGTTCAGCGAATGGGGCGGCACGTTCGTGAACTCAACCTATCTTTGGTTTGCTGCGGGTGGAGTGGGCCAGGGATACGAATACGACCTCAAGCATCCACTCGAAAGTTTTGCGGAAGGAGTCCTGATCTACGTGCGCAATGCGATGGATAGCATGTTTTATCAGGAACAGGCGCTGGGCCAGATGATTGATCCATTTCACGTCGACGGGGTGGTTTACCACCCGATTAAGAGTTGTCGCACCGTCTCGACCGGCCTGGCTGACGGCCGTCGCGCGTTGATGGCGTCTCACGACATAGCGAGTCTCTTCATCGAGTCAGACATGATGGACCGCCGGGTAGTGTCTGAGGCCCAGTTGAAGAACCGCGCCGATGCCTTTTTTGAGGGTCTGGCGTCGCGACGAATGGCCGCCGCGCGTTAAGGTGGCGTCCTTTGGGAGGGTCTCGGGAGGGTGCTCGCTTGGGGGCAGACGAGCGCTCTCCTCTCCTAAAGGAATTGGAGAAACACCGGGGGAGTCTTTATGGCATACGCAGCAGGCGTTGACGTTGGTTCAACTCAAACCAAAGCAGTGATCATCGATGAAGCGGGCACGATTGTGGGGCGCGCACTGATCGATACCGGCGCGAACGTTATTGCAGCGGCGGAGAATGCTTTTGCACAGGCGCTGGCTGCCGGTCGCCTCGATGAGCGCGAGGTCGAATACGTAATCGGCACCGGTTACGGTCGCTATCGCGTGACGTTCGGCAATACGCAGGTAACGGAGATCAGTTGCCATGGGCGAGGCGCGGTCCACATGTTTCCGCAAACCCGCACGGTGGTGGACATGGGCGGTCAGGACACGAAGGCAATTCGGGTTAACGCGACCGGTGAGATCGTCGACTTCTGCATGAACGATAAATGTGCGGCCGGCACCGGCAGGTTTTTGGGTGCGGCGTCTGCTGCGCTCGACATTCCACTGGATGAATTGGGTGAAGTGGCGCTGCGCGCTGAGCGAGCGGTGAAGATCAGCACCACCTGCACGGTCTTCGCGGAGTCGGAAGTTCTATCCTGGCTGGGGAAAGGGAAGAAGATTGAGGACATCCTTCTCGGCGTCCATCAATCAATTGCGGCGCGCTCTATCGGATTGCTGCGGCGGGTGGGCATCGATCCGGAGGTTACGTTCACCGGCGGTGTCGCCCGGAACATCGGCATGATCGAAGCGCTTAATAAGGGAATGAACTTGAAGGTGAACGTGAGCGCTGATTCTCATTACATGGGCGCACTGGGCGCGGCCCTGTTCGCGCTGGACCACATCCGCGCCAGCCGCGTACCGGTAACGATTCAGGAGGTTGCGTAGTTCGGCCGCAAAGGCTGCGCAAAAGAAAAGTTATGACCTACACCGTTGGCATTGATGTCGGTTCGACCTACGCCAAGGCGCTGATTCTCTCTGATGACTTTCGCATTGTGGGCAAGGCGCTGACAAATACCGGTTTCAAACTTGCCGACGTCTCACGCAAACTTTTTGACTTGTCGCTCGCGCAAGCCGGTCTGCAGGATGCCGAGGTCGCCTATGTTGTCGCTACCGGCTTCGGTCGCCACATGGTCCCATTCAGTAACGTGTCCGTGACTGATTTAACTGCGAGTGCACGCGGCACGACTTTTCTCTTCCCGAAAACACGTACGGTCCTCGACGTCGGGGGCCAAACGATGAAGGCAAGCCGACTCGACGAGCATGCAAAAGTCAGGTCCTTCCGGCTGAACGACAAGTGCGCCGCGGGTACGGGCGCGTTCATCGAAAAGACTGCGCGCTACATGGGTTACTCGACTGAGGAAATCGGCCCGCTTGTCGCTACCTCCAAAGTGGCCGTACCAATCTCCGGCGTTTGCGCGGTGTTTGCCGAGTCCGAAGTGATCAATCAACTGTCCCTGGGCGCACCACCCGCTGACATCATGCATGGCGCGATCTCGTCGCTGGTCGATCGTTCTTTCCAGTTAATGAAGCGAGTTCAGATGGAGCCCGAATACACGCTAATCGGCGGCATCCTGCGCTTCGGCACGATGGCGCGCGTCGTGCGCGAGAGGTTGAATTCAGAAGTAAATGTGCCTGAAGGCGAAATGGTTCAGTACACGACGGCTCTGGGCGCAGCGATCCTCGGCCACCAGCGATTACGGAAGCTTAAAGAAACCGGGGTTGAAGTTTCCCGAGTCGCGGAAGCGGTGGCGGCATAAATTTAAGCGCCCAATTTCGGCGCAAACTGACAGGCTGAGGCGGCTATCAGCCGTCTGCGAAATAACGGAGGTGGAATGATGAGCACTAGTATGATGATTGATAAGGCGGCAGATCTTGCCGGCCCTGGTATCGGAAATTACGAAGAATTAGCGACGGATACTTCCCGACGATTATCGCTCGTTGCTGGACCCGAAGAACACCCAGCACGCGATCATGATCCTGAAACGGTATATCGAGGACAATCTTTGCCGGGAACTCAACCTGATGCGAGTCGAGGTCCCTTTGATCGTCGACGTGGAAAGCGGAGTCAACGATTACCTGGATCGCGACGGCTCACGCACTCCCGTTCAGTTTCACATTTCCAACGACCATGACCAGCATCCGCTTGAGGCTCAAGTAGTGCAGGCGGCAACAAAGTGGAAACGAATTGCCCTGAAGCAGTTTGGAATGAAACCCGGCGAGGGCCTGATCACGGATATGCGGGCAGTGCGCAAGGACTACTTTCTTGATCACGATCACAGCGCCTATGTCGATCAGTGGGATTGGGAGAAATCAATGCGGGCGGACCAGCGTAACCTGGATTACCTGACGCAAACGGTCGAGAGTATTTGGAAAGTCATCAAGGGCGCTGAAACCCTCATCCACGGACTCTTCCCACAGCTGCGGACGGACAAATATCCGAACCTGCCTGAGAAGTTGACGTTCATTCACGCTGAGGAGTTACTGGAAAGATATCCTGATCTGCCAAGAAAAGCTCGAGAGACAGCAATTCTTCAGGAGTATCCGGCGGTCTTTATCTATGGCATCGGCTGGGTACTCAAGGACGGTTATCCGCATGAGATGCGAGCTGCGGACTACGATGATTGGGTAACCGAGACCAATTCCAATAACGGCAGCAGGTTTCATGGACTGAATGGCGACATTCTGGTTTGGAATCCGGTGACACGGCGCCGTCACGAATTAAGTTCGATGGGAATCCGCGTAAATGCTTTCACTCTGAGGCGGCAACTCGAGCTAACGGATCAGCTCGATTTCCTCAAGCTGCCCTATCACCAGGCCGTCTTGAATAACGAGGTACCGCTCAGCATAGGTGGGGGCATTGGGCAGTCGCGCACGGTGATGTTGTTGCTTCGCAAAGCGCACCTTGGAGAGGTGAGCGTAACGGTTTGGCCCAGGATCCTGAAAGAAATCTGTCTCGAGAAGAATATTCACGTACTGGAGTAGTTCTCAGCAGACCCGAGTCAGTACCACCTCCAGGTGCCATTGTAGAGACAAGAGAGGGGAATGATGAGCACTACTATGATGATTTCAAGGGTGTCTACGTCCACATCTATGGCTTCGACATCGCGCTGAACGACGCGAAGATGTACCGCACCTTTTTATTATGCGTTAATCCGCGGCCTTCTAAGGTCATAGTTATCTCGCGAAGCGACTGCGGTATTCACCCGACACGATAAATGCCTTGACCATCTCGGCCTGCTCGAAGTTGCCGCCAAACTGATTCAGCTTATCGAGCCAGAATTGATAGCCACTGGCATCCGGATCGCGGCGCAGGTAACCGAAGTATTCCATCATCACAAATGCCTCGTTAGACTTTGCTCTAACGAACCGCTCGTCTTCAGCTATGCGTTGCAACACGCCGGCGCGTGAGAGAGTTCCGAAGGTCAAGCCGTTCACAAGCGCGCCGCGTTCGCTCGGCGTGAAGCCGATTCCCGTGTTCGCAATTAGTGAGTCGACATAACGATCGTTGGTCAGCAGATCGTAAGCCGCACGGAAGGCCGGCCTGTTCACCCAGTCATCGAGGAAAGCTTGTTTGTTTGCTGTCAACAGTTGCTCCCAACCGGTGCGGCCGACAACAACGCCACGCGCGATCGTCTGCGTATCAGGCATGAACTGGCGAATTGCGGATGCACCCCATAGCTCGCCCGGTAGAGACCATCGACCAGTCCTCCTGTTTGCTGGAACTCGATTGAGAGAAAGTAAGCCACAGAAACATTAATTCGTCTTCGTTCGAGGCAGCCCGTGTCCGTGCCACACTCAAGCATCTGATCGCTCCAGAAGTTGAACCCGCTCTCGTCAGGCTCGCGTCCGAGGAAATCGAGATAGTGTTGGCGCACGAAATACTCCGGCGTGTCCAATGGATTGGCGTTATCACCGTTGAGAGATCCGGCAAACGCCGCCTCCGTGCTAACGCCAAGCTGGCTGAAGGAACGTTCCGACGGACTAAAGCTGTAGTTCGTCCGCGCAGGCGTGACCGTGTAGAAGCCAGTTGTCTCAACGTTATCAAAACGATAGTTGCCGTTGGCGTCCGTTATAGTCTTACGCGATTGAGTGCCGCTCAGGTTCACTACCGTGCCGGCCAGCGGCGCGCCATGAGTTGCAGTGATTGTGCCGGTTACGACTCCGTCGGACGCCGAGGGAGTGCCGGGGCACACAGTGGCGCTGGCGCCTGTATGGCTAATCGTCAGTGTATAGGTGCCTCCCGCGCAATTGCCTCCTGCAGTGCGATCCAACACAACGATGATAACTCTCTGATTCAGTGTCAGGTTAAATGAGAACGAGTCATTGCCGGCGGCGGCGACACCGAGTGCATTATCCGCGAGATAGTTGACGCACTCCTGTCCAGATGCCGGGTTGTAACTCGTTACATATGCGTAGGCTAGATACTTTGTGCGCAGGAATTATTTGCAAGGTTCACGGTGTAGCAGGTCGTGCCGGCGATAGTGTTAGTAAACGCAGTGGCGCGATAGTGGAATGGCCCTGCAAATCCAGAACTAGCACAAGCCACGGGCGTGGCACAGGTGCCCCCGTTTGTTAACGCACGAGTCAATGTAGAGAAATCGCTGGCGGTAATCGTCCCGGTGCACGTAATGGTTCCATTGGTGCACGAGCAGTTCTGGCCAAACGTCTCTGACGCGAATATGTGGAGAGCCACGACCGCGCATAGGGTCATCAAGGTTATTGTCAGTTTTGATCTCAGGTACATGATGATCTCCTGTTTTGAGAATTAACCGAACTGGCGTTATTAATCATGGGTAGACCCGCAAGTAGCCGAAAACTATCGTTAAAGGATCTAACGGCAACTGGGGTGGCGGGGGCGCGAAGCTGTTACCTCGCCGGTGTCGCATTCCTTATCGGAGTGGTCGCAAGCATATGCCTGTATATAGAGGCGGTCAATGATTTTTGGAAACCAGGTGGAAAGCCCGCTCGTCGCCACGTTATCTGCGCGGTGTTTGCCGAGTCCGACGTGATCAATCAACTATCGATAGGCGCAGCATTCGGACAAGTATCCCAACCTGCCTGAGAAGTTGGCGTTCAGGCAACCAGTTTTTCAAACCGCGTTCCGCACCGGCTCGACGTATTCTTGACTGCTCGTTCCAGAAAGAGTATAAACTACCAAGAGGTCACGACAGAGAGGCACGCGGAGGTCAGTACCATCCCTTGCCGTGTGCTCGTACTGACCTCTGTCGCCCAAATCATCCGTGATTTATCAAAGTAATTTGTCAGACTACATCTGCACCACTTCGATCCGTTCTTGACTGTTCGTTCCAGAACGGGTATAAAGTATTGACGAGGTCAAAACAGACTGATGGCGCGCCCAAAAGAGTTCGACCGAGATCAGGCACTCCATAAGGCGATGGAGGTCTTCTGGTCGCGCGGCTACGAGGCAGCCTCGATACGGGATCTGGTCGAGCACATGGGAATCAACCGCCAGAGTCTCTATGACACCTTCGGTGATAAACATGCGCTTTACCTGCAGGCCCTCGATCGCTATCAGGAAGTCGAGACGCGAAAGGTTTTTGAGTTGCTTGAGCGAACCCCATCGGTGAAAAAGGCGCTACGGCAATTGTTCGGCGAGGTGGTTAAGGGAGCGTTTTGCAAGGGACCCCGACGTGGCTGTTTTATGGGTAACGCAATGTCGGAGTTAGCGGGTCGCTGCGAGGCTACCGCTGCCAGGACCAGCCGCAACACGGCAGCGCTGGAAGGCGCTTTTTTTCGGGCGCTGTCGCGCGCGAAGAAGGACGGTGAACTGAAGTCAGTCAGCGATCCTCGCGCTGTGGCGCGATTTCTTTGCAGCAGTCTGCAGGGATTGATGCTCATGGCCAAGGCGACGCACGATCGAACAACGCTGGAAGACGTCGTGAAGGTTACACTCTCGGTCGTTGAGTAGCTCGAGTAATTTTTTTTGCAGAGTTCTGGAATAAATGTTCCAGAACTGTTTTTTTGACGATTGATCATTTAGAAAGGAAGCGTAGAGATGAAAATAGGAATTGTTGGTGCAGGGGACATCGGCGCAAACGCGGCGCGACTGTTTGTGCGCGCCGGGCATGAAGTGGTTCTCAGTAACTCGCGGGGTGGCGAAGGTCTGGAAACGCTGGTTGCAGAACTTGGTGGCAACGCAAAAGCAAGCACGATCGAGCAAGCGGCGAACTTCGGTGAAGTCGTCCTGGTTGCTATTCCTTTTGGAAAATATAAGACACTGCCGGCTGACGGCTTTAAAGGCAAAGTGGTCATCGATGCCGGAAATTATTACCCCGATCGTGACGGCCGGTTCGCGGAGCTTGATAGAGATGAAACTACCTCGAGCGAATTGATGTCTGAACATCTGAAGGAAGCGCGGCTGGTCAAGGGGTTCAATACTATCTACTTCAAGCATCTCGCGACGCAGGGCGATCCCAGCCTACCGCTTGAGGACAGACGCGCGATTTTTATCGCCGGTGATGATTCCGGGGCCAAGGAAATTGTCGCCAACCTGATTGAAGAGATCGGATTTGCGGCGGTTGATACTGGCTTTCTGCATGAGGGTGGTGGCAGCCAACAGCCGGGAACTGCCGTTTACAACAAAGACGTGAGTGCCAAAGAAGCGGCTGCGCTCGTGTCCAATAACTAATCATTGAGGGAGGAATCTTATGCCAACGCTCTTTGACCCACTGCGGGTCGGAAATATGGAACTCAACAACCGCATCATCATGGCGCCGATGACTCGCAGTCGCGCTAACGACGAAGGCATCCAGCCGCCGTTCGCCGCGAAGTATTATGGCCAGCGTGCTTCGGCCGGTTTGATAGTCAGCGAAGCTACCAACATCTCGGCCATGGCTAAGGGCTACGTGCGCACGCCCGGAATCTACACTGAAGACCAAATCGAAAGCTGGCGACCGATCGCTGATTCAGTTCACGCGCAGGGCGGTAAGATTTTTATGCAGCTCTTTCACACCGGAAGGATCGCCCTGCCGGACTTTCTGCCTGATCAAGTAGAACCGTTGGCGCCAAGCGCGGTCCGTGCGCAGGGACAGAACTATACCGATGAAGGAATGAAGGAATTCGTAACGCCGCGCGAAATAACGCGTGAGGAAATCGCTGGGACGGTTCGCGATTTTGCTCGTGCCGCCGGTAATGCGATTGCGGCCGGCTTCGATGGTGTCGAACTACACGCGGCGAGTGGTTACATAGTGCAGCAGTTTCTTTCCACTAATGCCAATCTTCGTTCAGATGAATACGGCGGCTCGATCGAGAATCGCACCAGATTCCTGTTCGAAGTCCTTGACGCAATGATTGCTGAGGTTGGTTCGGAACGTGTGGGCGTGAAGTTTTCTCCGCGCATAGCATTCAATGACATCGAGGAAACCGATGCAGACGCGATGTATCCATACATTCTTGAGCAGATAAACAACCGTAAACTGGCTTACGTTCATGTCAGCGACTCGACCGGCGAAGGCTGGCACGCGAAACTGCGACCAGTTTATCAAGGTGCATATTTCGCCGGCGCCGGATTCACGAAGGACTCGGGCGAAGCGCTTTTGGCAGAGGGCCATGCCGATGCGATCGTCTATGGCACCAAGATCTTAGCCAATCCCGATCTGCCGGAAAGATTTCGGCGAAGCGCGGCCTTAAATCAACCGGACTCAGCAACGTTCTATGCGCCGGGCGAGCACGGTTATATTGATTACCCAACACTGGAAGAGACAGCCACAGCGGCAAAGTAAGGTGTGGGCAGGGTTGGAAAGAGACAGTGGCTAATTTGATAATCTCTGTGCCTCCTTTGTGTACTCCGTGTCTCTGTTGGTGTTGCACAATCTTTGTCACCACAGAGGCACCGTGCACACGGAAGTTTCACAGAGAAGACTGAATTAGGAAATACGTACAAGAGGTTTATAGCGATGAGACGAGAAATTAATTTACTAAGCGACGAGCCGTTTGAGTCTGAGGCAACCTCAAGCAAGGCGCCACTGCCTCAATCCCAACCCGACGAAGACCTTCTGGATGCCTATTCGCGTGCCGTGATTACGGCGGCTGAGAAGGTAAGCCCATCGGTTGTTTATATTGAAATCCAGCAACCCGCGAGAAGCAGAAGATCAAGTTCTCGACCGCCACGCCGCATTCCACCTGAGGTAAAGGGCAGCGGTTCAGGTTTCATCTTCACGCCTGATGGTTTCATCCTGACTAATAGTCACGTTGTCCACGGCTCTCGGAGAATAGAGGTTACTGTTTCAGATGGACGCAAATACGAAGCTGATTTGATCGGAGACGATCCCGACACGGATCTGGCGGTGATCAGAATCAACGCGCCGAACCTGGTCCCCGTTAAGCTGGGTGAGGCGCAAAATATACGCGTGGGACAGTTGGTCGTGGCTATCGGCAATCCGTATGGCTTCCAGTACAGCGTCACCGCCGGCGTGGTGAGCGCTCTCGGGCGCTCGCTTCGCGCCCAGTCCGGACGATTAATGGACGATGTGATTCAAACGGACGCCGCGCTCAATCCCGGTAACTCTGGTGGCCCGCTGGTTAACTCGCGCGGAGAAGTGGTGGGCGTGAACACAGCGATGATTCTGCCGGCGCAGGGAATTTGTTTTGCAACTTCGATCGACACTGCCAAGTTCGTAGCCAGCCGCCTAATCCGCGATGGCAAAGTCAGCCGCAGTTACATCGGCCTGGCGGGTCAGAACGTACCGCTGCCGCGACGAATTGTGCGCTACTACAATCTTGCCGTTGAAAGTGGAATTTTGATCGTGTCTTTCGAAGATAACAGCCCAGCCCGGAATGCCGGACTGCGGGAAGGGGACATCATTATCGGTTTTGGCGATCAACCGACTGCGGGCATCGACGATCTTCACAAGTTGTTGACGGAGAATCGCATTGGCAACAAGGCAGCGGTGTTAATTATTAGAAACACTGAACAACTAAGACTAGAGGTTGTACCTGAGGAGTCGCGAACTTCAGCGAGCAAGTAGAATCCGTATCCGCAGATTTCACAGATTTCAAAGTCAGGGAGGGGAGGATGTGAAGGCTTTCTCCTTCTGCGTAATCTGTGGATTAATGTCTTGGTTCGACCCGGACGCACTCTTTCCTCTTAGCCTTTTCCCCAGCTACCTACGCGCACGACGCGAGCCACGGTGTCGACACCCATTTGCCGGGCCGAACTGCCGGAAAGAAATCGACGGCGGCGGTTACCCGAAAAACAGTATTCAGGCGCGTAATCTCAAGTACCCGGCATATCTGTTTGCTCACGTTCATGAGCTCAAGCCGGATTCCTCTCACTTCAGTCTGCTCACGTAATTCCAACATTGCTCCCAACCCTGCGGCGTCGATCGTAGTGACCTGGGCCAAATCGAGTTTGATTACCCGGACTTCCGGCAGGCTTTGCACCGCACTGCGCAGAGCCTGCG
This sequence comes from Blastocatellia bacterium, assembly GCA_963809065.1. Classification (GTDB taxonomy): domain Bacteria; phylum Acidobacteriota; class Blastocatellia; order Pyrinomonadales; family Pyrinomonadaceae; genus PSRF01. Next base: position 444,117 of record CAWEIN010000018.1, read on the forward strand.
TTTCACCGGTAACAATTTGACCTTGCAGGCTCAGCACCGCGACAGTGCCGACATTTTTGGCGTGTAGGCTCAACATAACAATCTCCCTTAACTCAGTTAACGTCAGTACCTTCTTTCGGTTTCATTTATTCCCCATCCTAATATAAAGACGGCTAAACCCGGTTTCTGTTAACGCCTTGGGGAAGAATTCCTGATTTCACGGCGTAGCCGTGAGAGATAGTAGCGGGGGGTAAGCGCGTTTCGCGCACCACCCCCGGATCGCGAACAAGCGATTCCACACCCTGAAAGGGTGTAAGAAGTCTGGCACCCCTTCAGGGTGGCACTAACCGCTCGGAGGCCTTCCGGTGGTCTTCGCTGCGCTTCGACCACCGGCTACTATCTGGAGCCCTCCAGGCTGCATATAAGAACGCCTTGGTCCTGGGCCGCGTCTTTCTGATTCAATCCCTCAACGATCGAGACTCGGATGCGCTAAACTTGGAAAAGATAGTATGAGAGTCAAAAATTCGTTCGCTGCTTCTCTTTTCGTAATTCTCTGTGCGTGGCCCTCCTTGGCGCAACAGCGCATTGAATCGAAGATCGATCGCCTCGTAAGGGCCGAGATGCGCAAAGAGAAAATTCCTGGAGTATCGCTAGCAATTATTCGTAACGGCCGTGTCGACATCCTCAAAAGCTATGGCCTTGCAAACGTCGAGCACAAGGTTCCGGTGAAACCTGAAACCGTTTTTCAATCCGGCTCTATTGGTAAGCAGTTCACAGCGGCGGCGGTAATGATCCTGGTCGAAGAAGGCAAGCTTTCGCTCGATGACAAGATCATGAAGTTTTTTCCGGATGTCCCGGCAACCTGGAGCAACATCACCGTGCGTCATCTCCTTACCCAAACCTCAGGCATGGGTGACTACCCGCCTGAGGTAGATCTGCGCCGCGAATACACCGAAGACGAATACTTGGAGTACTTCAAAAAGGCACCGCTCAGTTTCGCACCCGGCGAGAAATGGGATTACAGCAACTCGGGTTATGCGACGTTGGGCTTCCTGATTCACAAGGTGACCGGAAAGTTTTACGGCGAGTTTTTGCGGGAAAGGATTTTTAAGCCGTTGGGGATGACTACGGCGCGCGTCATCTCGGAAGCCGATATTGTTCCAAACCGCGCGGCTGGTTACCGCCTCGTTCAGGGCGCACTCAAGAATCAGGAATGGGTTTCGCCCTCGACGAATACGACGGCTGACGGCTCGCTATATTTGACGATTTTGGACTTGGCGAAGTGGGACGCTGCGCTTTACACAGACAAGCCGCTGAAGCAATCGAGTCTCGCCCAGATTTGGACTCCGGTAAAATTGAACGATGGCGAACGAAAAGGCTATGGTTTTGGCTGGCATACCGAGACCCTCCATAACCGCCGCGCAGTTTTTCATGGGGGTGCCTGGCAGGGTTTCAAGTCATTTATTCTTCGGTTTCCGGACGATAAATTGACGATCATGTTTTTTGCCAACTCGTGGGAGACCAGGGATTTCAAATTCGCCCGCCAGCTGGCGTCGATTTTTTATCCTGAATTTGCGCTTCCTCAAATACAGTCGCTTGATGATAAGACGATCCAAGATCGGGAAACGAAGTCAACTGCATTTATTCGGCGCGTCTTACTGGAACTGTCGCACGGTACCGCCAACCCTGATGCATTTACTCCGGAACTCCAGGCGGAAATGTTTCCCCGGCGAGCCAAACAGACCGGCGAGCTGCTCGGTTCACTCAGTCTGCCGGTCGCGATAATTCACCTGAGTGAACTAGTCGAACGCCGTGATGAAAGCGGACTGCGGGTGTATCGCTACCTGTTGACCGATATCGGGAAAACTCTATCGTGTACCGTTAAACTCACGAAGGACGAGAAGATCGCCGGCTTGGAGTTGAGTGAGGTAGCAAAGTAAGATCGACGTATCCGCAAGATTAAGCAGACTAAGAACCCAGTCAATAAAATCCGCCTTCGCCCCGCTCTGCTCCTTCGCTTCCAAATTTCTTCGTTTCCCCGTTACCCTTTGATTCCATGCAGCGACAGTACCTGAAGAAGACGAGCCTCAGCGTGAGCTCGTTGCTGATAACTCTGATTGCACTCGAAATTGCACTTCGCCTCTATGGCTACAACCCACCGGCGTATTGGCGCCGGGGGACGGATCTTGCTTTGCGTCCTTCTCTTTATCCGGAACTGAAGTATGAACTCACTCCCGGAGCTTCCATCAGGGCATGGGGTGCTGACATCAAGATCAATTCGCAGGGCTTCCGCGGTCCCGAGCCATCCAGCGATCCGGCAACTGAGCGTGTGATCGTTTTAGGTGACTCAATCACCTTCGGCAACAGCCTGGCACTTGAAGACACTTTCCCATTCCAGTTACAGCAACGCCTGGTTTCACAACAGCGTAAGGTCGAGGTGCTAAATTTTGGCGTCGGGGGCTACGACACGCTTCAGGAAGTTTCGCTGTTGGAGATTCGCGGTCTGAAGTATCACCCGAATCTGGTCGTTGTAGCCTATTGCCTGAATGATGTAGGCATTGCCAGCGTGAGCCTGGACCACATACAGCGTACCCAGCAAATGCAGAGTTCTCACTACAGCTTTATCTATGAATCGCGTCTGGTGCAGTTGATTTCCGAGAGCGTCGAAACGATCAGGACGAAAAACTGGGAGAAGCGAATGAACGACCCGGCGGTCTTTCGCAGCGAGTATGCAAATCAAATCGATCCCATAGGCAACGACGAGTCGGAACTACTCGACCTGATGAACCGGTCGCCAAGGTGGCCAGGCAGCACGTGGTATGGAGACCGTGATCGCGTGGGCCGGCTGCGCTTCGGTTTTCGTCGCCTCGCGCGCCTTTCGAGAGAGAACGACTTTCGGGTGGTGATAATGATCATTCCGTTGCTACAGAGCAAAGCTGGCGCATATTCCCATCTCGTATCGCATCGCATTGTTGAAATGGAAGCACACCGCGCCGGTTTTGCCACAATTGATCTCACCGAGGAATTTTTGCGCGCCGGAATGGGAAACCTGACACTCTCGCTGGGAGACATAATCCACCCAAACAAAACCGGACATACCATCATGGCAGACGCGCTATCTGCGTTCATCACCAACCACGTCCCACCGCGCCGCAAACCGTAAGCAAGCTGAGGAAAAGGTGAATGGGTCAAGAGGAAGAGGAGATCTGCAAACCGATTGGCTCTTCTTCCCCTTTTACCCGTTCCCCTTTTTCCACGCCATTGCGTTTACTCATACCTGAGCGCAACCAGAGGATCCACGCGCGTGGCCCGGCGCGACGGCAGATAGCCGGCGACCATCGCCACTACGAGCATCAACAACGCCGCGAACAGCAGTGAAATCGGATCAGTCGGCGTCAAACCAAAGAGCAGCGTGGATGCCAGTCGAGTCACAGCGAAGATCATCGGTAACCCAACGGCCACGCCGGCGATCACCAGCAATAATGCTTCGCGCAGAATCAACCAGAACACGTCTGCGCCGCGCCGCTCCGAGCGCCATCCGAATTCCGATCTCATTTGTGCGGCTGGCGACGCCGTACGAGAGAATGCCGTACAGCCCGATGCAAGCGAGCAACAACGCCAGCAGGCCGAAGAATACGGAGAGCGTGGCCATCAGTCGCTCGCGCAGGATAGTCGCTTCGATCATAGGTTTGAACCCCTGGAAACTGACGGTGATGGCAGGATTGATTTCGTTGAGTGTGCGCGTAAGCGCCGCGACGGACTCCGCCTGTGGCAAGCGCGTTCGGATCAAAACATTTGCGCCGGGCCCATGAGCCGATTGTCTTGCGCAGCATCGTAGTAGACGATTGGACTGAAATCTTCGCGCAAGTCTCCATACTTGGTGTCTCGAACCAGGCCGACGATTTCGTAGAGCGTCTCCGGAGTGCCAGGCGTCGCCTCGACCCAAAACCGATGACCGACTGGATTTGCTCCATTGAAGAGTTCTCTCGCGAACGCTTCGTTCACAATCGCTACCTTCGGCGCGCCGAGTACTGTCGCGCGTATCGAAGTCCCGGCCAGCCAGCAGGGGGATTTGCAGTGTCTTGAAGTAGTCGGGCCCGACTCGGCTGCGGCTTATTTCCTTTCCCTTGCTTACGTCCGTACCGTCCATCCAGACTGTGTTGCTCCCACTATCACGGAACGGAATCATCCCGAACAGCAGCCGATTCCATTCCCGGAGTGGCGCGGAGGCGATCGAGTAACTCGATCCTTGAAAACTTGAGCCCGATCGGCAGGGATGTTCAAACGCTGGAAGTTCACCCCCGCGATCAAGACGCCCTCCTCACGGAAACCCGTCTCCACCGTCAGCAGGTTGCTCAGACTGCGCGAAAACAGGAGCGCGCCCGCCACCAGCACGAGCGAGGACGCTACCTGAGCAACCACCAGCGCCCGTCGTAAAGTGAACCTGCCGCGGCTGGCTGTCATACCGCGCCCGCCGGCTTTCATCACCGCGCCAGGCTCCATACGCGTCGCACGGATTGCCGGCGCCAGTCCGAAGAGCAGACATGTCAGGACAGTCAGTGCCGCGGCAAAACCCAGCACGCGCCAATTCGGAGCCAGATCCAAAAAGACTGGATTATTACTCGTGCTAAGGAAAGCGACCAGGATCCGACTCAACGCCTGGGCCAGCGCTGCTCCGAGCGCCGCGCCTATCGCAGCCAGCAACAAACTCTCGACTAACAACTGTCGAACGAGGCGTCCACGAGAAGCTCCCAAAGCTTGTCGCGTGGCGATCTCGCGTTCCCGCGCACTCGCCCTGGCCAGGAGCAAATTGGCCAGGTTGGCGCACGCTATCAATAACACCAGCCCGCCAATCGCCAGCAGCAACCAGAGCGAGCGCTCGTAGTCGTCACGCAACTGAGAGACGCCCGATCCGGCAGGGACGGCAATCAGGGTGGAGCGTAGGTAATCCTTCACGCTGACAGGCGGATAATTTGCCGGCAGGGCCGCTTCAAAGACGCTCGGGCGAAATCGCCTGCGTTTGAGCAGTGGCCTGTCCTAATGATGAGCCAGGTTTTAGACGGCCGTTGACGGTCAGCCACCAGTTGATGCCGGAGTCGAGCATTCGGCTATTGCCGCGAACGAGCGGGTTGGCGCAGAGCGGGAGCGCCAGATCAAAAGAACGACCCACCTCCATCCCGAAGAAGTTGGCGGGTGTGACTCCGATAATTTCAAGTGGATGATCTGCCAGCGTGAGCTTACGGCCGATGACGTTGACGTCGCCGGCGTATTCGCGTTGCCAGAACTCGTGGCTGATCACGAGGCCCGGAGCGCTGCAACCCCGCTGATCATCTGCCGTTGTGAGAACACGTCCCAACATTGGTGGAACGCCCAGAGTGTTGAAGAAGTCGCCACTAACATAAAGCATCCTTGCCGGACGCACCTCCCCGCCCGGAGCGAGGTTGGCGCTGTCAGTACCCCAGGCAAAGACGCCAGAAAAGGCTTGTGGCCGCCCCTTGATCTGCTCCCAAATTAGATTGGTGACCGATGGCTCGCGGGCAACCCCACCCCGCACGCCCTTCGTATCCGCCATGCGAATCTCAACCAATTCCTGCGGGGCTTTGACGGGCAGCATCCGCAATCGTACCGCGTCGATCAGCTGAAAGATGGCCGTGTTCGCACCGATGCCGAGCGCCAGTGAAAGGATAGCCACGGTCGTGAAGCTTTTGTTCTTGAGTAACATGCGCACGCCGAAGCGCAGATCTTGAAACATTTCGTCCTCCAATCGTTTTGGCTGTAACCACAGCGCATCCCAAAATGCACTCGTGCTGCGCCCCAGCAGGTCAAGCTTGTTGGACCAATTCAGGCGGTCCCAATCGGCCAGGAGCAGCTCACGGTGCTTTAACTCGGCTTCCCACTCGTGCTGCCAGTCGGCGCGAATCCGCCGTGGCACGATCACGCCGATAATCCGGATCAGCCAGAGCCATAAACGAAAGCGCGGTTTTTGTCTTAGATCAGCCATCAACGTAATTCCCAAGCGCAACTTTTTGGAGTGCGCTGACCTGTCAGCGCTTTGGTCTGAGGCGGCTTGACGCCGGTGTTTATGCAGACTCAACCAAACCGTGGTTGCGACAGGTCGCAACCGGCTAAAGCGCTGTCAGGTCAGCCCACTCCAAGAGTTCAGGCACGCGATGGTTTTGGTTGCCGGACTTTCTCACCTTGTGGCTCAAGGATCCGGTAGCGTTTTAGTGCATCTGCGAGGGCCTCGCGGCCGGCCCGGGTTAGCTCGTAATATTTGCGCGCCGGACGGGGCTCGGCTTGCGAGATTTTCGGGTGTTCCCACTTCGAAGTGAGAAACCCGGCCTCTTCCAAACGCCGGAGCGCGGGGTAGACCGTCCCGCCCGGAAGCCCGGTGATGTCGATGATGTCGAACCCATAGAGATACCCGCTGCGCGACCGATTGCAGAATGACGGTGGCGGCGTAGGAGAGAAATCCTTTTCCTCCAGTTCCCATTGGCAGACTCCTTCTCTGTACTTAGATAGAATGCTTTATAGCAAGTATTCTACATAGGGTAGAGTTAAAAAACAAATCAAACTAAGCCGAACGGGTGCATTGACAGCCCGTTGGCCTCGCAAGTCATCATCTCGGTGACGCCGGTCGCACTTCAGCTTAATTCAGCCAGTAGTGATACCAAAGAAAGCTCCGGATCGACCACTGTCACGGTCGTCCGAACCGGAAACATTTCGCGTTTGGTCACGGTCGACTACATAACTAACAGCCCCGGCACTACCTTGTTCAACGCTTATCGTGGTGGCGTCAATCAAGTGTGACTTCACCTTAGCTTTAGGTACGCTTAAGTTCGCGGCCGGGGGACGACATGAAGACAATTACGATTTGCTCGACCAGGAATCGTTCGTGGAAGGAGCAGAAATTTTTAATGCAGTACTTTGGCTACTTACGACGGAATCCCAACGGATCCACCGGACCACGATTACACTGGTTACGACTTCTGGCTGACGAAATTGAATCAGTTCAACGGCAATTTTGTGAACGCCGAAATGGTCAAAGCATTCATCGCTGCAAGCGAATACCGCCAACGCTTTGGGCTATAAGCGAATCAACCCGCTCACGGGCCAGGCTCGCCGTCCGGGGTAAATCCCGATGAATCGGGACGCCACCTCGAATCAGCTCTGTTTCACGACGATGTTCGCGTGCCGGGCTACCTGTTGCCAGCGGCCCTTCTGTCTCGCCCATATTCCTGTGAAGCGAAGGAGTGAGGTCTTGCCTGCATTTGGCATTTTGCCGGCCCAAATGACGGTTTCGCTGCCGGTTACAATCGCAAAGTTCTGATAAAGACGAACGTATTCGATGCACCTTTCGTAGGAAGCGAATGCCAGAGTGCCTGACTCGATTAACTGTAAGACTTCTTGCTTGTTAACGAATTTATTAAGTGGGTTGGTTACAACCAGATCGTCTGACCAGATTTGCCCCAATGCTCTGATGTCATTGCGCAGTAAGCCCTCAACTTCCTGGGCATTCACGCGTCTTATCTCTTCTTCAACACGGCGGGTTTTATTCTGAGCTGAGGTGAGCAGAGCAGTCATCATTACCACGCTGAGTACCACCATAGCTTTAATCATGTCGTTGATCCTTCCGCAAAATTACGAGAGGTTTTGAGGGCGAAGATGGCCAGGCGCTTCGCCCTCAAAAAAATGGTTAATACCTTGCGCTTATTCGAAGTAGGTCCCAACTGCGGTAGCGCAGCCGTTAACCGTCAAGGTTCCGTTTGTATCGAAGATTTCATTGGTGGCATCGCTGTTCATCTCCTCACCGTCTTTTGAAAGCTCGATAATTTGTGCGAGCCGCTGTCTTCCGGTCCAGACTCCGGCGGGACTAAACAGGAAAGCTTCAGAGACAGCCCTATAAGTTTGGCCGCCAAGGTGCTCCCATGCGCCGTGCCCTGGTGTTCGCAGCGCGGGTGGAAAACCGGTCGTAGTTTCAGTTAACGTCCCTCCCTGCGCAAAAGTCAGGAAGGCTGGAAAGGTCCTTATCGCTGCACCGGATGCACAGTCGCGGATTGTGACCTGCATGCGCCAGGTTCCCTCCAGCTTGCCTCCATGGGATCCGGAGTTTTCGATAGTCTGAGCTGACGGCGCTGCGCCCAGCACCGGCGTACGGAAGCTTGTAGCCGTCAGCACGACCGCAACGATTAGCACTAAACCAGCGAGCATGTTCATGTTTCTCGACTTCATTGTTATTACCCCTTCAACACCAAAAATTTCGGCCTCAGCCGTCGAGGGTGATAATCTTTCTAACTGACACTTAAAATCTTTAGGATGTTCTGAAAAGAATTCTGAAAGTTCTGAATTAACCATGGGCGAGCCGCAATCGCATATCTACGAGTTCGACGACTTCCGCCTCGATGCCGGCGAACGTGAATTGCTTCGACGAGGCGAGCGTCTAGCACTTACTCCGCGGGTGCTCGATACCTTGCTTTACCTCGTGCGGAATCACGGAAGGGTTTTGGAGAAAAACGAATTGATGTCTGAGATTTGGCCGGACGCAGTAGTCGAGGAGAACAACCTGAATCAAAACATCTCAACACTGCGTCGCCTGTTGGGCGAGAGGCGTGGCGAGAACCGCTACATCGTGACGGTCCCTGGACATGGTTACCGGTTTGCTGCTCAGGTAAGTGTGAATGCACGCAGCTCGGACGCCCTCCACGTCCGGGCGCTACAAACTATTGCTGTGCTTCCGTTCGCCAACATTACTACCGATCCGGAGAACGCGTACTTCTGTGAAGGCCTGGCAGAGGAACTCTTGAATGCGCTGTCGAGAATCGAGGGAATAAAGGTGGCTGCGCGTACTTCGGCATTTGCGCTTGGAGGGAAGAATGCCAGCATAAACGAGATTGGCGTGGCCCTGGGCGTGAAGTCAATACTTCAGGGAAGTGTGAGGCGATCGGGCAACCGTTTGCGCATCACCGCGAAACTGGTCAACGCCTCAGACGGATATCACTTATGGTCGGAGCGTTACGACCGGGAGATGCGTGACATCTTCGACGTGCAGGACGAGATTACTCTCGCCGTCGTGGATGCACTTAAAGTTCAGCTGCTGGGCGACGAGAAAGATGTGGTGCTCAAGCGCCACACCGAGAATACCGAGGCTTACCACCTCTACTTGAAGGGACGTTATTTTTGGTTCAAGTCCGTGCCGCAGGAATTTCGTAAGAGCCGCGAATACTTCCAGCGAGCGGTCGACGCTGATCCCTCTTACGCCCTTGGCTATTTCGGTCTGGCATCTTTCTACGGCTTTGCTTCGTCATGGGGGTTAATGTCTCCGCAGGAGGGATGGAAGAGAATGGAGGCCGCGACGGTGAAGGCGCTCGCGTTAGACGACACGCTGGCCGAAGTCCATCATGGACTGGCAGCGTTAAAATGGGTGAACTACCGGGATTGGCCCGGAGCCGAACAGGCCTTCCAGAAAGCCATCGAGCTGAATCCGCAGGTCGGCGCCATCCACAGTCACCACTCTATCTTTCTTTCGGTGATCGGAAGGCATGACGAAGCTGTAGCTGCCGGTAAGCGCGCCTTAGAGCTCGATCCGCTTTCAATCCGCATCCACCGAAATCAAGCCGCCAGGTTCTACCATGCGCGTCGCTACGACGAAGCCGTCAGGCAATTTAGCGAGGCTCTGGAACTAGACCCGAACGACGCCTCATTGCATGAAGAGATCGGCGACGTCTATGAGCAGTTAGGACTTCACCATGAAGCTATTACTGAGTGGACGAAGGCCATGACTCTCTCCAGAGACGAGGAGCTAGCGGGAATCCTCGGCGCGGTTCATTCCGAATCAGGCTTCGCTGCTGCGGTGCAGGCGATTGCGCAGAGGCGGCTTGAGCGACTTAACGAACGAGTGAAGCGAGGCGAGTACGTCCCGGCGGCAAACTTCGCGAGGGCTTGCGTAAGGTCGGGTGACATGGAGCGGGCGTTTCAATGGCTGGAAAAAGCGCGAGAAGAGCGCAACGCCTTTCCACTGCTGATCAAAAGCGATCCCTGCTACGACGGTTTGCGCGCACACCCGCGCTTTGCGGCAATCCTCAAAAGTATGAATCTTGAGTGAACCTGTTCACTTTTAATTCATTCCCCTTTACGCTTTCCCTGTTTCCCTGCCGTTCCAATAACTTCACAACTCTTAACATCTCTTTACATGCCCTTGACACACTGCGGGCGAGGCCAGGAGTATGCTCTCAACCGCTAGCGAGATACTACGGCACGTTCCTTCTGAGGTTTCGGAAATGAAATTGAAGAGAAGAGGTTTACTGGGAGGCTTCAACCGGTTCCGCCTGATGTTAACGCTGGGGCTTGCAGTCCTGCTGCCGGCCGCGGCGCTCATCTATGTCAATTTCAGTCAGCTGCGGGCCTTTGAGCGCGACAAGGTGTTGGAGGCAGCCATCCACCGCGACTTTCAGGAGATGCTCGCAATCACTGAAAAGAAAATGAACAAGAAAGCGATCTCGATGACGGAAGACGCGCGGAGTCTGTTCCCATCTCCCGGATTTGACATTGAGGAAAAGGAAAAGAAACTCGACGAGATCCTCGCCAAGAGTCCCTGGCTGACGCACGTCTTTATCTTCGAGGACGGCGTTCTAGTCTTCCGCTCGCAACCTGGGCAAATGGATGATAAGTACATCCGCAAGGAACACGAGCGGATGGCCGAAAGTTTCCAGGGCTGGTTTGGCATGGAGGGTAAGTCCCTCGTTGAAGGAATGTACAAGAAAAAGCGTCCAATGATTTTCTATCCCGATCAGACCAAACGGGCTGACGGTAACGCCTACATAGTAAGCGCCTTGTTCGTCTTGCCGGAGCACCCAAAGGACGAGGTCCAATTAGGCGGCGTCACTTTCGATGCTTGTTATCTTGAGCACACTTTCTTTCCCGGCGTGCTCAACGAGCAGGTGACTGAGAAATTGACTGAGCAGGGCGGAAACCAGGTGGCCATGATGGTTTATCCGGCGGACATGGAAATGGGACAGGACGCCAAGCCGCTCGCCACGTGCGCGGCTGGCTGGGGCGGAGGGAAACCGGAGGTATCGCGCAAGCTCGACGACGTTTTTCGCGGGCTGGCCCTCGGCATCAAGTACCAGGGCACCAGCGTAGAGGCGCTTGGTAAGACCTGGGTGCACCGCAGTTTTCTAATCCTCGGCTTCCTTTCGTTGATGATCATCGGCGGGCTGGTGCTGACCAGGCACATCGTGAACAAGGAACTGGCCCTGGCCCGTTTGAAGTCCGACTTCGTTTCCAACGTATCGCACGAGTTGCGCACGCCGCTCGCTCTGATCCGTTTGTACGCTGAGACGCTCGAGCTGGGCCGCATCACAACCGGGGACAAGAAGCAGCAGTACTACCGTATCATTCGTAAAGAGAGCGAGCGCCTGACTGCGTTAATAAACAACATCCTGGATTTCTCGCGGATCGAAGCGGGACGAAAGGAATACGAGTTTCGCAATACTGACATTGCAGAGCTGGTTCGCAACACGCTCGAGTCTTACCGTTATCAGATCGAGCAACAGGGTTTCGCCTTTGAGGAAAACATTGATCCAAACCTGCCGGCGGTACCTGTCGATCGTGAGGCAATCGCGCGGGCCCTCGTCAATCTAGTAAACAATGCTCTGAAGTATTCGCGTGACGAAAAGTTTTTAGGGGTGAAGCTTTACCGTGACAACGGCGTTGTGAAACTCGAAGTGGCGGACCATGGTATCGGGATCACGCGGCGCGATCAGTCAAAGATTTTTGAGAAGTTCTATCGTGCGGGAGATCCGCTGGTGCATAACACGAAGGGAAGCGGTCTTGGCCTTTCGCTGGTTCGTCATATTACCCAGGCTCACGGCGGAGAAATTGCGGTGGAAAGCACACCAGGAAAAGGCAGCAGGTTTATCCTATCGTTGCCGCTGACGCCTGCCGCACAACAGCCGGCGGTGTCGTGATGGAGAGAGCTAACGCAGATTCAACGCAACCGCAGTTAGCTCCGGAGGAGCCGAATGTTTATAGCTAACGACATTGCATTAGATCGAAGCTCCATAGGAGCGAAATGCAATAGTCTGGAGCAACACACCAAGGCGCGAAATGGGAAACTGTCGTCACTTCACATTTCGCTCCTACGGAGCTGCGTTCTAATAGACACTCCGATCTATAAACATTATGTCCCTCCGGGACTCCAGGCGAGGAAGGAAGAGCGCATATGAAAAGGAAAGCTGATCTTGAACAATCACTCGGCGGCTCCAACGGCAGTGGATCACTGAATCGCAACATCGCCGAACAAAACGTCGCGAGGAAGACGCGCATCCTGATCGTCGAGGACGAGCCGGCCATGGTCGCCGGTCTGCGCGACAACTTCGAGTACGAAGGCTACGAAGTGATCAGTGCCGTCGACGGAATCCAAGGTCTCGATCGTGCCCTCGCTGACGATCCCGACCTGGTAGTGCTCGACGTGATGATGCCGCGTCTCAGTGGTCTCGACGTCTGTAAACAACTAAAGACCAGGAAACCCGCGCTGCCGATCATCATGCTCACCGCGCGCGGTCAGGAGATCGACAAGGTCGTGGGCCTGGAGCTCGGCGCCGATGACTATGTCACTAAGCCATTCTCGATTCGTGAACTGATGGCGCGAGTGAAGGCTGTGCTTAGGCGCGCTTCGCCGCAGGCGCCCACAGCGGAGGTCTATCGATTCAGCGATGTCGAGGTAAACGTCCGCAGCAACGAAGTGCTGCGCGCCGGTCAACCGGTCGAGCTATCGGCAAAAGAGTTTGCCTTGCTGGCCTATTTCGTCGCTCATCCAGTGGAGACGCTGAGCCGCGATCGTTTGTTGGACGCGGTCTGGGGTTATGAAAATTATCCGAACACTCGAACGGTTGATACACACATCGTCCATCTCAGGCAGAAACTGGAACCAAACCCTGAGGAACCACGGTTTATTCTAACTGTGCACGGCAGTGGCTATAAGTTTGTTGGTTAACGCAAGCTAAGAATTTTGCGTCTAGTAGAACGGACGTTAGCTTTTTCTCATTCACACCTGGCTTCAGCCAGGTGACCCAGAATGCTCCGTTGAGTTGGTAAACCGTTTAAACGGTTTTCGGTTCCCGGCGATATCGCTACCTGGCTGAAGCCAGGCGTGAATAAGAAGTAAATGACAAGTGCGTAAGGAAACTCTCCCATGAGCGCAGCACGATTACCAACACGCCAAGCAATCGATATCCGTTCGCACCGTAAACCTTCAGCCACGGCGCGCCGCCAGGAGCTGGAGCTCAAGCTTACGGATCTGCAACAGCACTACGCTGAGCTACGCAGCGAGATCTTTGAGGCGGCCCAGGTGCATCGCCGTCTGTGTGCCCCGCGTCAGCTGCGTTTTGGAAACTTTGAAGTTGCGAGTGAGATCTTTGCCGTTCGTCATTTGCCCGGCGACTTCTTCACGGTGCAGCAACAATTCGACGGCGTGGTCCTGGCGCTGGGCGATATCTGTGGCAAAGGTCTGGCGGCTGGAATGTGGACCACACATTTGGTCGGATTGCTTGGCGCCCGCATGGCGGTTAACACGACCATCGAAGGCATCGTTGCCGGTGTCAACCGCGATATCTGTCTGCTGAAATCGTTTATGCCGCTCGTCAGTCTGTTCATCGCCAAGCTCGATCCGAACACTGGGGTAGTCAAGTACTGCAGCGCTGGACATCCGCCTGCCTTTCTCTTGCGAGCGAACGGGGAACTAGAACTGTTGTCGGATGGTGGGATGCTGCTGGGAGTGGTCGCTGCCGCTCCCTATGCCTGTGGTTCCTTCATGCTCGGGGAAAACGACGTGCTGATGGTCTATTCGGACGGAATCACTGAATCGCAGAACGGTGCTGGTGAAGAGTTTGGCTACGGGCGACTTGAGGACCAACTGCGGCGTGCGGCCGGAATTCCCGGCGACAGGAGAGCAGAGGTCCAAACGCCCCCAACCGGGCTCACTGCGGACGGCGTGCTGTCGTACGGCCGAACTGCGGACGGCATGCTCTTTTCCGTGTTGGGCGCGGTACAGGATTTCGCCGCGGCCTGCCCGTTGGTCGACGACATGTCCCTCGCCGTTATCCGTCGGAACTAGAGCGACAGAGGCAGGGGTCAGGGCAGTAGCGGAGAACAACTGGCAACAAAAGCCTTCAGTCAGTAACTCGGAACTGAAGGCTTTCGTTTGCCTACTGCCTACTGCCTACTGCCTACTGCCTACTGCTCCTGCCCACTTGTTTGCTAACCTCGCCCGAGGCGCGCTAACCTTAAGCCCTGCCCCCTGCATACCGGATCCTTTATCCTGAGTCCTGAGTCCTGCTCTTCGAAAAATCTGCATGGACACCTTAAACAAAGTTGCCAAGGTAACTCTTTACTTTTGGATCATGAAGATCTGTGCCACCACCCTCGGTGAGACCGGGGGCGACCTGCTGTCGATGACAATGAATGTCGGCTATGCAGTGAGCTCACTCATTCTGCTTGGCTTCTTCTTTGTGACATTGGTCATTCAACTCGCGTCTAAGAAATATCACCCGGTGATCTACTGGCTGGTGATAGTTTCAACCAGCACTGCCGGTACGACCATCTCCGACTACATGGACCGCACGCTCGAGCTTGGTTATTTCAAAGGCTCGCTGATATTGATTTCCTGCCTGCTGGTAATTCTCGCTGTGTGGCGTTACAGCGTCGGCACCCTATCCGTTAATTATATTCGTACCAGGAAAGCAGAGACTTTCTATTGGACCGCCATACTTTTCTCTAACACATTGGGCACAGCGTTAGGCGACTTCCTCGCGGATAGTTCGGGGCTGGGGTTTATCGGAGGCGCAATTCTAATTGGCAGTCTGCTGGCAGTGATTGTACTGCTTTACTACTTCACGAAAATCAATCGGGTGGTGTTGTTCTGGATTGCTTTCGTGTTAACGCGTCCGTTCGGCGCGACCTTCGGAGACGTTCTCACCAAGCCGGTTGAGAAAGGTGGGCTGAATCTCGGTACCATCGGGTCTTCAATCGTGCTCGCTTCGATACTGATCGCTCTTGTCATCTACACCACCCTGAAGCATCAGGACGTGGCAACGAAAGAAGAGGAAGTAGTGACGTGATATTAAGCGCTGCGCCGTTTTGTGGCGCTCTGTATCAATGTTCTGCAAGTATCTCGCAAAGCTTCTGGGAGTCTATATTCCCGCCCGAGACGATGCATACCACTTTCCCCCCGCCGGCTTTGCGCGCTAAGGCGCACGCCAACGCACATGCTCCTGCACCCTCTGCGATAATGCGGTTGCGTTCGGCCATGAGTCGAATTGCAGATCTAATTTCGTACAATTCTGCAACGAGGGAACCAGCAATCAATCGTTGTGCGCGCTCGAGCATTTGCGGAAACACGATCTTCGAGCCAATGCCATCGACGAACGACGGTTGATACTCCACAACTTGCGGTGTTCCCGCCGCAAATGAAGCGACAAGCGGCGCTGCCGTCGCGACTTCGGCCGCGTATATCTTGCACTTCGAATTCATCGCACGCATGGCGGCAGCAATGCCGCAGGTCAGGCCGCCACCACCCCACGGCACTACGACCGCATCAACCTCCGGGCAGTCTTCAATGATCTCGAGAGCAATCGTGCCATTCCCGGCCATTACATTCAGATCGTCAAATGCATGGATGAAAGTTGCGTCAACACCGGGAAAGCTGCGCGTTTCAAAGGCCCGCCACCATTCTTCAAAGGGGACCTTGATGACTCTTCCGCCGAGTCGTTCGATCGCTTTGATCTTTGTATCCGGCGCAGTCTCGGGCGCCACCACAGTGCAGGGAACGCCAAGCTCACGGGCACGCCAGGCTACTCCCTGAGCCATGTTTCCTGCCGATGCAGTTAATACTCCGTGAGACAACGTCTCCAGCGTCAAGTGCCCCATGGCGTTCGTCGCCCCACGGATTTTGAACGATCCTATCGGCTGAAGATTTTCCAGTTTAAGGTAAATCTCGGCTGGTGTTTCACGAGTGTTAAGGCGAACGAGTGGTGTGCGTAGAGCGGAACCCGCAATCATTCGGCGAGCATCGTGGATGTCAGCAAGGGATGGGAGCATGTTTGCTGGTGATCAGTGGCCAGTGATCAGTGAAGGCCCAAGTGTGGTCAAGTGATGTGCTGGGACCGCGGGCGTCCCGCCCGCCCGCGTACGATGGGCTCGAGCGCGGCAGTTGACATTATGGCACGCGGGCGGGCGGGACGCCCGCGGTCCCAGCAAGTCACTTGAGTAGTTCCAAGTTCCCGCTCTCCCGTGAAAAATGATATATGGAGAATCTTCTTCAAAACTCAACCCACGTTCCCACATTCAATTCTTTAGCGCTTCGGTAGAGGTACTCAGTCGCGAAAAGATCCTCAATACCAAGCCCCAAAGACTTGAACAAGGTAATCTCCTCAGGTGAGGTCCGGCCCGGTTGATCTCCTTTAAGAACCTCGCCAATTTCGGCGCGAATGTGATCGGGGCCGATTACACCGTCACGCACCGCGAGCAGGTAGTCGCCGGCTTCGTTCATGGTTGATTCACGGCGATCCACAAACAAGCTCGCTGCCGCCATCGTTTCACTGTCTACCTCGCGCGCACCTGGCGTGCTCGACCCAACGAGATTCAAGTGTGCTCCCGCTGAGATCCATTCGCGCCTCAAGACTGGCTCGGCAGCGGTAGTCGCGGTGACAATCAAGTCGGCACCCTCCAAAGCTTGCTCGACCGTTTCAACCGGTTCCAGCGCGAATGAGAAATCCGGCCTCATCTCTTCAACAAACTTTTGTGCGTGTTCAAAGCGCCGGCTCGCTATGCGGCAACGCGTGATTGAACGAACATGAGATAAGGCCGTCAAATGCGTGTGTGCCTGCACACCGGAACCTATGATCGCGAGATTGGAGGCATCCCTCCGGGCGAGCAAGTCTGTCGCCACCGCTGAGACAGCTGCGGTACGAATAGCCGTGATGGCCGAGGCATTCATCATGGCGAGCAGCTCGCCGGTTTCCGCGCTAAAAAGCAGCACCGCTCCCTGATGTGAATCCAAACCTTTGGCTGGATTTCCGGGGAAGATACAAATTGCTTTTAATCCAAAGGCAGCCTGTTGGGCAGAAGTGCCTGCAGACATGTAGGCCGGCATCAGTCCCATTAAACCCTGCGCGTCCGGCGGCCGGATGATCGTTCGCAGCGGCTGATACGCTTCACCGGCGGCGAGTGCGATCAGGGCTGCACGCATACGAGCGATGCATTCTTTGATCGGAAGGAGTTCTAAAACTTCCGTATGACTCAGAACCAGGATTGGCATAGAGTTGCAGCCGGCCTATTGACTGAGCCTTAATAACCCATCCTAATCAGGTAAGCAACTAGGGTAAAAGGGGCAACAAAGCGATTGAGCCGCGGCAGAAAGACATTGGCGCGAAGGCGTAAAGGAATGCGTTACGAAGACCGGAGACATGGGGGCGCGGTATGTGGCGCGATCCTCAGACTGATTGGCATTCCATACGAGCGGGCGCACGCGGTCCCAGCAATCACTTGACTGGTCTCGGCCATTTCATTCCGAGTCTTGACTTGTTCAACCAGCAGGCATATCGTGCAGCCGTTCGAAACGCTCACCCGGGATTTGCCCAGTTTTCTTCCTCGCGACTCCGCGAATCACCGGACGGCCAACACCGCGACAACGGCTCTCAAAATCATGACAGGTGAGCCATTCGCTTCGCGATTTCCTTGCAAAGGGGAAACCTTATGTCCTCAGAGTGCCATCAAGGCTGCCGCCAAACTCTACTCTGTCTATTGCTGGCTTTCCTGCGTCGCCTGCATCTGATATCCAAAAGCTTTTATCACAAACACTGCGCGTGCGACCTTAAGCTGGGAGCCATCTCCTTTAATCACGACACGTCTTCGCTCAGCGCCGACGCTATGAACCTGAGGAAGAATTTCACGCAAACAATTACAGCTCCCGAATGGACTGTGGGTAAGACATCGCCCACTGATTCGCCTGCCGCTTACGCGATAAAGGAGACGCACGGTAAGAAGATAACTATCAAAGTGCAGTTCACCGTTGGTTCGAATAACGTCACCAAAGCTGAGGTGCGCGCAAAAGGTGGAGGTGTTCTGGGCGCTCTGGATCCACAGGTGGTGAACTTTGCCGGCGGCGTTTCGGTGCCCGCGCTTGTCTCTTTCGAACTACATCATCACAGCATTGGAGCTGCCGGTATAAAACGCGAAGACATTACCTGGCATTGGGAATACAGATGCTGTGGTGGTTCGGTCTGGGAGCCGCTTCAGACCACGAAGCATCGCATATACGTTGTGCTCGAAGAACCCAAGCTTCCCTGGAAACAGCAACCTAATCCCAACGATCAAAATCCCTGGACTGAGGCGTTGGATCACGCTTGCGTCTGGGCTGCCGGTCAACAGAGTAGAGACGACGCGGCGACCGCCATCACCAAGGCAATCAACGCTAACCTGGGACTCGTTTACGATAATGCCAGCGGCTCTTCGGCTTACACAACCTGGGGTGTTGTGGCGATGTTTGAGCTCACCCAATTCCTAGCTTATCTAACCAGCGGCACGGGCCTGGGCAACATAGTTAATTGCACTGACTGCGCCACGATCACGACAACGTTTTCAAACTTGGTTGGGTGCGACCTGCACGCCTCCAAGATGGGAAATAACTTCAACCTGACTCCGTTTCGAGGAATTGGGGCCGCCGGGTTTGGCTGTCCGGGCTTTGGCTGTCACTTTAGTTTTCATGAAGTGGCCTGGAAGGGCGGGCATGGTAACGGTGACCCGCTCTTTGATGCCTGCTTACGAATTGATATCGACACTAATCCCTGGTCGGCGCCTCACATTGAGCAGTTTCCGGTTAACATCGTCTTCTCAACGAATCCTGGAGCGCCGTTGCCTCTGCCTCTTCCATTCGGCGCCCAGAGTTACAAAGAACGTATTTGCACCAACGACGTCGCAGGCATTGGCAGCTGCGCACCGATTGGTCCGTGGGCTTCAAGCAGCAACGGAAGGAGGCCGGTAAAATGATCGAGATTAACAACGAGGATGCGTACCGAGATCGCGTCAAGGCTAATTACGAATTCTCGAGCTGGGCCGGCCGGACAAAAGAACGCACCGACTTTCAGTTGAGCAATTTCGCTATCAGTCCGCAGGATCTCGAAGGATGGACGCAGGAGCAGAGCGAAGAATTGCCGCCCACGAACAGACAGCGTCGAGTGGTGCGCCATATTTTCAACTCCGCGGATGCACGCGGCCAGCGCCTCGTCGCCACAGTCTTCGAATGCAATTCAGTGGAGGATGCGCACGAGAGCCTGATCGATGTTGTGATGACTTACATGGCTCCCAATCTTCCCAGGTGCGAGGCGAGAGGACTGGAGATCGGAGACATTTGTTTCGGCAGTCACGGGGAGGTAAATCTCAACGTAATCTTTGCACGCTTCAATATTTTGGCTGAAATCAAAAGTGCCACGCCGGGGCCGACTTCGGTAGACGAGTTTGCCAGGAGTTTGGATTCTCTCATCTACAGTCAATACGTGAAGGCGCGATAATCCGAGTACAAGGGGAACGGGGAAGAGGGGGATGGGTAAAGAGGCAAGGATCTTTTCCCCTAACCCTTTATCCATTCACCGTACTAGCACGCTTCAGTAATCGACCAGCGCAGGTGAGTCATCTATCGCCACTTTCTTCCGCGGACTCGGGACGTGAATTGTGGTTTGCACTACGTTCGGGTAACGGTTTTGGCCTTCGTCGAAGATGCCTATCAGGTTGACGGTCACTCGCACGATGTAGTCCCCTTCAGGTACGCCGGTGATGTCGATCCACTGGCCCGTGAGCTGCTTGTAATACCAGTCGCCCCAGCCGGAGGTGATGCCCTGGTAACCGCAGTTGTACCCGTTGCTTTTGCCGCCGTCGTATTTGAAGGAATCTTCGAAGCAGAACCCTTGTTTATGTCCGGCGACCACCGTTGTGCCGCTGGTGTCGAGGAGTTCGTAGACAGAAAAATCACGAATGTGGTAATGCCCGTGGCAGGGAGCGAACACGAAGTATGCGGCATAGGGATTATTCGGGTCGCTGCGATCGCCCACGACTAAATCACCGTCGCCGCCGTTCATCACCACCGTATCAAAACGCAAAATGCGCCGGTAGCCGGTGCCGCCCACGGCCCCTTCCTGGATCGCGCAAGTGCCCTCTTCAAACAAGCGGTCAACAATTTCCATCTGCGACGTGAACCGTTGTGGGTCGACGGTCAGATCCGGCTTTCCGCCGTTTTCATAAACAGGGAACTGCCGCCCTACGCTCGTTCTCTGGGAGATTGCCGATGGAGTGCCAAGAACCAAAAGGGCGATGACAGTAATAAGTGAAGCACTTTGTTTGCGCATGAGTCGTACCTCTGAGATTGGATTTGAGCACGCAGACAATATTCGCGCCCAGCCGCCAAGTCAATGGTCAGATGTCAGAGGTCAGATAAAATAGAAATACTGATCTCCAGTGTGGGCGACCAGCGACCAGCGATAATTTGGGCGGTCCCTGATTTTCATGTGCGATGAAGAAAGGATGGCCGGCGCGCAAAGACAATCACCAGCGAGAGCGTGAGAAGGAGCAGGTTAAAAGGCAGGCGGCTAGTTTCGTTATGCGTGTAATGAGTGAATATCGCTCCGAGCATTACGGCTGCAAACAAGCTCGCGCCGTAGCTGGCGAAGCGTGGTACCAGGAGAAGCGCCAGCGAAGTGAGTTCCGCGATCCCGACCACCATGCGAAACCAGTCGGGATAGCCCCAGCGATGGAAATCACGCACCCAAAAAATGTTGCCCGTCACCTTCAGCCAACCTGAACGGAGGCAGACGAGCGCGAGAAAGAGTGTGATTATCCAGAGGGCCACTTCCTTCAACAACCCGTAATTTCGTCACAGCGTTCCTTTCCAGTTTCTTAAAGAAAGGTCAACAAATCTTTTTCGCCACGCCCATTTCATTGCCGAATTCATGGTAGATGAGGTGAGAGATGTATCCTTGTTTGTTTCTTACAAACCTGCCCCGGCCATCAAATTCTTTGGTAAGCAGTTCGCCTTCGGCCTGGTCACTGGCAAACAATTCGTTTCTTTGTCCTGCCGCTTCACCGATCAAGTGGTCGCCCTCGCGCCTAATCGTGACAACCAACTCGGGGCGAAGCTCAAACCTGTATTGCCCGAGGTATTCGTCGTAGATGCCGGCCCTGACTTTTTCCGCGAAGCTCGCGTCGCGCGAAGGGCGATGCTCGGTGAAATCATTCTTGAACCTGTCCATCAAAATGACCCTCAGCCGCACTCTCGCTGAATAGAGACGCTTCGCAACGGTCGTCAGTGGGACGTTCAAGAACGCGCTAATCTCGCTTTGAGAATGTTCGTTGACATAGAAGAGCATGACTACCATTCGCTCGTTTAATGAAAGCTTCCTGATCGCCGCAAACGCTACCTTTGTCAGCTCATCTTTTTCGATGGCCGACTGCGGATCAGGATTAGAAGCGTGCAGGGCGAGGCCCTCGTCAAGCGATATGGTTCGCAACCGTCGCCCGCGCGTCAGACGATTACACTCCGTCAGCACCAGGCGTCTAAACCAACCAGGAAAAGCTTCCGGTTGGCGAAGTTGATCAAGCTTTTGCCAGGCTGAAATGAAGGCTTCCTGGGCAGCGTCTTCCGCCAGGGAAAAGTCTCCCAACACCGCATACCCGGCGGCGTAGGCCATATCCTGGAACATGCTGACAAGTTCGCAAAAAGCCTCATGCTTCTCTGCAAGCGTGGCCCTGGAATCTCTCGCTTTGAGGACTAAAGCACGTACCCTATTCACTGCGTCACCCTACGTTTGGAGTTCTTCTATTAATAAGAGCCGGATTTTAGGGATGACTATACCGTCTATTGCAGATTTCCGATTGAGATTGTGGTTTTAAAACCTTGTGCCTGCTGTATAGGATTACTTTTTGTTCAGCAGCTTGGTTGTGTGATCGGTGACGCTTAGCGGCTGCACGATTTCACCGGTGTTGACGCGTTCGAACCCCAGTGCCGCCAGCGGTCGGTTTTGCATCGGCGGTAATTCGGAGGTTGCTGAGCCAGGTTTGTTCACGAAGCGCGGAGTGCGAAGCTGAGCGGCTGGATCGCTAACGTGACCATCGTCGGAGAAAAACCTGCGAGCCACCCGGACTAAGTATTCGAAAGATAAAACGAAGATTGAGAACCCGAGCCAAATCATCCACAGGGGAAAAATGATCGTCGCTTTAGGCGCAACCCAGCTAAGCCACACCACCATCGTCGCAGCGGCAGACATAAGCGTTGCGCCAACTAATAGATCCTGCTTGCGGCGTGACAAAAACTTTGGCGGCGTTTGTGATTCCGCCGGCATGACCGGATGCACCAACAGGTTCGGCAAGTAGTTCCTTCACGACTCCTAACTGAAAACCGCAACGTGAGCAAAACCGTAGCCCGTCCTCGGTTTGTATCTGACTGCATTTGGGACAATACATCGCGCACCTCTTCAGGAAGGAAATAGTCAGGGTTGAGACTTACTACGATTAAGGATCCACTCGAAGTTCGGAAAACTCGTTAAACCTTGTGGTAAGAAGTCAGTACCGGTAGCAGGTGGAGCTCTTCATTCCTATTGTCAATTGTCGATTTGCGATTGGCGTCTGGCATAAGCCGATTTCACTTCTCGTTACTCACAGTAAAGTATCTCCCATAGATTGAATCGTACATAAGCAAAGTGGCACGGAGCCCAAGTTGTTCATCGGAATCGCATTCGCGCCGCAGCCGCAGTCGAAACTCATCAGGAATTGCCGGCCAGTTCAGTTCAAGGACGGCGTTGTCGCTAACCCGCTCGATCTTTCCCGTTGACCGAAATAGACGATAGAAATGCATCTGCCCTTGCACCACGATCAGATCTCCTTCGGGATCAGTGACGATATGCGTGCGCGCGTTTGGCTGGTTAAAAATCTGCATCACCCTTTCCAGGATACGCGGTGGCGGGCTGGTAACTTCTTTAATTAAGTTGCGCGACAAAAGTTCGTCCTTTGATATGCCGAAGACCCCTAAAGCGATCATGGATTTCGTCATGTTTGCCTTCTGCTTCCATTTAACATCGAGCAGCCAAAGCGCGGACTGTCTTGCCCTGTCGTCACCACTCACCGCGGCGTACCAGATAAGACCTTTCAAAATGTGGCTGCCCGCCACCGAAAGGGGAAGCGGTTGACCCGATCTGAAGGGCGCAAACCAAAGCGACAGCTGTTCGACAAAGTCATCAACGCCAACTGCGGCCAGGCGCTCCTCGGCTTCGCGGGCCCAACTGGCCGGCATGTTTTGCGGCGCATTACCTCGAATAAGTTTTAGCAGTTGCCGCCAGTGCTTTCGCCGCTCGCCCGTCATGGCCCGAAAATCACGGCGGATACACTCGCTCCAGCAACGCGCTGGATCCAGATCCTCCCACTCGTCGAGCCATAAAAGCGTGTGCAGGCGTTGCCGCATGGATTGCGTGCTGGCGACGGAGCCCGGCTGGAGGTTCTTCTGAAATTCGCGCAGCGATAGACAAAGCTCGGGAGTGACATCGCTCTCTTTGAGATACTCCATCACGTAATCTACTGGACCATCAGGAGCAATTGAGTCCAAAAGCGGGACAGTGAGATCCAGCATCATTCGCAAGTCGGTTTCGGTGCAGGGCAACTTTCTCGTGTATAAGACGCGAAGCAGCTTCACAAATTTCAGACGGGCTAAGTGTGCATCGGGGAGTTCGAGATCATGTTGATGGAGCCAGATCAAGCGTCGTAATAGCGCCTCGATCAGGTCGATAGCCTGCCGCTTGGGAATCTTTTTCCACTTTGGATCAGGCGAGAAGCGTTCAGGATCATGCATTACTTCAGCGGTCAGATATTCATTCAGAAGTAGGTGGGCGTCATAGAGTCGATCAGATGGATATAGAGGAAACCCATCCGGCCCAAGCACTGAGTTGTTCATGGCCGAGTTAGTATGGTCGTTTCAAGGTTCAGCTGGTGATACCGCGATTTGGCTGCGACAGGTCGCAGCCGGACAAGCGCAGCCGACAACTCGGCGCACGCGAAAATAGTCTGTCTTATTCGAAGTGCTCCATCATCCAGATGTCGCCTCCCTGTGGGCGAAAGCGATCGAAAAGGACCCAGTGACCATCGGGTGACCAGACCGGATAGTCGATTCGTACGTCGGGATCATCAAATTCAAAAACTTTCTCCGGCTTGCCGCCATCGAGCGGTGAGATCCAGAGTGCCTTGTGGCCAATCACGTCCATTATTCGTGAGTGATCGGGCGAGAACGACATATGCGCACCGCCGGCGACCTCCGGCAGCGGTTCCGGATCGCTTCCGTCCAAACGCACCTTCATGGTAACCGGGTGGCCACCAGCGGGAGAGCGAAAGATCAACGCATCGCCTTGCGGTTGCCATCGCATGAAATGGCCCACCAAACCCACGCGTGCAAGTTGGCGCGCGTTACCGCCGTCCGCATCCATAACCCAGACTTCCGGCCGTCCGCTGTGATCCGAGTTGTACGCGATCAATTCGCCGTCGGGAGAAAAGAATGGATTCACATCAACCGAGTCTGATTTTGTCAATCGTTTAAGTTCGCCTGATTCGACCTCGACAGACCAGATGTCAGCCGTTCCAGTCCGCGAGGAAAAGAAGACTATCCGCCTGCCGTCCGGCGACCAGTTGGCCTGAAAGTCACCGCCTGATCCTTTGGTGAGCTGACGAGTCTGCCCGCTCTCGATCGAGTGGAGCCAGATATTCATCTCACCGGTCCGATCTGAATTGAATGCGATGGTTTTGCTGTCAGGCGACCAGACGCCACGGCTGTCTTCACGGGTTGTCGTGATCACTTCCATTGGCGCACCCGTCGGCTTGCCTGTTTGAGGCGAAACGGGCAGGCGCCAGATGTCGGCGTTTTGTCGCAGTATCGAGAAGGCTAACCTTGCGGCTTTGCGCGAAATCGCAATTTCAATGTCCTGTCCGGCTCCGTTAGTGAGTTGCTGAGGAGCGCCGGCCGGCGTTCCTTCCGGCGACATAGCTACCCGCCAGATATTGATGCCACCACCACGATATGAGGAGAAATAGATGAAACGGCCGGAGGGCGACCAGACCGGGTTGAGATCCTGCACCACATCATTCGTAACCCAGACAGATCGCCCGCTGGCAAGATCAACAACGCGCACATCAAATTTTGTACGCTCAACACTCTGAAACACAATCTTCGTACCATCAGACGACCAACGCGGGCGCACATGGCTGATGCCTTCAGACATATCCGACGTCAGCTGCTGTGGATTGTAGCCGCGACTGTCCGTCGCCCAGATGCGCCTTGGACCGGCCCATGACGCATCGAACGCGATGCGTTTGCCGTCGGGCGAAGATTCAGGGTTGAAGGCATTTACGATGAGTCGTGTCTCTTTCCCACTCGCCAAATCAATCGCCCAAATATCACCATCGACGAAAGAACCAAAGACGTCACCTGGCTCAAGCTTAACGTTTGCCTGCTTCGCTCTGACGAACAGGATGGCTGTTGCATCCGGAGTCCAGGCAGGCTGAATGTCGTCATTGTCGCCTCTGGTCAGCCTGCGTTCGTTACCCGAAGTCAGGCTCTTAACGAAGATGCTTCTGATACCTGCTTCTTCCCGGCTGAAAGCAAGCTCCTCACCGTTTGGCGACCATGCGGGATACTCTTCGATGGCTTCCGCGAAGGTTGATTGCGAGAGTCTGGGTAACGGTGACGATTGCGGGAGAGGTCCGGTTGTTGGTGCTGCGCCAGCGAGAATGGGAAGCTTTATCAGAGTTTGCTTATCTTCACTCGAAACCAGCCTGAGCTCGGCACCATCGTTACGACAAAACCTCAACGAGTCGTCCGGATAGACCTCTTCGCATGTGGGACAACGTTTCATGAACCCTTAAATCGTAAATAGTAAATCGTTTTTGGTAAAGGAGTGTTGACGCTTTGGTAGATCGAGAGATCAATTCTTAAGTGGTGCAACTGGATGTTTATAGTTCTCGCTTTGCTACTGGGAGCGATAGCGACCAGCCAGGGAGTCAACGCATGAATGTGTTCTACCTTGAACGCCTAGATTTCGATTTTTGAAAAGCGCCAGGCGCCGACAGTCAAAAGTGTAATGGCCACAGCGACAAGCACTATAGCGTCGGCTGTGAGTCCAAAGTGGGTTACGCCGGTCAACACTGTTCGCATTCCATCGACACCATAGGTGAGCGGATCGATTCGCGTCAGCAACGCAAGTACCCGTGGCAGATTTGTGAGCGGATATAGCGCGCCCGAAAGAAAAAAGATCGGCATCACCATGAAGTTCATCACCAACTGAAAGCCCTGCATGTCCTTCAGGCTGGAACCGATCACTGTTCCCAACGCAGCGAAGACGACCGCAATCAGCGCCATAAAAAGCAGGGCGAGTGGGATCACGAAAACACTCAAGGGTCGAAAGCCGGCGATGAAGCAAGCCACGAAGATCAGCAACCCCTGGAGAATCGCGACAGTGGCACCACCCAGCGTCCGCCCGATCATGATCCACAGTCGTGGCACCGGCGCCACCAATGTCTCTTTGAGAAAACCGAACTGTCGATCCCATAACAGCGCAATACCTGAAAACATTGAGGTGAAGAGGATAGTCATCCCGACTACGCCGGGCGCCATGAATTGTAAGTAGCTACCTTCGCCTGCCTTCCGAAAGATTGGTCCGAGGCCGAAGCCAAGAACACCCAGATACATAATTGGCGAGCCCAACGAAGCGATGATTTGGGTGCGCGAGCGCAGGTACTTTTTCACCTCGCGAAGCCAAAGAATGAAGATCACACTGAACACTTCTATTTCCTCCACATCCGCGCAATCTGCCGCATGCTGTCGGCCGCGTTCGCGGTCTCATCCCGGATTGATGTACCTGTCAACGCCAAAAAAGCGGCCTCGAGTGACTCGGTATTCGTCTGCTCCTTCAACTCCGCCGACGAACCGATGGCAACAATGCGTCCGTGGTCGATGACCGCAATGCGATGTGCTACCCGATCTGCTTCGTCCATATAGTGCGTGGTCAGAAAAACCGTCACCTGGTCCGTCTCATTCAAGGTTTTTACATGGGTCCACATCTGGTTGCGGCTCTGTGGATCCAGGCCCAGCGTCGGTTCATCCAGGAACAACACCTTGGGCGTGTGGAGCAGTCCACGCGCAATTTCGAGTCGGCGTCTCATGCCTCCTGAAAATGTCTTCACGAGCGCGTTGCGTCGCTCGTAGAGTTCAAACAGTTGCAGCAGCGTGGTGGCCCGCTCACGACGTTCTTTGCGAGGCATACCGTAGAGCACCCCATGTATTTCCATGTTCTCCCAGGCGGTCAGGTCCTGGTCTAGACTCGGATCCTGGAAAACGACGCCAAAACGCTTGCGCACTTCGTCGCGTTTGACCGTGGGGTCGAGTCCATCCAGCTCGAGCGATCCGCTGGTAGGGTGGAGCAGGGTGGTGAGCATTTTAATCGTGGTCGTTTTGCCGGCGCCGTTTGGTCCGAGGAACGCAAAGATCTCGCCGCGGTGGACCTCGAAGGAGATGTCATCTACCGCGATAACCTCACCAAAACGTTTCACGAGTTTTTCTACTCGGATCATCTAACTCCCTTTCATGCTCCGCATCTGAACTTTGAACTTTGATCTTCTTGTTCTTCGATTTTCCGTGCTGCGGCGAGCGCCAAAGAGGTCCAGTACAAAGTTCAAAGTACAAAGTACAAAGCGGAGGGCCACAGAGAAGGTCGATCGGGCACTGCCTCTCTCTTGTATTCAGTTTCTGATCCGCGTCTATTCCGCGTAAATCCGGCGGCCTAATTCGTGCTATCACGTCCGCTGCGTGAATATCCCGGAGAAGTACTGACGATGCGCGTAGAAGACAATCAACCACAGAATCACTACGACGATTGGCAACACGATATCGTGCGGATACAGGAACAGGTGATACAGAATTATGTTCACGATTACCGGCCCCAGAAGTACCAGACCGAGAGGGACGTAGCGATTCACGAGGAGCAACGCTCCGCCCGCGATTTGTAAGGCGGCGACGACCCAGAAGTAATGAGATTGAATCAGGGCGCCGATAAATTGTAGGGCCAATCCTGAAGGCATCGGACCCTTGAGGAAATTGAGAAAACCATTTAGCCCAAACACAACGAAGATTAGGCCAAGCAGAATGCGCGCAACCAGGGTTAGGATCTTCACGGTGCGTCCCCCTTCAAACGTAATCTTGGAAATCAGTATTTGGCAGATACTATCATCATCCGGTTGAACTGGCCCACCTGGATGAGACCAACCGTGAAGCGTTAGGCTAAATTAATTTTCAGCCTCGACGAGTACCGCGAGTTTTTCGAGGGGTGGACGCCAGCCGATCTCATTGTCGGCGGCGGATAGACCTGCTGGTAGCCGGTCGTGCACACAGCGACAAATGTCTGTGCCGCCATCTACATCAACAAGCGTGAAAGTGATGAGGTCAGTACCACCACGCAGTAGCGGGTGGGCGTCTTGATTGCCGATTGTCAATTGTCCGATTGGCGTCTAGCAACAGTCATAGATGATCGTGCCCTGGTTCGCGATTGTATGTTCCTCGGTGCCGGCCTTGATCGTTGCATCGATAGTAATGGTGATCGAATCGTTCGCCGGAACGACGCCATTCCAGGTAGCATTCAGCGGGAGCCAATAACAATTGAAGTCGCCATTCTCCGGTTTGTAAGTTCACTTTCAATGGTGAAATTCGCTCCCACTTAACCGAAGCAGCACCTGGCTCCGGGGACCGCTTGTCTCTTCATCGCAACTGTCGCAGTATTGGTTCGTCACGGTTCAACCGAATACGCCTCAGTCAGCAAGAGAAGAGAAGAGAACTCGAAGGACCTGATGAAAACAAAACTAACCACCCTTTTTTTGTTATGCGTTTGTTGTGCGGTCGTGTATGGCCGATTTGCGGTGCGCGGCGGCACAGGGCGGCCGGAGTATGAAGTCGCATTCGCCAGCTTCGCTCCCATCAAAACAAATATTTTTGTTGCCGATGCTAATGGCAACAATCCGAAGCCGCTTCTGGCACATCCCAATCTTGACTACAACGCCTCGTTCTCTGTGGACAGCAAATGGATTGTATTCACCTCAGAACGCGCGGGCTCCGCTGATATCTATCGTGTCCATCAGGATGGTTCCGGGCTGCAGAAATTAATTGCGCACCCCGCATTCGACGATCAGGGTGCGCTTTCACCGGATGGTAAATTACTCGCCTTCGTATCCGACCGGGATGGTCAGGCTGATATCTGGATTCTGGAATTGGCGACGAAGAAGCTGCGCAACCTGACTAAGACTTCTGATAATTCCGCCGGCGAGTTTCGCGATGGACGTTTCGGAAATTTTCGCCCCTCGTGGTCTCCGGACGGGAAGTGGATCGCATTCTCCTCTGATCGAAACTCGAAAAAGCCTAAAGGCCTCGGTGGATTTGAGACCGCGCATTCTACGGAAATCTACCTCGTCCGGCCTGACGGCTCCGGCTTGAGGCGCGTTACCTACACTAATTCATTCGCCGGCAGTCCGACCTGGTCACTGGACGGCACGAACCTGGTCTTTTATGAAGCCGCGACCTCCGAAGTAAACAAGATCACAAGCGTTCGCAGATTTCGCGGAACCACTCAGATAGCCAGCATTGATCTACAGACAAACGAAAGTCGCGTGATCACTTCCGGCGCCGGTGAGAAATGGTCGCCACATTCTCTGGCTGATCGAACGGTGGCCTTTATTAGCGGTGGTCCGGATGGCGGGATTGAATATGCCGGCCGACCGGCAGGAGCGCGCGGCGAATTCGGTAGTCCCAGTTGGTCTCAAGATGGACACCACATGGTTTTCCATCGCGAGGTGGATTTCAACTGGCCGCCACTCCAAACATGGCACAGTCGTGACCCGCGCTTCGGCTTGAAACGGACGGGAGTTTTTCCTTCCTACTCACCGAACGGAAATTTCCTCCTTTGCAATGATCGAACAGCAGGAGCGCTGCACAACAGCATCCTGATCATGCATCCCGACGGTTCGCAGCGTTCCATGTTGTTCACTGACCCTGCGAAGAGTGCGCTGGGGCCAGTGTGGTCCCCTCGCGGAGATCGGGTGGCTTTTGCGTTGGGGCGGTTTTTTCAAGCGTCGCAAGGTCCCGCGGTGGCGGATATCGCGGTGATGCAGAGTGATGGAACTGGCTTAAGGATTCTGACAGATGGGTCGGGGAACTTTGGGTTCCCAAGCTGGTCTCCCGATGGCAGGTATCTCGTCTACCGCACTTCCGGTAAGGATAAAAACAACCTCTCGATCATTGACGTCGAGACGGGCGCGGTGAAGGTTTTGACGACCGGATCAAATAACGACAATTTTCCGTCGTGGTCGCCGAAGGGCGACTCGATCGCCTTTACCACTTATCGCGATGGAGACTATGAGATCTACACGATTAAGCCTGACGGCACGGATCTGCGTCGCATAACGAAGATCGCCGGTAACGATGCTCATAACACCTGGTCGCCGGACGGCAAGTGGATAGTCTTCACGAGTGGGCGTGGTGGCTTTAAGGACGAATCTGCATTGCATCCGTATAACCCGCAACCCTACGGCGACATTTACGTGATGCGCGCGGATGGATCGGATGTTCGCAGGTTAACCGACAACCAGTACGAAGAGGGCACCCCCAGTTGGGTGACAACGCGGTAAGAGTGAGTTTGTTGCACTCCAGGGGTGCAATGATGCATCGCCTCTGTCGTGGGCCAGTGCCTGGCCTCTCTGATGAGACGTACTTTTATGCGAAGCCCGACAGAGTTTATTAGGATCCAGACGATCTTTCGATCGTCGCATGCTTTTGAGGAGGTAAATTGATGCTGCGAATGTGTAATGCCTTTTTTCTCGTGATGATCGCAACTGCGTTCGCTGCGGCGCAATCGCCAGCGACATCTGCAGATCCATGTGCTGACACGAAAGCCCAGCTAACTCAGCTGGAAAACCGCCTCAAAGATTGGCCGGCCCTCGGGCGTTACCATGACGCAAATACCAAAGTTGCTGCGCCTGCTAAGGGTGAGCAGCGCGTGGTCTTTATGGGAGATTCGATCACCGACGGCTGGGACGATCCAGAGTATGGAGGATTTTTCCCGGGCAAGCCGTACATCGACCGCGGCATCAGCGGACAAACAACGCCGCAGATGTTGCTTAGATTTCGTGCCGAAGTCATCGCGCTGAAACCCAAAGTGGTCGTGATTCTTGCCGGCACCAACGACATCGCAGGTAACACCGGGCCGACGTCACTCGAGGCGATTGAGGACAATCTAATCTCGATGACAGAGTTGGCTCGCGCCAACAATATCAGCGTTGTGCTGTCATCGCTTCTGCCAATAAGCGACTATGAGACAAGGGAAGGAAAGCCAATCACTCAATCCGTGCGGAGGCCGCCGGAGAAGATTAAAGCGCTCAACGACTGGATGCGGAAATACGCGGCCGATAGTCACGCAATCTATTTGGACTATTACTCCGCCATGGTCGACGACAAGGGCTTCCTCAAGGACGAGCTGAGCGATGACGGCTTGCACCCGAACCAAAAAGGTTATGAGGTAATGGCGCCGCTGGCGGAACGCGCCATAACCGCAGCTCTAAAGGCCAGGTAAAAACTCCGCCCAAACATATTCAGAAATGAGCGTACTCGAGAAATTCAGGCTGGACAACAAGGTAGCGCTGGTCACAGGCGCCTCGACCGGTCTGGGCGCGGCCATCGCCATCGCATTGGCGGAAGCAGGAGCTGATGTGGCCTGTCATGGAAACACGCACGCCCCTGACGCGACCTGCACCTCAGTTTCCCAAGCCGGTCGAAAAGCTTTTGCGCTGACCGGCGACCTGGGCGACCGCGAGACACCGCAGACGGTTGATCGAAAACACGATCGAACACTTCGGCCAACTCGACATTCTCGTCAACAACGCCGGCACGATTCGTCGCGCGCCTGCGACAGACTACTCAGAAGAAGATTGGGCGGCGGTGATCGAAGTAAATCTTTCCAGCGTCTTTCGTCTGTCCCAGCTTGCGGGCCGGCACATGATCGAACGCGGCGGCGGAAAGATTTTAAACATCGCTTCGCTGCTTTCGTTTCAGGGAGGGATTACCGTGCCGGCCTATGCTGCGTCGAAAGGCGGCGTGGCGCAATTGACCAAGGCACTGGCGAATGAATGGGCCGCGAAAAATATTAACGTGAATGCGATCGCTCCCGGCTACATGCGAACCGACAACACGCGCGCGCTGCAGGAGAATGAAACGCGCAACCGGCAGATACTGGAACGAATACCAGCCGGACGTTGGGGCGAGCCCGGAGACGTGGGCGGCGCGGCTGTGTTTCTGTGTTCCAGGGCCAGCGACTATATCAACGGCCACGTGCTCCTGGTTGACGGAGGATGGATGGGCCGATAACCCTTTGAGGTGGTCTTTTGCCCTCAAGCAACCGGTGTTGGACGGAACTTGATCGCGGCAAGAATCCCAAGCACTACGAAGACGATGAGGGCCAGCAATTGTGCGACGAGGAACGGCGG
The DNA here is from genome assembly GCA_963809065.1 of Blastocatellia bacterium. Lineage (GTDB taxonomy): Bacteria > Acidobacteriota > Blastocatellia > Pyrinomonadales > Pyrinomonadaceae > PSRF01. The sequence continues at coordinate 476,694 of CAWEIN010000018.1, forward strand.
TTCCGACAGCGTGGGCGCCAAAGCTTTCACTGCCGCAACGTTTTGAAATAACTGCGCAATCAAAGCGAAGACGTTGAGATAGAGAGCGATCATGGCCGTAATTACGTACAGCCAGCGCCAGGCTCCAGCAAGCTTGCGTGGGTAGCGTGCGAAGATCGCGATCGCCAGCACTACCAGGGAGATGATGCCTCCCGTAATGCCCGGCGTAATACCGTGGAAAGGAAAGAAGAACCCGGTCACGCTGGTGGCTACCGTGGTAATGAGAAAAAATGAGGTCCAGTGATCGAACCGTCTCCCCGTAAGTAGCCCGAATAGCACGATCAGTCCCGAGAGAATTGCCACCAGGCTTATTGCGACGTGAACGTCAGTCAGGGTCTTCAAATTAAACATTTCCCCATCCTTTCAGAAGTTGCCTCTCATGGTTGGCTTCATTCGAGCGTTCATCAGATTTCGTGTGGCGAACATTATCAAGAAAATGTCACGAGGTCGAAGGATGGACGCCAGGAACAGGACCGTTCCTTGACGCCCCGAAGCATCCAAACTAAGGTTGAACTTAATCAGCTGATCAAGAGAGGGTCGGGAAAGAATGGGATCGCGCACTATTGTCGTCGGAGATATTCACGGCTGTTATGACGAACTGGAAGACCTGCTGGCAGAAGTTAACTTTGGCCCGGAAGACCGTCTTGTCTCAGTTGGCGATCTCATTACTAAAGGACCGAAGAACCGGGAAGTCCTTGACCGGTTCATGGACGATCCGCAGTTTTCCGCCGTTATCGGCAATCACGATCTGGCGTTGCGCCGGCGCTGGAATGGCGAAAAGTTTAAGTTGAAGGATTCGCAGAAGCCGACGCACAAGCAACTCAAGAAGGACAAGGAACACTATCTCCCCTACCTGAACTCGCTTCCGTTCGTAATTGATTTGGGATCGCATCTGGTGGTGCATGCCGGCCTGCGTCCGGGCGTGGCTCTGCATTCTCAGACTACCGAAGATCTAACGGAGTTGCGCAGCCTGGGCAAAGACCGGGCGGCTCGCGATGGTACGCCGTGGTACGACGAATACGATGGGGAGAAAGTAGTGCTATTTGGGCACTGGCCCGCGCCCGAACCTCGCCTTGGAAAGAAGGCCATCGGGCTGGACACGGGCTGCGTTTATGGTAAAAAACTCACTGCGTACATCATAGAGACCGGGGAGTTTAGAACTGTGCCGGCGAGGGAAACCTATGATGCTTCTTAACGCTGCTGATGACTTGAAATGTTCTCGGAAACCCTGATACTTCTTAGGTGTCGAGTGCGCGTTAAAGGGTGAAAAAGCCTTTCGAGTTGAGCCTTCGCATAATGGAGCGAAAATCGGGATGGATGAGTCAAAGCGTAGCCTGAAAGAAAAAGGGGAAACCAGAGATGCGAGGGCATCCAACGCTGATTCGTCATCTGATCGGCCTCGCAAAAAATCTGCGAACTCTTCTGAAGATGAACACTTCTTTGCCTGGTCAGTCTCTAACCGGGATCTAAGCCAGCTTGAGTTTTATAAACGAGTGCTCGAAGAGGCCGCGGATGAATCCGTGCCCGTGCTCGAACGCTTGAAGTTTCTCGCTGTCTTCGCCAGCAACCTCGATGAGTTTTTCATGGTCAGAGTCTCCGGCTTGAAGGAGATGTTGGATATCAAGGAAATCCAACCGATGCCGGGAGAGCTTGCGCCGACCGAGCAGCTCAAGGTAATTCGCGAGCGCATGTTGCCCATGGTTGCAGATCAGGTCAAGTGCCTGCATGAAAGTGTCCTGCCGGAACTCGCAAAACACGGCGTCAAGATCGTGGGATACGACACGCTTTCAGGCCGCGAGAAGAAGGCGCTGAACAACTATTTCATGAAGAATATTTTCCGGGTGCTGACGCCTCTCGCCGTCGATCCGGCACACCCGTTTCCCTTCATCACCAATCTTAGCCTCAATATCGGACTGACTGTCGAAGTAGACTCGGATCCGGATGAGCCCGTGACGATGGGAAGTTTGCCGCGATTCGTCAGGATCAAAGTGCCGCCAGTGGTGCCGCGCCTGATTCCGGTGGGCGAAGGCGACGAACGGTTTGTGCTTGTGGAAGAGTTGATCGATGCAAACCTACACTCCGTTTTCCCGAGCATGCGTCTGAGCAAGAGTTTCCTGTTTCGAGTCACTCGCGATGCTGATGTGGAGCTCAGAGACGATTTGGCGTCCGATCTGCTGGGAAGAATAAAGGAATCATTGCGCGAGCGTCGCTTTGGAAATGTGGTAAGGCTCGAGGTCTCTACCTCAATGCCGCAGTACATGATCGAGTATTTGACTAAGGCCCTGCGAATCGAAGCGGACGATGTTTATGTGAGTGGAGCGATCCTGGGCGTCGGCGATTTGATGCAACTCTATAGTTTGGATAGGCCGGAACTCAGAGATAAGCCAATTCGGATGACCGTGCCTGCGCCGTTAAGCAAGAAGAAGTTTCTTTTCGACGCTATCAGGAGGCAGGATGTTTTGCTCCACCATCCATACACGGCCTACACGACTGTTACCGAATTCATTCAGACAGCAGCGAAGGATCCGAAGGTCTTAGCGATCAAGATATGTCTCTATCGCACCGGCAAGAATTCACCGATACCTGAGGCTTTAATTGAGGCGAGCGAACACGGCAAACAGGTTACTGCGATCGTCGAAATCAAGGCGCGCTTCGACGAAGAGAACAATATTGAATGGGCAAGTCGTCTGGTTGAAGCAGGGGTGCACGTAGTCTATGGTCTGGTAAATCTGAAGACACATAGCAAGGTGGCGCTGGTTATTCGTGACGAGGATCACGGGCTACAAACCTACGTTCACATTGCGACTGGAAATTACAATCCCACTACCTCCAAAGTTTACACCGACCTCGGCCTGCTCACGGCCAATGCCGATATCGGTGACGATGCTACTGATTTATTCAACTACCTGACCGGCTTCTCGAGACCGCGCGAGTACACACATCTAATGGTTGCGCCAGTAAACCTGCGTGAACGCATGCTGGCACTGATCGAAAGAGAGATTGATCACGCCCAGGCAGGACGCGAAGCGCGGATCACAGCCAAAATAAATCGGCTTACAGATCTTGAAATAATTGATGCTCTCTACCGGGCGTCGAAAGCCGGCGTGCCGATTGATCTGATAGTTCGCGGCTCGTGCATGCTTCGTCCGGGCGTGCCTGGACTATCGGAGACAGTTCATGTGCGCAGTATCGTCGGCCAGTTCCTGGAGCACAGCAGGATTTTTTACTTTGCTAATGGTGGTAACGAAGATGTTTACATCGGCTCGGCAGACTGGATGACACGCAATCTCGACCGTCGAGTTGAAGTGGTGACTCCAATTCTCGACGTAAACCTGAAGCGATATCTGAAAGACGTAGTCCTGGGCACTTACCTGAAAGACAACGTGAAGGCGAGAGTGCTGCGAGCCGACGGTCTTTACGAACGCGTGCCGATGGCGCCGGGTGAGGCGCGGTTTAATAGTCAGTTGCACTTTGAAGGCAGCATTAGTTTCTGAATTTGAGTGCAAGTGAGGTTTCAACTAGCAAACGAAAGCGCACCATAATCCGAATTTGTAGCAGCAAGGAAGGTCAGCTCATGGGTAAACTGTTTCAAGCGATTTGTTCTGCTATTTTTTCTTTTTGCACTGACGCTGCCGGTGACGGCGCAGAAAGCTTGTTTCACTGCCCAGGCGCGCGCCCAGGCTGAACGGTCCGCCAAAGTGTGGCAGCAGCCCGACCCGGGCTATGATCCGGTTCTTGGCTACAATCCAGCCAGCGGGCCCCGCGTGGGTTCGCCAGCGATCGATTCGAATGGGCGCGCTAAACCACATCAGCTGTGTCGCGTCAAAGAAAGAGAATGAAGGTACGGGAACTACCCCGAAGTTTTATTGTTCGGTCCCGGGCTTAGTTGATAACAATGGCGAGCCAATTCGTTATAAGATCAAACCTCACTTTAAAGGGCAGTCAAAAGACAAGAGAAACGGCGAGATTTACGGTGAATTCCTCTCATCGCGATTTTCCAAGGCGCTGGGATTTTTTGCGGACGATGAGTGGGTGGCGGATGTCACCTGTCCGGACTGCGAGAAGAGTTTGAATAAGGGATTTCAGGGCGCGCCGTTCAGCCCCTTTCAACCCGCAGCCGGAATCGAACTGCCATTGGGACACGGAATCGACGTGGATTGTAACAACAAGGATTCCGGGGCCATTGCCGGATCGCTGGAGGAACTGTTGAAGGCCGGATCTCCTCGCGCTGAGATTGATGCATTTAAGTTATGGCTTGCTTTCATCGATCATGGTGACACCAAAGCTGATAACCAAAAGTTTAGCTGTCTCGATTCAAGTAAGAACCCTGACGGTTCACGCACCTGCAAGGAAGGCCAGGCCGTTTATTACGTGAGTGATATGGGTTCGACTTTTGGTTACTCCAGCTCCAGCGAGAGTAAGGCGAGATTGAAGAGCTGGCAGGGTAAGGACCCGATCAAGGTAAGCGGCGGGCACTGCACCACCACCGCCAAGAGCGTTGGTGACACAAGCATCAGCGAAGGTGGTCGCGCACTTCTGGCGAGCGGCTTGCAGAAGTTGCTCGATGCGGAGAAGACAGACGGTTTGATTACCAGAGTATTTCGCGCATCGCGCAACGATGAACGCGACCAGGCGGCGGAAGCCTGGACCGCGGAATTCCAACGTAAGGCGAAAACGATCATCGACGCGCGCTGCTCTAATTGAAAGTGGCAGCGTAAAAATCCAAAGGAGTAGTTTGACATGAACAAACCGCTGGTACGCATTTTGGTGATCTTCGTCGCCGTTTTGCTCGGCAGCGGTCTGCTTGTTTACGTTTTGCTCGAACGCTCAGGCGGACCCGGAACTGGCGCCGTCACGGATCCGGTTTCGACTCCTCAGGAACAAACCGGCGCCCCAACGGGATCACCCACTGCCGCAGCGAGAGCACGCGAAAACGATAACCGTTCCGTTTTGACCGAAATCTTTGGTATTGATCATCCGAGCGCCAGAATTGTCGAAGAAGCTGAGCGGGGAGTGATTGCTGCCCGCGTTTTGCTTCGCTTCCTGCTGGCCGCTTTTCTGGCGATGTTGCTGGCCTTTCGTTGGCGCCGCGGGATTTCTATTACCAGACGTAATCCCTACGTAGCCCAAACCCAGATCCTGCTGGCTGTCGTAGCTGCGGCGATGATGATGATCGTCGGTGACAGTGCTGCGCGCGCCTTCGGCATTTTTGCGGCAGCTTCGTTGGTGCGCTTCCGCACCAACATCCGCGATCCAAAAGAAACTACGGTGCTGCTGGTTTGTCTCGGGGTGGGACTGGCCTGCGGCGTTGGACGTCTGGACATGGCGTTGATCCTTACGATCTTCGTTTTGCTGGCGCTCTTTATTTTAGAGTCGTTCGAGTCGACACAGGTTTTTCGCTCGATGGAGATCAGCATTGAAACAAGAAACCTGGATGAAACACATAGTGTGCTCAAGAAACTTTTCGAAAGACACGGATGTAGCTTTGAACTACGTCATCTGGAACGCGAGGATGGGGAAGGTGACAATGGCAAAATCGTTTATGAACTGAATCTCGGCATGGCTGACAGGACGGATCAGTTAAGCGAGGAAATACTTGCCGAGGACTCAAAGAACATCGCGGGGCTCGAATGGGAGCAAAAGAAAAGTTCGACCTATATTTATAACTAACGGCAACGAAGCAAACAAAAAGCAGAAAGGCCACCCGAGCGAACGGGTGGCCTTCTTCATTGTTAGAGCGTGCTTGTCCATTTACTGAGCGCGAACCGAAGTGGTCTGAGTCGCCGACGATCCTGAGGCCTTAGCCACACGGATCTTGTCATAGTAGTCTTGAACAAATTCTTTATAAGCGCCGTGACCCCAGCTGGTGTAGAAGTCGAACTTCTTCATCTCGGCATAGACTTGATCAAAATTCCAGTCATAGAGCTGATAGCGATAAACGGCTCCCATCGCGCCCGTGCGATGTCTGCCGCCGGCGCAATGGACATAAAATTTGCCCGTGCCCGGATCGCTGGCGACCTTCAGGAACATCCTGGTAGCATCTTCGGTAGGATACTTCCTTTCTTCCATCGGAATGTTGATGTATTTCATTCCGAGCGATTCTACCGTGACCTGCTCATACCGTTTGGGGTCGGCGGTCAAATCGATGACGGTCTTAATTCCCAGCGCCGCCAAATCTTTGTAGTCTTTTTCCTTGGGTTGCGCTCCGCGATAGAAGCGCTCATCCATTTGTCCAAAATTCTTGATCTTGATGTTGGAGAAATCGTGGCTCGGAGTGTCTTGAGCCTGGGAGACGATCGCCAGCGCGAAAACTGCAAAGATCGCGCCCGCTAAACTGATGAATGGCCTTCGAGTTGAATGCTTCAGCATTACATTGGTTCTCCTGTGTCTCTGCGCCGGAGCCGGCAAAACGAGATCCGGGTAAAGCCCCCTTTAGTGGCCAAAGGTTAACATCACCTGACTATAGACTCAATCATAATAACCAGGCTGACAATTGAAAACTGCAATTTAGGCGAAAATTCCAAGCATTTGGCTCGAAAATCAGGACTCAGAATTGTCGCTTTGGGGACTGATAACAAACCTTTTGTGCAAGGAATTAGTCGACGGTTTGCCGATACTTTAAATCATCACTTGAAATCAATTTGACGGTGCTTGAGCATTCGGCCTAAGGTTGCACTTAATGGAAAGTTCATTCACTTCAGCTGGCGTTTTTGCTTTAGTCGCGTTAGGGCTTGTCTTTGGTGTGAAGCACGCCACCGAAGTCGATCATGTGGTAGCGGTATCGACAATCGTCAGTGAACATCGCAGTGTTTTGCGATCGGCGCTCGTAGGCGGGTTGTGGGGTGTCGGGCACACGGCTTCGTTGATTATCGTGGGCGTAATGGTGCTGGTGTTTCGCGTCGCCATTCCGCAGAGAGTTGCTAACTGGCTGGAGTTTGGCGTGGCCTTGATGATAATCGCGCTGGGCGTACTGGCGATCACGCGCGTGCTACGCAAGCGCGCGGACATTCATTTGCATCGACACAGTCATGATGGGCAGTCGCATGTGCACGTTCACTTTCATGAGCACGGCACTGAACACGCGAGTGCAGTGTCTTCCGAGGCATCGCCTTCCTCCCACTCCCATGCGATTGCGTTGATTGGATTCAAACCCCTGCTGGTTGGCGCAGTGCATGGTCTGGCAGGATCCGCCGCGTTGACTTTGCTGGTATTGACGCAAATTCAGTCGGTGTCGCTGGGACTGTTCTACCTGACGCTTTTCGGATTGGGTTCTACTGCCGGAATGTTGTTGATGTCTGGTCTGATTGGCTTACCCTTCGCGCTCAGTGGGCGACGCCTTACAAGTATCAACTACGGATTGCAGACTGTCGCAGGCACAATCAGCATTGCGTTCGGACTTTGGTATGCGTATGCAGTGGGCAGTGGGCGATAGGCGGAAGGCAGAAGGCAGCAGCAGTAGGCAGAGTAGGCAGAAAGCAAAAGGCAGACGAAAAGCCTTCAGTCCGCAACCTGGAACTGAAGGCTTTCGTTTGCCTACTGCCTACTGCCTACTGCCTACTGCCTACTGCCCGATCGGCGGGTCGGCAACGGTTGCCGGCTGCGTGGCATTAACGTGGATGGTGTTGCTGTCTGAGTCGAAATAAAAATGGTTCTTACCCGTCGCTCCGACTCCTTCAGTCACTTGCGGATCCGCGTTGACGACATAACCGGGCTGGTTCGTGGTTGATTTGGGGATGGTTCGCATCTGAAATACGTAACCCTCAACTACCGGAGTTGTGCCGGCGAAGCGCGTATCCAGCATGTTCTCCTTCAGCATTTCGTCAAATGTTCCAAACGCCGAGCGCTGGTGAGAGTTGTAGTAAAGCATTTGCTGCTCAGCGATTGTCCTGAGCGTTTTGATTGCAGCAGCCTCATTCGCCGACTTCACGGCAGCTTTCCAACCTGTCACACCCACCGCTATCAGGATGCCGATGATCGCAATAACGATCATCAGCTCGATCAGTGAGAAGCCGCGTTCAGCACTACGTTGTCTTTGATTTGGGCTCATAAAAACTCCTCGCGACTCGTTACACGTATGAAATAAAAGTTAGTTCCGGGAAACGCCGGTGTGCTCGAGCCGAATCTTAGTTTACTACAGTAGATTCCGAAACGTCATGTAGCGCGGAGGGCTTGTTTAACTTTCGACCGAACGAAGGTTTTTCATCAACATGGCCCGCACAAATAGTGAGCCGGGAGCGGTAGCGACCGCGCGGTAGGTTGTCTAATAGTTGCCTTTAAAGAGACGGTTGCAAATTTCGGAATGTGAACCCAGTCGCTACCGCTTTCCTGTTCCGTCGTTGTTGCGGCGCCACTGCCCGGTTTTAGCTAAATGAAGGGAGATTTTGCTTCCGCCAAAGTGAATGCGGATCCGGCCCAGGTCGATAATGCCACCAGAGTAAGCGCCAGTAAGTGGTCTGCTCCTGCTACCTTCTGAGGTGCGGGAGCGAGTTTTAGCATGTAGAATGAGAGAAATTTGGCTCGACGAGGAAGAAGTAGTTAATGAGACGTCTCGAACCGGTAACAGGCAATCCGCCGCTGGTCATCGCCGATGCGGTCGAAAAGATCGAGCGACTGCAGTCGGCTATCGAGACGGTCATCAGAGGCAAGCGAGAAGCTGTTCGGCTGGGCATTGTCACCCTGCTGGCCGGCGGCCACTTGCTGATTGAGGACGTGCCCGGAGTTGGCAAAACTACGCTGGCACACGCCCTCGCCCGCGCGCTTCACTGCAGCTTTCAAAGGATACAGTTTACTTCTGATCTACTTCCGTCAGATGTTATCGGGCTGTCAATCTACAATCAGCACACCGGCGTGTTTGAGTGGAAGCCGGGACCAATCTTCGCAAATGTGGTGTTGGCCGATGAGATTAACCGCACCACTCCCAAGACGCAGTCGGCACTGCTGGAGGCCATGGCTGAACGCCATGTGACTGCGGAAGGTGTTACCCATCCCTTGCCGTCACCGTTCGTGGTGGTGGCCACGCAAAATCCAATCGAGCACCACGGCACATACCCGCTTGCCGGAGTCGCAGCTCGATCGTTTCATGTTGCGCCTACGGATTGGCTATCCGGCTATCGATGATGAAAGACAGATCCTGCGCGATCGAGAGTACAGCGATCCGCTTGATGATCTGCGGCCCGTAATGACAGCCGAGGAAATCATTGAACTGCAGCAACACGTCGCGGATGTTGCCGTCGATGATGCCCTGATTGAATACCTCATGCGCATCGTTGCCGCCACACGTGATTCGGAGATGTTGGATCTGGGCGTGAGTCCGCGCGCAACTTTGTCGCTGTTTCGTTCAGCCCAGGCGCTGGCGCTGACTGAAGAGCGTTCTTACTGCATTCCCGACGATATCAAACGACTAGTACTCCCCGTCTTTGCCCACCGCATACTCGTCAGCACCCGTTACGCCTCGTCGATGCGCCGCAGCGAAGAAGCTGAAGCTGTATTGACCGAGATAATGAAGACTGTAAGCGTGCCGCTGTAGGAAGGATGAGGGATGAAGGATGAGGGATGAAGGAGCGAATGATAAGCGCTATCAGTCTTCATCAGTCATCCCTAATCCTTCATCCCTAACCAGGTGGCGCAACGCTATCCTCGGAACTCTGCTGGTAATCGGTGGACTCTCTGCTGCGGCCATCACGCTGCTGGCTCGTCAGAGCGACAACTACGCACTTGCAGCAATCGCCGCCGTTTTGTCGCTGGTGAGCGCGGCCCTAATGCTGATCTTCGTCGTCCCTCCGCTGGCGCGTTCCGCGCGGCTTGAGGTGCGTCGCTTCGATCTGCCAATCGAAGTTACCAGCGGGGGCGCGATCTTCATTCTCATTCTGGTGGTAGTTGGTTTCGCGGCCTGGAACACCGGAAATAATCTCCTCTTCATGATCTTCTCTTTGCTTGCCTCCAGCCTGTTTGTGGGAGGCATTGCTGCGCGGGCGTCGCTGCGCGACTTGATTGTGTCGGCGCGCTTTCCGGATCACATCTTTGCCGGGGAAGCCGCGCCGGTAATCGTTACTCTGCGAAACGCCAAACGAGTGTTCCCCTCATTCTCGATTCTGGTCGAAGCCCGTGGCCCTGGTGATGTAAAAAACAACAAGGATCGCAAGCGGGGTCTGCGTTTCCTCAAACGATCGCTGGCTTACTTTACCTACATACCGCGTCGGGCGGCTGCAGAGCAGCGCGTGGAACAATTGTTTCAGAGCCGTGGTCACGTCCTTATCAACGGCTTTGAGTTGTCTACGCGTTTCCCATTTGGCTTTTTTAGATTTCGGCGACGGCTGCGAGCCCGGGATGTGGACATCGTCGTTTACCCGATGCCCGTACCGATCGGCGACGAACTCCACCTGCTTCCTACCTACGCGGGGCGCATGGCTTCTGTGAGACGCGGAGTTGGCCAGGACCTGTTTTCCCTTCGTGATTACCAGCCGCAGGACGATCTGCGACATATCGATTGGAAAGCGACGGCCAGATCGCGCAACCTCACGGTGCGCGAATTCACGGCCGAAGACGAGCGTCGGATTACAATCGTCTTCGATACTCGAGATCTGTCTGATTCGGATGAGGAAAATTTCCTGCCGAGGTTTGAAGCGGGTGTAATCCAGGCTGCTTCACTCTTGAAGCACTTTGTCGACGAACGTGCCGAGATCAGACTAATGCTCGGCGACGAACTGGGGCGTTATGGAAGTGGGCTAAAGCATCTCCATGAATGCCTGCGCCGGCTGGCGTTGGTAAATCCGCAACCACAAAACGGCGCCGTGGACCTTTCGACTTCTGCTAACGATCCGGCGACTGCTAAGGATGACAACGTGCATGACGAGGACTATGCAATCGTACTGACCACGGCACCGCTAGGTTCTATTCCAGCGAAGATCTGGCGCGCGTCGCATGTGATTCACGTGTGAGTGAACAGACCTATTTGCACCAACCCTTCGGGCTGCCGAAACATCCCGTAAAGAGTCAATTGCGGGACTCTGTATGCTCCTCGATGTGGAGAAAAACTTGATAGCGACGCTCTCAGAAACCAATTCGACTCCAACCAAAAGCTATTCAGCAAACACTTTCAAACTCGTAGCCGCCTGTTTTTTTCTATCTGGCGCCACCGGGCTAATTTATGAAGTGCTGTGGGCCCGCATGCTGGGCCTGGTTTTCGGAGCCACTACGCTGGCGGTGAGCACCGTGTTAGCTGCTTTCATGGGCGGTCTGGCAATCGGAAGTGGGTTGGCCGGACGACGGGGCGCAGCCGTAAAACGTCCGATCCGCGCATATGGTCTGATCGAAATCGGTATCGCCCTTTACGCCCTCGCCGTGCCCTTTCTCTTTACCTTCGTCGACAATCTCTACGCCATTATCTGGCAGCAATTCCATCCCGGATTCTTTGCGTTCAGCCTCTGGCGTTTTCTGCTTTCGTGCGTCATGCTGCTGATCCCAACTGCACTCATGGGAGCAACTCTGCCGATACTATCAGCGGCCCTGCTGAACTCCAGCGGACCTCGCTCCACCTCAATAACCCGGCTATACACTCGCAACCTGGCCGGCGCGATCTGCGGCACCATCGTGGCCGGGTTTTTTTTGTTACCCACGTTTGGCGTGCGCGCCACCATCTATATCGCTGCCCTCATCAACATTTTGATTGGCATCGTTTCCATCGTGGCTGACCGGCGAATGGAGACGCAGTCAAGCCCTGGAAAAGATCACGCGATCACCAATGCGGAACATCCACAACCCGTGGAGATAAGTCCGTCAGCCACCGGCGACGCAAGATTCTGGATGGCCTGCGCCTTCATCTCCGGATTTGTCACTATTGCCACTCAGGTTGCGTGGACGCGTCTTCTCACCATGATCGTCGGCTCAAGTACCTACGCCTTCAGTATTGTCGTGGCCCTTTTCCTGATGGGTTTGTCGGCGGGATCTTTTGTAATCGCACGCACAAGGCGCGCGGCAAAACTGCGGGAGACTGTGCTTTGGGTGGAACTGCTTACGGCGGGCAGTATTTTTCTTAGTCTCATAATCACCAACCAGATCCCTGGACTACTAATTAACGCGGGCCTGCGTTTTCAGATCAGCAGTTGGGCGGGACTGCTCACGCTGCAAATTCTTTCGGTCGCACTACTGATCCTCCTGCCGGCCTTCTTTATGGGGATGGTGATGCCACTGGTATTGGTCTGGGCGGGATCAAAACGGAATGATGAATCAGTACGGCTGGTGGGCCGCAGTTATGCGGTAAACACTCTCGGCGCGATAGCCGGAGCGTTTATTGCCGGATTTGTTTTAGTCCCCAAACTGACTACGCGATTCACGATAATTTTTGCGGCCGTCCTTTGCGTGGTTGTTGCCGGAACGGCGTACCAGCCGAAGGCTGATGCCCGGGATCGCGACCTGCGACGCGCAATTGCCGCCGGTTTGACGCTGACACTGATCTTGTTGCTCTTTCTGGCGGCCCCGCGCCTGAATCTCGCGGATCTTTCGATCGGAGCGTATGACAGTCTCGTTCGCGTGCTCGCAAAGTCGCGCGGTACGGTCGAGGATGGCACTGCCCAGCGACAAGGTCCGGAGATTCACCAGCTACTGATGTATGAAGAGGGCCCGACCGCGACTGTCTCGGTTCGCAAAGACTGGGACATAACTTCGATGGCTATCAATGGCCGCACCAACGCGTCAGACCGCGAAGACATGCCGACACAGGTCATGTTGGGCCAACTGCCGCTTCTTTTAGCGCCGCGACTGAATAATGCGCTGATCGTCGGCTATGCCACGGGAGTTACGGCGGGAGCGATACTGCAGTCGCCGATTGAATCGGTCGAATGTATTGAGCTTGAACCGGCCACTGTAAATGGATCGCGGTATTTCGAACATGTAAACAATCGTCCACTCAACGATCCGCGCTTGCATCTAATCATTGATGACGCCAGGACCTATTTGCGGGTAATATCCACTCGCTATGACATGATTGTCAGCGAACCCAGTCACCCCTGGGTACCGGGAGTCGCTAATCTTTTTACGCGCGAATTTTTTCAGCTGGGTCGCGACCGGCTGAATGACGACGGAATCTTTGTTCAGTGGGTCCAGATCTACCAGCTCTCAACTGACAGTCTGCGGTCTGTGCTCGCAACTTTTCACGAAACCTTTCCCTACGTGCTGGTGTTTCGAGTGCAGGGAGCTTGGAAGGGTAAGGACTTGTTGCTGGTTGGCAGCAAAAATCTTCTGACCCTTGATCGCATTAAGGAACGAATTGGCGAATCGCGCATTGCCGCAGAGCTCGCGAGCGTAAACCTCAACGGTGAAGCTGAGGTGAGGAACTGGTACGTTTGCGATGAAAAGCGGTTGGGACCGGCTGTTGCCGGAGCTGTTATTAATACCGACGACAATATGCATATCGAAACGACGGCGCCGCGGGAGGCGTTTCGGCCGCTTCTGGAAACTAATGCGGCTTGGGTTGAAAAACTGGCAGGGAAGTAAGGGAAGGAATTTGATCGTAGGCCCGCTGATCAGCGAAAACAAGACCTAACTGAGAAATCGAACACTCAACAATGGTTGGACAAAATCAGAACTGGGAGCGATAGCGACCAGCCAAGGGCGCTATTGACGGAAAGTGCGGACTACGCCGTAAACCTTTTGAAGTGAATCTTTGGCTGGTCGCTATCGCTTCCAGTTCTGATTTTGCGTTGGCAGATTGAATCTTTGTCTGGTCAATCCTCATAAATCCGATCTGCGGCCTTTTCGCCGCTGCGAATGCAATCGGGAATGCCTAGTCCTTCGTAAGCATTGCCTGCAAGAAAGAGCCCAGGCAGGCTGGCAAGCCGTGCTTCAATTCGTTTGACCCTTTCGAGATGCCCAACATGATACTGCGGCATCGAGCGCTCCCATTTCGTCACTTCAGTGAAGAGAGGCGCTCGTTCAATCCCAAGCAAATCGCGCAAGTCGCCGAGTATGCGGGTTAGCAGCTTATCTTCATCCAGCTGCAGCAACTCCGGTTGCAAAGCACCGCCAACAAAGGCGCGTAGCAGAACATGCCCGGCGGGCGCGCGATCGGCAAACTTCACACTGCTAAAGGTGCAGGCAATCAACGATCGTTTTTCGATAAAGGGTACGACGAAGCCAAAGCCGTCCAGCGGATGAGGAATATCCTCGCGCCTGAAGCCGAGGTTGATCGTCGCACTTGACGCGTAAGTGATTTGGTCCAACTCCGAGGCTAGTTCCGGATCGACCTTGGCAAGTAAACGCGAACTGATGTAAGCGGGCAGTGCAACGCAAATGGCGTCAACAAACAAGGTTTCGTTATCGCGAGTTGTGAGTTTCCACTTTCTGGAACGTTCGCCATCACTAACCTCTTCTTCCAACCTGATTGATTCGATAGCGTTGTTCACACGGATAGCAGTTTGACCTGCTGCCGCGCCCGGTGAGAGCTGAGATCCGAAACTCGAAATTCTTTTTGACAGTGTGTCCGTGAGCACTTGCATGCCGCGGTCGAAGGAAAGGAAGAGACTGTAACGCGCGCCGCTGGTTCCCGTACTCAATTCCGATTGCGCATCTTTCGAAACCGTTCGGCTATTTTCCTTTCGTAGCGCTCGGATCAGACTCCTGTGCTCGCGCTCCATCTCCAGAAAGCGGGGCATCGTTGCCAGCAAGCTGAGTCGCTCCGGGTCGGCCGTATAAATTCCGCCGACCATCGGTTGCGCCATGCGCTCAAGGGCCTCAGTCCCCAGGCGGCGGCGCACAAACTCTGCCAGGCTTTCATCGGCGTTATTACCGTTTAGCGCGCGCCGAGGCAGGAGCAGATCGAGCGCCATTCGCGCTTTGCCTGGCCAGCTAAAAATGTCGCTCTTAAGGAAAGGCCACCAGCGTGATGGCGCCAGCAGCTGGAAGCCTTCGGGAACGCGCAAGAGTTGTCCATCTCTCACTATGAAGCTGCGCCGGTAGTGCTGGTTAGTTTCTATCAGGTGCGACTCGAGGTTGAGACGTTTTACGAGGGCGAGCGCTGCCGGTTTTTCCGAAATGAAGGAGTCAGGACCGCGTTCGACCAGAAAGCCGTCGCGCTCGCGTGTTTGGACAATGCCGCCAACGCGGCTGCCGGCTTCGAGGAGGGTAAGATCAACCTGTTTGCCCGACTCACTATTGCGTTCGACGAGCCGGTGCGCCGCGGCCAAGCCCGTGATGCCGCCACCAATGATTACTACACGCTTCATTTCAATATCGGTTTTGGAGTGCGGTGACCTGTAACCGCTTTGGTCCGTCGCGACCTGTCGCGACGCTGCTGGCGACAAGTCGCCAGCGACCAAAGCGCCGACGGGTCGGCGCACTCCAAAACGGCCCTCAACGTGATGAGCAGCAGCCGGTTTGGCAGACAGACTCTCGTGGTCCCATAGTTCCGAGAGCTCGACGTGGCGCTTCTGGATCGATGCGCTCAAGAATCAGCTCGCGAATCATTTCAATAAACGCGGGATGAGTACCGGCTGTCGCGGCGCGAATCATGTTCAAACCAAGCTCGCGACAAAGCCCCATGGCTTCAGTATCCAGATCGTAAATAATCTCCATGTGATCCGAGACGAAGCCG
Organism: Blastocatellia bacterium; assembly: GCA_963809065.1. GTDB lineage: Bacteria > Acidobacteriota > Blastocatellia > Pyrinomonadales > Pyrinomonadaceae > PSRF01. Next base: position 492,319 of record CAWEIN010000018.1, read on the forward strand.
ATGGGAGCCAAGACTACATCTTTGCCGCCCGCCGCATGCAATTCCCGCAAGTAGTCGCAAACATCAGGGCCAAGCCAGGGTTGTGCCGGTGAACCACTCCGACTTTGAAACACGAGCTGCCAGTTTTCACTTCCAAGCGCTTCCGCAACAAGTTTACTGGTCTCGCGAAGCTGCGCCTCATAATCAGAATCTTTCGCCATTAATTGAGGAATACTGTGTGCTGTGAAAACAAGCTGCGCCGCAGTTCGCTTCTCGTCCGGAATCTGTGCAAGCGAGTCCCTGATATTGGATACGTTCGCTTCGATAAAGCCGGGGTGATTGTAGAAGGCACGCAGCTTTTCCACGACAGGCGCGTCCTTTCCCACCGACGCACGTGCTCTCTCGATGTCTTCAAGATACTGACGGCAACTCGAATACGAACTGTAGGCTGAGGTGACAAAGGCCAGCGCCCTTTTCACGCCATCGTCGCGCATTTTGGCCAACGTGTCCGCCAGCAGCGGATGCCAGTTGCGATTACCGAAGTAGATCGGCAGCTGCGGCCCCTGCCTTTCTAATAAGTGTTGCAACGCAGCAATCAGCTGGCGATTCTGCTCGTTGATTGGACTAACACCGCCGAACAATTCGTAATGCTTAGCAACTCCAAGCATTCGTTCGCGCGGTACCTTGCGACCCCGTAGCACGTTTTCGAGAAACGGCATCACATCGTCCATTCCTTCGGGACCGCCGAAGGAAACCAGCAATAGGGCATCGTAGGTTTGAGCCATTTGGTTGCGACGCTTACAAATGTATGAGATCAGCGAGTTCTCCCAATAGGGCTAAATGAGAGTCCGATAGCGTAAACGAGGTATCGGCGAATTCCATTTGCACGCTCCTGGCTTTGGCCACCTTCATGAACACGTCGTAATTCATCCGCGTGCCCAGTGTCTCGAGGAACAGTGGCTCAGCCGGCCGCTTGTCCAGATTCAAAAGCAGGATCGGGGCGAGGCGCTTACCATCGCAGGTGATTGTTAGCTGGTTTATGTCAGGGTAACGGTAAGAAGTGTTTAGCGACGAAATTATGAACAGCACATCTTCAGGATGATTCTTTGGTGATTCGGTAGCGTAAGTGGCCTCAGCGGAGATAATCAGCTTCTCGGTCTCGGTGCCTTTTATCTGCAGCATCTGAAACCCTACCGTGGTCTGGTTCTTCGCACTATCAAACTTCTTTTCAACCTTGGGCTGAGTGCGCTGCAAGGCTGCCTGCACCGCAGGCGCGGGTTCCTGACCTGCGCTGGTTGCGAGACATACAAGCGCGAGGAGCGAGGCCGCCAGAAAGCTTCGGCTGAGTTTCATACTCGATTCTCCAACATCCTTTCACTGACTTCATGAACTGTTTCTACGAGCGCAATCACGTTCTCGACCGGTGTCTCGGGTAGGATTCCGTGACCCAAATTGAAAATATGCCCGGGACGGTCTCCGGCTTGATCCAGTATCAATTTGGCTTGCGAGCGAAGATGATTTTGATTGGCAAACAAAGCAACAGGATCGAGGTTACCCATTACCCCGACGTCGTCACCAATTCGTTGCCAGCCTTCGTCGAGCCGTACGCGCCAGTCGAGCCCTATAACATCACCTCCCGCTTGGCGCATCAACTCCAACAGAGCCGAGGTGCCGGTGCCGAAATGAATAACCGGCGTTCCCGAATTGATTCCATTTATGACAGTTCGTGTATGTGGCAAGACGTACTCACGGTAGTCGTCGGGGCTGAGCGCGCCCACCCATGAGTCAAACAACTGTACTACCTGCGCGCCTGCTGCAATCTGCGCGTTGAGATACTTGATTAGCCCGCGAGCAATCAAAGACATCATCGCGTGCCAGGCGCCGCTGTCGTTGTACATCAGCGACTTTGTGTGCACATAGTTTTTAGAAGCGCCCCCTTCAACAATATACGACGCAAGCGTGAAGGGAGCTCCCGCGAATCCAATCAGCGGCAGATCCGGGCGCAAGGCAAGTCGCGTTTCTCGAATAGCGTCGAAGACAAAACTCAACGACCCTACATCATCAACCTCACGCAAGCGATCCACGCCGGCGACGTCGCGCACCGGATTGTGGATTACTGGTCCTTCGCCTTTGCTGAATTCAAGTTGCAGCCCCATCGGCTCGATGATCAAAAGAATGTCAGCAAAGATAATTGCCGCATCCACTCCGAGTCGTTCGGCCGCGGTCACGGTGACTTCTGCGGCCAGCGCCGGCGTCTTGCACAACTCGAGAAAACTCATGCGCGCGCGTACGTCGCGATAATCCTTCATGTAGCGGCCTGCCTGACGCATCAACCAGATCGGCGTGTAAGGAACGGCCTCGCGCCGGCACGCTCGCATGAAGGGACTGTTGCGTAGTGCCTCAGAAAGATTAGGTTGTTCTACGATCAAATTGTCGACTCCAAAATCCTGGAATTAATGCAAAAACATGTACGAAGATTCTTGCAACTTTCAACTGATAGTTGCGTTAAATCCATTGCCGTTGCGGAGTGCCCAACAAGCTCTTTCAAATGTGGAGCGCGCCTACGATTCAGACTACAACAAACAAGCGATGGGCCGGTAGCGACCGCGGCCAATGTAACGAAAACTAACAGCTTGCGTTACAGCAATTTCAAAGCGACGGGTTAACACCTGTGCTCCCCCGAGCGTCCTTATCAACGCAGTAGTTGGTTTGAGTTTAGCCGACCAGGGGAGACTTTCCAGCAAAATGAAACGCCTCGCATTGGCCATCACCGTAGTCGCTTTATTCGCGCTCCCGTCCCTGGCGCAGTCGAGCGCATTGACATCTGTAGCTCCCGCAACTACAGCGACCCCTTCAACCACCGATAAGAACGGCAGCGAAGCTCCCGAGCCTTCAGCCACAGCCAGCGCGACGCATGCGTCGTCAGCAGTTAAATCAAGTCCGGGAAAATCACCCGCGCCGCTTCCTCCGGAAAAGGCCCAGCCAGTAAAGGTGAGCCTGTTCGCAAAACCGCCGGTGATCGATGGCAAACTGGACGACGATGTCTGGAAATCGGCGGCGGTCTTCAAGGATTTTTATCAGTGGCGCCCCAGCGACTCGTCTCCTGCTTCGGCGCGTACTGAGGTCCTGGCCGGATATGATTCGCGTTTCATTTATTTCGCCTTTCACGCATACGACGATCCCGCCAAAGTGCGCGCTACAGTGGCGAAGCGCGACAGTATTTTTGACGACGACGTCGTCGGCCTGTTGCTTGACACCTTTAACGACCGGAGACGAGCTTACGAGCTTTTCTTCAATCCCTTCGGAATTCAGCAGGACGGATTTCTTACCGAGGGCGGCAATGATGATTTCAGTGTCGACATCGTGATGGAGTCGAAAGGAACAGTGACCGCCGACGGTTATACTGTCGAAGTCGCGATTCCATTCAAGTCGCTGCGTTATGAAGCAGGTAAAGGAAAATTGTGGGGTTTTCATGCCTTACGCGTCGTCAAACACGCAAGCGGTGAAATGGATTCCTGGATGCCGATCTCCAAGGACAACTCTGCCTTGCTGGGTCAAGCTGGGCACATCACCGGCTTAGAAGGTATCTCGACCGAGCGCACGCTGGAATTAATTCCAAGTTTAACCCTGTCGGAAACCGGCAAGCGTAAGAAGCCTTTAACGACGGCGCAGATCGCTGAGGGCGGCAGGTTTGTCAATGAGCCTATCAAATTTGATTTAGGGCTAACAGGAAAGTACAGCGTTACGCCGCAAGTTACGCTCGACTTCGCCATCAACCCTGATTTCGCGCAGGTCGAGTCAGACCAGTTAGTTGTCACCGCCAATCAACGCTTCCCGATCTTCTTTGAAGAGAAACGTCCCTTCTTCCTCGAAGGCATCGACATTTTTCGTACCCAAATTCAGGCAGTTCACACCCGAACCATCGTCGATCCGCGATTACGCCGCCAAACTGACGGGCAAAGTCGGACGCAATACTATCGGCTTGCTGCTCGCCTCTGACAACGGTCCCGGGAACTTCGGCGAAGACGAACGTCCCGGTATCGATCCAAGAGTCGTTGACAAGAACGCATCAGTGGGCATTCTCCGCCTGAAGCGGGACATCGGCAATGCAGATTCTTTCGTTGGTTTCCTCGGAACTTACCGGCAGTTTGTAGACGACAAGAATCTCGTCGGCGGTTTTGACGGCAAGTTCCGTCTCAACAAGCAAACGACGTTTAGCTGGCAAGCACTGGCCACGAGCACACGCAGACTGTTTTTCTATCCGGATCAGGCGAAGGTCCTTGATCGAAGAGAGAACGGCTTCGTTTACGCCATCGACTACAACAACGACGGCCGGCATTTTGGCCACGAGTTTTCGATGGTTGGGCGCACTCGCTACTATCGCGCCGATGTAGGTTTCAATCGCCGCGAGAATACGAACAACCCAAACTGGTTCATTCGCTACAACTCTGAGCCGAAGCCCAAGGCGCGTCTGATCTCGTGGCGCGTCTACACGGATTTCTCCGCAAACTTCGATTGGCAGGGACGCTCGCAAAACGCGAACAACGAAACGCAGCTTCAGATTAGGCTTCCGAAAGAGACGTTTCTCGGTGTGGGAATAGAGAAGGGCTACGAGCGCGTCTTTGAAAGTGAGTTCGGACCAACGCGGCGGGCGGATTCAAACTGCGGCGTCACGAACACCTGCACCTTTGCCGGCAACGACGACGAGCGGTCGTCATCAAACCGTGGACTCTATTTTTACGCGGAATCGGTTCCGACCAAGAAGATCCGTTTCAACTCTTTCGTCAACCGTCGTTGGGGAGCCATGGATTATGACTTCGGCGCTGGCCCCCTCTACCCGCGCGTAAGCGGCGTCGCGCTGGCGGCAGCCAGCGTCCGGAATACCATCGTCTGCAGGGACCAGAATGGCAAGGACAGGGATCCGCTGCCGCCGGTTTGCCGCGCGCCGTTGGATCCGGGACCCGGCTACTTTCTGCACATCGATGGCGGAATAACGTATCAGCCGACTACGGCCCTGAGCGCCACACTCAACTTCACGAAAGAAAGACTGCGTCGCTATGACACCGGCCTGTTGGCGTTTGATGAGAACATCGTCTCATTACGCAGCACCTACCAATTCAGCCGCTTTCTCTTTGCGCGCGGGCGCGTTGATTTCGATTCGATCGCCTCAAACGTTAAGGGGCAATTTCTGCTAGGTTACACGCCGAATCCGGGCACTGCTCTGTATGTGGGTTACAACGACGATCTCAATCGCCGCGGCTTTAATCCTTTTTCGGGCGCTCTTGAGCCAGGCTTCCGCCGCAATGGCCGAACCTTCTTTATCAAGATGTCTTACCTGTTTCGCAAGAGCTTTTAGGATGGGGTTGCCGTTGGAATAGGGGAAAGGGGAAGGGGGAAAGGGAGAAAGGAGAAGGGGGAAAGGTTATTGGGAAAGCTAAGCGCCAATCTTCTTCCTTTTACCCTTTCCCTTTCCCTCCTTTCCCCGACCCTTCCCCTATTCCCCTTTCCCCTCCTTTCCCCCGACCCTTCCCTATTCCTCTTTTCCCCATTTCTAAGGGCGCTACCGCCGACATTGGTGGCTGGGTTAAGATGCTGAACTGAAACATGTCGCAGAACCCCGCTCACTACATTCCCACGCCGAAGTTTATCCGGTTGATTGCCGGACTATTATTTTGTGTCCTTTTATCCTTTTTGGGCGCATGCAAGAGCGGCTATCAGGGTTCAGCACAACAAGCCCGGCCCGGCGAAAATAAAGCAGCTCGACAAGTCAAAACAGCTCGCGTTGAAGAAACTCCTTTCGGCGAAACAGTAACTGCCAACGGCACCCTTGCTGCTTTTGATCAATCGACTGCCAGCGTGAAGGTCGCCGGAAGACTTAATGCAATCTCGGTTGATCTTGGTAGTGTCGTCCGGCGCGGGCAAGTAATTGCGCAGCTGGAACCAAACGATTACAAGCTTCGCGTGCAACAGTCGGAGGCGGCTCTTGGCCAGGCGCGCGCGCGGCTCGGCCTATCGCCGGACGGCACTGACGATAGGGTTAACCTGGAGCAAACCGGCACAGTCAGACAAGCCAAGGCGCAACTGGAGGAAGCCCGTCTCAGTCGCGAACGCGCGGTGCGTCTGGTAGAGCAGGGTATTGTGGCGAAGGCTGATTTCGATTCTGCTGATGCGACTTTCAAGGTTGCGCAAAGCCGTTATCAGGACGCGCTCGAGGAGATCAGAAATCGTCAGGCGCTGCTCGCGCAACGCCGTTCGGAGTTGGCGCTGGCCCGGCAACAGCTTACAGACACTACGGTGCACTCACCAATCGACGGAATCGTGCAACTTAAGCGTGCGAGCGTTGGTGAGTATTTGGCCGCGGGCGCGCCACTAGTGGACATCGTGCGCATGAACCCTCTCAGGTTACAGGCCCAGGTTCCGGAGCGTGACGCAGCCACAGTGCGCTTCGGACAGAATGTGCGTGTCAGCGTTGACGGCGATACTCGAATTTATGTCGGCCAAATAAAACGTCTGAGCCCGGTGATCACCCAGGAGAGTCGGATGTTGATGGTGGAAGCCGATGTACAAAACGACGGCAACCTGCGGCCCGGTTCGTTTGCGAAAGCCGAAATTGTTACCAACGACGCAAAGATGGCAGTAACAGTGCCAAACAACGCTATCGTTACTTTCGCGGGTATAGAAAAAGTGATCGTGATACAAAACGGCAAGGCCCTGGAGAAACCGATTACGACTGGCCGGCGCAGCGGAGACTGGACAGAAATTCTTGCCGGTCTGAATGTTGGCGATCAGGTAATAGTCGATCCCGGCAACCTGCAGTCCGGTATGGCCGTCGAAGTGGTGCAATAGAACATTTTTGGTCTTTGGACTTTGGACTTTGGTCTTTGGACTTTGTGCTTAGAACTTTGTACTTTGAGTTTTGCACCTTGGGGTTGACGCAAGTTGACCTATTCATCAAAGTCCAAAGACCCAAGACCCAAGGCCAAAAACCAAAGTGCAAAGTACAAAGTACAAAGTTCTAATTTGTCATGCAAAAGCTAGCCGAAATATGTATTCGCCGTCCGGTCTTCGCCACGATGATCGTGTTGTCGCTGGTAGTGGTTGGTGCGGCCAGCTTTTTCCGACTTGGAGTCGATCGCTTTCCCTCAGTTGACCTGCCCACAGTCAGCATCCGCACCAACCTGCCGGGCGCGTCGCCGCAGGAAGTTGAATCGCTGGTCACGCAGCAAATCGAGGAAGTCGTTAACACCGTTGACGGCATCGATGAGCTGCGCTCGATCTCAGGTCAGGGTACATCGATCGTCATCGCGACCTTTAAGCTTGATCGCAATCTTGAATCCGCAGCGCAGGACGTTCGCGATCGCGTCAACAGTCTCGGGCGAAATCTACCTGACGATGCCACGCCACCAATCATCCAGAAGTTTGATAACGACAGCACTCCAGTCGTAACCATATCGCTTTCGGCCGATCGCTCGTTACGCGAATTGAGCGAACTCGCCGACAAGACCGTTCGCGTGCAACTCGAGCGAGTGAGCGGAGTCGGTGAAGTGCGGGTAGTGGGCGGCCTGGATAGGGCCATTAATATTTGGATCGACGCGGAACGGCTAGCTGCTTATCAAATCCCGGTAACCGCTGTTCGCTCAGCACTCACAAGGCAGAACGCGGATGTTCCCGGTGGAAATGTGAATACCGGTCGTGAAGAACTGGTGTTGCGTACGCTCGGACGGTACACCGACCCGCGCGCCTTTGAAGATCTGGTAATCGCAACTGTCAATGGCTCGCCAATTCGCCTGCGTGATGTCGGTCGCGTGGAAGATGGAACTAAGGAACAAAGATCCCTGGCGCGTCTCAACGGCGTGCCTACGGTGACGCTCGAAATTCGACGTCAGTCCGGCGCTAACACAATTGACGTCATCGAGGGAATAAAAAAAGAGTTGCCGCGCGTTTCCGGTCAATTACCAAACGATGTGAAGATGGAAGTGATTCGTGACCAGTCTCGCTACATCGAAGCAGCGCTGCATGAAATTCAGAAGCATCTGATTCTCGGCAGCATACTGGCGAGCCTCGTCGTTTTGCTCTTCATGCGTTCCTGGCGTTCGACCTTAATCGCAGCAGTCGCGATTCCGTGTTCGTTGATCTCCAGTTTTGGCATGATGCGAGCACTAAACTTTACGCTGAATAGCGTGACGATGCTGGCGTTGGTGTTGATGGTAGGTGTGGTCATCGACGATGCCATTGTTGTATTGGAAAACATCTTTCGTTTCATCGAAGAGAAACGCATTGAGCCTCGCGAAGCCGCCCGAGAAGCAACGAAGGACATAGGCCTGGCGGTACTCGCCACGACGCTCTCGTTGGTTGTAATTTTCCTGCCCGTTTCCTTCATGTCTTCGATCTCCGGACGTTTCCTCTATCAATTCGGCATTACCGCGGCCGTAGCGATCCTGGTCAGCCTGCTCGTGTCGTTTACTTTGACGCCAATGATGAGCTCGCGCCTGATTCGCGTGAAGGATGCCGGCGCCGGCGGGGGACACGATTCAGCCGGATCCCGTGGTGGGTTTTATAAATGGATCGATAAGGTCTACGCGAGAATGCTCGCTTTTGCGATGCACCATCGTTTGGCCGTTTCGGTGCTGGCGCTTCTGGTCATCTTTTCCAGTATCCCGCTCTACCGTTCAGTGAGGCAGGAGTTTATTCCGACGAATGTGGATGAGGCGGAGTTTGAGATAAACGTTAATGGTCCAGAAGGCACCAACCTGGCAGTAATGAACGAAACGATGGCGGCGATTGAAAAGGATGTGCTCGCAACTCCCGGTGTGCGCTTCGTCTTGTCCAGCGCTGGCGGATCATTTCTGGGTGGTGTGAACCAGGGAGGCGCTTACGTCCGCATTGCGCCCCACGACGAACGGACCTTTTCTTTGGGACGGCTCTGGACTGAGTCAAAGAATGGACATCCGCTTAACGCGTTTAGGGGAAACTACTCGCAACAGGACGTAATGCTCGAGGTCCGCCGCCGTTTGCAGAAGTATGCACCGATGCGCGTCGGAGTGCGCAATGCGCCGTCATTCAACTTTGGTGCTGGTGGGCGTTTCGACATCGATTTCAATTTGCGTGGTCCGGACATCGTTGCCCTGGCCGGTTATGCCGATGACTTGATGCAGCGGTCGCAAACGCTCGGGGGAATTGTAGATGCCGACACGTCGCTTAAACTTAATAAGCCGGAGCTGCGGGTGGAGATTGATCGGGCGCGGGCGGCGGACCTCGGTGTGGATAGTACCGACATCGCGACCGCCTTGCGCTTGATGGTAGGCGGTGAAGAGCGGGCCTCGCGTTACCGCGATGAGTCGATTAATGAAGACTACGATGTTCAGCTGCGCCTCGACGAAAAGGACCGCAGCGACGTCGCGACGATTCAGCGTCTTTACGTACCCTCGTCAAAGGGTGGCCTGGTGCGGCTTGATAACCTCGTGAACATCAAACGCGATACCAGTCCCTCGCGAATCGACCGGCTTAATCGTGAACGCCTTGTTTCAATGCGTGCTTCAGTGGCGCCGGGGTATGCATTGGCCGACCGTATTGAAGCTCTGCGCGGTGCCGTGAAGGAAATGAATCTGCCCGCGGCGTACACGACTACCGTTTCCGGTCGCGCGCGCGAGCTTGAGCGGACGTTCACTGAATTCATTTGGGCCTTCATCCTCTCCATCCTGTTTATGTACATGATTCTCGCCTCACAATTCGAAAGCACGATCCACCCGGTGACTATCCTGCTGAGTTTGCCGCTTTCGATTCCGTTTGCTTTGCTTTCACTCTGGATCACTGGCGACACTCTCAACCTCTATTCAGCGCTTGGCATTCTCGTGCTGTTCGGCGTCGTGAAGAAAAACTCTATTCTGCAGATCGACCACATGAATAGCCTCCGCTCGCGTGGTATGGAACGTTACGAAGCGATCATGCAGGGCAATCGCGATCGGCTGCGACCGATCCTGATGACAACGTTGGCGTTGATCGCCGGCATGTTGCCGCTTGCGCTTGGCACTGGGCCGGGAGCCGAGGAGCGACGCTCGATCGCAGTGGTAGTTATTGGCGGTCAGCTGCTTTCGTTATTGCTGACTTTGATTGCCACCCCGGTGGTGTACTCATTGTTGGATGATTTAAGTCACACCGCACGCTGGCGCAAACTGGCGAAACTGGGCGCCGGCCTACGGGACCAAGTCTCGCGAAAACGAAAACCATCTGCGGATGCTCCGGTTGAGGCTCCTGCAGAAATGCGCGGCGGCGCACGTGACGAAGCACGCGAACATGCAAGCGTTGTCGCTGGTGGCGAGTAGATCCCCATCTGGTCCGTTTTCGGATTGAGGCTGAAGGCACGACGAAAGATATCGAATGACTAACGCTTTCAGATCAGAATGGATTTAGAGCCACCATTCCTGTTAATAATCTTAAACCTTCGCAAAGAATTCGCTTCGACCCTCAGCTCCTTAGTGGAATGAAGTGAATATGTAGTTCTTTAAGCAACCAAAGCCCGCCTGCCACAAAGAATCTTGTATTAAAGCGCCAAGGGTGCGAAATGCAAAAGCCTGGGGCATCGCCCCAGGAAGAGGTATCCTCAACAACCAAAGCGCTGAAGGCGCGAAATCGAGTGGGAGGACAGCATGCCTCAATCTTTGTCATCGATTCTTGTTCATCTTATTTTCAGCACGAAGAATCGTGAATCGTTCATCACAGAGCCTGTGGAGAGAGAGTTGCATCCATACCTGGCGTCGATATTCAGAGCACTAAAGTCACCGTCGCTTACAATTGATGGCACCACTGATCATGTTCATATCCTCTTTTCGCTTGGAAGAATAATCAGAATTGCCGACCTTGTAGAAGAGGTTAAGACGGAATCTTCTAAATGGATCAAAACGAAGGGACCGGCGTTCAGAAGCTTTCACTGGCAGAAGGGCTATGGAGCCTTTTCGATCGGACAATCGCAGGTCTCAATCCTAAAGCGCTACATTGCCAGGCAAAAACTTCATCATCAGCGGGTCACTTTTCAAGATGAGTATCGCAAGTTCCTCAAAACTTACGGGATAGATTACGATGAAAGATACGTCTGGGATTGATTTCGCGCCTTCAGCGCTCGCCATGTATTAAAGCCTCTGTCCTGGGGCGTTGCCCCAGGTTTTTGCATTTCGCGCCCTTGGCGCTGAGGCAAAAATCCCGCTGCTGTCTCATTTTGACCAAACAGTTGGAGTAGGAGCAGTTGGGCGATTAACGAACAGAGCGCCATTGTTCTTGTGCGCCTCTCGCTGACTGGCATATACTTCATCGCTAAGGTTGGTCATCAACACGATCAACTCCAATCAGTACTAACGCCCCAATGAAATCCTCAAATTAGAACTTCAGTTCTATCGTCTAACTCGCCCCGGAAAGTCGATTCTGTTTTTAGAAGTCTTCTCAGTTCTCCTATTAACAGACTGGCGGAAATGCCTGTCCAATCCGAATGGAGCAACCACTTGTCTCACAATTCCAACCCTGATGTCCCTAACGCTCCGCTAGCGCCGCAGACATCGCTGCAGAATCGCTATCGCATTATTCGCCTGCTCGGTCGTGGTGGGATGGGAGCGGTTTACGAAGCCCTTGATCAGCGACTCGAAATAACAGTGGCGCTCAAGGAGACGCTTTCGTCGGAAGAATCAATGCGCAAACAATTCGAGCGTGAGGCGCGGATACTCGCCGGCATGCAGCATCCGGCGTTGCCAAGAGTCAGCGATCATTTTGTTGAAGGTAATCGCGCATTTCTCGTGATGCAATTTATTGGGGGCGTTGATCTAGCGAAAATAATAGCGCAGCAGCCGGGACCATTTCCCAGAGATCAGGTGATCGCCTGGGCCGATCAGTTGCTCGATGCACTGATCTACTTACACTCGCGTGATCGTCAGGTGATCCATCGGGATATCAAACCGCACAATTTGAAACTGACTGCAACGGGTCAGATCGCGCTGCTCGATTTTGGTCTCGCGAAGGCTCAGGCATCGGATCCATCAGTAACTGCTTCCCAGGCCTTCTTCGGCTACACCCGCCATTATGCACCGCTGGAACAGATACAGGACCAGCGCACGGATCCGCGCAGCGACATCTACGCGCTTGGCGCCACGCTCTATCATTTATTGACCGGGATTAAACCGCCGGACGCGATGGTGCGAGCAGCTGCCGTCGTAAACGGGGGTGCGGATCCGCTGCGACCCGCCAATCAGATTCATGAAGCGGTAGGACCCGAAATCGCTGCAATTCTGAACAAGGCCCTGGCGCAGAAACCCGAAGAACGATACTCGAACGCAAACGAGTTTCGCGAAGCACTGCGGCGCATGGGTCGGACGAGGGCCGGTGCAGGGAAGGTCGAACGCAAAACGGCAGACAGACCTGCTCGCGGGTCAGCTAACGAAACTATACACATCAGCGAGATTACTTCAGTTCGTGTTCCGGCAGAGCAGATTGTAAATATGGCGTTGGTGGGATCAGCAAAACGATTTGGGCCTGCGGGGGCGACAGCAGTGCTGGCAGCAATTGTCACGCTGGGCGCCGGAATTCTCTATGCCTCGCAACGATTGTTTCCCTCTGCGAATCGTGTGACAACGGCGACCTCGGCTGTTGACAGTGCTGCTGCTTTGCGCCAATCGGCGAACGTGCGCAAATCTGAGCGAGCACGCACGCCAGACAACCTCGGCAGTTCCTCCAGGCTAACGAATTCGGCCCCTGACAATAGAGACATTACTGATACAGCAGCCGAAAAAAAGAACGCTACGATCGTGACCTCCCAAGCAGATAAGAACTCGAGTATAGCGAACTCCCCTCCGGTCTCTCGCAGCGGACAGAGCCCGCGCCGTAGTCCTTCACGTAATAGTCTGCAGCGGGTTGGTGCGCCCAGCATACGTCTGCCAAAACCTGAGTTCGACAACTCCCCAACGCCGGGGCCAGAATCGCGCATCCGCAGTTACAGTTCGTCCGGCAGCGACGCAGCTCTTGTTTCCTCGCCACAGTTTTTTCGTACGGCAGATGGAGCTCAGAGCGTAAAGTTTTCTAATGGCTCGACCAGATATGTTTCGAGTGCGGCCCTCCCGAGTAAGGCTCCAAAATTCTTTCATGCAGCCGATGGTACGCAGATCGTCAAGTTCGCTGATAGCTCAACTAGGTTAGTGCGTCCGGGCCGGTGAGACGATTGCAGATTGCTGATTGTTGATTGCGGATTTCGATGCTGCAAAATCTAATTTGCCGTTCGAAGTTCCGAGAAGTCGTTTTCAAATCCGCATTCCGAAATCTGAAATCCGCAATCGTAGGAATCGCAATCGTCACGATTGACTGCCTGAGGTTGCCCAACGTCCAATCAATCGCCGCCGGTTCTCCAACTTCTTCTCGACGTTAGGCGCGCGCATTACCAGTTGCTCCAGATTCGCCAGGTAGTCCGGCTCGCCGATGGTCTCTCTGATTTCTTCCACGAACGGTTGCAACTTCGCGAACACAACCAGATGCTCCGTATTCGCAGCGAGGAACATAGCTTCATCAATTCCGCCGTTATTAACAAGAGCAGCCGCAACTTCCCAATGTGAAGCGACCATGCGGTAATAGGCGCTCTGCTTTTCACCGCTCTGCAACAGCCCAACGATCTCCCGGCCGCTCTGCGGATTGAACTCGGTAAAGAACCACGCCCGTGCGGCCCGCATTAAAGCTTCACTTCTGAGCTCGTAGAGCTTGAGAATCACGAGAGCGTCCTGTGGTTTTGTGTCCATGATTTATCCTCCGGCGACTGTTTAGTTCAAACCTGCAATTACCTCCGAAACTCTGAAAGCCGCGACCTGTTTCGAGCCGGTTACAGTCAACAGCGAGCGGCAAAGCTTGAGATTGTGGGCCGCATCTTCAAAATCACCACCGCTTTGGCTCAGCGCCTTTTCAAACTCATGTTGCGCATCCTTTAAGCTGCCAAGCCGGGCGAGCATCACCCCCAAATTATTGTGGCTGGCCGGCACATGAAGGCCGGGACGCTTAAGCGCATTTCTAAAGGACTCCGCTGCTGACCGATACTCTCCGTCAGCGGCGACGAGCAGACCAAGCCGGTAGTGGGCCGCGGAATATTCACCAATCGACTCGATTATTGATTGTCGGTATGCCTCTTTGGCTTGTGCCAACTGTCCCTGATTTTCCAGCGCCACGCCGAGCGCATACCAGGCACGCGGATAATGACCGTGCCGCGCTCGGATGGCGCCTCGGTAAGAATCGATCGCCTCTCGCGTGCGCCAGAGCTCATAGTAACTGACGCCTATGTTGTAAAGAGCCTGCGCATAGATTTCGCCCTCGCTTGCCGGCACGCTCGCATATTCTCGCAGAGCGGCTTCGTAATCCTCTTTGGCAAAGCTTCTATTGCCCCGCTCGATCGCGGCCGCTAGATCACTTGTACCTGTCTGTGCGGTCACGACAGGAACACTCGAAACCAAAAACAACATCGCTAACAGGAAATTCTTCTGACTCACTTCACACCTCCCTGACTCTCTGGTCGTAGTATGAAGATGAGACTAAGGTTTGCTGTGCGACAGGTCTTTCCCGTTATTGCTATGCGTTGCCTGTTCTTGCTATTTGATTTGATCCGTTCATTAGCTCAACACCATCAATCGATACGAATGGGGCGTAGTTTCAGTGAAGCGGCGAAATAGTTTGGAGTGCGGTGACCTGTCACCGCTTTCGTCCCGTCGCGACCTGTCGCGACGCTGCTGGCGACAGGTCGCCAGCGACCAAAGCGCCGGCAGGTCGGCGCCAAAAGCCCAGACCGCGCTGTTATCTTCCTCTGGCTGAATGGTACCTGGCCCACGAACGATAATCCTTGGGGACTTCGAGCGTCTTCAGTTTCTTCCACTCCCTGATCGCCTGTTCCCGGGTGGCACCTCTTTCCGCGGCGAGGAAGTCCGCAACAAAGTTGATGTATCTAACCTGGGGAACGTGTGCGAAAGGCTTCGTAGTCTGATTCAGTCGAACATATTCTTCGACCAGGTCTCGGTATGTTAGCTTGACTCCCTTAACGAGCTGATCTTCCCGCCAACGGTTGAGCCGATAGCGTGCGCCGGATTTTCTCTTCAAGCCGGGCGCGAGCTTCTGAGCTTGCCGTTCGAGAAAATCCTTCGTCCCCTTGTCATTCGTGTAAACCTTTACTGGAAGATCGAGCCGCAGCCCGCGTTCGACGTCTTTCGTGCCTGAATTTGCAAGAGTTCTTTTAGTAGGGTTTTTTATCTTGCCGGTTTCAAGGAACAGCCTGATGGCCCGTTCGAGTTCATCTTTGCGCAGCTTGTTCGCTGAAGGAATCCTGATCCGCTTCGCAAACTTTTTGAGTTCGAGCGCGTACCAATACCCATTATCAAACTGCGCCGCAGTCATCGATGTCGATAGTCGCATACGGCATTAAGCTTTCTTGATGACGACCATATCCTGGAAAGACAAGCCTCTCTCGCGACCTGACCAGCTGCCATAGTAGGCTGGGCCTGCCAGCCTCAAATCGTGATTACTCAACAGGCCGAGAATAAAGTTTTCTTCATAGGCGCAAGCACTCTCCGGGCTGTGTTCATAGACGTAACGCCACTGTTCGTCGCCGAAGTTGAACTTGAGAGCGTTGGAACCTCTGACTGCCAGGAGTTCTTGTTCCTGGTTTAGGAAGAAGAAAGTTGCCAGGCAGCGGCCGTCTTCCTTCAATAGACGCGAGACTTCTTTCAGATAGTTCTCAACCTCGCCGGGTCGCAGGTGCGTGAAAACCGACTTGAACATGATCACGTCAAACGAAGCCGACTGGTAGGGAAAAGTGAAATCCTCAGCGCTGAGTTTTCCCTCGGCGTTATAGGCAAGACTCCTAACGTCAATGTGCCTGAACTCAAAATTTGACCGATGGGCGGCGATATGTTTTGAGCACCAGTTGATAGCTGGAGCGTGAAGATCGACTCCGGCATAACTTCCTGTGTCGCCCAGATAATCCTTTAAATAAAGCGCCATCAGCCCACAACCGCAACCAACATCCAAAATTCTTTCCTTCGGCTGTATATCAATCAGCAGCCGCAGGTAAGTCATAAACTCAGCGCCGGAAGACTCAAAGGTCCGCAACGGCCCGACGTAACGACGCAGGTGTAAGGGCGGGAAGTCTGTTTTGTTATTGATGAGCCGGGAAAGATAATCCAGTGGCCACAATATAAGGAAACCAAAATGCCGGCAGGCCCTGAGCAGGTTTACTGATCGCCGGGACAAAGTCTGCTTGAGTGATTGGTTCACCTGAGTGTCGGAGACAAGGGTTGAATCATTATCAGGAAACAGCCAGCACAGACGTTCAAAGCTCCTTGAGTTTGCGCTTGATCAGCACGAAGCGCGCGGTTCCTTTCCGGCTGGGGGTGCTGGCCGGATCACTCGCTCGATACGAAAGGGTCTTGAAACGGATCACATTGTTACTAAGCGACTGGAGCTCGACATTCCGGTTATGCTTTCCGCCTACCACTGTGTGGGCCGCTGGGACCAGCTTCCCCTTGGTCCGGATAAAGACGGCGAGGTATTGCAGGTAATTGTTCGTCCCGTCCTGACCTTCGATTGTATACAAGACTGCGACGTCTGTGACACCGTCACGATTCAAATCTCCGGTCAGCATCTTCCTCGCCTCGGCATACTCCTCGCCGTTTTCTTGCGTTGCCTGCTTGGCTATGAAGTCATCGACGATGGCCTTGTCCTGGTCCTGCGAGGACAATGCCAACGAAGGTGTGCAAGCAAGCAGGAAAAGCAGGATGAACATGAGAGCCTTTTTCATTCGTGGTTTCCTCAGCTATGCGATTGTCATGATGTCACTCAAGTGATTGTCTGGGACCGCGGGCGTCTCGCCCGCAATGAGCGCGAAGCGCGAAAAATGTATTGAGAGGCAAAACTGCGCGCCTTCGGCGCGTTGCGGGCGGAGACGCCCGCGGTCCCAGACAATCACTTGAACGATTTCAAACTATCGAAGTCCGCGCGTTATTCTGATTTCTCTTTTCGATGACGCTCGATATAACTACGAGCAAACTCATTCAAATGAGGGTTCTCCGTCAAGCCAATCTTTTTCGCCTCTTCCTCCGCTTTATCCAGGCTCCAGCCATCACGAAGCACACGGCGGATCATCCAGAACGCTCCGACACGAATGGCTGACGCACAATGAATAAACGCCGGACGATTAGCCGGATCGTCCGTGACCTTTAGGAACTCTGTCGCCTGTTCGTCTTTAGGTTCGCCGAAGACGACGGGGATGTTGAAATAGCGTAGGCCCAGCTCTTTTGCTTTGGCTTCTTCTTCGGCGGCGCGATGTTCAGCCGGCGGCCGCAGGTTAATGATGGCCTTAACGCCTTCGTCCTTGAGTTGTTGTAGATGCTCGAGCCTGGGTTGGCCGCCGGTGCAGAATTGCTCGTTAACTCGAACAAAGTTCCGGACCGGAGGAACGTCCTGCGGCGATGCGATTGTTAGTGCGAAGAGAATCGCAAGAATGGTGGTCGTTACTTTATACATACGCTCAGGTTCTCCGTTATCGTTTTTGACCAATCGCAAACAGACTCGCCGACGACCGCACATACATTACGCCGTCAGACAATGCGGGCGTGGCCATTAATAACTCGCCCATTGAGTTCGTCGCGAGGTGGTTAAACTTTTCGCCGGCGGAAATGATCAATATTTCGCCGTCTTCGTTTGAAAGATAAATTTTGCCGTCGGCGGCAACGGGCGACGCGCTGTAGCCACTGCCGATGGTCGGCAGGCGCTGTCGATATAGTTCGTCGCCGGTCTTCAGATTGTAGGCGTCGAAAGTCCCATTATTTGCCAGCACATAAAGAATGCCGTGGTAGACGAGCGGGCGTCGGCATGTAAGAACCGCGGCCCGTTTTGCTCCAGACGATGGCCTCACTCGCGGTTTTTCCGGTGGGCAGAGTTAGGTCACCGTGGGCGCTGGACTTCACGACAAAAATCGGACGTTCCGGTCCGCGGCCACTGGCAACAACAAATACGCCTTCGCCAAAGATCGGCGTCGGCGCGGTTATTTTCGAACTACCACCCAGCCGCCATAACTCTTTTCCTGTGCGTGGGTCGTAGCCGCGAATGAAGTTTGACGCGTTGGTCACGAGCACAGGACCTGACTCCGTGGTCACGATCGTAGGCGTACCCCAGGATGGAAGCTCGTCGCGATCAGTCTTCCAAACGGTCTTGCCTGTAGCCGCGTCCAGAGCCAAAAGGAAAGAGTCGGTTTGGGTGTCACATTGCAGAATGACCAGGTTGTTCCAGATGATTGGCGAACTGGCAGGTCCCCACTCGTACGTCGGAATGTCATAGGCGCCGAGATCCAACCGCCCCAGGTCGACCTTCCACAGAAGTCGACCTTTGACGTCGTAAGCATAAACACCCTGCGAACCAAACCACGCTACAACTATGCGTCCGTCAGTGGCAGGAGTTGAATTGGCGTAAGTTGATTTGATGTGACGCTTATCGACCGGCTCGCCCTGGTATGCGACGCGCTCCCAGGAAATTTTTCCTGTGCGTTTGTCGATCGCATAAACCATCCAGCGATGCTGCGAACGATCCTTTGAGGCGTCGCCGTCACCATACAACCCAGGCCTGAAGGTGGCTTTCGGATCGCTGCTGACGGCGCTGGTCACAAAGATCTGATTGCCCCAAACAACCGGGCTCGAATGCGCCAACCCGGGAATCGGCGTTCGCCAGAGAATGTTTTCGTTCGTCTTGGCGTCCCAACGATCGGGCAGGTTCTGCTTCTCTGCAATGCCGGAAGCTTGTGGCCCGCGAAACGATGGCCAAGTTCCACTGACGTTTTTTTTGTCAGATCGCGAGGTTAGTTTTTCGCCTGGCGTGAGTTTGATATTTCGAACTGGAACGGCCCTGGCTTCCGTTGCCGGCGCCCAGTTGCTGCCATCAACAATCATCCGGCGAACCACGCATTCATCTGCTATCAACTTGAAGGTAACTCGCTTGCTGTCATCGCCGGTGACGCTAAACTCGTAACGCCCGACCCCATCACAACCTCCCGGTCCGCCTGACATGGTGAACTCAACTAGGGCGCCTTTGGTTTTCCAGTTGCCATTTAGTGCGGGCCAGCCCTGGCCTTGCAATGTGAAGGTCCCGCCCGGATCGAACCGGGCAACAAATGCACCAAATCTCAAAGGAGTTGAGGGAAGCGGTGTGATGACTTCCTGTGCGAAAGCAGCAGATCCCATCAGCAGAAAAGCAAAGCCGAGTTTGACGCACTTTAATTTTTTCATGCGTTTAGTCTCCCAAAGCAAAATGAAAAAGGGTACTTTTCTAACCGCGCACGCTTTCCAGTGTCTCAGAACGGCAATCTTATCGTAACATCTAACCCGCTTCAGAGTGTTATAGTTCCTCGATTAAGGAATCTTCCTTTCTCCCCGATGCGCAGCGGCAGAGGTGGCGTGGCACAATCCTTTAGCGCTACTGCAAACTCAAAAGGTACAAAAGAATAGACGGAGGGTGAGCAATGAGCACTCAGGCAGTTGCGAGACGCGAGGAAACTGGCCGGCGGATTAATATTCCCAAGGATAATTGGTTGGGCTTCATAGGTGACGTTACGAATTTCACCGGCGAGGTGGTTT
Source organism: Blastocatellia bacterium (assembly GCA_963809065.1). Lineage (GTDB taxonomy): Bacteria > Acidobacteriota > Blastocatellia > Pyrinomonadales > Pyrinomonadaceae > PSRF01. Next base: position 511,923 of record CAWEIN010000018.1, read on the forward strand.
TCAAGTCGATGTTGCGCATTGACGGTCACTTCTCAGGCCGCGTTACTTCCTCAGATGGCACACTGATCGTAAGTAACGGCGCGCAACTTACCGACGCAGTAATCGAGGTTGCGGTCGCAAAGATAAATGGAACTGTTGAAGGCGACATTCGCGCCACCAAAGAACTGATACTAGGCTGCACTGCCAATGTTACCGGAGAAGTGACTGCGCCCGCTTTGACCGTCGAGGAAGGCGCGTTGCTCAACGCCAACTGCCGCAGAAGGTGAGCTGGATTCGTCAGGAGTTAGCTGTTCCTGGTTTCGCCCCAGCGGGGGGGAAATCTTTATAGCCCGACAATTCTCTATTTGATGGCTCTAAGCTGTCGCTAAGAGGCACAGACAGCAATTGCCTTGCGGTAGCTCGTCGACAGCTCATCCTGATTGCTCGTCGAGACATTCAAGTCACGAATGATTCCATCGCTCAATCCGTAAATCCAACCATGCACCGCCAGGTCCTGTCCTCGTTCCCAGGCGCCCTGCACTATCGTCGTTTGGCAAACATTGGAAACCTGTTCGATCACGTTTAACTCACAGAGCTTATCGGCGCGCATTGCCTCATCAAATCCAGCAAGCAGAGCCTCATGTTTCTGTCGCACATCCTGAACATGCCGTAACCAGTTATCAATGAGCCCCAACCTTGAGTTGTTCAACGCTGCTTGCACGCCGCCGCACCCGTAATGCCCGCAGACGATCACGTGCTTAACACCAAGCACGTCCACAGCAAATTGGATCACTGAAAGACAATTCAAGTCAGTATGCACTACTACGTTTGCGACGTTGCGATGAACGAACAGCTCACCCGGATAGACCCCAATAATTTGGTTTGCGGGCACACGACTATCAGAACAACCGACCCAGAGGTAATGCGGCGACTGCTGTTGTGACAACGTCTGAAAGAAGGCAGGGTCCTGCGACTTGATTTGCTCCGCCCAGCGCCGATTATTTTCTAAAAGTTGATCCAGGGTTCTCATGGTTTAGTTGTCATTCAAACTGTTAGTTTGCGTCGACTTGTGCGGACGGCTTTTCAATCCAAAAGATTAGCCGCGGATTTGCGCAGATGAACGCGGATAAGATCTCAAGATAAGTTAGCAAGGAGTCTTAATCGAACCTCAACCCAACCTGATCCGCGTTCATCTGCGTAAATCCGCGGCCAATTATTCTCCCCTATTTCTTGCCTGCAACTGCTGCGGATCCCTGCGTGGCCAGACGTCTACCCGGCGTGCGGGCCAGGGCCTTCACGAACTCGACGCTGGCTTCATCTTTCCGACCGCGACGGACCAGGAATTCACCAAGGAGCTCATGGGTCGGTTTGTCGATCGTGGGTGGGCCAAAATCGACTGGAAGCGTTTCCTCAATAGAGACCGCCTGGCGTAGCAATTTTTCGGCGCCCGGCAGATCGCCTTCGTGCTCGGCAAGCAGAGCTCGAGCCTCCAGGAGCAACACACCCGGCCGCAAGCGGTAACTCGGATCGGGATTCGCTCTCTTCGATTCGCTTTCGGCGATCTTACTGCCGACGGTTTCTAGTTCGCTCAACGCCTGGCGCGCCTCGGCGGCTTGCCCTTGTGCAATCTCGCCCAAGGCTCGCGCGAAAGCGAAGTCGAGCACCGCACTTGGGCCTGCACCCTTCGGCAATTGCCAATTCGCAATCTCGCCCGTCCATTCACCGGTATCCAGAAGGTACCGAAGCCGCATGTTGGCGAAGGAGCTGCTCAGACTCGAGTCAGGATCCATCGACATTCCGGGATGATCCATCGATGCCTGCGTTTCGACGGTAGCTCGACATGCAGTTAGCGTAGCTCTTGCGTCGTTCATTTTTCCGAGCTGCAAGTAACCATATTCAAGCCACGAGGGGTAATGGCCGCAACGTGCCGGACCCTTCCCTTGAGCCGCGCGCATCCGATCGAAGTCAGCCATCGCGGCCAGGTTGGCCTGAACAGTCTCGTCCCACATTCCGAGCGCGAGGAAGATGTGCGAGCACATGTGTTGCGCGTGCCCGGCGTCTGGCGCGATCTTGGAATAGATTCGCGCCGCGCGCAGACCGAGCGGGGCGTGCGCAGGATCATCGTAGCTGTGAATCAAATAATGGACGAGGCCCGGGTGTTCCTGATGGTCTATCCACGCTTCCTCGAGCACGCGGGCAGCTCGCATATAGGTTGGAATGTCGCGGCCGGCGTGTGCTGTCCCTAGAGTAGAGAGTGCGTAAAAGGCCGCTGCGTCAACGTCGTCCGGATAACGTTCGTGGAGCTTCGCCATCGCGGCCTCATAGCGGATGTCTCGCTCTATTTTGCTTCCTTCTCCGTAAAGTATCTCGACCGCGTCGAGATATCCTTTTTCGCGATCAGTCTTCGCTTTGGCGCGCCGCGCGGCCGCAGTAGGCGCCAACTTATTTAGAGCCGCGCGTGCCGCCGCGAGATCCTGCTGCGCCCAGAGTGGATGATTGAAGGTCATCGCCTCACCCCAGTAGGCCATGGCGAAACCAGGGTCGGCAGCTTGCGCGCGCTGGAAGGCGGTCGCGGCTGCGGGATACTCAAAGTCGTGGAGTAGCGCCATGCCCTGGCTGAAATCCGCTTGCGCTGCCGGTGCGCCGGAGTTCGGGAAGCTGACGCGGCCGTATCCTTCCGCAGGTGACGGCGTCGTCCCGGCGAATATCAGTGATGTGATTAGTGCGACTATAAACATTTGAATTCTCCTCGCAAGCAGGCGCCAGACTTTCAGTGATTGTACCGCGAAGCGGTTAGGTAACTTGGTCCAGGGTTGCCGCGCTGCGCGGCTACCCTGAGTCACCAGTCGAACGAGCGCAACCCCAACAGGGGTTGCGTCCCTGACAAGCGACTATCAGACGCAAAATCGAAGCGTTTTGCGTCGCGTGAGCGACGCACGAAGAATGCTTTAACGATTCCAAGGTCTGCTCATTTGTCGCTGCGCGACACAATACTCCGTTCATTGGCAAACAGACATGGCCTCATGAGACCGGGCTAAAATCACTCCGACGCTAAGCGTCGATGTTGTCAAATTTGACTCTCAGGAGGCTCAGTCGCGACTCGAATACGGTGTCTACTTCACTTCCGAAACATTATCAGGCACTTCCTCCGGCATCTTCACGACCTCTTGCCAGCCGGAATTGTCGGCGCGCATTTGCGCTGTAAGTTCATCGCGAAGTTTGCGCAGTTTGTCGCTGAGTGAACAAGGATACTCGTCTATCTCGGCAAAACGGTGGCGTTGGTCAGTGACGAAAGACTTCTGCTTTTCAATCGATGGAATCGAAGCGTGCTGACCGTTTTCCCAGAAGGGAACCAGTAAGCGTTCGACACGTGAGGCGCCGGGAATCTCAATCTCCTCGTCGTCGAGCCCCGTCACGTCGCCGACGTAGTTACCACTTGCATCACTGCCACGGAAGAGCTGCAGTCGACCAGGCAAGGTTGTCTTCTCTTCGGAATTAGACGCTTTGAGAGTTGGCCTGCCTTCGATCAGGCACTGCTTGAAGATGACTCCGGCAACGGCGGGCACTTCGCTCGAAAGTTTGGTGCCGATGCCAAACCCGTTCGCGCGCGGGAAGTCGCGGACAATGCGCCGCACTTTTTCCACGTCCAGGTCGCCGGTAAGATTCGGTCGGAGTTCGTAAATTCCATTCGCCTCGAAGAAACGTAGGCACCACTCGCCAAGTTCCGCCAGGTCTCCCGAGTCCACCCGAAATCCTTTGAAGGCACGACGACGCGCCTCGGTTGAAGTTGCCGCCATCGCCGCATGCACTGCGCCCATGTAAACGTCAATTGTATCGAGCAATAGCGTGGTGCCGTTCGGGTTTGCGTCGAGCCAGCGTTCAAAGGCGACTTGTTCGAAATGTTTCGGTTTGCCGGTGCGCGGTTCTATCTCCGGCTCGGTCATGTACTCGATATAAGACTGTTGCCAGTAATGCGCTTCCGTACCCACCGCCGGGATGTCGAGACGGTGTGCAGCTTCCATGTTCGACGTATCGTTAAAGCCGCCAATGAAGGCATAAACAGCAATATCTACGGCGCGCTCGATGTCGCCGTTGCGTCGCAAAGAGAAGTCAGACAGCCAGCGGTGCTCACCCGCGGCCATGCGAAACTGCATCGCCGTTGCCGCAGTGGTCATCGGCAAGTCGAACGCGTGCTCAAACTTGATCTCCTGCGCCTGGGTTAGTCCAAAAGCGCCGGTGATGTCGGCGAAAGGTTGTTGCGCGAAGACGATTGTGCCGGGACGCACCGCCCGGATCGTACCAACAAACTGTATGTCTTCGATGGCCTTGGCAAATCGCTGCAGGCCGCCGCGATCTTGTTCGAGGAATCGCAAACGCGGGCGATCGATCTGGCTGTCGACCAACAATCGAATCAAACGCTCGTGACCAAGGCAGGGCGCGAAAGGCAACTTACGCTGCGTCACGTAGAACGTAGACTGTGCATCGCTGAGTGGACGATCGTGCAGACGGGTGACGTCTTTGTAGGATGCGTCACCCATAGCAGCGTGGTAACGATCAATGTTTAGAGTAGCCATGTTTAGATCAAGAGCAACCAGCAAACAGCAGACAGCAAACAGCAGCAGCGGGAAAGCGGGGACGCTAGTAACGCACTACGTTCTTAATTGATTCACCTGCCCCTGCTTCTGCTTCCTGTCCCTGTTCGTTCACTATCTCAGCTCCTGCGCCACGCATCTCGGCAATCGCGCGTTCTCCGTCCCCGGGATTGATGTCGACAGCGCGCATTGCATTCTCCAACGCTTTTACACGAAAACCTTTTTTCAATGCGTCGAGCACGGTGCTCTTTACGCAGTAGTCAGTAGCCAGTCCGCCAACCCAAACTTCTTCGACACCGAGCCGATGAAGTTGTAGCTCCAAATCAGTTTCATCAAAGGCGGAATAGCAATCGGCATCACCCAAGCCGTTCGAGATTATGCGAATGTGCTTGTCATCAATTAAGTTCGGATGAAACTCCGCGCCTTTCGTATTCTGTACGCAATGTACCGGCCAGGTGCCACCGTAAGCCTGGAAATGTTTTGTTTGTTCCGGGTGCCAGTCGCGAGTCTTGAAGACTGGTTCGCCACGCTCGAGAAATTCCTCAATCAACTTATTGAGCGGCGGCACCACCTGATCGCCTTCAGCAACCGCGAGTGTACCTCCGGAACAAAAGTCATTCTGCACATCTACGACAATCAGTGCGCGCTTTTTTTCAGACATAGTCCTTGTCCCCGCTCCTTCGATATTTGACTATATGATGCGGTGAATTTGGGCCATGGACAAGCTGCCATCGGAAGGTGACGCCTTTCGCACGGTGTAACGACTCGATCAACCGGAGCGGCTCTGCCGCCGCACAGTGCGGAAAGGCTTTGCCTTTCCGTCCGGTGCCCCAGGGTTTCGTTGAGGCTACGCCTCAAATATTCGAGCCACAGGCTGCAAAAACATTTTCAGTTCTGCGCGGTCTGGCTGAGTCTTGCCGCATTGTGCGGTGGCAAAACCCTGGTCATCACGACACGTAACAAAGAGCTCGTGGTAGACTATTTCCGTCCCCCAAAATACGTCGATTATTTAGTGTTTTCCGAGATCTGACTATGGATGATGCCGGAAGTGAAGCCCAGCGAGGGACCGATCCTCAGGTCGCTTTGAGCCTATCGCCTGGAGAGTACGCCGAAGCAGTGAACGTGGCACTCGAAGAGGCAAGCCGCACGCATGTCATCGAGCGTATCTGGAACAAAGACGCCGCGCTTTGGAAGAGCGAAGCAGCACCTCAGAAAATTATCGCTAACTCGCTCGGCTGGTTAACCGTCCCGGGCGAGATGCTTGCGGTTGTTGATGAACTCAAGACGTTTGCGCAGAGTGTAATTGCGTCGGGGGTTCAACACGTGATGGTCTGCGGCATGGGTGGCTCTTCACTATGTCCCGAAGTGCTGCGGCAGACATTTGGACGGCAAGAAGGCTTTCCCGAACTCCTGGTCCTCGACTCAACCGATCCCGACACCATCAATAAATTCAAAGAGCAGATCAATGCAGCCCGGTGTTTATTTATCATTGCGTCGAAGTCGGGAACGACAACCGAACCGAATGCGTTTCATCGTTACTGGTACAACGAAGTCGCACAACTTACTGATGCTCCCGGCCACTCTTTCATAACGATCACGGATCCTGGCTCGCAAATGGCAGACACCGCAGCTCGCGAAGGTTTCCGGCGAATCTTTCTCAACCAAGCCGACATCGGCGGACGTTATTCAGCGCTTTCATATTTCGGTATGGTACCCGCGACCCTCATGGGTGTTGACGCGCGACGGTTGCTAAGCCAAACGCAACCCATGGTCTCAGCCTGCGGAACTCAGGTGGAGGTAAACCAGAACCCGGCGGCGATGCTTGGCGCAGTTATGGCGGAGTGTGCACGAGCTGGTCGCGACAAACTAACAATCGTCAGCGATCAGAAACTCGCGGCGCTTGGTTTGTGGGTCGAGCAGTTGATTGCCGAGAGCACCGGTAAAGAAGGGAAGGGCATTGTGCCAGTGGTTGGTGAACCGCTCGGAAACGTTTCCGAGTATGGAAAGGATCGACTCTTTGTTTCGATTAGTGTCGGCCCTGGTGACGAGGAAGCAAATTCGCGACTAAAAGGCCTTGAAGCCGCAGGCCATCCAGTTGTCTATCGAAGGCTCGCGGACGTTTACGATCTTGGCGCGGAGTTCTTCCTGTGGGAGATGGCTACTGCCTTTGCCGGCTGGCGCCTCGGCATAAATCCGTTTGACCAACCAAACGTGCAGGAGTCGAAAGATGCAACGAAAGCGCTGCTGGAAAAATACAAGCAAGCTGGAAAACTCCCGGAACAGCTCGCCTTGGCAAGCGATGGTCAAATCACAGTCTACGGCGGGGAGCCAGAGGAGGCGTCATCCTCGCTTTCAGTTTCGGAAGCGCTACGAAGGCATTGCGCAAAGATAAAACCGGGTGATTACGTTGCGCTGCTTACTTACGTCGAAGAGACTGCGGAAGTTGAGTCGGCGATCCAGGAAATTCGTGCCACTGTTCGGAGGGCGACTCGCTCGGCTACAACAAATGGTTTCGGGCCGAGGTTTCTGCATTCGACTGGTCAACTACATAAGGGTGGGCCCGACTCTGGAGTATTCATTCAGATCACTGCGCCGGATAGAGTTGATTTACCGGTTCCGGAGGCGCCATACACGTTTAGCGTGCTAAAGGACGCGCAGGCGCTTGGCGATTTCCAGTCGTTATTGAAACATGGTCGCAGGGCGATTCGGGTTGACGTTGGAGATAATGTGGTTGCTGGGCTCAAAAGACTTCAGGAGCTGATCGATAGCATATTGAATGAAGACCGAAGAGCGGGGGCAAGCTCGCCTTCCTGACCTCGAGCTGATCGGACTTGAGTCGCAGGTACCTGATTGGAAAGCTTTCGAGGTTGAGTTACCACGCATTCGGGGGAATCCCTAAGGTGAGGAAGGCGGGCTTGCCCCGGCTGCTTTGAAAATTTTGATGTCTATGACTACTGCAAAAATTGGACTTATTGGCCTGGGCGTTATGGGTCAGAACCTTGCGCTTAACATCGAGCGTAACGGATTTTCCATCGCTGTCTTCGAACGCGAACTGCCGGTACTTGATGCGTTTATCGCGCGTGAGGCCGGCAAGCAAATCATCGGCGCACATTCTCCCGAGGAGTTTGTTCGTTCGCTAGAACGCCCGCGGAAAATTATTCTGTTGGTTAAGGCCGGCGATCCGGTGGACTGGACTATCAACTTAATAAAGCCTTTCCTCGAAGCCGGCGACATCATCGTCGATGGCGGCAACTCCCATTTCAAAGATACCGAACGTCGAGAAAAGGAACTCCAGACCGCGGGCATGTTCATGATCGGCTCGGGAACTTCCGGCGGCGAAAAAGGCGCCCTGTGGGGGCCTAGCCTAATGCCGGGTGGCGACGCTGAGGCTTATGAGCAGATTCGTCCGATCTGGGAAGCCATCGCCGCAAAAGTTCCTGATGGGCCGTGCGTCACCTACATCGGTCCTGGCGGCTCGGGCCATTTCGTGAAGATGGTTCACAACGGTATTGAGTATGGCGACATGCAGTTGATTGCCGAGGTCTACGGCCTGCTGCGCGATGGGTTCGGTCTCAGCACAGATTCAATGGCAGACATTTTTGACGAATGGAATCGCGGCGACCTGGAGTCGTACCTGATTGAAATCACAGCGAAGATTCTGCGCGTCAAAGATCCGGAGACTGGAAAGCCGCTGGTTGATTTAGTCCTGGACAAGGCCGGGCAAAAGGGAACCGGCAAGTGGACAAGCCAGCTGGCGTTGGATCTCAGCGTGCCGATACCGACTATCGATGCCGCCATTGTGGCGCGAGTATTGTCTTCTCAGAAGGATGCGCGGGTTGAGGCGAGCAAGCGAATCTCAGCGCGGGCGTCAGGAAAGTTTGCGGAGTTTAGTGAGCAGCTGAAGAACTACCTTCACGACGCACTTTACGCGTCCAAGATTTGTTCGTATGCGCAGGGAATGAATCTTATCAAGGCCGGCTCTGATGAGTTTAAGTGGAATATCAATCTGAGCGAAGTGGCACGCATCTGGCAGGGGGGTTGCATTATCCGCGCGAAGTTTTTAGGAAGGATCAAAGAGGCTTACCAGCGCACCCCAAACCTTGGCAACCTTCTGCTCGATCAGGAGTTCAACGCAAAAATAGACCAGGCACAATCCGGATGGCGTAGCGTAATTAGCAGCGCGACCCAGCAAGGCTTGCCGGTTCTGGCGATGTCCTCAAGCCTCGGATACTTCGACATGTATCGCACGGCAGACCTGCCGCTTAATTTAACGCAAGCGCAGCGCGACTTCTTCGGCTCGCATACTTATGAACGCGTGGACAAACCCGAGCAGGGTTTTGTTCATACCGAGTGGGAAGAGCTGCTGGAGAAACGATGGTGATCTGATTGCCGTTTTCTCTGTGAATTCCTCTGGGTGCTCTGTGCCTCTGTGGTGAGTGTTTGGTAGCGTTTATTCACCACAGAGGCACAGAGCACCCAGAGGAAGCACAGAGAATTTCAAACCAAGGCACTCGATTTGTCCATGCAGCCCCAATCCAACATTTTTATTTTTGAAACACCCGAACAGCTTGCGCTGGGGGCGGCTGAACGGTTTGTGAAGTATGCCGGTGAGCTTCAGGGTCTGACCGAAACCTTTAGTGTCGCTCTCGCAGGAGGGAACACGCCGCGCCGGGTTTATGAATTGCTTGCGACCGAGCCGTTCAAGAAGCACGTGGAATGGTCCAGGGTTCATCTATTCTTTGGCGACGAACGTTGCGTCCCCGCGAAACACCCTGAAAGCAACTACGCGATGGTGAATGACGCGTTGATTTCAAGGGTGCCGATTCCGGCAAACAACGTGCACCGCATTATTGGGGAGGGAAGCGCAAGCGAACACGCGCTGGCATACGAAAACGAGTTGCGGGCCTTCTTCGCCGGATTACCGTGGCCGCGTTTTGATTTGATCTTGCTGGGAATGGGTGAAGACGGACATACAGCCTCTCTTTTTCCAAACTCAGCGGCGTTGAGAGAAATGTCGCGTTGGGTCGTGTCCACCCGGAACTATCAGTCGGGTCAGGATCGCATTACGCTTACCGTGCCCGTGTTCAATCATGCGAGTCGGATCAGGTTATGGTTACTGGAAGAAAAAAGGCGCAACGACTCAAAGAAGTGTTGCGCCCGGAAGCTGGAACGGAGCAGTTGCCGGTTCAGGCAATTACGCCAATCGACGGAATGCTCGAATGGCTGGTGGATAGCGACGCGGCTTCGCTCCTGTAGCTAAAAATTGCTTTGCCGAATCAGCAATGCACATAGCCAAGCAGCCAAAACACAATAATGAAAATCAGTATGGTGGAAAAGCAGCCACCGCCAAATTTCCAGGCGGCCGCGCCGGCGAGTAGTCCGCGAAATGGTCCTTCCATATCCTTCTCTCCCTGCTGTCAGTTGATAAGACGCGACTCGGATTAACCAGCAGCTGCGGCCTTTAGTTCGGCTTTCTTTGCTTCTTCCATCTGGGTGCCCAGTATTTCAGCCTGTTCATTGCTCAAAACTTTGCGGGCCTTGGGAAACATCTCGCCTTCCTCTTCTTCGACGTGATGTTCGACGTTTTCTTTGAGGACCGAGAAGCGCGCCGTCCACTGTTCGTCACCTTTATCCATTGTCTCCAGTTCGGCGAGAAGCTGTTTAACGAGACGATGCTCCTCAAATGCTTCCAGGGTGATGTCGTGAGTTTCGTCAGCCTTCTCCAGCTCCGGATAGAAAATTGTTTCCTCGACACGCGCGTGTGCATCGAGTTCTGTCTTGAGTTGGGTGAAAAGCTCCTCGCGCGTTTTCACGCCACGCTCGGTGGTTGAATCAATCTTCTCCAGAATCCCGGCAACTTTTTTATGATCGGCCTTCAGTAGTGTAAAAGCATTCATTGGTTATATGTCTCCTCGTTTGAATCGATCGGATTGGTTCGCGTTCGCACGCTAATCGAACAGTTCTTGCGTTCACCATTTAATGGAGCAAGAGCAGTGCCACGATCCATTGTGGTGTGCAAAAGCGACTAACGCTGAAAGCGTTAGCTAATCTCAACCCAGGCCGGGGAGCGCCGCAGCCCGCGTGGGGTGGAAGTGTTTGCTTTAAAACCCTGGGTTCAGAGATAACCGGAGAGACTATCGCAACCCTGAAGGGATTGCGCGGTTTTGCGGTTAACAGAGCTGCGCTTTCGAGAAATGGGATCCGTTTTCCCCAGGGTTGCCAAAGCGCAATTCTGAACTGAAATTGGCGAACGCTTTCAGCGTTATTCGTTTCCTGTCGAAGTCGCTCATCCAGATGCAGCTCGTTTCATGAAGTTTAGAAGCGACTTTTCTGCAGCGTGTAATTTTCTTCCGCGGTAAGTGGTCAAGTCGTTTAGCGAGTTGAAGTATTCATTAATGGTCTTACCGCTCTCGAAACTCTGGATGATCTCGGGGCAGATATATGAACTGCGGCATACTGCCGCGGTGTTCCCCAGTAACTCGGCAGTCTCGCTTACAGCCTCAACAACCTTCCGCTTTCTGGCTGTGCCCCGCTCTCCGGCCTCGCAACCGCGTTTCGCCAGTGCGCACGCGCAAACCAATGTGCCCGCCCAGGTGCGAAAGTCCTTGGCGCTAAATTTTTCGCCCATCACTTCGCGAATGTAGTCATTGATGTGCTGGCGAGTTACGTTTACAAACTCGCCATTACCGTTTTGATACTTGAAAACTTCCCGCGATGGCCGGCGCAAAAGATTGCGGACAACTTTGGCGACGCGATGGTCTTTTAATTGACGGACCTGGCGCACACCCGATTTGCCGGGGAAATCAAATTCAACTACGTCACCTTTTACCTTTACGTGTTTGTGCCGCAACGTCGCCAGACCAAAGCTCCCATTTTCACTGGCATAAACCTGGCTGCCGGGTCGCAGAAAGCAAGTCGACAAAATTCTCAAAATCGAGGCCATCACAGGCTCTTTGCCTAAACCTGGTTGCTTTATTTGTGAGCGTATCGTCGCTCGCATTTTCGGCAAAGCCTCTGCAAACTTAATAACGCGCTTGAATTTTTTCGCATCCTGACGGCGTGTGTGGTTGACGTGATAGAGATATTGCAGACGACCGGCAGCGTCGCGGCCGATCGCCTGCACGGCGCCGCCGGCTGTGGAGTTAATCCAAACATCGCTCCAGGCTGGCGGTATTTTTAGTTCACGGATGCGCTTGAGATCCGCGCCGCTCACTTTTTCGAGATCGGCTCGTTGGTACCGGAACCCACGTTCCTTTGTGCCAACGCGGTGTATTCCTGTCCGCTGAAGTTGTTCCAGCTTTGTCATTAAAGAACAGTGTCGAGTTCCGAGTTTCTAATTAACGCGATGTTATTGCTGCTTTGAGATCCCAGCGCCGGACCGTAAATTCATAACAACTGGAAAACTTACTTTGGCTTTTGGTCGCCCCGATCGCCCTGGCCTGACTTCACGGTAGTTTTGGCGTGCTGTTTCACGTCCTGCGCCAGCGAGCGACCCTGGTCATCGGATTCTTTGAACTTACCTTCACTGTCGCGGCGCACATAGCGTTTGTCCGTACCCGTATCTAACAACTCTCGCTTGCCGTTACCTTTTTTATTTGGCACTGCTCTCTCCTTCAATGTGAACTCTGCGATCTGTCATTTGTGTAGGATTCCTGTACATCTTGCGTCAGGCCTTGTTTAGGAACAGACCACCTTTCAACCTCTGTGAATCCTTCAGCCATGGCATCGGCAATCGTGATGCCACCATCTTGTTACTTCATTTAACTCGACTGTGCCCATCTACTGAGGCTTGTGAATCTTCAAGACTCACTTCGGGCGCGGCATTTGCAGAGTCGAAGCCGAGCAAGAATTTCGAATGTTTGATTTCTGTTCTGATTATGCCAACAAGAATCCAAAAATCTCGCGGCAGTCGCGTCCAAGGCAAGCGAGAGAGCGCTGGCAAGGCAGTCTCTGGTAGCGACCGTGAAGAAAAAAGCAACGCACGCAAGACCGACGGCAGCGGCCGGCGAAATGAGGCAACTCCAGGAACCAAAGTCGCCAATGCCCGAGCAACATCAAGGGAAGCCGGGGATTGAGGCGAAGGTAAAACCGCGACCAAGGTACAAAGCTCCGAGGTACAAAGGAGGCGACAAGCTTAAGGAAAAAGTTGCGCTCATTACGGGAGGCGACTCCGGTATTGGCCGTGCCGTCGCCGTGCTGTTTGCGAGAGAGGGGGCTGATGTCGCTTTCACTTATCTGCCCGAAGAGGAGATCGACGCCCGTGAGACCGTGCAAGCAATCGAGAATGAAGGGCGTACGGCGTTCTCTATTTCAGGTGACCTTCAGGATCCGGAGTTTTGCGGACGGGTCGTCGACCAGACCATTTCCAAACTGGGCAAGCTCGACATTCTCGTTAATAACGCAGCACATCAGCAGCATCAGGAGTCCCTGGAAGATGTTTCAGAGGAGCAGTGGGATCGAACTTTCAAAACAAATATTTATGGCTACTTTCGCATGACGAAGGCCGCCCTCCCATATCTAAAGAAGGGAAGCGCAATCGTGAACACCGGGTCCATTACCGGTCTCGAGGGAAGCAAACAGTTGCTCGATTATGCTGCGACGAAAGGGCGCGATTCATGCGTTTACCAAGTCACTAGCTCAGAACCTGGTAGAGAAAGGGATTCGCGTGAATTGCGTGGCGCCAGGTCCGGTGTGGACGCCATTGAATCCGTCTGATAAGCCGGCAAAAGAGGTGGCGGAGTTTGGCGCTGATACGCCAATGAAGCGCCCGGCCCAGCCGGAAGAGATTGCGCCGGCGTTTGTTTTTTTCGCATCCGAAGTTGATTCGAGTTACGTCACAGGAGAAGTGCTGACACTTCTCGGCGGCGAAACCACCGCCGGCTAATTAGAAACGTTTTAGAAACTTTCACTGGAGGAAAATATCATGGGAGACGATAGCGGAAGCGGTAGTGCTGGGGTCGTAGCCGTACTGGTGATTTTTGTGATCATCGTGATAGCGGCGCTGTTGGTCTTTGGCGGCCGGTTTATTGGCGGCAACAAGAAAGTCGATGTCAATATCAGCGCGCCAGCGAAGTAAAAGGCGATCGAATAGAAGAAGATTGAGTAGCAGCAGTTGAATTGTCTGACGATCATGGCGAACCAAGGGTTCGTCCGGTGATTTGTCTCTGGTACAACGAGTGTGAAGTGCCGCACCGCGTGGCTCCGGACGAAACGTCGAGTCGCGCGGCTTTGTTATGAATTGCCTTTATTGTCAGGGGGGAGCTTTGTCATGAATCAAGCATTTAGCAAGTTTTCGATTGCGGCGGCAAACGCGCTGGGTTCGTCGTGGATGTTCATTGCGAATGTTCTGCTGATCCTGGTGTGGTTGGTTGCCGGTCCGTTTTTCCATTATTCGGATACCTGGCAGTTGGTCGTTAATACCGCCACCACTGTCTTTACGTACCTGGCTGTTTTTCTAATTCAAAATACGCAGAACCGCGATGCGGTGGCCACCCACCTAAAACTCGATGAACTTATCAAGGGAGTTGAAGGCGCCCGCACTGGTTTGGTGAATTTGGAAAAGCTGTCTGACGAGGAGCTTCAGGCCTTGCAGGAAGAATTCGACAAGCTTCGAGCCGAACACTCGAAAAGTGCCGTGGAAGACGTTTCAGCCAGTGCTGCCTGATATTGAGCGATTTTGAGCCGCTCTGGAAGGCGTTTAACTGGAATTCACGCTCGATTAGACTTTCTTTAAGTTATAGCGTGAATATGAAACACACACTGCAAAAATCTGAAAACTTCTCCCTGGTTCTAACTGACGCCTACGCCTCTGAGACAGCCAGGGAAGAAAAGGCTGCGAACCTAAGGGATTCGTTCCATGGCTGGCTCCATTCCGTGGCTCCGACCCTGGAGCAATCAACCTCTGCTACAGACCAACGGGACGCTGTAGATCAACCGCGAAGACGCTCCCTTACCTTGACTGAGGTAACGCGCGTCAACTTCGCGACGGTCAGGGAAGGCACTGAACATCGCCATTGGCCACCGGAAGTTGTATTAGGTTTTCTCGCCGCTGAGGTTATCAAGCGAAGACAAAGCTGAGTGCAAAGATGAGGTACTGTAAAATGCCGCGAGCCGAAAAGGTCGCGGCATTTTGCTGTGAACAATCATGTGGACGTTATAAGTCGAGATACAAGTTGCCAATCTACGGTTTCTTGTTTTCCTCGTCCAGCCACGTTTTGAGTGGCGCAAAGTAGTCGATAATCGCAGTTGCGTCCATCTTGTCTTCGCCGGTCATTGTCTTCAAGGCTTCCGGCCACGGCTTGCTTAGTCCCAGTGCCAGCATTTGTTTCAGCTTCTCACCGGCCTGCTTGTTGCCGTAGATAGAGCATTGATAAAGCGGCCCGCTGAATCCAGCTTCGCGACATAAAGCGCGATGAAATTGAAACTGGAGAATTGCTGCCAGAAAGTAACGCGCGTAAGGCGTGTTTGCCGGCACGTGATATTTGGCGCCCGCATCAAAGTCCTGTTCGCTGCGCGGGACCGGCGGCGCCAGTCCCTGATACTTCGCGCGCAAATCCCACCAGCCTTTGTTGTAGTCTTCTGGTTTGATCTCGCCTGAAAAAACTTTCCAACGCCATTGATCGACCAGGTAACCAAAAGGCAGGAACGCAACTTTATCGAGAGCGCGCTGCAGCAGAAATCCAATGTCCGCGCTCTGGTCCGGCACCTTATCGATCAGACCGATTTGCTTAAGATAGGGTGGCGTCACTGATAAGGCCATCGTGTCGCCGATAGCTTCGTGGAAACCGTCGTTGGCGCTGTCGCGATAAAGGAAAGGCTGACCGGCGTAAGCCATCTGGTAGTAGTTATGTCCCAGTTCGTGATGGACTGTGGTGAAATCTTCCTCGTTGATTTGGATGCACATCTTCAGTCGCACATCTTTTTCATAGTCGACGTCCCAGGCACTGGCATGACAGACGACCTCGCGATCCAACGGCTTCGTCAACAGTGACCGGTCCCAGAATGTTGACGGCAGCGCATCAAAACCAAGTGAGGTGAAAAAGGATTCGCCATAATGCACTAATTGTTTAGGATCAGTATTGCGCGACTTGAGAATTTGCGTCAGGTCATAACCGCGATCACCGCCGCCCTCGGGTTTGAGGATCGGATAAATATTGCCCCACTGCTGCGCCCACATGTTGCCGAGCAAGTGCGCCGGTATGGGCCCGTCCAGCGGTACGACCTCCTTGCCGTATTTTTCAGAGAGTTTGCGACGTGTGTAAGTGTAGAGTGAATCGTAAAGCGGTTTGACCTGCTGCCATAACCTCTCCATTTCGGCGGCGAAAGCGTCCGGTTCCATGTCATACTTTGCGCGCCACATGGCGCCGGTATCTTTGAAACCCATTTCGCTCGCACCCTTGTTGCTGAGTTCGACAAAGCGCGCGTAGTCTTTCCGATAGGGTGGCGAAACCTGGTGCCAGCCAAGCCAGATTTTCTTTAACTCTTCCGGATCGCGGCTGTTCCCCATGATCTCTTCCATGTCACCGAGGCTGAGACACTTTCCTTTATCGCCATCAGGACAATACTTGCCCTTGCCGTAGGCGCCCTCCAGCGAGGCAGCCAGCTTGGTGACTTCAGTACGCTCTTTTTCGTCTTTTGGCGCCGGCAAGGTCAACGACAACTTCAGAAGTTTCATTTTGCGCGCGACGTCAGGCGGCAGCTGCAGGCCATCGAATCGTCGCGATTGCTCGGCGAGTTCGGTGGTCGCAGCGATCAACTCTTCGTTCGCGCTGGCGGAAAGAGCTTCGGTGTCTTCAGTGATGAAGGTGCTTTTGATCCAATCGGCGCGGCTGAACTTGACGTTCAGGTCGAACAAGCGTTTCTCGGCGTCTGCGATAAACTTCTGGGCTTCTTCAGGTGTACCTTTGGCGCTGGAAACAGCAGGAGAGTTTGGGTTATTAGAGCACGAAGTGGTGAGCGCTAAACCCAGGCTGACAAGTAAAAACGCACCGGTCCACAGATGTCCACTACGACAAATAAAATTCATACTGCCTCCATTGGCTGGCCGTTATTAAAACTCACAAGGGGATGCCAGGATTGTAACCAGAGGCGAGAAACTTTGGAAGGAGCAGTGAACTCGGGTATGGATCAGTTTGACGTCGTGGCTTTCCCATTCACACCGGCCTCAGCCCGGTTGCTGAACTGTCCCGAAGGTTCGAAAAGGAAAATGTATTTAACTCTATTTCAGTTTGAATCTGGAACTTGGGATGGTTTGTAACTAGCTACCGCGTCGTGTTGTTAGGAGGTTTTTTCCGAACCTTTCAGAAAGCGAAATGCGGCGACTGCGATCAGCCCTATCGCCGTTACCAGACCCAGCCAAAACCAACCGGTTAGTCTTACCGCAACCAGGCCCGAAGTATCGTCGGCCCTCATCCGTTCCCGATTCATAAGGAAACTGGTTACCACTCCACCGATGAATGGAACCAAAGCCGAAACTCGTTCTTTCCACACGCGCGCAACGGCGAGTAGAAGAATAACCAGCATTAGAAATGGAATCAGCCAGAGGGAATTGTGACCATCGCGCGCGAGATCGACGCCGGTTAGTCGACTGCTGCTTGAGCCACAGCTGACTTGCACCCAGGGCAGGAAAAAACAGATGAGGACGATCAGCGCCAGAGCAATTGTAGTTCGTCGATTTTCCATGGCCCAACTTCCCTGTGATGTTGAGGGCGGGCAGCATTATGGAATGCAGCTGACGGTACTAAGGCTCGACTAAGCCTTTTTTGATATTTCGCTGCCAGGCTTCGTAGTTTCTTACCCGGCGCTTTGCCTGTTTGCGGGTAAGTCTCAGCTCAGTCGCCACTGAATCAATGCGAGCGGTGCGGTCTTTCTTCTTGTCGTACCGATCACCTGGCGCTTTGAGATAAATTTGGTAAGCACGCGTCCACTCCGATTTGACATCGGCGGTCGCCTGTTTGCCACGTTGTTCCGGCATATGTTGTTCCTTCGCTAGTTTTGAGCGATTCTAGCAGTGAAGTCTATCAAGCGGTAGCAGAAAATACGTGGCCACAAATAGGTCGCGGCCCTTGGCGGGCCGCGACTTTTTAACATTCAATTCTGATTGAAATACAAGATCTACTTTTTACCTGCACCCTGCGCCTTGCTCTGATCCGATGCTTCTTCATTTGTTGTGGTCCCGACTCCGGTGACCTTGCTTCCGGCTTCGGCGGCTCCTACCACTGCACCTTCCGCAGCTCCACTCGCAGCGCCGGCAATCACAGTTTTCAAGGCTTCCTTCGCTCTTGTCAGGATTCCCTTCGCGGATCTTTTCTTGCCAGATTTTCTGGCTGTAACACCCTTAGGTGCACTTTTCTTTTGGCTGCCCCTGGGGGCGGACTTCTTAGAGCTTTTCTTTGAAGTTTTAGAGCTGGTCTTTGAAGCTGACTTGTTGGGCTTCTTCTTAGCTGGCGCTCTTCTTGGCATGTAACCCTCCCTGGAATTGGATCCGCATAAGACAACGCTCCCCCATTGCTGAAGAAGCGTTGACTCTGTGGACATGCTCTGACGCATCACCGCCAGGGCCTTGTAAGAAACGCGCCACAGTAAAGTGGCGCATTTCCATCCTGTTTGAACACACGATGACCTTGCGGACTTTCAGTCGAACATCGAACAACAAGGCCAATTATCTTTGGCAGCGAAGACTGTTACTAAACAGTTCGCCGGCCCGAAACAATGTTGATGATGAAAATGATCAGCGCGACCACCAGCAGTAGGTGAATCAGGCCACCGCCAACGTGGCCGATGAATCCCAGTAACCAAAGCACGAGCAAAATCACAAGAATTGTCCACAGCATAGTCTTCTCTCCTTTGTAATTAACCTGAAGTTTCAGTCGAACGGAACACTCTCCCAAGGAGCAATGCCCATGCCAATTGGGAAACCCCAGCATAGATCGATATTGTTGGGGAAATTTCGTCTCCAACTAACCGGAGTGTATTAGAACGGTTCACTTCAGCATTGTCCATTTGTGCGAATTTGGTGCAACAGGCTTTTCAACGCGTCTTTCAGTCACATGAGTTCCTGGGAAACCCGGGCCGAAAGCGGCCGCAAGGAGGGATTTGGGCTGGACAGGCCGACAAGTTTTGGCCTCTCAATCGTTATTGTTCTAAAGGGCTGTGCGAATCGCGCCGTTCAGCGCAGATGGGTCTTGACAAATCGGACAACTGTAACTATATTGGTTACAGACGATTAACCAAGTTTATTTACTTATGTCAACCAGCAGCCGGTTTGCAGTAGCAGTTCATGTCCTCACGCTGATGGCGTGGGCTGACGATGAACCCCTCAAATCTGAGCATGTAGCCGAAAGTGTCAACACCAATGCTGTTGTCATTCGGCGAATGCTGTGTGAGTTGGCCGAGTCCAAGCTCGTGGTTTCGCAGTCAGGTGCTATGGGCGGCTCCAAACTGGCGCGCGTGCCGGAGCAGATTACATTGCTGGATATCTACCAGGCCGTGGAGAGTCGTGGTGTCTTCTCTTTGCACCGCCATCCTCCCAATCGTGATTGTCCGGTAGGGGTGAATATCGGAACCGTTTTAAACGAGGTGCTGGACGACGTAGACACCGCGGTTGAGCGAGTGCTGGCTAACATCACCATCAAGGATGTTGTCTCGCGTTTGCGGCCCTGCGTCAGCACTGCGGTTCCCAAACGGAAGCAGGTTAGGAAACAGCAGGTGGTGGCGGCCGGAAACTAGTATTTGCCGGGACTCGTATTATTACTGCGGTGCCCGGGAAGAAATGATAGTTCAGTAGAGAGTTGCGGCGGCGAGATGGCTCTCTACATCGAAAGCAAGTCTCGCATGACATGAAAGGACGGTCTTCAATTGAGTAGGCTTCAGAAAGATTCTGATGGAGTTGAGCCAATGGATTCGGTTAAGCCGAATTTTTCCGGGGCTCATGAGGAACTCCTGGAAGATGCCGTATCGATCGAGGATATCGATGAGGTATTGGAGAAGCTGGCGACTGCCGGCATTTCCGGAAATGAAACTGACGAGCCGGTAATCGGCGATGCTTCTTCCTCGGCGGCGCAAGCGGAAGACGACGACTCGGCCCCGGAAGAGATGGAATTGGATCTTTCGGCAGGGGAGCTGGACAAGACTTCTGATCCGGTTCGCGTCTATATGCGCGAGATGGGAGTGGTGCCACTTCTCAAGCGAGAGCAGGAAGTATCGATTGCCAAACGGATAGAGTGGGGGCAGAAACGCGCGCAAAAGGGAATTACACGTTCGCCGATGGCGGTTGCGGAGTTGTTGAAGGTGGGCGCTGAATTGGAAGCGGGCACGCTTGGCATCCGCGACGTAGTCGTGTTCTCGGATCAGATGGAAACCGAAGAGCATGAGGATAAGACTGAGGAGTATCTGGCCTGGACGATCGAAGGCATCGGCAATATTCGCAAACTCTATAAGCGCGGCCTAAAGGAGCTTGGCCAGCTGAACGCCGAGCAAAAACTGAGACGCGGGAAAGCGTCGAAAAAGTTAACTCGACTGCGGCGCAAAGTTGCGCGCACCCGCCTTGAGATCGTGCATGAAATCGGTCTGCTTCACTTGAAAGAAGCAGTCCGACAGCGCCTGATCAATGCAATCGCCACGATGCATCGCGAAACACGTACGCTGGAACGAGAGATTGAAGCGAATACCGCGAAGCTTAGTAAGAAGCGAATCAAAGCGGATGAGGTCAAAGAATTAAAGAAACTAATATCCGCGGGAAAACGCCGGCTAAAGGATATTGAAGCTGAGCATCACGTTTCACCGCTCGAGATCAAACGTTCACACCAGATGATCGTGACCGGTGAAGCCCAGGCCGCACAGGCGAAGCACGAGCTGACCGAAGCCAACCTGCGTCTGGTGGTTTCCATTGCCAAGAAATATCAAAACCGCGGCTTGCAATTCCTCGACTTAATTCAGGAAGGCAACCTCGGTTTGATGAAGGGTGTGGATAAGTTTGAATGGCGCCGTGGCTACAAATTCTCAACTTATGCAACCTGGTGGATTCGACAGGCAATCACGCGTGCGATTGCGGATCAGGCCCGAACGATCCGGATTCCGGTGCACATGATTGAAGTAATCAACAAGCTCAGAAACACTTCGCGTGAGCTGGTACGCGAGCTGGGCCGCGAACCAACCACTGAAGAAATAGCCAAGAAAATGGGTATGTCTGTCGAGAAGGTCAGCAAGGCACGCAAGCTGGTGCAGCAGCCTGTTTCCCTCGAAACGCCCATTGGCGAAAGTGGCGATTCACAACTCGGCGATCTGATTGAGGACAAATCGAGCACCAGTCCCGCCGAGCGCGTAATCACTTCGAATCTGCGCGAGATTACCGGTGACGTGCTGCAGACCCTGAGCCCGCGTGAAGAGCGTGTCATACGTATGCGCTTTGGGTTGGACAGGGAAGGACACGAGCGCACACTCGAAGAGGTCGGGCAGGACTTTAATGTTACGCGCGAGCGTATTCGCCAGATAGAAGCCAAGGCACTGAGAAAGCTTCGTCATCCTTCGCGGGCGCGTGTGCTGAAGAGCTTCATTGAAGGACAAAGACAATAGCCAGGACAGACTATCCAGTCTGACATTTAATAACTCACAGGTAGAAATGCCTGTCTAACCAAGAGAGAATAAGGGTAGAGGAGATTTAAGATGAGCGAGAAAGTTTCGGAAGTGACAGACAGCTCCTTCGAGAAGGACGTGCTGCAATCAAGCAAGCCGGTGCTGGTAGATTTTTGGGCGGCATGGTGCGCGCCCTGCCGCATGCTGGCCCCAACCATCGATGCTATTGCTGAACAGTTTGGTGAGAGCGCCGGTGTCGTAAAAGTGAACGTTGATGACAACACTTCAACGGCGCAACGTTATGGAATCAAGGGAATCCCAACCCTGATTCTTTTCAGCGGCGGCAAAGAAGTTGAACGCGTCGTTGGAGCGACCAGCAAGGAGTCTATCTCGCGCATGATCGAGAAGCACGTCACTGTTGCCAGCGCTTAATAAACCGTTCAATCACATGAAAGAAGTGTGGTTGTAAATGCATCAAAGCCGAGGAGGGGAACCAGTTGACTGGTTCCCCTTTTTTGGTGCACAAGTTTCAAAACCGATGAGCCAGCTCCTCAGCACCGTGCTTCGACTGATCCTGCCGCGGCGATATTATGTCTCACATTGGACGCAAAGTTACCTCGCCTGGCTTGAGCGTGAGATAGATCGAGGGACGAAGTTTGCCGAGTTTGAACCGAATGGCGAACAACTGTGGAGCAATGCGCGGCGAGTGATTGAGGATTTCCTGCTGAACGAATTTCAGCGCGGTGCGTATGTGGGTAATAAGCCCGAGCAGGCCTTCTGGGTAAAATGCGATCGCTCCACGATGACACAAAACGATCTAGACAACGGTCGCCTGATCTGTTTGATCGGCGTTGCGCCCCTTCGACCCGCTGAGTTTGTTATCTTCCGGATTGGCCAGTGGACTGCTAGTAAACCCCATCCCTGAACGTCTGCTTGCGACCAATTAACTAGAGCCGGCAAATCAACAGTTCGCGTTCGTAAACTGCTTCCGGCGGCAGGCGGTCGTGCAAATCCAGAAACAGCTCTTCGTGTCCAAGAACTTCATTGCGCCAGGCCGCGCGGTCGAAGTCCTGCAGCGCATCGAATTTATCTCTGGGAAAATCCAGACCTTTCCATTCAACGTCCTCATAGTGAGGCACCCAGCCGATCGGCGTCTCCTTACCCATCGCGCGTCCGCGGGCGCGGTCAACGATCCACTTCAGCACACGCATGTTTTCGCCGAAGCCGGGCCACATGAAGTCTCCCTGATCGTTTTTGCGAAACCAGTTTACGTGAAAGATACGTGGCGTTTCGCTCAGTGAACGTTGCATGCGGATCCAGTGCCGGAAATAGTCGCCCATGTGATAACCGCAGAAGGGCAACATGGCCATCGGGTCACGTCGCACCTTGCCGATTGTGCCCGCGGCGGCTGCAGTCATCTCCGATCCCATGGTCGCGCCCGCATAAACGCCAGCGCTCCAATTAAAGGCCTGATAGACCAGAGGCATCGTGGTCGCGCGCCGGCCGCCAAAAATTATGGCGCTGATAGGCACTCCGTTGGGATCCTCCCAGGCGGGATCAATAGTCGGACACTGCTTCGCCGGCGCAGTGAAGCGCGCATTCGGATGAGCGGCTTTCGCCCCGGTCTCTTTTGCGATTTGCGGCGTCCACTTCTTGCCCTGCCAGTCGAGGCACTCGCCGGGTGGTTCGTCAGTCATGCCTTCCCACCAAACTCCGCCTTCGGGCGTCAGCGCAACATTGGTAAAAATACTGTTCCTGGCAAGTGTTGCCATCGCGTTTGGATTTGTCTTCTCTGACGTGCCGGGCGCGACGCCAAAGAAACCCGCTTCCGGATTGATTGCGCGCAGACGGCCATTAGCGTCCGGCTTGATCCAGGCGATGTCGTCTCCAACCGTCCAGACTTTCCAACCTTCAAACCCTGCCGGTGGAATCAGCATGGCGAAGTTTGTCTTGCCGCATGCGCTCGGAAAAGCTGCGGTTACGTAAGTCTTTTCGCCTTTTGGATCTTCAACGCCGACAATCAGCATGTGTTCTGCCATCCAACCTTCATCGCGTGCGATGTTGGAAGCGATGCGCAGCGCGAAACACTTCTTGCCGAGTAGCGCGTTGCCGCCATAACCGGAGCCGTATGACCATATCTCGCGCGTCTCAGGAAAATGAACGATGTACTTCTCTTTGTTGCAGGGCCAGGGCACATCCTTTTGTCCGGGAGCGAGCGGCGCGCCGACCGAATGCATGCACGGCACCACGCGCTTAACGTCCTTATCGATCTCCGCGTAGACGGGCAGCCCTATGCGCGCCATGATCCGCATGTTAACTACCACATAAGGCGAGTCAGTAAGTTGCACGCCGATCTGCGACATGGGCGAACCTACCGGGCCCATGCTGAACGGCAGCACGTACATCGTGCGGCCGCGCATTGAACCTTGAAATAATTCTTTGAGTTTTCGCCGCATCTGGTACGGCTCTTCCCAGTTGTTGGTTGGACCAGCTCCGTCTTTGGAGAGCGAACAGATGAAGGTGCGGTCTTCTACTCGGGCAACGTCCGTTGCGTCTGATCGCGCGTAGTAACAGCCGGGCCATAGTTCTTCATTGAGTTTGATGAAGGTGCCACCGGCGACCATCTGCGCTTTGAGCATCTCGTCTTCTTCTACGCGATCCATCCACCCAGTGGATTGCGGCAGGCTGAGTAAGCTGCGCCATTTTCTCAACCCAGCGCAGGAGGTGTTCATTCCTACTCAGGGCAAGGGAGACGTCGCGGCTGCTGGTTATTTCACTGACACTCGCTGACGCGCTGGCACTATCATCATGGAGAATAGTCATCAGAAGGGCCTCTAATAATATGGGATAATTTGGAGTCGGCTTGCTTCAGCTAGATTCTGACCTCACTGAGCGGCGAAAAGCAACAGTGCCTCCGTTCGCCAGACTTACTCGGCGACACTTTCCAAGAGACTCCAGAATTCCGGCAGCGACACAGCAACGGAATTCGCCGCGCCTTCGATCCGTGAAGAACCTTGAGCGGATAAAGCTGCGACGGCGCAACCCATGGCGATGCGATGATCGCCAAACGCTGACAGGGAAGCACCGTGTAGTTGGCCCCCGCCTTTGATGTGCCAACCATCAGCGAGCTCCTCGACACTGCGCGCCCATGCGAGCGAGATTCTGAGCCGTGGCCGCAATGCGATCCGATTCCTTAACGCGCAACTCGCCGGCTTCGCGCAAGGTCATCTCGCAGCCAAGGGTGGCAGCAAGGAAGCCTAAAAGGGGAAGCTCATCAATTAGGTTGGAAACTTCTGCGCCGGAAATTTCGAGTGAGCGCGATTCCTTCAACGTCTCACTCCGAATGCGCAGCGAGCCCACCGGCTCGCCACCCTCCAGGCGTTCGTCCGACACAACAATCTCTGCCCCCAGCGTTCGAAGCGCTGACAAGAAGGCCGTGCGGGTGGGGTTAAGTCCGACGTCGCGAATCAATAGATCAGAACCTGGAAGGGAAACGGCGGCAGCGATGAAAAACGCGGCAGAGGAAATATCTCCGGGAACGAAAAGGCTGCGAGAAGTTAATTCCACGCCACCTCCCAGCCTGATCTTTTTTCCGTTTCGCTCGATCGGAGCACCGAATTCCTTTAACAAAAGTTCGGTGTGATCGCGCGTCGGCGTTGGTTCTTCGACTATGGTGATCCCGTCGGCTGCTAATCCTGCCAGCAGCACCGCGGATTTGATCTGTGCACTGGCGATTGGCAGATGATATTCCACAGCACGCAATGGGCGTTGACCTTTGATGCGCAGTGGCGCGCAGCCATTGGGCTCAAGTTCGACTTCCGCTCCCATCAGGCGCAATGGCTCAGCAACTCGCCGCATGGGACGACCCAACAAAGAGTCGTCTCCGGTAATGGTCGTCTCAAAGGGCTGGCCTGCAAGAATGCCCGACAGCAGGCGCATCGTTGTCCCCGAGTTTTGCGCATTCAGAATCTGCGCCGGCTTCTGAAGAGCCGTGGCTCCCGTCCCGAAGATCGAAACCGCAGAGCCATTCTTCTCGATGCGAACGCCAAGCGCTTGCAGGCAATCAAGCGTGGCTGCGCAATCCTGTGCTGATGAGAAATTTTCCAGTGTGGACTCGCCGTGAGCGATGGAGGCGATCATCGCGGCGCGATGTGAAATGGATTTGTCTCCCGGTAAACACAACTCGCCCCGGAGCCGCTTAATGGGAGTTACGGTGACGGCGCCGTCATCGATATCAACCCTGTCGTGGTTGTTCGTCATGCTTCCGTTGTCCAAAGTCCATGGTCCAAAGTTCAAAGTCTGTTTTCCCGACGGAGATTGATGAAACCCACGTCCAAACATCCGAAGTTATTTAGGAAACGGAGCTTGGACTTGAACCTTGGACTTTGGACGTAGTGAGCGATCACTGCCTCGTCAGGAGATTCTCATCGTAGCTAAGAAGAAGTGTCGCGGGACTTTGGTTTCTGATATCAAACTCCGCCCCGGGAAAAGCAATCTTGATTTTGCGCCCGTCGGAATAGTTGAAAGTGACGGTGTAGTCTTTGACTTCGTAGGTTCCCGAGCCTCCAGTCACCGCCGGATTTATACAATCAATATACTCATGATAGAGAATCTTCACTGCCCCGTTATCTACAAATCGTCCATCAGAAGAAAACGTGATGGCAGGAATCTTTCCATACGCTTCACTCATTGTGTAGGTGCCATTAAAGCGCGCGCCATCGACAGAATTTAGCCGGCTAAATTTGTGATCAGTCTGATTGGCGGTGATGACAAGCGTAGTACCTTCCACGCGCATGGGAATCTCAGCGTACGGCATTTTCAAGACGCCTCTGCCGTTACTGAATGTGTAGGTTCCCCAATCGCGCCGGTATAGTTCAGGCGGTATTCGAGTATTCACTCCGTCGAGGCCTTCGGTTGGAAATTTGGGTCCAAAGTAGGCTTGGCCGTTGGTCAGGAAAATCGGTGAAAAGACTTTGAAGCGAACACCCAATTGCTGAGTGCTTGACGGCACACCGACCGAAGTGAAATGCCCTGCCAGACGCCTACAATGCCGGGACCTTTAGTCGAACCAGTTCCTAAAGCCGGAACATCGTGATCTGTAAATTGCAGTGAGAACAAGAGATTTTCAATCGCGTTGTGGTAGGCGATTCTGTCGGAAGCATAGTATCTCTGCGCCAGCTGACAGTTCTTTCTCGATTCCAAAATCGCAATGCGCTCGAAGCGGTTGTTGACCTTAACTACAAAGACTTCCAATCCGAGTTCCGGCGGGTAGGGCGCTCCATTATCGATCTGAACGCCACCTTTGCCGCGAATGTATTCCCATCCTTTGAACGATTTCTGCGCTGGATTTCCCTGATAGTTTGCGCCGCCCGCGTAGTGCATCATGGTCGCCTTATACATCGTGGCGGCTTCTTGATAACTCGCTGCGAGTGCCTGCTCCAAGGTGCCCGAAGCATTGAGCGGTTGCATTATCTGCACCGACAATTGTTCGCCCGCAGGCAGATCGGCGGGTTTGAATACAACACCGTCGTCAAATATCTGGTGACTCCAACTCGCGGGAGCGGTGTAGGTCATCAAGCCAAACTTTCCCGGTTGATTATTTCTATTGTTAGCCTGGCTGCTTCGATTGGGGTTGGGATTTGTGATAACCGTCGGGGCCTTGTCGATGTCTAGTCCTTCTGCAAATGTTGTTAGTGAACTCAAATACGACTGCTCGTTTAAGATACCGAGTACGGAGACAGTCTTGCCGAAGCCGCTAACGACCGTCAGAAACGCAAAGGCTTTGGTACCCTGAAATTCTATCGGCGCTCCTGCGGCGATAACCGTCCAACCGTTATCGGGTTGTGTCTCCGATTTCGGATTTGGGTCTGCTCCCCAGGGCTTCACCACGAGGGTGGCCCACTGCGTTCTAAAGTCAGCTTCCGGTGTTCCCTGGGTTGGCATCTCCCCATAAAGCGTGATGAAGCAAAAGCGCCCGGTCGTCTGGTTGACCTCACTAAAGATGACTCCATTTTCCCTTTCTGATTTTGTCCAGCCTTTCGGTGGCATGTACTTCACGCTGCCTAACTTTTCTGCTTGCGCAAAAGCTGTCTGCATGATGCACAAACATAAAATCGGAGTGAGAAACAAAGCCAAGAGTAATTTTGAACGGTTCATTATTTGTTTTCCTTGCTCCACTCCACGCTGGGCAACGCTGCGGTTGGATTTGTGTTGACGCCGCTTTTTTCAGCTTGTGTAACCACGATATTGTAGACGCTGCCCACGGTGCGGGGCATCAAAGATAACACTCATGAAGCTTAATCGCGTACCGAACGCTGAGTTCAAGGAGGGTACGGTTCCGATTTGGACGAGCCAAGCAGAATTCCCGAATCTACGAGACACTAGGGGGCGGATTCACGATGCAGCTCTCTGGTGGTTTATCGGGCACATACGAATACTCCGGACCGTTCAACGCCAATGGCGCTGGTACCTACACTATTTTGCTGCCGGATGGTATCGGCAAGCCGGGTACGATGACCGGTGGAGGCGCTGGTGAGATCACCGGAGACAAAGTTTATACAGGCAGTGGCGTCGAGAAATACACGCTCACTCCGATCGAGCCGTGCAAGTAATGGCAAAAAACCCGGTATCAGCCAACGGAAAACATGACATGAAATACCTGATGCTCAGCAAAGGAAATCTGTTCATCGCCGACATGAACAACCACCGCATCCGCAAATTATCACTCGATGGAATGGTGACGACATTTGCCAGGTAGCTTTAAAGTCGCTAACTCATCACAAATGCCGGCCAGTTGCATAAAACACGATGGAGCAATAGACTGCGCTCGCAACATCACGTTTGCCTTAGTCTCCTGGAGGTAAGTATGAAAGCAAAAACGATTCTGTTAGCGTTCGGACTCAGCCTGTTCCTGGCGCCGGTGTGCTTTGCCCAGAATTTGCACATGGGTACCTGGAAACTAAACGAAGCGAAATCAAAGTTTGCGCCCGGCGCATCCAAGAACCACACAGTTGTCTACGAGACTGCTGGTGATCAAATCAAAGTCACAGTTGACGGTACCGACGCCGCCGGCAACGCGCTACATAACGAATGGACCGGAAAGTTTGACAACAAGGAATACCCTCTGGTCGGCGATCCGACGGCGGACAGCCGTTCTTATCGGAGGATTGGCGCCAGAACGTTAACGTTAACCGGCAAGAAAGATGGCAAGGTAACAGTCAGTGGGCGAATAGTTGTCTCCGCCAACGGCAAGAGCCGCACAGTTACTACCACCGCGACCGATGCCAAGGGCAAGCGCATTAGAAACATAGCTGTTTACGACAAACAGTGAACAAATAAGGATAAGCGCCAACGGCGCGAAATGTAATATCCTGGGGCAACGCCCCAGGTGAAAAAGAGAAAAACAAGTTATTAAGCGCTGAAGGCGCGGATTAAAATCGATTTCAAGCGAGCTTGTCGCATTCATCGATAATGACGCACCTTCAGCGCTTATTGATTTGAAAACCTGCATCTTTCTGGGGCGTTGCTCCAGGCTATCACATTCGCGCCTTGGCGCTTTGGTGCATCTTCCTCAGCTGCGAGCGGCTTGCACCCGCGTCCCATAGTCGAGCGATGTATAAAACTTGCCGCGTCCCTGCGGGGTCAGGTCCATCACATTCCAAATCGGATTCAACTCATCAATGCCGCGCTCCTTGACGTCTTCGGCCAACCAGGGATGGCCACTGTAAAAATGGCGCAACGTGCCATCGCTGTCTCGCGTGAAAACTGAAATCGTCGAGTCCTGTCGTCCTTCTGCGTCTTCGCTGCCGAGATCATACTTAAAGGTGCTCTCGCCCGCGCTCAGGAGGCGCAGTTTGTCCCAACCTCTATTTCTCGCGTGCGCGCGCAGCGTCGGGAGATCGGCCGCCGCGACAATTCCGAGGTCAACGTTTTGCGCGAGATGTTGAGCAATGCCATTGAAGCTATCGATCCAGGCGGTACACATCGGGCAGGCAGTCGTCTGCTTCTTTCCGTACATGAAGTGGTAGATAACGAGCGAGCGCTCCGGGGCGGTGAACAGTTCGCTCAGCCGCACCTTTTTTGTCGGCGCGTCACCATCATCAAGGGACGTTGGCCCCTCAAGAAACTCATAATCCTGAATCGTCGCACCTTCTGGCAGTTCCCTACGTAGCGCGGCGACTCTTTCGCGCGTGTTTAGTAATTCAATTTCTGCAAGGCGAAGCTCCTCACGCTTGGCAAGATATTCTGGCGACTCATTCGGTAGATTCGTTTGACGAAAGGTTCCATCAATCATTTCCTTGACCATTGCTCACACCTCCAGTATTCACTCGACCGGTGAAGAAAAAATCCGACAGCAATCGGGGGAAACGAAGGGAATATAGTACGGAGTAATACCTGGTGCAATCGGAGGAGCCGGCACTTCTGCAGTTTGAATCTCATTCACACCGAGGCTTTAGCCCGGTGATTTTCAGCGTGACCAAAACAATGAGATCGTTTAAACGGTAATTACATATTTGACTCACCCGCATTTGCTCTCGTTTGACCTCGGATAGCCTGGCAGCTCGGCGCAGACCTCAGCACATGACCTCAGTTCAAGTGACGCGCAAACCTAAGAGTTTGCTGCACAAAATCAGAACTGGGAGCGCAGCGACCAGCCGAAGAGTTAACTCAGGAAAATGCGGCCAGACAGGCGCTCCAACTTCTGGAAAGTGGAGTGTTGGGCTGGTCGCTATCGCTCCAGTTCTGATTTTGTATTACGAGAGAGCCCAATTCCGCAGCCGTGGATTAGACTTTTTGTGCAAAGCCGATCCCTGATGTAGGTAAGTGTCTAAACGCGCCGAAGGGATGACGTCCGGCTTACAAGTCGCGGCGTACACGTGCAAAGACCCCATCTGCATGTGCAAAGACCCCATATACATGTGCAAAGACTCCATATATACGTGCAAAGATCCCATATACCCCTGCAGAGACGCCATATATAGGTGCAAAGACCCCGTATACACTTGCAAAGATCCCATATACACGTGCAAAAACTCCATATGGAGCTGCAGAACCTCCGCGTACACGCGCAAAATATCCTTGTCTTTAGGTAAACTGAAGAAACTCCCCAGCAAATACTGAAGTCGGCCGCCGCAGAGTTTCCGATCCAACGGTTTATCTCAGCTGCGCCCGGCTTTGCTTAAGAGTCGGAATTCCTCCTGACAACAGTAAGTTGCCGTCTCAACGTTTATAATTCACCGCTTGAAACAATCACGCGGAATCGCCGTTGTTCTCATATTGTCAGCTGCGCTGCTGGCTACTGCTACACTCGTCTTCAAGCAACATTGTCCTGCATCCGGTTTCGCGTTCTCCAGAGAGCGCCGCGAGCTGCATCGCCTGAAAAATCGTACTGCGATTCCTCAACCCGCAGATTTTGATACCACCGTAACGCTGCAGAAGATGTTGCAAGCGGGAGATGATAATGACCGCTGGTCCGCGGCTCGGGCGGCGAGGGTGGACGGGTATGTCGTGTCTATTGCGAAAGGTCCGCTGGAGTTAACCAATTGCTATGTTCCATGCAACCGTGACATACACATTCATGTCGGATTGCGACCGGATGCGCCGCTCAAGGGAGCAAGTGGTGTTGGAGATAACTCCGAGAATGCAGGAGTGGGCCAGACATCAGGGCTGGGATTGGTCAGCAGAAACACTGCGAGGCGAAATGCTGAGTCACTGGTGTTCATTCGAGGGTTGGCTGCTTTACGACTCCCATCACGCCGGTGAAGCTGAGAACAGCGCACCTGGGCGGCCAGGTAACTGGCGAGCCACCGCATGGGAAATCCATCCCATAACCAACTTCGAAATCAAAGGAGTCAAATAGGGACTATTTAAGTACTGGAGTCACCCGTGAAAGGGGGAAGACAATGTCGACGACGAACTAGCGCGACGCGTTATTCGCGATGCGGTGACAATCATACGCTCCCGGTGATGAAGCAGTCAGGCCTTAAACTCCAACGCCAACTTTGGTAGCATTTAATCATGACTATCATGCGATTAGTTTTCATTCTCTGCTGCGTCCTAATTCCCGCGAGCGCTTCGTTCGCTCAAGCCGTCGAAATTCCATCGCAGATTTCGTTCGTTAGATCAAAGGATGGAGTACGCATCGCCGTTGAGTGCTCCGGCAAAGGCCCGACTCTCCTGATTGTTCATGGAGGCACCGGTGACCGCACTCGCTGGAAGCCTCTGTTCCGCCTGTTTGCTCCGCAGTTTACGGTCTGTGCAATGGACCGACGAGGGCACGGCAAGAGCGAAGCTGGTTCGAACTACAGTTTGAGCAAAGAATATCAAGATGTCGCCGCCGTCGTTAACTCTCTAACGGGGCCGGTCTTCGTCCTCGGCCATTCGATTGGAGGGCTGTGCGCGCTCGAGGCGGCGTCTCTTACGAACAAAATCTCCAGGCTGGTTCTTTACGAACCACCATTGCAGGATCTCGATCACACCGCCATTGTCGACCGAATGGAGAAAATGATCCAAGCCGGGGATCGTGAGCAGGCGCTGTTAACGTTCCTTCGGGAAATCGTGATGATATCGCCTGAGGGAATCGCGGCGATGAAAAGTCAGTCGGTTTGGCCCAATCGCGTCGCGGGTATTGATATACAGATTCGCGAAATTCGAGCAGTAAGCAGATATCGTTTTAATGCCAAGCGAGCTAAAAAATTGAAGACTCCAACATTGCTCTTGGCCGGCAGCAAAACTGCTTCACCACAGCTAAAACAAGCAATCAACTCGCTGATGGATGCTTTGCCTGAGCGGACTCTCGTCGTGTTCGAAGGTCAGGAGCACAATGCGATGGATCGGATTCCAGAGCAGTTTGCTGAGACTGTCATGAACTTCCTGCGGGGCCACTAATCGAGCTTGGCAGGTTACCTCGATTAAAAACAGATAGCAGAAAGTCAGAACCCCGTCGCCGTCAGCTCCCCGAACTCAGGCAGGCACCAGCTCGCGGATTTCCTTTGGTTCCTCGCCCAGCCACGAAGGATTCGTGGCGGTGGAATCAAAAATTGATGACGTCTTGAAGGGCTCGAACTGGCCCTTCGCGGCGGCTTCGCGGGTCTTCGCGAGCAAGGCATCCCGTTCGTCATTGCTAAGCGGATGAAACGATTCCGCTGCCGCGAATGCCTGGTCCAGAATCTCCATGCTATCAATTCCGGTTATAACAACTGACGTCGGCAAGTTCAGCGCGTAGTGCAGACACTCAGTCGGCGTTACGGTCTGCGACTTCAAGAGAATGCCGTTTGCCATGCTCTTCATTCCGAGAATGCCAATCTTAAGTCTTACCAGCTCCGGCACCACCTGCTTTTCGAAACTGCGGTAGTGAGCGTCCATAACACTTAGAGGCATTTGCACCGCATCAAACCTGAATCCGTTTTCTTCGGCTACCTCGAGCGTGTGAAGGTGTATGCGCGGATCTTTGTGGCCGGTAAATCCGATGTAGCGAAGCTTGCCTGCGGCGCGTGCTTCCACCAGCGCCTCGTTCGCACCTTCAGCGTGAAAGATGCGATCGGGATCTTCAAAACGAATAACCTCATGGTGCTGCACCAGATCAATGTAGTCGATCTTCAAGCGACGCAAAGACTCATCAAGCTGCTTAGCCGCCTCCTTTTTGGATCGCCCATCGATCTTGGTCATCACAAAAGCACGGTCGCGATAACCGTCACGAAGCGCCTTGCCCATGCGTAACTCACTCTCGCCTTCGTTGTAGTCCCAACTATTGTCGAGGAAGTTAATGCCGCCATCGATGGCCGAGCGAACAATACGAAGTGCCAGCTTCTCATCGACGTGCTTCAAGCCCAGATGCCAGCCGCCCACTCCGAGCGCCGAAACCTCTTCTCCGGTGCTGCCTAAAGTTCGATAGAGCATTCGCGTCACCTCCAGGATGTGATCACATCAGGAGAACATTGCATGAATATCACAAGGGGGGCAAGAAGTGGGCAAGGCTTTGCACAAAAAGTGCCCAGCAGTTCCACTTCAGAAACCACGTCTACACAAAATCAGAACTGGGAGCGATAGCGACCAGCCGAAGAGTCAACTCATGAAAGTGCGGCCAAACAGGCGCTCCAACTTCTGGAAAGTGGAGTGTTGGGCTGGTCGCTATCGCTCCCAGTTCTGATTTGTTTTACGAGAGAGCCCAATTCCACAGCCGTGGATTAGACTTTTTGTGCAAAGCCAGTGGGGTATGACGCAGTCAAAATCGGTAGTGTCCTAATTTGGTTTTCTGTAACGCAAACTGTTAGTTTGCGCGCGCGTTGAATGCCCCTCAGCATCGCAAACTAACAGTTTGCTTTACAAATTAGGACACGACCGTCGAAATCGACCCCTTGTAAGAGCGAGTTTTCGCGCAGCGATGACGAAACTTTCCACAGAAGTGCGCTGCCGAACTCGCCAATACATAGCGAATGCCGGGCAGGCCTTTCGGTACGTTCGTTGCGTCGAACAGGTTGACTGATAATTAGCAGATTAACTTCGCTGAAGCCACTTCTGGTTGTCAGCGTGTGCGAACGTAAGGAGAACTTATGAAAGTAAAAGAGATAATGACTGCGGGCCCGAAAGCCTGCACGTTGACTGACAATCTGGCGGAAGCCGCTCGATTAATGTGGGAGGAAGACTGCGGGATCGTTCCCGTTGTTGCCGAGGGCGGGAGAGTTGGTCGGTTTGATTACCGACCGCGATATTTGTATGGCGGCAATGTTGAAGGGTCGAAACGAAGCGAGTATTCCAATCGAAGCTGTAATTTCCGGGAGACTCTTCACTTGCAAGCCGGACGACGACATTCACAATGCGCTAAACACGATGCGTGACAACAAAGTGCGACGGCTTCCAGTTGTGACTGCTAGGCGGAAAACTCGCAGGCATGTTGTCAATGAACGATATCGTTCTCAAAGCCGCCGAGATCGGTGATAAGAAAGCGGCGCAGCTCTCTTACGTTGACGTGGTGAATACCTACAAGTCGATTTGCCAGCACCAACTTCCGATGCTGCAGTCGCAGGCGACTGCAGCGGTCTGAGTAATCAGGACAGGTAACACGCAGGGCGAACAGTCCAACGGCCAGCGGCATGGTGAGGGGATCAGTGTGTTTGACGGAAAGGAAAAGAACATGAAAAGAAAGAGTGACAACGAGATCAAAAGCCAGGTTATGCGGGAGCTGAAATGGGACTCACGCATTGGCTGGTCCCAGATTGGAGTAGAGGTGATGGAGGGCGTCGTCACGCTTAAAGGCGTGGTTTCCAGCTACGCGCAGAAATTGGCCGCACAAGAGGCGGCCCATCGAATCAATGGAGTTTTGGACGTCGCTAATGATGTCGAGGTGAAACCGGAGGGACTCTTTGTGAGAGGCGACGTCGAAATCGCCCTTGCGGTACGTCACGTTCTTGAATGGGACGCGTTAGTCCCTGACGACCGCATTAAGTCAACCGTATCCGCCGGCTGGGTGACTCTTGAGGGAAATGTGGACTTCTGGCAACAGCGCGAAGATGCGGAGCGTTCAGTGTTGCGACTGGAGGGTGTCATCGGCGTGACTAACGAGATCGCCGTGGCGCCGAAAAAGGTCGACGCAAAAGAACTTCGGGAAGAGATTGAGTATGCCCTCGAGCGTCGCGCCGATCGCGAGGCTGAGCGATTCCGGATCGAGGTCAACGACGGGGCTGTCGACCTGTTCGGCCGAGTGCACTCCTGGCAGGAGAAGCGTGCCGTTGTCGGATCGATCAGTCATGCGCCAGGAGTTTCGGCAATCAGGGATCATTTGCGGATAGATCCATACTTTTAGTTTGCCGGCTGTGCAAAGCAAAACGTATTGCTCTGCTTAAGTCGGTCTTATGACGAATGAGAGGAAAGAAATCATGAAAGAGGAAATGAAGAAACAGTCAACTGAACTAGCCACCAAGGAAGCAAAGCTGGCGACAACTCCGACGCCGTTTGGCTTCATGCGCCGGTTCGCGACGGACATGGAAAAACTATTCGACGACTTCGAAGGTTTTCGACTTCCGAGTATTTTTGGAAGAGAGTTCTTCCCGTTCACCAGTGAGTTTGAACATGTGGACTGGTCGCCTGAGATCGAAGTGCGGCAGAACAAAGGACAGCTTATTGTCCGAACGGATCTTCCGGGCTTGAAGAAGGATGACGTCAAGGTGGAATTGACCGATAACCTACTGACGATCTCCGGGGAACGGAAAGAGGAGAAGGAAGAGAAGCGCGAGGGATATTATCGCAGCGAGCGCAGCTACGGAAGCTTCTATCGTCAGATCCCGCTGCCCGAGGGCACCAAGACCGACACGGCAACGGCTGAGTTCACTGATGGTGTACTGCAAATAACGATGCAAGCACCGGAACGTGAACCGAAGGTGCGTCGCGTGGAGATTAAGAATGCTGAACAGCCGGCCAAAGCAAAGGCGGCAGCCCGATAAAAAGTGTTCGGCCTAACCCAGAGCACGAGTGCCGAGAGCTTCAGTCTCTCGGCCTCGTGTGACCTGCTGCAAACGTTGAAACTGCCAGAGCGCATTGAACCGCTCACGGCCTATGCCTGGCGGCGCGCTAGTTGAGCATGACCCAAGCGAACCATTACACAGCGGATTTGATTGAAAGGATAGACGTCTCAGCAAATCTTGCGGTATTCCGCTTCCGTCCTGCTGAGCAGCTTTCTTTCGCAGCCGGCCAGTATGCAACCATCGGTGTTGCCATTGATGGCGTCGTCATTGAACGACCGTATTCGATCGTTTCTTCGCCCCACGAGCGGTTTTTGGAGTTCTTCGTCGAACTGAGTGCCGCGTGGCGATCTGACTCCAAAGCTCTGGGAATTGAAATTGGGCTCGAGCATTCTGATTCGCCGGCGCATCGTGGGCCACTTCAGTTTGGACAGTCGCGTCAATCGGCACTTGATGTTGGCGACCGTCACTGGAGTGGCGCCCTTCGTGAGCATGCTAAGAACTCATTACCTAGAGCGTGGCGCAGAATCCCACGATCGGTTTCTTCTTATTCACAGCGCGAGTCGTTCAGTAGACCTTGGTCCGTATCTCGGCGAACTTGAAGAGTTGTCCCGCTCAGGATGGCTGAGTTACCTGCCAACCATCAGTCGCCCCTGGGAAGAGCCAGACTGGAAGGGCGAGGTGGGACGCCTTGAGGACGTCGTGCGCAAGCATGCTGATCATCTGGGCTTCGATGGCACAAACACGGTGGCATATGCGTGTGGTCATCCCGGCATGGTTGAAAACGTGAAAGGTTTACTCGCGCGCGCGTGCTTTCCCAAAGAGCAGATTAGGGAAGAGGAGTATTTCAAATTACACGACTCTCGCCCTCCAGCTAAACAGGACTTACCTGGCTATCAGAAGCTTGCATCCGTCGTGGACCAGAGGAGGGATCGAGCTCCAAGCCGACCCCACCTCTGCTAAGCGATCGCCGGCGCTTTTATAAACGGCTTCGCCGTTCTGCTGTCGGTATATCGTCCGCCAGGTTTGGAGCGATGGGGCCTGGGCTGCATTCGCCTTTGGCTTCGGCTGCGCGTTACTCTTAGGAATCTATTTGGCCTGGAGTATTCTGCGATCCAGGTGAATCAATCTCGCGACCTAAGCCGTTCCGATTAATCTATGGAAGCACGTGTGCCAACAGAGTCGTTTTGTCAGCGAGTAGTTGCGGCGGCAAGCATTCGTCCTGACAAGGTGGCTATGACTGTAATCGAGGCTGATGGTCAGGAGACTGTAAGCTTCGGCTCAATGCTGGCCCAGTTACGCAGCATCGCCTACCGGCTTGCTCAAGAGGGAATTGCTTTCGGCGACCGGGTGGCGCTGATCGGCGAGAACCATCCCAATTGGGCCATCACTTACCTCGGCATTATTTATCGAGGCGCGGTGGTTACACCGATGGATCCTGCGGCGACCACGCAAGCGCTCGCGGCGTTTCTTAAAGGCTCTGAAGCCAAACTCGCGTTTGTCTCACCGGCTTCAATGGATAAATTTCGCGCCGCTTGCGAAGAACTCGGTAGCAATATTCGCACGGTGGCCCTCCGTTCGCTCGCTCAACCTAATGGTTGCGGTACTTTTGAAGATTGGGCCCGCACTCCGACGCCGCAGGAATTCAATGAAGCTCAACCACCCGCGAAGCCGGAAGATCTGGCGGTGCTGATTTATACGTCAGGCACAACCGGAACTCCCAAGGCTGTGCCGCTCACTCACGGGAATATCAACGCCCAAAGTACCAAAGTCCAGGAGGTGATGCGGATCAGCGACCGCGAAGTGATCCTCAGCCTGCTGCCGCTATTTCATGCCTATTCTCAAATCGTAAATCTATGGCTGGCGACAATAATAGGCGCGCGTGTTGTCTACCTCACCGAGTTGAACAGTGCAGGAATCGAACAGGGACTGAGAGAGGGTGGCGCGACAGTATTAACCGGAGTACCGCGCTTATGGTACTTGTTTCATAAGAAAATATTTGATGCGGTGCAGGGTCAAGCCGCGCCAGTCAAGATTCTGTTTCGAACTATGCTCGCGACCAACGGCCTGTTGCGTGATTGGTTGGGCGTGAACGCCGGCCGGTTTTTCTTCCGTCCTGTTCACCGATCCTTCGGTGGAAAACTCAGGCTCGCAGTTTCCGCAGGGGCAAGTTTTGATGAAAACGTCGCGCAGGATTTTCATGGTTTGGGCTTCACAATTTTGCAGGGTTATGGCCTAACTGAAACGAGTGGCGCTGCTACGGTTACGCGCTTCGAGGACAATAAGATTGGTTCAGTAGGAACACCGCTCAATGGTGTTGAAGTGAAGATCGATGAGCCAAACGATGAAGGGATTGGAGAAGTTCTGATTCGCGGTCCGATTGTAATGTCGGGGTATTACCAGGATCCGCAGGCCAACCAGGAAACTTTTACTGCTGATGGGTGGTTTCGTTCCGGCGACATGGGCAGGTTTGATAAAGAAGGACACCTGTACATCGTTGGTCGCCGGAAAGACGTGATCAAGTTGCCATCCGGCAAGAACGTCTTCCCTGAAGATGTCGAGGCACATTACGAACACTCGCCGTTTGTAAGCGAAGTTTGTGTACTCGGAATCAAGGACAGATCAAGTCAATTTAAAGGCGCGGAAAAGCTGTGTGCAGTCGTGGTCCCAAACTTCGATTACCTCAAAGCTCAACGCATCGCCAATGCACGCCAGTGGGTTGTTTGGGAATTGGAAAATCTCGGCCGCGCGCTGCCGGAATACCAGCGCGTGCATGATTTTGTACTCCGCGCCGAGCCGTTACCGCGTACCACGACGCGCAAAATACGACGGTTCGAACTAAAAAACCAACTTGATGAACTGAGAGAACTGGAAGGGCGAGAAACGAGAGCGATCGTGCTCAGCGAAGCAGATCGATTGCTAATGAATTCAGCCGCGGGAAATGCTGTCGTTGCCGCGGTGAGACAACACTCTCGGGATGCTCAGGTTATCAGCCCACAAATGAATCTTGAGATTGACTTGCATCTCGATTCACTCGCACGCGCCGAATGCATAGTTGCCCTGGAACAGAAACTCGGCATTGAGCTAAAGCCGGAAGAAGTAGCCACGGCACAAACGGTTGGCGAGTTAGTCCAGTTGGCCAACGCAAAGACAACGGGTGCAAGCCGAGTGGGGGCCGCTGAAGAGGGATTTCACTGGCGAGATGTGTTAACGGGAACCCCTGCGGAATTACCGGAGCTGGCACATCTTCTCGAGCCGAAGCCGGCGTTCATAGTGGTCGCACACGTCATTCTGCGACTGATCTATTTTGCGGCGCGTGTTTTCTTCCGCGTTGAGGTGAAGGGCAGTGAAGTGCTCACACGACTCAAACCACCCTACCTCATATGCCCGAACCATCAGAGTTACATAGATCCATTCCTGGTGTGCTCAGCTTATCCGCGCAGTGTGCTTCAAAATACTTTTCATGTGGGCTCAAGCATGTACTTTACGAACGCTGCCATGGCCCAACTTGGACGACTGATTAACGTTGTTCCCATCGATCCGGACGTGCAATTGCTGCATGCAATGCGCGCCGGAGCCGCCGGGCTTCGGGCCGGAAAGATCCTTAATATCTACCCTGAGGGTCAACGGTCTTTTGATGGAAAGTTGCAGGAGTTTAAGAAAGGTGCCGCAATTCTGGCCACCGAATTGAATCTGCCGATTGTGCCGGTAGCTCTTGACGGGCCGTATCGCATTTGGCCGCGAAAGTCATGGCGCATTCGGTTTGCGAAAGTAAGAATAACCTTCGGCGCACCTATCGATGCCAGGCGGTTAATATCGGATGAGTCGGGTGAAGCCGCCGCCTACGAAACGATCAACTCAGAGCTAAAACGACGCATCCAACAGATGCTTGATGAAATGCGGTACCGGCAACGACCTGACCTTCCAGGAACCGGCAGGATATTCCCATTCCGCCAGCAAGGAAAACGATAATGGATAGACAACAACTTCATGAGAAACTCGAGCAGTTACACGCTGAACTTAATCAGGTGGAATCCCCTAATAGCAACCAACGAGAGATCCTTCAGAAAGTAGCGAGCGACATTCAGGACCTGCTGGCGCGGCGAGAAGAAGGGGCGGAACACTACGGGGGCCTGGGTGAGCGATTGAAAGAGGCGGTGGCACAACTCGAAGCTTCTCATCCCGAAGCAACGTTGCGTATAAGACAATTGATTGATCAACTGGCTTACATGGGAATTTGATTCTTACATATCTGGTGGTCACGCTTTAATTCATAGCATCGCGCAGCGGTTGACTGAGGTGGATTCAAGTGCAACAGAACATTGATGCTCTATCGCCCAGTAGGGGCGAGATGTTTATAGTCGGCACTCCTCTGTTTAATCTTCGCTCCGCAGGAGCGCAACTGCTTTTGGCTGCGCGAGGTTCCGCTGCCGGGTTTCGCTCCTAAGGGAGCGAGATCTTTGAGCCTGCGCTCGTGGCTATAAACATCTCGCTCCTCTGGAGCGAAAACAAGTTCCACCGTTGCACTTCCAAATTGAATCCACCTGACAAAGACCGAGTTCATTCCGCCAGCGTTGCTTTTATCTTTCATTAGTTGGAGCATTTTTGGATTACCTGCGGTCACACGTCGCTACAAGCTTCTGACGCAGAACGTGCGGAAAAGAGCGCATTCGAGCAGCGGACAACCAACGTTAGAACATTCAGTACGATCTATCGATGCTTAAGTCTGAGCCGGGCTGCACAAACGTGATCTAACCAACGAATTTTCTTTCCCGAAGACGCGGGCATGGAAGAACCTCTTGGTCACTTCAGACACGCCGGCGTAGGCCAGCGTTATCAGGCCAAGGAGTATGATCCAGAAGACTGGCAAAGGTGTAAGACCCAACATTCCGCTCAGCGGACTATATGGCAGGGCCAGTGTAACTACGAGTACGAGAATCATTGCTATAAGCAGCGGCCGACTTGGCAGGCTCTTGTAGAAAGGATTCCAGGTCCGCATCACCAAAATGATCAGGACCTCGGTCATTACCGACTCGACGAACCACCCAGTGCGAAACTCTTCCGCAGTGGCCTTCAGGACGAACACCAAGGCTGCAAAAGTAAGAAAATCAAAAAGCGAACTCACCACACCAAACACTATCATGAAGTTTCGGATAAATTTGATATCCCACGGCCTTGGCTTTTCGACCAGCTCGCGGTCTACGCTGTCGGTCGAGATCGCCATGGCCGGAAAGTCAGTGAGGAAATTATTCAGCAGGATCTGTTTGGGAAGGAGCGGTAAAAAAGGAAGGAACAGTGCTGCTCCAGCCATGCTGAACATGTTCCCGAAGTTTGCGCTTGTGGTCATGTAAATATACTTGAGCGTATTGGCAAACGTCGTCCTACCCTCACGTACTCCTGCTGCCAACACCCTCAGATTTTTTTCAAGCAACACAATCGTTGCAGCCTCCTTGGCCACGTCAACGGCGCTGTTCACAGATATTCCGACGTCGGCTGAATGGAGTGCTGACGCATCGTTGATACCGTCACCCAGAAAACCAACGGTATTGCCGGATTTTTTGAGAGCGAGAATGATGCGTTCCTTCTGGTTAGGCTCGATCTCGGCGAAGACGTCAATCGCGGCCGCACGGGAACGCAATGCCTCGTCGCTCAGCAGATAGGTCTCCTGGCCGGTCAGGACCTTCGGCTCGTAGCCCAGCACGTTGCGGGTCACACTAGTAGCCACGTGCACGTTATCGCCGGTCACGACCTTAAGGGCGATGCCAAGCTTTCTTAAGTCAACGACAGCTTCAACAACCCCAGCCTTCGGCGGATCGAAGAAAACCAGAAGCGCGAGAAACGTCATTCCCACTTCCTGGTCCTTGTCCATTCGAGACACGTTGCCCAAATGTTTGTACGCGAGCCCGAGAACACGAAAGCCATCGTTACCCAGGGACTGGAATCGCTGCTCAATTCCGCGGCGCAACCCTGTCAGGTCAGAAGGGCCACCTGGCAATTCAACCGAGGAGCAGACGTTCAGCACATTACTGACCGCACCCTTGGTAATCATGAGGTGCTCGCCATCCTTCTCCACCAAAATGCTCAGTCGCTTGCGCATGAAGTCGTAAGGCACTTCGTCGACCTTCTGATAGCCGGCAAGATCAAACTTGCAGTGGGCGCGGATAGCCTCGTCAATCGGGTTGGTAAAACCGGTTTCATAGAACGAGTTGAGGTAGGCGTAGAAAAGCGCTTTGTTGCTCGCGTTGCCCTCAGCATCGACCGCCTTTTGTAGCTTCACCGTTCCTTCAGTCAGCGTTCCTGTTTTGTCAGCGCATAAGACATTCATGCTGCCGAGGTTTTCGATTGCAGCAAGCTGTTTCACGATTACCTTCCGGCGAGCCATGTGGACTGCGCCCACCGCCAAATTGATACTGATAATGGCCGGAAGTAATTCGGGAATGATGCCGACAGCAATTGCCAAAGCGAATAGAAACGAGTCTATGACCGGCCGCTGTAGATAAACCGTAATGCCAAAGATCACAATCACGAGTATCAGCGTTACCTCAGTCAGCAAGTAACCAAAGCGCCGGACGCCGTGCTCAAACTCCGTTTCCGCCGGCTTCAGACGCAAACGTTCTGATACTTTGCCAAATTCAGTTGACGCTCCGGTCAAGACAATCAAAGCAAGGGCATTCCCGCTGACCACGTGTGTGCCCATGAAGAGAGCGTTAGTCCGTTTCATTAACGACGCATCGTTAGCAACTATTCCCGTCGACTTTTCTGCCGGAAAACTTTCACCGGTCAGGCCTGCTTCCTGCACAAATAAATCTTTCGATTCGAGAATCGCTGCGTCACCAGGAATAATATCTCCTGCGTTGAGCACACAGAGATCACCGGGCACCACATCCTCTGAGGGCACATCTCTCTCGACCCCGTCGCGTATGACGCGCACCTCAATTCTCACGATTGCAAGCAGGTTCGTTACGGCATCGGCCGCGCGCTTCTCCTGCCAGAACCCCAAC
Source organism: Blastocatellia bacterium (assembly GCA_963809065.1). Lineage (GTDB taxonomy): Bacteria > Acidobacteriota > Blastocatellia > Pyrinomonadales > Pyrinomonadaceae > PSRF01. The sequence goes on from CAWEIN010000018.1 coordinate 554,523, forward strand.
ACACCACTTAACAAGATTATCGCGATGATGATCCCGGCATCGACAGGTTCTCGAAGAAAGAACGAGAGGATCACCGCTCCCAGGAGAATCAGAATGAGAGGACTTTTGAATTGTGCCAAAAGCAGGGTCGCGACATCGGATGACTTAGTTTGGCGCAGACGATTTGGACCGTAGATTTGGAGTCGGCGTCTTGCCTCAGCATCTGTAAGTCCGACTGGACTGGTGCCCAGCTTCTTCATGAGTCTATCGGGTGATAGACTCCAAAACTTCTCGATGTTTTCTGGTGCGGCCATCAATTAGAACTCAGACTTTCAAAAGCTGCGAAAACACACCCACGTAATGCGCGAAGCTCCGCAACAGACTCCTCGAGAATGAAGGGAAGTGACTGCTTTATTGAGGAAAATACACTCGGTTTTAGGTACACCTATTGCCGTTTCAAACATCTTGAGTGAAGCAAATTAGGAACCGCACCCAGCGGGTGGTCGCACAAACGGCGGCCGGAAACATGAAACCAGGAAGAGATTCAAGACATGAAAATCCTAATAGCATATGACGGATCATCCTGTGCCGAAGCCGCCCTTGACGACTTGCAGCGGGCTGGGCTGCCGCCGAATGCAGAGGCACAAATCATTTCTGTTGCCGAAATTTGGTTGCCACCGCCACCGCCTTCGGCTGCAGAGATTCTGGAGCGCGCCGGTGAAGTAAAAGTCCCTTCCGACTTTAAGCGCGTGTATGCCAAGGGCTCAGCCGCGATGAAGGAAGCACTGGCGCTGGCTGAACAGGCGAGCGATCGTGTGAAAGCAAACTTTCCTGGCTGGAAGCTATTTGCTGACGCTGACTGCGGCTCGCCTGCGTGGGAAATAGTATTTCGGGCAGACCAATGGAAACCCGATCTGATTGTGGTTGGATCACATGGACGTACTGCGCTTGGCCGGTTTGTCCTCGGCAGTGTTTCGCAGAGAGTTCTAACAGAGGCAAAATGCTCTGTTCGCATCGCGCGGGGGCGCATTGAAGAACCGGGTTCACCGGTACGAATCATCGTGGCAATAGATGGTTCGCCTGGAAGCGAAGAGGCCGTGCGCGCGGTTGCCGCGCGGACGTGGCCGTCCGGAAGCGAAGTCAAGGTGATAATTGTCGACGATCCGCTGGTGCCACCGATCATCGGAGAAATTATTCCTCCGCTGGCGGAGACTATCGAAGAATCCAATGCTGATGATTGGTCGCGAGATAAAGAGGTGCTGGCGAACGCGGCCGCCCTGTTGCGCGGGACTGACATCAAAGTGTCGACAGAAATCAGGCTCGGTGATCCCAAAAAGGAATTGCCGCAGGCTGCAGAGGAGTGGGCCGCAGACTGCATCTTCGTCGGCTCGGCTGGATTTAGTAATCGCTTCGAAAGATTTGTGCTCGGCAGTATTTCAGCGGCAGTTGCCGCACGCGCGCACTGCTCGGTGGAAGTTGTTCGCAAGAGTTCAAACTGATTCGCAGCCTCAAAATCTGAGGTGCACAGCTTCAGTGGCACCGCCGCTCCTTAGGTGTTTGTCACGGCTCGCCTTCAAATTCTTGCCGTTCGATCCGTACAGCAGTGATCTTGTATTCCGGGGTCTTCACATGCCGATCTCGATGCGGGCTTGTTACCCGATTGAGGAAAACCTCGTCGGTGTGAAACGTAGCGAACAACTCTCCCGGCTTTACTGACGGTGAAATTCGAATCGGAAGCACCGCGGCGCCATAAGCACTGTGAACTCGCACACGTGCGCCATTGTGAAGGTTGAGTCGATTCGCATCCTCCGTAGAGATATCGAGTAAGTCCGTAGCCCGGAGCTTGGAATTGGCTGTTCGCATCGTCATAGTGCCGGCGTTGAATTGGTAAAGAGTTCTACCCGTCATCAGAAGAAAAGGAAATTCTTCAGTCGTGACTTCCTCGGTTGGCCGATAGGGAATGCGGCGTAAGGCCGCCTTTTTGCCAATCGGAAAGCTCTCAGCGTGCAAGACCTCCGTACCCGGATCGTCTTCCGTTGCGCAGGGCCATTGCAAACCACCATTATCCAATCGCTTATAAGTGATGCCGCTGCCGGCAGGCCAAACGGCACGAATTTCACTCCAAATCTCTTCAGGGGAGTCGTAGTTGAAGAACTTCACCTTGCCCATTGCCTCAGCGAGCGCGCAAATGATCTCCCAATCCGGCTTCGACTGCCCGACCGGTTCAATTGCCTTGCGAATTCGCTGAATGCGGCGCTCGGCATTCATAAAAGTCCCGTCTCTCTCAAACGACGAAGCCGCAGGAAGAAACACAGAACCAAATTGTCGAGCAGTCTCGTTGAGGAACAAGTCCTGAACGATAACCAGGTCGAGAGATCGCAATGCGTGCTCTGTTGCCGCAGTATTAGCATTAGTCAGTGCAACGTCGTAACCGATGGCCCACAATGCTTTCAGTTTGCCCGCCTCGGCGGCGTCCATCATTTCAAGCATGTTCAGACCATGATCATACGGAACAGGTGCGTTCCAAACGCTCTCGAAGAAGGGCCGTGCGTCATTTAAAGCAATGCTGCCCGTGAGAATGCCCGGATCGCAACCCATATGGGCGGCGCCCTGAACATTGTTTTGGCCGCGCAGAGGATTGATGCCAGTGCCCCGCTTCCCGATATTGCCGGTTAGCAGCGCGAGATTGACAAGACACATCACGCCCTCAGTGCCTTGCGTGTGTTCTGTAACACCCAACCCGTGGAAGCACATCGAAGGCCTATTGGTGGCGTAAAGCCGTGCGGCTTGCCGGATCAGATCTGCTGCGACCCCGCAGGTTGACTCAACTTGCTCCGGAGCAAACTGCTTGATGAATTCGCGGAACTCATCCCACTCGCTTACGCGGTCAATCGCAAATTGCGCGTCGAACAATTGCTCGTCAATGATTGTGTAAGCCAGCGCATTAAGCAGTGGGATGTTCGTGCCGGTTCTCGGCTGCAAGTGAATCGCCGCAAATTGGGCCAGTTCGATCTTTCGTGGGTCGATGACAATTAAATTTGCGCCGTGTAAGGCTGCTTGCTTGATGCGCGCCCCTACTATGGGATGATTTTCAGTCGCGTTGGCCCCGCAGATGAGGATTGTTTGAGCTTTCTCAATATCATTATAAGAGTTGGTCGCCGCGCCCGTGCCGATCATAAGTTTCATCGCTGCAGCGGTTGGCGTATGGCAAACGCGCGCGCAGCAATCAACGTTGTTCGTTCCAATCACTACACGCGCAAATTTTTGAGCGAGATAGGCCTCCTCGTTCGTTCCCCTTGCTGAACCGAGAATGCCAATGCTCTCTGGTCCGTGTTCTTCCAATATGCGTTGGAGCCGCTTTGCCGTAAATGCGATGGCTTCGTCCCAGGTTACTTTCAGCCATCCGTCATTGCTACGAATCATCGGTTCGGTGATTCGATCGGCTGCGTGAACGAAGTCGAAGGCATAGCGCCCTTTGACGCAAAGATGCCCATGGTTCACTGGAGCTTCAAGCAGAGGTTTTATCGAGACGATCTGATTCTGGTTTGTGCCGACGCTCATCTCGCAACCCGTGCCGCAATACGGGCACGTGGTTCTAGTCCAGTCTGTTGACTTTTCATGCACGAGAAGAGACTTGTCTTCCAGTGCTCCGCTGGGGCAGGTATGAACACAGGCCCCACAGCTAACGCAGGAACTCTCCAAAAGCGTAGTTCCCGAGTCCGGAACAATTCGTGTTTCATGACCTCTATTAATGACCTGCCATACAAACTGCCCTTGAACCTCTTCGCAGATGCGCACGCAGCGGTAACAGACAATGCACTGCGACATATCGACGTGAATGTAGGGATGAGAATCGTCGAGTAGCTTCGTTTCGCGTGAGCCGTTAAAGTCGCTTTCGTTCAAGCCGTATTGAAGGGCGTAACGGTAAAACGATTTATCTGGAGTTTGCGTTAGACCTTCGCCGGGATGGTCCTGGGCCAACATTTTCAGCAACGCACGGCGCTCATTTTCAAGTGCCGGAGTGTTAGTGGAAATCACCATGCCATCCGTGAGGAAGGTGTTGCAGGCTGTCATGGGATGAGGTTTTCCCTCGACTTTGACCAGGCACATGCGACAACTGCCGATAGGTTTTAGTCGATCGTCGTGGCAAAGAGTCGGGAGGTCCACACCGAGAGCGCGAGCCGCTCCCAGGATCGAGATGGCTTCTTCAAACTGGTAGGGTTGGTTATTGATGACCGCTTTGCCCAATCGTGCCCTTCCGCTTACCAGCTGTAATCAGTGTTCGTAGGCAGGATCATCATACTCCTCCTCGCAACTCTCACACCGAAAGGGATTGTCGCCTCCGGATTTTATTTCATCACTACCAAAGCGATAGGTTTCTTCATCAACATACACCGGCCTGGCACAGTTGCCGCAACGGACTTCAATATCGTTTCGCTCCGTCATGAACGAAGTCGGGCCGGTTGCAGTTTGTTCGTCAGGATCAATATAAGATCGTAGTGTTGTCATATGCCCTCCACTTATTGCCCAGGTAACTGTCTGGGCTGAATTGCTAAGCTGAGTCAAACCCGCTTGATTGGAGACAAGTTAACGAGATGAGCTGCTTTTTTGCGAACACTCCGTTCGTCTTTGTCTTGCTTGAATGTGTCCAGTAGGCCAAGAGTAATAGCAAGCACGACCGGTCCCAGCACGATGCCGAGCAGTCCGAATACGCTCATGCCGCCGAGCACGGAGAAGAACACGAACAACTCATGCAACTTTGTTTGGTCCTTAATCAGCTTAGGTCTTAGAAAATTGTCTATCGTGCTAATGACAAGCGCGCCCCAAAGAATGAGCAGAAGCCCTCTGCTCCAATGACCTCCGAGCACTAAATAGATAGATGCGGGCAGCCAAACGAAAAACGAGCCGGCAATGGGAATCATGCAAACGAACGCCAGCACCGTGCCCCAAAGGAGCGGGGAAGGTACACCCAGGGCCCAAAAAGCGAGTCCGCCTAGTAATCCCTGAAGCATCGCAATCGTGACGACACCGTAAACGCTCGCGCTGACTACCTGGCTAACCCGTTCGAGTATCGCTTTGCTTTGATTGTTACTAAGCGGCAAGGCTCCCGGAAGGGCCCGCACGATTTTGTCGCCGTCGCGAAACAAGTAATACATCGTTATGATTACGAAGAATGCCTTTACAACGGAACTAACGATATCTCCTAAAAGACCCACGGATTGCCCAAGCAGCGAAGCGCCGGCCATTTTCAATTGGTCGACTACGAACGCTTGCGAACGCGCACCGTCCACTCCCGCGTGATCGTGAACCCATCTGGATACGCGTCCGATTATTGATGCGCTTGGATCCATCAACTGAGTGAGCTGCGCAGGAAGGTCTTTAGCGACACCCGCTATTTCCTGTGTCAAAGCCATCGTAAGCAGCACGAGAGGAAGGACGATCACAACTATGACCAATATCGATGAAAGCAGCGCGCCCAAGCCCCGACGTTTGATCTTTTTAGCAAGTCGCTTGTGGATCGGGTAGAAGACAATTACCAGTACCACCGCCCACTCCAGGACCGTAATAAAAGGTCTTAGCATTAACCAGCAAAGATAAAGCGCGATCCCCGTGGCAGCGAGAACCCCGATCCAGCGAGCCTGGTGTATTTGTTCCCTCATAAGGCCTCACATCTCTGCGTAAGTCCTCGCCCTTGAGTGTCCCTGTTTGTAAGTTTCCAGCGAGTGATTGACTTAGTTGTCTCGACGATTAGAACTGGCGCGAGCGAACAAAGAATGATGACCAGCCAGTCTGTCGCTGATGGTTGAACCGTGCCGAGAATACTTGCCAACGGTGAAAAATAGACAGCCAGGAGTTGCAGGGCAATGACAATGAATGCAGCGATCAGGAGGAATGGGTTTCTCAGCAGTCCAGCGAAAGCGAAGCGGGTGCGCGAACGACAGTTGAACGTGTGGCCTAACTCTCCGCCGATGAGCGCAAACAATGCAATGGTGCGAGCGTGGGATCCTGGCCCGTAAACATTTAGCGCCCACATGTAAGCTGCCAGGGCCAGGCCGGCGAGCATTGCCGCCTGCCAGGCGATCAGAGTGACGAACCTGGCTGATAGCAGTGATCTTTTGGGATCGCGAGGGGGCTGCTTCATGATGTCGGGCGAAGGCGGCTCGAGAGCCAGCGCGAGCGCTGGGAAGACGTCGGTTACCAGGTTCATCCAGAGAATTTGTAGTGGTAGAAGTGGCAAAGCCCAACCGGCGGCAATCGACGTAAAGATCATCAGGACTTCACCTAGGTTGTGCGAAAACATCATGTGTACAAACTTTGTGATGTTGGCGTAAATGGTACGTCCACCTTCAACTGCGCGCACGATGCTCGCAAAGTTATCGTCGGCGAGAACAACATCGGCCGCCTCTTTCGCAACCTCAGTCCCACGCTGGCCCATGGCTATGCCGATGTTGGCGCGCTTAAGAGCGGGGGCATCATTGACGCCGTCGCCGGTAACGGCTACGACCTCGCCGGCCTTCTGCAACGCTTCAACGATTCGCAATTTGTCCTCAGGCGATACGCGTGCAAAAACATCAGTAGTGCGAGCGAGTTCGGCGAGACGACTCTGATCTGCACCAATCAAGTCGCGAGCGTGAAGAGCACGAGGTTCGGCCGCGCCCAGGCCCAGCTCGCGGGCGATAGCTTGCCCCGTGTTAAGTTGATCACCCGTCAGCATGACTGTGCGAATACCAGCCAGGCGAGCACGCCGAATCGCGTCGGCCACTTCGGATCGTGGCGGATCAATCATTCCTACCAGGCCGATAAACGTATAGCCCCTTTCCAGTTCTTCATCCGATAGAGAGTCCACCCCTTCGTCAAAGCGTTTCACCGCCAGGGCCAGCACACGCAAGGCGCGATTAGCCATCTGTTCATTTGCAGCCGCAAATCGCATGCGACTTTCGGCATCCATTGGGCACACAGCATCGGAGCCGGTCGCATAACTGGAGCAAGCTTCGAGCACCACTGCCGGAGCGCCTTTTAGCGCGGCGAAGTGTTGACCATCGGTTCTCCGATGTAGCGTGGTCATGCGTTTAGTGGAAGCATGGAAGGGCTGCTCAGCCAGCTTCGGATGCCTCGCACGTTCCTCGGAAACATCGAGCACCAGAGCATCGGCAACAACCAGCAGCGCGGTCTCGGTGGGATCGCCGATGGTTACCTCATCTTCTTCATCAACCGCGCGAAAAACTGCCTCGTTACACAGCACTCCAATCCGCAATGCGCGCTGAAGCAACTCGTCGCCTGCGGCCGTACATTCGCTGCCATCAACTTGAATCGAGCGTCCATCCGAGAGGTAGTATTCGCGCACTGTCATGCGATTCTCTGTGAGGGTGCCGGTCTTGTCAGCGCAGATGACGGTCGTGCTGCCCAAAGTTTCGACAGCAGTAAGACGGCGCATGATGGCTCGTTGCCGCGCCATGCGCATCACCCCCAGGGCAAGGATCAGAGTAGTAACTGCAGGGAGCCCTTCGGGCACAGCGGCAACTGCCAGACTGACTCCTACTTCCACCATCATCCAGAGTCCGTCACCTCGCAACCACCCGGTCACTATCACCACAAAGGCGATCGCGAGAACAACGTAAACGAGGCGACGGCCCAGTTTGGCTAACTGTATTTCGAGAGGAGAGTGTTCTTTGACTGAGGTCGCGACGAGACGGCCCACCCGCCCCAGCTCGGTTTTGGCGCCGGTCTGGACAACCAACGCGACCGCTCGGCCCGCAGCTATCGCGGTCCCGAGATACAGCATCGAACGACGCTCGGCCAAAGGAGCTTCGACGGTCACTGCCTCTACTTCCTTATCGACAGTAGTGCTCTCGCCGGTTAGCGCGGACTCTTCCGTTTGCAGTCTCGAGGATTCAAGCAGTCTTGCATCGGCAGGGACGCGATCTCCTGCGTTGAGGATAATGATGTCCCCGGGAACGAGTTGCCTCGCGTCAACGGTTGTTTCAATGCCTTCGCGTCGCACCCGGGTAGTTGTCAGCGTTTGGCGACGGAGGGCATCCAGGGCCCGATTCGCTTGCCACTCAGTCAAGAAGCCGACTAACGCGTTGATGAGAAGTACGACGAGGATGGCCATCGCTTCAAGTTCATCACTGGTAAGCCAGGCGACGATTGCCGCGACCCCCAACAACGCGACCACAATGCTTGCAAATTGATCGAGAAAGATTCGCCAGGCCGATCGCGGTCGAATCTCCTGAAGCGCGTTGAGGCCATAACGAGCAAGCTGTGCCTTCGCCTTTGAAGTTGTGAGACCAAATGCGGGATCCACAGCCAACTGTGCAACCACCGTGGGCGCTGTCAGAGCATGCCAGTCCCCAGGGCCCGGAGCACTACCGACCGAGGCACCGTGCAATCGGGCGCCATCCAACGAATCAGCGAAGGTTCTGGCAACGCACATTTACCTGGTTTGGAGCAATGTATGTGCCGATTCTTGTTCACGAAATTTCTTTACTAAATCCAGCATTCAGCTGTCTTTGGTGCGCGAACTTCCCCACCTGAATGAGAGGAAACCCACGGCGTGTGGCCACCGTGGAAGAGGCACAAGCGCTACCAGGACTGTAATCAGCCGTCCGCGTTTCACGATCAGCCCGGTACAAGCGTTGCAATCCGAACTGATGAATGTCCGCGAGACTTCGAGGTTCCGTTCAGTGAACGGTTAGTCCGAAGTGTGTGCCACTGTCACGGCCCCAAAAGTCCATTGGAACCCCGGTGGTTTACACGCGGCGCCAGACCTTGATTGAAAAGGAGCTGAAATGAAAACACTAACGAAGGCAGTCATCGGTTTATCGGCTGCAGGTGCAGCCGGCGCTGCGTACGTATTGATTCAAAAGAGCAGAGATCAAGTCTCCGCTGAAGCGGCGAATCATGTCGATATCCATGGGTTTGTGAGTGCGGGCTTTGAGGCCGTGCGTGACGCGTTCGCTGAAAATTTCCTCCGGCGGCGTGAGGTAGGCGCAGCGTGTTGTGTGTATCACAAAGGTGAGAAGGTAGTTGATCTCTGGGGCGGTGTCCGGAATAAAGCGAATGGGGAACCTTGGGAAGAGGACACGATGGCTCTCGTTTATTCGGCGACCAAAGGTTTGGCAGCGATGACCCTCGCGATTGCGCATTCACGCGGCTGGCTCGATTACGATGAATTGGTGTGCAAGTACTGGCCGGACTTTGCTGAAAATGGGAAAGAAAGAATCACTGTTCGGCAACTGTTGGGCCATCAAGCTGGGCTGTTTGCCCTGGACCAGCCGATCACTAAAAGTCTGGTAGCCGACCTCGACGAATTGGCGGTCGTCCTGGCTCGCCAGAAACCGGCCTGGGAACCGGGAACACGACAGGCTTATCACGCCGTTACGATCGGATTCTATGAAGGTGAATTGCTGCGCCGGATTGATCCGCAACACCGCAGCCTCGGCCAGTTTTTTCAGGACGAATTCGCTTCGCCGCTAGGAATAGATTTTTACATTCGCCTGCCCGAATCGGTTTCCGATTCGAGGCTCGCGCCTCTGGTTGATCCCAGCTTTGCGGAAATGTTGTTCGGTTTCCCAATTCGACTGACTCCGTCCGTTTGGAATCCCCAGTCGAACATTCGCAGAGCGCTCATGGGATCAGAATTGGCCCATGACCCGCAGCATATTTATCCACGCAACCTCGAAATTCCAGCGGGTGGAGGCGTGGGTACCGCGCGGGCCATCGCGCGCGCTTATAGCGTCTTTGCGACTGGAGGAAACGAGCTGGGTCTGCGTTCAGAGACACTGCAAGAGTTGTCGGCTCCCGGCGGTTCCCGCGACGCATGGTTTGTACGACGAATGTATGAAGGCTGAGGTCGAGTTTTCGTTGGGCTTTATGAAAACCAATCCGGGTTTCCCGTTCGGCAATCCCGGCTCGTTCGGCATGCCCGGAGCGGGCGGTTCACTTGGTTTCGCCGATCCGAAAGCGCAAATCGGATACGGCTATGTTCCCAACCGCAAGAGCGTAGCACTAGCGGGCGATCCGCGAGACGTGGCGATCAGGAATGCGCTGTATTCAGCAACGCCAGCCTCATCGTAGTCGGCGCCCGTGCAATCGAAACGGTCACCAAGCCGAGCAACTAAAGATTTCGATGATTTGTCAGGCTCGTTAGAGTATGCGTAAACGGCTCATTAACAAGTATCATAAGACCCTTACTAAAGATCACTCTCTAACGGCCGAGTTCTTCGCACACTTAAAGGAAAAGATGCGCACGCGCCGTCTGTTCTACGGCGCTCGCGAAATCAGTGCAGCACTTCGTCCGCATCTGCTCACCCGGACGCAGTACAAAATCCTTACCGACTCAGCTCAGGTTCTGGCCGGAGCGTTTGAAACAATCGTCGCAGCGCTCATGAGTGAACCATCGAGAATGCAAACTGTCGGGCTGACCGACCGCGAGATCAAACTAGCGATGGTTGAGCCAAAGTACTCGAGATCGTCGGTGACCTCACGGCTCGATGGGTTCGTTCACGGTCGCGAGATCAAGTTCGTCGAGTACAACGCGGAAAACCCTTCCAGCCTGATGGATCAGACAATTCTCAACGAGATTCTCCTCGAAGTTGGAGCCATGCAAGACCTCGCAAGGCACTGTAAACTGCGGCAGTTCTTCCCAGAAAAACAGCTGCTAGTGGCGCTCACGAGCACCTACCGCGAGTGGGGCTCGGCCGGCGTGCCGAATATCGCAATAATTGACTGGGACGGCCTGCCGACTGCTGATGAGTTCGTCCTCTTGCGAGATTTTTTTATCCTTAACGGCGTACCGGCAATCATTTGCGCGCCTGACCAACTTCATTATGAAAAGGGAAAACTACGCTGTGGCGAATTCCCGATCGACCTTGTTTATAAGCGAGTCATTATTAACGAGCTGCTTTCGCGCTGCGACGATTCTCATCCGCTGATTCGCGCCTACGTCGCAGGTGATGTCTGTCTGGTGAATTCCTTCCGTTGCAAGTTGATTCATAAAAAGGCAGCGTTCGGATTACTGACAGACGAAACGCACGCGAACTGGTTTACCACTCGTGAAAGGGAAGTGATTCGCCGCACAGTGCCCTGGACGAGACGGGTTGTGCAATGCAAGACACACTACCGAGGGATAAAGGTTGATCTGATTGAACACCTTCGGAAGCACCGGTCGCAATTCGTTCTTAAGCCTAATGACGATTACGGTGGCCGTGGCATCTGCTTTGGCGAAAACTCAACCGCATCAGAGTGGGAGTCTGCGCTATCGAATGCTCTAGGTGGTGACTACGTAGTGCAGGTGAAGATTGAACTGCGAAAGGAGCTCTTTCCTATATTCGGTGAAAGCCATTGGGCTTTGCAGCCGATGTACGTTGACACAAATCCATTTCTTTTTGCAGGTCGCGTCGAGGGCGCGCTGGTGCGGCTGGCAAATTCGCCGGTGGTGAATGTCACATCAGGAGGTGGTGAGACTGGTTTTTTCGTCATCGAAGGTGAAACATGTCAGTGACGAATTGATCAACTGTGAAGGGAACCACATTTCAATTTCCCAAATTTTTCACCCACTTCGACGCCCACAACTGCCGATGACCGACGTAGGGTAGGAATCACGACGACATTTTGATAACGGCAAGCTTTTCTATGTCCCGAATGTCTTTTGCGCTGGTGACACTAAATCGTACCCCTCTGCCTTCAGCGTACTTCCTGGCGCTGTCGATGATCTTCAAGATGGAAGTCGGCAGGTTGGCTTGGTGGGCCGCCTGAACGGCCTTCTCGCCCAAGGCGAAGGACGCCAGAAAATGGCCTTCACCGGGCGTCATGTAAAGAATGATTCGTTCTTTGTACTTGAGGCGCAATCCCCAGCCGGTTGATTTGCTGGTGAAACCCCATTCGAAAGTGAGCGGTGTGAACCTTGACGAGATGCGCTGTTTGAGTTCGTTCCAAAAAACAAACGAACCCTTCAGCACTCGCGCAAGGTCGGCTTCCGTCGGCTGCTGCGCTTTGTCGTCAAAAACACTAAGAGCCACGCTCAGACCTCCCTAAAATCAAGCTCTGCGTCCCGTAGGGACGTAAAGTTTATAGAACTTCGAGATTCAAAATGATCCTCCTCCCTCCGGAGAAGCGAAACGTGGCGAATACTCGCCTTCATTTCAAGAAACATTGCGCTCCGCTGGAGCGCTAATCATTTCCTTCGTGACGTGGTCTATAAACATTCGGCTCCTCCGGAGCCAGTAATACTTAGTTGACACCCATCGGCCCTTAGGTCCAAGTTAATAAATTTGCCGAGTTCTCAATACATTACCAGTACGCCCGCACCGCGGATCGAATCATTCTTCAGCGCAATTAACGCTTCGTTCGCCTGATTGAACGAGAAGGTTTCCGTATGAGTGCGAACCGGGATCCTGGCAGCTTCCAGGAGAAAATCGCGACCATCTGCGCGTGTGTTGTTGGCGACGCTTCGGACCATTCGCTCTCCATATATGAGCGAATAATCAAATGTTGGGATTGGGCTCATATGAATGCCGCCGAGGACTACTGTGCCTCCCTTGCGAACTGCTTTTAGCGCCACGGGAACGAGCTCACCGGCCGGCGCGAAAATGATCGAGGCATCAAGTTTGACAGGCGGTTCATCGGTGGCGCCGCTTACCCACGTCGCGCCGAGTTCGCGTGCGAGCACCTGATGTCGTTCACGATCGCGAGTACAGACATAAACTTCTGCGCCACGCGCGCGCGCCAGTTGAATGCAAACATGGCCCGCAGCTCCAAAGCCGTAGAGGCCGAGCCGCGCACCTTGCCATTCATCCAGGCCAAGTCCGGTTAGACGCAGGCAGCGATAACCAATTATGCCCGCACAGAGCAACGGCGCCGCCTGAATGTCGTCGAAGTTGTCCGGTAAGCGGTAGCTGAAAGCGGCAGGCGCGACGGCATATTCGGCATAGCCACCGTCAACGGTCCATCCTGTGAACATCGCTTGTTCGCAGAGATTTTCCCGGCCGGCAATGCAGAAGTCACACCCACCGCAGGTGCGATTGAGCCAAGCCACTCCCACTCGATCTCCGATGGCAAAACCTTCCACTGCTGACCCGAGAGCAGAGATGCGCCCGACAATTTGATGGCCCGGAATCAGAGGCGAGCGGCGCACGGGCAACTCGCCTTCCACAACATGCAGGTCCGTTCGGCAGATGCCGCAGGCAGCGACGCGCAACAGTAATTCATTAGCGCCAGGAACTGGTGCAGGTATATCTGAGATTACAAGCGGGCGCCGGTCAACTGATGCGGGTTTATTGAGAAGCCAGGCTTTCATTTGTGAGCTTTGTGACACCTCGTACAGTAGGCCGTCTTACGGCGAGAAGGCCAGGCCACCGAACAGACTAATGCTTACGTGTACTAAAATCGCTGGCAGCAGACTCTTCTGCCATAGGGTCAGCGCGCCAAGCCAGAGCGCTAGAAAACTCACGGAGATAGCGATTGGTACTCCCAGAGCTAAATGTCCCATGGCGAAGACGAGAGTCTGAAGAAGCAGCGCAATGGTGGAATTACCCGTCAGGGCGCGAAACTGCGTCAAAAGGTAACCGCGGTAAAGAACTTCTTCACAAAAATTGGCTCCTGTCGAAAATGCCACCCAGCAGAGTTTCTCAAGCCTTCCGTGGGGCAGGAATTGTTGTATGGCAGTAAGTTCTGTGCCGCTTGGCTTGAGGAAAGAACCCAGCACGGCCCCGAAGATCATCCATAGTATCCAGGCTACGACTGCTATACCCAGATATCGGATCCAATGCATCACACTCCTCGGTGCCGGATCGATCAGGGCCGCCACTGAGTGACCTGACCGCCGCATTCCGGCCCGCACAAACCAGAACAGCAGCAACTGAATTGCCAGTATCGAGCCGTATAGCGGCAGTCTTCCCGCTGGTCCAACCAGGTCGTGCGAACCACGCAACGCGCGCATGATTCCTCCGGCACCCAATAGGCAGAGAATGAGCAAAACGATGGCAGTGTGCAGTCTTGACGCGATGAGCGTAGGTAATACCGCATTGTTCGACTGATTCGCGCTCACCTGTTTACTCTCGCACCAGTTATCTAACAAGCCGCAGGAAAAATGGAGATGCGGATAGTAGTGTGGCGAGTGATACGCCGAGTGCGCCCCTGTGTTTGCGCAGTGCACGCACAATCAATCCAACTCCCAGGCCCGCCTGGAATAGACCAATCCATCCTACGCTTCGAGCCAAACCACTCCACCATTCATCGGATATATGTTGGAAATCCAGCACGAGCATGAACATCCAGATTATTAGGATGCATGTTAGCGGAACCCACGAAATGGCAATGTATGCTTTGCTCGCGCCGTAGAATGTCGTCAGAACCACATAAGCAAATAACATCGACGGCAGTAGCACTAGCCCAATAAAAAGTCCCGAAGGCATGGTTTCAACGTTTCTTCACATAACGCCAGCGCCGATGGCCGCGCTTTCTTGCACGAACATCTCCTTTTCAATTGGCATTACGAAACCCAGGCGCTTTTCCTCGTCGGCTATCACCAGTTGAGTCTTGATGGCCACATCAGGATTCAGTGAAATCGAGGTGATGCCTTCTTCAACCAGCCAACGCGCAAAATCGGGAAAATCGGAGGGCGCCTGGCCGCAGATGCCTATCGGCCTGCCGGCGCCATGGGCCTCGTCGATCACCTGTGCAATCATGCCCAGCACAGCGCGATCGTTCTCGTCGAAAAGATGCGAGACCGTACCTGAATCACGATCGATTCCAAGCACTAACTGCGTCAGATCGTTTGAGCCGATCGAGAATCCATCGAACACCCTCAGGAACTCGTCCGCTCGGGTCACGTTCGAAGGGAGCTCACACATCGCGTAGATTTCAAGTCCGTCGTCGCCCTGCTTCAAGCCGTGTTGGGCCATTACTTCAATTACGCGTTTTCCTTCCTCGACCGTGCGGCAAAAGGGAATCATGATCTTGACATTCGTCAGGCCCATGTCCTTGCGCACTCGCAGCAACGCCGCGCATTCGAGCGCAAAACCTGCCGCGTAGCGTTCGTCGTAGTAGCGGGACGCGCCGCGAAAACCAAGCATGGGATTTTCTTCGCGTGGTTCAAACTCGTCGCCGCCCAGCAGTCGTGCGTACTCATTAGTTTTGAAGTCGCTGGTGCGAACAATGACCGGTTTCGGGTAGAAGGCAGCGGCAATACGTCCTACACCTTCACTGAACCGGCGAATGAAGAACTCTCGCGGTTCTTCAGCACCGATGAGTGCAGCGACTTGTTGGATGGCCCGTTGATCCTTGAGGTTCGGGTAGCGGACCAGCGCCATTGGATGAATGCCTATGTGGTTAGTAATTATGAACTCTGTGCGTGCCAGGCCGACACCGGAGTTGGGGAGGAATGAAAATTTGAAGGCTTGCGCCGGGTCACCAACGGTAAGCATCACCTCAGTTCGTGTCGTAGGAACCGCCTGGGCGTCGATCTTCTCGACCTCGAAAGGTATCCGTCCGGAATAGACGTGGCCCGACGGTCCTTCCGAGCAGGCAACGGTAACTTCATCGCCATCGTGAAGGAGCTCGGTAGCGTTACCACTGCCGACAATACAGGGGATGCCAAACTCCCGAGATACGATAGCGGCATGTGCCGTTCGTCCCCCCTGGTCGGTAACGATCGCAGCGACGCGTCGCATGACCGGCTCCCAATCAGGATCTGTGAGTCTGGCTACAAGGACGTCCCCCGCTTCCACCCTCTGGAGTTCACCAGCCTCGCGCACAACCCTTACCCGTCCGGTGCCAATCTTTTGGCCCACGGCGTGGCCCGTGACAAGCGGCGTTCCGGTTTTGCCCGCGAGCCGGTAGACTTCCGCGACCGCCGTCTGAGATTTAGTTGAGTGAACCGTCTCGGGCCGCGCCTGAACAATGAACAGCTCCCCGGTAATTCCGTCCTTGGCCCACTCGATGTCCATCGGCTGCGGGTTCCCGGCGCGTTGCGAATAATGATCCTCAATCAGGCAGGCCCATTTTGACAGTTTCAGGACTTCGTCGTCGCTAAGCGAAAACTTGCAACGCTCTGCTAATGGCGTGGCCTCGCTCTTAGTTGTACGGCTTCCATCACCAAAGACAAGACGAACTTCCTTGCTGCCAAGTTGCCGCCCGATGATTGGTCGCAGGCCATCTCTCAAGGTGGGTTTGAAGACGGTCCACTCATCGGGTGTAACGACGCCTTGAACCACAAATTCTCCCAATCCATAGGAACTACTGACTAGTACTACGTCACGAAAACCCGACTCGGTATCCAGAGTGAAAATGACACCGGAACTCGCTTTGTCGGATCGCACCATTGGTTGCACACCGACCGAGATAGCTACCTTCAATTGATCATATCCCAGCCTGGCGCGATAGCTGATCGCGCGATCGGTGAACAGAGAAGCGAAGCATTGGTGGACCGTTCGCAGCAGCGCCGCGTGGCCACGCACGTTCAGGAATGTCTCAGCAGCGCCTGCGAAGGAGGCTTCCGGCAAGTCTTCCGCCGTGGCTGAAGAGCGAACAGCTAACTCCGGTTCTCGCCCCAGGCGCGCACAGAGTTTGTCGTAGGCCTCAGTGACCGCCTCTCGCAATTCTTTCGGTAGTGGCGTGTCAAGAACGGCTACGCGTGCAGCGTGCCCACGTGTACTTAGTTCATGTATGTCTTCGGGATCAAAGTCCGAAAGCAGCGCCCTCAGCTCGTATTCAAGGTCACCCTCCGCGAGTAGCGCGCGATACGCATCTGCCGTCGTGGCAAAGCCGTCAAGCACGCCAATGCCCTTGGGCCTCAAAATATTGAAGAGCTCACCCAAAGAGGCGTTCTTGCCGCCGACTTGCGGGAGGTTCTTTAAGGTGATCTGGGAGAAGTCGAGCGTGTAAATCAATTGGCTTTTCATAACGTGGCCTTTCTCAGTGAATGCAGATCCGTTCATGTACGTTGGCAAGCTAATAGTTACGTAAATCAAGGGAGCAACGCGTATGCCTTTCACCATCGACTCTCAAAACCCCTTAAATCCCATGTTGGCGGCCGAGATTGCCATCGGTTGCTCTGAAAAACTCAACAGCGGTGCGGGAAAGTTCGCAGTATTTGAACGAGGCCCGGTATGGATGCCAATAGAATTGGGGTGGTAAGAATTGGCATGCTTCCTGCAACTCTGAGAGGTCAAAATCTGCCCGGAGCGCGTACTGAGATAACTATGAGGTCCCCATCGGCGGATCTGCCTAAAGACTGGAGAGCATATTGAAAATCTTACTAGCAGTTGACGGTTCAGCTTACAGCGATGCGGCAATCGAGGAAGTGCTCCGCCGTCCGTGGCCGCCACAAAGTGAAGTCAGAGTCATAACAGCCTTCGATACTCCACTTATGGTCGGCATTGAATCCTGGGCTGCAACGCCAACGTATTTTGATCAATTGCAGAAAGCCGTTCGCGAAGGCGCAAAAGCCACTACTGACCGCGCTCTGGAGAAACTGAAGGCCATCAAAGACGCCGCACTGAAAATTAGCAGCGAGACAATAGAAGGCCTGCCCAGGCAAGTAATCATAGAAGAGGGGGAACGCTGGGGAGCAGACTTGATCATTATGGGTTCGCGCGGACTTAGCGCCTGGAATCGACTGCTGTTGGGCTCCGTGTCGAGCGCCGTGATTCATCACGCAAAGTGTTCGGTTGAGATTGTGCGGCTATAGCTTGTTCGTCGCAGCGGTCGGCGCCCTCGTGTTCTTGATCACATACCACGGGATGTTTTGCCGCGGAAGCACTCCATGAAAGGCAACTCTCATTGAACGATTGAAGCGAAGACGAAAGGCAAGAGTCGAACATAAGTAACCGTCATTCATACTCAAAGTCGGTCATTTAAGAGATGAAGGGGGCGTCGACTGACGTGTTTGAATACGCCGGAGTCGAACCATCGGCAAGCGAGCGGCAAACAGCCATAGACGCTTTCGGTGGCGGAGACGCTACCGACCGGGCGGCAGCGATGCGCAAGGTGATGGAAAGCGCGAGCGTATTTCGCTGGTATTACAACCGAGCTTTCGTGCTTGTCGAGTATTTCGGCTTCCTGCGGCGGGATCCGAACGATTCGCCGGATACTGATTGGGCCGGCTACGACTTTTGGTTTGGCAAGATGGAAAGGCTCAGTCTGCCAAATGAGGACGTGATGATTCCAGCCGCCGCTTTCGCGAGGATCAAACGAGCTGAGATGGTGAAAGCCTTCATCGTCTCGAGCGAATATCGCCTGCGTTTCGGTAGATCTTGAAGTCGTCAGATCTGAAACTGTTTAGCAGGTTACTTTCTGCGCCGTAATAAGGCTCAGACCTAACAAAGGAGAGTGAAATATGCTGTGGACAATCTTGGTCATACTGCTGATCTTGTGGTTACTGGGGTTCATCGGTCACGTCGGTGGCAACTTGATTCATATCTTGCTGGTCATAGCTGTCATCGTATTTATACTGAACCTGGTCTCTGGCCGGCGCACGGTCTAAGCCGCGTCGTTTAGCTGATCCTCAAGACGCGCCGCCCCTTTAACAAGGGGCGGCCGTACACAGAAAGAGTTGTGCCTACTGATGGGCCATAAGATCCTTGTCACTCCTTTACCCTGAGTCCCTGGTCCGTGGTTTTTCTCGCAGTCCGATGCTCAGTTTTCCGCGTTATTACGGGGTGAAGGTTCGTCAGGGGTGGCGCGGTGCCCTGTAATCTTCTTAAGGTGTATCCGATAAAAGATTGGTGTCAACGAGTGAGGTTGGTCGCGGTGCGCCTGTGACATATAGCCCGGCTCCCACCATATTGAACGCTTCTGTAGAAACGAAAGCGCACGGGTGCGGGCGTGCTCATATTCCGGTAGATCAGGGAGTTCTTCGTATCGTCCGAACACAATAAGACTCATCCATTGGCTCTCACCGACTATTTCATCGACCTCAAGGCACACTAAGGGATTTGCACGCATCCATTCCACCTTTTGTCCAAAGGTAGTGAATCCGTAAAGGTAAGTACCATCAAATGCGAAGTTGATTGGAACCGCATAAGGCTGCCCGTCGTGCTCACACGCAAGTCTTCCGACATTTGCTTTTTCTAGAGCCGTGCGACATTCATTGAATGTCATCTCATGAATAAACATTACAACCAACCTCGATCATTCAAACCCATTCCATCGTTGACCTGCTAAATCGGCAATCAGCGTTCCGTCGAGCGCGCGCACTTTTCTTCCGTCATTTACGGTGTACGCCGTCGTAGTTGATTCGATGATGCGGAAACTTGCGCAAGGAGTGAGTTAAAGCTCGCTGCCTTCGTGCGGCAATTAAAACTTATGGAGTTTTTTCCTCGAAAACCCAGGGATTTCTTGAGCGTTTTGCTTCATTTTCAGTTTAAAAGCGGCAGATATCGCAGGCACAGCCGTTGCTGTTTCTAGCTTTAGAAAGGTGAGATTCCTATGCCGAACAAAAAGAAATATACAAACGCGACGTTTACCAAACGAGTCGATCATGAAGCAGGACGGCACCATACATTACGAGCGATAAGCGAACCCCAGACATGTGAAGACTGCGGGTCTGTCTATGCCAATCGCCGCTGGACCGCGCCAAACAAAGAAGCCGTTAGCAATAAAGGCAAGGATTGGCGTCCGGCGCAGCTTACCGTCTGCCCGGCATGTACGCAGATACGCTCGGGTGAACCACGGGGATTTGTTTACCTGGACGGCGCCTTTTCTGTCACCCATCATGACGAGATTGAACAACTGCTCCGAAATGAAGCACAGAGAGCTGCAGCAGATAATCCACTCGCTCGCATTATGGAGTTTAAGTCTGGCGACAACCACAAGCTTACGGTGACTACGACGACTGAACATCTGGCACAACGCTTGGGCCACGCGCTCGAAAAAGCATTTGGCGGTAATACTCATTATGATTTTTCTCATGAGAATAAGTTAGCGCGGGTTAACTGGTTGCGTGAGTGACGACACCTTTGGCGTAGCGGGCTAGATGGATTCCATGGCTAGAGTTTTCGTTTGAAACGAGCCTGCACAATTCAAAGCGAGGGGTCACGCGCAGTTGTAGTCGTTTTCGGTGATCCGCAACAAGGTCAGCTCAGTATCTGTTGATTGCGGTGAACAGTGATTTGGAGGCGAGCCGCGTCGGCCCGGATAACTTTAACATCAGACAGTGATGAGAAGGTCCTGGGTTAGGGGGTGTCTTCGTTCTTTCAATCTGTTTGCCAAAGCGGCACACTCCGGTTTATAACGCTGTACGAAATAGAAATCAGTCACGCCTCTCCTTTTGACACCTTTCTTCGATCCTCGCTATTTCTTTTTAGCGCCCCGCTTGCTCGTTGTTTTTGTCCTTATGCTTTTCCGTGGTCTCTTTTTCGCAGCTGTTTTGTTTATCCCTCGCAGCTCTCCCAGCAGTTCGGAAAATTCAAAGCCGAACAGTTCTTTGATCTTTTCGTTAAGCGCCGGCAACACCAGTCCTTGACCCAGCGTTGATAGTTCCTCGACCATGCTGTCAGCAAAGGCGATGACTGGTGTTTGTTTACTGCCCTTCGTTTTCTTGTGTGCGTATCCGACGGTATATCCCAGAGCGAATCCGGCCGATAGCGCACCCAGACTCCATACCAACGGTTCCCTTTGAAACTCTTCTCTATAGTCAAGAACGCCTGCAACAGTCTTCTTTACTGCTTGCACTTCCTGGTCAACTGTTTCCTTAATCTCATTAACCGTCTCGGCGAGAGATTCACGCGTTTTCTCCATCTGGCGCTGAAGTTGTTCCTTGCTGGGCTCACTTTCCTTTTCAGGTTCCTTCTCACTATTGTTCGGCATTCATTGCCTCCTTATAGGCCTTACTTTATCTAGGACTCTCTCTGGGGCCATTCTTTATATGTACCGTTTTTGGCTTACCGCGCCACTCGGCCTAGACAGGAGTGGGTTCACAGTGCGCTCACGCTCGACAGCCAACAGTATCGGGGAGTGGATGCGGGCAACGACATCAAGTTGCGGGCCACGGGCTATTGTTTTAATAACGTCTCTCAATTTATGCGAACCGCAGTGCTACTAGCTTGACCTGAATCCGCACAGAGTTCTTTCTTGAGATTAGATACCGACTCATTCCAATGCAGCTTTTGATTAGGTTCGCCTATGCCGATTGTTGCTAAACAGCAAGGACTTGGGTCCTGACAGCGCGATCTGGCACGATGGCATGAGCGTTGCCCTAACTTTACAGAACTAAACTTTCAAGGAGAAAAATAATGGCTATAGATAACGACGAAGTGATCTCGACTCTTAACAATCTGATTGAGACATGCAAAGACGGGCAAAACGGTTTCCGCACGGCCGCCGAAGGGGTCAAGGACGCAAAACTGACCACTCTGTTCAATACTTACTCACAGCAACGCGCTCAGTTCGCAGCTGAATTGCAGAGTGAGGTTCGCAGGCTGGGTGGACATCCCGAAGAGACAGGAAGCACTGCGGCTGTGCTCCATCGTGGCTGGATGAATATTAAGTCGGAGATTACCGGAGAAGACGAAGGCGCTGTAATCTCCGAATGTGAACGCGGCGAAGACTCTGCAGTAAAATCCTACGAAGAAGCTCTGAAGAACAACCTTCCCGCTGATGTGCGGATGATCATAGAAAGTCAGTTTTTGCAGGTGAAAGAAGCGCATGACCGCATTCGTTCACTCGAGAAACGTAAAGCACAAACAAACTGACTGATTTGCTTTCCTGTAGTCGGCAGGTCGTAAGAGCAAAGACCAGCGGCTCTGTTTTTGATGGTTAATAGGTTCCAGCGTGCGGGATGGCCCGTGCGTGCAAGTATTCGGCTAGCGCTTTGTCAGCTGTTTCAATGTGAACAACAAGCCAGCCGCGCAGAGACTCAATCAGACTATGCTTGTCGGCCGCCGTTTTGTTGGTGAGGCTATGCTTCAGGTTTCGTACCTCAGCCAACAACCGCTCGTGCTCTAGAAAATGTGATTCAGAGGCTTCGTAGGCGTGCAGCTTCATCGCGAGTTGTTCGGAGAGAAAATGGAGATCTGTGTGTTCGATAAGGTCATTGAGTAGCGCGTACACCAAACTATCATCGGCCCCGCTCCGAACGGCAGCTTTAAGATCATTGAACAGACTGAGTTGCCGCAAGTGGTCCAGATCCATTGAAGCAACATTGTAGGTTGGCGCCGTTGACTTGTCCGTTTTGTCCATATAGCACGTATTCTCTGCACCTCTCGTTCCTCGGAGCTAGTTCCGAGGCAACCGGGTTGTGCCTTATCTGCAATGTCGGGTTTCTTCGTGGTTCCCCAAACACGTCCTTTCTTAAGTCTGCGGCAGCCAGGAAATCCAAATCTCGCACTCAGGGTCCCCTCGCTTGACGCATTGTACTTGTTCGATAGATGCCTCCTCACTATAGAGCTTCAACACTTCACGCGCGAGACTTATGTACAGATGGCAATGCCTGTTAGGAGAGCGGTAATGCGTTATGATTTTGTCTTTCAGTCTTTCAATTCGAAACTTATCCCTGATGAGATCTCGTGATGCGGGATCGCGCACGGCATCGGCGAAATTATTGTGAACAGCAGGATGACGCTCAAGAAATTCGCGAGCGGTCTTAGACATCTTGAACCATGCGGGCCAACGCTCCTGAGCATCCCTTAGAAAGTACCTGGCATATTCTTCCTCCAACATTTCTGCTGAGCAATGAAGAACTTCGGTGCTTGCGACGAGGAGGTTCCGCCACACCTCGTCATCGTAGACTTCGTTAATACGAAATTCGAGGTCAAGTGCGCACCCGGCACGTCGCCTAATTTCAACTGCAGTGTCTTCGCCATAGACGCTGCTAATTAACTCTATTAAGACCTTTGGAATAAGCCCCAACACAACGCGTCACCTGCTGTTCTGCGGAATCGTTGTTGATTGCTGCCTGCCTACCACGCAAGAGAATAGGCCATCTTACCAACGTTCACTTGAAAGAGCACCGCCAGAAATTCTTTGGGCAACTGCGGAAATTCTGAACGCAGAGGGTCCGCCCGGCGAATTGTTATAGAACTTGCATCGCGATGACTGTTTGATCGTCAGAATTCATTTCACATTGGCAGTGAGCGTTAACCGCATCGAACACAGTATTCACGATCTCAAATGTTTTATCGCGGCAATTCTTCATAACGATCTCGCACAACCGCTCTGGGCCAAACTCGTTGCCGTTCTTATCTACCGTTTCCACTACGCCATCGGTATAGAAGAGCAGGGTGTCACCCCGCTCACACTGAACACGCATAACTTCGTAATCGGCTTCAGGGAAAAGCCCAAGAGGTAATCCGTGCGCTCCGAGTTTTCGCATCATCCCGCGCCTGCAAAGCAATGGTTCAGGCAAACCAGAGCCGGAAAGCTCTAATACCAGCTGCTGATCGTCCCACGTGTAGTACGTTAAGGCCACAAAATTCCCATCAGGTGCTCGCGCAAATAGACTTTTGTTTAGTTTCGTCAGCATCTCCTTTGGATTCAGTTCCTGGTCGACTAGAAATCGCACGATGCCACTTGCAAGAGCAGCATAAATGGCTGCGGCGGCACCCTTCCCGCTCACGTCGGCAAGAAGTCCAACATAAAGGCCTGAGTGTTGATATCGAAAGAAATCGTAGAAATCGCCACCGACCGCTCTTGCAGGAACGCAATTCGCGCTCACGCGGAGATTCCGGGCATTGAGCAACTTCTGGGGCAGGAGCTTCTCCTGCAGTTTGCGGGCGGCTGACAAGTCCTCCTCTAATCGTAGATGAACGTCGCGAAGATCACTGAAGGAACGCCGTGCTGAGGCCAGGACAAAATTTACAAGAACGAGCAATTTGTCGATGTCATCATCGCTTTCAGAAACCTGCACGACAAAATCCAAATTTCCGTCGACTACCTGACACAGTTGATCGGCTGCGTCTCGAATCAACCGGCGTAGGTCTTGGTCTGGTAACAAGTCGAGCGAGCTGACGGGATTGTGAAATGACATGGCTCTGTATGAACCATTGCCGCCGGCAGCACGGTCCGCCGAAATTTTGGGATTGAAGTCCATCACACAGTTTCCCCTTTTAGGTAACGCGTATTAAGTAACGCGTAAAAACGGGACCTTCTGGTTACATCTTTCTTAAATTTTTTGGATTCTGGGTGAGAAACAACGCATGAGCGTGCACGGGGCCCGTTTTATCGCCCGAATCTGGCGGCAGGGGCTAGAATCGCACTACCCAGCACTTTGCCCTTTACTTGTCTTCAAATATGATATTACAAACAGAACGCCCAAGCACAAGTCGACCAGGGCCGCCGCCAGAATGAAAATAGAGACGCGCTCCTGCCGGAAGAGAACTATGATCGCTAGCCCGAAAGAAACCTTCTCCAGGATTGCTGGAATCATCATGAGTCGGTAGCGAATTGGGTCTTTCGAGAGAGTAATGAAGAGAATTTGCCACGCTACGGTCACGCCGATGAAACCGTAATAGTATTCTGGGTGAGTAATCACAGGTGGAAAATCTCTTCCCGTCTTAGCTTCCAGCAAATACATTGGCAAAACAACAATCAAGCCGTATATACCAGCTATCAAAAACACCCTTTTAGCAAACTTCATTACGCTCTGACCTTTCTGACAATAACCTCGCAGTGGTTGAGTCGCTATCGCCCGCTAGCTTTGCGCATCCGTGCGAGGTGATGCCAACTGTGCCCTAACCGGACTCCTCACATGTTTTCCGTAAATAGCGGTGCTTAAATGCTTCAAAACCCGAGTCCACCATTAATGTGACCACCTAAAGGTTTGCAGAAATTTTCAGTCCACCATTCACAGATGAACACAGAAGACCAAGTGACAACAACTTTACCTTTTCGTGTTCTTCCTTGGCGCCACCTGCGAATGCAGTTGTTTTACTACATTTTTTACCACGATGAGCTTTGCAGGGAACAACTGAATGGGTCTAAGTTGTTGAGTGGAGTTGGAGGCGGCGATCGGAATCGAACCGATGATAAAGGTTTTGCAGTCTTAAAGAGCCTGTTTTAGCTCGTCTAAGTCCGTTTAGTTACGGTTGATTTTGTCAAGGCCGGAGCACTCCAACAATCAAATCTGTCGAGGGCTGTTTAGTCCCGTTCGGAAGTGTTTGCACACTTCAGCACACTCGGGCTCCTTTTATGTGTGCGCTTTCGTTGAAGGATTTCGTATGATTGGGACCCAGAAGAGCGATGGCTATGGGTGAGTTTGGAGGGTCACATAAATCCGAGAATTTCGCCAAGTGAAAGGTCGCTGACGCTGTTATTCGGCATTGCGTTATTTGTTAGCGCGGCTTTGCTCTTTTCAGTGCAACCGATGGTCGCGAAGATGCTCTTGCCCGTCCTGGGCGGGACGCCGGCAGTGTGGAATACCTGCATGCTTTTTTTTCAGGCCGCTCTTCTGGCTGGCTATGCTTACGCCCTGATCGTTTCCAGGTGGCGGTTCCGGAACCAGCTGATAGTGCAACTTGTCCTGCTGACGTTGGCTTTTGTGAGCTTGCCCATTGGCTTGTCGCCGTCGTGGGTTAACTCCGTGCCCGTTAATAGTAACCCCACATTCTGGTTGCTAACTTGTCTTGCGGCCTTGGTGGGATTGCCATTCTTTATCGTCTCTAGCAACGGCCCTTTGCTCCAAAAGTGGTTTTCGCACACAGGTCTCATCTCCGCGCGCGATCCTTACTTTTTGTACTCAGCTTCGAATGCAGGCAGCCTCCTTGCCTTGCTAGCTTATCCTGTCTTATTAGAACCGAACTTTAGTTTGGGCTCGCAGAGTCGCATCTGGGCCGGAACTTATGGAGCGCTGCTGCTGCTCGTGACTGCGTGCGGGTTCGCTCTCTGGCGATTACCCCGAAGCGAAGTCTCACCTGCAGCAATTGCCCCTGACTCGCACCAGTCGTTGCCAGATTCGTTACCTGAAAAGCGGACTGCCGCTCCCTCCGGCAAACGACGCCTTCGTTGGGTTCTGCTAGCGTTTGTACCCTCGAGCCTGATGCTCGGTGTAACTACCTACATATCTACGGACATCGCTTCCGTACCTTTGCTCTGGGTTATCCCTCTCGCGCTATACCTGCTGACTCTGGTTTTAGCGTTTGCTCGCCGTAAATTATTTCCTCTGCGCATATTGGTTGTCATTATGCCGGGCGCAACAATGGTCTTTTTATTCATCTATCTCCTTGATGTCTCAGCCGGGCCCGGAATGATGATCAGTCTTAATCTGATCTACTTTCTTCTTGCCGCCCTAACCTGTCACACCCAATTGGCAGCAGACCGTCCGTCAACAACATACCTCGCGGAATTTTACCTTTGGATGTCTCTCGGTGGTGTGCTTGGTGGAATAGTCAATGCCTTGCTTGCCCCGATGATCTTTAATTCAATAGCGGAATATCCGTTGGTGATGTTATTGGCTTGTCTGTTGCTACCTACCGCTGGCGAACGAGCAGATGCGCGACAAACGCGCAGGATGGATTTTGTGTTGCCTGCGGGTGTCCTGCTTTTCACATTGGCGCTTGGACTAATGGTCAATAGGTTTGCGTCAGGGACACTAGCTGGTGTGTTAGTGGCCTTTGCCGTTCCTATGGTCCTCATCTACCCGTACCGGAAGCAGCCGCTGCGCTTTGCTCTTTGCCTGGCCGCAGTAATGCTTGGCGCCAACGTTGTCACGGTTGTGGGCAGAAGGACATTGCACACCGAACGAAACTTCTTTGGCGTTGTACGAGTGACCGGCGACACCAGGGATACCATGCACACGCTTGTTCATGGCAGCACGACGCATGGTCGTCAATGGACAATTTCAGATCGCCGGTGCGAAGCCCTCTCTTACTATCATCGGCTGGGCCCACTGGGCCAGGTTTTCGCCGCTTTTCAGTCTTCGCCGGCAATAAAGGATGTGGCAATTGTCGGTCTGGGAACGGGCGCAACCGCGGTCTATGCCCAACCAAACGAGCGCTGGACTTTTTACGAAATTAATCCCGCTGTGCTGCAGATCGCTCGCGATCCTCGATACTTCACTTACGTAGTTGATTGCGAGCAAGTACCCTTTAACGTAGTGCTCGGAGATGCACGGCTGAAGTTGCGAGAAGCGCCCGATACGAGTTACGGGTTGATAGTACTGGACGCCTTCAGTAGTGACGCGATCCCCATTCATTTAATAACACAGCAAGCGATCGATCTCTATTTGACCAAGCTCGCGCCAAATGGGCTTCTCGTGTTTCATGTATCGAATCGAAATCTTGATCTCAGCCCCGTCGTCGCAGATCTGGCGCGCAGCCGAAACCTTAGTTGCATAGCTCTGGGAGACCAGATGGCAACTCCGATTGAAGGCAAAGATCCGTCGTTGTGGGTAGTGATGGCGCGCAGTCCCTCCGACTTGGACGGCCTATCGCACAGTTCAAACGCCCGTGTTTTGAGCGGAGATGACCGTCGAGCAGTATGGACCGACGACTTTTCCAATATCCTGAGCGTGTTCAAATGGCGCTGAAAGAATGTATATGTATGTACTCCCCAAATTGGAAATGCCAAAAAGAGAATTGACTGATGGTGGGGGGTGTTATACAAGCGGCCCGCCGTGCAGTGAACTTTGACGTATCGTGATTTGGGAAAGGACCACTTACCATGGAACAATACTCGGTCACCGTGACAAAATATTGAAAATCTGGGTGAAGGTTATACCTAAGGGCAAGATCGCTCCCTACCCTTACTCCATGCAACGATACGAAATAAACTGTCGGAGCGATCAATACCGATTGATGTCAGCAACGGAATATAGTCAGGGCGGTAAGTCATTGAGTACATCGCGCAGTGGAAAAAATCCTGACTGGGAAGACGCTATTCCTGATTCGGTTATGGAAGGGGTCGTTCACACCGTTTGCCGCCATCCTTAACTGCTTTTACTCGACCCCCCTGCTCTTCCGGGTTAGTCAAGTATATTATTATTCTATTATAGGTCAGACCCAACAACAGAATCTTTAAGACTCGAAACTGTCTTAACTATTCGATACTTCCAAAGGCATCATTATTGCTTCTCGCCAGTGTTTTTGCACACTTTGAGCCTTTTTCTGCACACTTCGAGTCGTATGGACCATCACGGCCTATCGCCCTAAGTTGTTATGTTGTTGAAGTTGGAGATGGAGGCGGCGATCGGAATCGAACCGATGAATAAAGGTTTTGCAGTATTGGCGAAGCTCTTTGCGCCAGTTCCGATCTGTTCTCTTCCGCTCGGTTTCATTGATGTTTCTCCACGTTTCAATTCTCGTGTGATCGCCCAAATTTAGGTCTGTGTTGATTGGTAGTGACCCAAGAGTGACCCAGAAACATGGCTTGCCTTATTAGTAAACCCGAGCCACAAATGGCGATTCTCTGGTTGAATCAGTCGGTCATACCCTCCAACCCACGACCGCCGGCGTGACAGTGACCGACAGATGATGCTCTGCCTTCGCAACCCTCGGTGACACGATTAGCGATCGAGATATGGTTCACGCTCATTCGGTGCACGGGCCATCGCGGCGTGAAAGATCTCTTTGAGGGTTTTCCCAGTGCGGGGTCGGGCATCGTTGTGGTCAGGTTCCTAAAACTCTAGCACCCGGAGTCGCGCACTTGTTCATTCGCTATTTCAACTGTTCGTATTGCTTCCTTGCATCGATTAGTACTGGCAAGTCGGAATCAGCATCTTTCCACAACGCGAAGAAATCCTGATAACTCTTCCGGCTGCCCGTTAAATCACCTGCTAATGACAAGGCCCGCGCTCGTCCCAGATGCGCCAGTGGGTACATCGGTGAAGCCGGATCCCAGCCGCGGTGATCGAGGATCTTTTGAAACTCGGCCGCAGCCTCATCGCCGCGGCGCAGTCTCAGATAGGCTTGACCGCGAAGATAGTCGGGCCAGAACGCCGCGTTCCCGCCTTCGTAGAGTATCGCCGCGTTCAAGAATTCGATGGCTTGATCGGCGCGATCACGTTGCAGCGCCGTTGCTGCGCGGATGATAGGCCCTGAATATACACGCAAAAGAGTCGCGTTCGGATAACGTCTCAATTGCTCGTCGGCGAGCTTTTGCGCTTCGCCCGCATCACCACACAACGAGCCGTTAGCAAGGACAGGAACATACAAGATTTGGACCGGAGAATTTAGCCGCGAAATTGCCAGAGCTTGTCTGACATTATTCGTAGCAGGCTGACAGAAACCGAAAAGCGCTCCAGCAATAGTGGGCGCGACAGGAAGAGTTGCATTAGTTCCGGAGGGAGGCGGTGTTCCAGACAATGCTGCCGCGCGATGATATAGATCTTGCGCTTTGCGCCAGTGTCCGAAAAAAATAGCAGTACGTCCCTCCTTGGTGAGCGCTGACGCCTCGCTGTCTATTTTTCGGATCGCCTCCAATTGCTCTTGCATTTCGGTGTCATCGCCCTGAGCAAGACCAATCATATAGAGGGCATTCCGATAACCGGGGTGATCAAGGTTACGTGTCCGCGCTTGCTTGATAGTTTCTCGCGCTTCATCGAACCGGTTAAGACGAATCAGGATATCCGAAACGTTCCCATAATAATGGCTTTCGTTCGGATTTATTCGAATAGCTTCACGAAATTCGGTGAGAGCCTGCTCAAGTTGTCCGATCCGAAGATAGCCATACCCCAAACTGGCGGGGGCCAACGAATCGTTAGGGTAGAGTCGCTTTATTAGCGCATCCGCTTCTTTTTGCTTTTCAAAATCTCCCGTGGTGAACAGATGATAGATCTCATCGATGTGCAGCTTCTCAAGTTCGGTCACGCGATCTCGCAGAGAGTAAGCCTTCGCCGCAAAATCTCCTGCTTTACCAAGGTCGCCCAAATTCACGTAAGCCCATGACAGAAATAAGTAGGCTTCGGCGAAATTCGGATCGAGTTCCACCGCGCGATTGAAAAGCGGGAGTGCCGCCTTAGCATCGCCACCATTATGTAGTTCCAAGCCCTTCGAATAAACGTTCAACGCTTCGAGCGAAGGAGTCGTCGCTTGCTCGATCGGGGCATCATATTTCTGCAGTGTACTTAACGACTCGCCAAGTTGCTTGCGCAACTCTAGAGCAGCCTGACCTAATGCTTTCAGAACCTGTTCTTTACTTTCAGCTTGGATTTGCTGGCTGGCGATCGTTTCGCCTGTTTGTCCGTTAATCGCTTCGAGCGTAATTGCGTAGTTGCGACCAAGACTGGCAATCGTGCCGACAAGCAGCGCTTTCAACCCGCGACGACGGCAGATTTCACGGCCGATCTGAGGCGTAATGTGTTCGTCCATGGGGCGCCCCATGTAGCGCAGCGTTTCTCGCACGCTTTCTTCGGGAAAGAGATTAAGAAACGGCGTCTGTCTTAATTGGACCGCAAGTGCCTGTTTGAGGGTTGATCCGTCAAGAGTCGCGTCTCCGGTTGTGTTGACGAAGTCCGCAAGCAGAATCGTATCCTTCTCGGTTAAGACCGGGGACCGATTGAAGACGAAGAATGACAAGGCTATTGACGCTATCAGGAGCGATACTAAACCGAGAACAGCTAAGCGTTTATGATGTTTGATGTTATTGATAATATATTCAGCGCTCGAAGTCGGGTGCGGGGTAATATCGCTTGTTGTGGGATTGAAGACTTGAGTTTTGGCTTCTTTCCGATCAGGTGTTGCGGTTCGTTCGGTTCGTTCCAACTTATTCTGGAATTCTAAGTCTTGCCTGACATCTTTCAAATCAATCAGGAAATCTTTCGCTGTCTGGTAACGTTGCTCACGATCCTTTCTAAGTGCTTTGTTGATTATCCGTTCAACCTCGTGCGGAACTTCAGGCCTTAGTCGACTCAAAGGAACAGGCTCTTTATTGAGGATTGAACCCATCGTCTCTATTGCATTCCCGCCGTCAAAGGGCGGTTTGCCTGCCAACATTTCATAAACCAACACGCCGAGACTGAAAATGTCGGTGCGCTCATCAACCCGCTCGCCTTTCGCTTGTTCAGGCGACATATAATTGACTGTTCCCAGAATCACGCCTTTTGCAGTCAGATTCTGCCGGACGGTTGGTTCTTCGAGGCTGAGAATCGATTTGTTTTTTTGCTCGACGAGTTTCGCCAGACCGAAATCCAAAACTTTCACATAACCATCGGGGCGGACCATTATGTTTTCCGGTTTGATGTCGCGGTGAACCAGATGCGCTTTGTGCGCGGCTGATAGTGCGTCCGTGATTTGGATTGAAATGTCGAGAATCTGCGGCAATGTCAGTTTTGATTCGCGGATGATTTCACGCAGGGTTTTGCCTTCGATGTATTCGCTGACGATAAAACGCGCGTCCTCCGCTTCACCGAATTCGTAAATCGTCAAAATGTTCGGATGGTTCAAAGCAGACGCGGCTTTCGCTTCAGAGACAAATCTTTGGAGATGGGATTGGTCCTCATTGAATTCTTCGTTAAGAATTTTAATGGCCACTTTTCGGTCGAGTTTTTTGTCTCTGGCAAGATAGACCTCGCCCATTCCGCCTACACCGATTTGATTGATTATTTCGTAGTACCCGAAACGTTTTCCCGCTTCGAGTTTTTTTATTTCAATTTCAATCATGTGTGCAACTTCGGCAACGGCAGGCGTTTCCATAAAACTTTCGGCACTATCGTGCGATGACAAAAGCGATTCGACTTCGGCGAGCAGAGTTTTATCATCGCCGCAAACTTCGTTGACAAATCTGCGGCGTTCATCCGGCTTGTGGCGCAAAGCCGAATCGAAAAGTTCTCTTACCTTTTGCCACTTTTCATCAGCCATCTTTTTAGCTTCGCGTCAACTCGCGGCGCAGCCAAGCCTTTGCCATTCGCCAATCGCGTTTGATGGTTGATTCGGAAAGGCCCAAAACTTCCGCCGTTTCAACCACGTCCAGGCCGCTAAAAAATCTGAGTTCGACGACCTTTGCCAGCTGCGCTTCCTTTGCAGCGAGCCGGTTTAAGGCTTCGTCAAGTGCGAGCAAATCGAAGTCGGTTTCGCTGGCGCTGATCGTCAAAGCATTTTCAAGCGCCAAATCGCTGTGAATACCGCCGCGTCTGACGCGATGTTTGGTTTTGGCGTAATCAATCAAAATTCGCCGCATCATCGTCGCGGCAATGGCGAAAAAGTGAGAACGGCTTTCCCACGCGACCGATTTTTGATCGACTAATTTGAGATAAGCCTCGTGAACCAGGGCGGTGGTTTGGAGAGTGTGTCCGGCGCGCTCTTTTTGCAAGTAGCGATGCGCCTGCCGATGCAGTTCCGTATAGACGAGTTTCAGCAAAGCGTCGGCGAATCGTCGCCGCCGATTATCGCTCCAATCGCGCAACCTTTCCGTTATCTCACTTGCCGGACGCGCCTTATCTGTCACTGCCGAGCCTCGATTGTTTCGGGAACGCCTTGCCTGTAATCACGAAAATATACCCTTTTCACTGATTATGGAAATTATCTGCATAAATTTGACCTGTGGTTTCCAAAACTGTCGCGCTAATAAATAGACAGGAAAAAATAGAGGAGGAAATGAACTATGAACAACTTTAACTCGAACAATCACTCAAAACTCGCCAGTCACTCGATCCTTTTTGCAGCGCTGTACGCTCTGAGAAAGATTTCAGCCATCGTCACAGGCCGGCAATTGGCGTTGGCAGCCATCGTAGCCGCGGTCTCGTGTGTGGCGGCCGCAGCTGCCTTAACCGGGGGGTCTGGAATCGTGACTGCGCCTGTTTTCGCCAGGGCAAGTTTTGCGGATCCCACGGACCTCAAATTCAAGATTAAGGGGCAGAACCAGGAAGTTATTCAGGTAAATAACGCACAGGAAACGGTGATCCAGCAAGTCGTCATTGCTCCCGGTGGCCACACTGGTTGGCACAGCCATCCTGGGCCAGCGGTTGTGCTGATAAAGTCTGGTCAAATGTCCTTCTATGATAGCGAGGATCCGACCTGCACAGCTCGCACCTATTCCGCTGGCGAAGCCTTTATCGACAGCGGCCAGGGTCACGTGCATATAGCCCGCAACGAAGGAAGCGTAAATCTCGAGGTCTGGGTAACCTACTTCGACGTGCCTACCGGCGGGGCATTCCGAATTGATGCTCCCAATCCGGGAAATTGTGGTTTTTAGCCTGCGTGGAATGCTCGAGCGGGCGCTGCGACCGGCGCTCGCCAGCGTCGAGGCGGTAGGGACCGAACTCGTAAAACTGCTTGGCTGCCATCGCTTTCGAAGCTCTAAAGGATTTCTAAGAAACTCTATAGGCGCACTAAAGACGCCGTTTCGATCGTCGATGTACGTTCGGTGTCACCGCCGCTGGAAACCTCCGGAACCGGGACGTTGAGCCGGTCAATTGTAGTACCAGCAACTCTGGAGGAACAAACAAATCCGATGGCATCGCCTGGAGGACACCGTGAAACGCACAGACAAATTCCTACTGCCAACGATTCTTCTTCTCGTCACTAGTCCAGTCTACCCGCAGTGCGCCGCCGAAGCATTGACTCTAAACGAGCAAGGCGTCGCGCAGGTCAAGGCCGGCAAATACACAGCCGCGCTAGAATTATTTCGCCGAGCCATCGACTTTGATTCCAACTTCGCAGTGGCTTACAACAATCTGGGCGCAACTTACAACGCGTTGGGTCGATACACGGAAGCAATCGCTGCACTTGAAAACGCGTTGCGCATCAAATCTGATTACGCCGAGGCGCATTACGATATCGGCGTGTCGTATGCCAACCTGGGGCGATATCGAGAAGCTGTTGCCGCCTACGAGCAAGCGATTCGCTTCAAACCTGATTTCTTTCAAGCGCAGAATCGATTGGGCGTGGCTTACAACGATTGGGGAAAGCGAGCTGAAGCAGTGAAGGCCTATCGCCAGGCTATTCAACTCAAGCCGGAATACGCTGAAGCATACAACAATCTGGGTACGGCACAAGCTGAAGCGGTCAAATACGGAGATGCAATCAAATCTTTCGACCGTTCGATTGACCTAAAACCGGAACTCGCCATCGCTCATTACAACTTGGGCACCGTTCTCTTGCAGTTAAGGAATCGTGCAGCCGCCTTAGAGCAATTAAAGCTGCTGACAACTTTGGCGCCGCAGGCCGCCGAAAAACTATACGCGGGAATTTATCAAGGCAAGTTGCTGAGCGTCGCGCCGATTCGCTAGATTGAGTGAGTGGCGACACGACGTTACGCACCAGTCACCCTTTTAGATAGATTGGCGTCCCGTACGAGATTCGAACTCGTTGCCGCCATAAAAGAAAGCCCTTCACTTTAATTAAAGAAACTTAGCCGCATAGACCACACTCTGCTTTACTTGAAGGACTCAGGGGAACGCTTATTGGAACGGGGGCGTTAGGTACCTCATTCTGAAACACTTGCATACTGTGGGAATCGAATCTTCGAATAAAGGTTTTTTACCTCGCGAAAATTATTCTCGCGAGTTTTGGTTGGCCGGTTACGTACGATTTTCATTAGCGTTTCGGTTGTTTCGAGCGAATCTGTAGACCCAAGTTTTATGAGCAGTCTCACGGAAGTGACCCAAGAGTGACTCAAACGAAAATGCCGGATTTCGGCGGAGCCGGTAAACTATTGAGTGTATTGAGGTTTTGGAGGCGGCGATCGGAATCGAACCGATGAATAAAGGTTTTGCAGACCTCTGCCTTACCACTTGGCTACGCCGCCCAAAAAGGATGAAGGATGAGGGATGAAGGATGAATAAGAACGATGAATCCAGGCTTTCATCCCTCATCCTTCATCCCTCATCCTTAAAGAACTGGAGCGGGAGACGAGATTTGAACTCGCGACCCTCGCCTTGGCAAGGCGATGCTCTACCACTGAGCTACTCCCGCTTTAGAGCAGGCACGATTCTAATGATTCGATGATTGTTGTCAAGCGAGCGACTTTCTAAAGGAAAGTCCAAGATCCAAGGTTCAACGTCCAAAGTCCGCAATCCGAAGCTAGTTTCCTGCGAAGTTTGTTCTGTCGACCAGCACCCTCCAAAGATTTCACAATAGCCAGAAAGAGACGTTGGACATTGGATGCTGGACTTTGGACATACTTAGTCCCAGTACGTTCCAGACCACACCCGCTTTCTAAGGCTATCCTCAGTCCAATAATTACGAAGAAGCTGAATCTCACACTCGCCCGCGTCGTCTGCTGCTGCAGGTAATACGACCGTGACCACATCGTAACGGTAGGGCGCGCCGGCGAGGTCAAACATTCGCCGATATACTCTCGCGGCGCGGGCGATCTGGCGTTGCTTGCGGCGGTCAACGTTCGCTTGCGGTGGCGCGAACCAGCTCGAAGCGCGCGCCTTCACTTCAACAAGGCAAAGCGTCCGGCGCTCGTAGGCGACCAGGTCGATCTCGACGTAAATGACGGCGCCTGATCGATTCCTTGCGACGGGAACCGAAAAATTTGCGGCTACGATGCGATAGCCGAGTTGGAGCAGGTAGGCGGCTGCGAGCTCTTCACCGCGGCGGCCAAGCTCGAGATGAGGCGATGCTTCGACAGATTGCTCAGGATGGGTTGGAATTTCGGGCGGCTCCATTGCCCAAATGTTTGCAGCGTTCGGCCTGGAGTTCAAGACCTGTCTTGTGGAATCGCACAGCGGTCCGATGCAAAGGCTTTTGTACCCGGTTGGATAGTCACAATTGCTAGACAAAATCAGAACTGGGAGCGATAGCGACCAGCCGAAAAGTCGCTCGTGAAAGTGTGTAGAAGCTAATCCGAAGGTTTAGACAGTTGAATCTTCGGCTGGTCGCTATCGCTCCCAGTTCTGATTTTGTGTTCATAGGCAAACGACTATTTCTCCAAGGACGCGCGCAATCGATCGAGAGCTTTGCCCCAGTAAGCTTTCATGGTTGTGGAGGCTTTAGCGTTGGGAAGTTTGCTGTGCTGCACGACGACCAGGCTTTTGTTATCGCTCTTTGAAAGAAAACTGATCTCCAGGCTGGTCTTCACATCGTTCCAGGTAACACGCATTGACTTGTTAGGGGTAGCTTTGCGCACTGCAAGCCCCTCTTCAGGCAGCCAGGCGTTGCGGGCTTTGTCGTTGGCAAAAGCGTAGTAGACCTTGCTGATGGGAGCATTGATGGTACGGCTGACGCTAATCTCGTAGCCTCCGGGTTTCTGGTGCAGCTCGCGCAAGCCACGGGCTTGTTCATAAGTGACGGTGACCATCTGTTGCCACCATGGGCCGACG
This sequence comes from Blastocatellia bacterium, assembly GCA_963809065.1. Lineage (GTDB taxonomy): Bacteria > Acidobacteriota > Blastocatellia > Pyrinomonadales > Pyrinomonadaceae > PSRF01. The sequence continues at coordinate 590,638 of CAWEIN010000018.1, forward strand.
CCCTGCTTCGTGTTGAGATATTTGACTATCTCCTGGTGCGTCATCTTTTTCGCGCCAGCCTTGTCAAGAATGGCAAACCACTCTTTCCAGGTCTTTCCCGTTTTGGCTTGGACTGCTTCGTCGCTCATGCGCGGAGTGGTCGCTGTTTTTGCTTTGGTTGGCATCTCCCTTTCCTTAGTCGCTCAGCTTTGCATCAAAAGTGTCGAATGCATCGACGCGTAGCGTCGGGTTGATTTTAGCCCGGTCTTTTAAGGCCGGGTCCGCTCGCCAACCAAAAGGCTTTTCCGTCGCGGGCGACGGAATGAACAAACAGTCAGAATTCTTCATTGCGTTGCTAACGCGACGCAAGATCTGTTCACACCTTGATCCCGGCCTTGAAAGGCCGGCCTAAAATCACTGCGACGCTACGCGTCGCGTTTGTCCTACTTCTCATCGCGATCGTAGGCGACTTTCAGCCAGTGTTTCACTTCGTCGTCGATGTCCTTCGGCGATTCGAGTGGGATGCGATGTGTGATGCGGTCCTTTTTTGCGAAGCCGCCGGTGTCGATCAGCCTACCCTTCGGTTTCATATCTCCAAGTGCGAAGCCGATGTCGACTCGTTTGTTGGTGGTGGGTTTGATTTGTGCGAATACGTGGTTGCGATAGAGCGGCACGATGGTTTGACAGGGACAAGCTTTCACATCTTTGCCTACCTTCAGCCCCACTTTAAGGATCGCATCGTAGATTGGCCGCAATCCAGCCTTAGCGCCGGAGAACATCTCTTCGACGTAGCCTTCGGCAGCTTCGAGATACGAATCGGGGTCACCAGTTTCACTGCCTTTGCCTTCGGCACGTTCCGCCAGCCACCACGCGGAGTTTGTGCCCAGTCCATGTTCCGTCTTCAACCAATCACGCCGCGCCTTTTCATCCTTGGGTCCCGACTTTTTTATGAGCTTCAGCCATTCTTCGAGAGTACGCCCGGTTTTCGCTTTGAGTTCTGCAACCCATTTTTGCGTCATCGCCACGCCCGGATGCACGCCGTAGATGGATTTTTTCTTTGGTTGAGTTGCTGACATCGATCTATTTCCTTTCGTGGCGAATTGATCCGCTCGGCGCATTATAGGTTTCGAGGCGCACCGGCGGCTTCTTGAAAATTGCTATTTGCGGACTGCAACCAGAGAACCAGCCGCCGTTTTGGAGTGCGGTGAACTGTCGCGACGTTGCTGGCGACAGGTCGCCAGCGACCAAAGCGCCGACAGGTCGGCGCACTCCAAAAACATTCGTTACGACTTAAACTCCGGCGTGCGCATAAATCGTGGTGCTTGCCTGGCCTTGGTCGCTTGCTCAAAAGCGTAGGCATACTTAATTAACTTCGGTTCGCTCCAGGCGCCCCCGAAGAAGGAAATGCCGACTGGCAATCCAAAAACATAACCGGCGGGAACAGTGATGTGCGGATAACCGGCGACAGCCGACGCCGATGAGTAGCCGCCAGTAAAGTGGTCGCCGTTGATCCAGTCCGTTGGCCAGGCCGGGCCACCGGTCGGCGCAATCATCGCGTCGAGCCGGTTCTTGCGCATGATAAAGTCGATGCCTTGTGTTCTCGAGAGAAGGTGGTTCTTCGCCAGCGCCTGAAGGTATTTCTTTTCAGTGAGCGGGCCTTTAGCCTGCGACTTGATCAGAAGGTCTTGTCCAAAGTAAGTCAGCTCCCGATCGCGATTCTTCTCGTTAAACTCGATAACTTCTTTGAGTGAATGGACTGGCGAGCTGGGACCGAGTCGTCCTAAGTAGCTGTTCAGGTCGGCCTTGAACTCGTACAACAAGACTTCGAGCTCAGTGTTGTCAAACTGTCCTGAAGTGGGAATGTCAGCCGGATCGACGATTACCGCGCCCATCTTCTTCATTTCGGCGATTCGATCTTTCATCAACTTGTCGACAAGATCATTGAAGCCAAAATACTTGCGAGCGATACCCAGACGCGCGCCGCGCAGTCCGTCCTTGTTGAGGAACTGAGTGTAGTCAGTAAAAGATTTTCCGGTACTGGTTTTCGTGACCGCATCGCTCGGATCAATTCCTGTTAGGGCTCCGAGCAGGATGGCGGCATCGCTGACCGTACGCGCCATTGGCCCGGCTGTGTCCTGACTGTGGGAAATGGGAATGATGCCGGAGCGTCCGATTAGACCAACGGTAGGCTTGATTCCGACCAGCGAGTTTGCGGACGAGGGACAAACAACAGAGCCATCGGTCTCGGAACCGACTGCTGCAGCGCAAAGATTAGCCGCGGCCGCGGAGCCTGACCCTGAACTTGAACCGCACGGATTCCGATCCTGGATATAGGCGTTTTTCGTTTGACCGCCACGCCCGCTCCAACCGCTACTCGAATGGCTGGAGCGAAAGTTTGCCCATTCGCTTAGGTTTGTCTTACCAAGAATCACCGCGCCAGCTTCGCGCAACCTCCTGGCAACGAAAGAATCCTGCGCCGGGCGCGAGCCCACCAGAGCGAGTGAGCCCGCGGTAGTCATCATGCGATCGGCTGTGTCGATATTGTCTTTGATTAGAATGGGGATGCCGTGCAACGGACTGCGCATGCCTTTCTCTTTGCGTTCGCGATCGAGGGCTTCGGCAATCGCCATGGCGTCAGGGTTGACTTCGATTACCGAATTCAACTTCGGACCGTCTTTGTCGATGTCGTCAATCCGATCCAGGTATTTCTTCACCAGTTGACGTGAGGTGTACTTGCCCGATTGCATTCCGGCCTGTAACTCAGTAATCGTGAGCTCTTCAAGCTCAAAATCTTTGGGACTAAGCGACAGATGTTCAGGGGAAGGGCCACTTGCAAATAGCGAAGCCGGTCTACTGATAACGAGAGCGCAGCCGAGCGCGCTGGTTTCCAGGAACTTACGACGTTTCATTCGTGCCTCCGGTAGATAGGATTTGTTTACGTGCCTTTAGGAAGGTGACCCATCAACGCCAGCAAATTGTTTTCTGAATCGCGGAACGATGCTAACCAGAGATCATAACTGCCCATGTCCGCTACAAAGCTCGGCTTCTCCTCAAACACTACGCCGCGTTCCGCAAGAGTTTCGTGGGCCTGTTGTATATCATCGACTTTGAAATAGATTATGGAGCTCGGGTGATCAAACTCCGGCTTCGGCGCTGGGGAAAGCATGAGTCTGATACCGTCGCAATCGAAGAAAGCCAAATTCGGTGGCGCACTGAATAGATGTTTCATCCCGAGCTGGTCACGATAAAACGCGACGGCGCGGTCGATGTCTTTTACGTTGATGGCGATCTGCTCGATCGCGGAGAGACCAAACGTAGCGGGAAGAGTCATTTATTAAATGTCTCCGTTTTTTGACGCAAGGTTCAAGGACTTAGGCTGAAGAATCTATCCTGCTGTGGTCGTTCTGTCCAGACGTTAAATCCTGTTCAAGCAACCGTTAGATGTGCAAGCGACGCCGGGGCAGTAGCCCGACAGTTATGGAGGGCTTCCGTTTACGAAAAGCATCGTCCCTGTCACCTCAAGGATGAATTGATTCTGCAAACGAGCCCTCCATTACTGTCGGGCTACTGCCCCGGCATGGCTTAGCCGCTGGCAAATTCGGGCCGGTTGCCCTACCGTTAGGTGATCAGAGCTAACTCGGGTGGATTCGAAAACCCTGAATTTGTCGAGGGTTTTCTCTGTTCCGTGACTAATTGAAGTTCGATGAGCTTATATAAATGACAGTTGAAGTAACAAATGAAACTGAACGCGTGGCAGCGCCGCCGCAGCCCGTGCTGCCGTTGGTGGCTGTGGTCGGCCAGCCCAACGTCGGCAAGTCAACGCTATTTAACCGGCTGATCGGCCAGCGGCGCTCGATTGTCGGCGACGAACCAGGGATAACCCGTGATCGCATCTACGGGGAAGTGGAATGGGCCGGCAAGCAGTTTTCCATAGTGGACACTGGCGGCATCATCCCTGACGACGATGCGGTGATCCCCGCGAATATTTTTAAGCAAGCCGGATTCGCGATCGATGATGCGCAGGCAATCATCTGGGTAGTTGATGCACGCCTGGGCCTGACACCGCTCGACGAAGAGCTGGCGACGCTGCTGCGCGCGACGGGCAAACGGGTTTTGGTGGCGGCGAATAAGTCTGAAAAGGCGCGCGTAGAAGCGGAGGCTGGAGAGTTTTATCGGTTCGGATTTGAAGAAGTCTTTCCTGTCTCCGCGGAACAGGGCATTGGACTCGGTGAATTGCTTGATGCTTTGGTGAAAGATCTCAAATTTGAGATCGCAGATTTGGGATCTGAAAACCAGGGATCCGAAATTTCAGATCTGAGATCGCAGACCTCAGATCGCGAACTGCGTTTGGCGATCATCGGTCGCCCGAACGTAGGCAAGTCTTCGCTACTGAATCGCCTGATAGGCGAAGAACGGGTAATCGTTTCTCCCGTTGCCGGCACTACGCGCGATTCAATCGACACACTGCTCACCACACCTGAACAAAAGTTTCGTCTCATTGATACTGCCGGGATTCGGCGCAAGGGCAAGACGGGAGAGATGGCTGAGAAGCTTTCGGTCGTGATGGCTATGAAGAGCCTGGCGCGCGCGGATGTAGCAATCGTAGTTATCGACGCCGAGGAAGGGCCGACGGCTCTGGATGCGCATATCGCGGGTTATGCGCACGACGCCGGCTGTTCAATCATCATCGCCTGCAACAAATGGGACGCGGTCAAGAACAAAGAGACTAGTACGTCGGCCCAGTTTGAGCGCAAGGTGCGCGAGAGAATGAAGTTTCTCGATTGGGCTCCAGTGATTATGATCTCGGCGCTGAACGGTCAGCGTGTGGAGAACCTTCTGGGACTGGCAGTTCGCGCCAACGTGGAACGCAACCGGCGCATTCCGACTTCACAACTGAATGCTTTTTTCGAAGCGGCAGTTTCGCAACCACGCGGCGGTAGTGCTCCGGCGCCGGTCAAAGGCGGGCTTTCGCGGCTCCATGTGCAATACATGACGCAAGTTTCAGTACGGCCGCCGACTTTTGTGTTGTTTACTTCAGGCGGGAAATCAGGTCTGCACTTTTCCTATCTGCGCTACCTGCAAAATCGTTTACGCGAAGAATTTGATTTTTTTGCGACGCCGCTGAGGATTGTCGAGAAACACAAGACGCGCCAGAAGAGATGAATTTTTGAACTTGGTCTTTGGTCTTGGGCCTTTGGCCTTTGGTCTTTGAACTTCGTTGCCGCAAATTATGAACAGGTAAACACTAGTCAATCGTCAGCGTCAAAGACCAAAGTCCCAAGACCAAAGACCAGGTTCAAAGTTCAAAGTACCTAAGCACAAAGTTCAGCACCGCAATGAGTAAGCCCCCAATTCGCTTTGAAATTCTTTCGCGCGATGGTGAAGCGCGGGCCGGCGTGTTGACAACGCGTCGCGGCATTATTGAGACGCCTGTTTTCATGCCGGTGGGCACCGCCGGAACTGTGAAAGGCATGCGTTTTGAAGTACTCGAAGACGAGCTCGACGCGCGCATTATTCTCGGCAACACCTATCATTTGTGGTTGCGACCCGGCGTTGAAGTAATACGAAAGTGCGGAGGACTTCATCGGTTTACCGGATGGGACAGATCGTTGCTCACCGATTCGGGTGGCTTTCAGGTTTGGAGCCTGGGAGCGTTGCGGAAGATCACGGAGGAGGGAACTGAGTTTCGTTCCCATCTCGATGGCAGTTTGCAGTTTCTTTCGCCTGAGATTTCCATGGAGGTTCAGGCGGCACTGGGTTCGGAAATAGTAATGGCCTTTGATGAGTGTGCCGCGGGCGAAGCTTCGGCTGAAGTTTCGCGCCAGAGTATGGAATTGACCGCACGTTGGGCCAGTCGCTCGCGCGCCAGGTTTGACAGTTTGCAGTCAGACTCCTCGGATACAGGACGGACAGACGCCACGCAGGCGATTAGCGGCGCCCAGGCTCTGTTTGGAATTGTTCAGGGAGGCGCCCATCTCGATTTGAGGCGTGAAAGCCTGGACCGCACGATGGAGATCGGGTTTGACGGTTACGCCCTGGGCGGTTTGAGTGTTGGGGAAGAGAAAGAGGCAATGTGGCGTGTAGTTAGCGAACTTGCTCCGTCGCTGCCTGCAGATCGGCCGCGCTATTTGATGGGCGTCGGCACGCCCGAAGATTTGATTGAGGCGGTGGCGCATGGAATTGACATGTTTGATTGCGTTCTACCTACAAGAAATGGACGCACCGGACAAGCTTTTACCTCCAGAGGCAAGGTAAACGTAAAGAACGCGCAATGGGCCTCCGACACCATGCCGCTGGACGAATCCTGCGGTTGTTCGGTTTGTAAACGATACTCTCGCGCCTACCTCCGACACCTGCATGTCTCCGGCGAAATGCTGGCTAGTATCCTGTTAACGCACCACAATTTGGCCTTCTTCCTTGACACTATGCGACGCGTGAGGCAATCTATCCGGTCTGGCGATTTCACCAATTTTCGACGAGAGTTCACCGAGGGGCTGAACGCTTACGAGCAAGACAAGGCGCTCAGCAATACTTAGGTGTGGAAGTTGTTTGCATACCGCGTAAGGTTAATAGATTGAGTAAAGGCAACCAAGTATCTTGATGACACTTCTATTAATGACACTTCAAGACCAACCGACAGCGGTTGAGGCTTCGGGCAGCAAAGGGAGACTCTTATGGGTGGTTTAGTCCAGCTGCTCCCGATCCTTCTAATCATCGGCGTCTTTTACATTCTCCTGATTCGGCCACAACAGAAGCGTCAGCGAGAATTGCAGGAGACAATTGCCCAGCTTAAGGCCGGCGACCGCATTGTTACCAATGGTGGAATCATTGGCACCATTACAAACGTGCGCGACACCAGCTTCCTTATTAGAAGCGCCGATAAGTCGATACTCGAGATTTCCCGATCCGCCATCGCCGGCGTTGAAGAGGAAGAGAAGAAATAACTTCAGCGCTTCATACGTCTATACTTTAGGGTGAAGATTTCTTTGTAATGAAAAAGAAGAACCTCCTTCAGCGCACAATAATCATTGTCCTAATTACTCTGGCCGGTATTTATGTTGTTATCGGCCCACGTCGCCGTCCAACCCTGCACGACTTCAGTTGGTCTGGGATCAAAGCTACGCTGGCGAGCAACATTCACCTGGGGCTCGATCTCAAAGGTGGCTCGCACCTCGTGATGCGGGTTAAGACCGATGATGTGCTCAAGAATCTAACGCTGGCTGATGCGGTCGCTATCGACAAAGCTGTTAAAGACGCCGGGTTGCCGTTAAAGGAAGTTAGACCGGAGACGAGCATTGGTAACTACCGAATTATCCTCGAGACGACCGACCCTGCAAAAATCACCGAGATAGAAGAAGCGGCGAAGACAAAGTTAGGAGCGGACCTTTCGGTTTGGAATTCCAGCGTAAGCGGTAACACAATCCTTTGGACTTTGCCGGGCTCGGCGCAGTCGAATCTGGCGGAACAGGCGACACAACAAGCACAACGAATCATCGAGAGCCGCTTGGATTCCGTCGGCGTTGCGGAACCGCTGGTGCAGCGACATGGGTCGCAGGCTTCTCACCAGATTTTGGTGCAGATGCCGGGTATACACGACCCGGAGCGCGTAAAACAGCTGCTGAAGGCTGAGTCAAAGCTCGAGCTGGTACACGTAATTGGTCCCGCCAATCCAGCGCCTACGCAAACCTATAACACTGAGGAAGAAGCAAAGGCTTCGCTTGGCCCGACGATGCCGACAAATCGTCGCGTGGTGCCATATGCAGAGCGAGACGAGCCCACCACCGCCGGCGGTCAGGCAGCCACCGACGCCGCCCAGAAAGCGAAAAAATGGGTTGTGATTGAATCACCGGCTGTAGTTGACGGCAGCGAACTTCGTAGCGCAGCGGCAGTTCAGGCCCAGGGCGGCGGCGACACTTATTCAATTTCTTTCTCACTCAAGCCCGTCGGATCTCAAAAATTTGGAGCCTGGACAGCCGCGCACATCAACGACTACATGGGCGTTGTCTTAAACGACGAGGTCAAGTCGATCGCCTACATCAAATCGGCGATTTCCGATTCGGGCGAAATCTCAGGCAGGTTTACTAAACAGTCGGCGGATGATTTGGCTTTGACGCTGCGATCCGGCGCTTTGCCGGCACCGATTGAATACATGGAAGAGCGCACAGTGGGGGCCAGCCTGGGAGACGACTCGATCCGCTCAGGCGTAAGAGCTTCCGTGGTTGGTTTGATAATGGTCGTGCTGTTTATGCTCGTTTATTACCGCGGTTCCGGAGTGAACGCCGTGGTAGCGTTAGTTTTGAACATGATCCTGATGATCGCCGGGCTAATCCTTTTCCAGGCGACGCTGACGCTTCCGGGAATAGCGGGCATAATTCTGACTATCGGTATGGCAGTTGACTCCAATGTGCTGATATTCGAGCGCATTCGGGAAGAATTGAGAACCGGCAAGACCATCCCCTCGGCGATAGAACAGGGATTTGCGCGCGCGTTTGTCACCATTATCGATACGCACGTCACGACCACCGTTTCGTCATTGTTCCTGTTTTTGTTTGGTACCGGTCCGCTGAAGGGCTTCGCAGTGACGCTCGTTATGGGCCTGGCGATAAATCTGTTTTCAGCGGTTTATGTTTCGCGCACAATTTTCATGTGGGAATTGAGTCGCAAAAAGAAGATGGAATCGCTCAGTATCTAGAGGCGCGGCAAGTAAGCCGGTTATTTCAGAACTTGAAGTTGTTGACTGGTTAATATGATTCAATTTTTCAAAGACGTTAAGATCGACTGGCTGGCTAACCGCCGCGCGTTTATCGCGGTTTCGATTCTGCTGATGCTTGCGGGACTCGCTTCGGCAATTGCTCGACAGTGGGCTCCGGGCGGTTCCGAGGCGTTTAATCTCGGAGTTGATTTCAAAGGCGGGACCGTAGTTACAGTCAAATTCAAACAGCGTCCGTCACCTGAAGCGATCCGCGAGGCGCTCGCAAAGGTTGGCGGCAGTGACGCCATTATCCAGCCGGTAACCGATAAAACTGACACTGCATTAATCAAGATCCCGCTTGCAGGTCCAGAGGCAGGAGAATCCCAAGCCCAGCTGGACGCGGGTCGAGCGATGGTTCGCAATGGACTGAATTCTTTTGGGCCGGAGGCGTCGGCGCAAGCTGAATTAGAAGGCGATCCGAATGCAGCTTACAAGATTGTCGGGACCGACGCGGTCGGTGCGGTGGCAGGCGCTCAGCTGCGCAACAAAGCTATCGCGGTAACACTGGCGGCGTTGGTGGGCATCCTCCTATATATCGCGTTCAGGTTTGAGTGGACCTATGGTGCGGCAGCTGTGATAGCGGTGTTCCACGACGTGCTGGTTACGCTCGGGTTCTTTTCAATTTTCCAGTGGGAAGTGAGCCTGACTGTAATCGCGGCGCTGCTGACCCTGGTTGGTTTTTCAGTGAACGATACCATCGTGGTATTTGATCGCATCCGTGAGAACCGGCGATTACACCGGCGCGATTCTTTATATAAAGTTACTAACGATTCGATTAACCAAACACTGTCAAGGACCGTGATCACTTCCGGTTTGGTTTTTCTTTCCGTGCTTGCCATGGTGTTGTTCGGCGGAGAAGTGCTGCGTGGCTTTTCACTGGCGCTGCTTATTGGTGTCGCATTCGGCACCTATTCATCGATTGCGATCGCCAGTCCGATCATGGTCTGGTGGGAACAGCGCCTTGAGGCAGCGAACCGAGCCTCGGCAACGGTGGGCAGCCGAATGGAAACAAGGGCGCCGCGCGTGAGCGGTGCGCCAAAGCGCGGAGCCCTTCCGGGCGGTGCTGCAAAGCGATCAAGTGGCGCGGGACGCGCGTAGAAGTTCGCGCCAACTACGCTTTAAAACAGTCTTGTTTTCGCATTAGTTAACTCAAATTTGCGCTTGACTTTGCCGCGTGATGCGGCATAGACTGCTGCCGTTGCTGGCCAATTAAATACTCAAGAGTCGACCCGCATTGTGGAAGCGATGGTTGCGTGTGCGGCAGTCTGTTGAGGGCCAGTGCGTTTTTTCCCCGCAAGCGGCTTTCAATTTTGACCCGAAGTACTCAAGTTCATTGAGCTGCAGCAATCCCTTCATTGTAACGACTCAGGCGGGATGTAAATCGACGTTTGAGAGCAATTAAATAGTTCGAGAGAATTCTGCAACCCTGATCCATTTGGCACCGGAATAGGGAGGACAAAAATGTTCGATAATCTCGTAGAGTCTGGTTCGCACAAAGAGGATCTGTCGCGAAAAGGCTCATTTCTTTTAGGCACGGTAGCTATCTATGCTGTCGTCGGTATCTCCCTGCTGGTGGCAGGCATTTTATACGCACCGGCGTATCTGGATGCTCAGGATTTGGAGCTGACAACGCTGGTCGCGCCGGTACCAGTGCCGCAACAGGCTAATGAGCCGGAGAAGCAGCAAGAAGCCAAGCCGACAAACAAGGACCAGAACGTCGACGTCCGCAAGGAACTGATTGCGGATGTTTCGGAATCTCGGGTTGCGCCGAAAGAAATTTCCGCTAAGGCCAGCGACATTCCGCCAGTCAGACGTGGCGTCACCACCGTGCTTGGCAATGAATCTTCGAATGCGGCCGTTCCCATCAATGCTGGGCCAGGCACTGGAACCGGAATCGGCACGGGACCAACCAAGGTCAATATTGAGGGAGAACCGCCGCCACCGCCACCACAACCTACCCCGCCGAGGGCCCCTATCTCAGGTGGCGTACTCAACGGAAAAGCTATCAGTTTGCCTAAGCCTAATTATCCGCCGATAGCGAGGCAGGCACACGCATCGGGTACGGTTGTTGTGCAGGTAACAATCGACGAGAACGGCAGCGTGATTTCAGCGCACGCCGTGTCTGGTCATCCGTTGCTGCAGGCAGTCGCTGTGGCAGCCGCGCGTGGAGCGAGATTCTCGCCGACGAAGTTATCGGGACAGCCAGTAAAGGTGACAGGCGTCATCACGTACAATTTTGTGGCTCAGTAAACCGTGGAGGTTCAGCGCCGTGCGAGCCTTCGTGGGCTCTCTCTGCGGGTTCCCTGCGCGCTATCAATGTTAGAAAAACCTTTTGGAGGGTTAACGTGACTATTCTAACCAGTCTTCTAGGAACGAAAGCATTTGGCTTGATCGTGTACATGTGGCAGGCAGCTGAGGCAACACCGGCCCCAACGCCGGGCGTAAATCACTTTTCGCCCATGCAAATGGTTAAGAGTATGGGCGCCGTGGCAATTGGCGTGGTCGTCGTGCTGTTGATCATGTCAGTTTATTCAATCGCCATCATGGTCGAACGCTACTTAACGTACACGGCGGCCAAGAAGCAGTCGCGCGAGTTTGCACCGCGCGTTGCTCAGGCCCTCAAGAATGATCGCATCGAGGAAGCGATCAATATCAGCGATAAGCACCGCAAGTCGCACTTGGCGATGGTCGTAAGCAGTGGCTTGCAGGAGTTTCGCGCTCATGAAGGAGCGTCTGACATATCAGGCGACGAGATCGAAGCCTCGAAGCGCGCGCTGCAAAGAGCCATCGCAATCAAGACTGCCGAATTCAAGCGGGGCTTGTCGGGTCTGGCGACGATCGGTTCAACCGCTCCCTTCGTGGGATTGTTCGGCACGGTGTTTGGAATCATTAACGCGTTCAGCGCCATGGGCGATGCTGGTCAGGCGGGTATCGGCGCGGTAGCGAGCGGTATTTCCGAAGCGCTCTTTACCACAGCGCTGGGCCTGTTGGTAGCAGTGCCGGCGGTTTGGTTGTTCAACTACTTCACCGGCAAGGTCGATGGATTCATTGTTGAGATGGACAACTCGGCGTCTGAATTGGTTGACTACTTCATTAAGAACCGCACCAAGCAATTGAAAGCCTAAGCCGGGCTCGAGTCTAAAGTTGGTGGGACTTCACCTGTCCCACCAACGCTTTATTGGCGTGGCGGTTTTTTAGCGGTCGGGAAAGGAGTTTTGCTATGGGAATGGCAGCGGGTGGAGGCGGTGGCTTCAATTCAGAGATTAATGTCACCCCGATGGTCGATATTATGCTGGTGCTGCTGATTATTTTCATGGTGGTAACACCCATGTTGCAGCACGGCGTCACGGTGAACCTGCCGAAGGACCTTAATAATCCGGAAGAGGATCAGCGGATCATTAAAGACAATTCAATTGTCATTGCCATTCCTAATGATGGCGAGTACTACCTGGGCAAAGACCGCGTGGCCAAAGAGCAGCTCAAAGACAAGATCGAGAAGATGTTGGGAAACATCAAGAAGGAAGAAGACAAGGTTGTTTACATCAAGAGCGGCGTGGGCGTCAGCTACGGAGATGTAGTTAATGCCATCAACGAAGTCAGAGCTCTGGGCGTGGATAAAATAGGGTTGGTTGCCGATAAGAAAAAGGGCGGCGAAGCAGCGCCGCCGGCCAAGCCCGCCTAGCAGATTTTGACCTGAGTTAGAGTCTCTTAAAGGAGTAAGCTGATGGAAGAGGGAAGTGCAAAACCTAAGACGTCGAAAGCGGTACCATACATTAATGTGACCCCGCTGATCGACGTCCTGCTGGTGATGTTAATCATCTTTATGGTGATTACGCCGCTTAAACCCAGCCGCTTCGAAGCGGACATCCCCACCCAAAGGGATCCGAATGAAGATTTAAGTCAGTTAAAACCCAACCCATTAACACTCGTCGTTTCAATTTCCAATGACCTTCAGTTAAAGCTTAACCAGGACAGTATTGGATCTGTTAACGACACAGCTCAATTGAGTCAGAAACTGCTTGCGGCTGTTTCGTCAGCGGGCCGATACGCACGCCTATAAGAGTGGGAATGGAGACGCGCACCGACCTACCCGAGAGCCAGCGAATCGAAAAGACAGTTTTCGTAAAGGCTCCGCGATCGGTTAAATACGGTGACGTCGTTAAAGTGATCGATGCAATCAAAGGCGCTGGCGCAAATCCTGTTGGGCTGCAGGTAGATGATCTTCCGCAATAGCGTTTACGCCGTTGAGCAAAACGGTGCAGAGCACTTTAGCCCCAGTTGGTGTTGGGCCCAATCACTTAAAATGGAGCTACTGATAAATGAAACTCTCTCAAACTAGAGTCGTCATCGCGTTGGCGATTCTTGTTGTCTCGACCTCGGGTTGTGGTCTGGTCAATCGTATTCGGGCAAAGAACCAGCTGAATGAGGCCGCCCGCGCTTATCACGATGGGCATTTTGAAGAAGCCGAGCAATATTCACGAAGGGCCCTCGAGCTTGATCCAGACAGCAAGACCGCACCGTTATTCATCGCCCGCACCATTCACGCGCAATACAAGCCCGGTGTTCAAGCTCCGGAAAACATAGCCAAAGCGAATGAGGCCATTAAAGCTTACCAGATGGTCCTTGAGAGAAATCCCCAAGAGCGACGAAGCTTATAAAGCGATAGCCTATCTCTACGGCGCCACCAAAGAAACCGAAAAATTGCGGGCCTGGATTTCCAGCGCGAGCCAGCGACACCAGTTGGCCTCCTGAGAAGCGCGCCGAAGCTTTCATTGTTCTGGCCAGCCAGGATTGGGATTGTTCCTTCAAGATTACGGAACTACCCAGCAATCAAACCAAGACGCTGGTGAACAATAAGATGACAATCGCCTACAAGAAGCCACAGAACCAAAAGGATTTTGATACGGCACAGGCATGCATGAAGCGCGGTCTGGAAGAAGTCGACAATGCCATCAAGCTCGATCCAAACAGCGAGCCTGCCTGGTCTTACAAAACCAACTTGCTCATCGAAGCGGTAAGACTTGCTGAGATGGACGGCAAGACCGATCAGAAGGCGCAACTGGAAAAGCAACGCGAAGAAGCGCAAAAGCGCACCACTGAACTCAATCAAATAAACCAGAAGAAGAAGGAAGAAGAGGAAGCCAAAAAGGCAGCCTCGCCCGCCAAGAAGTAGACCGGGCTTAAACTGTTTCACCAGGTGGTGCTCGACTTTCGAGTCGGGCATCACCTTTTTGTTATACTCACTATTGAAGTTCGATTTTCTCCCCCGTACAAGACTTAGGCTGCAAATCAGATGATTCGGATTGAAGAAATTGTCGAAAACGTTGCGCGTAACCACCCGCAAGCGAATCTTGATCTGTTGCGCCGCGCCTACCTTTTTTCGGCCAGAGAACACAAAGGCCAAAAGCGCGCTTCCGGCGAGTCGTACCTGGTGCACCCGCTGGAAGTGGCAAATATCCTCGCCAGTATGAAACTCGACGAGGTTTCAGTTGCCACCGGATTGCTGCACGACGTAGTAGAAGACACGCTGGTTGACCTTGATACGATCCGCCAATACTTCGGAGAAGAGATCGCCCACCTCGTAGACGGCCTTACGAAGATCGCGCAAATAAGTAATATCTCTCGTGAAGAACAGCAGGCGGAAAATGTGCGCAAGATGCTGCTGGCAATGGTTGACGACGTTCGCATCGTGCTCATCAAGTTGGCCGATCGTCTTCACAATATGCGTACGCTGCAATACCTCAATCCGGAGAAACGGAAACGCATCGCCGAAGAGACGATGGAAATTTTCGCTCCTATCGCTCATCGACTCGGCATGGGTAAACTCCGCGGCGAGCTTGAAGATCTTGCCTTTCGTCATCTGCACCCGGAAGACTACCGCGAGTTGGCGGAGCAACTGGAAAAACGCCGGGCCGAGAATGAGGCTTTCCTGGGCGGCATTACCGAGCGAATCGAAGCGAAGATGAACGAAGCCGAGGTTCCGTTCGTTCGCGTTGAAGGACGAGTGAAGCGCCTTTATTCGATTTGGAAAAAACTCAAGAGCCAGAAAATAGAGTTGGACCAGGTTTACGACCTGGTGGCGGCGCGAGTGATCACGCCAAACGAAGTGCGGCACTGTTATGCCGCCCTGGGTGTAATCCATAACACCTGGCGGCCGGTCCCTGGCCGCATCAAGGACTGGATCGCAACTCCACGAGACAATCTGTATCAGTCGCTTCATACCTCGGTGATCGGTGCTGATGCGCAATCTTTTGAAGTTCAAATTCGCACCGAGGAGATGCACCAGATCGCCGAAGAAGGCGTGGCTGCCCACTGGAAATACAAGGAGGGCAAACGCGGCGCGCGCGATGACGACAACGCCTTCCAGGCTTTGCGTTCATTGGTTGAATGGACGCAGGAGGTCAAAGATTCCCGCGACTTCCTCGATTCGTTGAAGTTGGATCTGTATCCCAAGGACGTCTACGCCTTCACCCCGATGGGTAAAGTTATTCAATTACCAAGGGGCGCAACCCCGGTCGACTTTGCTTACATGATCCACTCCGAAGTCGGAAACACCTGCACCGGCGCGCGCGTCAATGGCCGAATCGTGCCACTGCGCAATCAAATACAGAATGGTGACGTAGTTGAAATTCTGACCTCGGCAAACTCTCATCCTTCGCGCGACTGGCTCAACTTCATCGTCACTTCTCGCGCCCGTAATCGAGTGCGCCACTGGGTGGCCGAGCAGCAACGCGCCGAGTCGATCGACATTGGCCGCAAGCTCTTTGAGAAAGAGGCGGCGAGGTTCCAGTTGTCGGCCAAAAAACTCTTTTCAGACAACGATGGCGATATGAAGCGCGTCGCCGGCGAGTACGGTTATGGACGCGTTGAAGATCTGCTGGCGGGCATCGGATACGGCAAGCTGATTCCGCGTAACGTTATCGCAAAGTATCTTGGCGCCGAGCAGTTTGAACACCTCGACAAACAAAAAGAGTCTCGTTTGCGAAGTGGCGTCCGCGCCGTCAAGCGGCTGATCCGTCTGGGTGACGATTCAATTGTAGTGCGCGGCGTTGACGATCTGATGGTTATTCGCGCGCGTTGCTGCAACCCGCTTCATGGCGAAGAGATCGTTGGCTACGTAACCCGTGGTAAAGGCGTGGCCGTTCATGAAAAGCGCTGCAAGAACGTGGCCTCGCTGATGATTAATCGCGAACGAATCGTTGATGTGGAGTGGGCCGGGCGGCCGGAGAAGACTGCTTATGCCGTCAAACTGCTTGCCGTTACCGAAAATCGCACCGGCATGATCGCGGGAATCACTGGCGCGATTTCTGATTTGAAGACAGGCATTCGCGACGCGCGCGCCTCGGTGGCTTCTGACGATAAAGGGCATGTTGAGGTGACCGTAGAGGTCTTCGACGTCAAGCACCTCGATAAGGTTATCAACTCTATCAAAGGTGTTCCTGGTGTTTTGGACGTTGAGAGAATGCAAGGCGCGGTCTAAAGACCCTTCCTGGTAGTCGGGTCAGTTTGCAACGTAAACTGTTCGTTTACGAGCGCTTCGAGTTTGGGCGCACACGATCGACAAACTAACAGCTTAATGGACAATCGAACGACCCATTTCTCCCTCCACTTTGGCCTTCGCTGAGTGTTTCTGATAGAATCCCGCCTTTGTTTGCACCACCAAAAAAGAGGCTATCGCAACTGTGAAGGAGATCATCCAAACGGAGCACGCTCCTAATGCCATTGGACCGTATTCCCAGGCTGTGAAAGCAAATGGGCTGGTGTTCGCTTCTGGTCAAATAGCAATTGATCCGCAGACCGGTCAATTTGTAGCCGGGGGAATTGCTGAGCAAACCGAGCAGGTCCTGAAAAACCTTGGCGCTGTGCTGGAGGCGGCGGGAAGTGGCCTGGATCGCATCGTAAAGACCACGGTTTTTTTGGCTGACATGCAGGAGTTTGCCGCGATGAACGAGGTTTACGGCAGGTTTTTCAAGGAAACGCCTCCGGCGCGAGCCACTGTTGAGGCCGCCCGGCTACCAAGGGATGCGCGGGTCGAGATCGAGGCGATTGCCTTAGTTTCCTAAGAGCCAGGCAAAAAGAAACCGGCGCTCAGGTCGACTGACCGGGCACCGGTTGCTTTCGAGAAAGATCGAGATTTACGCGGCTTTAAGTACTTTTCCGGCTTTGATACAACTCGTACAAACTTTCTTTCGTTTAGCGCCACCTTGCGGTAGTTGCACACGAATGGATTGCAGGTTCGGGTTAAATCGCCGCGGCGTTCGATTGTTTGCGTGAGAAACATTGTTCCCGAATTGAGGACCTTTACCGCAGACTTCGCAACGTTTAGCCATAATTTTTATGATACCTCCAGAAGCTTCTAACTGCCGCAGGCTCAATAGGACTGAGTAAGAGGCAATAATTGAAACGCAATTTATAACAAACGGTTTTCCAGGTCGTCAAGCCGGCACGACTGGGCCAACCGAAAGCAATCTTCTAAAGGAGTAAGAATCCAAAGTGCATAGAACCGTAAAACAAACCACTGCAGCCGCTTTTTTGGCGGCGACTCTCCTCTCTCTTGGTGCCTGTAGCAACAGCGGCGGCGGCGACAATAAGGACAACACAGTCGCAGCTACTGTTAACGGGAAAAACATCCTGCTGAAAGAGGTTGAGCAAGGCGTGAGCACTCAGTCCGGAGGTAAACAGGCGCAGCTCTCACAACTCGAGCTGGCCCAGGCGCGTTTGCAAGTGCTGGGCGGTCTGATCCAACAGGAGGTGCTGTTTCAGCGCGCCGAGCGGGAGAAAATGTTGCCGACCGAGGATGAAATCACGGCTTTCATCAACCAGCAGAAGCTGCAGTCAGGCATGACTGACGACGACCTGCAGAAAAACCTCGTCTCTCAGAATCTGACTATGGAATCTTACCGCGAGCTCACGCGAAAGAATATCGCGATTCAGAAGCTACAGGAGAAGTACAACTCCAAAATCACGGTCAGCGATAAAGAGGTTGAAGACTTTTACAGCGGCAATCGCGAACGGTTTGTTAGTGCGCGCGGAGTTGCCCTCGCGATGATCATGGCCGATCCTGCTGACAATAGCAGTCAGGGTATTACGCGTAACGATGCCAAAAGCGATGCCGAAGCTAAGTTAAAAATCGACAACATCAATCAACAGTTAAAGGGTAATGCAGACTTCGCTACCGTCGCGAGAGCACAAAGCGAGGACCCCACCAGCGTACCGCGCGGCGGTGACATTGGCTTTGCTACCGAAGACGATCTGAAACAAAACGGCTTTCCGCCTGAGCTCATCACCAAATTCTTTAGTATGCAGGCTGGTGACAAAACAGAACCGGTTCGATTCGTCAACGGAAAATGGTATATCTTCAAACTCGAAGAGAAGCGTTTGCAGACTGAGAATCTTACACTCGAGAGTCCTGGTGTTCGGCAACAGATTACTCAAGCATTGACCAAACAGCGTTCGGACATCTTGAATGGGGCCCTGCTGGAGGTCTCCATGAATGAGTCAAAGATCAATAACAACATGGCGGCAACTATGCTTAACAACCCAAGCAATCTGGGACTAAGACCGGCGTCGACTGGCACAGTCGCATCTCCGCCTGCCAGCACTGCAACCACTACTCCGCAGTCTGCAGCTCCAGTTGCAGCTTCTCCGGCCGCAGCCGCTCCCAGTCCGAAGTCGAGCGCCTCGGTGAAGCCCTAACGATTTGGTTAACAGGTTTGCGCGGGTGCCGGAAGCTTAGCAGCTCCGCACCCGCTTTTTTTGAGGCGGCGCTTTGCCCCCTTTTACGATTCGTTAAAATCCGCAGTACGCAAAGATGTTGTTTCGTCTCTCCGAAGTTCATAAGTCTTACGGCACGCAGGATGTCTTGCGTGGCGTCTCGCTTCAGATTAACCCTGGCGAACATGTCGGGCTGGTGGGCCGAAACGGTTCCGGCAAGACGACAATTTTTCGACTCATCAACAATGAAGAGCCACCTGATCGCGGCGAGGTTATACGTGCGCGAGGAATGCGTCTCGGTCTGCTGGCTCAACACATTCACTTTGAACCCGGCTCGACCGTTCACGAGTCTGCGCTGGCGGCGTTTGGACATCTGCAACAGATCGAACATGAGATGCACGAACTTGAGCATCGCATGGGAGAAGCTCCGGACGACCTCGAAAAAATCCTGGAGCGCTACAGCGATTTGCAACATCAATTTGAGCGGGAGGGCGGCTTTGAATACACCGCCAAAGCCGAGTCAATCCTGCAGGGCCTCGGATTTGATCGCAGCAGCTGGTCTTTGGAAACGGAGAAGCTGTCGGGTGGTCAACAAAATCGTCTCGGCCTCGTTCGCCTTCTGCTCGCTGAGCCCGACGTCCTGTTGCTGGACGAGCCCACAAACCATCTGGATGTAACGGGAGTGGAGTGGCTGGAAGAATTTTTGCAAAGTTATCCTTCGGGGTTCGTCATAATCTCGCACGATCGATATTTTCTGGATCGCGCCTGCCGTCGCATCATCGAACTGGAAAATGGACGCGCTGCCAGCTATACCGGCAACTATTCCGACTACCTGGTTGAGCGCGAGGAACGTCGAGAAGCGCAACAGCGCGCCTACGATAATCAGCAGCAACTGATTGCCAAGACCGAGGAATTCATCCGCCGCAATCTTGCCGGACAAAAAACCAAACAGGCTAAGTCGCGTCGCACCATGCTCGCTAAGCTGGAGCGCGTCGACGCTGTGCGTGCGGATCAGTCATCTGGTGACTTTCGCTTGCGTTCAATCGAGCGAGCGGGGAATCACGTGCTGACGGTCGACCAGACCACCATCGGATATCCTGACAAGGTCCTCGCGCGCGATATCTCGTTTGTCCTTCGTCGATCTGAATGCCTTGGTATAATCGGACCCAACGGCTCCGGCAAAACTACCTTTCTAAAGACAATACTGAAGCAGATACCGCCACTGTCCGGTGAAATCCGTTGGGGCACAAAAGTTGAAGTCGGTTACTACGCTCAGCAATTGGACGATCTCGATGATAGAAATGAAATCATTATGGAGTTGCGCAGAGTTGCGTCTCCGGGAGCGACTGCTGGCGAGTTGCGTTCATTCCTGGCCAAGTTTCTTTTCAGAGGCGACGATGTCTACAAACACGTTCGCGACTTGTCCGGGGGAGAGAAGGGAAGGCTGGCGCTGGCGAAGTTGATTTACTCGCGCGTCAATGTGTTAGTACTCGATGAGCCGACCAACCATCTGGACATCCCTTCGCGTGAGGCTCTTGAGGAAGCGCTCGATGCCTACCAGGGAACCATCCTCACGATTAGCCATGATCGATATTTCCTGGATCGCATCGCCACACAGATCCTGGCGCTCGATGGTGAAGGACTTGCCGAACACTATGACGGCGACTACACCGAGTATCACGATTGGAAAGCCTCTGGGCGGTCAATGAACAGAGCTCCGGTGTTTGCAGAGAAGAGTTTGAACGATTTGGGCGGTGGCACCGAAGCTGTGACAGCCGGGCAGGCGGAACCTGCGCCGGCCGGTAAATCGAAACAGAGCGGAAAAGCAAAAGCGACGACGGCAAAGCGAGCTCCGGCGATAAAGGTCATCAAGAAAAACAAGGCTCTCAATCCAGAACTACTTGAAGCAAAGATCGCGGAAGCTGAGAAGAAGTTGAATGAAATCTCGGCGAGAATGTCGTTGCCTGAGGTGGCGCGCAATGCGACTGAGCTAATCAAACTGGATGAGGAATACAGGCAAACAGAGGCACGCCTTACAGTTCTTTATAGCGAGTGGGAAGCGGTCGCGGCGAAGGGTTGAGCAGTCGCGAAACACAAATACGGAACCGGGAGCAGTAGCGACCGGAGGCCCGGTGCGAGATGCTCAGCTTTGACTATAAGGTTGTTGACTCGATAACCCAGTTTATTTGACTATTCATTGTTGACTGGCGCGAGGCTTGAACCAGGTCGCTACTGCTCCCGGTTTCGTCTTTGTGCAGCGCTTGTCGAGTTGTATTGCTGAACAGCACAAACTGAACCAGTTACCTTTTAGGCCGTCGCTTGACACGTGATCGGTGCTTTGTTACTTTTCGGGCACGCTTTCGAAGACACTCAGTTTGAAGCGATTTGAAACGACCATAGGCGCGTAGCTCAGTTGGCAGAGCGCTGCCTCGACACGGCAGAGGTCTGGGGTTCAAGTCCCCACGCGCCTACCATTTTCAACAGCAAAATCGCACTCCTAAACATCCACTGCATCCTGGTCACACAGAAGGTCACACAATTCGTGTGCTGGCCAGGACCGAAACCATTGGATCGGCTGAAGCAGGGGAGGTGCACGCAAGTCGGACTTACCCTACGAAGCCACGACTCGGTAGCGCAACATCATCTCGTTGTCTTCGTGCTCCAGGATATGACAATGGAATACATATTCTCCGGTGAATGAATTTCCGAATGGCACTCCGCTAGCCGCGGCTGCCCCGAATGGCACGAGCAGTCGAGTGATCTCTCCCGGATTGGCTCTAACCGTATCTTTCCATCCTTTCTCGTTCGGCTCCGGTCCTCGCGATGAGCCTCTGGCAAAAAAGTCAGCTGACGGCGCCGGCCACGGGCCAACTCCAGCGGCTTCAGGATCAGGCAACTCGGGATAGTTGGCTTCCATAAAGGCCTCAACGTTGAGCTTTTGACGACCGAGAAGCTGAAACTGGACCAAGTGGAGGTGGATGGGGTGCGTATCACCCGTGGTGTTGATGATGTTCCACTGCTCAACCGTATCTACCACCGGCTCTTCGATTTGATCCGTGTCGAAAGGAAGATTGTTGACCAGCGCCATTAAGGGGGCGTCGGTAATTGGGTCGGCAATTTCCACGAGTGTTAGATTGCGAACCTTTACTGGGGCGGTCAATGACTCGATAGGAGTTTCTCGGAGGACAGTGGGAATAGTTCCGGTGAAGCCGTTGGTTGCACCGACGGTGAACTGCATGATCTCCTTGATGGGCAGGCCACCTCGCCTGCGCGAGCGTGGACCATCCGGGAACGGGACCGGCGCGATATTCCTGAGAACGATCGTCCTGCCGGCAGGCATTTCGGAAAAGTCTATCAGCACGTCGGCCCGTTCTCCCGGAGCCATGATCAATCGATTGAGTGCTACCGGCGAATTGAACAAACCACCCTCGCTGCCAATCTGAAAAATCATCTGGCCGCTCGAAAGCCGTAGATCATAAATGCGCGCATTTGAGCCGTTAAGAATGCGGAATCGATAAAGTCCGCGATCAACATTCAGATTGGGCCACACTTTCCCATTCACGGTTGCGACGTCGCCAAAGAACTCAGGGGCCCAAATCGACCCGAATTCACCTAACGGATAAGCGAGAGTGCCGTCCGCATTGAACATCCTGTCCTGAATCGCCAGTGGAATTTCGTAGGGGCCGCTCGGCAAGCCAATGGGGTTATCAGACTCGCCGGTGTCGTACTGATCTCTCAGGAGATAGTAACCAGCCAACCCTGCGTACACGTTCAGTCTGGTGATCCCCATCGCATGATCGTGATACCAGAGCGTTGTTGCCTCTTGATCATTGTTGTAGTGATAGGTTCGATGTTCACCGACAGTGAAAGTGTCCTCTGGACCACCATCGCTCTCCGGGTCGGTGTTTCCGCCGTGTAAATGGACAGCCACACGCGGATTTGTTTTGTCAGATTCCAACGCGCCATTCAGGCTCGTGTCGATGACAGCAGCGAGAGGATGTGTGCCAAGTGAATTAATCGCTGTTACATCAATCGGCACACCGCGCATGGTTTGAAATGTCGGTCCCAAATAAGACGCGCCGCCGTATCCCCAGCCAGGAGTGGGCGGCAACGAGCTGTGAAACGAATGCAGGCCCGGAGCCATGGTCAAATCGAAGCTGCCGCCGGCACGGGCATCGATAACCGGTGGTACGGGCAATTGTTCCGTAAATCTACTGAGCAGAGAAGACTGGGCCATGACGGATGCCCCGCTGCCAGTGAAAAAACTCGGGTCTAACAAAATGGCGCCAACCGCACTTGCCCCTGCGACCTTAAGAAAGCTGCGTCTTGCGATGCCATCGTTAATGCCGTTTTCCATGAGACTTTGCCTCCTGCGTGAACCGGCAGACAGCATGGGCCTGCACAAGTGAGGCCCACTAACTGACGAGAGAGCCGGCGTTTTTAGACTTTAACGTACTGATCTGAGCAATCAGTGTTCCGGCGAAAGGCCAGCGAAATAGTGGGTGTTCCGATGATCCTGCCTAAACCGAGCGAATTACTCCGCAACCTTGTGTACCCTTGCGCAACCAACGTCACCTGTTAATTGGTTAAGTCTGGACCACGAACATTGCTTCTTGCGGTTCCAGGCGAATTGTGCGCAGCCAAACGGATCGACCGCGATCGAATTTCAGGTAGCAATGTAATCCGGCCCAACGGTGAACATTCAGCAGGCATTCAGCTGAAGCGATTGAAACCTTTTATAAGCGCATAGCTCCGTTAGCAGAACGCTGCCTCGACACGGCAGCGGTCTGGGGTTCAAGTCCCCACGCGTCTATCACCACTCAAGACCGCTCTCGGTCAAAATCAGGAACACCGCGAGTAACGTCAGGGATTCGTGCTCGGACTGTTCCGTCTTATTGACAGTCCTTCCGTTACGCTGAAGCGTCTGGACTCGCGGGCCGGGCATCCAAAATCGTATGATCCACCGTGCGTGTTAGATGAAAGTGCAAATATCCCAGAGGACCGGCGTATTGCAGGCGGAACTGAAGAACCGCTTTTCGGCGGGGCTGGAAGCGACTCGCGACTGAGGAGGGTTAATCCGCCGGCGGGCTTCCGATACCAGCCAGAACTGATCGGCTCGGCCGACGAGTGTGCCTTACTCACGCAAGTGCGCGCGCTGCCTTTTCGCGAATTTGAGTTCCACGGTTACCTCGGTAAGCGAAAGGTAGTTTCGTTCGGTTGGCAATATGATTATTCGGGTCGCGAGCTGCGTAAGGCAGATCACATTCCGGATTTCTTGCTTGCACTTCGCAAGCATGCCGCATTATTCGCCAATCTCGCGCCCGAGGAGCTGCAACAGGTTCTGGTGACGGAATATGGACCCGGCGCTGGGATAGGGTGGCACCGCGACAAACCTGTGTTCGGTGAGGTCGTTGGCATCTCACTACTGACGCCGTGTCTGTTGCGTTTTAGACATCAGGTGGGCGAAAAACTGAAACCCGGCGGCCAACATTCGCGGCGATGGGAGCGCGTGAACGTGACAGTCGAACGACGTTCAGCTTATCTCTTGACTGGGCCGGCACGAATGGTCTGGCAACACAGCATCCCGCCGGTGGAGGCGCTTCGTTATTCGATCACTTTTCGAAACGTTCGCACCGTTTAGGCAGCAAACTCTTGCTCGCAAATTGGGCAGAAATACCAGCCTCCAATCGCTTCTTCCCGGCTTTGCACTCTAGCTCTCTGGCACTTTGTTTGCTCTGCGCCTGAATTGGTTGCGCGCAATGTTTTGAAAACGTGCAAGCATTGTGCAGTGGCCTTTTTTAGACGGGTTCTATGACTCGTCTGAGCTATCAATCGAACAAGGGAGGGAAGATAGAAATGCCAGATCGTAAGGAAGACCAAAACAAAGGAGACCGCGAAAGCGGCGGGAAAGAAGCCGGAGGCCGTCAGGGTAACGAACAAAAAGGAAGTCAGCAATCCGGCGGTCGGCAAGGTAGTCAAACGGGGGGCACGCAGAAAGGCGGGAACCGTTAATCCGTTTGGTTACCAACATCAATTGAGGTGAGTCTTCGGGCTCACCTCTTTTCATTATCACGCGAACGAAAACGAGTCAGCATATTAACATTCGCGAACAGGTAACCAATCACGGTGGCGGTGGACCTTCATCGACCCGCAGCTGAGCCAACTTTTCAGCGGCTGCTTTCTTGGGAGAACTCGGCGGATCCTTCCCGCGCCTTTGGTATTTGCATCCGCGACGCCGCAGTCATAGCCGATCATCTTAAAGAGTAGTGGTGGAGTGAATGAGAGGCATTTGCGGGCCCAATTGACCAACTACTTATCTGGGCCCCGCGAATATCACAAAGTTGTGACGCACTTTGCTCTTTGTAGTATTTCTATTGGCACTTCGCTTGCTCCCACTGTTCATACTCAGCGAAATCGCTGCAATCTGTTTTGATTGAATGCAGCAAGGCTCGCTGTATGTCGGTTTTCAATCTTCGATAACAATCATCGATGTAAAGGAGTAGCAAATGAGCGACACGCCTTTAACACAACAAGTCATTGACGAGGGCGACGTGGAGAGTGCGAACGAGAAGGAGGGATTGCTCTCTAAAGCTGCAAAACACCCCTTTGTGACCGGAGGGGCAATTCTAGCGGGAGCTGGAATCGCCTACGCTGCCGTCAAAACTATTCAGAACGCTAAGGGCAACATTGCGCGCGAGGTTCACATTGAAACTTCGATAGCCATCGATAAGTCACCTGAAGAGCTTTACACTTTTTGGCGAGACTTCAAAAACTTACCGGTGTTCATGAAGAATCTTGATTCTGTGGAGGAATTTGATCGCTGGACATCACATTGGGTGGCGAAAGGAATTCGTGGGTCCCGAGTGGAATGGGACGCTGAAATCTATAACGAGAAAGAAAATGAACTAATAGCCTGGCGCTCGTTGGAGGAGGCGGATGTAGTGAACGCCGGATCCGTGCGATTTCAAAAAGGGCCGGGAGGGCATGGTACTTACGTGCGCGTTACCGTGAACTACAACCCGCCTGCAGGCAAGCTGGGCGCGACGGTGGCCCAACTGCTGGGCGGTGAACCCAAACAGTTAATCAGGGAAGATTTGCGACGGCTCAAGCAAATAATGGAAGCCGGCGAAATTGCGACTATTGCCGGTCAGACCTCCGGCAGGGCGGAGTATGAAGAATCAACGCCGCCATCGGCGGTAATGACAGAAGATTCCGACGACCTTAGCCAGCAACAAGAAACGGCGAGTGCCCGGGCCGCGTCAAGGAGCTAAAAATGAAAGCAGTTTGTTGGGAAGGCAAGAAGAATATTCAAGTGTTGAGCGTGCCGGATCCGAGCATAATCAATCCGAGAGACGCGATTGTGAAAATCACCACCACTGCAATTTGTGGCTCCGACCTTCACCTTTACGACGGCTATATTCCCACCATGCAGAAGGGCGACATCCTCGGGCACGAATTCATGGGGGAAGTTGTTGAAGTCGGACGGGCCGTTACAAATCTGAAGAAAGGCGATCGCGTCGTGGTTCCATTTACGATCGCGTGCGGCAGGTGTTTCTTTTGCCAGCGAGATCTTTGGTCGGCTTGCGATAACTCAAATCCCAACGCTTCGACTGCGGAACTGTTGTACGGGTTTTCCGGCTCGGGCCTGTTTGGCTACTCGCACATGATGGGCGGTTACGCGGGCGGCCAGGCGGAATACGTGCGCGTTCCCTTTGCCGATGTTGGGCCGGTGCAGATTCCGGACGAGTTGAGCGATGAGCAAGTACTTTTTCTTTCAGACATTTTTCCGACGGGTTATATGGCCGCCGAGAACTGTAATATTCAACCCGGCGATACAGTTGCGGTATGGGGTTGCGGCCCTGTCGGTCAGTTCGCGATCAAGAGCGCATTCCTGCTCGGAGCGGAACGAGTAATCGCGATCGACCATATACCGGCGCGCTTGCGCATGGCCGCTGAGGAAGGCAAGGCGGAAACGCTGAATTTCAACGACGAACATATTTTCCAAAAACTGACGGAGATCACTGGCGGCATGGGACCTGACGCGTGCATAGATTGCGTCGGCCTGGAGGCACACGGCACGACTATCGATGCACTCTATGACCGAGCGAAGACAGCGCTTTATCTCGCTACGGATCGAGCCCACGCCCTGCGCCAGGCTATTCGTGCCTGTCGCAAAGGGGGCACCGTCTCAGTGGCAGGAGTTTACGGAGGATTTCTCGACAAGTTTCCGTTTGGCGCCGCCTTCTCGAAAGGGCTGACGTTCAAGATGGGCCAAACCAATGTTCATAAATATCTGCGGCCGCTGCTCAAACTCATCGAGGATGGCAAGATCGATCCATCGTTTGTTATCACACATCGCTTGAGTCTGACGGACGCCAGTAACGGTTACGCGACGTTTAAGAACAATCCGAACGAATGCATCAAAGTCGTCATGACCACAAACGGCTCGAACGGTGTCAGTCATTAGAAGAATGAGGAAGCTAAGAGCCGCGTCAAAGCGGATTGAAGAATTACAGCAAAAGACAGGGCGCGGATAATCGAAAACCATGGCTTCATAACAATGATACTGCTGCCTACTCGAGGTTGATCATCCAAACATCCGCTTCGGTCGAGAGCAGTGTGTAATAAAGCGTGCGACTGTCGTTATTGAGACCGTATTCGATTACAGGGTTAGGCGAGTGAAGTGGGATCTCTTGAATCTTCTTCGTATCGCTGTTCACGAGGAAAAGTTTGCCGGCGTCCCTAAACACAATCCGCCGACTATCGTGCAGCCAGATAGGTCTGGAACCGAAATCAGTGATCCGTTCGAATTTGTTAGTCTCAAACGTATAGGTGAGGATGCCGACTTTTTCGTTCGGGTCGTTGATCCAGCCGGCAAGTTTACGACCATCGGGCGACCATGAGAAGGCTCTGAAGATGCCGGAATTGTCGGGAGGATCAGGGATACGTTGTGGCGTTTGCTCGGTCCATGGCTTTGCTGTGTCAATGATCCAACACGACTCATCACGCAGATTGTACGCCAGGCGCGATCCATCGGGTGACCAGAAGGAATAGATCACGGTCAGGCCGTTGTTGAAAGTCATCTGCTTGAGACCGCTGCCATCGCGATTAATTGTCCAGGCTTCATACGTACCCCCACGGTCTGAGTAAAAGACGATGCGGTTGCCATCAGGCGACCAGCGGGGATGGCGATCTTTGAAGTGATCGTCGGTTAATTGGCGGGGCGCGCCCACACCATCCTTGTCGATGATGAAGAGATCCTCCTGCTTATCGCCTTGAGTGCTATAGACGAACCACTGGCCATCCGGTGAAAGGTTGGGTTGCGCGGTGTGTTTGAAGCCTTGCGTGATAGCAACAGGCTCTGACGTCAAGACGGCGCTATCAGGATCGAAGTCGGCTTTCAGAATGTGCTTGCTACTAACCTGACTAACGTAAACTGCTTGCCTCCCATCGTGCGAAAAGCTGAGGTGCTGAGCATAAGGCGACGGTGTAGTGATTGACTCCAGTGGCCCTGTGACGACGCCTGTTTTCTCGTCGATGGCAACCCGCCAAAGGTTCATCTGGCCGCCACGGTCGCTGGCGAAGTAGAGATGCTTACCGTCGGGCGCCCACACAGGATTCCAGTCGAAGTCCGCATCATCGGTGACGGCGACTGGGGTACCGCCGTTCGCTGGGATCGTCCAGAGATCGCGTTGTCCGCCCTTACGCCTGCTCCAGTAGGCGATACGCGCGCCGGTCGGAGACCATTGTGGTTGCGCCGCGTCGCCAACCGTTTCGCCGGTGAGTTGACGCTTCTCCCCGGTTGCGACGTTGACGATCCAGATATCGCTCCGCTCCAAACTGCGATCATTTGGGTCTTCAATATTGTGTGTAGAAAATGCGACTTCGCGTCCATCGGGAGACCAGGCTGGGTGATAGCCGAAGTCAGTCAATCGCTTCACTGATTCGCCGGTAGCTCCCATTACAAAGAGACCACCGTGCTCTCTTTCCGAACGAAATGCGATCCTCTCTCCGTCAGGCGAAAAGGCGGGCTGCGTCTCGTCGGCCGTTGAGTCGGTTGTCAGGTTGCGTGGATTTTTTCCGCCTACTCTTTGTAAGTACAGGTCCCAGTTACCTGACATCTTGCTCGCATAAACTACCGATTTGCCGTCAGGCGACAGACTGGGAAAGAACTCTGCTCCCGGTTGATCCGTAAGCTGCGTAAAGCTCAGATTCCTCAGCGGCGCCGCAATTTCTCGCGGTTGTGAACTTCGCAAACCGAGAAAGATCAAAGCCGCAACCAGCACCAGTGCCGTCAAGGCGAGTGCGGCCTTTACAGAGCGCGCACGGCGTCGCAGCTGCGACGATCTGAGAGTGCGCATGGATTGGCGTTGAAGCGGTTGGAGACGAGTCGCGCGCACGCTGCCAGCGTTTCAACTCCGCACGCAAGTCGGAGGCGGTTTGGTAACGCATCTCGCGATCTTTTTCCAGAGCTCTGATGATAATGCGTTCCAGCTCTGGAGAAATATCCGGGTTGGAATTTATGGGCGACGGTGGCTCCTCATTTAGCAGCGCAGCGTAAGTGGCGGCCGCGGTAGGTCCCCTAAACGGGTGCATTCCTGACATTATTTCGTATAGCACCACCCCAAGGCTGAAGATATCCGAGCGGTGATCAACTACCTGTCCGAGGGCCTGCTCCGGAGACATATAGGCGGCCGTACCCATTACGGCACCCGTGTCGGTGTGCTGTATCTCGGTGCTTTTCTGAGATTTGTCGGTTACTGACTCCGGCTCGCTCAATTTCGCCAGACCAAAGTCGAGAACCTTCACGTATCCATCCGGCCGCAGCATGATGTTTTCGGGCTTGACGTCGCGATGAACGATCCCGGCGGCGTGCGCGGCTGCCAGCGCGTCCGCCACCTGGAGGATTACGTTAAGCGCCACTTTGATCTCCGTGCGGGCTGGCGGCATTAACTCGCGTAGCGTCTGACCCTCAACTAACTCGGTGGCGATGAAATAGGTGCCGTCGCTCTGGCCGACCTCGTAGATGGTAACGATGTTTGGATGGTTGAGAGCGGAGGCGGCGCGGGCTTCGCGCTCGAAACGGTAGATGCGTTCAGCGTTGTGAGTGAATTCCGGCGGCAACAGTTTAAGCGCTACGCGGCGACCAAGTCGCGTGTCTTCGGCAAGATAAACTTCGCCCATTCCTCCCATGCCGAGAAGAGACAAAACGCGGTAAGGACCAATTTTTCGTCCGAGACCGAAGAAAGTATCTCCGTTGGCAGCGGCGGCCTTAGCTGCCACCTCCATCGCTGGTACTTCGATAAACTTTTCCGCGCGCTGGTGAGAGGCAAGTAGTAATTCCACTTCGCGCCGGAGCTCATCATCACCGCGGCAAGCCTTAGTCAGAAAGGCATCGCGCGCCGCTGGGTCGAGGTCCAGTGCCGCGTCGAAGAGCCCATCAATCTCCTGCCACCTCTTAGTCTGCATTTTGTCCTGACGCGCTCAATTCCTTGTAGAGCCACGCTTTCGCCTTGTGCCATTCGCGGAGTGCTGTCGCTGGTGAGATGTCCAGAAACGCCGCAGTCTCTTCGACAGTCAGGCCTCCGAAGAAACGCAGCTCAACTATCCGGGCCTTGCGGGGATCATGTTTTGCTAAGTCGACCAGCGCTTCGTCAAGCGCCACCAGGTCAGCATCCGTTTCCGAAGTGACCGATAGAGCCTCCTCGAGCGAAACGTGACGCACCGAGTTGCCTCGTACTCGAGGCCGGCTACGCGCGAAGTCTACGAGAATCCGCCGCATCAACTGCGCCGAGACGCCGAAAAAGTGCGCGCGACTTTCGAAGCGCGCGGCCTTCCAGTTGATCAAACGGACGTACGCTTCGTTCACCAGTGCAGAAGTTTGCAGTGTGTGGCCGGGGCGTTCGCGCTTCAGATAATGCCTGGCGAGCCGGCGGAGTTCGGCTTGAATGATAGGAACCAGTTGTTCAAGCGCCGCTTCGTCTCCGTCGCTCCAAGCCGCGAGCAATTGTGTGACGTCCTGTGGCGAGGCTGCAGTCATCGCGGAAATCTCCTTGGCGGGGCACTCCGCTTCGAATAGCCTAAATCTAACATATCAGTCCGTCTAACCTTTAACGCGTGGTTCTGTCCTTTTTTAGTCGCCTGAAAATTTCTTTTCGGCCGGTGACGGTTTTTCCACTCTATCTGCGCACTTGAGATAGGGAGGCATTGAAGCCTCCCCAGCGAAGGCGGCGGACGGGCTACTACGCTGAACGCAAAATGGCGATGTTGAGCCGTCCGCCTGGCAATGTAACTGACTAAAAGAAAGAGGAAATATGAGTACAGCAACTGAAATGGTGAACACGAAAAGCCAGGGTTATTCATATCAAGCGGCGTTGGCCGCTTCGCGAAAGGTTAACTGGCGCATAGAAGACATTATCGGCGGTGAGAAACGGCTCGACTTCTCGAAGCCGTTCATGCCGGAGTCTCTGGCACGCGTCGAGTCGCTCGACTTTCTGAGCGCGGATGAAAAGCGAACGTTGAATCAGATCAGAGGGAACTCTTATCTCTGCATTTTCGGAGTAGTAGAAGAATTCATCCTGCCGTTTCTGATGGATCATGCGCGTCCCCACCTCAGCGGCGACGACTACCGCGTGCGTGCGTTGCTGCAATTCGCCGGCGAAGAAGCAAAACACATTCACCTCTTCAAACGATTTCGTGAGGAGTTCAAAGCAGGCTTCGGCGTGGAGTGTGCGGTGATTGGCCCGGCGGACGCTATCGGCAAGGCGATTCTGGCGCACGATCCCCTGGCAGTGGCCCTGGCGATTCTACAAATCGAGTGGATGACGCAACAGCATTACCTGGAAGGCATGAAGGACGATCAGGATTTGGATCCACAATTCAAGAGCCTGCTCAGACATCACTGGATGGAAGAGGCGCAGCACGCCCGGCTCGACGCTCTAGTGGTCGAAGCGCTGGCTGAAGGCCCGCAACCGGGAAGATATCGATACCGCGTTCGAGGAATACCTGGAGATCGGTGGATTCATTGCCGAGGGGTTGGTAGCCCAGACGCAGTTTGACCTCGAATCGTTAGAGCGCGCCACTAATCGCACGCTTACTGTTAGCGAACGCGAAAAGTTCGTGCAAGTGCAGACACAGGCAAATCGTTGGACCTATCTCGGTTCGGGCATGATTCACCCGAATTTCCAGGCGGTCCTGCAAAGTCTGTCACCTGAACTAAGAGAACGTATTCAGCAAATCGCTCCCGCGTTTTGTTAACGCAAACCACGGGAAGCGAGCGTTGCGAAGCTACGTCTCCGAGATACAACGGGTCCAAATCGGAGAAGTTATGAAAAAGAGACTGCAAGCAATACTTGCAATTAAAGGAGAAGAGTAATGCGTTACCTGAAAATAGAGCGCGTCGTCGCGCTTGTGCTTCTGCTCAGCATCGCTGGGCTCTCATCAACGGCGGTACCGGCCTCACCTGCGAGCGTTTTAGACACTTCGCAAACCTTGCCATCAGGCTGCGAGTCCTTGCAGGTGGAGGCGGGAAATGAATTGGCCTTTCGTGTATACGCCATGGGGGTACAAGTTTATAGCTGGAACGGCAGCAGTTGGACGTTTGTAGAACCGCAGGCGACGTTGTTCGCTGACGCACGCTATCGCGGGGAAGTCGGCACTCACTATGTAGGCCCAACCTGGGAAAGTAACAGTGGCAGCAAAGTTGTCGCTGCGCGTGTGCCAGGCACAGGATGCACTCCGGATTCGACGGCCATTCCCTGGTTACTGCTCAAAAAGGTCTCGACCGATGGTGCCGGCATTTTCAGCCCGGTGACCTTTGTCCAGCGTTTGAATACTAGTGGCGGTATTCCACCAACTGCTCCTGGCTCAGTCATTGGCCAGCGGTCAGAGGTGCCTTACACAGCTGAGTATTACTTTTACCGCGCGAGTGACTAGTAGCTTTTGTTCGTACGAACCTGGTAAGTCTTATCGCGGGATGCGCGGGTACAGCTTGCGCATCCCGCATCTGCGTCTTGAGGGCTCACTTAATAAATTCTCACTCTCTTCAGGGTCCTGATTTGTAAAGCAAACTGTTAGTTTGCGATTCTGAGCGGTATCCAACGCGCGCGCAAGCTAACAGTTTGCTGTACCAAAAAACCAACTTACGACACTACTCTTTCCATCTCACTGTAAGGATTCTCTAATTGTGAGGTAAGCTAACCGAGTAATTAGTAACCTGGCGGCCAACACTCTAAAGGTGCGATGCTGATGAAGACTAACGATAACTTCCATATTAGTGTACCAGGCATAACCTTGCTGTTTTTGATAATGGTTGTGAGCCTGGCGATTGGTTCAACTACGAACCGGGCCACCGCTTCACCCGCCGTAGCGAGCAACCGGGATCGGCAGCTAACAACTACCGCGACCGTAAAGTCAAAACCTGAAATCTTGTTTGACGACTTTAGTTATACCGATCAGAAAGGATTGAAAAAGCACGGCTGGATTGTTCGCACCGCGCCTGGCTGGCCGGGCGTTCCCGGCGCAACCTGGTCCGAACGCGGCGTGACATTTCTGAAGGACCAGAAGGACGCTCGCAATTACATTTTGCGGATGACATCGTCTACGGACGGTCCCAATGCCAACACGACTCAAACTCAAATATGTCATCAGCGAAAATATCTGGAAGGGACTTACGCTGCGCGGGTTCGGTTCACGGACAGTCCGGTTTCCGGGCCGCCCGGCGATCAAATTGTCCAGAGCTTCTACACCATTAGCCCGCTGAAAGCACCAATGGATCTTGATTACAGCGAGCTGGATTATGAATATCTTCCCAATGGCGGCTGGGGAATTGCCGGACCAACACTTTATTCGACCACCTGGGAAACCTTCAGCCCCGAGCCTAATTGGAAGAAAGACAATGTCTTCAAAACCGTCGGTGGCAGCCAGGCCGGCTGGCACACACTGATTACTCAGGTTGCCGGCGGAAAAGTTAAATACTTCGTCGATGGCAAGCTGTTTGCTGAGCACGGTGGCGACTATTACCCTGAAGACACTATGTCGATAAACTTCAATCTTTGGTTTATCAAAGATGGCATGGTCAACGTCGCCGGAGCGCGAAAATACCAGGAAGATATCGATTGGGTGTTCCATGAGGCTAAGTCAGCACTGACACCTGAAGAAGTTGAAGAACGCGTTAAAAACCTTCGCAGAAATTCCGTCAAGTTTCGGGATACGATTCCAGCGAAGGTGCCTGCATTAACGAGTCCGTGTAATTTCTGAATGCGCTTAGAACGAGGCGGAAGAGTGAACGACTGTTCCGCTTAATCCTGTGCAAGGAGAAAGAAATGGAACGTAAAGTAGCATCCGATTATCCGCAAGAATTGTTAGACCTGTTTCACGAATACCAGCACGGCGATATTGATCGTCGCACCTTCCTCGACCGCTCCGTCAAATTTGCGGTTGGCGGCCTCACGGTCGCGGCAATTTTCGAGAGCCTGAAACCCAACTACGCCTGGGCGCAGCAGGTGCCGGCTGATGACAAGCGCATAAAAGTGGGTTACGAAGTCGTGCAATCCCCGGCTGGGAACGGTTCGATCAAGGGTTACCTCGCTCGTCCGGCGAAAGGGAAAAAGTTCCCAGTCGTGCTGGTCATTCACGAAAACCGCGGACTCAATCCCTATATCGAAGACGTAGCGCGCCGGCTAGCGCTGGCCAATTTCATCGCCTTCGCGCCCGACGGGTTAACTTCGGTCGGTGGCTATCCCGGCAACGATGAGGCCGGCGCCGTCGCCTTTCGCAAGGTCGATGGAAAGAAGATGACCGAAGATTTCATCGCGGCGGCAAAGTGGCTAAAAGCGCGTTCGGACTCCTCTGGCAAACTTGGCGCGGTGGGTTTTTGCTTTGGCGGCGGGATGGTGAATCAATTGGCTGTGCGGCTGGGCGGCGATCTAAATGCCGGAGTTGCGTTCTATGGCCGCCAGCCAGGCGCAGAAGATGTTCCCGAAAATTTCTGCGCCGCTTTTGCTCCATTACGCAGGTAATGATCAAGGCGTCAACGCGGGCATCGCGAACTATGAAGCAGCGCTTAAGGCCAACCACAAGGTGTATCAGCTCTACATGTACGACGGCACACAGCATGGTTTCCACAACGACACGACACCGCGTTATGACGAAACCGCCGCCAAGCTTGCATGGACGCGCACGCTTGAATTTTTCAACAAGTACTTGCGGTAAAGAACTTTGGTTTGAAAGCGCCAAAGGCGCGAAATGTAATAGCCTGGGGCAGCGCCCCAGGCGGCGTACCGAGCAAACCATAAAGCGCTGAAGGCGCGAAATGAAACTAGCGGGTCAGTCTTCCTGGGGAGTTGAGACAGCTTTCATTACGCGCCTTCAGCGCTTCCGGTATGAGTAATTTCGAGTTCCCTGGGGCGTTGCCCCAGGCTGTTACAGTTTCGCGCCTTTGGCGCTCCAAAAATTGTTCACGGAGTGTTGAGCCAGCGTTGCCAGAGCGCAACCCTGGGCTAAAACTAGCGAACGCTTTCAGGTTATTTCCATAGCTTGACGAATGCTTTCGGCGTTATTTTCTTAGATCAGCGAACGCTTTCAGCGTATTCACTGCGCAACCACTTCAAGCTTGACTGTCTGGTACTTTGACGAATTGGTCCCAACCATGATGTCGAACCAACCGGGCTCAACCACGGTTTCCATCTTCAGATTAAGAAACGAAAGTTTGTCGGCTGTGATAATGAACTCAACGGTCTTACTTTCGCCGGCTGCGAGCGAAATACGCTTGAAATCCTTCAGTTCCAATACGGGCCGCGTTACAGAGCTTACAAGATCACGAACGTAGAGTTGGACGATCTCATCCCCCGGGCGCTTGCCTGTGTTGCTGACGGTTACGCTGACTTTGGCTTGATCCTGGGGTTTGATTTGCGCCGGGCTTACTTTCAGATTCGCGTAGTCGAACGTGGTGTAACTCAGACCGTATCCAAACGGAAACAAGGGTTCTTTGCTGGTGAAAAGGTAACCGCGTCGAGCCGTAGGCTTGCGGTTGTAGTAGGCAGGCAATTGCCCAACTGAGCGCGGAAAAGTGACTGCTAACTTGCCGGCCGGGTTGAAGTCCCCAAATAGAACATCCGCAACGCCCACTCCAGTTTCCTGGCCGAGATAGAAGCCCTCGAGAATTGCCGGCACCTTTTCCGCGATGTAATTAATCGAGAGCGGCCCGCTGTTGATGAGCATGACAATCGTCGGCTTGCCGGTTTCCAGAACGGCTCTTACAAGATCGTTTTGTCTCCCGACGAGCTCGAGGCTGTCGCGGTCGCCGAGATGGTTTTCCGCCCATGCCTCCTTATTCGTATCTTCATTACCGCCCAATACCAGCAAAGCTACGTCCGCGGATCGTGCGACCTCGACCGCTTGAGCGATTAACTTTTCGTCGTCTGCGGGATTGCTGAGATGTGCTAGATCGGTAAACCAGTCGCCGCCTTCCTGAGTAATCTTGCACCCCTCCGCATAAGTTACTTTGATCTGGTTACCGGCCTTTTCGGTAATTCCCTGAAGCACGCTAACGCCGCGACCAGGATCGTCGCTGTACCCGCCGAGATGTACACGCGCAGCGTTTGGTCCAATGACGGCAATGGAACGCAAACGGGCACGATCCAGCGGCAGCAGATTGTTTTCATTCTTTAGCAGGACGATCGATCTCCGCGCGGCCTCGGCTGCCAATTCGCGATGCTCAAGTGAGTTAGTTACCCTCGCGGCTCGATCAGGATCGACGTAAGGAGTCTCGAACAGCCCGAGCAGAAACTTCGCCCGAAGGTTGCGCGCGACGGCTTTGTTGACCGAGCCTTCTGAAACGTTTCCTTCCCGAACCAGCTTGAGCAGCAACGGGAAGCAATCCGGATCTGGCAGCTCAATGTCTACTCCTGCTTCAAGCGCGAGGCGTGCGGCTTCCTCTTTGCCGTTTGCCACGTGGTGCAGGTCTTGTAGTTGAGCAATTCCGTAATAGTCAGAGACAACGTGGCCTTTGAAACCCCATTCCTGTCTCAGAACTTTTTCCAACAACCACGTGTTGGCGTGCGATGGCACCCCGTCAATCTCGTTGTAAGAAGCCATTACGCTCATAATGCCGCCTTCTTTCACCGCGGCTTTGAAACTGGGCAGGAAGAATTCGCGGAGCACTCGCTCGGAATAGTTTGCGGGGGCGATGTTTGTGCCTCCTTCCGGTTGGCCGTGGGCGGCGAAGTGCTTCGCCGTGGCAATGACGTGCTCGCCATCAATAGTTGGTCCTGGTCCTTGCAACGCCTTAACGATTGCTACTGCCATGCGGGAAACGAGATACGGGTCTTCTCCATAAGTTTCCTCTGTGCGCCCCCAACGAGGCTCGCGCGCAACATCCAGATTCGGCCCCAGCACCTGTTGGCTGCCACGAGCTCTGGTTTCAAGCGCCCCGGCAGTAAAAACTTTTGCGATGAAATCAGGATCCCAGGTACTGGCGAGTGCGATTGGTTGCGGGAAACTGGTACTTCCTTTGGCCATATGGCCGTGCAGAATCTCGTCATGAAAGATTGCGGGAATCCCCAGACGTGTGTTTTCAATCAACCAACTCTGCACCGCGTTTGCAAAGACAGCTCCATCGCGCGGTCCTTTTTGCTCACGCTGTCGCGCGATCTGCCCGATCCCGTACTTCATTACTTGCGCGGCTTTTTCCGGCGAGAAGTCTCCGCGATCGGTTGCGAAGTCTGCCAGAGCATTTTTCTGGGGCCGATTGACCCAAAGACACGTCAGCTGCGCAATCTTTTCTTCCAGCGTCATGCGCGAGAGAAGATCGGCCACTCGTTGTTCGACAGAAAGGCGCGGATTCTTGTAGCTGGGGATCTTTTCCTGCGATCGAGCCTTGTCTGATGGTGTGGAAGCTACGACTGCGATCAGCAGCGACAGAGTAATGAACGAGCGGAGTCCGACAGGAAGTCTAAGCATGGTTTGTGCTTTCTTTTTTTTATTTGTTTACGATAAGAAAATATGAGTGACAAGTGGTGAATTCGAGTTACTGGTGTAACAGTCGAAATTCGTTTTCGCCCCAAAGGAGCGAGATGTTTACAGCTACCCACGCACCCCTGTCACACACGCTTCCTCTAACTCACCCGGGTCTAAACAGCGAAACTCCTTCGCCGCTGCTGAATATGCCGGCCACGCATCCGGTCATCAACGTCGCCAATGTAGCTGCCAGCAAGGCTCGTAAACCGAGGCTGGCGAGGTCGTCGCGCCGCGAGGGCGCAAGTGCCGCGGTGCCGCCGACAAAGATCGCCATCGCTGCCACGTGCGCGAATCCGCAAAGTGCGTAACTTAGAATCACTACTGTCCGGGGATCGCTTATTTGTCCGCTGGAGATTAACTGTGCCAGGTGATTGTAGGAAAAAACTTCAGTAAGGATGACCCGCTCGCCTAACAAGCGAGCCGCTATTGGTATGTCACTCGTTTGCAATCCAAGCAGAAAGGCGAAGGGATAGAAACACCAGCTCAAGATTCTGACAAACGACAGCGGTTCGCTCATTCCCAACCACGCGCCCGCGGCGCCGAGCACTTTGTCGACTAAAGCCACCAGTCCGAGAATGGCGATAAGTAGCGCCGAGACTCCGGCCGCCAGCTTCAGCCCGTCCATAGCGCCTTCGATAATCGCGCTTATCAGATTTTTTGAACGCGCCGACTCGTCTTCTGAAGGAACGGCTGCAATTGTTTCCGGAGTGTCGGTTTCGGGAATTAGCAGTTTCGAAACCACCACGCAAGCAGGAATCGCCAGCACCGAAGCAGAGATCAAGTGGCCGGCTATCTCTGGAAACACTCCGCTTAGAAACGCCACATAGACTCCGAGCGTACTTGATGCCACCGTCGCCATCCCGGTAGTCAACACCAGCAGCAACTCCGAGCGCGTCATCTTTTCGAGATAGGGGCGCACCACCAGCGCTGATTCGATTCCGACAAAGATGTTGGCGGCACTGGAGAGTGATTCTGCGCCGCTGATTTTCATTGTTCGGTGGAAGAGCCTGGCGAAGAGTCGCACAAATACTTGCAGCACCCGCAGGTGATAAAGCATAGATGTGAATGCTGCAAAGAAAATGACGACTGGAAGGACTTGAAAGACGAGGATGAAGCCGACTGATCCGGACTCGCCCGGGCTGGCCGCAAGTGGTCCAAACAGGAATACGGAACCGCTCTTTGACGCGTTGAGTAAGACCAGCACCGCGTCGTTCAGCCAGAGTAAGATTCGATGCGAACCGGGTAAGCGAAAAATAATCAAACCAATGAGGAGTTGCAAAGCGACTCCCCACGCGATCGTTTTCCATGCGATCTTGCGCCGATTAGTGGAAAGCAACCAGGCGATTCCCGCGAAGACAATTAAGCCTGCGACTGATACCGCGTGATGAATCATCTCGTACCATCCTCGTATTGGTTTTTATTGCAGGGGCAGTAAGATACGAGATGAATGAAGCGCGAAGCAAATTTCGTGTGGACTCCCTGCTCATCTATTATTGGAGTGAGGTCGTTCGCGAGGTGATCGTCGCGGAGCGAAGGCTGACTTTAGCCTGGCCTTTCAAGGCCGGGAACAGTCGACAAGTCCGTTCGCGTCGCGTGGCGACGACTGACGCTAGACGTTTTTCAGCCCTCGGTAGGCGCCGGGGGAGCTATCCACGATCTGATCCCGGCCTTTAAAAGGCCGGGCTAAAGAGCCGTCGCTCTGCGACGAAGTGTCAGACTATTTTGAAAACGATGAGAGACTAGATGAATGGCGAGAAATGTTGGAAAGCAGCCCGCGAGCGAAAAACGTAAAGAGCGCGAGACGAAGGGAAGCCTTGATGATGAGCTTGATGCTTTGTTCAAGCTTCCATTGCCGGAATTCATCGCCGGGCGTAAAGCCCTGGCCGCGCAACTGAAGCAGAGCGGACGCCGCGAAGACGCGGACTACGTTATGGCGCTGGTCAAGCCTACAGTCTCGGCGTGGGCCGTAAACCAACTTTACTGGCAGCATCGTGAGGCATTCGACCAGCTGATTGAGACGGGTCAGCGCTTTCGTCAAGCTCAGACCTCGGGTCGCGCCGGGAAGATCGCTGACATGCGCGAGGCCCTGGACGCGCGACGCAAGGCGCTTTCGCACCTGTCAGATTTGGCAACTGCATTGCTTAGAGGTTCAGGCAGCAGCCCAACTCCGGAGATGATCCACCGCATCAGCACTACTCTCGAGGGAATGTCTGCCTACGCAACGCTTCCCGATGCTCAACGTCCCGGGCGACTGACTCGCGACGTGGATCCTCCAGGTTTCGAGTCATTCGCGTCATTGATCCCAGCTGCCGGCATGACGAAGATTAAAGACGAAGCGGTGCCGGTCACCTCTTCACCGAAATCAAACCGTGCCGCAAGCACACGGCGAAGGGCAGAGTCAGCCCGCGAGACAAGCAGGGTTGAACAGACGCGTCAGGCAAAGATAGCTGCAGCGAAAGTGTCAGTGCAGGAAGCCAGGAGCTTATTGTCCGAAGCGAAAGCCAGGGTGCTGAGTTTCGAAAAAGCGCAGAAAAAAGCCAACGCAGAGGTTAAGGAAGCTGAAAAGCATAAGCGCGACGCGGAAGCGCTTCTTGAAAAGACGCGAGCTGCGTCGCAGGATGCGATCCGACGCGCGCAAAGCATCGCAACCGAGGCAGAAGGCGCTGTGAAGGCGTTGGAAGAAGCCAAGCGCACCGTTGAGAGGGCGGCGCAAGAGTTGGAGAAACTGGTTGGACATTAGCCGGCAAAGTAGAGTTGGTTAGCGCTTTGCCCTTTCAAGGAAGTCGCTATGAAACAAATCACAATTATCTTATCCATCATTCTATTGTCATCGGGTTGTGTGGTCGTCGGCGGGTATAGCAGTGGGCGAGGATGGTTTGTGTGGCCTGGAACCATAGTGATCTTCGTAGTGGTGGCTCTCTTGTTTCTCGTTCTCAGAAGACGCAGATGATTCTACCCGTCTCCCTAAAAGGAAGAACTCCTGAAGCCTAACCTGCGCCAATGCAAAAGTGGACGAACCGTTAAGCTTGACGTCAGAACTTGTTTGCCGGAATATCACGCGCGTGGCGAAGGTCGGCACTTGCGGATTTGGTTTGGCGAAAGAGGCTTATGCGCGTGCCTTCTCTTGTGTTGAGATTCAGCATACGTTCTACCAACCGCCTCAGGTCAAAACATTGGAGCGCTGGCGCAGCGAAATGCCGGCGAAATTTGAGTTCACCCTTAAAGCCTGGCAATTGATTACTCACGATGCTAAAAGTCCCACCTATAGGCGATTGAAAAGAAATGCTCTCCGAGACTGAAAGACGAGAGGCGGGGTATTTTCGGGCGACTACAATCGTGAAAGAGGCCTGGGAGACGACACTTGCCTCAGCAAAGGCATTAAAAGCCAAAACAATCCTCTTTCAGTGTCCGGCGAGTTTCAAACCGTCTGAAGAGAACATTGCCAGTATGGAAAAATTCTTCGCCTCCATAGATCGCCAGGACCTCAACCTGTGCTGGGAACCACGTGGCGGTTGGGATGCGGAGATCGTTAGGTCAATTTGTACCAGGCTGCAATTGTGGCATGTGGTCGATCCCTTTGTTGATAAGAGTGTAACTCCGGACAAATGCTACTTCCGCCTTCATGGCAGAAACGGCTGGCGTTACCAATATGAACCCGGCGAGCTTGCGGAGTTAGCTGCGGCACTGCCTAAACGAAAAGCCGGTTACGTGTTTTTTAATAATAGTAAAATGACCGAGGACGCCTTGAGATTCTGCAGGATCGTCGGCGATCAATGAGCCTAAGGAAAAACATCTCAACGGTATTAATATACTTGACTCATAAACGTTGATAGTTCAATTGAATTAGATGCCCGCCGGATCGGCAGAATCAAAACTTAGCTGGGCAATTGAGCACTCAATGATGGTCAGACAAAATCAGAACTGGGAGCGTTAGCGACCAGCCAAAGCGCAACTGACGAAGAATTGCAGCTCTAACGGTTTCAACCCCAAGCTTTGAAGTGAATCTTTGGCTGGTCGTTACCACCACCCCACGCGGGCTGCCCGCGTGGGGACCCCGGTCCGCTCCCAGTTCTGATTTTGCGTGGGCCTCGTTGAATCCTTGTCTGGAGGACCTACGTCGTGCTCAAGCATCTACGAAGGTTTCAAATTGAATCGAGATCCACGTTGATGAGTCAAGTATATTATTACCGTCTCAACCGGCACTAATATTGACTGACCGGGGATCACTTGTCGACGGGTGCAGATTTTTGGCCTTAGGCGTGATCACTGGCGGTGGTTGGAGGTGCGTAATGGAGCAAGATTTTCCAGGTGCAGTACCTGAAATACCTGTCGGTGATATCGACAGGGCTGCGGAGTACTACAAGAACCAACTCGGCTTCACCATAGACTGGGGTGATGAGGACGGTGGTATCGCAGGAATCTCGAAAGGAAGCTGCAGAATGTTCCTGACCAATCGCGCTTTTCGCGAGCCATATGGTAATGCAGCGCCCGTATTGGTCTGGCTAAACCTTAACAGCAAACAGGAAG
Organism: Blastocatellia bacterium; assembly: GCA_963809065.1. Lineage (GTDB taxonomy): Bacteria > Acidobacteriota > Blastocatellia > Pyrinomonadales > Pyrinomonadaceae > PSRF01. The sequence goes on from CAWEIN010000018.1 coordinate 632,627, forward strand.
TGGACGATCAGTATGGGACCTGGAGTCGTAGCGATGCGCGAATTGTTTCCCGTCCGGAGTCAAAGCCGTGGAAGTTGCATGAGTTCACAGTAGCGGACCTGGATGGCAATATGTTTCGCGTCTTCTACGACTTTTCGCGCGAGACCGGCTCTTCCGAAAGCCCTGGCATCTGAGCACCAGCTCGAGACTGAAAACATTGCAACTAGAAACGATCGACTACCCTCCGCTCAGTCCTGATCTGTCCGGCAGTTGGAGGAGACTCTTTCGAGTCTTTGGGCCCGGAGCAATCATCGCTTCGGTGACGGTAGGCACTGGGGAAACAATCTTTGCGCCGCGCGTCGGCGCTCTGTTTGGTTACGCAATGCTCTGGGTGATTCTTGCCGCGGTCGTCTTCAAAGCCGTGCAAGTTTACTCCGGCGCCAGATATATCGTCTTGACGGGCGAGCATCCGTTACGTGCCTGGTCTCGTATTCCAGGGCCGCATGCCTGGGTCGTGAAGTTGCTTGGCGCAGTCTCGATCATCGCATTCCCATTGTGGATGGCGGCTCTTTCGGACGCGCTCGGAAGTCTGTGCATTTGGATAACGGGTATCGGACAAGGGTCGAGCTGGGGACGACCACTGTGGGGCACCGCTGTCATTCTCGCAGCCACCACGTTGACTCTGATTCAAACCTATAACATCGTCGAGCGCGTTTCGACTTTGATTCTGGCTCTCAAAATGGGCCTAATCCTGATTGCAATACTGCTGGTCAAACCGAATTGGGCCGCCGCCGTCTGGGGCATGCTGGTGCCGCATGTTCCCGCTTACGAGCCGTGGGTAATTGCGAAATACCCTGACTTCATGGGACGGACGGTTTTTTTTGAAATGGCGGTTCTTTTGGGAGCAGTCGGCGGAGGCGTGCAGGATTACCTCGGATATGTTGGGTTCCTTCGCGAGAAGAACTGGGGTGCGTCGGGGCAGGCGAGTGACGAACCAGCGAAACTGAGTCAGGAACCAGGCGTCGTAGAGCGAGGGCTGACGTGGCTGCGAGCGCCGGCGCTTGATACGACGATTTCATTTGGCAGTGTCTTATTGATAACGACGTGTTTCATGATCCTGGGCGCGGCCGTGCTTCACCCGTTACGATTGGTTCCGACCGACGCGGATCTCTATAGCCAGCAATCTCAGTTTCTCGGTCTAATCCATCCACGATTGATCAGTGTCTATAAGGCGGGCGTGTTTTTTGCCATCTTCGGTGCGATCTACGGCATGTTGCCTGTGTACGCGCGGACAACATACGAGATATCCATAGCCATCTGGCCCAAACGTGATTGGAATTTTGATAGATTGCGCTTGCGAGTCATTCTCTACACCGCGGCGGGCGGACTGCTGCTTCTCTGGACTGGCTTTAAGACGGTCGCACTCGCCGGCATCGTGGCGCCTTTCGCCGGCGTGCTGGGGTGCGGATTGTGGTGTCTGGCGATGATCTGGGTGGAGTGGAAGCAGCTGCCGTCGGCGTACCGGATGAGCAGATGGTTGTTAGCGCTGACGGCCATCGCCGGGATCACGATGGCGGCTATTGGATGTTACGTGACGGCGCTCACGCGGTGGCGTTAGTGGCTAATGGATTTGCAGCAGTCCAGCCCGCGGTAGCGGGCTAACTTGAACTTCGTAGGAGAGGCCTTGACTGTCAACCCAGTGACTAGACGTGGGGCAAGTATTGTTGTTGGTGTCGTGGGTCTGTTGATGGTGCTCTCTCTGCAGTTGGCGCTCTCAGTACGGCAGGAGTCTCAGACGTGGGATGAGGGTGACCATATCTTTGCCGGCTACCGGTCATGGACCAGCGCGGATTTCGGACTAAACCCGGAACATCCGCCACTCGTCAAACTCGTTGCCACCATGCCACTGCTCCGCCTGCCGCTGCAAACTCCGAAATTGCAGGACCGCGATTTCAAAACAGAAGCATTCCTGGACGGCAGGGATTTCCTCTATCAAAACGATGCGGACATGATCCTTTTTCGTACTCGCATGGCCGCAGCGCTCTTTACGCTGCTGTTGGCACTGCTTGTGTTCCTGGCGACTAGAGAAATGTTCGGAACGGGCGCGGCTTTCATTGCCCTGACGTTACTTGTTTTTGAACCCAATCTGCTCGCGCATGGAGCTGTGGTCACTACTGATGTTGGCCTGTCGTGTTTCATGTTCGGGGCCCTTTACGCCTTCTACCGTTATGTGCAAGCTCCGTCTCTAGCGCGTCTGATCATAGTTGGCGTGGCCGCGGGCCTGGCGCTCACTGCCAAACATACGGGTCTGCTGGTCTTCCCAATGCTAGCGCTTCTGGCGTTTTGTGAAGTGGTGCGCAACCGCGAAGTCAAAGGCTGGAGTAAGGAAACATTTGCGAGAACTGCAAGGCCCGCGGGCAGGTTAGCCGTTGCGCTGGTTATCACCGGTCTCATCGCCGCAGGCGTGTTATGGGCCTCCTACGGATTCCGATACAACGCGCGCCCGGCTGGATTGGAAATGAATCCATCGTTAGCTAACTACACTCAGAAACTGAAACCGCACGAAACCTGGGCTGTCTTGACGCTGGCCCGTTGGCGCCTGCTCCCGGAATCATACTTATACGGCTTGACGGACGTGCGCTGGGTCGCGGACTCAATGCAGACCTACATCTTAGGCAAAGTCTATCCACATGGTGTGTGGTTCTACTTTCCCGTGGCGTTTGTCATAAAGTCCACACTTCCATTTCTGATTTTATCTTTGCTGGCCGCTGTCGCCATCGCCACTCGTAAGCTGAAGCGGTGGCGAGAGATTCTATTACTTACCATACCTCCGGCGTTGTTCCTGGCAGTGTCGATGAGTTCCGGCTTGAACATTGGAGTTCGCCATATCCTTCCGTTGTATGTGTTTCTCTCAGTACTCATCGGCGGCGCCGCATGGGCCTTGATTCGGAGCGATAGACGTTGGGGATATGCGATCGCATTGCTGCTCCTCTTCCATGCAGTTTCGTCGCTGCGGGTGTTTCCTTCTTACATTGCCTACGCAAATGAGTTGTGGGGCGGACCAGCAAACACTTACAAGTATTTGACTGACTCGAATACGGATTGGGCCCAACAACTCAAAGCGACAAAGCTGTATTTAGATAAACGTGGTGTGAAGGACTGTTGGATTGCTTACTTCGCTCAGGGCCTGGTAGATCCTGCCTACTATGGAATCCCATGCAAGCCTCTACGCACCGTGCTGACGCCCTGGCTCCAAACACCAGTTGAAGCTCCAGCGACAATTGATGGGCCTGTTCTAATTAGCGCCGGCACGCTTTCGGGATTTGAAATCGGACCCGGGCCGCTGAACCCTTACGATCAATTTCAGAAGCTTCGGCCCACGGCCGTTATCGAACACGGCATTTTCGTCTTTGACGGTCACTTCAGTATTCCGCTGGCATCGGCATTGGTCCACGAGCAACGGGCCAGGGAACTGCTTGCTGCAAATCAAGTGGACCGGGCATTCGAGGAAGCAGATGCAGCAATAGCTGTCTATCCGGATTGTGTGCCATCACAAGTTTTGCTTGGCGATATGATGATGATCAGGAAACGGCCTGGCGAGGCTCGTGCCGCATATGAGAGAGCTTTGACGTTGGCGCAAACCGTGGAACCGGAATTCCAGCGTCAGTGGATTCCGACTCTCAAGGAAAAACTGGCGACGGTTGCAGGGGCTGAGGCCGAATTCAGCCCGCGGTAGCGGGCGATGGCATAAAGCCTGGGGCGTAAGCCCCAGGATCGTTGGTTAGAAAATGGTAGAGCCCGCGGAGCGGCCGACAGAGTATCACTTCGTTTGGAGTTTCCATCTCTACCTCTACCGGCCGCTCCGCGGGCTCGGATTCTGAAATCGTCGCAGCTACCTGGGGCTCGCGCCCCAGGCTTTATACTATCGCCCGCTACCGCGGGCTGCATCTCAGTCGAATTGCGCTACTGAACCAAAGGACAACGCTATGCAAAGACTCTGTTCGATCGTGGCCGTGATCACCTTCACAGTGTTGAGAGTATCCGCGCAGGCTCCCGCGCCTTCCCTCGCATCGTCGGCTGACATCGAGCGCAGGGTCGACTCCATCCTCAAGCAGATGAGGCTCGAGGAAAAGCTCGGCCTGCTTGGAGGGGTCGACGGCTTTTTCATTCGCGAGGTTCCCCGGCTTAAATTGCCGCGATTGAAGATGGCCGACGGACCGATCGGCGTTCGGAACTTTGGACCAGCTACCGCGTTCGCCGGCGGCATTACTCTAACCGCTACCTGGAATCCGGCGCTGGCCGAGCTTGTGGGTACGGAACTCGGACGTGACGCTCGGGCCAAGGGGGTTCACTTCCTGCTCGCCCCCGGCGTCAACATCAACCGTGCCCCGATGAACGGGCGAAACTTTGAGTACTTCGGTGAAGACCCTTTCCTCGCTTCGCGTATTGCGGTCGGTTACATCAAGGGCGTGCAGAGCCAGGGCGTGAGCGCGACAATCAAACATTTTCTGGGAAACAATTCTGAGTTTGATCGCCACAATACGGATTCAATCATTGACGAACGCACTTTGCGCGAGATCTACCTGCCCGTCTTCGAGGCTGCGGTTAAGGAGGCCCACGTTGGAGCCATCATGGACTCCTACAATCTAACCAACGGCCAGCACATGTCGCAGAACAAGTATCTGCTCACCGATGTGGTGAAGAAGGAATGGGGCTTCGAAGGCCTGATCATGTCCGATTGGTCCGGGACCTATGACGGCGTCGAGGCCGCAAACGCCGGTCAGGATGTCGAAATGCCTTCGGGCTTACACATGAACCTTGAGACGCTCAAGCCCGCGATTGAACAAGGCAAAGTCTCCCTCGCTACTATCGACGACAAAGTGCGTCGCATATTGAGAACGGCGATAGCGCTTCGGCTGGCTCGATCATGATCAAGCGGCGCTGGCGATTCCGCGATTTAACCCGCAGGGCCGCCAGGTTGCACTCAATGCCGCGCGTGAAGGCATAACCCTGCTGAAGAACGACGGTGATCTGTTGCCGCTCAGTAAGAGCAAGATCAAATCCATCCTGATAATTGGACCAGACGCCTTCCCGGCAGTGTCCGTTGGCGGCGGCAGCGCCGAAGTGCAGCCCTTCGCGGCCGTCAGTTATCTGGAGGGTCTGGCAAATTATCCAGTCAATCATCCCGGCACTCAGTTTCAGGTTTATTACGACCGCGGCGTGCTCTCTTACAGCGATTTGGCCAACGCGACTAATTTCACTACGACTCAGACTGATGGCAAAGCGGGACTGAAAGCCGAATACTTTGATAACGCAGACTTGAAAGGTAATCCCGTCATAACCCGCATCGAGGAACACGTTGACTTCGGGACCGCTGCACGCTTGCTGTTTCCTGAACAGACGCTCTCGTCACGTTGGACCGGTTATTACTCACCGCCAGAATCCGGCTCCTACGACATCTTCGTGCAAACCACGAGAGAAGTCGGCGGTTCTTATCGGCTTTACGTTGACGAAAAACTCGTGCTGGACAATTGGACCACTCTTACCGCGCTCATTGACTGTCGCACGCTTCGTCTCGAACCCGGGCCCCACAAGATTGTTCTGGAGCAACATGGACGTGCCTTTCGACGGGCTGTTCGCCTCAGGTTGGGAGTGGCCCGCGCAGGACAATTCGTAAGCGACAACGCCAAAAAGCTGGCCGCGAGCGCTGACGTGGTGGTGGTGGCTGCAGGGTTCGATGCCGAGTCGGAGGCTGAAAGCGCTGACCGAACTTTTCGTTTGCCGCTGGGACAAGACGAGTTGATTCAGGAAATGGCAGCGGCCAACAAGAACACAATCGTTGTCATGACTTCAGGTGGTAGCGTGGACATGAACGCCTGGCTCGATCACGTGCCGGCGTTGGTCCAGGCCTGGTATCCCGGGCAGGAAGGCGGCACGGCGCTCGCAGAAATTCTGTTCGGGGATGTTAATCCCTCGGGCAGGCTACCGGTCACCTTTGAACGACGCTGGGAAGATAACCCGGTCCACGACAGCTACTATCCGGAGCCGGGCACGAAACGTGTCGTGTACCAGGAAGGAGTTTTCGTTGGTTATCGTGGTTACGAACCTAGTGGCACGAAGCCATTGTTCCCATTCGGCTTTGGACTGTCTTACACAACCTTTTCCTATTCCAACCTGTCAATCAAGCCGTTGTCGAATACGGAATCGGGTCCGCGCTACGAGGTTTCGTTTGACGTTAAGAACACCGGAACACGCGAGGGCGCTGATGTGGCTCAGGTTTATGTTGGCGACACGCAAACGAAAGTTCCGCGACCGGCGAAGGAGTTGAAAGGATTCGTGAAAGTTAACCTTCAGGCCCGGCGAAACGAGGAGGGTCTCAGTCGTACTCGACGGCCGAGCGCTGTCGTATTACGACGTCAAGGCAAAACAGTGGCGCGCGGATCCCGGCGAGTTCAACGTGTTCGTGGGCCGCTCGTCCGAGCAGATTGAACTGCGTGGCAAGCTCACACTCCCAACTCCTGCAGGTGGACGCAGCGAGTGAGTCCTCTTTCGGCGTTAGAAGAGAGCGCTCAGCCCGCGGTAGCGGGCGACGGTGTAAAGCCTGGGGCGGAGCGCAGCGGAACCCCAGGAATTCAGCATGAGAAAATTGTGAAGTCCGCGAAGCGGCCGACAGACATATCATTTCGATCCGCGTTGCTTTGTCTTACCGGATTCCTGGGATTCCGCTGCGCTCCACCCCAGGCTTTATGCCGTCGCCCGCTACCGCGGGCTAACTTCTTAATGTGACACAGCGCACATACACCAAAGTCACAACAGTCGATAATGAAATCTTTGCAAATAATCCGGTCTGAACACGCCGTCTTAGAAAGTACGTACTGAAGAGATGTACTCAGGAGCAGATTCCTATGAAAAAGCTGTGGCTGATTTTTATCGCAATATTTGTTTTTTCGTTCGCGATACTAGGCTGGGTCGGCACCGAGATTTTTCGCCAGGCGCCGCCGATTCCTCGCGAGGTCGCAACGACAGATAGCCAGATTGTCATTGGCCCCGAAGAGATCGCCAATGGTCAAAACGTCTGGCAGGCAATGGGCGGAATGGAAAGCGGCTCTATCTGGGGGCATGGCTCGTACGTTGCGCCCGATTGGTCAGCGGATTATCTACATCGCGAAGCACTTTTCATACTGAACGAATGGTCGCAGCAGGACTTTTCAAACGACTACGACCAGCTGACTTCTGAACAGAAAGCAGTCCTGCGTCAACGCCTTCAGGACACGATCAGAAAAAATAATTATGACGAAACGAGCGGCCGGCTGACCATCGAACCGGTACGCGCGCGCGCTTTTGAAGACAATCTCAAGCACTACACGGACATTTTTGCTAATGGCAGAACCGCATACGCCGTGCAACACAACGCACAAGCCGATCCCGCGAAACTTCGACAGTTGAATTCTTTTTTCTTTTGGACTGCGTGGGCCTCAGCGACCAATCGGCCCAAACAACACAATTTCCTATACAAGCAACTTTCCCTCGGAACCCCTGGTCGGCAATGTTCCGACCAGCAGCGCGATTGTCTGGACTGGCGTTAGCGTGATTATGTTGTTGGCGGGCATCGGCTGGTTGGTTTGGTATTACGCCTCGCGCGAAACAGAGTGGGTTTCAGACGAGGTGCCGGATGGTGACCCGCTCATCGGTGCGCAAATTTCGCCTTCCCAAAAGGCAACGATCAAATACTTTCTCGTGGTCACGTTGCTGTTTCTTTTGCAAATCGCAATGGGAATGCTGACCGCTCATTACGGTGTGGAAGGCGGAGGGTTCTTTGGAATTCCGTTGGCCGACTATCTGCCCTATGTGGTTACACGCACCTGGCATACACAGCTGGGGATATTCTGGATCGCGACCGCATGGCTGGCTGCCGGACTTTTTATTGCTCCATTCATTTGCGGCTACGAACCAAAGCGGCAAAAGCTGGGTGTAGATTTACTTTTCGGCGCCCTGCTAATTGTTGTTTTGGGTTCGATGGCCGGGCAATGGTTGTCGGTCATGCACAAGCTGCCCGGTAGTTTGTGGTTTTGGTTCGGACACCAGGGGTATGAATACGTTGACTTGGGTAGGGTCTGGCAAGCGGCGCTTTTCATTGGCTTGCTCTTGTGGCTCTTCCTGATTGCACGGGCTGCGATTCCAGCGCTCAGAAAGAAGGGCACACCGAGATCTCTGATAACACTCTACTTTCTGTCGACGACCGGAATCGCGTTGTTCTACAGTCCCGGACTCTTTTGGGGCATGCGTTCTCATCTTTCAGTTGTCGAGTATTGGCGCTGGTGGGTTGTGCACCTCTGGGTTGAAGGTTATTTCGAAGTCTTTGCAACGGTGGTTATCGCGTTCTTATTTGCCAAGTTGCGCGTCATTCGTGCCGAAAGTGCTGCACAGGCAGCTTTACTCTCGGGTGCGATTTATCTCAGCGGCGGCATCATCGGCACGCTTCATCACCTGTATTTTGCGGGGACACCTACTGTAGCGATCGCCTTCGGGTCGGTGTTTAGCGCGCTTGAGATCGTGCCACTGCTGTTGGTAGGACACGAAGCGGTAGCCAACATTCGCCGCGCCAAGGCACGCCCGTGGCTCAGCCAGTACAAGTGGGTCGTTTATTTCTTTGTCGCGGTTGCGTTCTGGAATTTGGTGGGTGCGGGAATTTTCGGATTTATGATCAATCCGCCGATCGCGCTGTACTATATGCAGGGCCTTAACACGACAGCAGTGCACGCACATGGTGCGCTTTACGGTGTCTACGGGACTCTCGGACTCGGACTAATGCTGTTCTGTCTGCGAGCGATGAAGCCCGAACTCAAGTGGCAGGAGCGGCCAATTTGGCTTGCATTCTGGGCGATCAATATAGGTTTGATGTTGGAAATCGTCCTGAGTCTCCTGCCGGTGGGTTTGATGCAGACTTACCAATCGGTTTCAGTCGGTTACTGGTCGGCGCGGAGCTCTGAATTCATGCAGACCGATTTGATGCAGAAACTTCGCTGGTTGCGAATGGTGGGGGACTCGGTCTTTGCTGTCGGGGCACTTTCGTTTGTTTATTTCGCACTCAATTTAATGTGGCAAGGTTCTAAGAAGCAATTGGTAATTCAGCCGCCGCCCGCAACGTTCTCAACCGTTCCGGACGTCGTTTAGGGGAATGATGAACGATTCAACAACGCTGGTTCGCCCCGGCGAAGGTTTGAAGACTGAGAAGATGCCGGGTCATTGGGTGCTGGCCCGGCTCGGCAAGCGCGTCCTGCGTCCAGGCGGTATGGAATTGACGCGGCTCATGCTCAAACTGCTTGGCATCGGGCCTGCAGATGAAGTGGTAGAGTTTGCCCCTGGAATGGGTACGACTGCACGTCTAACGATCTCGTTTGCGCCGGCGTCGTACACAGCTGTCGAGCGCGATAAGGAGGCGGCGAAGATCGTTCACAGTTACCTCGTGGGACCTAAGCAAAAATGTGTGGTTGGGAGCGCGTCCGAAACCGGCCTGGCTACGGAGTCGGCAACGGTCGTCTATGGCGAGGCAATGCTTACGATGCAGACCGAAGATGTGAAACGGAGCATAGTTCGCGAAGCCCATCGCCTTCTAAAGCATGGTGGGCGGTACGGGATTCACGAGATGTGTCTCATGCACGAGAGCTTAACCGACGATGCGAGGGGCGAAGTCGAGCGATCGCTCACGGGTGTTGTGCATCACGGCGTGAGACCATTGAGCGTTGCTGAGTGGCGGTCACTACTTGAGTCTGAAGGGTTCGAGGTAAAAGCTATTGAGACGACATCAATGAGTTTGTTGGAGCCAGGGCGTCTCATCAAAGACGAAGGGGTTAGGGGCGCGTTACGATTCGCACTGAATGTGCTCAAAGACGGCCAGGCGCGGCGCAGGGTATTCGAGATGAGAAGAAGTTTCAGACGCAATCGCAAGATCCTCGGCGCGGTCGCACTCCTGGCGACTAAGCAGTAAGCATTTCTAATTCCTTTGAGGTTGAATGTTATGAGCAACGTCGAGCAAATACAGCCAGTGAGTGCAGAGGTAAAACCCCTTACGGATTTACTTCAGTACCAGGATGGCTCAATCGTGAGCCGGGTGCTCTTAAAGAACAAGGGTGGCACCGTCACGCTTTTCGCTTTTGACCAGGGCGAAGGCTTGAGTGAGCACACGGCTCCGTTCGAGGCGCTCGTCCTGGTGGTAGACGGCGCGGCTGAAGTGGAGATCGCGGGGAAAGCCTACAGTGTAGGAACAGGGGAGACCATCACGCTTCCTGCGAACATTCCACATGCGGTTAGAGCAGCGACCAGATTCAAGATGCTGCTCACCATGATCCGAACGGAAAGCAAAGCCCCTGAGTAGTCGTTGTTGTGGCAGTGTGATCACTTGCACCGCCGGGTTCCGTCCCCTCGCCTACGACCCACACAATGTCGTCCGATCTAGAGTTCGCGCTAAACGCAACAGGCCTCCTCGCAGAGCGGCGAAATGTTTATAAACACGTAAGTGAAAAGGGACTGCATCGTTCCCAGAGGAGCGAGAGAGTGCTTTTCGGATACCAAATCTTTCGTCCTACGGAGCTTGAAAATCGGCTTATGTCGTTGCTGTCTATAAGAATTTGGTCCCGCCGGCAGCGAAGAAATGGCGGCATCGTTAGACTGCGCGTGTGGCGGTAAGCCGGCGGGTTCAAGCCATTTGGAGACTTGATGGCACAGACCACCCGAGCTAGGATGCTCCACTTGGAAAATCTCTGAAGATTGCAGCGAGCGGTTGAAAGGTTCGATTAGAACAGCGCACAGGGCGGCTTGCACATGCGAACTATTCGTTGGGGCATAATTGGTTGCGGTGACGTAACTGAAGTTAAGAGCGGCCCTGGGTTTCAGAAAGCCAACCATTCCGCTTTGGTGGCAGTAATGCGCCGCGATGGCACGCTGGCAAGAGACTACGCCGAGCGTCATGAAGTTTCCCGCTGGTATGACGACGCGGCGAAATTAATTCACGATCCAGAGGTCGACGCTGTTTACGTTGCCACACCGCCCTCCTCTCACAAACAATACACATTGATCAGCGCTGCGGCCGGCAAACCTGTCTATGTCGAGAAGCCAATGGCGCTGAATTTTGAGGAATGCCAGGAGATGATAACCGCGTGCAAGACTGCCGGCGTGCCACTGTTGGTTGCTTACTATCGTCGAGCGCTGCCGCGTTTCCTTAAGATCAAAGAACTGGTTGACTCGGGTGCAATCGGGGAAGTGCGCTTCGTTAACATCAGTCTTTATCAACCACCAGGTAAGGAGAGCTTGAGTTCTGACTCTCCTGCGTGGCGAGTAGTTCCGGAGATATCAGGGGGCGGGCTCTTCGTAGATCTGGCTTCTCACACTCTCGACTTTTTGGACTTTGTCTTCGGGCCAATCACCTCGGTCAAAGGCTGCGCTTCGAATCAGGATGGACGGTATGAAGCAGAAGACATAGTTACCGGGACGTTTCAGTTTGGTTCGGGCGTGCATGGTGTTGGCGCGTGGTGTTTTACCACTGCGACTAAGATCGATCTGACCCGGATCGTCGGCAGCAAAGGTGAGATTTCATTTTCCACTTTTGACCCGTTACCGATCTTACTCCAGAATGCGGCCGGGTTAACCGAGTTCACAATCACGTATCCGCAGCATATCCAACAACCATTGATCCAGAGTGTTGTGGATGAGTTAAATGGTTGTGGTGTGTGTCCCAGTAGTGGCGCTACTGCCGCGCGCACTTCCTGGGTTATGGACCAGATGCTGGGACGTGTTGGCGAGGGCGCCACACTATCATTAACAACGCGGCTTTAGCACGGCGACCCTGGGCAGGTGAAAGAAAAGTGAAAGCATCTAAACGCTTTCACGTTACGTTTAGCTCTTGATCACCAGGCCTAAAGCGCCGGTGTTATTGAGACCAATAGCAAGAAGATACACTGCCAAATTGTTAGATCCTTAGAAGGAGCATTGTTTGCATTCATGACTGACGTAAAACGCATTGGCGTGTTGACGGGCGGCGGTGACGCACCGGGCCTCAATCCCGCGATTAAGGGCCTGGTATATCGCGCTCTCGATAGGGGAATTGCAACAGTTGGGCTCAGCGATGGCTGGCTAAGCCTATTAAACCCTCCCTTCGACGTCATCCCGCTTGAGCGCGCCAGCGTCAGGCGCTGGGATCGCGATGGCGGAACTAACCTGGGCTCGTCGCGCACGAATCCGTTTCAGACGCCTAACGAGTTGGGGGAGCGGATCGACAAGTCTGCTGAAGTAATCGCCAACATCGAGAAGCTTGGACTCGATGCCATCGTAGCTTGCGGTGGCGAAGACACGCTCGGCGTTGCGGCACGCCTTTCAAACATGGGCGTGCCTATTGTGGGTATTCCAAAAACGATCGATAAAGATCTGGCAGGAACAGATTACACGCTGGGTTTTGACTCGGCCTTAAGAAACGTAACTGAGGTTATTGAACGTTCGCGAACTCCTGCGGGTTCGCACGGCTGGGTGCAGGTCATCGAAGTGATGGGTCGTCATTCGGGACACCTCGCTCTTTGGTCGGGCGTGGCGGGCCAGGCAGACATTATTCTGATTCCGGAACATCCATTTCGCTACGAGAAGGTCTACCGTCTATTGAGAGAGAAGCTCGGAGATTCGACTTCGCATCCCCGCGATCCGCAGCACCCGCGTTACTCGGTGATCGTCGTTGCTGAAGGAGCGTTTGCTGAAGATGGTGAGCTGATCCTCATGGACGACCGCCATGACGCCTTTGGCCACGCGCGGCTTGGTGGTATCGCTGAGGTCCTGGCTCGGAGAATCCTGGCCGATACGTCCTACGATGCGCGGTCAGTTATTCTTGGTCACCCGCAGCGTGGTGGTCCGCCTTCACCGGTGGACAGAATCATGGGACTGATGTTTGGTGCGCGGGCAGCGGACGCCGTCGCGGATGGTGATTTCGGCAAGATGGTTTCGTCGCGCGGAATTGCACCCGCCTGCGATCTGTCCCTGGTTGACCTTTCGACGGTGTTAGGGAGAATCGACAAAGTCGACGTGGAGCGGCTCTACGATACGAATCGCTATCACCTAAAAGACATTGGAATGTAGGCGTGACGATGGTTAGCCGGAAAGCGTTGACTTCGGCTGCGCTTTGTAATATTTATCCCTGCTCACTTTGTTGAAAGCTGCCGGGGCCTTATTCAATACGAGGATTTGTCCGGGGTTGTTAGTTCCATTAATTTACACCTCTACAAGAGCTGGTTCTGAAGGCGAAAACCACGCCTTTAAGCCACGACAGGGGCAAGCCAGTGCGACGAATCGATCTCAGAAAAGTCCAGGCCGCAAATCCACACACGATTCGCGATATTAATCGGCAAATCGTTCTCAACTACGTGCGCGAAAGAGAGCCAATCTCCCGAGCCACCATAGCCCGCGAGACAGCCCTGCAACGCTCTACTATCTCCGAAATTGTTGAAGTGCTTACAGGCGAGGGCCTGGTCGAGGAAATCGGTGAAGGTAAATCAACTGGCGGGCGTCGACCAACGTTATTGCGCCTGCGCACCGTCGGCGCCATTGCCATCGGCGTCAATATCACACCTACTCACATTACTATCGCCAGTAGCGATTTGGCTGGAATGGTAGTCGAGCAGGAAAGTTTCCCAACAGATCCGGTTCCCGAACGGACAGTGAGCCGTATCATAGAAATCATTCGCAAGTTCTCTCGGCACTGTTCGATTGAAGGCGTCGGCATCAGCGTTCCCGGACTTGTTTGTCCGGCAACTGGTAATGTGATTTTCGTGCCTTATTTCAAGTGGCGCGATTTGCCGATCGCTGAAACTATTTCTCAATCGACTGGGCTGCCGGTCACTATAGACAATGACGCGAACGCGGTCGCTCTTGCCGAGTTATGGTTCGGGCGCCCTGAGGTCAGGGATGCGCGCGATTTTATCTTTGTACTGGTTGCCGATGGAGTGGGAACTGGAATTATTTTTGACGGTCAGGTCTATCGCGGAGTTCGCGGAGCGGCAGGTGAATTTGGTCACATGATTGTTGGCAGCAATGCCCCGGTTCTATGCTCGTGCGGAAATGACGACTGCTGGGAAGCATTTGCCTCAGAAAGAGCGGCCAGTGCGCGCTACCAGAGATTAACCGGAGCGATCAGCGCGCCGGATTTTGGCACCCTAATCGATCGCGCCATGGCTGGGGAGCCTGAAGCAGGGACGGCACTCACTGAGACGGCTCGTTATCTCGCCATCGGTATCTCCAACCTTGTCGTCGGCTTCAGTCCTGAAGCCGTGATCGTCGGCGGTGCGATAACTCAGGCGTGGCCCTTGATCGAAAAAACTCTCACCGAAAAAATAGAGCGCAGCGTTCGCCGAGGCGTGCCATCGGCGCGAATACTCCGCTCCACACTGAACGGTGATCCAACCCTAATGGGCGCCTTGAGCCTCGTTTTGACAAGCAAATTTGCGGGAACTGCCGCCGCCTGACGGCATGGTGGGTTTAGGCAGCAGTTGGAATCTTATGCTCGACTAACGCACTTCATATGCTCACTGCCATGAGTAATGCCGCACTAGTGTTTTTGTTTGTCGGCGCGTTTCTTAATGTAGCCGCTTAGTTGGACCACACTCTCGAGATCTCTGCGGGCGTTCTCCAGTTGTTGCGCGTCGACTGTGCCCGGCGTTTCGATGATCGGGTTTTTTATGAAGCTTTCAATCTGCTTGCAGATTAAGATCAATTCGTCTTTTGTTTCCATACCTTCCAGGCCCGAGGCTGGTGCTCGATTTTCTTCAGTGGTCTCGGGCCTCTGCTAGTTTCAACGAAGACTGCAGGCGAGAGGATCGTTTCCTGATTTCACCCATCGCATCTGAAATGTACTGATAGCTGAGAGACCTATTGGCACCAATAGCGCGCACAATCTCATTGTGAAGGGTGAGAATTCGCTCGAAGTCCTCGCTCACCTGTTCCATCATCGCTTGAGAGCGTTTGGGATCACTGGGCTGCCGATGGTCCGAACCGACTCTGCTGAGTTGCAGCTCCCGGCGCGTCATGTCTTGCATTTGTGCCTTAGCCGGGTCGCCGGCCGACTGCCCAGCAATGGGTATAGAAAGGGCGATCGACCAACCAATTGAAAACACGACCAAAACCCAGAAGCGAACGCTCGGATTGCCTCGGTGCACTACTCTGACCCTCCGGAATCTCCTATTGACTGGCGACAGTATAGGGCTGTCTTCAGCGCAGGACAAAGTAAATCTGTTGTCGGACGAGCGCTGCTTGTATGCCGGCCCCGCCTCTGATTCGTGAGGCAGGATTATCTCAAATGTGAAGGTTTTCTCGGTCGATTTGAGTTGACTGCTGGAGTCTCTTGTATTACTTAATAGCACTTGTTGACAAAAGTGGTTTTCCAGGTCAGCAAGACTAAGCCGATTAATATGGCAACGGTTCATAAGTGAGGGGCCTGGTGAGACGAATAGATCTCAAAAAGGCTAGTGCCGCGCGTTCAAATACGATTCGCGACATAAACCGTCAGATTGTTCTCAATTACGTTCGCGAACTGGGACCAATCTCGCGCGCGGAGATCGCGCGCGAAACCGCACTTCAACGTTCAACTATTTCGTTGATTGTCGATGAACTGAGGGTCGATGGACTGGTAGAGGAAGTGAGCGGCGAATCCACTGGCGGACGTCCACCCAGTTTGCTCTCGTTACGCACCGCAGACGCAGTTGCAGTTGGAGTGGATCTGGGAACGGTTAAGACTGTAATCGCGAGCAGCGATCTTGCCGGCCGCGTCCTGGAGCAGGAAGAGTTTCCCACAGACCATGATGTGAACAAGACGGTGATTAATATTGTTCAGTGCGCTGAACGACTAATTGGGAAAAATAACGGCACGATTGAAGGTATCGGCATCAGCTTGCCTGGGGTGGTTGATCCGGAAACGGGAAATTTATATGTGCCGCATTTCAACTGGCGCAACGAACCGATAGGCGAAGCGCTTACTCGCGCTACTTCGCTACCAGTCACCATCGAGAATGATGCGAATGCTGCGGCGCTGGCGGAACTGTGGTTTGGTCGCCCGGAAATCCGCGAAGTGCGCGATTTTATTCTGGTTTTGGTGGAAGAAGGCGTAGGTACCGGTATTGTTTTTGACGGGCAAGTCTATCGCGGCGAAAGCGGTACCGCGGGAGAGTTTGGTCACATGACTATTGGGACCGGAGCGCCTGTAGCATGTGCTGTCGGTAGTACGGAATGCTGGGAAGCATTTGCATCCGAGCGAGCAGCCTTGGCGCGTTATCAAAAGCTGTCACGCTCCAACGGCAACAACGATGTCAACTTCGCAAAACTTATGGACCTGGCTTTGAGGGGAGAAAGGAATGCGAGGGCCGCTCTCAAAGAGACCGCGCGTTATCTCGGTATAGGTATTGCAAATTTGATTCAAGGCCTCGGTCCTGAGGCAGTGATAGTGGCCGGACCAATTGCGCGTGCCTGGGCGGTGATCGTTGACGACCTCAAGTCATCCGTAGACTCCAGCATCTGCCGCGGATTTCCTTCAACTCCAATCATGGATTCAACCTTGGGCTCACAGCCAACTTTAATGGGGGCTCTAAGTCTGGTACTGGCCAGCAAGTTTGCTTCGGCTTCTGTCGGTTAGCGAACCACGCATACTTCGTTTACTTGCACAACAAAGAATTCTCAAAACGACTGGGGTTCCCGATTCGCGCGCAAAAGAACGTCGTATCCGGTTTCTGATTTTGTACAGTCCAAAAAAGTCCTTGACAACGTTTGCCATAAGGAGTAAATCCTTTTGCCCAGTAGTGCAACAAACTCCTGACAAAGCAATTTTGTGACGTTCCCGGGCTCCATGAATTTGGAGAATGTTCGGAAAACTGGATCGGCATTCAACTCTGAATTCGATCGGTCGTGGCTTAACTATTTAGGATACGTAGCTTAGCTTTTGACAGCTTAGAGGAATGTGGTTTGCTCTGTTTTGATTTTGAAGACTTCGTTCCTTTGAGTTAGTCCTTGCAAGCATCCCGTAGGCACCTAGTGAAAGTTGATGTGTCTGCTAGTGCTTCTCTAGTGCAAGTTCGAAGAGTAATAACGTCAATTTAGATATCAGTTCTCCGGGGCTCGTGAACATTTCATTCTAGTTCAGCGCTTTGAGTTTCCGACAAGTTCGTTCGCAACGTCTGATCCCCGTCGTGCGACCGCTAAACCCTGAGGAGGTTCGTATGCTGAAGAAGCTTGGCTTGCAAGTGTTGTTGGTCTTGATCGGCGCCTTGATTATTAGTGTCAATGCGCAGACGACCACGGTAGGAACTATCAGCGGCACCATTCGAGATGAAAAGGGAGCAGTTGTGCCCCGGGCCGACGTTACTATCCAGGGTGAAGGCGGAACATCGCGTACCGTGCATTCCGACGACGACGGATTTTATCTGGCGGCGAGTTTGCCCGCCGGACGCTACACAGTTAGCACCTCGCCCAGCGGCTTTAAAAAGACAGTCGCTGAGGCAGTGGATCTGCACGTGGGGGAAAACAAAGTCGTCAACCTGGATTTGCAAGTGGGCCAGGTAACCGAAGTCGTTACCGTCTCATCCGATGCTCAGCCAGTCGAGACACGAAGCGGGGGACTAGGCAGTCTTATCTCAGAGAAGCAGGTGACCGAGCTGCCGCTGAACGGGCGCAACTACGCGCAACTGGCGCTAATGGTGCCAGGTGTTTCGCCGGTTACTCAGGCTGGCGCAGGCGGAGCGTTCGGCACGGCGGGTACCGGGCTCGACTCGCATGTGGACATGTCGGTCAACGGCAACCAGTCAAACGCCAACATGTGGACGGTTGATGGCGTCAACAATATGGACGTCGGTTCAAATGCCACGCTGCTAATCTTTCCGTCCATTGATTCCATTCAGGAGTTTCGGGTAGAGCGTAACAGCTTCAGCGCGGAGTATGGTCAGGCGCAGGGAGCGGTAATCAATCTAATTACTAAAGGTGGCGGCAACCAGTTTCACGGTAGCGCATTTGAATTTAAACGGAGTGACAGGCTTAACGCGACTGACTTCTTCAATAATAACGCGGGGCAGCCGAAGCCAGCCTTGAAGTACGACAATTACGGATTCAACTTCAGCGGCCCAATCAAGAAGAACCGGGCCTTCTTTTTCTGGAATGAGGAGTGGCGTCGCGAGAAGCGCGGGCTAGTGCCACCCCTGAATTTCAAAGTGCCTACGGCAGCGGAGAAGGTGGGCGATTTCAGCGCTCCGAAGTCGCAGTTAACTGATACCTTGCCGCACCAACAAGGATTGACCTGTAATCCAGATAACCCTCTGAATTATGGTCCTAACCCCGTGGATCCGGGCTGTTTTCCCGGCAACAAGATTCCTGCGGCTCAGCTAAGCCCAGCCGGTCTCTCGATTTTGAAATTCTTCCCGCTCCCGAACGCCTCCGGAACGAACAACTTTGTCTTCTCGCCAGTCCAGCCGGTCAACACTCGTCAGGACAGTATTCGCGGTGACGTCAACATCACCAGTAAGATGAACCTACTAGTTAAGTATACGAATGAGACCTGGACACACTTGGCCGCCGGCGGCAACTTCTGGGGAGACACTGGTTTCCCAACCATCAGCTCGGACTGGGATCAGCCCAGCCACAGCTTCGCTATTAAGCTGGCGACGACTTTGAGTTCGAGTGCGGTTAACGAGTTCCAGTTTTCGCGAGCGGGGAACGATATCTTCATTACGACCAATGCAGAAGGCACAGCACTTAATGATGAGATTGCTTCAAAGTTTCCCACTGTGTTTCCAAAAGCGCCCGGCGTAGGCTTGCCCACGAACTGGGGCGCGGATGGGTATCCTGCGCTTTGGCACCAGGCACCGTGGCAAAATCACGAAGACCTCTTCATTTGGAAAGATGACTTTTCCAAGGTCGCGGGTGCGCACGATCTCAAGTTCGGCGCTCTCGCAAGTCATAACATCAAGAACGAACTGGCGCAGGGCGCCAACGGCATCGCCCAGTACTGTGGTACGAACACCCACACGGGTAATGCCATCGCCGAACTGCTGGTCAAGGACATTCCGTTGGGATGCTATACCGAGATCGATCACGATGAAGCATCACTGGGTCGCTGGCATGACTTTGAATTCTACGGGAACGATACTTTCAAAATGAGTCCGCGACTTACCCTCACCATGGGGCTGCGCTGGTCCAGATATTCGCCGGCCTACTCAGACAATGATCGCATTAGTAACTACATCCCGCGATTGTTTGATGGCACCAATCCGCTTAGCGGTTTGGTCAAGCCCGGTGAGGCCGGATTTGGCCGCTCACTCTGGCATCCATATAACAAGGGGTTCCAGCCACGAGTTGGTGTGGCGTGGGATGTCAATGGTGACGGCAAGACTGCGGTGCGCGGAGGATTCGGCCGCTTTATGAGCCGATCAAACGTCATCGAGGATGTTTTGCGCCTCTCAGGTAATCCACCCTGGACGGCAGTGGTTAACTCCAACTGGGGGGGGACGGAAACAGCAAACTTAGCGACGATCCGACCTTCCGTAGTC
Source organism: Blastocatellia bacterium (assembly GCA_963809065.1). GTDB lineage: Bacteria > Acidobacteriota > Blastocatellia > Pyrinomonadales > Pyrinomonadaceae > PSRF01. The sequence goes on from CAWEIN010000018.1 coordinate 652,162, forward strand.
TTGATACCATTGGTCCGGGCCTGAAAAATGCCCTGGCCGGAGTCAGCACCAGCACAGGCCTTCAATGCTGTGGACGAGGACTTCAGACCACCCGAGAGTTGGCAATGGAACCTTACCGTCTCCCGTGAGATTCTTAAAGAACACGGTGGCCGAAGTTTCATACATCGGAAACCATGGTACGCATATCTGGCGGCGGGGGGTTAACGTCAACGACGTATCCGCCTGAGAAGAGGGCTGCCGTGGTTCAGGCCTTCTAACGATGCAAACGGCGCAAAGCCGTCGCGCAAGCTAATCGTCTCTTCCCAAATCTCGGATCGATTACCATGAGCCAGTCAAACGGCGATATCGGACTACAAGGCCTTGCAAGTCTTGGGTCAATCGCCGCTTTATTGACCGGCTTTCCTGGCAGGTGGCCTACACCTGGTCGCACGCCACCTCGGACGTTCCGCTAACATCGTTTACTAGCGGAACCACTGATCCCTTCGACTTCGGTCTGGACAAGGGGGATTCAGATCTCGACCGCAGGCACATGTTAGTTTCAAATGCGGTTTATGGCTTGCCAACTTTCAAAAAGTGGGGTCGTTGGCGAGTAATATCCTCGGAGATTGGCAACTCAATGGAATTGTTACGCTGTTGAGTGGTATTCCTCTCGACGTTCGACAGGTCATAAGTGGGAAGTATTTTGGTCTGTTGGCTGACGCCCCCGGCGGCTTCCGCCCTGACTTGGTTCCGGGTGTGCCCATCTATCTCCACGGTTCGGACAAGACGAAATTTATCTCAACCCGGCTGCATTCACGGCGCCTGCTCCCGGGCAGTATTGGTAATCTTAAGTCGAGGATTTGTGCGCAGCCGGGGCTTAAGAACGTTGATTTCTCGATAGCCAAGAATTGGAAGATTCAAGCGAGCGGTATGGACTCCAATTCCGCGCCGAGATGTTCAATCTTTTCAACACTACTAATTTCAACGGATTCGATCTAATGGTTTGAACCTGAGCGTTGCGCCGCCAGCCAGCCGCTGTGCGGACCTGAGGGTAAATTAAGGGTACATTTACTGCCACCAACGGAGGCTTTGGCCACTTAATAGTGACCGCGGACCGCGTAATATTCAGTTCGGGTCTCAAGTTCAACTTCTGATATAGTACCGCACGGCTGAAACAAAGACGGAGGGCTCGAAGATTTACCTCAGCCCTCCGTCTAATTTTTTTTACAGGGTGCAAAGAAGTTCAAGTGAGGTACTTACCTTCGACCTTTTTTCCTCTGCTGCTGCTGCTCTCCGTTTTCCAATCTCCCCAGGATTCGCTGCGACAACATTCTGAAGCGGCCGACGCGCAAAGACGCGCCGGCAATCTCGCTGCAGCAGAACGAGAATACACGGCTGTTCTGGCCGAAGGATATGCCAAGCTCGGAAAGGTCTACTCGGCCGAGAAGAATTATCAGCAGGCCATAAGCGCGCTTGAGTCCGCAATCAGTTATCAGCCTGACTCACAAGTGGCCCTGATAGATTTAGCAATCGCTTACTTCGATGCAGAGCAATATGAAAAAGCTCTCAAGCCGCTGGGTACGGCCATAGTCAACAATCCTCGAAGCGCCGGCGCGCACCACATGTTGGGTAAGAGCTATTTCATGTTGGGTGACTTTGGCAAATCCACCGCTGAGCTGCAAACGGCTCTTGAGCTGACACCGAAGGATTACGACGTTGCATACACTCTGGGCCTGGCCTATCTGAAGCAACATCAGTTTGCTCCAGCGCAGCAGATTTATGAGCGCATGGTCAAACAGTTTGGCGACCGAGCGCAGCTGCGCATTATCTTCGGCCGCGGATACCGTGAAACAGGATTTTTGGCGGAGGCTATCGAGGAGTTCAAGAAGGCGGTTGCCCTCGAGCCGCATTTTCCCAGGGCGCATTACTATCTGGGCCTCACCTACTTATTAAAGGACGGCGCTGCGCGTTTGCCTGACGCCGAGCGGGAATTCAAGATTGAGTTGGATTCACATCCCGAGGAATTCTTCGCCAATTATTATCTGGGTATCGTTCATGTGATTGACAGGAAATGGGACCTCGCGATTCCCTTGCTCCAGAAGGCCGTTCGCATCCAGCCTGCCAACTCGGATCCTTACTTTTACTTGGGCCAGGCATATCAAGGAGCAGAGAGGTATACGGAAGCTATCGAGGTACTCAGGAAATCAATTGCCCTCAACCCCGAGCTAAGCCACAACGATTACCAGGTGGCGACCGCGCATTACCGCCTCGGACAGTCCCTTTTAAAAGCCGGTCAGCGAGAAGAGGCTAAGAAGGAGTTACAACTTGCGGCGGAACTGAAGTCGAAATCACTGAAGCGCGACAAGGAAAGGAACGAAATTTACCTCAACGCGGCAAACCTGAATGAACGAAACGGCAAGTTTCCGGAAATGACCTCGCGAGGGAGTGATAGCGGACTCTAACTCGCCTGACGTAAGACGGCGGAGGAATTGAAAAACGGCGAGGTTTATTATTCAAAGATTATTGCCAGGGCACACAACGAGATTGGTTTGCTGAGGGCCGATCGCGCAGACTTCAAAGCCGCGACGGAGCAATTTGCGCTGGCCGCCAAATGGGATTCACAACTCCAGGGTCTTAACTTCAACTGGGGCCTGGCTGCTTTCAAGGCCGAGTTATACAAAGACGCCATTAACCCGCTCGAAAAAGAATTGAATGCTAATCCCAGTAATGTGCAGGCGAAGCAGTTGCTGGGGCTCAGCTATTTCGCTCTGGAGAATTACGCGAAAACTTCTGAGTTGCTGTCGGATGTCATAGTGGCTAAGCCTTTCAATGTTGGTGTCTACTACACGTTAGCACTCTCTCTGATTAAAGAGGGCAAGAAGGATAAAGCCGATTTGGTGATCCAGCAGATGGTCGCAATCGGCGGCGATACGCCGCAGCTCCATATTTTGCTGGCCCAGGCATATGAAGGCCAGGGCGAGACCACCAAAGCCCTGGAAGAACTGCAGCTTGCCTTGTCGCTCGATAGTAAGACGCCAATGGTCCATTACTATTCCGGCCTGGTGTATCTGAAGTCTGGAAAGTTTGCGGAGGCCGCGAAGGAGTTTGAGAGCGAGTTGAATCTGAATCCCGGTAACGTGCAGGCCAAATACAATCTGGGCTTCGTGCTGCTCGCCCAGCAAAATACCGTTGTCGGCATAAAGGTGTTGCGTGAAGTCATTGTGGTTAAGCCTGACTTCGCGGATGCACATTACGAACTCGGCAAGGCTCTTTTGCAAAAGGGCGAGATCAAGGACGCGGTCGCAGATTTGGAGTTGGCGGCAAAACTGGCGCCTGACAAGCCCTATATTCATTACCAGCTTGGCAGGGCTTACATTGCCGCTGGTCGAAAGACGGAAGGTGAGAACCATCTGGAAATCTCACGTCAATTGAAAGAGAAGGAACGGCAGCAAACGAATCCTTAATCTCTGGGAGAGGTTGTTAACTTTTGTTTCTAAAAGCGGGAACGGGTCTCATTGCGTCGCTGAGCATACTTTTGTTTTACGCGGTTCCGGGCCTGATCAAAGGTCCGCCAATTGAAGTTCATTTCACGGATATCACAGAGAAAGCCGGCATCAACTTTAGACACGTTTCCTCACCGGAAAAAAAGTACATTGTGGAATCAATGAGTGGTGGGGTTGCGCTGTTTGATTATGACAATGATGGCTACCTGGATATTTATCTCGTGAACTCTCTAACGGTGGACATGGTCAAGTCAAAGCAAAAGACCAGGAGTCTTCTCTATCACAACAACGGCGACGGAACTTTCAGCGATGTTACCGACAAGGCCGGTGTCGGCGACATCGGCTGGGGCATGGGCGTCGCGATTGGCGATTACGATAACGACGGTTTCGACGATATTTATGTAACTTGCCTGGGCCCAAACCATCTGCTGCGGAACACTGGTAAGGGTACTTTTACGGATGTCACGCAAAGCGCAGGAGTTGCTGATCCGCGTTGGTCCACAGGAGCCTCTTTCGTTGACTATGATAATGACGGCAAGCTGGACCTCTTCGTTTCCAACTATGTTGACTTTGATGTCAATAACCTGCCGGAGTTCGGCAAGGGTCGAAGCTGCCAGTTCAAAGGTGTACCGGTACAGTGCGGACCAAGAGGACTGAAGGGCGCCGGCGATTCGCTTTATCATAACAACGGTGATGGAACTTTTACCGATGTCTCAAAAAAGGCGGGCGTTTCGGATTCCGATGGTTACTACGGCCTCGGTGTGATTTGTAGCGATTTTGACGAAGATGGGCTGGTCGACATATATGTGGCTAACGATTCAACCCCGAACTTCCTCTATCACAACAACGGTGATGGCACGTTCAAAGATATCGGATTCTCTTCAGGAATGGCGGTGAACGAAAACGGCAGCGAGCAGGGCAGCATGGGAGTGACTCTGGGTGACTATGATCACGACCAAAGGCTGGACATGTTTATTACTAATTTTGATGACGATTACAACACTCTCTATCACGATGACGGTAAAGGGTCTTTTACGGATGTTTCCTATGCGGCGAAGGTAGCTGAGGTTAGTCTTCCGTATGTTGGTTGGGGCACTCAGTTCTTTGACTATGACAACGACGGCTGGGTTGATCTGTTGGTTGTCAATGGCCATGTTTATCCCCAGCTACCAAGTTACCGGCAACGCAATTTTGTGCATCACAATAATCAGGACGGTACGTTCACCGAAGTCGGAACGCAGCTGGGAGCGCCGTTCGCTGAGAAGCGCACCGGCCGCGGCGCTGCTTTTGGCGATATTGATAATGATGGCGATGTGGACGTCGTGATCAATAATCTGGACGGTCCGCCGCTAGTGCTGCGAAATGACGGTGGTAACGCAAACAATTCTGTTCTGATCAAAACTATCGGTCTGAAGAGTAATCGTGATGGTGTCGGCGCACGCGTCAAGGTTGTTGCCGGTGAGCTGACCCAAATTGGCGAAGTTCACAGTGGCGACAGTTATCTTTCGCAAAGCGATATGCGATTGCATTTCGGGTTCGCAAAGGCGACGAAGATAGATTTAGTCGAAGTGCATTGGCCAAGCGGCGCGGTGGACAAAGTTACCGGGGTGGGAGTTAACGGTATCCTCAGTATCAAAGAAGGCCAGGGGGTAGTTTCGCAGAAGAGCTTTAACAGGGTTGCACCCAACCTACGGAATCCGCAGTAATGAACCGTTCGTCGTTACAGCACCAATTACTTCTTCCGTGGCCAGCCCAATCATGTCCGTATGGCGCTCTTTCACTGTTGCTGCTCAAAATGATCCTCGCTCTTCTGCTCGTGCTCCTGGCCGTCTCCGCGGCCGGAGCCCAGACAAATACTGTCCAGGAACGGCTTGAGAATGCGGCGGCCCTCATTCGCGATAATCGAATCGTCGAAGCGGAGCAACAGCTAAAAACTGTTTTGAAAGTAGCCCCGAACGAAGCCGCGGCGCTCAATCTCTTGGGTACGTTGCGCGCGCAACAGGGGAAACTAAACGAAGCGGAAGTACTCTTAACCCGGGCGACAAAGATTGATCCTGACTTTGTGGCCGCGCATATGAACCTGGCGTTTCTCTACGTGCTAAAGAACTGTGCCCGAGAAAACCATTTACGAATTGAAAAGCGTGATCAAGCTCGAACCAGGTAACGTTGAGGCTAATTACAAGCTGGCGAGCCTGCTGCTTTCCAGAGGACAGGTAGACCAGTCAATCAGCGTGATTGAAACCGCTAAATCGTCTCAGCCAGACTCCGCGGTATTTCAGACTCTGCTTGGTGATGCCTATCTCCGAAAGGGCGATGCCGGCAAGGCTGAAGAGAATTATTTGCTGGCCCTCGGTTCGCAGAAAAACAATCTGGACGCCAGGCTGGGTCTGGCAAGGATCTCTCAAAACCGCGGGGACACAAAAGCCGCCCTGGACCGTCTTTCCCAGGCGAGAGAACTGGCAGGTACATCTCACGAACTTCTTTACAAAGTCGGTGTTGCAGCTCTGGGGCTTGGAGTCTTTGATGAGGCCCATACAGCATTGGAAGAAGCCGTCAAACTAAAGCCTGATGCGCCGGCTTACTTGATTGCGCTCGGCGCCACCTGGTTAAAAAAACCCGACGTGTTTGCGGCCGAACGCCTTTTTCGTCGAGCCGTCGAACTGCAACCGGACAACACTCAAGGGCAGATGTATCTCGGTTATGTCCTATACAAGCAAAAGAAGTTCAACGAGGCCAAGGGTTACCTTGAGCAGGCCATCAAATCGGATGCCGGCGTTCCGGAGCCTTTCTACTATCTGGGACTGATCGTCCAGGAAGAAAACGAGGACGAGCGGGCCATAGCGCTCCTGGAAAAAGCGATCCAGGTGGCGCCTGCTTTTGCGAATGCGCATGTTGCGCTCGGCGCCAGTTATTTGAAGCTCAAAGATTATCCGCGCGCTCAGAGAGAACTTGAGCTTGGGGCCAAACTGAATCCTGATGATTCAAAGGCGCATTATCAATTGGCTGTTTTGTACGCCCGGCTCAAGGATCCGAAACGGGCGCAGGCCGAAATGCAGATTATTGAAAAGCTCAAAGCGCTGGACCAGTCGGAAAAGAGGGAAGGCGACACCTTCGTTATTACACCGGCCACACCGAACCCTCGATAATCATGCTGGTCAGTTTCCATCGAAAAAAAAAGCACACCGGTTGTCATCGCCGGTTACGTCGTTGCACCGCTTTGAAGATACTCTTAGTCTGGTTAGTTACGCTCAGTCTCCCACTGCTTGCTTTTGCGCAGTCGCTGAACGCCAACGTAACTTTTGAAGAAGTCGCGGCAAAAAAGAGTGGCATCACCTGGGTGCATAACAATGGTCACTCCCCCGATCGTTATTTGCCTGAGACCGTAGGGGCTGGATGCGCTTTTTTGGATTACGACAACGATGGTTGGCTGGACATCTACCTGGTGAACAGTGGACCCTCAGATTTCTATACTCCCAATCCTGCTTTAAAAAATGCGCTTTATCGGAATAACCATGACGGCACTTTCAACGATGTAACGGACAAAGCCGGAGTAGCCGGCGGCACCTTCGGCATGGGTGTCGCCGCCGGCGATTACGATGGCGATGGGTGGGTTGATCTTTATGTCACCAGTTATGGCCGCAACATCCTGTATCACAACAATGGCAACGGCACTTTCACGGATGTCGCCGATAAAGCAGGTGTGGTCGCGCCAGGCTGGTCGACCTGCGCTGTTTGGTTCGACTACGACAATGATGGCAAGTTGGATCTGTTCGTTTCAAGCTTCGTTGCTTACGAAAAATCTCTCAACGTTCTCTGCACGGATGAAACTTTGAGCCGCCGTTATTACTGCGTTCCGCGTCTTTTCAAGCCACGACCAAGCCGTCTATTCCACAATGAGGGTAGCGGAAAATTTCGGACATGAGTAAAGAGTCTGGCATTGCCGGTTCGCCCGGCAAATCATTCGGGGCCGTAGCTACGGATGTTAACAACGATGGCCTCCTGGACCTTTTCGTAGCCAACGATACGATGCCAAACTTTCTTTTTCTCAATAAGGGCGGCGGAAAGTTTGAAGAAAGTGGCTTGGCGGCCGGAGTGGCCTTCAGTGATGCCGGGAAGCCGCGCTCGGGGATGGGAGTCGACGCAGCCGACTATGACGGTGACGGCTGGCAGGATCTTTTTGTGGCTAATATCGATCAGGAATTTTTCAGTCTCTATCACAACCAGAAAGATTTGATCTTTACAGACGAACCTGGAGAGATCGGTACGGCAACGCAGATGTTGAGCGGCTGGGGACTGCGGTTCTTCGATTACGACAACGATGGTGATCCTGACCTGTTCCTTGTTAACGGTCATCCGGATGACTTTATCGAGATGCGCACCAAACGCGTGAAATACAAAGAGCCGTTGTTGATGTTCGAGAATACCGGTCGCAATTTCAAGAATGTGAGCGCGCAATCCGGGGCCGTTTTTGGCAGGGATTTTTCCGGACGCGGGATGGCTACGGCTGATTTTGACAATGACGGCGACCTCGATGTGCTGATTTCGAATAACGACGAGGCGCCCTTGCTCCTTCGCAACGAAGGCGGTAACAAGAACAACTGGCTCGGTCTTCAGCTTGTTGCTACGAAGAGCAATCCAGCGGCCGTTGGGGCCATAATCACCTGGCAGGCCGGGGGCGTGAAACGAACCCGTTTGCGCACCGCCGGTGGCAGCTATCTCGCTTCTCACGATCCACGCGAGCTACTCGGGCTCGGTAGTGCTAGGAGAATTGAGAGCGTCGAGATTCGTTGGCCCAGCGGCAAAGTGGACAAACTCGGGAGCCTGCCCATCAACAGCTACGTGAAAGTGATCGAAGGTGAAGGGGTTGCCGGGAAGTAACATGGTCAAGCCAGTTAAGAAAACTCTGTTACTGATCGGCATTGTCTTCTTCGCTACGACTCTCTGGCTATCGCTGTCTATCTCTCGCTCAAAATAAGCGTGACCCTTTCTCAAAATGGCGTCCTACTCATGAGCTTGCCGGTGTTCGCTACGTGGGAAGCAGCACTTGTAATCAGTGCCATGCGGCGCTGACAGCCGGGCGCCAGGCCAATACGATGAGTCGCGCTCTGGAGCCGGTTGAGAACTGTGAGATTCTGAAGACTAACCCGCGCTTGAGCTTTCGTAACGGTTCCTACAATTATCAGATTGTGCGTGAAGGAACGCAGAGCATCTTCACAATCAGTAATGGCGAGGACTCGATTTCCGAACCGCTGCTCTACTGCTTCGGCCAGGGTAAGGCCGGTCAGACCTATGTGCTTCGACATAAAGGCGTGTTTTACGAAAGTCGCGTCAGCTACTATCAGGAAATCCGGGGTCTCGACGTTACTATCATTCACCCGCGTTCGGTGCCTGAATCGCTCGAAGAAGGTCTGGGCCGTCCGATGTCCTCGGAAGCAGCGCAGGGCTGCTTCAATTGTCATTCAACCGCTGCGGTCAGCGCTGCTCAACTGCAACTAGATCATCTGATGGCTGGAATTACCTGTGAGGGTTGTCATGGGCCGGGTGAGAAACATATTGCTGCCGTCAAGGCAAGCAGCAAAAATCTGCAGGTATTTAATCCGGCGAAGCTGGAAGCTGATGAGTTGAGTCAGGAAGTTTGCGGCGCTTGCCATGTCAGTTTTGAAAAAGCTCTACTCATGCCAAAACAGGGCGGTGACAACAATCTGCGATATCAGCCTTATCGAATCTTCAACAGCCGCGGGCACAGTGGCGACGAGCGGATAAGTTGCGTGGCCTGTCACGATCCGCATGACAAGCTGGAGAGCGATGCGGTGTTCTATGATTCCAAATGTTTGGCATGTCACCTGACTAATCGCGATCAGGTAAAGACGGCCACACGCTCAGCTGCAGCGTGCCCCGTAAGCAAGCAAAAGTGCACAACCTGTCATATGCCAAAGATTGAACTGCCTGGAGGCCACTTTAAGTTCACGGATCACTGGATCCGCATCGTTAAGGCGAGTGAAACTACACCGCATTGAATTCCGCATCAGCATCCACAGTAACATCTCAGTCCAGAGGAACAGATGTATAGAACGAAGTTCACAAGATCAGAGCTCCGTAGGAGCGAAATCCGGGCGAGATGAAAACACATTTCGCTCCCAGGAGCTGAGAAACATCTAGAGCTCGTTGTCTATAAGATTTCGCTCCCGGAGCTAACTCTTGTCAACGAAGTTGCAAGGATCAGAATTCGGCCTTACGGTTTGGCGGAAGGGCCGAGGCCCAGTCGTCGTCACGCGCTTCTTCCATTCTGCGGGACTGGTTGCTTTGAGTTGAGGTAGCTCAGCGGCTGCAATCACCAATTTTCTAACGCTTGTAATGACAACAAACTCGAGCGCAGCTTTTGGTTTCGCTGCTTCGTCGAGCCTGGCAAGCTTTGCATCGCGCCACTCAGCAGTAACGGGATCGCCCGCGGATAAATGAGCGATTGCTTCCAATCCTGCTTCCGCCATGTCCGCCAAATTGCTTACCAGAGGCCTTGTCTCTTGCAACGCGGCGGAGCGATCGATCATCGGGCCGAGCTCGCGACTCGCGCTTAGCCACTCAGCCAGAGTGTGCTCAAGGTCCGGTCGATAGGCTGCAAAATGCGGCGCATCGGATAAAAAGGCGTCGACGTTAGCGGCAAAGTAGCGGGCTGTTTGACTATCTGGCCGCGTAGCGTCAACCAGGCCAGTGAGCGGACTGAGCATCGTCTGCGGCCGCATCTCATAGCGACGGTATTCTTTGACAGGTTCGATGATTGACGCCAGCGTCCTCAGTGGTGAAGTGTTATCACTGGCGGCCAGACGCCGGAGCAGCATGCCGTAGTTCTTTTCGTGAGTTAGCCCAACTTCTTCCAGCTGACGACTGATTACCGACAAGCGCCGGTACATGTCTTCGACATCGGTGACGTTGCGCGGCGACCAAAGGCGCTCAGCGATCGCGGCGGTACGTGGCCAGATGCGTGAATCGATCGTTTCCGGGCTCACCCATTCGCCCCACATGGTCGCCTCCCCGCCGAGAACAAATTTCGCCTCTTCAGTGGTGAGCGTCGAATCTTGCGGAAGCGGATCGGCCAGATAATGTTGCGAGGCGGGGAAAATCAGATCGATGTAGTAGCCGGCTGAGAGAATTCCGTGGTAGCCCTTCCTGGCGGCCTCGGCCAGGGATGCTGGTCCACGCCAGGAATGAATCACCGCGTCGTTTGGTAGATCCGGGTGCAGGATTTCCTCCCAGCCAATCATCTTCTTGCCGTGCTTCTGTAAGATTTTCAAGACGCGCTGATTAAAGTAGGCCTGTAGTGCGTGATTGTCTTTGATGCCTTTCTCTTTCATAAAGGCCTGGATTTGCGGGTTGCGATCCCACTGCTTGCCTTCGTTCTCGTCGCCGCCAATATGCATGTAGGCATCAGGGAAAAGCGCGGCCATCTCGCCCAAAAAGGTTTCCAGAAACTTGTATGTCTGTTCGCGCGTTGGATCGAGTGCGGGCTCAAAAATTCCGGCGCCGCGCTCAATCTTGAATGGACCGGGAGCACTGCCCAGCTCCGGATGGCCGACAAGCCAACTCGTACTGTGCCCGGGAATATCAAACTCAGGCATCACGCGAATCCCGCGATCACGAGCGTAGTTAATGATTTCGCGCACCTGGTCCTGGGTGTAATAGAGACCATCCGAGCCCAGGGTATGGAGTTTGGGAAGCTTCTTGCTCTCGACCCGGAAACCCTGGTCCTCAGTCAGGTGCCAGTGAAAGACGTTCAACTTCACCGCGGCCATAGCATCGAGATTCCGTTTGAGCACCTCCATCGGTTCGTAGTGGCGTCCGACATCGATGAGCAAACCGCGCCAGGGGAACCGAGGTTGATCTTGAATTCTTGTGCCCGGAAGATAGTATCCATCGCGATCACTCTGAAGCAGTTGCAGGAAGGTTTCTAGTCCACGCAACGCGCCCACCACTGTCGGCGCCACCAGTCGTGCCTGCTTGTCGGTGACTTCCAAACTATAGCTTTCGTTTTCACTGAGAGATGGGATCATGTCGCCGGCCCGCTCGCATTGGACGACCAGCGTGGCTGTGTTCTCATCCGTTGCCAGCTCAGACGGCAGAGTCAATACGGTTCGTCCAGCAAGCCTTGTGCGCATGCGAGATATGCCGGCGCGCAATCGCTCATCCGCATAATTCTTGATGGCCACCTTGAAGCTGTCTGTGATCGCTAAACGCCCCGCTTGCATTCGTATCAACGCAGGGATCGGCATCAGGTTGAGTTGGGCGGGCGACATCGCTTCGGTTGAGCTTTTCTGCGCCTTCAAAGGCGAGGTCAGGCTCAGCGCACAAGTTAAAGTCAGCACTAACTTGGTGTATTTGACAGTCTTCATGGTTAGCAGGTGTCCACCTTCGTTTTTGGGTATTGGGCTGGTTCTTGCGGTACTATTAGATTCGAAACCGTGACATAATCGCCGCGAATTGATTACCCGCATTGTAACTGATTCATAGTGGATCTTAGCGATCGAAAAGCGCCCGCTACGCGATTTCTTGAGATGAAGAAGGGTCGCGATTTGCCTTTTAAGGGAAGCTGTTCGCAGCGATTGTTTAGTGTCAGCATGCTGTTGGCAGTCATGCTTAGCGCATGCCTCTTTGCCTGTCCGAGCGCGCGCACGAGCAATCCAGCGGGATGGACCCTGGTGTGGAGTGACGAGTTCGACGGTCCCAGCGGCTCGGCGGTTAATACCAGCAAGTGGTCCTTTGATGTCGGCGGCAACGGTTGGGGCAATAACGAACTTGAGACCTACACCGATCGCGCTGCAAATTCTCATCTAAAGGATGGTCGGCTGGTAATCAGAGCTGTTAAGGAAATGTTTACCGGGCCTGACAAAATAACTCGTCCCTACACTTCGGCCCGACTGATCACCAAGAACAAATTCAGCCAAGCCTTCGGACGCTTTGAAGCGCGCATCAGGATCCCTTACGGTCAGGGGATTTGGCCGGCGTTTTGGTTGCTGGGCAACGATATAGATACAGCCCACTGGCCGAACTGTGGCGAGATCGACATCATGGAGAATATCGGTAAGGAGCCGTCGATCGTTCATGGCACTTTTCATGGGCCGGGCTACTCGGGTGGGAGCGGCATAAGCGCGGCGTACACTTTGCCCGGCGGTCAGAAGTTCTCCGACGATTTCCACACCTTCGCCGTGGAATGGGAACCAAACGTTATACGTTTCTACGTCGATAAGTCTCTGTACAAGACGCGAACACCCTCGGATTTGCCGGCCGGAACATCATGGGTCTTCGATCATCCGTTTTTTATTATTCTGAACGTTGCAGTAGGCGGTGGCTGGCCGGGAAATCCCGACGCCTCCACCGTCTTCCCTCAAGAGATGGTGGTTGACTACGTTCGCGTCTATCAACGCGCCAGGGGTTAATGACGGCAGCGTGGGTGTATTGACGAAGTAACCGGGTAGTCGCATTCTTGGCAGTGGTGTTTACCCTCGCTTTGAATTGCATTCGCTCTAACCGGAGCAGTAGGAGGTTTTCATGAGTTGTGAAGAAACAAGTTGCAGAATCCTCATACGCCTTGTCATGGCCGCGGTTTTCTCGCTCTCCCTGGCCACCCTTACCCTGACCAACGCTCAGGGGAAACCAGCCGGCGCCGGGCCACCGCCAAACATTAATCCGAATATTGATACTAGGCAGCGACAGATCGATGAAAACAGACTGCGAAATGCGGAATTAAACGTTAGTGCTGAGGAAAGAAATAAAAAGCTGCTTGAGGCGGCAATCCTGAACATGAAGGAGGACTTCACGCGCATCCAGGTCTTGCGCAACGATATAGCCCGAAATCTCATAGCCCAGAAGCCAATCAACCATAAGTTACTTTCCCAGCAGACGGCTGAAATAAATAAACGGGCCAGCCGGCTCAATGTTTACATGCGGGCCCACACAGAAGAGGAGAAGGAAAGCAACGCGCCTGAAATCAAAAGCGAGGAGATGGTCGACGCCCTGGTGCGCTTGTGTAAGCTGATTGATAGTTTTACCGAAAACCCGGCCCTGAAGAACGCAGCTACAGTTGACACAAAAGAAATTGACAAGGCAAAGGAAAACAAGGCCAAAGCCGATCGGGATCTGTTGGCGATCATCAAGCTCAGCAGCAGTTTGCAAAAGAAGTCCGATAGCCTGAGAAGCCCCTGATAAGGTTAACTACCTACTTGGCCGATCAGAGGAATCAAACCTTAACCGAGCAATTGAACACCCAACAACGGTCGGACAAAATCAGAACTGGGAGCGATAGCGACCAGCCAGAGGATTTCCAAAAGTTGGGTGAGACGGCTTGGGCGGCAGTTTCTTCTCAGTTGCGCTGTCGGCTGGTCGCTACCGCTCCCAGTTCTGATTTTGCGTCGGCCACCTTGAATCTTGTCCGTCGATATCGCTTTGGGGACTTTCGTCGTGTTCGCCGCTCACGGCACGATCTGGAACCGGGCCTCTTGTCTCGTTACTTTCTGTTGAACGATGTCGCGGCTCTCGATAACAGCAGAGTAATTACCCGGAGACAGACCAGCTAGCTTGATATATTTGGCAAAAGTCAGATGAGGCACCGGTTCGGTTTCCGCTTCTGTCAGTTGGTAATCCAATGGCCTCCCGGCAGGCTTCCCGTCCTTCATCAGCGTAACGGTGACCCTCACCAATGGCTTCCCAATTTCGCGGGAAACGGCTGCGTTATAGAGTTTGAAGAAAATGATGAGGTTGTCAGTCGCTTGAAATTCGCGACTTGGTGAAGGGCGAACTCGCACGTCGCCTTCGCTAAGTACATCAGCGCTGTGCGGCGCCTGCTTTAGTGTCTCTGCCCGCCGACTCAACACTGCGTCTGTGGTCCCAAACTCCGGACCCGCAACGGGTAATACCAGCTTCTCGCGTTTGGCGGCGACCTTTCCTGAAAGCCGATCCCTGACAATCAAATCAACCGTATAGTTACCGGTCTCTAACTGCATGTCCTGACGGTAAAAAATCTTGTCGTTCATAATCGATTCGTATTGCTGGGTCGTGAGAGCAACGTCAAAGTTTCCGCCCAGACGGGAAAGAATCCTTTCCTCACCTTCATTTCGAACGACGGCAAGTACCTCCAGTTGCAAGCGTTGCTTATCGCCTTTGCGATCAAATTGCACTGCGGTCTGAGGTATCTCAAATAAAAGCGGGACTGTGTAATAGCCTTCCTGCGATCTAAAAGGGCTTAACTCCATTGCCAGTGGCAACGTCGAATGGGCCTGCATGCTTGAAAAGTTAGCCAGCAGTTTCTGATCTTCGGGCGAGAAAGGAACAATTTGACTGGGCGGTATAGCGTAATAACCGGGACGAGCCACCACGTTTGTGTCGGGTCTACTGACTTCGATCTTTACTTTTCGATAACTGCCGTCAAAGTTTGCATCAGTGCTGCGATAGGCCAGCGTATAACGTGAACGGATTTCGGAATCTATCCGGTCCAGGCCCAAAGCGATGTCATTGGTATTTTTGATAAAGCGTCCGCCAGTGTCCTCTGAAATCTTGTACAACAAGTCCTGTTGACGATTCAGCCCTTCCTGCCGGGTAATGTCGAACACGCTCTCGCCGCCACCGACCCTTCTCCGGCTCTCCATGCTGTTTCCGCCTGAGATCCCGGCTAAAGGCGAAGAGGCCACCAGCGCACCAGAGGTAGGCGTACCACCGGTCAGCCCGCTCGCGTCGATGATGTAAACAGCAACATTCGCTCGATTAGCGATGTCGATTGTACTTTGCACCTGCCAGTCGAGCGTTTCAGGAGCAACAAATCCTTCGGAGAACAGCACAAGCGTTTTCTTGCCCGGTACCGGGCGCAGCCCTTCGGCAATTGCCGCGAGCGCTGCCAGTACGGGTCTTGTTTGCTGCACACTTAGTGCCGTCCGAAGTTGCATATACTGCTCAAGCACATGCTGCGCAATTAAAGTCTCAGCGGCAGCTGAGCCGGCAGCTCCGGCCGCAGGTGATGACGGGACCTCAGTAGGTGCTCCCGAAGAAATCTTATTGCGTAGTGAGTCTATGTCCTGCGCAAGGCTGCGTGCTTCGGAGGTCTTGGAAACGTTGGAACTGGTATAAGCCTTGTCGACGGCCGCTATTAGTCGTGCCTTGTCATGGGTAAATGACTGCAGTAATTGCAACCCGCCGGAGATGGAAAACAGAGCAACCGAGTCGCTGTCGGAGATGCGCTCGCGAATATACTTCTCTACGCCTTCGCGCACATGCTTCAAATTCGCGAGCTCAGTACTTTGCCCGTCCAGTACCAGAGCAATGATGTTTCGTGGAAGGGCAGACGGATTCTCTGGCCTGGGTGGAGGCGAACCGACTATGGTTGCCGGCTGAGCCGCGCCTCTTTCACTGGTGAGCGTGGAGTCGAAGAATTCAATGTGCTGGGGCACGCCATTTTCAGTGATGGTGAAATCTTCCGCTTTGAGATCAGTGACCACTTTTCCTTTCTTGTCCTTTACCACCACATCAACGCTAACGAGGTTCGAATTGACCTTAATCACTTCCTGATCGTCGGGAGTCTGCCGAGAATCTTTTTTGTCCTGTGCTTGCAAGGGGATGGCGGCCAGAAAGATGGCGAAGCTCACCATTAAGTTAAAACATGGGCTCGTGCCGCGTTTGATAAGAAAAGAATTGTGTCGATAAATCATTTATTTGGTTCCGGCCAATTTCCAGGGCCGAAGGCCCGCTATTCAATAGCCACGTCCGTAAGGGCGTGGTAGGAAAATACCTAATTCTTTTTCAAGGCCTGAAGGGCCGACATTTCATAGCTGCAAAACTAATTGTTCCGCACCTTCGGCGCTCCTGGATTAGAAGTCCTCAGCCACGCCCTCACCGACGTGGCTACTGAATCTCGGCCCTTCGGGCCTATGAAATGATCGAGTCACTTCAATTCAAACCTGTCCTTCAATCCGGCAATCCTCACTTCGAATTCACCGGGCTCGACAACTGGTTTGTTATCTATCCCGATGAATGAAAGATCATCCCGGCGCAACTTGAAGGTAAGGGTACGGCTCTGGCCCGGTTCCAGATAAATTTTAGCAAAACGTTTGAGTCTCTTTCCCGCGGGCGAAAGCGAGGCTACAAGGTCAGTAACATACAACTGGACTACTTCCTTGCCGGCCCGGCGCCCGCTATTAGTAACAGTCACGGTTATTGGAAGATCAGCGGCGCCGGTTATTGTCTTTTGTCCCAGACGCAGATCGCTATAGGCAAAGGTCGTATAGCTTAGACCCTGGCCGAATTCGAACTGAGGCGTGAAAGCCATATTTCCAAAAGCGGTGTCCTCTGTTTCGAATGCCTTATGATCGTAGGTGATCAATCCGTTCGGTGTACGTGGATAAGTGAAGGGAAGCCTGCCTGAAGGATTGAAGTCGCCAAAGAGTACGTCCGCTACCGCCTGACCGCCTTCATTGCCAGGGTTGTAAGCCATCAGAATTGCGCCGGCTTTATCAACAATACGGTTGATAATTCTCGGGCGCCCCTCTACGAGCACCAGCACGACTGGTTTTCCCGTGGCTTCGATTGCTTCTGCGAGTCGCAGTTGCGGTTCACCCAGAGTTAGATCAGTAATGTTTCCGGGGGTCTCTGTGTAGGACCCTTCGCCGAGACAAAGGACTACCACATCGGCAGCGCCGGCGGCGCGCACGGCAGCCGGAATATCTACTTCTGCTTCCACATCGGTGGGGGTGCTATTTGAGGAAGAGCCGGGCGGCCGAGTGATCTTTGTGCCGGGGGCATACGTCACATTGGCCGCACCGACCTTTGCTTCGATTGCACGTCGAATAGTCGGACGATCTTTCGGGTAAAGTGACTCATCCGAACCTTGCCAGACATAGGTCCAGCCGTTGTTCAAGGAGATTAGCGAATCGGCAGTCGGACCGGTGACCAGCACCTTTCGATCTTTCGTCAACGGCAGCAGGTTGTTTACATTCTTCAACAGCGTCATCGATTCACGGGCCGCTTGCAGGCTAGCCTGTTGCGATGCGGGTAGTCCAATCTTTGACTTCAAAGCAGGGTCCGCAATCGGCTTATCAAAAAGGCCAAGCTCAAACTTTACTCTCAGGATTCGCCGCACTGCCTCATCAATACGAGACTGAGGTACCGCGCCTTCCTTAACCAGCGCGATCAAATGGTCGGCGAAACTATAGTCAAGCGGCACCATGCTCATGTCGATGCCCGCCATCACCGCCAACCGCGTTGCTTCCTTCTCAGTGGCCGCGATATGCCAGATGGTTACTAACTTCTTAATGTCTTCCCAATCAGAAACGACAAAGCCTTTAAAGCCCAGTTCACCGCGCAGGATATCTGTAAGGATATGATGATTGATGTGGCCCGGAACGCCATTAATCTCCGCCGAGTTGACCATTACAGTGCGGGCGCCTGCTTTGACTGCAGCCGCAAACGGAGGCAGCACATATTCTCGCATTTGATTTTCAGGTATCCAGGCAGGCGTGCGGTCGCGTCCGGTGAGAGGGAGACTGTAGCCCATGTAATGTTTCAAGCTGGAGGCGACACGATCCTGCGATGCCACGTCTGTTCCTTCGAATCCGCGTACGAAAGCTACGCCCATGACTTTAGCGAGATAAGGATCTTCACCGAACGTTTCGTAGAAGCGTGGCCATAGCGGTTGGCGCCCAATATCAAGTACCGGCGAAAAGCTCCAGGGAATGCTGGCCGCGCGCGTTTCCATCGCGGAGATCTCGGAACCACGTTTCATCAACTCCGGATTCCAGGTTGCGGCCATCCCGATCTCCTGCGGAAAGAGCGTTGCTCCCTGTATGTAGTTAGCCCCATGAATGGAATCGATGCCATAGATGACAGGAATGCTCAAACGGGTCTTCTTCGTTGCTGCCTGCTGGATCTGCCCGATGATCTCATGCCATTTGTCGGCGGTCAGAGCCTGGTCCGAAACATTGAGAATTGATCCGACACCGTAGCGAACGATTGCCTTGTCCAACTTCTCCGGATCAATCTGGATTTCCTGATTCTGACCTTTTGCAATCATGCCGATCGCCAGCTGAGTCATCTGCCCCACCTTTTCTTCCAGCGTCATGCGCTTGAGCAAGGCTTCAATTTTTTGGGAGTGGTCAGGCTCCAGTCCCGGCTTGACGGCAATTTGAAAAAACTGGTCGCTGTCATTGGTGTCTGCAGTAACTGATCCCCGTTCATCCGCAGCTGAAGGGCTCGGAGCAGCTGTTTCCATCGTCGTTGTCTTCGCTCTGGTGAGGCTCGCACTGTCAGCCTTTTGTAGCTGCAGGACAAAGCAGATTGAAAGCATAACAACCGCCAAAGCGAGCGCAGTGTTTTTCATATTCTGTTATTTTCCTTCGGGAATGGATCGGCGGAGCAGGCCTATTCTCTCATTGAGGAGGGGGATTCAAGAAGCGAGAAAATGGGTTGTGATGCCAGACAAACTAGCAATGCGCGAGTTGCGGTCCCATGAGGTCAGTACCACCACGCGGTAGCGGGTGAGTTCTCGATTTCCGATTTCCGATTGGTGATTGTCAATTGGTTCTATCGACAGAGGTCAAATCCGAAATCGGCAATTGACAATTGGCAATCAGGAGACCCACCCGCTACCGCGTGGTGGCATTGACCTCATGGGACAGCAACTCGGAATGTTATCAGTGTTCAACTGAATTACTATCATGAGACAGAGAAATGTCTTCACGACCCAGCTTTCTTCAGCGCCATCCCAACTTCCCGCCAGGTTGTCAGCTTAACGTTGTTATCCTTAAGCAGCTTGCGGAAAGCGTCACTGGTAACAAACTGGAAATCGCGCTGCCGCCATTCCGAGCCCCAATTGGGATGGGCAAAGGTCACACCCTTCATCTCCTCATCGTCATAACCCAGATGCACGATCATTTCTGTGATACCTGGTTGAATGTTCTTAACTGAATCGGCATAGAACTTTGCCCAACCGTCGGCTGTGACGCTGGGTTCAATGCTAATGATGGTATTCACCGCCACATCATTAGGACCCATCAGGGCAGAAAGAAATGGCGCTGTCGCAAACCACTCCCTGGAAACTCTAATGAGTAGCTTGTTGTCGTGGGCCACGCGGAAGAGCGTTTCAAACAAAGCCTGGTTCTGGTAAAGAGTGCCCATGTGCGAGTCGAGATGCGTGGGTTGAATACCTAATGCTCTGGCCCTCGCAATTTGTGCGCGAATCTCGGCTTCCGCTTCTTTAGGATTAATATGTGCGGCAGCTTCAGTTTCCGTAAGGTAAAGGTAGCCGTCGCGATCGAGAAGCGAAGGCACCTGCTCTTTGCCAAGAACAGGGCCCCAGCGGTAGAGACCCCACTCGCTGGTGAGTGTAAGGTGCAGCCCAAGATCGGCTTCAGGATGACTGCGCGCGTAGGCAGCTATCTCCGGAACCCAGGAACATGGAATCATGATGCTCCCGGAACTAACCAGGCCACTTTCCAATGCCTTGATCGAAGCCGCGTTGACTGAGTGGGCCACTCCCAGATCGTCGGCATGTACGATGAGTAGTTTTGTATCCGCAGGATAACCAAGCCGTTCGACCAGGGTTTTTGCACCGGCGTGTGACGTGGCAATGAGCAGGCAGGCCACGATTGCGGAAAAGGCTTTCAGTTTCATTATTCGGTCTCTCCCTTGGCAGTCCAGATAGGTGTCTGGAGCGAAAAGTAGCTTTAGTTGGATGAAAGTGTCAACCAGTTAATCCACCCTCTGCAGACCGACTGCAGCACCCGGGGCGGTTGCGACGGGTTTCTGTCATTCAATTTAGGATCCGGGTTCCGCTTGCTACTGCTCGCGGTTCTTTAACACAGCTCCGCATGATGAATTCAGAACCCGCAGCGGTAACGACGGGATTCTGTCATTCAACTTGAATCCGGGGATCCGCTCGCTACCGCCCGCGGTTCTGTATCGATCAATCCTCATCAAAAAGTCTCTTTACACAGCTCTGGTTTTGGTTATGATGTGCGCCGCCCTTCATATCTTATGAACCAGCCAACTACGGAAAGCGAAAACGCAAGTCGACCTCTGCTGCGACGCTTTGGACTGCTCCAGGCGATTGCCTTAAACATGTCGAACATGCTCGGCGTGGGGCCGTTCATCACCATTCCGCTTTTGATGACTGCGCTTGGTGGCCCACAAGCAATGGTGGGCTGGCTGGTTGCCGTTTTGATTGCAATCCCGGACGGCATGGTCTGGAGCGAACTGGGCGCCGCCATGCCGGGATCGGGAGGGTCGTACATCTACCTGCGCGAGGCGTACGGTCGTGAGAGCTTTGGACGGCTCATGGCTTTTCTCTTCATCTGGCAATTCATTCTCAGCGGTCCACTTGAGATAGCTTCGGGGTACATCGGCTTCGCCAGATATACCGGTTACGTCTGGCCGGGAATCACAGCCACCCAGACGCTGTTGGTCGCCGCCGCTGTCGGGATTGTCAACATCGTGCTCCTGTATCGCCGCATCACTTCAATCGCTACCATCACCGTCAGTTTATGGATTGGTACTTTGCTGACCACGCTCGCAGTCATTGTTACTGGAGCTATGCATTTCAGCGCCGCTCGCGCTTTCGATTTTCCTCCGGGCGCGTTCAGTTTCTCACTGGGCTTTCTCTTTGGTTTAGGCGCGGCTTCGCGGATCGGCGTTTATGATTATTTAGGCTATTACGACATCTGCTACATCGGTGACGAGGTGAAAGAGCCTGGACGAACAATTCCGCGCTCAATCATCATTAGTGTCATCGCCGTTGCGATCATCTATTTCCTGATTAATCTGTCCATTATCGGAGTTGTGCCCTGGCGCGAGTTTGTGCCGGCTTCGGCCCATCCTGAATCGGGCTTCGTCGTTTCGCTAATGATGGAAAAGATCTACGGAACAAAGGTCGCGACCATCTTCACTGCCATGGTGCTCTGGACCGCATTCGGTTCGGTCTTCGCGCTGTTACTTGGCTACTCCCGAATACCCTATGCCGCCGCGCTGGATGGTTACTTCTTCAAAGTGTTTGGACGCCTCCATCCTACGAAAAAGTTTCCCTATGTGGCGCTGATCGTCCTCGGCGTGATTTCGATCATATGCAGCTTCTTCTCCCTTGATGCCGTCATTGACGCGCTTATCTCAACCAGAATTCTGGTTCAATTCATAGGTCAGGTGTTTGCCCTTATACTTCTGCGGCAGCGCGCGCCGGACATGCCGCGCCCTTATCGCATGTGGTTGTACCCACTGCCCAGCATTATCGCGCTCGTTGGTTGGATATTTATTTTTGCAACCACACCATGGCCTGTTATCGTGCTCGGCCTGGGTATGCTTACGCTGGGCGCCGGCGTTTTTCTGGTTTGGTCGTGGCGTAGCGCGAGCTGGCCCTTTGCCCCAGTCGACCCTGATGCTTCAGCTTAATAGTTGAGCCGTCAATCATGTGTTGAGAGTAGTTGGTACTGATGCAGTTTGAATCTCATTCACACCGTGGCTTTAGCCCGGTGTTCCAGCGAGTCCAAACAGGAAACCGTTTAAACGGTTTCTCACTACTTAAGGCAAACACCGCGCTAAAGCGGCGGTGTGAATGAGAACTGGAGCAAACTGCTTCAGGACGGAATAGCGCGGAATGAGAAAAGCACTCGTCGCCGGCAGCATACTTCTATTGTTGAGTCTCGGCGTGCTCGCTGGTAGCCCGATCCCGCGGCGAGCATCGCAATCTGCAAAACTCTTTTTGCGGAATGGCTGGAGCATACAGTCTTCGGCTCAGGTCACAGAAAAAGGCCAGGTAATCTCCTCGGACAATTTCCAACCAAAGAATTGGTATCCGGCGACCGTGCCGTCTACCATTGTCGGTAATCTGGTAGACGACAAACTTTATCCGGATCCCCTCGTCGACAAGAATCTGCGGCTAATCCCAGGCTGCAGCTATCCGGTTGGTGCTAACTTCTCAAATCTTCCGATGCCCGAGGATAGCCCTTTCCGGGTTTCATGGTGGTATCGCACGCAGTTTCGCCTCCCGGCAAATTATCGCGGTAAGAATGTCTGGCTGAACTTCGAAGGAATTAACTTCCGCGCAAACATCTGGCTCAATGGAAAACAGATTGCCACTTCGGATCAGATAGCCGGAACCTTTCGCATTCATGAATTGAACATCAGGTCGGTCGCGCTGGTTAGCGATGTGAATACGCTGGCAGTCGAGGTCTTTCCACCGGAGCCAGGTGATTTAGCCTGGACTTGGGTGGATTGGAACCCCACGCCTCCCGATAAAAACATGGGAATTTTCCGCGATGTGTTTTTGACCAGTAGTGGTCCTGTCAGTATCAGATACCCGCAGGTAGTCTCACATCTTGATCAGCCTTCGCTGGATACCGCACATCTGACGGTGAACGCGGAAGTTCATAACGCAACCGACGTTAATGTGACAGGCACGATGACTGTTCGTCTTGCCGGCCGGCACTTGTCGCAGAGAGTCATGCTGGGCCCACAAGAAACGAAATCGGTTTCGTTCACCTCCGCTGAGTTTCCGCAACTCAATATCTCGCAACCGCAGCTCTGGTGGCCGGTGCACATGGGCCAGCAGAACCTGCATGAACTGTTAGCCGAGTTTGACACTGGCGGTACGATTTCAGATCGTCAGGCGACGCGCTTTGGCATTCGCGAAATTACCTCAGAACTAGACAGCCAGAACCACCGGCTTTTCAAAGTAAATGGTCGTAATGTACTGGTCCGTGGCGGCGGCTGGGCTTCTGATATTTTCCTGCGATCCTTGCCTGAACGATTGAAGTCAGAATTCAAGTATGTCAGAGATATGAATTTGAATTCGATCCGTTTGGAGGGCCAACTACAGCCGGAAAGCTTTTTTGAACTTGCTGACGAGCAGGGAATTCTGATCATCGCCGGCTGGTGTTGTTGTTCCCATTGGGAACACTGGCAGCACACATCCGAATACCCCGAGGGGCCGACCTGGGACAAAGAGGATTATGAGATCGCCGCGAAGTCGCAGGCTGATCAAATCAGACGCTTACGTAATCACCCGAGCTTGCTGGTCTGGCTGAATGGCAGTGATAATCCGCCTCCCCCTGATGTCGAACAGATGTACATTGAAATCCTGAAGCAGCATCAATGGCCTAACCCGTTTCTCTCCTCGGCCACGGCCAAGCTGAGCACCTTTACGGGTACGACTGGAGTCAAGATGGAAGGCCCGTATGAGTGGGTGCCCGCGTCATATTGGCTGTCCGACAAAAGGTTAGGTGGCGCTCATGGCTTTGCCACAGAAATCAGTCCCGGTCCCGCGGTGCCGCCAATCGAAAGCTTGCGGCGCATGTTGAATAAAGATCATCTCTGGCCCATCAACGAATCCTGGACCTATCACGCGGGCGGTGGACAATTCAAAGACCTAAAAGTCTTTACCGAGGCACTCAATGCGCGCTATGGGCCGGCTAACGATGCTCCGGATTACGCGATGAAATCACAGCTAATGGCTTACGAGGG
This sequence comes from Blastocatellia bacterium, assembly GCA_963809065.1. Taxonomy (GTDB): domain Bacteria; phylum Acidobacteriota; class Blastocatellia; order Pyrinomonadales; family Pyrinomonadaceae; genus PSRF01. Next base: position 676,122 of record CAWEIN010000018.1, read on the forward strand.
CCAACGCGCAATGTTTGAAGCCTTTGCCGGGAACAGGTACAACTCGACAGGCGTCATTCAATGGATGCTGAACAACGCCTGGCCTTCGATGATCTGGCACCTTTATGACTATTACTTGATGCCTGGCGGTGGCTATTTCGGAACGAAGAAAGCGTGCGAGCCGGTGCACGTACAATATTCTTATGCTGACAAATCGGTGTTGGCTGTGAATACCACTCAGAGAGCGCTCGGTGGTCTGAAAATGACGGTAAAGGTGTTTGACCTAAATCTCGCCGAAAAGTTTTCAAAAGTATTAACGCTTGCGCTGGCACCTGACAGCAACTCACGCGCTCTTTTGTGATTCCGCAAATCCAGGGGCTATCGGACACTTATTTTCTCCGTCTCTTGCTTGAAGACAGCACTGGTCAAACGCTCAGTTCAAACTTCTATTGGCTGTCAACGAAAGACGATGTGCTTGATTGGCAAAAGTCCACCTGGTATTACACGCCCACAAGTTCCTACGCTGATTTGACCCAACTGCAAAAACTTCAGCCGGCTAAGTTAGCGCTCTCGAGCCGGGCGACGCGTAAAGATGGCAACGAGATCGCGCATGTAAGAGTGTCGAATACTGGTCGCACCATAGCCTTCTTTATTCAACTTCAGATTAAGCAGGGATCTTCGCAACGAGATGTCCTGCCAGTTATTTGGCAGGACAATTATTTCTCTTTGTTACCAGGTGAGAGCAGGGAGGTCACGGCTATCTATCGCCTAAAAGATTCAGGTAAGACAGGAGCACTAGTGGCGGTCGAGGGTTGGAATGTCTCTTCGATCACAACTCGTGTACGACCTGTTGCGAAGACTCGGAGCTTGGAGCGGTAAACTCGGCTACCAGGGTGCCTCTTGCAAGGAGCAAAAAGCGGTGAGTCTCCTTGTTTAGCAGGGTCCGCGCAGAGATTGTCGTGACCTGGCTGCTGAAGGCCATTACCTGGTGGCGAGCTTCCGTTTCACTTTTTCGATTTCTTCTTCCAGCAAAGGCTTCAACGTACGGTCCAGCCTTAGACAGTAGTCAAAGTCCTTCTCTGCGCCGAGCTTGTCGCCCTGAAATAGCCGGGCCAATCCTAGGTTTCCGTAGGCCTTGGCAAAGTATGGATCGATCTTGATGGCCGACGTAGCTGGCGATGCTGGCTGTTAGATTTCCCAAATCTTGTAGAGTATTGCCTCGATTGCTGTAGGAGTCGCGAGTCGGAGGGTTGTTTCTGATAGCCCTATCGTAGTCGGCGATAGCTCCTTGAAGATCGCCCTTAGCGCGGTGTACCAAACTGCGATCATTGTAGAAGGCGGATTATGGGAATCGAGCCAAATGGCCTTATCGAAATCGGCCTGAGCTCCGTCCAGATTTCCCCTACCTTCAAAACATTGCCGCGATTTGTTATATGCGGCACTCAGGCGCGGGTTGATTTTGATGACCTTGTTGATAATCTCAATGCTCCTATTGAGACTACCTTATCGGCCCGGGCTTTCCCTGATTGTAATAGGCTTGATCCATGTGAGGATTAATTTCGATGGCCTTGGTTAAGTCAAGTAGCTGCCGTCGAAATCTCCATCGTGATATCGGGCGCTGCCGCGCATGATGTAGGCGTTAGACCAGCGTGGATAGGAGATGAGGGCTGCATCATAGTCGACTATGGCCCGAACGATATCACCGTTCTTGAACCGCTCATTGCCGCGATTGTAATAGGCTGCGGCGAAGCGAGAAGGTTGCGCCTGAGTAAGTGAAGCACCAGCTAAAAACAGAAGGATCATCAGCGGCACACAACGGCAGCCATGCCCGTTAGCAGGATCGGTACCGTTATTGATCTTTCGCATTGCATTCTACTCCACCTCGTTATGTATTTTGAGTAGTGAGTTTCAGCAGATATCCGTGATCGATCCGATCGCAGCCGAGGGAACTACCTTAGTAGTGTAAGCAGGCCAATGAGAGAGAATCATCCCGATATTGACTGCGCACTTGTAAGTTGCACAGGCTCAGGTGATTAGTAAGGTGTATGGCAAACGACAGGTAGAAAGTCCCCATGTCCTGATCTGCTTGATTAGGTTTGGTTGTGACCTTAAACAGCTTGGCCACGTTCTTTCTTTCACCATTGAGCTGGGTTACGCTCGGCTCGATCTTCCACTGATTGCATTTGCCATTTGTATCGGCGGTAACACAAGCGACTTGCATCAAGTTCACTTCGGGAAAATTATTGGCGTGCATACTTAACCGATAGCGGACGCCACCCGCGTATAGAAAGCAATCGCCAGCGGGCAAGGATAGAAATTGTTCGGCTGCATGTTCCGCATGTCGGTGCCGTACTGACTGCACTTCGCGATAAACCTGGCTCGGACGTGTTGATATGCAAAAGGTGCAGTTGGCGCACCACCGTTTGGGCCACTGCCGGGTACTGCGTCGCAACGATTATGAGGACATTTCGTTGGGGCGAAGAGTTGAAGTTAAGAGTGTCCAAAACCGAGACTCCCAGAGAAGCCTGAAGCAGCGACTGTAGAGAACTGGAATTTTGATAAGTGCTGAGATGATTGCTTTGAATGCGCAGAGTTGGTATTGTGTCAATGTAAGCCCGTCAATAGCAGTTGTGACTGGGATATCCGATGGTGGTTTCCCCTTCGCTCCGACTGTAAAGACTAAACCGGTGTTGCAGCGCAAACACAGCGCGACAAGGTGAAAATGTCTAACTTTTCTATTCATTTCTATCTTCTAAAGTTGGCTGAATTTTGACAGCGACAGGTATTAACCAGCTCAGGACATGGCGGTTTTTGCTTCACGTTCTCCAGACTCAATTGTTCTGTTTACTCTATGTAGCGATAAAATGACAAAGTAGTATGGCTCAAAAATCTTTGAAGTGGGTTGTAGCAGGTGAACTACGCTTATAATCGCGGGCACAATTAGACGAGTAATAGCAAAAGAGGCGGGATGTCGCTATGCCTTTATGAAATAACTCAATTGCTGATCAACTGGAGCAGGGTGATAAGGCAGCTCTGGATCAGTTGATGCGCTTGTCTATGGAATTGCGGCGGCTTGCAAACGCACATGGGCGCGAAGGTGGAACACACGCTGCAAACTTGCTCTGATCAATCAGGCGTATGAAGCTCGTGATCAGCAAAACGTCATTGGCAGAATCGTGCGCACTTCTTTGCGTGCGGCGCAGGTGATGCGCACATTCTGGTGGATCGCGCGCGTACATCATGCAAGCGCGGTGGTGGAGCGCAAAAAAAAAAAAAAAAAAAAAAAAAAAAAAAAAAAAAAAAAAAAAAAAAAAAAAAAAAAAAAAAAAAAAAAAAAAAAAAAAAAAAAAAAAAAAAAAAAAAAAAAAAAAAAAAAAAAAAAAAAAAAAAAAAAAAAAAAAAAAAAAAAAAAAAAAAAAAAAAAAAAAAAAAAAAAAAAAAAAAAAAAAAAAAAAAAAAAAAAAAAAAAAAAAAAAAAGACTGCGCGCCTTCAAAAAGGCGCGATTTGCGGGCAGGGCGCCCGCGGTCCCAGCAAGATCAAAAAAAAAAAAAAAAAAAAAAAAAAAAAAAAAAAAAAAAAAAAAAAAAAAAAAAAAAAAAAAAAAAAAAAAAAAAAAAAAAAAAAAAAAAAAAAAAAAAAAAAAAAAAAAAAAAAAAAAAAAAAAAAAAAAAAAAAAAAAAAAAAAAAAAAAAAAAAAAAAAAAAAAAAAAAAAAAAAAAAAAAAAAAAAAAAAAAAAAAAAAAAAAAAAAAAAAAAAAAAAAAAAAAAAAAGACATTGCCGATAGGAACTTGTGAGAGAACATGAAAAAAAAAAAAAAAAAAAAAAAAAAAAAAAAAAAAAAAAAAAAAAAAAAAAAAAAAAAAAAAAAAAAAAAAAAAAAAAAAAAAAAAAAAAAAAAAAAAAAAAAAAAAAAAAAAAAAAAAAAAAAAAAAAAAAAAAAAAAAAAAAAAAAAAAAAAAAAAAAAAAAAAAAAAAAAAAAAAAAAAAAAAAAAAAAAAAAAAAAAAAAAAAAAAAAAAAAAAAAAAAAAAAAAAAAAAAAAAAAAAAAAAAAAAAAAAAAAAAAAAAAAAAAAAAAAAGCCAACGCCTCGCTTATCTGTATAACAATTTGCCGATGGAAAGACCTCGGTTGTGATCGAAACGCCGACGACCTGGCGCGCGCGAGATTGTAACGCGACAGGCGCCGAACTATTACTGGACGGCTATCATTCCGTCATGGTCGCCGGACGGGAAATTGATTGCCTGTGTTGGGCAGAACTGAACTGAAAGCTTCCCGCACATCTTCGCGGTGAACGTCGAAACAGGCGCGGAAAGGCCGATCACTGCCCAGCAATGGTCTAACATGGGAGGAATCGCCTGGCTCCCGGACATGAGTGGCTTGTTGACAGTAGCGACGGAAGAGACTTCTGAGCCTTGCGCAAATCTGGTATATCTCATATCCGAGCGGCGTTGCGCATCGGGTTACAAACGACACCGTTAGTTATTACGGGCTCAGCCTAGCGGCGGACGGAAGCGCCTTGGTGACGACAAAAACGGAATTCCCGTTCTCAATCTCTGTCATCCCTGTTAGCGACACGGATTCAGCTCCCGGTAGCAGCAGCACTCTTTCCATTGATAGCAGCAGTACCAGTCAGAATCAGTAGCTTGGTTGGAGTGGGGCTTCATCCGCTCCGCCTGTACACCAATGAAGAATACTCAACATGTCTGAAGAAGGGGATGGTCAACATCTGGTCAATGAACGTGACGGGAGCGCGATCAAGGAACCTCAATCACCCGCATCTTGCAGGTTGCCGATGTTTCACGGTGTACCAGATTGTTGAACTGGCTGCAGAAAACATAGAGGCATGATGGTGGAAACCAGAAGCGAATCACCTACAAGCACGTCGAGCGTACCCCCGTCTTTTCCGCCGATGGTAAGTGGGTGTTTTTTGAGGGCTGGGAGACGGGGAAAGAAACTATCTGGGAAAGTACCGGTCGAGGGTGGCGAGCTGGTTCAAGTGACAGCCGATTTATCATTTTTGCCTGCGGTCTCGCCCGACGGTAGCTTGCTTGCCTACCTTGCCTCTAGCGGTTCAGACAAACTCGTTATTGCCCCATCTGCTGGCGGGCAGCCGATAAAAACGTTCGAGCCGCGCGGAGGGATGTATCAGTGGGTGCCTGGCAGGAGACGCCGCTGAATTTCCTGAAACGGGTGTGACAAATATCTGGGTACAATCGCCTTATGGAGGAGAGCCGCAACAATTAATCGACTTCGAATGATACGACCCGGTGCTAGCGTACGCCTGGTCGCGTGACGCGAAACAGTTAGCAGTAGCACGTGGCGACCCAACCAGCGACGTTATTCTAGTCAGCGAGATTAAGTAACAGCCGATGGAACCCGTCGAGTTCATAAACTTTCCGAAATTCTTTTGCCTGCCATCACGTTCTTCTACTGCGAAAAAAAAAAAAAAAAAAAAAAAAAAAAAAAAAAAAAAAAAAAAAAAAAAAAAAAGCATAAAACTTTGACGCGGGAGATTTTCGTTGGAGTGGTTGAGCAGGTGCGACATGATGATTCAGAAGCGCTGGACCTAGTAGCGCGCGGCAGCAAAGCCTGGGGTTTCGCGCGCTCCACCCCAGGCGCTGATTTGCCCGCTCGCGGGGCAGTCTATCGCACTGGCATAGTTTGATGAATCTGTTGGTGCGGCGGAGGTCGGTTACTCGCCTGCACTTCGGGTCACGATTATACGCTCTCGCTGAATGTGACTCTTTGCCAGCTGACGTTCCACACGAGGCATGTGTAGTTCCCGTCCGGAATTGTCTCCAGCATTCCAGATTTGCGAAAGGAAGTACTGGCCATCGTAATTGTTAAAGACCAGTTTGGAGTCCTTCGTGGTTTCGCTAGTCCATACGGAATTGGTCGTAAAGAGGACATCATCATCTCCCTGCACGCTTTGAATCAGCCAAAAGCTGTTGGAATCCTGCCGGTTGGGTTCGACTGTGTATGCGCCGGCCGGAAGTGTCTTGTGTCCCACAGTGAAGCTGAACGGGATGTTGATAATGCTGCGGTTGGATTGAGCGTTAACGGCTACCGCTGACATGGTTAACAGCAGACTAAATACCGCCAACATTCTAAAAGCTTGCTTTTTCATATCTTTTCTTCCTTCTTCGAGTTGCACGGGGCAGCGCCATTGCTGCCCTCAATCACTAACGCGCAAACCAAAAAGAAAAGGGGCCACATCTTTTTTTGAACACCGGGTGAGGAAACACAGCCTATACTGTCCAAGCGATAAAACTCTTGCGGGGAGAAAAGCTTACGCGTGGATAACAAAACAGTAAATTGTGGTGTTGCGCGGCGCGAATTTTTGAAAATTGCGGGTTTGGCTACGCTGGGATGCGCGGTTCCGGAGCTAACCCTTGCTCGTAATGAGCGCCGCGGGGAATTGCTTGTTTATGTAGGCACTTACACCTCGGGCAAAAGCGAGGGGATATATCTTTATCGGTTGGATCTGACGTCTGGGAAATTAAGGCATGCCGCTACCACAAAAGGTGTAAAGGATCCGTCTTTTATTGCCCTTGCCCCCGGCACGCGAAACCTATACGCAGTTAATGAAGTCGAAGATTTTGGTGGCAAGAAGAGTGGGGCGCTCAGTTCCTTTGCTATTGATCAACCTACCGGTAATTTGCGATTGCTGAACCAGCAGCCATCGTTGGGCGGCGCACCATGTTACGTGGACGTCGACCGGAGCGGTAGATTTGTGTTGGTTGCGAATTACTCGGGCGGCAACATCGCTGTGCTGCCAATACGAAGTGACGGGAGTTTGGGTGAAGCTATCGACGTAAAGCAGTACGTTGGTTCGAGCATAAATGTTGAGCGTCAGGAAGGACCTCACGCCCATTGTATCGTGCTCGACCCGGCGAACCGATTCGCATACGGATGTGATTTAGGCACAGACAAAGTCATGATCTACCGCTTTGACGCACGGAGAGGCAAACTGATTCCGGGCAGAACGCCCTGGGTACAACTCAAACCTGGTGCCGGACCGCGCCATATAACTTTCCATCCTGACGGCAAGTACGCCTATGTCATAAACGAATTGCACGCGACGGTGACAGCTTTCGCGCACGACCGCGACCGTGGCAATTTGAAAGAAGTGCAAACTATTCCAACCTTACCGGCTGACTTTACTGGTGAGAACACCAGTGCGGACATCCATGTCTCTCCCGACGGTCGGTTCCTTTACTGTTCCAACCGCGGTCATGACAGTATCGCTGCCTTTCAGATTGCTCCACGCAGCGGTGAGTTAACATTCGTCGCGCACCAATCAAGCGGAGGAAAGGCCCCGCGCAATTTTGCGATTGATCCAACCGGAAGGTTTCTGTTGGTCGCGAATCAAAAGTCTGACAACATCGTCACGTATCGACGCGACCTCAAAACAGGTCAACTCACCGCCACGGGTCATGTCGCTGAAGTGCCGTCGCCCGTCTGTCTGAAATTCACGACGTGATGTGTTTGAGAGGATTCCGACTTTTGGGGCAAAGCCGCCTGGGACTTTCGATGTCCTTAAAGACCTATCTTTAATTCCTTACCATAGTAACGGATAGTGCGGTCAGCGGGTGGCGTAAACGAGAACCCAATTGGCTTCGTCTTTGAAATCAAAACAATCTTGAACGTCCGGTATCCGTGCAGACTTCAATCTTGAGGAATGAGTCGCGGACGCGCACCACGATTCCATCATTCAGCTTCTCAACTGTGGACAGCTTCTGTTGCTGCGCTACTACCAGCTGAGCGCTGAGCAAAGCCGTTGCACTTAAGGCCATTAGGCAGACGATTGGTCTCAACCTAACTTGCATAACGCCTCTCTTCTGTCCATTAGACCTCAGCAGGCACAGTCTCAGTCGCGGCCTCGTCGATAGCCGCGCTGTCTGCTCGCTTCAAGCCAAAAGCGGAAAGTGCGTAGAACAGAATCGCGACCAGCACTAAGTACTGAAACCCCAGTAGCATCGAGCTATATTCCGCCAGCCCGCCCAGCAACGCGCCGGCAATGTTGACGCCGAAAGCACGATCGGGCTCATTGGTCCGTTTGAATGAAGCGGCAAAAATAACCGCGGCAAACAGTATCGGCGCAAAGACGAGCAGGCAGGAACCAAGCACCTGTATGCTGCGGCTCATTCCCAGAAAAAAATCGAGCGGGACAATAGCATTCAGCGCCAATGTTACAAGTAGGCCAGCGTAGTATGGCCACAGCTTCGTCGGTTTGTAGCGCAGGGTCCAGAGGTTCGCGACAAGGATCATCAACAGGACGGCAAGGAATACGACTGAGTTCACCACCCAGGTACTCCCGAACAGTAGTGCCATAGTGACCACCGCTTTGGTCTCAACCAGCATGAATCCCGCTCCCAAAAAGAAAAGTTGAACGTTGAGCATGCTGGGTAATCTCGCTGCAATACTCCCGCTACCAACCCTCTGGTGCACATCCTTTTTCGATCGAGGCAAAAACAGAAAAATCAGCAGCAGTCCTATCCCACCCATGATCAGCATTCCGCGCAAACTAAGCGTCGGTATCATCGGCTCACGCAAGTAAAGGAATGGCCAGTCGTCGGTGGCAGTCCTGATTCCGGCTTTCAGTGGCAACACGCTCGCTAATCCAAAATGTTGCCAGTGAGATGCGTTTGCCGACTCCAGCACGGGTGTTTGTTCGCCAGCTTTTGTGGCTTCGAACGCCCTGTTGTTGAAAACCGTTTGGTGACTCGGGCCCTGGCGGCTGATCATCACGCAACCAATAGTCAGGTTGACGAGCAAAGGTGTTTCGCAAATCGCTGGTTGCTCCAGCAAAGAAGATCGTGAAGTCTCCGAAAGTCGCCTTATCAGGATCGATCTCTTTTCGGTAGGGCAAAGTCAGCACCAACGAATTGCTTTCGCCGAACACTTCATCCAAACCTTTTTGCAAGCGCGCAGCGAGCCAACCCTGGCGAAAATAGTTGTAGATGACGAAGGTTCCGTTTGGCTTGAGGTGGCGGCGAACATCTTCAAACGTTTGCCGTGTGAACAGAAAACTTTCGAGACGAATATTGCTATAACCGCTGTGTAAGACCAGCGAATCCACGAGTGCGTAGATAATCAAGTCATACTTGCGCTCGGTCGAGCGGAGAAAGTTGCGTCCGTCGTCCAGCTGAATCCGAACACGCGCATCCTGGTAAGGTCGATCGGGATGATAGGCACGTCCCAGGCGATTGATCGCTGGATCGATCTCCACTGCATCAACTTGTTTCGCGCCCCACTGCAGTGCCCGGCTGACATCATTGCCTGAGCCGGCGCCGATTATCAGCACATCCTCAAACGGTGGCCTGCCCGCATCTCGATTCAGCAGATGTGGCAGAGCATACGCCGGAAAGTTCTCGTTTCGTGACACCATCTGCTGGTGATAAATCAGATTTACTGAAAGCGAGAGATCCGCTTGCTTGAAGTCGATGCGGTAATAAGGCGACCAGAATTGCTGCGCCGCCGGCTGACTAGCTCGCTGATCGTGGACGGGAGCGAATGCTGCGAGCCACACGACGAGCAACAGCAGTATCGCCGTCAACGAATTCCAACCCAGCCGACGTCCGCGCAAACGATCGTCGGGTGAGATGAAGTAGAAATACGCGAGCCCAACGGCCACGATTAAGAACCAACAGTAAGCTGGAATCTCCAGCCAGGAACACGCGGCAAACAGCGCAATCCCAAGAATGCTGCCCACAATGTTCAGCGTGTAAGCCTGCACCCGGCTGGGCCATCTTTTGAGGCCGCGGCCCAGTTCCTGTCCCGGTCCTACAAACGCCAGCGCGATGACTATGAAGAAAAATCCGCACAGAATTTCCACAGGGATAGCGTAACGCGATAGGTCCTGACTGTGATATTCAGTCCCGAAGTAGACTTGTTGTGGCGAAGCTTGATTGCCCACGTCCACGAACTTCATAAACGATCCGCTGCTGATCTCAACTGCATGTGCGGCGGCTAACGCCACCACGAGCAGGAGCGGCGTCCAGCTCAGATAGTTGCGCCGGTGGCTCGCTGCCAAACAACCGACCGACATGCCCAGGAAAGATGCCAGTAGCACGACGTTGGTGAAGAACGTCAGGTAAAGAACGTGGGCAGGGAACCAGCGAATTGCAGCCAGTTCCAGAAACAGAATTAGAAAGCTAATTAGAAACAACTTGAAGCCATAACGGGATCTGTTTGGCGTTGAGGATTCGTTGTCAGGCAGGCGAGTAGTGTTCACAGTCGTGTTGTGTGGAGTTAAAGGCACTGGTCGGGATTGGCCCCCGAAGTCTTTAGCGAATCCCGGCTAACATTTCCACCAATGCTTCAGGCGCCGACCATTGCGCGTTGTGGTCTGCGGTCAACTGCAGGACAGTCCAACCACGCTCTTTCGCACGATGCGACTGAGACCAAAAGTCATCGTCCTTCGCTTCTTTACCGGCCTCCACCGTAAGTATGTAGGTGGCTGCAAGCTTGAGCGCAGCTTTGTTTTTCAGCGAGATTGGCTCAGTGAAAGTCTTGAGAGATTGCGGCACGTCATGAGGTGGCGGCTGATCAGCCTTTACCCACAAAGGTACAACGAAATCGCCTTTGATCATCGGCTTTAACCAGTCACCCCGCGAGCCCTGAAAGCTCATCACACTCTCGCCGTCGATCGGCACGAACGCATCCAGATAAACGAGCCGGTGTATACGTTCAGGCACGCGATCAGCTACTCCGGTTATCACCATGCCACCATAACTGTGGCCCACGAGAATGATGTCATGAAGATCTTCAAAGAGAATTGTGTTGACTACATCATCAATGTGCGTGCCGAGCCCGATGTCAGGACGACTTAGATGTACGCGTTCACCCAGTCCGGTTAGTTGCGGCCGGTAGACGTTGAAACCCTTTTGCCGAAGCAATTCGTCGACACGACGAAAGGCCCAACTACCACCCCACGCGCCATGGACGATTACGATCGTGGGTTTGGTGGCTGGACCCGGGTTTGTAGTTTGCGCTGTAACGGTTTTTACCGCTGCGGCGGCTGACATCAGGATCAGTAAGTTAATTGCAAAAACTCGACATCGAATTTTCATCATATTGATCTCGCGTTAAGTTAAATGTGAACGGGGCGCATCTTAACATGGAATTTCAAAGTTACGGGCTTGCCGTGGAGTGAGGTCAGTACCACCACGCGGTAGCGGGTGGGTCTGCCGATTTTCGATTTGCGATTGCCCGTTTCCACTTGCCGTCATGCGCAGACGCCAATCCGAAATCGGAAATTGGCAATCAAGAGACCCACCCGCTACCGCGTGTTGGTACTGACTTCACAGCTCTGATTCTTGCGCCCGGCGAGCCAAGTCAAATACCATGCGCGGCCATGATAAAGGACTATCACGTCGGTAAGTCTCAGTTCGCGCTTCGCGCTCATTGCGGGCGGGACGCCCGCGGTCCCAGCAAATCGCTTGACGGTACACAGCTGCTATTGGATTAGAACAATGACAAGACGTGCCAAACGACAATTCGGCATTGTTATCTTGCTGACCCTGGCAGTTTCAACCCCGATCTTTGGCCAGTCGAGGTTCGTTACCACTCGCGGTAAAGATCTGATCTCGACGGATGGTAAGCCTCTGCTGTTGCGAGGGATCAATATTGGCAATTGGCTACTACCCGAAGGCTACATGTTCAAGTTCAAGACCGCGAACTCGCCGCGGCGGATAGAAACTGTAATCAATGAACTGGTGGGTGAAGACGAGGCCCGGAGGTTCTGGAAAACTTATCATCAGAATTACATCACTCAGGAAGACATCAGGTTCATAAAACGATCCGGGTTCAACTCGGTTCGCGTTCCGTTCAGCTACCGCTTATTTGTTTCGGGGATCGTTCCCCTCAGGTTGGAAGGAGAAGGCTACCGGCTTTTGGATCAGATCATCGCCTGGTGTAAGCAAGAGAAGCTTTACGTGGTTCTTGACATGCATGCCGCGCCGGGCGGGCAGACCGGGGACAACATTGACGACAGCTGGGGCTATCCGTTTCTGTATGAAAACGCCGAGAGCCAGGATTTGCTAATCAACATATGGCGCAAGCTTGCCGCGCGCTACCGAAATGAACCTGCGGTCATCGGCTACGATCTCCTTAACGAGCCAATTGCGCATTATTTTGACGCGGCTAAACTAAACCCAAAACTGGAGCCGCTCTATCGCAGAGTTGTAGCCGGCATAAGACAAGTCGACCGTAACCACGTCATCTTTCTTGGTGGTGCGCAATGGGACACGAACTTCAAAGTTTTTGGACCGCCCTTTGATGCGAAACTCGTCTACACCTTTCATAAGTACTGGATGGACGTAAACCAGGGAGCCATTCAGGAGTATCTGGATTTTCGCGACAAACATAATGTTCCAATTTGGATGGGAGAATCCGGCGAAAATACCGACGAGTGGATTAGTTCATTTAGAACATTGCTCGAGACGAATAACATTGGCTGGTGTTTCTGGCCCTATAAAAAGTTGGACGCCACCTCATGTCCTGTGTCTATTGGCCTGCCGTCCGATTGGGCTGCGATCGTCGATTACGCTGAAGGTCCGCGCCTTACCTTTGAAGATGTGAGAAAGCATCGCCCTCCAAAAGAAAAAGTGCAGAAGGCATTGAACGACTATCTGGAGCGGATTAAGTTCGCTAACTGCCGAGTTAACCGTGGTTATTTGAAAGCGCTGGCGCTGAACTGACCGGCGATATCATTCCTCTGTTAACGGTTTTGCCAGTCTTGATCCACAAAACTGCTTTTCTTGCTGGTGGGTCCACTCACTGTGCGTCAATCACAACCGAAGCTGGAGCCAGTCCAGCCGACGTCGCCTTCACAGTTATCCTGCCGCTCTTTTTCTTAGCTTGAATAATCACCAGGGCCAGACCGTGAAAAGCCTTGCGGTAATTTGCTTTGAACGGCTCGTGACTGATTTGACTGCCGTTGTCCACGCCGGCAATAGATGCTTCGCCAGACAATTGAAAGTTAACCAGGCTCTCTGCATAAGGCACAATGGTGCCCTGTGCGTCAACGATCTTCACTGTGACGAAGGACAGGTCGGCACCGTCGGCTTTGATCAGGTTACGATCCGGACTAAGGATTATCCGGGTGGGCCGACCGGCCGTGCGTACTTCTCGAGTGAGCACGACCTTTCCCTGAGTGCGGGAGACTGCCTTGAGTGTTCCCGACTCGAAAGGCACGCGCCACATGACATGCAGCTCGTCGCCAGACTTACGTTTTGTCCCCAGAGATTTCCCGTTCAGAAACAACTCAACTTCCTCGCTGTTGAAGTAAGCCCAAACGTCAACCGGATTACCTTGCTTCCAATTCCAGTGAGGGAAAATGTGCAACATAGGCTGGCTGGTCCACTCGCTCTGATACATGTAGTAAACGTCTTTGGGAAAGCCGGCGAGGTCGATGAGGCCAAAATAGGAACTGCGAGCCGGCCAGCTGTAAGGTGTCGGCTCGCCGAGGTAGTCCCAACCCGTCCAGATATACTGACCGGAAAAGAAATCGTACTTCTTTACCAGTTTCCAGGTTTCTTCCTGCGTTGAACCCCACGGAGTGCTGCAATTGTCGTAGGCCGAACAGGAATAGTCGGCATTCCCCTCCTTCAGGGGCACATCCCATTTTAGCGGCCAGCGTCGCATCACATCGGAAGGCATGTCGTAACTGCCGCGAGTGGCAAGGCTGGAGACGGTTTCCGTGCCAATGAAGGTGCGGCCGGGAAAAAGTTCGGGAAACTGGGAAATGCGATCCTGCGAGTAGTTGGTCCCAACGAGATCCAGATCGCCGTTGGAAATCAAAGTATTCTTCTGGTCCACAAAGTTCATCGCGGAAGTGATCGGACGCGTTTTATCGAGGCTGCGGACGATAGCGGATAGTTCCTTTCCGATTATGCCTGCGGCTGGATCGCCACCCCACTGTTCCACGATCTCATTACCGATGCTCCACATGAAGATGCTGGGATGATTACGATCGCGCAGCACCATGTCTTCCAAATCGCGTTTGTGCCACTCGTCCCAGTCAAGGTGATAATCAAATTTCGTCTTCTCTTTCTTCCACATATCAAAGGCTTCGTCGATCACGATGAATCCCATTCTGTCGGTCAACTCGAGCAATTCAGGAGCAGGCGGATTATGTGACGTGCGAATGCCGTTGACGCCCATCGCTTTCAGCATCTCAAGCTGGCGCTCCAGAGCTCGCGTGTTGACAGCAGCGCCCAGCGCACCCAGGTCGTGGTGATTGCAGACGCCATTGATCTTCACGCGCTTGCCGTTCAGGAAAAATCCCTTCTCGCGGTCGAACGCGAAGTAACGAATGCCGAACTTCGTTTCGTAAGTATCAAGTTTCACCCCGTCAACCGGGTGCCCATTCTGATCCACCTGGGAGACGGCCCGATACAGATATGGCTGCTCTATCGACCACAACGTTGGACGGATCAGCGTCAACTCCTGCGACATTGCCGAAGCGGTACCTTTTGCCACGACAATCAAGGATGCGGTCCGGCCAACTTCCTTGCCAACCGCATCGTAAAGAATGGTCGTTAAAGTTACCGACGAATCGTTCTGCGAATCGTTTCGGATTACGGTCTCGAACTTAATTTTCGCTGACTGTTCACTGATTTCAGAGGCGTTGACGTAAGTGCCCCAATGATCGACGTGCGTCGGGGCAGTCACCGTTAACCAGACATTCCGGTAGATACCCGAGCCTGAATACCAGCGGGAATTCGGCTGCTGAGAGTTGTCTACTTTGACGGCGATTACATTTTTCTGACTCCCGTGATTTAGATAGCGTGTCAACTCATATTGAAAGGAGCTGTAGCCGTATGGCCGTTTCCCAAGATAATGCCCGTTAATCCAGACCTCACTATTGCGATAAATACCGTCGAAATCGATGAACACAGATTTGCCTTTTGCAGAGGCCGGCATCATGAATGTCTTGCGATACCAGCCAATGCCACCCGGCAATGCTCCGCCACCAGGAGTCGCTGGATTCTTTTCGTTGAACTCGCCTTCGATGCTCCAGTCGTGTGGCAGGTTCAGAGTTCTCCATCTTGAGTCGTTGAAATCGGGCGCCTCTCCGTTAGTTACATCTCCGAGATTGAATCGCCAGTCTTCACCGAAATTTATCGTGTTTCCCGGTCGCGCATTCGCCAATACTCGGGAGCTGCAAGACACCAGCAACGTTACCGCCAAAAGACAAATTGTTATCAATCTTTCCATCAATGGCCTCCTTATTGGGACCGCGGGCGCCCTCGCCCGCACAATGAGCGCGTAGCGCGAAAAGTCTTAATCGTCCCGAAAGTTGAGTCTTACGCGGCATTGCGGGCGAGGGCGCCCGCGATCCCAACACTTCACTTGAATAATCCATCGGCACGTCGAATTACTTCGTAAGGGCCAGTCCCAAAGCCTTCACGACTTCTGCATCAGGTGTTGCGTGGCCGTTCTGTTTATTGACCACCGCAAAGCCGCCGGCGTAGTCCCACATGGTCCAGCCGATACCATATTTTTCCAGCGCCGTGCGCATATCCTTGATCCAAACAGCGCGATCGGCGGGCGGCGCAAAGTTGCGAAAGGTCCCAAATTCGTTACAGGTAAGCGGGACCTGATACTTCCTGGCCCAGGCGGCAGCTACCCCAATTTCATGGTCGATGCGGCTCGCGTTCCAACCGTCTTCTCCATAACGAAGCAGGTTGTAGCGCGCCGGTTCATCCTGAACCGTGTCGAGGATCTTGCCTACGGTTCCCGTAGTCGATGGATAGGGGACGTTTTTATAGAAGGGCAGATTGGCGCCGGCCCATGTTGCACCCTGATGCGTGAAGGTAAAGGGCTCGTAGAAATGGAAATTGTATACAATGTTCCGGTCGGCATAAGGCACCAGAAACAACAACTCGGCGAGACCAGACCACCTGTGACCAGATGCGATCAGGGTATGGCGCGGTGCGCCTGAGCGAACTGCCGCAATGAGTTTCCCTTGCATGCCGTACCAACGATAGCCATCTTCCACCATCGGTTCATTGATAATTTCAAGAAAGACGCGTTCGGGATCACGCGTTGAAAGGTGCTCAGCCAGCGTCCGCCAGAACTTGCTGAACGCTTCGATCTGACGATCATTGCTATTCAGCTTTAACTTAAACTGATCGGAAGGATGGACATCAACGATCACAGCCAGGCCATTGGCTAGTATCATGTCGAGCGCATTGTCGAGATAGTTCAGGTAATCGGCTTTTAGTCTGCCTGGATCGTCGTCGGTGAAGAGCGGCGCGGGCTCGAGGGTGAGGCGAACGTGATCAAAGCCGATGCTTCTAATTAACGCGATATCCTCCGCCGTGGTGTGCGATTCGAGGTGAGCTTTTGAATAATCAGCGGCCTGTGCAAACCAATGGCTGAGATTGATTCCATGACGCAGGCGGGCAAGTCTGGAGGCAGGGACCTCCGATTGCGCCATTATGACAGCCGATGCCAGCGCCAAAATGATCAAGGAGGGAATCCAGCGTTTCAGCATGCTGCCTCTTTTAGCAGCCAAAGCAAGAGAAAGCAAAGTAAAATAACTTGCATAAGAAGTGTCGGGTGGGAGACCTGAAGATTACAATGGATATGTCGGTCAGACGCCAAAACCGGAGGAGGTAGCGACAGACCGACCTCAACAATTAGGAACACGAAATCAGAACTGGGAGCGATAGCGACCAGCTGAGAGTTCACCAGAGAAGATATTGAAGGTCACGACAGTCTAAGAACCCAGGGCCTTGATACGGAGCTCTCTGCCTGGTGGCTATCGCTCCCAGTTCTGAGTTTGTCTAGCCCTGGCTGAGTCGTTTCAACAACCAGGTATTACATGCAAAGCTTTGGAAAGTGAGCGAATCGATGAACGCAAAAGTGTTGATGCTCATTCTGGTCCTGTTAACTTCGACGGCTTC
Organism: Blastocatellia bacterium; assembly: GCA_963809065.1. Lineage (GTDB taxonomy): Bacteria > Acidobacteriota > Blastocatellia > Pyrinomonadales > Pyrinomonadaceae > PSRF01. Next base: position 693,022 of record CAWEIN010000018.1, read on the forward strand.
TTCTAATGCTCAAACCAGAATGGGAAAGAAGATCGATATGCGTGACGCCACAATAGCGTTAGACCTGGGCTGGCAGTTTCGCGAAGTTGGTAAGGACAAGTGGTATCCGGCAACTGTGCCGGGCTGTGTCCATACTGACCTGCTGAACAACAAACTAATTGAGGATCCCTTCTATCGCGACAACGAACAGAAGCTGCAATGGATTGGTAAGACTGAGTGGGAGTATCAGACGACTTTTAAGATCGCTCCTGAGGTTCTGCGACACGCGAATATTGACTTGGTCTTCGAGGGTCTTGACACCTACGCCAACGTTTTTCTAAACGATGAGTCATTACTGAATACTGACAATATGTTTCGCACCTGGCGGACTGACGCCAGGCGTTTACTGAAACCCGGCGCTAACACGTTGCGCATCCGCTTCCGTTCGCCGATTAATGAAGTGCTGCCGTGGATGGCGAAGATGAGCTATCAGCTGCCGGCCGGCAACGATCAGGGGGAAAAGACAAGTCCGCACACGCGCAAGGCGCCATATCAGTTTGGCTGGGATTGGGGGCCGCGCTTTGTCACGAGTGGTATTTGGCGTCCTGTTTATATTGAGGCCTGGGACGAGGCGCGCGTTGAGGATCTGCACATCCTGCAAAAGCAGGTAACCGCTGCGGCCGCCAGCGTGTCAGCTGAAGTTGAAGTTGTAGCCGACGAGAATGCCACCGCGACCCTCATCATTGACAACCTTACTGACAAAAAGATCGCGGCAAAACGCGAGGTGAGCTTGACCGCCGGCTCAAATCGCGTGGCGCTCGACTTCGTCGTTCCTCGCCCGGCGCTTTGGTGGCCCAACGGACTTGGCGCTCATCCACTTTATTCGTTCAAAGCACGTTTGCTAATCAACGGCAAACCGATTGATGAAAAAGCGACGCGAACAGGGCTTCGCTCACTGGAACTCAGGCAGCAGCCTGATGCTTCTGGCAAAAGTTTTACCTTTGTAGTCAATGGTGTTCCGGTCTTCGCTAAAGGCGCCAACTGGATTCCGGCCGACAGCTTTCCGACGCGCATCAGCAAAGCTAAATACCGGCAATTGCTCGAGTCGGCGCGCGATACGAACATGAATATGCTGCGCGTGTGGGGCGGCGGCATCTATGAGCGCGACGATTTTTACGAGCTTTGCGACGAGATGGGAATTCTTGTCTGGCAGGATTTCATGTTTGGCTGCAGCCTTTATCCCGGTGATCAGGCCTTTCTGGAAAGCGTGCGACACGAGGCTATTGATAACGTGAAGCGGCTGCGCAATCATCCAAGCATCGTGATATGGGTCGGTAATAACGAAATCGAGTCCGGCTGGTTTCACTGGGGCTGGAAGGACCAGCTGCCCGCGAGCCTTTGGGATGACTACCTGAAGGTCTTCTACGGCGTCCTGCCGGAAGTCTGTAGCTCGCTCGATCCCTCCCGGCCTTACTGGCCCAGTTCGCCCAGTTCAAAACTGGAAGACGACAACGAATCGCAGAAGATGGGTGATGTTCACTATTGGCAGGTCTGGCACGCGGCGCTGCCGTTCAGCGAGTATGAAAAGCAGTTTCCACGCTTCATGAGCGAATACGGCTTTCAGTCGTTTCCGCAGCTCGAGACAGTGATCACCTACACGATGACCGCAGATCAAGAGATTAACTCGCCAGTAATGATGGCGCATCAGCGCCATCCGCGCGGTAACCAGCTGATAAAGGAATACATGCTGCGCGAATATCCCCAGCCAAAGGATTTCGAATCTTTCCTCTACGTGAGCCAGGTACTGCAAGCGGAAGGGATCAAGATCGGGGCTGAGCATTTGCGGCGCATCATGCCGCACAACATGGGTTCACTTTTCTGGCAACTTGATGATTGCTGGCCCGTTGCTTCGTGGTCGAGTATTGATTACACCGGACGTTGGAAGGCTTTGCAGTATTACGCGCGCCGTTTCTACAGCGATGTTCTGGTGAGTCCGCAGGAAGAAAACGGCAACCTCAAAGCCTTTGTCATTTCTGACCGCTTAAAGCCGGTTGCAGCGCAACTGAGCCTCAGCCTAATCGACTTCGAAGGAAATAAGTTGTGGAGCCAGCAGGAAAATATTGAGGTGGCGCCGCTTAATAGCAAATCGTACTTGATCGTTCCCGTGAAAACTTTACTGGCAGGGAAGAACCCAAAAGCGGTCGTCCTTCTGACGGAGTTGTTGGTAGGTGGCAAGCGAATATCGAGCAATGAACATTTCTTCGGAGCCTACAAGGATCTCACTTTGCCCGAGCCGCAAATTAAGGGTGATGTATTGCCGGTACGCGGTGGATTCAGGATCACTCTATCCGCCGACAAGTTTGCTCGGGCGGTTTACCTGTCGGCGCCGAATTATGCCGGATCCTTCACGGATAATTATTTTGATCTTATTCCCGGTAGGAAAGTCGACGTCGAATTCCGCACTGCTAAGCCGGTTGCGCTGAGTGACTTTCGCAAACAGCTCGGGATTCGTTCGATGGCGGATGCGTTTTAGTGGATCCTCAGCGAGCCAGCGAAGCTGGCGGACAGAGTGATAGCCCGAGGTGAGGCGCAGCCGAGCCTGGGGTCAAATCAACCTTGGCTCGGAGCCCGCAAAGAGGGCGAAAGATCGCTACGTCCACAAATATTTCTCATCGAAGTCAATTCGATTCCCTTTCAGCAGTGCTTCGAATTCTTCTTCGAACGACATAGTTCGATGATGTTTCTCTTGCTCGCGAATGTATTTTCTAACTTTCCCAACTTGCGATTCACTAACAGTGAAGGCCCCATATTTCGCTTGCCATGCGAAACGTCCCTTTGCGTGCCTTTTGGCCCATACGGTAGAATTGGCTTTCAACTTACTTAAGAAATCGGAGACTGAGATTGTTGGGCGCAGCCTTACCAGCAGATGAACGTGTTCCTCCATGCCGTTGATCTCTATGGGTACACAGCCTAACCCACCTACAATGCCGCCGAGATAACCGTGTAGTCGACTCTTCAGATCTGATGTGATCAGTGGTGCACGACTCTTTGTTGCATAAACAATGTGATAAAGACGATTTGTGTAGAACATTCACATGCTCCGCAATGGGATTTAGGTTTCCGGAAGAGCATGCAAAGCGTTCTGGCAAACGTCAACTCACTATCGCAGATGCCTTCAAAAGGATTTAAGCCTATTCTCTTGCATGGTTCATCTTTCGCCCGGTTCGCGGGCTCCAAGGGGAGGAGCTTTGTGACCCCAGGCTCGGCTGCGCCTCACCTGGGGCTATCACTCTGTCCGCCAGCTCCGCTGGCTCATTGAATCGTTCATCAATCGGGGCCTGGCATTGGTAGGTGATCTCTAACTTCAGCGCGTTCGCTTCGCTTCATCTATCAGTCTATTGTTTTCCTCGTAGGAGATTTCAGGAGTCCCGTGCCGCGAAGAATCTCGCGGCGGATACCGATGCGTGCCATAAACCGGGTAAGCCTCAGTGCGCAGGTGCGCGAGCATGTGGTGACCGCGGCGGACCTCACGCTCATGTCGCAACGCTGAAATATCGACCGGCGCTACGACAATGCGTTCGCCTGGTCCAGGGCTGGCCTGGGCCAGGATTCGTCCATCGTAGTCGATGACCTGACTGCCACCGGGCCAGGAGTAAGGCGGATAGTGTTTTAAACTCGCACCCTGATTAGCGGCGACGACATAAGCAGTGTTCTCCAACGCGCGACAGCGGTTCACGATTGTCCACCAATCCATCGGCTCTGTTGCCCCCCATGGATCCATGTAAGCGGAAACGCGTACCAGAACCTCCGCGCCATTGGCCGCTAACTGGCGAATTGCTTCGGGGAATATCCAGTCGTAACAAATAGCGCACCCAATGCGACCAATTGGCGTGTCGGCGACTGGAAACATCGGTTCATCGTAGCCTTCAAGATCATGAGGACTGGCGTGAACTTCAAACGGAATCCATGGGTTGACCTTACGATATTTGTAAAGAATTCCTGCCGGTCCAATCAAACAAGTAGTATTGAAGACAACTCCCGGCCATCTGCGGTCAACCTCCAACATCGAGGCGCTTTGTATGTAGATGTCGTATTCGCGTGCTTTTTGTTCAAGCCGCTCGGTGTGTTCGTTTGGAATTTGCACCGCGAGCTTTTCGGTTAACTCCGCCACGGTGGGAAAGACCGGCGCGGCGTGCGCAAATTCAGGGAAGACCACCAGGCGCACGGGCAGAAATGGAGCGCTGCCGATTACGGCCGAATCAATCATCGACAGCATCCGGTCCGTGTTCGCGCGCATTGCCAGACGCTCAACGGGATTTGGTAAATCTGTCTGACAAGCAGCTACTGAATATCGAATGTGATCCATGATTTTCCCAAACTGTGTAGCAGCGCCGGTGCAGTAGCCCGACTGTCAAGGAGGGCTCTGTCGCAGCGAACAAGCCCTCCCTCACGGTCGGGCTACTGCCCCGGCGCCGATAGAAGTGTATCAATCGAGGAGATCTCAGTCGTAACAAGCCGCGTGTTGTATTTATCGATGTACGCGCGCCGGGCTGCCGTCATGGGAAACTTCTCCGGATCCGCGTAGGGATATCGAGTCATCCCATGAAAGGGTAAGGGCGACACCTGATCCGGACTGGCGGAGTTTATATCCATCTCCTTACTGAAGCCGTCAGCATAAAGCAGGAAAGTGCGCGTCCATCCGTTGCGTACAGCCGGCAACTTGGTGGCATCAAAAGAGAGGCTGATTTCGTCGCCGGGTCGCGAGATTACAAACATATCGTCTGCTTTAAGTAGTAACTCGCGCACATCACCCTCGCGCGTATAACGCCCTGGCATAACTTTCCAGGGAGAAGTAAACGAGACCTGCCCGTAGTCGTAACCGAAAGGCTCACGGCCATCCGGAGTAACTTCGCGCGAAAAACCACGCCATCGCAGACTGGCGCCGATGGGGTCGAGCAGCGTCATTCGCGGCGGCGGTTGCTCGTCTGACGTGTCCACCAGAATTTGATCCCAAAGAATTCGCATGCTGGTGATGATACGCACCTCTCGGCTTGAACTCAGAAACTTGCCAGTAAGATCCACGGTCACCGTTTGCGGTCGTCCCACTGGTATGCCGATGTCCTCGATAACTGTGCGCCAGTGTCCGTCTGAATCTTTCACCTGAAGGCTGGGCAGCGTCATTGTCTTGCCGGCCTGCGCCGCCGCCACGTTGTCACTCGACCAGGCGTAGTCGGTCCAGCCGGTCAGGAACAACACGATGTGATCCCTGGATTGATTTTTAGGTGAAACGTGCTCGCTCTTACTGGGACCGCGGGCGTCTCGCCCGCCGCCGGCTGCGGTAGAGTCAATTAAATTAAACTTAGAGCCATTCCCGGAAGCGGGCGGGACGCCCGCGGTCCCAGCAAATCCCGTCTCGGTGTTTACCAGCTTCATGGTCAACGTGTGTTCGTTAGCGTAACCACGAATCGAGTCACGAAGAAAATCATCAGGATACTTCCGATCCATGCTGCGGATGCGTGAGAGCACATCGTTTCCCTGATCGTCAATGGCGGTAAGTGGTGGCCGTGCTCCGCGCGTTACAAACAGCTTGAAAGGACGAGGAGGATCCGTCATACCCTCATTTGGGTACACCTCAACGCCTTGCGGATGGTCAACGGCGATTAGTTGAAAGCGATCGGCAAAGATCGCTTCCTCCAGCTCGTTGGTAACGCGCATTTCGTAACGACCATTGCGTTCCTTTAATTGATCCCCGCGGATGCGAACATATTCAACCGGATCTGGCTTGTTGTAGCGCCCGGGTTCTTCCAGATAGCCCATCTCACCGCCGCCCATAAAATCGGTGATGAACTCAAACCGTTCGCCATTCCAAGTGTAGAGGTAAGGACATGAGCTTGGCTTTCGATCGAGTTCGGTTACGTTCAGCGTTACAAACGAGTTGGCGGGGTTCGCCGTGTCGCCGCCAGCCGTTTTGGCAATCTCGGTTTCCGCTTGAACGATACCCGCAGGCCAGATCACGCGCACTGCATCTGCAGTGGTGCGCTTGCCCAGTCCGAAAATAAGATCTGCCGGCGCTGCTGACGGACTAGCCGATGACGTCTCAAGTTTCTGTATCAGGCTGCCGGCCCGAACTTCAATCTTGGCGCCGACGCTGCTGCGATTACTTACTTTGCCACTGAGCTTGACTCGTAAGGAACGATTTCTGTTGCCACCGTCGTTACGTGCTACGCGCAAGCCTCCTGAAGGCGACAGCAAAACGATATCGGTGTCTCCATCGTTATCGATGTCGCCTGCGGCGAAAAGACGCCCAGCTGCGGCTGCGGCAGGGCCGGCCCGCAAATCACGAGAGACAGCGGCTTCGCTTGCATCCGTCCAGCCGTCTCCGACATTTCGGAATACGCGCAGGCCTTTATCAGTGAGCATCAGCGAATCCAGCAGACCATCATTGTCATAGTCAAGGAACTGTGCCGCTCGCGCCCCTTCCGAACCGACTGGCGCGGCAGCCGTTTTGAATTTTTCCTTCCCGTCGCTAATAGCAAAGAGCCCAGGTCCGTCCGCGCGGCCAAGGAAAAAATCCGTGAAGCCATCCTTGTTCAGGTCACCAGCCGCCGCGCAACTCCAGTGTCCCTCGACATCGAGGCCGACATCTTTCGAGACATCGCGAAAGGTTCCGTCACGTTGGTTGCTATAAAGCGCAGGCGCCTTATCATAATTAACGACGAGCAGATCCATGTCGCGCCGGTTGTTAAAGTCCGTCGGTATCACCGCGACCGCGTGCCCTACGGAATTCAACTTCGCCGCTGAAGTAATATCTGTAAACTTCCCATTGGCATCATTCCGCAACAGTAAGTTGGGAGCGCCGGCGAAGTCGTCAGGAAAAACGGCTGCGGCCTTAGGACTCTGAGAAAGATCGGCTGCACCGGTTACAAAAATATCCAAATCGCCATCATGGTCCAAATCCACAAAGGCCACCGACGATGGTAGAAACGGATATGTGGGTATGCCCGCTGCTCCGGTTACATCCGCAAACTTGCCGCCGCCGTCGTTGTGATAAAGCGAGAGGCTGCCGTCGCGTATGACGAACAGATCAGACTTGCCGTCATTGTCATAGTCTCCGGCAATGGCGCCAACAGGCGTGCCACTGAACTTCGCCGCCAGAGCGCCCGACTGATTGGTAACTTCAGTGAATTTACCTCCGGTGCCGCGGAACAAATGTTGTGCGGAAGCAGTTGACCAGAAAAGGTCCAGACTGCCGTCACCGTCCATATCGAAGAGGGTTGCGCTGCCACCGAAAGCTGCTGCGACTGCCTGGCGGCTCGCATCATTCCAATTGCTCGCCTTGAACGGGCGCCCAAAAACGGATGAAGTTACAACTGTCGCTACTGACCCCGAAGCAGCGTCTGCCGATCCGGACAATGCGCTTGACGTTCCGTCTGCAAAAGTGACGGCTGGAATTGTTCGATCCACCAAGTCCCGCTCAGCACCAGTGGAAGCAACAGCCTCAGCGTAGCGGCCCTGCTCAAGATAGTTATTTCCGACGGTCGTGGCGCTGCCGCGTTCGCGTAACTGCTTAAAGCGTTCGGTAACATTCTGTCCTTCTTCACGCTGACCGGCGCGCATCAGGGCCTGGCCCAGACTGTAGAGCGCCGTGGCGTTGTAAGGTTCAGCGGCCAGTGCCAGGCGAAAGGCCGCAATCGCTTCCGGATACTTGCGCTGCTGCGAATAGATCTGACCGACGTTGATATTTGTACCCACATCGTTTGGATCAAGCTCCAGTACCCGTTGAAAAGCGATCAGGGCTTCGTCGGCTCTACTCTGGAGTTTCGCAATCAGGCCAAGGATGTAGTAAGGCTGCGGAGCTTGGGGTGCGAGCGCCGCGGCGGCTTGTGCTTCGCGCTGCGCCGCCGGCAGATCAGGCACATTGAACAGCGCAATGCTGAGGTTGATACGCGCCAAATTCAGCTTCGGATCCATCTTCAAAGCATTCCTGAACGCGTCTGCAGCTTCTTTGTGTTTGAACTGCTCGAGCAACGCAACGCCGATGTTATTGGCGCGGTAGGCGTCTTCCCGCGAGGCGGGGGCCGGAGCGGGCGGGTGTTTGGCGTTGGGCGAGCGAACGTCTCAACCAAGATTCAGGTGACACGGCGAGGCCAGTAAAAAGGAGGCTAAGAATACAAATGCGGAAGATTTTCATGAATAAGTTTTCGGGAATTACACGACCTCGTTCTTTGGCGAGGTGTTCGCAAGTCTTGTTTTCCGGACAGGTTATCCGAACCAAATCGCTTAGTCCCGGAGGGACCGAATGTTTATAGACTGGGGTTCTACAAGGCTCTTCGCTCCAGGGGAGCGAAACCTCAAGGTTCGGCGCCCTCATCCACGAGTACATTGCGCTCCGCTGGAGCGCCAAAAGCGGTTCGCCACGAAGTCTATAAACATTTGGCTCCTCTGGAGCCAGAGCATCGTTTGGCTATCCCGTTACTACTGCCTGGCGTTGATATTCGCGGGCTTTATGTCGAGCGGAATAAATTGCCGATCGATCAAGTCCTTCATGGCGATTGGTCTTTCCAGGATTCCCGCTTTCACTGCCATATCGTTGATCTTTTGCAAGTCCTCATCAGTCGGCGTTAGCATTCGATAGCTTACGCGATCAGGAGGCTGTGTCAGCACGTAGCGAATGACTTTCTCATCCTGCCGAAAATAAGGTGCGACAACTTTTGCTGCCTCAAGACGATGACCCTCGGCCCATTCACCGCTCTCGGCGATGCCGCGAACAAGATCACGGACCACATCAGGTCGCTCGCGAATCAATTTCTCGGTGACCACCAGTACGCAGGAGATGAAATGCGGCCAAATATCTTTTGCATGGTAGAGGACGCGGCCGCTGCCGTCGAGTTCTGCTTTGGCCGCATGCGGTTCACCCACGAAATAGGCGTCGATGGCTTTAGCGGCTAATGCTCCTGGCATGTCCGGCGGCGGCAGTTCCACAAAACGGATTTCGTCGGGCTTCACACCCTGGTCGTCCATGAGTTTGCGTATCACAAGATACTGATTGCTGTACTTGCTGGGTATGGCGAAAGTCTTGCCGCGCAGATCGATCAGACTCTGAGCCGGCAAGTCTTTGCGTACGATTACGGTCGAGCCATCACGATGTCCCAGGTAAACTATCTTGACGGGTACGCCTTGTTCACGGAGCTTCATTGCCAGTGGCGCAATCATGAAAGTCGCGTCCAAACGACCTCCTTTGATTGACTCGACTACGGTGGGAAAGTCAGTAAACCGCTGAGAATTAAATCGATAGGACGTACTGGTTCGCGTAGCGAAATCGGTAACGGGACAAGTCAGATGACAGGTTACCGGCAAGTAGCCAACCTTCAATTCCTGTAGCGACGTACTCGAGCGGCCGCGTAACATTTCCCCGACTGAGCCATAGTGCCAGGGCTTAAATCTCAGCACGCCAAGTACTACGATGAAGGCGAAGATGCCAACCAGCCAACGTGTGATGGGTGAGCGAAGCATAAAGAAGTTTCCTATTATTGGGGCTTGGGTCTTTGAACTTTGTACTTTGTGCTTTGTACTTTGTCACTCGTAAATGCGGTTGCCTCAATGAGCAAAGACGGTGGAACAAAGTTCAAAGTTCAAAGTTCAGAGACCCAAGACCGCCGTAAATCAACTAATCGTCCTTACAGGCGCGGCCCGGCCCCCACTTTATCCTGTTCAAGTCCAAACTCAGCCAAAATCGCGTGCACCGTTTCTACGACTTTTGGATGCGTCAGATCGCGCGGACGTGGGATCGTCACACGCAACTCTCGGCAAATGCGGGCAGGCCGATCGGAAAGCACCAGAATCCGATCCGCAAGTTGAGCCGCCTCCTCAATATCATGGGTTACCAACACCACCGTGCGTGGCAGTTCCTCCAACATGCGAACCAGCTCTCGCCGCAAACGTAACCGTGTCAGGTAGTCCAGCGATGAAAAAGGCTCGTCCAATAGCAGGATATCTGTATCGCCGGCAAGCGCTCTGGCCAGTTCTACACGCTGGCGCATGCCACCCGAGAGTTGATGCGGATAGTGTGCAGCAAACTCTTCCAGTTTGATAAGGCGTAGCATCTCCTTGAGTTGTCGCTCGCGCTCTGCCTCATTACTCAGATCGCGAAGGCCCAGGGCTATGTTCTGAGCAGCGGTCCTCCATGGCAGCAGGCTATCGTGCTGGTAAACCATGCGCACGCGGCCTGAGTAACTAACGCTTCCCGAAGAAGGTTTCAAGAATCCTGATAACAGGTTGAGCAGAGTTGTCTTTCCACATCCGGAAGGACCCACCAGCGCAACGAATTCACCTTGTGATATCTCCAGAGAGAGATCATGAAAGACTTCGATTGCCCCGAAGTTGACAGAGACTGCCCTGGTACTGAGCGGCTTATCCGTCATATCCCCATCTAATACTCGGAATCCTCGTCAGCCTCAACAACACCCGATCGATGACCATGCCAATTACTCCGATCACAATCATGCCGGCCACCAGGAGATCCATTCGCAAACCATTGCGTGCATCCCAGATTGCAAAGCCCAGGCCGTCGCGTCCCGCAATCATTTCCGCAGCTACGACTACCAACCAGGCGAGACCGGCGGTGACGCGTAGAGAAGTTATGATCTGTGGCGCAATGGCCGGCAAGATTACTTTGGTCAGCAAATCCAGGCCCTTGAAACCGTAGTCGTGCGCGACCCGAAAATAGACTGAAGGGATGCTGGCGACGGCGGCCAGCGTGCTAACAACAACCGGAAAGAAGCAAGCCATGAAGATTAGGAAGATCGCCGGTAGGTCACCGATGCCGAACCAGAGAATGGCAAACGGTATCCAGGCCAGCGGCGAAAGACTACGGAAGAAATTGATCGCCGGTAGCAAGGCATGACGCGAGCGAGCATAGTGACCAAGCCATAATCCTGCTGGGACACCAAGAAGGACTGCGAGCATGAATCCTGTTGTTACGCGGAAAAGAGATGCTACCAGGTCGGCCAGCAGGCGGCCGGTGCGTAGCTCCTCGCCCAAACCTTTCGCTACCGCGACCGGGGAAGGAAAGACTGACTCCGGAAAAGCCCGCAATAGCCAGAGTGCCGACCAGATGGCAATGGCTACCACAAGCACCACCAGGGGAAGCAGACGTGTCTCTGAAGCGAGTGGCTTTTCAGGCATGAGAAAAATTTCTTAGGCCCGAAGGGCCGACATTCAGTAGCCACGTCCGTGAGGGCGTGGATCAAAGGTACTAGAATTGACGAGCGCCGAAGGTGCGAAATAAGCGTTTGGCCAAAGGAAGTGTCGGCCCTTCGGGCCTGAAGGTGTTGGGCGTTTCTCTCCACGCCCTAACGGACGTGGCTACTGAATACCGGCCCTCCGGGCCTAAGAAATTCTGAATCCCAGACCCGCACTCTGACCGGTCTACCTTACTTCCCGAGTATCCGTTCCTGGTTCGCGAGAATTCTTTCCTGGTTGGCCACCACGGTGTCCAGTTTCTCCTGGTTCGCAAGTATTGCCTGCTGATTGGAGATTATGGTCGCCTGATTCGACAGGGCCTCATCCAGTTTTGCCTGGTTCGCCTTGATTTGTTGCTGGTTCTCAAGGATGGCCTTTTGGTTGGCCATGATGGTTTGTTGGTTAGTCAAAACTTCGTCACTCGACATTCGCTACTCCTTCGTTTTCTCGATAATCAGACAGAGTCCAGCTCTGCCCGCTTAGCGCTGGGTGGAACTGACTTCATGGCATAGGCCGCGATCGTAGCTCTTCTCGGCAATTCGGAAGTCATACTTTAGTTGGAGCGTCGTGTCCGCCAATGGGTGCAAACCCTATTCACGCTCTATGTGCTATCTTGGCGCTCCAACAAAAGTTGTCGATATTCCTGTTAGTCATTCCCTACTGCTTTGCGATCCTTCTGAGGTGAGAATCAGACACCCCCACCATCACAAAACGGCTGCTGTGTTGTTAGTGGCGTTTTTGCTGCTGTCGACGGCGTGCCGACCAAATGCCAAGTTGCCGCCGAAGTCCTCCTCACAATACAACGAAGTGGTAAAGGCGTTCTATGTCGGACTCGCCGCACTCCAGGTTGGCGATGATGTTCGAGCGGATGCCAAACTCGCCGAGTTAACCCAACTCGTGCCGGCTGAACCTGCCGGATGGGCCAACTGGGGATTGCTTGCCTTGCGTCAGCGGAATTTCGACGTCGCCGCAGAAAGGTTAGATCGCGCGCGTTCACTGGCGCCGGAGAACGATCAAATCTATTACCTGCTAGGGCTTCTCGAAAGCAGCCAGGGACGCCCTGCGGAAGCGATAACCGCGTTGCGTAAAGCGGTCGAGCTCAGCCCCAAAAATCTGTTAGCCACTTACAAACTCGCGGACGAGATCGAGCGGCAGGCAAGTGAGAATAGCGACGCCGAGTCTCAGCAACTCATCCAGGGGATGCTGGAAGTGCAACCAAACAATTTGGCGATCTTACTTGAGCTCGGGCGTATAGCGGCCAAGCGCGGCGATGCCGAAACCTTTCGTCTCACAGTAGTAAGACTTGCTGCACGTTCGACAGCCTGGCCTCCTGAAGTGAAACAGCAAGTAAGCGCCCTGGAAGCGGCCGCATCTGGTTCGGATACGCAAGCTGCGGCAACGCGCATCGCTTTCCTGCGCAACGTACTGGTGCGCGTCTCCGAATATCGCAACGATTTATCAGTAATTAAACCGCCACCCGGTGAGGAAGCTCAACCTTTCACTCATTTCATCGATCTGGAGTCGCCGACGTTTGCATCTGCGCCCGCGGATACGGCAATCAGCTTTTTGTCTGAGGCGCTACCAAATGCTCCGGCGGACAAGTGGAGTTGGATTGGCGCGATCTCACTGAATGGTGAAGGCGCGCCGGCGATAGTGCTGGCTAACGAAAAAGAAGTGCGAATTGGCGATGTGAGCTATCCGTTTCCTGGATCAGGAGCGCGAAAGCATCGCGGGAACAATCGTGATGAAGTGGCGAGCGTTCAACCAGGCAGGGATGGCGTTGTAGCGCTCGATTTCAATTACGATTTCAAAACAGATTTGGTCCTGGCGGGAGCCGGCGGCGTTCGTCTGTTGAAACAAGAAAGCGCAAACAAATTCACCGACGTTACTGCGCAAACAAAGTTGCCGGCGACGATCTTGAATGCGGACTACACCGGCGCGTGGGCCGCTGATATTGATTTAGATGGTGACCTCGATGTCGTACTCGGCGCGGAACAGGCGCTGCCAGGCGTTCTGCGAAACAACGGTGATGGCTCGTTTGCCGAGATTCATCCGTTCGCCGGAGTCTCCGGTCTGCGCGGCTTTGTTTGGGCTGACATTGATGGAGATGGCGATCCTGATGCCTCGGTGATTGACGATGGGGACATAAGCGTTGTCGATGACGAACTTCATGTGTTTTCCAACGAGAGAAGCGGCCAGTTCAAAGAGCGCGAGTTGCTTTCGGGCTTACCCGCTTTGCAGGGCGATCAGCGCAGGTGACCTTAACCACGATGGAGTCTTGGATCTGGTCGCGGAGCAGGTAGACGGAAGCATAATCGGCTCTCCGACAAAAACGAAGGCCAGGCATGGGAAATTGATCAGATTGCGTCCTTTGACCAAAACTCCATGTACATCCATCAAGACCATCACCTCCATGTGATCGATTTGGATAACAATGGAGGCAATGATTTATTACTTACGTTTGGTGAATCCCCGCTCGGTAAGAACGCTCCTGGGGCGATTGGCTGGCTAAGCGACGGGGAGAACAAGTTCACCCTGGTTCACAATGCAAATCCCCCTCCCGGAATCGAGCATGCTGATTGGATTGGACCCAGTTTTGTTTTCCAACCAGCGGATGTTAACGGAGACGGTCGACTCGATCTAATAGGTTTCTCGCAGGGTCAGCCGGTCCAGGCAATTAACCACGGTACCAAAAACTATCACTGGCAAGCGATCCGTCCGCGCGCCGCGCAGGCGTCTGGCGATCAGCGCATCAACAGTTTCGGCATCGGTGGCGAGATGGAGATTCGAGCCGGGCTGCTGGTGCAAAAGCAATTAGTCACAGGTCCGGTTGTTCATTTTGGATTGGGTGAACAAACCGGCGCCGATGTGGTGCGCATCGTTTGGCCCAACGGAGCAGTGCGCGCCGAGTTTGAAACGAAAGCGGATCAAACCATCCTTGCCGAGCAGCGTTTAAAAGGTTCGTGTCCTTTTCTTTTTGCTTACAACGGCAAAGAGATGAGGTTTGTGAAAGATACTGTGCCCTGGAGTTCAGCAATCGGTCTGCGAATTAATACCCTTGGAACGGCTAGAGTCGAAGCCACCGAAGAGTGGTACAAGATCGGCGGCGATGAACTGGTAGCGCGCGATGGCTACTATGATCTGCGCATCACGGCTGAGCTTTGGGAAACTTACTACTATGATCAATTGGCGCTGATGACGGTGGATCATCCGGTTGGAACCGACATTTTCGTCGACGAGCGCTTTGTTATTCCGCCGGCGAAATTGGCAATCACCCCTGTGGAGACGCCGCACAAGATCGCCCAGGCAATCGATGACAGTGGCAATAATGTTACGGACATCGTCAGCACTCTTGACGGGAACTATCTCGATAACTTTGGCCGCGGTCGTTATCAGGGCGTCACGCGCGATCATTACGTCGAGATCGATCTGGGTGATGATGCGCCGCAAAGTGGTCCGCTGTGGTTGATAGCTAAAGGCTGGGTGCACCCGACTGACTCTTCGATCAACGTGGCGATCAGTCAGGGTCAGGAAGTGCGTCCGCAGGCCTTGAGCATGGAAGTGCCCGATGGCAAGGGCGGCTGGATGGTGGCGCGTCCGAACCTTGGCTTTCCCGCCGGACGCAAGAAAATTTGTCTTTTTGATCTAGCCGGCGTTTTCCGCCCGAACACACCACGCCGTTTGCGCCTGCGTACCAATCTGGAAATCTTTTGGGACTCCCTCGAGTGGGCCAGGGGTTTTCCCGACACTCAATCGACAACAGTACGCATTAATCCCGAACTAGCCGACCTGCATTATCGTGGTTACTCAGTAATAGATAAGCCGAATGCATCTTCACCGGAAGTTCCTGAATACAATCAGATGTCGAGTTCGAAGCAGATCTGGCGAGATCTTATTGGTTACTACACGCGGTTTGGTGATGTGCGCGACCTGTTGCAGAAGGTTGATGATCGCTATGTGATCATGAATGCCGGTGACGAGATGTCATTCCGCTTTCGCGAGCAACCTCCGCCGCCAGCCGGTTGGGTCCGCGACTATGTACTCATGGGCGACGGCTGGATCAAGGATGGCGACTATAACTCCACCTTTTCGAAGACGGTGTTGCCGTTGCCGTATCACGCGAAGCAGAAATATGAGACTGCTCCGGGCAAACTCGAGGATGAGTGGGTTTACAAACAACACCCTGAGGACTGGCAGAAGTACCATACGCGTTATGTCACTCCTGCCGTTTTTCAAAACGCCCTGAGGTCGAGAAGACAAAGATGAGGTCAGGTCGTATTGCAAAAATTTTGCTCGCCGTTCTCTTCGTTGCGCTTCTGGCCACACCGCTGCTGCTTAAGCGTCTGGCGGCGCGGCGCGAAGTCAACTCAAAACTCGATGCAAGTCAGGCGCTGGCACGCTACGGCTTTCATTTGCAAGAAGTGGCCCAGGCTTCCGGAATCAACTTTGTTCATCAAGCCCCGACGCTGGACCACAAACTGGATCACATCATGCCGCAGGTTGCCGCCATGGGTGCCGGCGCTTCAGTTGTCGATTTCGATCGAGATGGCTGGCAGGACATCTATCTCACCAACAGCGGTGAAGGTAGTAAGAACTGTTTGTACCGCAACCTGGGTAACGGCGCGTTCCAGGATGTGGCCGGAGATTTGGGTCTCGCCGATGTCAATCAAGATGGAACCGGCGTATCAATGGGTGCCGTCTGGGGAGACTATGACAACGACGGGTTCGAAGATCTTTTCCTTTATAAGTGGGGCCGGCCCGAATTATTCCACAATGACGGCGGCCGGCATTTCACGCGCGTCACTGACCAAAGCGGATTCCCTACCTGGGTGAACGCCAATACCGCGATCTGGTTTGACTACGATGGTGATGGACTGCTGGATCTCTTCATTGGTGGTTACTACGCTGAAACCGTTGACCTTTGGCATTTGCAAACTACGCGGATGATGCCGGAGAGTTTCGAGTATGCGAAGAACGGCGGTCGAAAATATCTTTTTCATAACCTCGGCGCGGGAAAGTTTGAAGAGGTTAGCGCGAAACTCGGTATCGACAGTCGCCGTTGGGCCCTGGCGGCATCGGCTGCTGATTTGAGAGGCACTGGCCACCAGGATTTGTTTATCGCAAACGACTACGGCGTTTCCGAACTGTACTTCAATAATGGCAAACAGTTTCGTGAAGTCGGCGAGGAAACGGGTGTTGGCTTTGCGCCCAAAAGCGGAATGACAGCTGCGTTTGGCGACATTCTGAATCGCGGCGAGTATGCGATCTACGTCTCAAACATTTCTGAAGATGGTGTGCTCATTCAGGGAAATAACCTTTGGGTTCCCGAGCAGGTTAAATCCGACGCCGGCGTGCGATACGAGAATCTGGCCCGGGCGCTCGGCGTTGAAATGGGTGGCTGGAGTTGGGGAATGCAGTTTGGTGATCTCAACAACGACGGCACGCTCGACATTTATTTGACTAACGGTTATGTGTCGGCGGATCGAAATAAGAGTTATTGGTACGACTTTTCAAAAGTCGCCGGCGGTAACAGTTCCATAATTGGCGATGCCGCCAACTGGCCGGCGATGGAAGGTCGGAGTTTGTCTGGTTACCAGCAGAAGCGCGTCTGGATAAACGATGGTGCAGGGAGATTCAACGATGTGGCGCAGGCGGTGGGCGCCACCGATACTTACGACGGACGCTCAGTCGCATTTGCCGATCTCTGGAATCGCGGCGTGCTCGATGTGATTGTGACCAATCAGCGCGGGCCACTGTTGATTTATAAAAATACCGTCGTGCCGGGAAATAAGTGGATCGACTTTGAGCTGGAAGGAAGCGCGAGTAACCGCAGCGCGCTGGGTGCCGAAGTTAAGTTATTCTGGAACGGCAGACAGCAAGTGCAAACTGTTTCCGGAGGTAGCGGGTTCTGCGCCGAAAATCAGCGACGGCTTCATTTCGGCTTAGGAAGAAACCCAGAGGTCGAGAAGGCCGTCATTCGCTGGCCGTCTGGCAAGTTTCAAACGATCGATAACCCTGCGGTCGGCCAAATCAACAAGATCAAGGAAGCGGCATGAGTCAGCCAACGAGCGAACCATTAACTACGACGACACGTCCGGCTCTGGAGTCGCCGGCGCGACGAAAGATTCGTTTCGACAATCGATACATTGCGCCGCTCTTTATTACCTTTATTCTGTTGGTCGGCCATCTTTCGTACGGCATTCTCGAAAGCTATAAAAAGACGGCGCTCGCAATTGTTGCGGCGATCGTCACGGAATTGATTCTCGGCCGAATCTTTTTTGGAAAATGGCTGAATCTTGCGAGCGCTTACATTACCGGGATCAGCGTGGGGATCCTGGTCCGTTCACCCGCCTATTGGCCTTACGCCTTGTGCAGCGTCATCTCGATAATGTCGAAGTACGTTCTACGAGTGAAGGGCCGGCACATTTGGAATCCGTCGAACTTCGGTATCGCGGTGTTGTTGTTTTTGGCGGCGGACACAATGGCCGTGCTCAGCATTCAATGGGGGAATAACTATTGGTCGTTACTGGTTATCTGGATTCTCGGCTCAATAATTATCTGGCGTGCGCGGCGTTTTCACATTAGCGCTACCTATGTTGTTTCGTTCTTTGTCCTGGCGTTCCTGCGCAGCTGGATCACGGGCGACCCCTGGCAGGCAGAAGTAGCACCGATCACCGGACCGATGTATCAACTGTTCATCTTTTTCATGATTACTGATCCAAAGACGACGGTTCGATCCTTTAAAGGCCAATGTGTGGTGGCATTTTGCGTAGCCCTGGCTGAGTTTTTCCTAAGGCTGGACCAGGTCGTCTACGCTCCAATATTCGCTCTTTTCTTTGTTGGACCGGCAGCGAACCTGATTGAAATCTGGCTGGACTCGCGCAAGGCAACCGAAGACTCTGGCAGAGGCGAATTTTTTGGAGTGCGCTGACCTGTCAGCGCTTTTGGTCTGCGGCGGCCTGGCGCCGCAATTCTTTCGTTGGATTCTCGGGAACCATGGTCGCGACAAGTCGCGACCGACCAAAGCGCTGACAGGTCAGCGAACTCCAAAACGGAGAAACTTTAAAAACAAATGCGACGTCGTCTAATCATCTCTTTCTCGTTACTTAGTTCGCTCATTCTGTTCTCAGCCTGTAAGCAGTCAGCGACGCCGGTGAATGCCCCGAATGCTGAAGTTGCAAACCAGACACCTTCACCGTCGCCGAGTCCAACCGTGCCGCGACCGTCGGGCCCGATCGAATTTACTGACGTCTCAGCGCAAGCGGGGATCCATTTCAAGCACAACAGCGGCGCCTTTGGGAAAAAGTATCTGCCGGAAACACTCGGTACCGGCTGTGCCTTTCTGGATTTTGACAACGATGGCTGGCAGGACATCCTGATTGTAAATTCAACGGCCTGGCCTGAGCGAAAAACTCCAAGAACATTTCTCGCGCTTTATCATAACAACCAGGATGGCACATTCACGGATGTCACGCGTCAGGCAGGTCTCGCGGTAGAGATGTACGGCATCGGAGTCGCGGCGGCAGACTACGATAACGATGGGAACGAAGACATCTACATCACTTGCGTTGGGCCAAACCACCTCTTTCGCAACGTGGGAAACGGCAAGTTCACGGACGTTACCGGCCGGGCAGGCGTCGGCGATCCGTCATTCTCAACCAGCGCCGTGTGGTTCGACTACGACAATGACGGCAGGCTCGATCTGTTCGTAGCAAACTACGTCGATTGGTCGGTTGAAACAGATCAGCTCTGTTCGTTAGACGGCAAAAATAAGTCTTACTGCACGCCGCAATCTTATAAGGGACAGAGCCCCACGCTATATCACAATCGTGGTAACGGCACTTTTGAAAACGTCACGCAACGCGCTGGATTGAACGATCCTACCTGCAAATCGCTGGGGGTCGCCCTGCTCGACTACAACAGCGACGGGTGGCTGGATCTTATCGTGGCCAACGATACTGAGCCGAACAAGCTCTACAAAAACAACGGTAACGGTACCTTTACAGATGAGGCGGTAACAGCCGGCGTGGCCTTTAGTGAAGCCGGCACGGCGCGTGCGGGCATGGGCGTTGATGCCGGCGACTATGACGGATCCGGCCGGCAAGGGATTGTCGTCGGTAATTTCACTAACGAAAGTATGGCACTTTATCGCAACGAAGGCAGTGGTCTCTTTACGGATGAAGCGCCTAATTCAGGCATCGGCAAGATGTCTGCGCAATCATTAACGTTCGCGGTTTTTTTCTTCGACTACGATTTGGATGGCCTGCTTGATGTCTTCGCGGCGAACGGGCACGTTTCGGATGACATCAGCGTGGTGCAACCTAACGTCAAATACGCACAGGCGCCCCATCTCTTTCGCAACAAGGGCAAAAAGAAATTCGAAGAGAAGACTGGCCAGTTGGGTCGTGCTTTGCAACGGGCAATTGTCGGTCGCGGCGCGGCCTACGGTGACTTTGATAACGACGGCGATCTGGATTTATTGATAACGTCAAACAACGGACCAGCCCGGCTGCTGCGAAATGAGAATGCCAATCAAAATGATCTTTTGCGCGTGAAGCTGGTAGGCACCCGAGCGAACCGTGACGGCATCGGCGCGAAGCTCATGCTGAAAACCGCGAAAGAAAAACTTTTCAACATGGTGAAGACAGGATCGAGTTATTGCTCCCAGAGTGAGTTACCAATCGTTTTTGGTTTGGGTGTGCCCGAGGAAGGGAAGACCTTGGCGTTGGAGATCACCTGGCCCGGCGGCGGAAAGGATACCCTTACAGATATTAAGCCAAACCAGTCGTTGACCGTTCAGGAAGGGAAGGGAATCATCGCGACCGCGCCGATAGTTTTTGCGAAACCCTCGCCGACGCCAACTCCGCAGAGTTCGCCGCAGCAGTAGTAAGCTAACCGGCGTCAAGTGATTGTCTGGGAAGCGGGCGTCCCGCCCGAAGCAGCACAGGCGCCAGTCTTTCGGAAGTCAGTTTTCAAACCCGTTTTCGCGCTCAGTGTCATTTGCGGCGGAGCCCACGGTCCCAGACAATCACTTGACGCTGGGCTATCCTGGGCTCTGTGACCTAACCGTTTTCCGGTAGAACGGTAGTACTACTCCCTGCCGACCCCTAAAGCGTCGGCGCCCGGTTGATGTAGTTGAACCAGGAAGCGATTAAAGTGATCTGCAGGATGCCCTGGTCATCAAAGCCAACTGCGCGCAAACGTTCATGGTCCGCGGGTGAAATCCGGGTTGCATCCTTAGTCACCTGCACTACGTAATCAAGCATCACTCGGTCTTGCTCCGAGATAGGGGCACTCTGGTAGTCCTCTTCCAGTGCCTTGACCATCTCGCCATCCAGTGTCACGCGACGCAGAAACTCTGCGTGAGATTCGATTCAATAGTGGCACCGGTTAGTGACCGAAACCATGGTCGCGATCATCTCGTGCTGATGGCGTTGCAATGGCAAGTCCGGCGACATCAACGAGCCGTAGGTTGCGAAGGCATGATAGAGGGCGTTGGGTATCAAGCTGTGAGATTCGACGATTCCGGACGATTCGCCATCCGACGTCGGATGGACGGGAGTGGCATACTCGATTGGATATAAATCGCGTTGCGCTTCCGCGGCCTTCCGTACTTCCTCGTTCTCGGACGCTGGGATGGTTTTAATCCAAGTCATTGACGATCTCGCTCCTCTCCTGGTGTAACGCAAACTTTAGTTTGCGAAAGTCGCTGAGGTGAAGTCTCGATCAGCCCTTATTTCCCAGCAGAAGCAAACTAACAGTTTGCTCTACAAGGTTCTACCGCCGGAACAGCAGATAATAAACTGGCAAACCCATGGCCACCACTCCGACGCCCATCATTGCCTCTTTTGGATGATGCCCGCCCAGCAGGAAAAGCAATAATGCGATCAATAGCAAAAATATTATTGGCGTGAGCGGATAACCGGGAGTGCGATAAACGATGCCCTGCGGATCTCGGCGGCGGAAGACAAACAATGCCACCACCGTGAGCGCAATAAAAATCACCACAACAAAAATAAAGTAAGACATGATCGTGTCGAAGGTGCCCATGAGCACCAGCAGCGAGGCAAGCGCTGCTTGAATGATAATTGCGCGGGCCGGTGTGCCATAGCGAGGATGAATCGCAGCAGCGGCCGGTATGAATAGTCCATCGCGGGCCATCGCAAAATAAACACGCGGTGCTGACATAACCACCGCTGTCAGACTTCCCAGCACAGCCACAATCACAATGCCCGACAATATCTGCCCGCCGAGACGACCAAACAAAACCTCCCCTGCCTGAGCCGCAAAAGTTTCTCCCGAGGTGACCTGTTCCAACGGCACGAGATAGAGAAAAGCCGCGCTCGTCAAAATGTAAACAGCCGTCAGAATCGTCACCCCGTACACGAGCGCTCGCGGTAAAGTGCGCTCCGGATCGCGCACTTCGCCGGCCAACTTACTCAGATCCCACCAGCCGCCAAACGAGAAAAACGCGCCCACAATACCGCCGGCCAGCGCTCCCAACAGGGCTTCCGAACCTGGACGTTGGGCTACGAACGGGGTGAAGTTCGACCAGTTTCCGGCCCTGAGTCCAAAGCCCCAGATAATCACGAAACCCAGTAATCCGAGCTTAATGATGGTAAGCCAGCGGATCATCCAGCCTCCGAGCCTGACGCCGCGCATGTTCACTAAAGCTACTAATAGAATTGAGCCGATCGCCACTGTTTTGATGCCTGATGACGAGAGTACAAAGATGTAGCCAACATAGCTGGCCAAACCCACCGCGAGCAACGCCGTGAGACCTGGGTCCATCACCAGCAGTGCCATCCAGCCATAAAGGAAAGCAACGGGTCTTCCGTATGCTTCACGCAGGTAAACGTAGCCGCCTCCGGCTTCGGGAAATCTGGCCGCCAACTCGCCATAACAGAGAGCGCCGCACAAAGCCATCCCACCCATTAGCAGCCAGACGATTAATAGCCATAGCGGCGAGCCCAGCGACTTGGCCATGCCTGCGGGCGTGAGAAAGATCCCGACGGCGATTACTTCACCGACAATCAGGGCAGTTGCCGTACCGAGGCCAATTTGGCGTTTTAGTTCGACCGATGTGCTCAATGGTTGGCCCAGCGTCAAGTGATTTTCTGGGACCGCGGGCGTCCCGCCCGCAAACGCACCGCAGGCGCGCATTCATTCGCAAGTCTCTTGGAAACCCATTTTCGCGCTTTGCGCTCATTGCGGGCGAGGGCGCCCGCGGTCCCAGACAATCACTTGACGCTGGGTTTAGAACGTAACTCGCGCTGCGAATTGAAATGCGCGTGGGCCACCAGAACCAAATACTCCGCCGGCTGTGGTGACAGGCTGACCAAAACTCGACGAGCCAAGCACATTTCCGAATCCCGAATAGTTGGATTTCGAAAAGCCGAGCACGTTTGTGACGTTGAAGAGATTAAACACTTCCGCAATCGGTTCAATGCGCACGTGCTCCCGAACGCTGAAGATTTTCGATACCCTCAAGTCGAGAGACGAGAAGCGATCTCCCAGCCGTACATCGTCAGGCACCAGTGGCAATGGGATCCGCGGACGAAAACCGGTTCCGGGAACCGCGTTTCGGCACAGCGAACCACCCGCAGCATTAATCTGGTTTATCACGCCGTTCAGCTGCGCGCCCGTATGAAACTGCCGTGCACCCGCATTTCGTTGCAGCTCACAGACGCGAGAACTCCCATCGGGTAGCAGAATATCTACCGGCACTGCTGAGGCAAATGTGAAGATCGGAGCGAGACGGATGCCGAATGGCAAGTCCCAAACGCCGGAGAAGGTAAAGCGATGGCGTTGATCGTTTGGCGTTGGTCCGTAATCCCGCTGAAGATTCTCGGTGTCCGTCGGGCCGTTGGAAAACGGAATCTGATCATCGTTGGCGTAGTTAAAAGCCTTCGCCAGGGTATAAGAAGCGCGGAATTGATAATGATGGGAAAAGCGTTTCTCGAGACTGAGGAGCAAGCCGTCGTACTTTGTTTTAACGCTGGACTCGAGATTTGTCACCGCGTCAGGACCGCCCACTACCGGATTGAACACACTGCCTATTGTGCGGCCGATGATGAAATGCGTGCCGAAGTTATGCAGGTAGTCGGCGCGCAGTACGTAGTCATTACCAAACTCGCGTTGGATGCCGAGGTTCGTCTGCTGCACCATAGGATTCTGCATGCCGTTGTCGATGATGTTTATTCCTGCGGCCCCGGCGCCCGTTAGGATAAAGCCTGAAAACGGATTAGCCAGCGTCGGCGCGGGTGGGGGAAATTGGCCGCAAGCGGGGTCGAAGAGGCACGGCGGCGGAATGAAAAACACGTTCCCGGCCTTCACTTCAATCGGGAGCGCGCGACCATCCAATCCGCGCTCCAGAGACTGAATCTCAAGGGTGATGCGATCGTAATAAATGCCATAGCCGCCGTGCAGACTAGTGCGCCCGTCTTTGGTTGCATAATTGAAACCAACTCGCGGCCCGAAATTGTTGCCATCCCTACTGCGTTTGCCGTGTAGGAACGGCAGAATGATGGGATTTAGTTGGCTGACGCGGCTGACGTTCTTGACGTCGGTATCCACTTCGTACCTTAGGCCGACATTCAAAGTGAGTTGGGGATGTACACGCCAGTCGTCCTGAATGAAGGCCGCCAGATAAGTGCTGTCGGCGTTTGGAATTAATAGTGGCTCAGTGGGCTTGCCGCTGCGCAGTGTGACGGCGAAGAGCAGGTCGTTGTCATCGACCCGGCCGTCCCCGTTGCGATCAAAGTCTGGAAAGTCTTCGATCATTTCAATGCGTCCTGCCTGAAAAACTCGCAAATCAAAGTCAGCGTCGACGCGCTGAACTTCGCCGCCAAAGTTCAGGGTGTGATTGCCTCGAATCATCGAGATGGTATCCGTGAACTGCAAACGGCGTTGCTTCGTGCCCTGCGGAACGCGGAACGATGCGCCGTCCTGAATGCTGGGAAAGGTAAGCTGCGGTCCCGGGGTTATAGGCTCGATGTCGTTGAAGAAGGTGCTGACCCCAAAGTTAAAACTGTTGACAGTGCGCGAATTCAAAACGCGAGTGTAATTCGCGAGCAGGGAATGTATGTTGTTGACACTCCCCTGACGCTGGGAAGCTGAACCGATCGCACGATCAAGAGTGCTTGGGGCCAAATCATCTTCGCGCTGCAGCGAATAGCGAAAGAATAAGTGATCCTTGGCGCTTGCTTGCCAGTCGAGCCGCTCAGTGCTCAACAGATCATTGAGCGGCGCCGGCGCAAAGGTGCGCCTGATTGAACGTGTGGCCAGATCTCTTGAGCCCACTAGTGCAGCTCCATCCTGGTTGCGGTATTCCACTGAGCCAAAAAACCAGGCTCGGTCTTTGCGAATGGGGCCGCCCAGGCTGAATGCATATTGTTCCCGGTCAAATGGAGGTGTTTCTCCCAGACCGCGATCAAAGGTTGCCGGCAGACCCTGCAAACTTTTGCTGCGAAAGTAGAATGAGCCGGAGCCGTGATATTCATTTGAACCTGACTTGGTAATGATATTGATGACGGACGAACTCGATCGGCCCAACTGCGCTGAAAAACGATTCGTGGCGATCTGAAACTGCTGCACTGCTTCCTGCGAAATGTTCTGTACTTGTCCTCCCACGACATCATCATTGTCGTCAGCCCCGTCGACCGTCACATTGCCTCCGCGACCGAGCTGGCCCGCTGAAGAAATCACTATCGTATTGCTCTTGGTAGGATCGAAGTTCGGCGCAGGGGAGTTGCCGGGGACAAGCAGCGCCAGTTCAAGAAAATTGCGGCCATTCAGTGGAAGATTTTCAATCTCAAAATCGCGTATGACTCCATCAACCACCGCGGTAGTTCTGTTTACCAATTCATAGTTGGATCGATCATCCAGCGTAACCGTTTCCTGCACTGTCACCGCCATCGTCACTTCAAGATCGAATGTTTGTCCGACTTGCAGGTTAACGCTGGAAATTATTTTATCGGCAAACCCTTTGGCGCGGACCTTGATTTCATAAGCCCCTGCGGCGAGGTTGGTTATCACGAAGAATCCATCGCCATTACTGGTAGCCTCGCGCCTGATCCCCGTGGCTTTCTGAGTGACAGTAACCTGGCTTCCGGTCACCAGTGCGCCATTAGAATCTTTGACAGTCCCGCTGATGCTGGCCGTTGCACTCTGCTGTGCGAAAGCTTTGGGAACCAAAACGCCGAGGATTGCGAAGGCGACAAAAAACAAGAGAATCCTTTTGCAGATCAAAATCATAGCTCCTCTCATGACTTGTTAATTAATGCCGGGAATCTGATGTCTTTGGAATGTGGTACGCGTTTGGAGTTTTCGAGAGCTCATTCCAGTCAAGGGGTGGACCTTAGCGCCCAGTTCTTATTGCTTGCTCATCTAAAGGTGAGCCCAGTCTCGGGCTCAAACGCTCGATTCAAGAGACCTTGGCTTGTGCAACAAGTTAGGAAGGGATTTCAGGACCCTTGAATCAACGAACCCGAGACTGGGAATCTGATGTAGAACGCTGCGAAGATTAACAGCGGACCTCGGTTATGTCATGGCCCCTAAGATGGGGATGGGGATCAAACTAAAGTTGGAGAAGGGAGAAGGCAAAAGTGCGACCTTCAACGCAGGTGGACCAACCCGCGCTGAAGCGCTGTGGTCGCGGCCTGTGTTCGGTCGGTTACACCGAGTTTGCTGAGGATGTTATTGATGTGGCTCTTAACGGTTGCTTCACTAATACTCAAGCTGGCGCCTATTTCTTTGTTGCTTTGACCGCGCACAATAAGCTCGAGGACCTCCATCTCCCTGCCGGTCAAATCAGAACCGGCCATACGCTCAACCAGTCGCTCGGCGATGGTTGCAGGAATGTGGCGCGCGCCGGCGTGGACGGACCTGATTGCCGCTTCGAGTTCTTCGAAGAACACATCCTTCAACAAATAGCCTCTGGCTCCTGCCTGCAATGAGCGGTAAATGTCTTCGTCACCATCATAGGTAGTAAGGACAATCAGGCGCGCGTCAGGGAATTCGCGACGGATAGCCGTAATCGCTTCGACTCCCGCGAGTACCGGCATACGCAAATCAATCAGTGTCACATCCGGTTTGTGTTGGCGATAGAGATCGATGGCCTGCTGCCCATTAATTCCCTCGGCGATTACTTCCATGTCTGCCACGGTATTAATCAAGGCGACAAAACCCTGGCGTACCACCGCCTGGTCGTCGATTACCATGATGCTGATCTTGTTGTTCACAGAGTTCTTCACAACCCCGACGAGTCGCGATCATCGCGGTTTCAATGACAAATTGAAAATGTCAAATGACAAATGGAAAATCTGTTTCAGACCGCACCGCTAACCTCACTACTTGCCAACTCATTTGTCACCTGAACGTCCCAGGTGTTTGGTTGTCTGTTCGGTGACGCTGAAAGGTGCAGCAGCGAATTCACTGGTATCCGCAGAGCGAAGTTGGGGCGGGCTCGCGGCTCCTGTCAGACTCTCCTGCTCGGGCTTCCAGTCTCTCTTAGATAATTCCACCAGTTTTTTGCTGACAACAGCGCCGTTTATTATTAACGCCAGGCCAACAAACACAGGTATCACTCCAGCTACCCAAAGTCGACTAAGGATCGCGGCGGCCTCAGGCGTGACCTTGCCGCTGGCGATAAGACCTCCCATAAAAACAAACAGAAAAATCGCCAGGGCAAGTCCCACGCTGCCGACGATTACGCCAGCCTTTATTTCGTTGTAACGTTTAACTTCGGGTGTAATCCCTCTCTGTTGCTCAAGCTCAGTCTTGCGTCTCTTTTTCTCCTCGGCAGAGAGAAACATCTCCTGCACCCAGGTCTTGCTCCAATCAAACTTCTCCTCTGGCTCGCGCGCAGTAACCACCTGCATAACGGCATGCAGGTTTACGCCGCAGACTTTACAGAACTTCAATTCTTCACTCTGAGTAGAGCCACACTGTGGACAGAACATACATACTCCTCAAATACAATGAAAAGTGAAAGGTGAAAAGGTCGGCAAAAACTCATACTTGTGATTGGGGTTTACTCTTAGTTTTCACTTTTCACTGATCTTTTCACTTATGGGCGCCTCAGCCACCACCTCAGTCCCCGCGCCCTCACTACTATGAATCGACAATGTGCCGCCAATCTGTTCCGCGCGCTCGCGCATGCCAATTAAACCGAAGTGACCGGCCTGCCCATTATCCGATGCTTGATTGTTAAAACCGCAGCCATCGTCTCGAACGCTTAGCTGCACTCGCCGGGCATCGAATACGAGATTGATAGAGATTCGTTGCGCCTGCGCGTGTTTGACCGCATTGTTCATGGCCTCTTGTCCAATGCGCAACAGGTTGTCTTCAACCAATCGCGGCAAGGGCCGGAACGTTCCATTGACCTCAACCTGAGCCTGGATAGCCGTTTCACTCGTTAAGCGACGGGCAGTCTCACTCAACGCAGTTGGCAGGTCGTTGTTTTCAAGAGCCGACGAACGCAGGTCCCAAACATAGCGACGAGCTTCAGCAATACCGTGGCGAACCTGGCGCCGAGCGCGATCGAGATGGGTCCGGGCCGCATCAGCCTCGGGCGGCATAGTGCGCGCAACTACTTCCAGTTGCACGGATATCCCGGACATCTCTTGTGCCAGGTTGTCATGAATTTCCCGCGCGATGCGAGTTCGCTCAGCCAGCACGGCGCCAAATTGCGCTCGCATGCCACTCACGCGCAGACGATATAGTAGCCATGCCAGCAGAGCCAGCCCAAATAAACAAAGCGCGTAAAACAAGTAAGTTTGATAGAAATATGGTTTCAGGTAAAGGTGTAAAGTGGCTCCGGTTTGATTCCAGACGTCGTCGTTGTTACTGGCGATTACGCGAAACGTGTAAGAGCCGGGACGCAGGTTAGTGTAGTAAGCGATGCGACGGTTGTTGCTATCGATCCAGTCCTTGTCAAAGCCTTCCAATTTGTACTTAAACCTGACTCGCTCCGGCGCCAGAAAGCTCGGCGCCGTGTAATACAAATCAAAGCGGGTGGTGCCCGCCGGCAACTCGAGACGATCGCTCGGCGCGATCGATTGGTCATCGATCCGTATTTGTTCGATGACTACGGGGGGCGGTTGGGAGTTAGTCTTAATTCTTTCGGGGTCGATCATGGCGACGCCCTTAATAGTCGGGAACCAGAGCTTTCCGCCACTACCCTTCCATCCCGGCCGGATCGCCACCCCCGCTACACTCGCGCGTCATCATGCCATCGGCCGTACCGTAAGCCACCGGCCCGATTGCGTCGATCTTTCCGTTGGCAAATTCGTCGAGAGCTTTTTTGTCGATGTGGTAAATACCTTTGCGACAACTCAACCATAAGTTGTTTCGGCTATCTTCCAGGATGCGGTAGACAACATCATCGAGCAGTCCGTTGCGCGTCGTGTAAGCAGTGAGCTTTCCTTCTTTCAGTCGATTCAAGCCACCGCCGTTGGTGCCAATCCACATCGTTCCGTCCGAGTCTTCATAAAGCGAGATAACTGCATCGCTCGAAAGGCCGTCCTTGGTTGTAAGCGTAATAAACTCGCCATTAGCGAATTTGCTCACGCCGCCGAACGTGCCCACCCACAAAGTTCCTTTGGCGTCTGCATAGAGTGTGGTGATGAGATCGTTGGGGAGTCCATCCAGTTCAGTGAAGGTTCGAAATACTCCGTCGTGAATGCGGGTCAAGCCTCCGCGCGTCCCGACCCAAAGATTGCCTTGATGATCTGCACAGATCGATCTGACATCGTTGTTGGCTAGACCATCGGCGGCAGTATAAGGTAGTAAACTTTCCGTGACTAAACCGATTCAAACCTTCAGGTGTTCCGGCCCAAAGATTTTCCTCCCCGTCGCTGAACAAAGCCAAAACCACGTTACTGGAGAGGCCGTCGCGTGTGGTGTAAACGCTGACATTGCCATCCTTCAGCAGATTTAGGCCGCCGCCGTCAGTTCCTATCCAGGTATTTCCGTGTTGGTCCTCGTAGATCGACTTGATGACATCGTTTGAGAGTCCGTTTTTCACGGAGTAGGTCGTGAACTTTGTGTCCTTCAGCAGATTGATTCCTGCTGACTCAGTGCCAACCCACAGGTTCCCTTCGAGATCCTCCAGCAGGGAAAGAATGGTGCTGGTTGACAGTGCCTCACCGGTATTGAAACCAGTGAAGTGGCCGTCACGGAAGCGACAGAGCCCGCCCGCTGTTCCGACCAGAAGATCACCATCACGGCCCGCATGTAAAGAAATTATTCGGTCGTTTGGCAGACCGTCACGCGTTGTATAAGTTGTGAAGCGGCCGCCGCTGAACGAGGTCAAGCCGCCCAGAGAGCCGAACCACAAGCGGCCATCCTTGTCTTGTTGAATGGCCCGGACGCTGTTACTGCCAAGCCCATCGCGAACTGTGTAGTTCGTAAAGTTGCCATCCTTAACCCTTCCCACTCCGTAAGGCGTGGCCATCCAAAGGCCCCCCTCGGCATCTTCGAACAAGGCCTGGATGCTTCCTCCCATCAGCCGGTCTTTGGTGGTAAGAGTGGTAAGACTGCCGTTTTTGAACAAGCCTAAACCGGTAGCAGTTGCGACCCAGAGATTGCCAGCGCGATCTTCACAGATGGCCTGGACAGTATTACTGGGAAGGCCTTCGTTAGTGGTGAAGGTAGTGAAAGTGCCGTTCCACAGTCGCACGAGACCTTCGGCTGTTCCGATCCACAATGCGCCTTGCCGATCAGCTAACAGAGCGCGAATGTAGTTGCTCTTGAGTTGCGCAGTGTTCTGCTTATCGAAAACAGTAAATCTAATGCCATCGAAGCGAGCCAGACCCTCTTCAGTTCCAATCCAGATGTAACCGTCCCTGGTCTGCGCGATCGAGTGGACGGTGTTTTGCGGCAGTCCGTTTTCAGTAAGCCACACCTCGTGTCCATATTGGGAAAGCTCTCTGCTGGAATCGAGGGCCATCACAGTCCCACTGCCGCCCAGCAGCAGGAACAAGACAAGAGTAAGGCAGGGGATCGAGCTTAATCGGAGCATTTGATTCGATTGTCATTGTCGGGTTAACAGGCTGAACATGCAATACTACCAAGGTCCACCTGAACAAAGTCCTGAAGCGCAGCGTATCAATCAGTCAAGACGGTTACAGAACCTCAGGCGATATTTACAGAACCCGGAGCGGTAGCGACGGGATGCTAAGCTCAACTTGAGGGTTCTTTATTCGTTTCAGGTCGATTAGAGACGAATCTAAGTTAACTAGCATTGAATGGCGGCATCCTGTCGCGACCGCTCCGGGGTTCTGCAAATCCGCTCCGGGTACCTGCCTACCATTGGCAGCCCGTGACAGCAATTTTCGATAAACAGGAGCATAAAAATACGCGTACAATAAGCAACACTAGATTTTAAGATGTCGCAGACAGTTGGCGCGTGATTTGTGACATCGTTAACCTTTTCTTCAGGTAATATTCAAATAATTTTCCCGGGGATGTCGATCTGAGCGTTCGACATTCGACTTAACAGTGAGGGCAGGGAATACTCATGAAATTTAGCAGGCTGATCTTGAAGAATATCTTGCGGAACAAGCGACGCACCTTGCTGACAGTCTCCAGCCTGGTGGTTTCTTTGTTCCTCATAATTACCCTGGCGACGATTCTGACCGAGTTTACACAGGGCCACGACGCAGCCAATCCACTGCGTCTGGTTACCAGGCATGCCGTCTCGCTGGGATTTACTTTGCCGGTAGCCCAGACGCAGCGCATTGCGACAGTGCCGGGAGTTAAGAGCGTGATGCCGTTTAGCTGGTTCGGTGGCATTTACATAGACGAGAAAAACTTCTTTGCAAACTTCGCCGTCGATGCCACCAAATTACGAGAAGTCTTGCCGGAGTTAAAAATGTCTGAGCCGGAGTGGCAGGCGTTTATCAACGATCGGCAGGGTGCAGTTGTCGGGGCGAAGCTGGTGAAATTGTATGGTTTCACTCCCGGACAGAGGATTACGCTGCGTAGTCCAATTTATGATCGCAGTGTCGAGTTCATCGTGCGGGGCGTTTCGACCGGCCTCGATGAGAAGACGCTCTATTTCCATCACGACTACATCAATGAACTGGTGCCGGCGTGGGCCAAAGGACCAGGTTAGCACCTTCAGTATCCTGGCGAACTCGCGCGGACGATGTGCCCCGTATCTCTCAGGCAGTCGACTCAATTTTTATCAATACTGATGCGCCGACAAAGACGGAGAGTGAACGCGATTTTGCCATCAGCTTTGAGACGATGTTTGGCGGCGTCAAGCAATTCATGTATGGCATCATGGCGGCAATCACCTTTTCGCTGCTGCTCGTCATGGGGAACACGATGGCAATGACGGTGCGCGAGCGTACGCGTGAGGTGGGTATGCTCAAGGCTCTGGGTTTTCAGCGAGGGACTATTGCCGGACTCTTCGTGGGTGAGGCCCTGATCGTGACGACCGTGGGGGCCTTAATCGGGATTGGTAGCGCCGCGCTAATTTTCAACTGGATCGATTTTAGTCTTGTATATACCGAACTTTAATTCGTTTGTGCCCACTCGTATAACTTTAGTGGTCGCGTTCCTTGTCTCAATTCTTGTAGGCCTGGCCAGCGTTGTCTATTCAGCCTATCGCGTCTCAGGCATGACCATAGCGGAGGCTCTGCGCAGCACCGAATAATGCCCCTACCGTTAAAATACAACTTTCGCAACATCACGGTGCGCAAGTCCAGCACCTTTGCCACGGCCTTTACGATTGGCTTAACCGTCGGTGTCTTCCTGATGGTGATGGCGCTCGCGCGTGGCATTGATCTCACTTTGAGCACCAGTGGCGAGCCGCTTAACTTGATCGTGATGCGTGAGGGCAGCACGGCTGAGATAAACAGCAGTGTCTCTCGCGAAAACCTTAACAACCTGATCTACCTCGACGGGGTGTCGCGGGAAGGGGATCAGCCTCTCGCCGCTCCGGAACTTCTGACCTTAATTTACAAAGCGCGAAAGGGGATGAGTCAGGGATCGAATGTTCAAATTCGCGGGATCGGTGCTATGTCAAACAAACTGCGGTCGGGTTTCAAAGTGATAGCGGGCCGCATGTTTCAACCAGGGTTAGCTGAAGCGGTTGTTTCCGAGCGCATCGCCCAGCGTTTTCAGGGGCTGGACGTAGGAGATAAATTTCGCATTCAGACCAGCGACTATACGGTCGTGGGTTTGTTTGAAGCCGGTGGCAAGGCCTTTGAATCAGAAATCTGGGTGGATGTGAACTCTCTGGCAAGCACGACGAAACGAGAGACTTTCTCCTCGGTGTTGTTACGGGCTAATGATCAAACCGCCTTGCAGTCACTGGCAAAACGAATTACTGACGATCAACGATTGCACTTAAAGGCTGTACCTGAGCGCACTTTCTATGAGGATCAGCAGGGCGCTGCCTCGGGCGCTTTGAAGGGCCTGGCAGTTTTTATCGGATTCATTATGGCGGTCGGTGCTGGATTCGCGGGGATGAATACGATGTACGCAGCGGTCGCCAGAAGGACGAAGGAGATTGGCACGCTGCGGGTGCTGGGCTTCCGCCGGCGCAGTATCCTGACTGCTTTCGTTCTGGAATCGGTGGCGATCGCAATCATCGGCGTCGCCATCGGGATTCTGTTGGCCCTGCCCCTAAACTTTATCTCGACAGGCACCGCGAATTTTACGACCTTCAGTGAAATCGCTTTTAATTTCCGCGTCACTCCTGACTTGATGTTGTGGGCGTTGATTTTCGGAATGGGTATAGGCTTACTGGGCTCGTTGCTGCCATCGATTCGCGCCTCACGATTCAAGATAGTGGACGCGCTGCGTTCGTCGTAGAAGAATTTTAAGAAGCTAAAAGTTAACATGGCCATGAACCCCAAAACTCAGGAAGATCAGGAGGATCTCAACAAACGACTCAGAAGTTTGAAGATCGATCGCGGTCCTGCACCGTCGCCTTCGACTAACACCCGTTCGCCTAAAATTTTGTTGCTGGCGCTATCTGCGTTAGTCGCTCTCGTGGCAGTTGGTGGCTATCTTTACTTTTCATCCGCAGCAAAGCCGATTTCGGTCGCCGCGGTCAAACTGGAAAATGCGGGCGCCTCACGCGGTGATACCGTACTGTCTGCTTCCGGATATATCGTGGCGCATCACAAGATCGCGGTAGGCGCCAAAGTGATGGGACGAGTCGCCTGGATCGGAGTCGAAAAAGGCGACAAGGTGCTGCAAGGCCAGGTGCTCGTTCGACTCGAGGATAACGACTTTCGTGCCCAGGCAAATCAGGCGCGAGCAAATCTTGCAGCGGCCCAGGCGCGGCTCGATCAGATGCGCACCGGATCGCGACCGCAGGAGAAACTGAAAGACAAAGCAGGAGTACTGCAGGCGCAAGCGACTTTGAGAAACGCCGAAGCAGAACACGACCGCACCGAGAAGCTGGTTCGTGCCGGCGTTTCCTCGAGGGCCGAACTCGATCGCGCGATCGCTCAGCGCGACACGGCCCGCGCGCTCCTGGAAGCTGCGCGTCAATCCAGCTCCATGACCGACATGGGGCCGCGCACCGAAGAGATTCGCGCCGGCGAAGCGCAAGTCCGTCAGATGAAAGCAGCTCTCGACTACGCCGAGACTCAACTGGCCGACACCGAAATCAAGGCGCCGATTTCGGGGACGGTATTGCAAAGGATTGTCGAGCGTGGAGAAATGGTCAGTCCGTCAGCGTTTGGTGAATCCGGCGCCCGCACGTCAGTAGTTGCCCTGGCGGATCTCACGGACCTGCAGATCGAATTAGATATCAGCCAGACGGACTTTGCGCGTTTGAAGTTTGGGCAACTGGCCGAGATCGTTCCGGAAGCGTATCCCAACTTGAAGTACACCGGTCGCATTGCCGAGATAGCTCCGGAGGCGAATCGTGCGAAGGCCACAGTCCAGGTGAAGGTCAGTGTCGATAACCCTGATGAACAGCTGCGGCCCGAGATGAATGCGCGCGTTAATTTCCTGGGGGACCAGGGAGCAACGCAAAGCACATCGTCTCCGCGAGTGCTGGTTCCAAAGGCAGCAGTGATACGCAGCGATGGCAGCACCTTTGTTTTCGTCGTCAAAGGGAACCGGGTGGAACAACGATTAATACGTCTCGGCGAAGAGGCGGGTGAGTTCTATTACGTGCTTGAAGGACTGAGCGGCGGTGAATCCACGGCGACTACCGGAGCTGACAAATTGCGGGACGGAGATCGGGTGAAGGTCAAGTGATTGTCTGGGACCGCGGGCGTCCCGCCCGCAACGCGCCGCAGGCGCGCAGCCTTTGCCCAGTTTCTCCGAATCGGCGTTCGCGCTTCGCGCTCATTGCGGGCGGGACGCCCGCGGTCCCAGCAAATCACTTGAAAGGTTATGAAGCAGCTGACTACTGACTACAAACAAGCGAGGCTGGAAAAACAATTATGCCAGGAGCAATAGTACAGGTTCGCAACGTGAGCAAGCGTTTTGCCCGAGATGGATTTGAAGTAGTGGCGCTGGACCATGTTGATCTTGATATCGAGCCCAGCGACTTCCTCGCTCTGATGGGACCAAGCGGTTCCGGAAAGTCTACCCTTTTAAATTTGCTGGCCGGGATCGATCGCTGCACGGAAGGTGAGGTCGATGTATTAGGCACTGATCTGGCGAAGTTGAGCGAGAGTCAACTGGCCGCCTGGCGCAACAACCATATCGGCTACATCTTTCAAACGTTTAACCTGGTCCCGGTGCTTTCCGCCTTTGAGAACGTCGAGTTGCCATTACTGCTGACTAAGCTATCAAAGGCTGAGCGGCGCAGGAATGTTGAGACAGCCCTGGAATTGGTAGGGCTAAACGACCGCATGCACCATCAGCCACGGCAGTTATCAGGAGGACAGGAGCAACGTGTGGCCATTGCCCGGGCAATCGTTACTGACCCTGATTTGATTCTCGCCGACGAGCCGACCGGCAATCTCGACGCGCGCGCCGGCGAAGAGATCCTTAACATATTGGCCACGCTCAACCGCGAATTGAAGAAGACAATTATTATGGTTACCCACGATCCACACGCAGCAAGTTTTGCTACGCATGAAAGACATTTGGAGAAGGGTGTCTTGCTTGATGGCGCTGCTACACCTGCTTAAGAGCCGGCTCGTTAAAGAATAAAAGGTGACCCACTGAAAACGATTCATTCATTGCCCATCTAACGGAGGTACTTCAATGAAGAAAGCGATGCTTTTCAGCTGTGAAGTATTAGTCTCTTTAATCATGGTTACCGGCTTGGCTTCGGCTCAGAATGCCGCAAAGCCTGGCGACTCTAAGCTCGTGTACGCAGACTTTCAAAATTCGCAGAGCGGCAGACCGGTAAGCAGTCGCGGTGGACTGA
This sequence comes from Blastocatellia bacterium, assembly GCA_963809065.1. Taxonomy (GTDB): domain Bacteria; phylum Acidobacteriota; class Blastocatellia; order Pyrinomonadales; family Pyrinomonadaceae; genus PSRF01. The sequence continues at coordinate 728,600 of CAWEIN010000018.1, forward strand.
TCCGGCTAAACGTCTATTCGCAGAACTCGGGGAATCCGCCTGCATTTCGTGGCATGGACAAGGCAGATCCGCCCGCTCCGGCATTCGCGCGTGTGACAGACGATGATGTTGCTGCCGCCTTTGACTACGAACTGCGAATCCCAAACGAGTGGGAAGGAGTAAATTTGGAAGTGTTCGGGCAACCTGAGAAGGATGGCAAGCTGGTACCTGACGATGTGAGCGCCTATAAGTTCATAACTCTGCGTGTCTTTGCCAAGGTTGCCCAATACGTGCGAGTCGAACTTATTACTCGTGGCAACGGCACCAATCTCGAGTCAGGATATCCCATGGCGAGCTTCCGGCTGTCTCCAGGCTTCATTACCTATAAACTCAAGCTCGACTCCTTCAACCAACCTCAATGGGCGCAGCCGCTGGACTTCAAGCAAGACGTGCTGAAGAAGTTGACTTCTATTACGGTGGGCGTGCATTGCGATAAGTGCACGATGGAGAAAGGAACCCTGGTGGTTGACAACATTGCGTTTGAGAAGTGAAACAGGAGAAAGCGGACGAAAGGAAAGATTTCAGCCGCGGTGATATGAGGTCGGTACCACCACGCGGTAGCGGGTGGGTAGTGGTTCGCACGGCTCAACCCACATGCGAGCGACACCCAGCCGCTACCGCGTGGTGGTACTGCCCTCACCGCAATGCGTGGCAACAACTCATGCCGCGAAGCGACTTAAAACACCAGCGTCTGAATTGAATGTGGCAGACTGTTAACCTGTGCCGCCTCACCAGCCAGCCACAGGTAATATGAGATCGGCTTGTCGCTCTGGTTCATCACCACAACGGAAACTTTTCCATCAGGGTTGACGAAAGCCGTAGAGAGCAGCTGGCTTCGGCTGGGTGAACTCGCGATCCGCCTGGCGCCGGGCCGGATGAACTTTGAAAAGTGTCCAATATAGAAGTAAGAGTTTGTGTAGGTCAGTTCACCAGTCTTCGTGTCGGCGTGCACCGGGGCGAAGCAGAAGTTCTGCACGTGGTTTGGTCCACCCGTTTCATCCAGTAAGACGTTCCAATCCGTCCAGCCGACGGCGCCACCGTTGAAATCATTGATCATTGAACGTCCATACTGTTCGCCTAATTTCCAATCAGTCAGCCGTTGAGGATTGAAGGAGTCGGAACAGCCCTCCGTGAAGATCAGGTTTTTATCCGGAAAAGACTCATGCACCAGCTTGATGTTATCGAACATTGGCTCGCCGCCGCTCCAGGGCTCATACCAGTGAAAACCAATTCCCCATACATAACGCGCTGCGTCAGGATCAGCCAGGATGGTCGATGCTCTTTGATAAACCAGGTCGCGGTTGTGGTCCCAGGCAATGATCTTTTTATCGCCCAGCCCCGCCTTTTTCATGGTTGGCCCCAGGTAGTTCTTTAAGAAGTCTCTTTCGTCTTCAGCCGAGAAAATGCATGACTCCCACTTTTGCGTCGCCATGGGTTCGTTTTGAACAGTGATGCCCCAGATCGGTATACCTTCCGCCTGATAAGCCTTAATGAACTTCGTGTAGTAGTTTGCCCAGGCTTGATAAAAGTCCGGCTTCAGTTTTCCACCATGAAGCATATCGTTGTTATCCTTCATGAATGCCGGTGGACTCCAGGGGCTGCCAAAGATACTAAGCTTCCCTCCGGCCGCAGCCAGGGCTTGCTTGATAAAGGGAATCCGAAACTGCTTGTCGTGATTGACGCTGAACGACTGCAATTGCTTGTCGCCTTCAACAACATAGGTGTAACTGCCACTCGAGAAATCGCAGCTGTGGATGTTGGTTCTTGCCAACGTGTAGCCGATGCCTTTGTTTGCATCAAAATAGGCATTTAGAATTTCCTGCTGTTTAGCTTTGGGTAGTTTTGCAAACGTCTCAGCACTGGCATCGGTAAGTGCGCCGCCGATGCCATGAAACATTTGAAACGTCTTAGCGGGATCGACAAACACACAAATCTGAGTTTCCAGAGGCTGGCCTAAGGGCTTGAAAGCTACTTTACCGGTGGGCGAAAGGCGGTCATTGCTCTTGTCGGCTGTGTTATAGACTGTGACCTCTTTCCCTGCGACCGAAAACGGCGCTGAGAGTTCAGCGAGCTGAAAACCTTTCGCCGAAGCTAGTTGGCTTTTCGCTAACACTAAGGTTGACGACGATGCGGCAAGGAAACCACGACGATCTATTTTCATAATGGGGTGACTTTACAAGATTGGCGTCGAACTGTTAAGCAGTCAGCGAGAAAAAACAAGAGGAGATCACCATGCAGTATCGTGAACTGGGACGTACCGGATGGAAAGTATCTTCGGTTAGCTTCGGCACGTGGGCAATTGGCGCCGAGTGGGGTGCTGTGAATGATCAGCAATCGCTGGCAGCGCTTCATAGTGCTCTTGACCGGGGCGTGAATTTCTTTGACACCGCCGACGTCTATGGTGATGGGCGCAGTGAACGGCTGCTGGCGCAATTGCGCGATGAACGCAGCGATCCTTTCTATGTCGCAACTAAGGCGGGCCGCCGCCTGAATCCTCACGTTGCCGGTGGTTACAACCGGGAGAACCTTACGGCTTTCGTTGAGCGGAGCCTGCGGAATCTGAAAACCGATGCGCTGGACCTTTTGCAACTGCATTGCCCGCCGACACCTGTCTATTACATGCCGGAAGTATTCGAAGTGCTGGATGATCTTTCGCAGGATGGCAAGCTGCGCCACTATGGCGTAAGCGTCGAGAAAGTCGAAGAAGGTCTTAAGGCCATCGAGTATCCGGGCGTGCAATCAGTCCAAATCATTTTCAACATGTTCCGCCAACGTCCGAGCGAATTGTTTTTCAGAGAGGCCGAGCGGCGTCGCGTAGGCATCCTCGCGAGGTTACCCCTGTCGTCGGGCATGTTGTCAGGTAAGTTGACCTCAGATAGCCGTTTTGCTGCCAATGATCATCGTGCTTTCAACCGGCAGGGGGAGTCGTTTGACCGGGGCGAAACTTTTTCAGGGTTGAACTACGACATCGGCTTGCAGGCGGTTGAAGAACTTCGTCCGTACGTGCCGGCGGGTACGACGATGGCTGAGATGGCCCTGCGTTGGATACTCATGTTTCCGGCAGTAACGTGTGCAATCCCTGGCGCAAAGCGGCCGGAACAAGTGGACGAGAATGTCCGCGCTGCCGACTTGCCACCGCTCCCTGCCGAAACCATGTCAGCGATCGAAGATATCTACAATCGGCTGATACGCCCACAAGTGCATCACTATTGGTGAGGTTTCCCACACTAGCGTCGAGTGTTTGTCTGGGACCGCGGGCGCCCTCGCCCGCAAATGAGCGCGGAGCGCGAAAAAGGATTAGCAACCGACTCTTCGAAGAACTGCGCGCCTGCGGCGCGTTTGCGGGCGGGACGCCCACGGTCCCAGACAATCGCTTGACGCTGGCCCTGAGAACACATGTCATGAACAAAATAAGACTGTCACTGTTGTTCATTCCCCTCTTCGCGACGGTCGTGACCACCAGCGCGCAATCGCGAGTCTTGCCAGTGTATGAGGTGTCACGAACGGCGACACCGGTTAAGGTCGACGGCACGCTTGATGACCCCGTCTGGAACAAGGTCGCGCCGCTGGGCGAGTTCCGCGAAAATCTCGATGGCTCGCCTGGCGTCACCAAAACGGAAGCCAAAATGATTTATGACGATGAATTTCTTTACGTCTCGTTTCGCTGTGCCGACAAGAACATCTGGGCGACTATGAAAACACGCGACCAGCATCTTTGGTTGGAAGAAGTTGTGGAGGTATTCGTCCAGGCCAATCCTCGCGAGGGCAGCTACATCGAGTTGGAAGTCAATCCTCTCGGGACGATGCTGGACATCTACCTGCTTGATATACGTAAGCCACTGCATTATGAAAGCTGGAACAGTCAAAAGCTGAAGTGGGCAATAAAGGTGGATGGAACAGTGGACGGAAAAGATGGTGATAGGGAGTGGAGCTGCGAGATCGCTCTTCCGTTAGCGGATGTCGTAACCGCTCCAAATCTTCCGCCCAAGGTTGGAGATCATTGGAAGCTGAATCTATACAGAGTAGAGCAGCGGCCAACACCGGCAGGGCTGGCTTGGTCTCCAACTTTCCAGGAGGACTTCCATGTCCCGACCATGTTCGGCGAAATAGTCTTCACAGGCAATGTGGTTCGTTGATTACTTGAAATCTTTGATGAGTACCACATTGCTGAGTGTCTGTCTGCGTGAAAGGATGAGTCGTCGGCTGTTTCGCATTAAGGCGTAATTGAAGATGAGTTCGATTTTGAAATTCGTGAGCTGAATCGGCCCTCCCGCCAAAGACCGTTTCCAAAGATTGCCGACAAAGTTCTCAGAATCGCGAAAGATTAACGCTTCTGCATCGGGCGTAGAGCGGCCTGCCTTGTTCATTCCTCTCTAAAAAAAAGACGTAGCCGTTGCGGTTGAAATTTCTCTTCTTACTGGTCCCAGGGTAGCCGAAGCGTCAACCTTGAGCACGAGGCCGTTGCCACGTTGAGGCATCACTAAGAAATTATCGTAGTCTCAAGGGAAATTCCGACTTTTAAGGCAAAGCAGGTTTTGTCGGAACCGTCGTTGAACGGTTCAATTGCTGATGTGCATAGGTCCGGCCTTTCGAGTAAGATGCAAGGTATTTGGCATTGAGTTATTGATAGGCAGGATGACTGCCTCGATATAGAAAGTCGTCGGAACTAACGCCGCTTTGCCCAGAGCAGTCTCTTAACACGCGAGAGGTAGTATCGATTGTGCCGGCTGGCGCCATTCTTAATCCAGGTCATAGCTGGACTCTGTCTCAGCATTCGTTCGGAAGTTTCCCTGAACCGAATCAATGATTGCTGAATCCATCGCACACTATCGGATAATCAAGAAGCTCGGCGCAGGCGGGATGGGAGAAGTCTATCTGGCGCTTGATACCAAGCTTGATCGCAAGGTCGCGATCAAAGTCCTGCGCCCGGACTCGCTGGCCGAAGAAAAGCTCAAGAAGCGATTACTCAGAGAAGCTCAAGCCGCCGCCAAGCTGGACCATCCCAACATTTGTGCCATCTATGACGTCAACGAGGTTGATTCCGTCACCTTCATCGTGATGCAGTACCTCGAAGGCGAATCGCTCGCGGAAAAAATGGTGCGCCAGCCGCTGGATCTCGGCACTGCGTTGGCTCTCACTGAACAGGCCGCAGAGGGCCTGGCGGAAGCTCACGCGCACGGCGTTGTTCACCGCGACATCAAGCCGCAGAACATGATGATCACCCCTCGTGGGCAGTTGAAAATTCTGGATTTCGGCTTGGCCAAGCAAACGCGCCCAAGCGATTCAGTTGACTTTGAGGCGCCGACAGACACGCTCTTGAGTACACCCGGTCATGTTGTGGGCACCATGCCTTACATGTCACCGGAGCAAGTGCAGGGTGAGCCGTTAGAGCCGTGCAGCGATATCTTCAGCCTCGGCGTGACTTTCTATGAAGTGCTGGCCGGAAAGCATCCCTTCAAGGACAAGAGCGCGGCCATCACCATGTCGCGGATCCTGCTGAGCGACCCAATACCCACCGAGCGATTTCACGCCCAAGTTTCGCCTGAGTTAGAAGCGATTTTGAACAAGATGCTCAGCAAGGATAAGGCTTTGCGTTACCAGAGCGCTGAGGACTTGCTGACAGACTTAAGACAATTACCTGCCAAACAGGCGGCGAACGAGTCGCAGGCAGACGCTGCGCTTATCCAAAAGTCTGCGGTGAAGGAGAACCTGGCCGGTCGGATTTTCAGCAAAGCCCGGCGCTACAAGTGGGCGGTCATGGCGTCAGCCCTTGCTCTTATTCTGTTAGCAGTCGCAATTGGCCGATTCATAGCAACAGATCATTTGGACTCCCTGGCGATCTTGCCGTTCAGTTATGTATCCAGTGATTCGCAACTTATGGCTAACCCCGATCGGGAGTATCTAAGCGACGGCCTGACAGAGAGCATAATTAACAACCTATCCCAATTGGACAATCTGAAAGTGATCGCGCGTAGTTCTGTCTTTAGCTACAAAGGCAAGAACCTCGACGCTCAGACGATAGGGCATCAACTGAATGTGCGCGCAGTGTTGGTTGGGCATGTCGAACAAGTGGGCGATGAACTAACCATCAAGGTTGAGCTGATGGACGTACAAGGAAACCGTTCCATTTGGGGCACCACGTATCAGCGAAAAACCGCCGACATCCAATCTGTGCAAAAAGAAATCGCCAGCAACGTCTCCGAAAAACTGCGCCTGAAATTGACCGGAGCGGATCAGACTCAACTGGCTAAGACCTATACCCAAAGTGGCGAAGCCTACGAGGCCTATTTGAAAGGACGCTATCACTGGAATAAGCGTACTGATGAAGGCTTTAAACTGGCGACTAATTTTTTTCAGGAGGCGACTGATAAAGATCCCAACTACGCGCTGGCGTATGCCGGGCTGGCCGATTGCTACACGCTGCGAAGCGACTACGGCTTCCTCGCACCTAAAGAAGGCTATGCCCTGGCGAAGGGTTTTGTCACGCTGGCACTCAAAAATGACGACAGTCTCGCGGAGGCGCACACTTCGCTTGCCTCAATCAAGGCTGTTACGGATTGGGATTGGCAGGGAGCGGAAAACGAGTATCGCAGGGCGATTGAGTTGAATCCAAAGTATGCCACCGCCCACCATTGGTATGCCGCCCAGTTATTATTACAAGGCCGGCTGGACCAGGCGCTTCAGGAGATCAAGAAAGCGCAGCAACTGGATCCCCTTTCCCTTGGTATCAATAAGGATTTCTCAGTTATTCTTCTTTATGCCGGCGATTACGACAAAGCGCTGGAACAATGCCGGCAGACTCTGGATATTGATCCTCACTTTGGTGCTATGTCGACTTACATTGCCCAGATCTATGAACTGCAGCAGAAATATC
>CAWEIN010000019.1:0-406653 GCA_963809065.1 Blastocatellia bacterium
GTATCGCTTGAAAACCGGGTGATATGGCTGCGGCAACTTGTTCAGCACCAGCATGCCAAGTACGGCCGCAAAAGCTGCCACCAGCACCGTGCATTCAAACGTAATCGGAATGAACGCGGGCCAACTGTTGAAGGGCTTGCCGCCAACATTCAACGGATAGTCGATCACTTCCATCCAGTACTGCATGAAGAAACCACCCAGCCCGCCGATAATTCCGCCGACCAAAACAATCAATGGCAAAGTGGTCCGCGTGAATCCGATTGCTTCGTCAAGCTCCTCAATCGGATAAGGCGAATATCCATTAATTCGCCGGTAGCCGGCCTCATAGTCCGCCGCGCGGCCGCCACCAGGTCCGACGGATTATCAAACTCGGCCATGATGCCGTAGAGCGGCGGAACTCGCTGGCCACGACCATGCGTAGACCCAGTCTCGTGAAGGAGTTCGCAAATCTTTCGCGTGTTCTCGACCGCATTTCAATTTTCTCTGATCGTCTCATCCAGTTGTCAACCAGTCGTTTCAATCCTAAACTACTGAACTCCACTCGACCTCTGCCCGACTCATTCCTCAACTTCCGCTTCCGGCAAAATCGTACGCATCTCGAAAATCGAGATCATCGGCAGGAAGCGAAGGAACAAAAACAACAATGTAAAGAAGAACCCAATCGTGCCGATAAACATGGTCCAGTCCCACATCGACGGCTGATACATGCCCCACGATGACGGCAGGAAGTCGCGATGCAAACTGGTCACGACAATCACGAATCGCTCCAGCCACATGCCGATGCTCACTACTATCGAGATCAGCCACAGCACCAGCAGGTTTGATCGAATCTTTTTGATCCAGAGAAACTGCGGCGTCACGATATTGCAAACAATCAAGGCCCAGTAGTAATAAGCGTATGGCCCATGCATCCGGTTCCAAATCATGTAGCGCTCGTAACGATTGCCGCTGTACCAGCCAAAGAACGCCTCCATCACATAGCCATAGCCGACAATCAAGCCGGTAGCGAGCATGACCTTCGCCATGTTGTGCATGTGGCGCATGGTGATGAAGCCTTCCAGGCCATAAACCTTCCGCAAGCGGAATGGTCAGCAACAGCACCATCGCGAAGCCCGCATAGATGGCGCCGGCCACGAAGTAAGGCGGAAAGATCGTCGCGTGCCATCCGGGAATCACACCGACCGCGAAATCGAAACTGACGATTGTGTGGACCGAAAGCACGAGCGGCGTCGCCAGGCCGGCCAGAAACAAATATGCCATTTCATAGCGATGCCAGTGACGCGCTGAACCGCGCCAACCCATCGCCAACAATCCGTAGAGAATCTGAAAGGGTTTACTGCGCGCGCGATCGCGCAGGGTGGCAAAGTCCGGAATCAGACCGACAAACCAGAACATCGCCGAAACCGTGGCGTAAGTGGAAACGGCAAACACGTCCCACATCAAGCGGGCTGCGAAACTGCGGCCAGATTCCCATCGTGTTGGGATAAGGAAACAGCCAGTAAGCCAGCCAGGGACGGCCCAGGTGCATGATTGGATACATGCCCGCCTGGGCGACGGCAAACAAAGTCATCGCTTCGGCAAAACGGTTAATCGACGTGCGCCACTGCTGCCGCAGCAGCAACAGGATCGCTGATATCAGCGTGCCGGCGTGGCCGATGCCGATCCACCAAACAAAATTCAGAATGTCCATTCCCCAGGCAACGGGAATGTTGACGCCCCAGAGTCCGATGCCGACGAAGAGCAGTTGCGTGATCGTCAGCAGCATCAACTGGAACAGGACAAACGAGATCGCAAAACCAACGAACCACCAGATGGCGTGCTTCGCTTCAGAACGATCGAGCTGATCTTGTCCGTTACGGATGCAAACGTCAGCCCCGGAGCGACTACCGGCGCTGTCGTATGGTGTATCGGATTCTGTTTGTTTGGTTCTTCCGGCATTCTCTTAATGTTTCGGCGGTCGTCTTCGGTTGTTTCACTCACGGTGCGCAGCGGCTTTCACGTGCGGTGAGGCTATGCTTTGCCTTTCGAGGCAAGCCTGAAGAAAGAAAATCATTTTTCGGAAAGGCATAGCCTTTCCGCACTGTGCGGCGGCAAAGCCGCGAAAGCGAACAGCTCGTCTTACCCAATCTCCGGGTTCGGATTCCTGAGCGCCGACAAATAAGTCGTGCGCGGCTTCGTATTCAATTCACCCAGCAACGAATAGTTCCGTTTGTCCGCTTTCAGTTTTGAAACGCGGCTTTCGGGATCGTTCACGTCACCAAAAACGATCGCTTCGGTCGGACACACGGCCTGACAGGCGGTCACAATTTCTCCGTCGCGCACCTTTCTTCCCTCCAATCTCCGATTGGATCTTCGCGCCCTGAATTCTCTGGACGCAGTAAGTGCACTTCTCCATCACACCGCGGCTGCGCACCGACACTTCCGGGTTCCGCATTAATTGATAAGTGGGCTTTTCCCAATCCTGATATAAAAAGAAGTTGAACCGCCGAACTTTGTACGGACAGTTGTTTGAACAATACTTCGTGCCCACACAGCGGTTGTAGACCATATCGTTGAGGCCTTCGGCGCTGTGGACAGTCGCATGCACCGGGCAGACGGGCTCACACGGCGCATTCTCGCAATGCATGCACGGCACGGGCATGAAGTTGGTCGCTTCCGGTTTGTTTGCGTCCTCGCCTTTGAAGTAAGTGTCGACGCGAATCCAGTGCATCTCGCGACTGCGAACTACTTGCTCCTTGCCGACAACAGGAATGTTGTTTTCTGACTGGCAGGCGATGGTGCAGGCGTTGCAGCCGACACAGTTGTTCAGGTCGATCGCCATGCCCCAGGCGTAGTTCAAACCGTTGCCCTGGTTCTGGTAGTCGAAAAGTTCGGGATGGTAGAGCGTGTCGTCGGGCGCGGGATCATGTGACTCGCCCGCCGGTGTGCCTTTCAAATATTCATCGAGGGTTTGCGAGCGCAGCACGTCGCGATCTTCTTTGCTGAAGTCGCGATCCTCCAGCAGGAAATGAAGCTGTGTAACTGCAACCAGGGCTTGGCCGACGCCCTTTTCAACCTGCACGCCGGTTGCGGACCATGGCGAATCGGACGTGCGAATCTGGTAGGCGTTAAAACCGAGGGGTTTGCCGCCGAGGCCGTTGCCGACGTTCCCCGCGTGTGTGCGTCCATAACCCAGATGAATCGTGATCACGCCATCCGGCTGACCAGGCGTGATCCACGTCGGGACCATCTCAGTAAATGTCCGGCCTTGATGCGTGATCTTCAGCGTGTCGACGTAAATGTCGCCGCCCTTCTTGCCGATGGTCTTTGTGATCCCAAGTTGCTGCGCAGTGTTTGGACTAATCAGCGCAGCATTGTCCCAGGTGAGTTTCGACAGCGGCTTCGGCAACTCCTGCAACCAGCCGTTGTTTGCAAAGCGACCGTCGTAGATTGTCGGGTCGGTGCGGAAGACAAGTTCGAACGCATTGCCCGACGGAGCTTGCTGGGCCGCTTGTAGCTGGGACCGCGGGCGCCCCGCCCGCATTTGGTGCCACGGCATCCGCCTTCACAGAAACAGTCTTCATCGCCAGCGCTGTGTTCGGCACAAACCCATCATGCACACACTTGCGCCACCATGTCTCAAAGTCAGCGGAAGGGAGCATCGGCACGGGCGCTCGCTGACTTCGCATCCTGCTGCTGCCTCCTGCTCCTGCCTTCTGCTTACTGCCTCTTCCGGCTGTTTGCTGTTTGCTGTTTGCTGTTTGCTAACAGTCGATTGCTGCCCGCGCCAGTAGTCTCGAATAATCTCATACGGCTTCTTGTCATACTGCGGCGTGAAGACCGCCAACAATTCATGCGCGCTCTTGCTCTGATACAGCGGCTCGATTAGCGGCTGGACGATACTGACAGTGCCGTCGTAAGAACGAGTGTCGCTCCAGGCTTCAAGATAATGTGATTCCGGAATATGCCAGTGACAAAGGTTAGAAGTTTCATCTCTGTACTGACTCAGATGGACCCGCAGCTTCGGCTTGAACATCCGATTCTGGTCGAGTTTGAGATCGGCAGGCGTGTTGTAGACCGGATTACCGCCAACTATGACCAGCAAATCCACGTGGCCATCATCGATGTCCTTAAGCAACTCCTGAAGCGATTGCCTTTGATCAACTGAATTCGCTTCAACCGGATCGGTGTAGAAGACGGTCTTGCCAACATTGCCGAGCGCGCCATTCATCGAATGCGCCAGCGCGTGAACTTCGGGCGGCGCTTCTTTGCCGGGGATGACGATGCTGGAACCTTTGTGCTGCTGAAGATCGCTGGCCACGACGCCAGTCCATTCAGGCCCGCTAATGTGGTCTCTCTAATGTTACGAGTTTTCCGCAAGAGTTATTGCGAAGCGAGAGACCTTGTTATCGACAAGATTTCGCTCGGCTTCACCGCCCAATGATGATCCGCCGCTGCGCCGGTGGTCGTCGGCGTGTCTCGATCACGTAGAGCCGATTCATTTTCGGCTCGAGTTTCATCTCGAGGCTTCGATTGCCTTGCGAGGCCGGTGCGGCAAGTCGCCGTCGCGCGGCAAAGTCGCGCGCATACTTCAGCATTCCCGGGATGCGCCGACAGGAAATCAGCGTCGAGCGAAAGAATTCGATCCGCTTTGCTGAAGTCGTAAATCGTGTTTACAGGCTGACCGAAAGCCATCACCGCGCCGGCGCGCGCGTTGTCGTTGTTTACCGGCTCATACTGGTGCCACTTCGCCTGCGGAAACTCAGTCAGAATTCCTTTCAACTGCGCCGCGAGCGTTGGCGACGTAATCGTCTCCGTCAGAAATCGTATTCCCGCGCCTTGCTTCGGCCGCTGCTCATCGAGCGCAGTGCGCAGCTCGCCGACGAAAGTCGACCAGGTGCGCGCCTCTTCGCGGAAGAGCGGAACGTTTGAGCGGTCGGGATCATAGAGACTCAAGACCGAGGCCTGCGAAAAAATGTCGGTGGCGCTCGAGCCGCGATCATTTGGATCAGCGTTGCGACTGTTCGGATGATCGGGATTTCCCTCTACTTTCGTCGGGCGGCCTTCGTTGCTTCTGGCCAGCAACGGCGTCGCAATGCCGCCCAGCGAAGAAGCAGTGGCGAAGAAAAGCGCCTTGCCGGGTACAGTGTTTTCGGATTCTTTAACGTTAGGAACAATTTTCTCGGCAGGCTGAAACGCACAACCGCTCAAGCCGGCCAGCGCCAGCGAAGCGCCCATCAATTTCAGAAACGTGCGCCGCTCGACCGGATCGTTCCATTCTTCTGCATGCTGCGGATACTCGCGCTCGACGAACTCGCGAAACTCCGGCGAGTCTGCCAGCTCTTCGAGACTGCGCCAGTAGCTCTTGCCGGACATGCGGACATCCTGACCGCTTTGCTCGGCGAGGATCCGCTCACGCATCAGCTTGAAATTTATGTGTCGGTCTTCACACATCGTTTGTACTTAGTTCGCGCTTCGCGCTCATTTGCAGGCAAGATGCCTGCGCTCCCAGCGTTAACGTTCGCTTTCATCACCGATGACACGTTGAACAACTCGTCAAAATCTTCGGCGGTTGAATTTTATAAGTCGCCAGCAGCGCACTACCTTCCGCGAGTTCTTCCTTCGTCTTGTTCTCCGGCCGCCATCCCATGTTGAAAATCTCTTCATGCGGTCGCACAAACTTCTCCGGGTTTCGATGACAACCCAGACACCATTCCATTTGCAGCGTTGATGCCTGGTAGGCAATCGGCATTTGATCCACGCGGCCATGGCAGGTTGAACAGCCGACGCCTTTGTTCACATGAATGCTGTGATTGAAATAAGCGTAGTCAGGAAGATCGTGCACCCGAATCCACTCAATCGGTTTGCCGTCGCGGAAACTCGCGCGCACCGGCTCCAGATAAGGGCTGTCTGCCCAAATCTGCTTATGACAATTCATGCAGGTGCTGGTTGGAGGTAGTCCGGCGGACGCAGCAACTTCGACTGAAGTATGACAATAGCGGCAATCCAAACCATCGTCGCCAACGTGATGCTTATGACTAAACTGCACGGGCTGTTGTCGCTCAACCCACTGACCGGTATTCCACGATGAGCGATTCAATTCAGCGGTGACCCAAAGCGCAGCTACCAGAATAAAAACCGCGCCATAGATCGTCAGCTTCGCAAGGGCGTTGGTGCTGTGATGAAAAATCTGAGGCATCGCCGCAGCTTTGCTAATCCTTCATGACAGATCGAAATAAGAGAACTTGAACTAACAAAACGAGCGGCGACAGGCCACCGCGCCCTGCCCGAGAATCACACTTCGCCTACGCGGTCACAAAACCCGCTACGTCTAAACTATTTTCTTGCAGAGTGCTAATTACTTTATCAGATGACTTAATTTTTTCAAATTCTCATCTGAAATTTGAGATCTTAGATTTGAGATCTTAGGTTGGAGATCGGAGATTTGGGATCCGCCGTCAGCTAATCGCAGAGTCACGGGCCAGCATCGCTGCGCCGATGGTAGCGGCATCATCACCCAGCGCGGCGACCAAAATCTGGGTTGCTTCAAAGCAAGGCTGGAAAGCGCGTCGTTTAGCTTCCTGAATAATCGGGTTGAGTATCAAGTCGCCCGCCTGCATCACCCCGCCACCAAGCACGATGCGCTCGATGTTCAGGAGGTTGATAACGCTGGCTACGCCCGTTCCGATATATTTTCCGGTGCGTTCAATCATCATCAGGGAAAAATCGTCGCCTTCTTTTGCCTCACGCGCCATATCGTCGGCGGTGAAATCTTTATTCATAGCCAGCCTCGAAAGGGATGAGGTGTTGTCCCGGTTGAGTCGTTCATTGGCGCGCCGCACGATGTTTGGCGCCGAAGCCACGGTCTCCAGGCAGCCGGTGTTGCCACATTCGCATTCTGCGCCTTCCGTGTCGATCGTGATATGCCCTACTTCACCTGCCAGGCCGGAAGCGCCCGTCCATAGTTTTCCGTCCAGAATGATTGCCCCACCGATTCCCTGGCCGATCGTTATGTAGAAAAGATCGCGGCTGCCGCGACCGGCGCCAATCTTGAATTCACCATACGCCGCGGCATTGGCGTCGTTTTCCAGTTCGAAGCGCAAGCCTGTTGCTTTCATGAGTTCGGCGTGAAGATCATCGCGGACGATGCCCGGCAAGTCTCGTGAAGCCACGACGCGATCAGTTTGACGGTTAACCAACCCCGGTATGGCGATTCCGACCGCCGCAATATCGCTTGCGGTCTGACTTAGGTCGCTGACCACCTGGACCACTTGCCCCACCAGGCCGTCCCGGTGCAGCACTGCCTCGTGGCGTTCTGCCACGACGCCGTCGTTACTCACCGTCGCCGCTCTGAGCTTCGACTCGGAAAGCTCTATACCTATGAAACTTGACTCGGATTTAGGGGGCATGCGGTTGAAAAACCTTCCTGTGACAAGTTCGCAACTGAGGAAACAAGCGGAAGCATAATCGAGGGTACTAGGGCTGTCAAACATGCCTTTCTGCGTGTAGAATAACCCCCCGCGCTTGAGGCTCTTCTCGGGATTCGCCGTTTTGAACTTTGTACTTTGTGCTTTGATTTTGCGTGATCACGAATCAGAGCCCACAATTCAAAGCTCAAAGTACAAGGCTCAAAGTTCGGTTCAGTTTAATGCAAGTACGATCGATTCTATTGCCGACTGATTTTAGTGAATGCGGCAACTACGCCCTGTCTTATGCAACCTCGCTGGCACGGAAGTTTGGGGCTTCGATAATCTGTGTGCACGTCATTGAGCCAATCGTACCTACCGTGGGTTATTCCGGCATGACCGAGCCCTTGCCGATTGCTGATATCTCAGATCAAATCGAAGACTCGGCCGAGCGCGAGCTGCCAAAATTCGCCGAGTGTGAAGAATGCGCCGGGCTGGCAGTTGAGGAAATCATTGCTCACGGCGATGCAGCTTCGGAGATTGTGCGCGTTGCCAGGGAGCGCCAGGTTGATTTGATTGTTATTTCATCGCACGGGCGAACCGGGTGGGGACGAATACTCTTTGGCTCAACTGCGGAAGCGGTTGTGCGCCACGCGTCATGTCCTGTCCTGGTAGTGAAACCGCCGGACGAACGGTCGTAGTGAGCAGTGGGCAGTAGGCATTGAGCAGCCGCAAGTCAGTCAGTTAGTGACTGCCCATCGCCAACTGCCCACTGCTCATTTTTAAATATGCATCTCGATTTTCTTTACGACTTCATCCTTCGCTATGGTGTCTATGCGGTTTTTCTTCTCGTGATGCTTGAGGGTGACATCACTTTGTTACTGGCCGGCGTACTGGCCCAGCGGCGCTTCCTGGGCGAGAACAGTTTTGCCTGGGTCTTGCTTGCCGGAACACTGGGGGGCGCTGTCAGCGACAACATTGCTTATCTCACCGGCAGAACCTTTCGCAAAGGTGTTCGCGAACTCAGCTTCTATCGTGCCGCCCGGCCTCGAATAGAACGATTGACCTACAAGTTCGGCGGACTCTCGATATTTCTTTCCAAGTATATTTACGGACTGCGCTGGGCGGCCTGCATTTTTCATGGCGTCGGACGCATGCCCTATCTGCGTTTTGTGCTAGTGTCATTGACTAGTTGTTTTGCCTGGGTGTTTTTAGTCAGCGGCGCCGGCTATTTTTTCAGTGGCGCGATTATCGGACTCATAGGCGACTTTCAGCGGCTCGGCAAAGTGCTCCTGGTGATTGTCGTGGTTGGTATCGCCTGTTTCTATTTGGCAGAACGTTTTTGGCTTTCTCCCAAGGTTGAAGAAGCCGACCCTGAGCGTTTGCAGGAATTTGAACACGCTGCGCAGGAGAAGTTGCAGGGTTTAAGGCACGAGTTTCAGGAGCATATTCCCTTTAAGCATTCGCGACTGAAGGAAGACAAGAAGCGAAACCGCGCTAAGCGACGCAAAGGCAAAAGACACTGAACTTAGTACTTTGATCTTAGTACTTTGTTCGTTTCAAGGTTGCGGTTACTTGAAACTCTCGCTGAAAATCAAAGCTCAAAGTTCAAAGAACAAAGTTCAAAGAACACTTGGTCAACAATGCTAATTGAATCGTCAGCACCAACACGTGTCGACCTGGCCGGCGGCACGATTGACATCTGGCCGCTCTATCTATTTCATCCTGGCGCTGCCACGGTAAATTTCGCCACCTCGCTGCGTGCTTCCTGTCAGATCAAGACTCGCGAGGATGGCCGCATCGTGCTCGAGTCGCGGGATCGTAAAGTGGCCTTTGAAACAGATTTGGCTGCCATTGAAGATCTCGTGCGCGAGGAACGTCTCGAACTGATCTCCAAGCTCGTTCACTTCTTCAAACCAACCACCGGTTTCCATTTGATCGCTAACAGCCTGGCGCCGGCCGGGGCCGGGCTTGGTGGATCGTCCGCGCTGGCGATCGCCTGCATTGGCGCGCTTAACCGGCTGGTCGGTAATCGCTATGACGAGCGAAAGTTCATTACTATCGCAGCTAATATCGAAACCACGGTGATTCGCGTGCCCGCTGGTTTTCAGGATTATTATCCACCCCAATTTGGCGCCACCTCCTGCCTCCACTTTCGCCCCGATGGAATTAAGCGCGAAGCCCTGGAGATTGATGGAAAACAGCTCGAAAAGCGCATCGTCATCTGTTACACCGGCGAACCACGACTTTCGGGTACAAACAATTGGGACATTTTCAAGCGGCACATCGATGGTGATCCGGAACTCTTCGAACTTTTCAGCGCTATTCGTGATTCGGCGTTGCGTATGCGGGCGGCACTGCTGGCTGGGGACTGGCACGAAGTGGCCGAAACCATGCGCGCGGGTTATCCCAATCGGAAACGCCTGGCTCCCGGCGTGACCACTCCGCAGATGGAGAAGCTAGTTCAAAAGGCGTTAGCTAACGGAGCTGAAGCGGCGAAAGTCTGCGGCGCCGGCGGCGGTGGGTGCATAGCTTTTCTGTGTGCTGAAGGACAAAAACCCAAGGTCGAGCGGGCCCTGAATGAGGAAGCCGGGGCGGAAGTTCTCGATTGGAAATTTGCGAGCGAAGGCCTGGTCGTTACCGAATCGTAGTTTTAAGTTCCAAGTTTCAAGTTCCAAGTTCGAACGATATGGAGAATTCGAACGCGAACCCCTGGAGCTTTCGACTCCAATTTGGAACTTGGAACTTGAAACTTATTAAAGCATCCACTGCCGCCGGTTGTCATAGTAAGACGGCGAACGATCCGGATAGCGTTTCTTGTATTCCTTGTAGCGGGCGTGCAGCTTCTCATAGCGCTTGTCTGAAGAGTGAATACGCTTGTGCGGCAGCTCGCGAAGGTGATCCTCAATCTTCGACATCTTCCGCGGTGAGAAGCGCCAGTCGTAGTTTCCCAAGTCGTACAGATTCGTGAGACCGTAACCCTGGATGCGGCCAGACAAGTCTACGTAAGGATCGAAATAACTCCAGGTCAAATCCCGCAGAGACCGGAACAAGGGCTTTCGTCCATGCAGGCCAATATCACGAGAACGCGCAATCGATCCCCACAAGCCGCGATCCTGAAAAACGAAAATTACGTGGTCAAGCAAGTCCCAGGACTCGATATCGAGTAGCAGTGGCGGGTAGCCGTGTTGCTCGAGGATCACTGCAGCGCCGACCGCTGCCTCCAGGCAATGGGCTTCGTTTCGCTTCACTACTTCGCGAAAAGAACGCAAAGTACCGCCCTCACGCTCCCAGTTGTAAGGCATGTTTGTGAAATATCGTTGCACCTGCGCCGGCTCACGCAACGATTGGATTATTTTCCACTCGCGCTGAGTGAAAGATTCTTTGCCCGGCGTTGCGATCATGGGGCAAGAGCTTTAGCAGATGAACTATGGAAAGGTAAAGAGGTAAGCCGCGAGACTCGGATGCAGTTTGGATTTCAACTTTAGTTTGTGTTTCCGATCGCCAACGAAACTCGCAGCCTAAAGGCTACCACCCCGGCTGAACTCTGAACTGCGTGCCGTATTACGAGCGGTTCGTCATCGACTCGCGTCGGAGAGCTGCGTTTTGGCGAAGCTTTTCAGCGTGCCGCCAGCGCGCCTGGTCCCGGATTTGTTCCGCCCTTCGTTGCTTCTGTTCCCGATCTGGCTTAATTCCCCATAGGTAGGTTACGCCGACACCAGTTGCCAGCAGAATGAGGCCAAAAATACTTGCGAATAGATCCATATCAGGTAACTTTAAAGGGAGATTCCGCTGCTAGCAGTTGAACAGAGGGTCTGTCCCATGAGGCCTACTTATAATGAGACAAAAGCTGCATCGCGTGCGGCGCGAAGCCAAGAAAATAATGGGCAGAATTTGTTGCGAGCGTATGGCGGTACTGAGTGGATTCTGTTGTGACATCGAGCCATTCTCGACGCCACTCCCTACCCCGGAGGCCAGTTCATTGGGCGTCCGCCCAGCACATGAACGTGAAGATGAAAAACTGACTGACCAGCACCGGCTCCGTTATTTATTACCGTGCGATAGCCCTCTTCGGTGAGTCCGGCGGCGTTGGCGAACCTCGCAGCTACGCGCAGTAAATAGCCCAACAAACCCTCATCTTTCTGGGAAGCATCGTTGAGCGATTCAATATGTTCTTGCGGGATCACCAGCAAGTGTGTCGGAGCCTGGGGGTTGATATCGCGAATAACGATCGACCGATCGTCGCGATGGATGAAGTCAGCGGGAATTTCACCAGCCACGATGCGACAAAACAAGCAATCTGGTTCCGACATCTCGTTTGAATCCTACCCCTGTCTGTTTACTGGTACCGCAAGCGCGGCGGGCAGCGTGAAGTATCCCTCGGCTCCCGGTTTAAACTCAGCGACCTGCACCACTGCGTCGGTGTTTATCCCACCGTAGATATGCGGAAACAACTCTTGCCCACCTTCAAGATTCTCGTAACGAATTTCGGCTTTCACTTTGTCAGTGTCAATACAAAGCAGCACGAGATCTTTCTGGCCGCGAAATCGAATGTCAGCCACCTTAACAACCTGGTCTGCGGTTGAGCAGTGGACAAAGCCGTCAACCGGGAACATTTCCGGACGATAAGATCCCGCCATCGCGGTTGGCCCATGCTTCGCTTCGGGCGATGTGAAAAATGATTGCCATTACAGCTTAACTTTATACTTCTGCGACTATTCCAGTTTGAGACGCCTGGGGCAACGAGGCTGTTACCGATTCGCGAATCCGCTCGATGTCGGCGCCTACGTTGGTTAGTTTCGCTTCTATCTTTTCGTATCCACGATCGATGTGATACACGCGATCGATGATTGTCTCGCCCTTTGCAACCAAACCCGCCAACACCAGCGAAGCTGA
The DNA here is from genome assembly GCA_963809065.1 of Blastocatellia bacterium. Taxonomy (GTDB): domain Bacteria; phylum Acidobacteriota; class Blastocatellia; order Pyrinomonadales; family Pyrinomonadaceae; genus PSRF01. Next base: position 12,282 of record CAWEIN010000019.1, read on the forward strand.
AGCGCGCAAGTCTGACGCTATCAAAGGGGCACCTGTTAAGGGCGTGGGCCCGGTCACAGAGGCGTGACGACCATCAATGGAAATGCGCGCGCCCATTCGCTGCAGCTCTGACGCATGCATAAAGCGGTTTTCAAATACTGTTTCCTCAATCTCGGACTTGCCTTCCGCCTGCGTCATCAACGCCATGTACTGTGCCTGCATGTCAGTGGGAAACTGGGGATAAGGCTGAGTCGTTACGTCTCTCGCGGTCAGGTTTGTGGGACAGGCAACATGCAGTGTGCTGGGATTGATTTCTTCAATGCTGACGCCCACCTCCCGAAACTTTTCGATCACGGCGCGAAGGTGCAGTGGCTGGCAGTCTTTAATTTCCAGGTCGCCTTGCGTGATCGCCGCCGCGGCAATAAACGTCCCCGTTTCGATGCGATCGGGAATAATCGTGTGCTGAGCGCTCCCTAATTCTTTGACACCTTCAATCTCAATCCGGCTGGTGCCCGCGCCCCGCACGCGCGCTCCCATTTTGTTGAGCAGTTCCGCAAGGTCAGTGATCTCAGGTTCACAGGCAGCGTTTTGCAGGACCGTTAAGCCTCGGGCCAACGTGGCAGCCATCATTACGTTTTCAGTGCCGGTGACTGTGACCTTGTCGAATTGAATTTCGCCGCCCAGCAATCGCCCGCCCTTTGGCGCGCGGGCGACCACGTTGCCGCCTTCAAGCCTGACTTCTGCCCCCAGTTTTTCGAACGCCAGGAGATGAAGGTCTATCGGTCGCGTCCCTATCGCGCAGCCGCCCGGCAAGGAAACTTTGGCCTTGCCAAAGCGCGACAGCAGCGGTCCCAGTGCCAGCACAGACGCACGCATAGTTCTGACCAGCTCATAGGGCGCCTCGAAGAGTTCGATATGGCTGGCGGTTATTTTGTGAGTACGCAACTCGGGCGTCAGCACCGTGGCCCCAAGATCTTCGAGCAGGCGTCGCTGGGTGATGATGTCGCGAACGTATGGCAGGTTGTGGAGCGTAACTGTTTCCGCGCTGAGCAACGCCGCAGCCATGCAGGGCAACGCGGAATTCTTGGCGCCACTTATAGAAACGCGGCCGCTGAGCGCTCGCCCACCGGTAATGCGAAACTTATCCACGCTGCCAGATTAGAATAAAACTCGGAAAGGTTAAAGCGCCGGAAATCCGAAGAGACGGACGATTAAATAGAGTGATTTCGTGATAACAGGAGCAGAGGAAAGCCCGTGTACCGGACATTGAAAGACTGTCGAGGATCTGGGACGAGTTTCCGCAGACATGAAGAGCCTTCCAAGCAAGTCAATCCACTCAACCTGGCATCAACTCAGGTCAGCGAAGACTGGCCTGCTCCAGCTCTTTGATTTTGCAAAGTCTCAGACTAGCAACTAGTGAGACCGCCATCCCCGCGGTGAATTCTCACGCCACCATTCGTCGTCATCGCCCGAATCGTTGCGCCACCGGACCCAAGATTCACTGCCAGCTCCCGGGTAATGTTTCCCTGGACGGTGACGGGAAAGTCTATGTTGAGATGTCCGTTGACCGTTCCAGTTTCCAGATGCGCCGAGTAGTTTTCCGGAATCGACATCGAAACGCCGCCGTTGGTTGTGCTTACGTCCAGCGCCTCGCCATCCCAACGATCGCCACTCAATTCGATATGCAAACCTCCGTTGGTCGTACCACCCTTTACACTGCCGCCGATGCGACTTAGATGAAGACCGCCGTTCAGCGCACTAAACTCGAGCCGGCCCTTTACATCGGCAATCGAAATCCCGCCGTTGATTGTTTTCAAAGATAAATTTGAACGCGACGGCACAAAGATTTCGTAGCTGACACTCCACCAGTGGTCCCTGCGATTCTCCGGACCGGAAGCAAAAATCTTTGAACCGGCAGTTTCAATCTTGACCTGCTTAGCAAGTTCGCTTGCTTCGGCGTCAGTTGGGCCCGCGGTTTGCAGTCGCGCTCGCATCAGAATTTCATTTCGTTCCCAACCTTTGATGGAAACGCCTCCGTTCATGCGGCCGTCCACCGAAATCGTGTTATCCGAGGCGGGCAAAGTTTGTTCTTTGATCTCGCAGTGATTCACCAACTTATCGTTCTGCCAATCGTCGCGGCAGGCGAGGGAGTCGTGGGATCTTTCTTTCGAATTTTTTTGTGCCTTTTCATAACTGAGGGCGGGAATACTTACCACACACGTCAGCATCAAAATCAACACACCGCGGGTTAGCAACTTATTCATCTCGTGTCTCCTTATCTCAATCTAGACTCAGTTACGATTGTTGCAGTTCAACACCTGCGCGGTGGGCTTTGCGCATTGTGGTAGCACTGGGGATTGGGAAATCTTTTACTACTACAGCCGTTGTAAAGCAACAGTTCGTGCTATGCCTTGCAGGTCTTTATGAATGTCAATCAGCTTCCAAATTTTCGGATCAAGTAAGCGCTCAACAGCAGCAGCTTGATTGAAACCAATCTCGAACAGAAAGTAGCCGCCCGGTTTCAGAAAGCTGGGGGTTTCAAGCAGCAAACGGCGAATGATGTCTAAACCATCCGCACCGGCTGACAGAGCGTTGCGTGGTTCAAAGTCACGCACTTCTCTTTGCAAATCCGCCATCGCGCCCTCTTCAACATAGGGCGGATTTGAAACGATCAACTCAAAAGACGCGCGTGACTTCCGAAGCGTTAACGCGGCGAAGCAATCCGAGAGAACAAAATTTATGCGTTCGGAAACGGAATGACGCTCAGCGTTTCGCCGGGCCACTGCAAGCGCATCAGGCGAAATGTCGATTGCGATAGCGCGAGCTTGCGGCAGTTGCTGCATTAACGTAATTGCGATGCATCCTGAGCCCGTTCCCACGTCGCAAATGAACGGAGCGTCAGCAGGCTCAGCAAATAATTTCAGCGCAATTTCAACGAGAAGTTCGGTTTCGGGACGGGGAATCAAGACGTCTTTCGTCACCTCAAAATCCAGTCCGAAAAATTCCTGGTTAGCAGTGATGTACTGCTGCGGTTCTCCCAGGGCCCGCCGCTCGAGACACTCGCGGAACCTTTCCGCCAGTTCATCGCCAATTGCGTCTTCAGCGTGGGTGAGGATGAAAGAACGATCTCGCCCGAGGACGTACGCGAGCAGTGAGCCGGCTTCGCGTCGAGCTTCGGGTACACCAGCGTTTCGTAACCGGTTTGCACCCTGCAAGATTGTTTCGGCAATTGAAGTGGGCATTTCGGTAAAGCAAAACCTGTTAGTTTGCGCAAGTTCTTTTATGCCCGGTGTCTCAAGGCTGCATTTACATTACATAAGACTGCTACAAAGACACAGTGGTCACAGCGGATTCACAGAAATATCCAAAAAGGCTTTCGAGTTTTGCTTGCCGCTGACTGGGTCTATACTATGCCCCACAATTTCGGCACCAGGAAGTTGAATGACCGCGCGAGGTCGTTCATGGGATTTCGGGAACAAGAAACTCATTGCGAGTATCTTGGTAGTACAACGGTACGAGTCTCGTTCCTCCCGTAAACGACAGGACCTCCAGGCCATTCGGCTTCGGAGGTTCTGGCGTTAAAGAGGACGGAAGTTTAACAACGTTTCTCAAGGAGCTACGTGGGAGCACTTTCGAAAGCCCTTCTCTTGTTCGCAATGAATTGGCTGGATGCGCAGCTCACAATTCTTTGGCTGCGCTTAAACATTGCCACCGAGGGAAATGGAATTATGGCTGGCCTGCTGAGCCACAGCGAGGCCTCGTTTCTTTCCGTCAAACTCCTGATCGGCGGCCTCTCAGCTTACATCCTCTATCGCTTTGCAGAAATTCCCATCGCCCGGCGCGGAATGAAAATAGTGTTGGTAGTCTACCTCGCGCTAATGGTGGTACATGCGGTAACCGGCTTCTCAGCACTGGGCTGGCACGCTCCAGCCACCGTACTCAGCTACTTCGTCAGTTTGCCCCACGCATTCGTCGCCTCGTTTTCCTGAACCGACCCTGACAATATCCATCATTTCGTTTAGGGCTAGACTGAGGCATTAGTACGTCTTAAGCCTGAATTGACCAGACAAACTTCAACACGGCCCAGGCAAAATCAGAACTGGGAGCGTAGCGACCAGCCAGGAATTCACCTAAAACGTTGGGGTTGAACGACGCTGCAAGTCATTAGTCAGTTGCGTTTTCGGCTGGTCGCTACGCTCCCAGTTCTGATTTTGTTCGACCACTGTTGATTCTTCATCGTGAAGTAGATCTCGATTCCGTTAATCACCGGCCCACAAAAAAGAAACCCTCAGCACGCCAGAAACGTTTGTAGAAACACCGGGGAAAATGCGGTACGCCATGGATAACGTTGCGGCTTGCGCACCAACCCTGCGCGGTCTAAATTAGGCTCTGTTAGGCGGCTCGGCCCAGTAGGCTCCGGTGCAATACGCGCAACTCCGGTAGATTCCCGGGCATCTTATATGAGCTTCTTGAAATGAGTGTTCTTAACTAATAACAAGCGAGAAATATGCCATGTATAGACTTTCAGCACGTCAGATATTAGCTGTTGCGTTGGTTTCGGCTCTTTTTGCGGCCGGTGCGATCGCCGTTGTAGATCGCCTGGCCAATCGGGTGCAGCCGTCGGGCTCCGCCTTCAGTACAGCGACGCCGGCGGGTCTTACCGATCCGGCGACCGCCACGGATGAACAAAACAACATCGAGGTCTATCGAACGTTTTCACCCGGCGTGGTAAATGTCCACTCAACTTCGTACGCGCGCGACTTCTTCGGTTTCGTAGAGCCGCAGGAAGGATCAGGTTCCGGATCAGTAATTGATCAGGAAGGAAACATCCTGACGAACTACCACGTCATCGAGGGCGCCACGAAACTCGCAGTCAGTTTCGGCGGACAAAAGAACTACGCGGCCCAGCTGGTGGGCGGCGATCCGGACACCGATCTGGCCGTCATTAAGTTAATTGAAAGACCAAAGGAGCCGTTGACGATTATCTCTTTGGGCGACTCGGAGAAACTCGAGGTTGGTCAAAAGGTCCTGGCGATTGGCAATCCCTTTGGACTCGACCGAACCCTTACCACCGGAGTTATCAGTGGCCTGCAGCGTCCCATACGAGCACGAAATGGACGGCCCATCGAAGGCGCAATTCAGACAGACGCATCCATCAATCCGGGAAACTCCGGGGGACCCTTGCTCGACTCGCATGGCCGCATGATCGGAATCAATTCGCAGATCCTTTCGCCGTCCGGCGCTTCCGCAGGGGTCGGTTTTGCAGTGCCGGTGAATATAGCGAAGCGCATCGTGCCGCAACTATTGAGATCGGGTGAAGTGCGCCGGCCGAAGCTGGGAATCGGCACGCGAGATGTTCAGCCGCTGAAGAGTCAACTCGATCTGCCGGTCGCGGACGGCGTGATCATCCTGCAAGTTGCGCCAGGCCAGGCCGCCGCGAATGCGGGCCTGCGCGGAGTCACGCAAACTGAGAATGGTGACTTTGCAATCGGAGACATTATCCTTGGCATGGATGGCGACAAAATCGCCAACACGGATGATCTTTATCGACTGCTCGATAAACATCAGGTCGGTGACACGGTGCAACTACAGATTCTAAGAAACGGTCGTCGGGTTAGCGTGCCAGTGCGTCTGACCGGGACTACTACGCGATGATATGAGGTCGGTACCGCCACGCGGGAGCGGGTGGGTCGGAAATCGTCAATCAAGAAACCCATCTGCTACCGCGTGGTGGTACTGGCTTCACCTTGATGAACCAAACTAACCATTTCTTCAATCTTGGTTACGGCTGGCTCTGCAAACATTGCAGCTCCGCCGACACCGAGGCAAAACACCGACCCGCAGAAACGAGCGGTGGGCAACAGGAGAAAACGCCCGCTTTGGCGCTTGCGGGTTGGACCGATTCTTCTCGTCACGCTCTAACCTGTCCGCGCTGCGGTATTGAAGAAACAATCACTAGCCCCTGAGACGATTTCAGATTTTCAGATTTCAGATCAGCGCTTGAGCTTCCTCGCCTGACTCTCGTGATTCCCAAACTTCGTTTGATAATCGCTTATGCTACGCGTTATGACGTCAAGCGCTTCCGCCCGATCATAAACACTATCTATCTCGACCCGCCGCGGAGCGTCACCCGGTAATTGTTTGTAACTGAGGAAATAATGCTTGAGCCGATCCACCAGCGCCGTTGGGCACTGATCGATGTTCTTGATGTGGCCGTAGGCAAGATCGGCCTCGAGCACGGCAATTATTTTGTCGTCGGCCTGTTCGCCATCGATCATTCGCAGTCCGCCGATTGGTTCGGCCAGTAGAAAGAAATTGCCCTGGGCAAACGTCTTCTCGGTCAGCACGCAAATGTCCATCGGATCGCCATCACCCTTGATACCGGTCATTCCCGTTCGTTCCGCGCACAGATCGGCCACATGATCGCCACAAAACGTTTGTGGAATAAACCCGTATAACGAAGGACACATCGACGAAAACCGTTGTGGCCGATCCACGTGAAGATGACCCGACTGCTTGTCCAGTTCATACTTCACCGCATCGGTTGGCACGATTTCAATAAAGGCGTTAACCGTCTCCGGCGCCTTCTTTCCCGGCGTGATGCCATGCCATGGATGCGCCTGGAACATCAGCTTGAAAAGATCGAGAGTGGGGTCTGCTTTGGGCATTCGCGTGGACGCCTTTCTTCCTTATACGTGAATTTCGGTCGGTGTTAGAATCCTAGCCTCGCAGCCGGTCGTTTTCAAAGGGCGAACACACAGCGGCTGCATCGGCATATGGCAACCTCCGTCGATGTAATTGAGCGGGCTGAACCGCGCGCCGTCTCGGTGCGTTGGATCATAAGCGCGCGCGACGATCTCGTATGGCTGATTGGATCAGTTGCATCGAGCTACCTGTTGCTTGTTCTTTACGTAAAGGGCGTCCTGCCGCTGGTGCCGATGGTTGCACTCTGGGCAATCCTGATCGACGCGCCCCACGTCTTTGGAACCTTCTCGCGAACCTATTTCGATCGCACCGAGCGACGAAATCGTGCGCGGCTCCTTTGGGGCTCACTACTCTTCTTCGCCATTGGCCCGTTGATGGTTTACATCGGCGCCGGACTCATATTCTTTTTCCTGGCAGCACTCTGGGCTTACTACCATCTGGTGAAACAGCACTACGGCTTCATGGTGCTCTACAAAAAGAAGAACAACGATCTTGCGCCGCTGGATAACGCGCTCGATCGTCTGCTGTTGCTCTTTGCTTTTAACTATCCGTTCGTCGCTTTTATCGCGCGCGATCCGGAAGCGATGAAGCGCGTCCCGGTGGCGTTGCAGTCCGGCGTTAATGGATTGGCTATGGTTTTGTTGGCCGGCACGATTGTATTGGCGGTCGCCTGGCTGGGAAGACAAGGGCAGCGTGCGGTCATAGGCGAAGCGCTTGACGTTCCCAAGTATCTGCTACTGGCCGCGGCGATTCCAATGCACTGGATCGTGTTGCTGACGCCGATGCCGCATAAGCCAATCGCGATCGTGGCCATTCTGACCATCTATCATAACCTGCAATATCATCGGCTGATCTGGTTTCATAATAAAAAATACGTCAGCACCGGAAGCGGCAGCGACCGGGGCAGTAGCCCGACCGTTAGGGAGGGCTTATCTTCGGATGCCACGGACCTTCGCCAAAAATACGGTGCAGCCGAGTTGATCAGTCGCCGCCTTCTCTACTACATCGCATTCGGAATTCTCTTCGGACTGATTTACCAGGGTCCGAGACAGATTCTCGGCTACATCAGTTTAAGGAGCGGCGACGGGCGCTCAGTCATTCGCCACCCAACTCGGCATTTCGTTCCTTTGGGGCTACGCCTTTATTCACTACTACCTCGACTCAAAGATCTGGCGAGTCCGTCGCGATCCGTCCGTTGGCAAAGCTCTCAACATGGGATGACGTATTTTGGAGTGCGGTGACCTGTCACCGCTTTGGTCAGCGGCGGCCTGGCGCCGATCCTCAAGACGAACCTGCATCAACCCGAGGCTGGCGACAGGTCGCAGCCGACCAAAGCGCTGACAGGTCAGCGCACTCCAAAAAAATGGCCGACTGCGAATTCGTAACCATCTGGCGGGAAGTCGAAAGACTGAAGGACGGTGATGCTAATCACTTCGGGGGAATTCATCGTTACACCTGGAAAAGCCCTGGGATCACCTGGGGAATAATTGTTAGGAGCAAAACTCCAGTACAACGTTAACAAAAGCTTGCGGATATTCTTCATGCGGAAGATGTCCACACTCGCGGAAGACTATCAAACGTGAGCCGGCAATGGCTTCGTGCAAGCGCTCACCATCTGCAAGCGGCACCTCGCGATCAGTGTCACCCCATAGCAACAGCGTCGGCTGCCTCAATAGATGCGCGTCGCGTGAAACGCGTTCAGCGTCCCAACGCCGCACCGTCCGAATGATCGCACGATGCGCACCACGCGTTCGCAAAGGCAGATGGCGCGCGTCAACTCTACGCTCATCAAGCACCCACGAATGCCGGTCATACACGCGCTTCATTCGCAATCGCAAGAGCCGGCGTGAACCGACCAGCAGCGGCGAAAGTATGTCGCCAATAATCGGCGAGCCAAAGAGACGCATCAACAAATACCTGGTCGGCTTATTGTTATTGACTGCCCCAACCATGATTAGCTTCTCGACGAGACCTGCGTGATCAAGTGCAATCGTCGCCGCGACTGCCGCACCGTAAGAGCTGCCCAGGAAAACCGCGCGATCGATTTCCAGCCGCTCCAGAAAACCTACAATCATCTCTGCCTGGCTGGCGATTGTGTAATCGAGGTGTCGCGGCTTACCTGAATAACCATAACCCGGTAGATCCGGAGCGATCACTCTGTATCCTGCCGCGGCGAATTCCAGAAACACTTTGCTCCAGACGAGGTTCGACGCGGCGAAGCCGTGAATCAGGATCATCGGCGGCCCTTCGGGATCGCCGGCTTCCTGATAGTGCAAACGCACCCCGTCAACTTCCATGAAGCGCGAGTAGTCGGCGTGAAAAACCAATTCACGGTTCTGCTCCCATTCGACGTCTTTCGGACGCATCAACAACTTGGCCGCCACCGCTGCTGCCGCCAAAGTTGCTGATACACCGCCGATCCAGTAACGCTTCTTCATCACTCTGTCTCATCCCGCGCGATCACTACACCTGGACGTAGCGAAGCAGACGCTTCGTCAAATTCAGCAACTGCGATCAAGTTGCCTTGCTCATCTCGCATCCTCACCCGTTCTCCATTCGCCCACTTTGCGTCCGAAACATTCACCGCCATGCCGTTTTGCACTCGTCGTACATCGCTGGCGGTCAGGTCGATGGCCGGGAACCGCGACAGCGCTGCATCGGTTGGAAGCACCACCTTGCCGAGCGCCTCTTCGGCAACATTGACCTTAACCTGCTCCAGCGTCTGCGCGTGTTGAATTTGAAAGTCTCCGACACGCGTCCTGCGCAACTCAGCCAGGTGCGCTCCGACTCGCAATCGTTTACCAAAATCTTCCGCCAGTGTCCTCACGTAAGTGCCCGAAGAACACTCTACCCGCACTTCGAAGTCGAAGGTGCCGTCCCGATTGTCCTTCAGTAAATCTCCGGTTGGCTTGAGCGCCTCAAACTTTTGGATGCAAACCCTCACCGGCTTTCGTTCCACCTCTTCGCCGCGGCGCGCCATTTCGTAAAGCTTGCGGCCGCCCTGCTTCTTCGCCGAATACATCGGCGGCACTTGATCGATCTCGCCGCGCAGGCTCTCGAGCGCTGCTTCGATTTGCTCCCGGCTCCATTGGCCGGGCGCTATTCCGCTGAGCGTTGGATTTTCTTCGTTGGTCCCAATGGGTTTCCCGGTCACGTCTCCGGTGTCGGTGGCGTAGCCCAGGCGAATCACTGCCTCATACTCTTTTTCTACCCCGCTGAGAAACTGCGCCAAACGCGTTGCGCGGCCGATGAGAATAACCAGCACGCCCGTCGCGAAAGGATCCAGCGTTCCCGTGTGTCCCACACGTCGCACATGCAAGATGCGCCTGACAGCGTCAACCACATCGTGTGAAGTCATGCCGGCAGGCTTGTCGATCACTAACACTCCGTCCATGCGATTCATTCTAGATTGCCGCTTGCTAATTGGCGATTGCTGCGGCAATGAAGCAGTCTGGATTTGCAAGGTCAACCTCTTCCCTGGGACCGCGGCGCCCCGCCCGCAAACGAGCGCGCAGCGCAGAGTGTTTCACTAAAGGAGCTGGGTATGATCGTTTCAGCAGCCGGTCCAGTGACATCGCGTCAAGAATGTGCCTGTACTTCTGTGTTTCGTGTTCATTGTGATAAATGTTTGCCACCCAGATGCGTCAACGTCGTCCAAAACCGAAGGCCGCCGGCGAAGACTCGCCCGCGAGTCGCCTGACTCCGGACGAGATTCGCGCGCGTGCCTTTCAACGCGCAGTTAAATTGCTGGCTGCCAAGCCTCGCTCGGTTGCGGAACTGCGTGAACGATTAGCTGAAAGATGTTCCAGTAAGACCGTAATTGAAACTGTGATTGCCCGGCTGCGTGAGTATGGCTATCTCGATGACGAACGCTACGCGCTCGGTTATGCATCGTCGAAGGTGAGACAACAGCCAATTGGGCGGCGACGTTTGGAACTGAGTCTGGACAGAAAGAAAGTCGATCGCGCGGTTGCTGCTGAAGCGCTGGACCAGGTATTTACGGAGACTCCGGAAGAAGAGTTGCTCGACGAGCGATTGAGAAACGCGTCCGACTTCGCGGCCGGCCAAAGACTCGCGCCGAGGCCAAAAGCCTTTTCGATCACCTGCTGCGCCAGGGGTTTCCTTTTGAATTGGTCAGCCAGAAGGTCCGAGCTGCTTCGAAGGCAAACCTGGACGACTCCGAATAGGCGTCCTGGCGCTGAACTGATCAAGTGATTTGCTGGGACCGCCGGCGTCTCGCCCGCAGTGAGCACGAAGCGCGAAAGTGAAAGTGAAAAAGTAGGCCAATTTCTGTCGCTAGAACCTGCGTGCTAAACTCAAGATAGTCAGTTTTCAGCAATCTATTCGACGCAATGCTGTCTACTGTTTACTGTTTGCTGTTTACTCGATTATGACTGGAAACGAAATTCGCGAAACTTTTCTGAAGTACTTCGAGCGGTACGGACATACACGTGTGCGCTCGTCACCCTTGTTGCCTGCAAACGATCCGACCTTGCTCTTCACCAACGCTGGCATGAACCAGTTTAAGGATGTCTTCCTGGGTGTCGAGAAGCGCGAATATGTGCGCGCCTGCTCGTCGCAGAAATGTGTGCGGGCCGGCGGCAAGCACAACGATCTTGATGAAGTTGGCAAGACCGCGCGGCATCAGACTTTCTTCGAGATGCTCGGCAACTTCTCGTTCGGCGATTATTTCAAGGAAGACGCAATCAAGTTTGCCTGGGAGTTTCTGGTTGACGAACTCAAGATGGATCCGCAGCGGCTCTGGTTTACTGTGTTCGGCGGCGACGAGCAAGTGTCAGCCGACGAAGACGCGGAAAGACTTTGGGAACAGGTTGGCGTACCGCGCGAGCGCATCCTTCGTTTTGGCCGCAAAGATAATTTCTGGCAAATGGGGGAGACCGGACCCTGCGGACCGTGCAGTGAGATTCACTACTATCTTGGCGAGCACCCCGAGAATCCAGAATTCAATCGCATCGAGCTTGTGAACGGTCCCGGCGACACGACCATGGAGATCTGGAATCTGGTCTTCATGCAATACAACCGGATCGAGGTTGAGCCGGGTCAGTACAAACTCGAACCGCTGCCGAAGCCTTCAGTAGATACCGGTTTGGGACTTGAGCGCACTGCGGTGATCCTGCAGGGCAAGGTTTCTAATTACGACACGGATCTGATTCGACCGTTCGTTGATTTTACCGCCACGCTCAGTGGTAAGGAATACCAACCGGAAACGCCGGAAGGGTTCGCGATGCGCGTGATTGCCGATCACGCGCGCGCAACCGCATTCCTGATCGCCGACGGAATTCTTCCGGGCAACGAAGGTCGCAACTATGTCCTTCGCAAGATCATGCGCCGCGCGATCTACCAGGGCCGTCACGCTTTGGGCTTCCAGAACGCTTTCTTTTATCAGGTAACTGATTTCGTGGTTGAAGTGATGGGCCGCGCTTATCCGGAACTCGAAGTTCAACGCGGCTTCATCGAGAAAATGGTGCGGCTGGAAGAGGAGCGGTTCGGGGCCACACTCACGGTTGGCTTGAACAAGCTTGACGAGCTGTTCGCTTCAACGCAACAGGCAATGCCCGGATATCAGGCTCTCGCCCGTTTATATGACACCTTTGGGACCCCAAGAGATCTGATTCGAGTGGGACTTGAAGAGCGCGGTTTTGTGGTTGAAGAAGCAGAGTTCAACGAATCTTTTGACGCAGCCTTGCAGGAACTTCAGCGAATGGGCGCGGGAGGCAACGTTGAAGGTAAAGCCAAAGCAGAACACGATTCACGCGGAAGTCGCTGGTCGTCTGGACCGTTCGCAGTTTAGAGGCTACGAAACTACGCGAGTTGAGGATGCTAAGGTCGTTGCTCTGATCAAGATGGGCGTTGAAGTTCAAACGTTGAACGAAGGCGACGAAGGCGAAGTCATTCTTGATCAAACTCCGTTCTATGCCGAGAGCGGTGGACAAGTTGGCGATGTCGGCAGGCTAACAGACCCACCCGCTACCGCAGGTGGTACTGACCTCACTGCGGCGGTGCTTGATACTTATTCGCCAGCCCAGGGTTTGATTGTTCACAAGGTTAAGGTTGAAAAAGGAACCTTGAAGGTTGGTGACACGGTTACAGCTGAAGTCGACGTGGAAAAGCGCGATGCCACGCGCCGCAATCATACCGCCACTCACTTGATGCACGCCGCGCTGCGTGAAGTGCTGGGCACACACGTCAAACAGGCTGGCTCAGTGGTGGCGCCAAACTACTTGCGCTTCGACTTCTCTCACTATCAGCCTCTGACGCGAACCGAGATCGAAGAGATCGAAAATCTGGTCAACTATCACATCCTGCGCAATGAGCCCGTGCAAACGGACGAGATGGCGATTGAAGACGCGATGCGCTCGGGCGCGATGGCGCTCTTTGGCGAAAAGTATGGCGAGAAGGTGCGCGTGCTTTCCATTAAAGGCGCTGAAGATATTTTTTCCCGCGAACTTTGCGGTGGTACGCACGTGCGCGCCACCGGCGACATCGGTGTATTCAAAATTACCAGCGATGAGTCGATTGCTTCCGGTGTGCGACGCATTCGCGCAGTCACGGGTTTTGATGCGTTCGAACGTTTTCGCGAAGACGAACTCCTAATCGATCAGGTCGCCGGCGGCCTGAAAACTTCGCGTGCCGAATTGCCCGCAGTCGTCGGCAAGTTGCAAGAGGAACTTAAGAAAGCGCGCCGCGAAGCTGATGAGCTGCGACTTAAGATTGCGACCGGCGCAACTGGCAGCGCATCTGCAAATGGCGATGACGCGCGCGACGTCGCTGGAGTGAAGGTCCTGGCCCGCGAAGCAAGCGGACTCGATTCCGCCGGCATGCGTCAGCTTTCTGACACGCTCCTCGCCCGCATTAAGTCTGGCGTAGTCGTGCTCGGCCGCAGCAGTGACGGCAAGGTTGCGTTGATCGTGCGCACTTCTGATGATCTAACCAGTCGAGTCCCGGCCGGCAAAGTTATAAAGGAACTCGCGCCGATAGTTGGCGGCAAGGGTGGTGGCAAAGCTGACATGGCTGAAGGTGGCGGCGCCCTGCCGGAGAAGCTGAGCGACGCGTTAGAGGCCAGTTACGGCGTAATAGAAAAACTGTTGAGTTAGAAGAGCGGGGGCAAGCCCGCCTTCCCGACCCCGAGCTTTCCGGAGTTGAGTTCTCACCTTTTGCTTGAAAGTCCTTCAAGCGTAGATCAGTCGAATCAACTGCCAACACCTCTCAGGTCAGGAGGGGCTTGCCCCCGCTGCTTGTGGCTCGCCCTGTAGCAAGCCTCCCCCGCAAAATCCAGCCGTCCTTACATGGCCCTCTGTTTATCCGTCAGCGTGACACCCATCTTCTCAAGCGTCACTTTGTTAAGCGTGCCGGTAACCTTGATGTTTTCTGCTGTCTGATACTTCTTGAGTCCAGCGCGCGTATCGTCGTCAAGTTTGCCGGTCTGCTCGCCGGCATAGAAACCCCGATCTTTGAGGATCTTTTGCGCCTGCTGGATCTGATCCTTGCTGGCTCTAAAGATTGGTTTCCTCGGTTTGGTCGTGTTTGAGTTGTTGGAGGTGGTCGAGCTGCTTTGGGTTTTGACTCGCCACTGCTATTGCAAAAACAAATAGCAGCGACTAAAGTCGCCGACAGTATTTTTTTCATATGGTCCCTTCTTCTAGTGAAGACGCGCAAGGCGTGCGGCACTACTGAGTTTTTGGAAAGCGCGCGTATCATCCATTGGCCAAAGCGAGGAACTCAATAGCGCCTGCGCAACCCCCCGAAACCAGAATTTGCAAGCGATCTTGCAGGCACGGTCGTTGAAAAAACTCTGTTATCAGGATTGAGACTGGGAAGGATCTCAAATACGCATTTCCGTCGTTTTTGCTGAACGAAATGAGGAGTGTTGGCAATCGTTTAACGGCTATGTTAGTATCTGTCGCGGTCTCACGTGAACGACAAAGAGACCGCTCCCCGAAAAACTTCACGCTTTAAACGCAGCTTCGGTATTACGCACGTTAGGCCCCGCAGTTCTTAATCATCGCAGACCTCAAGAATTGAAACGCATGAAAAAACTTCCCCTGGCTGCAGCCCTCTTTTTCATCTTCGCCTTGCCGGCATTCGCCCAGAGCGAATACAGCAAGACCAGTTACAGCGTCGACAACTTCGACTTGAGCGCCGTTCGTATTGAGCTCCCCACGCCTCCGCCAGCGAGAAAACTGCGCCGCGGACGAGTGTTGACTTCCGCAACAAATCTGGAGCGGCCACTCTACTACGAACATCAACTGGACAGGCTCGCTGAGTGGCTTCACCACCGGCAACCCAACCGTTGACAGTTACATAATCGATTCTGGTCGCCGCAACTCCGTCGATCCGCTATTGCTTTACGCCATCATGCATCAGGAGTCGACATTCAAAGCCCGTGCTATGTCGAACAAAGGCGCGCGCGGTCTAATGCAGTTGATGCCGGGCACGGCGGTGCGTTTCGGTGTAACCAGCATTTGGGATCCGCAACAAAACATTGAAGGCGGCACGCGCTACATGCGTTTCCTGCTGGATAAGTTTGAGGGAAACGTGCAACTGGCACTGGCCGGCTACAATGCGGGCGAAGGCGCGGTTATGAAATATGGCTACCGCATCCCGCCTTACAGCGAGACGCAGGAGTACGTGCGCAGAATTAGCCGGCGCTACGATCTCATTCGCGATCCGCTGGCATACCGTAACGCCAGCAGCTACACACGTGATCAGGTCGCGGCAAATCAAAACAAGGACTCTGCTCCATTAACGATTTATGAGCGTAGCGTGTTTGCCGTGAAGCTTCCGGATGGACGACTGCAGCTAGTCACGCAGTAGGGTAGAACACAGAAAACAGAGGACAGAATTCGAAGACAGAGTTCAGCGGTCGCGAGACTTCTGAATTCTGTCTTCTGAGTTTGGTCTTCTGTTTTTCAGCTTACTGGCTGGCTGATCAGAGCGGGCAGTGGCGTGATGGCTCGCGCTGCCGGCACGCACAACACCGGGCACGGTGAGTTTCTGACCACGCGTTCGATCTCGGAACCGAGAACGGGCGTGCCGCCGAAAAGCGAGGCGTGAACGTTGGTGCCGATGACGATCAAGTCAGCATCAGTCTCCGCGGCCAGGCGCACAATCTCTGCGTAGGGCCGGCCTTCGACAATGTGACGCACCGCCCGGGCTCCATCCCCGCGAAGAAGTTGAGTCATGCGTTCCTGCACGTAATTACGCAAACTAGTCAACGCGTTCAGTCCACCTTCGGGAAACATCACCGAGATTTGTTCGAGGTAGTCTCCGATTACGGAAACCGCATGGAGTTCTGCACCAGTTTGATTTGCCAGTTGCGTTGCGACTTGAGTCGCTGCGGCAGCGGATGGTCGAAAGTTCGTCGCCAGCAGAATCCTGTTCAAACGAACCTCGCTGTGGTCGCCTTTATGTTCTACAAAATCATGCTGCGGCGGACGAATGGTCAGCACCGGGCAAGGTGCCTCTGCGATGATCTCTTCCGCAGTTGAACCCCAAAGCGCGCGGGACAATCCCTTGCGACCGTGGGTCACGACGGTCACCAGATCGATATCGTACTCACGAACCGCTTTGGCAATCTCGGTTGCGGGCTCGCCCTCAACGATCACCGGTTCAACTTCCAGACCATCGAATAGCGGGTCAGCCAGAAGAGCTCTTACTTCTGTCCTCAATTCCAGTAACCAGCGGTTGTCCTGTTCGGCGAAAATCCTTTCCGGCAAGGTCAAAAGATTTGCCGGCACTTTGGCGCTCTGAACGCTGAATAGCACCGCGCGTCCCCCGCCACTGCGGGCGAATGCCGCGGCATACTTCAGGGCCGCACGAGCGTGTGGCGTGAAATCAGTCGGGAAGAGAATATTCCTGAAGGGATACATAGTGATTTCGAAATATGTTTTTAGAGAGTTTATCAAGAAAACAGGGGAACAGGGAAAAAGATAGAAAGGTATAGCGGACGGTTGCGTGCAATCAGCCTTCCTTTGCCGGAAATCTTTTTCTTGAGGCGATCAGTCCATACCTTTTCCCCGTCCCGCGTTCTCATTTTTCCCCGTATTTTCCCTTTACCCATTCGCCCTTCCACAGTTACCCTGTCTGCCCAGTTACCCAGTCCAGCATTCGTCATTAGCATTACTAAAAGCAATCTCTTCTGTCGGGCGGAGTGGAAATGATTGAAGTCACCAACATCGTCAAGCGCTACGGTAATAACACCGTGCTCAATCAAGCCACGTTTCAAATTCAGGAGGGCCAACTGACGACCATCCTGGGGCCGTCGGGTTGCGGCAAGTCAACTATGCTGCGTTGCATGAATCGCCTCGAGCGTTTTGATCGCGGACGATTGCGCATCGGCGATGTCGAGGTGGTCGGTACTGAAGAGAAACAACTAACTGCAGCCGAAGAAAAACAGCTAACAAAGCGACTGCGCGAACGTGTGGGCATAGTCTTTCAAAACTTCAACCTCTTTCCCCACCTGACGGTACTGGCAAACTGTACCCAGGCGCCGACCATCGTCAAGAATCTGGATCGAGCAGCGGCAACTGAGGTCGCGCGACATTACCTCGACAAAGTCGGGCTCAATGACAAGGTTGATTTCTACCCAGCGCAGCTTTCCGGGGGACAACAGCAACGCGTAGCCATCGCTCGCGCGCTGGCCATGGAACCGGAGGTAATGCTTTTCGACGAACCCACCTCGGCTCTCGATCCACAACTTATCCA
The DNA here is from genome assembly GCA_963809065.1 of Blastocatellia bacterium. GTDB lineage: Bacteria > Acidobacteriota > Blastocatellia > Pyrinomonadales > Pyrinomonadaceae > PSRF01. Next base: position 29,691 of record CAWEIN010000019.1, read on the forward strand.
GGGCGTGGCCCGCATGCTTCGCGCGCTCGACGATCTCGGCAAGACGCTCGTGGTGGTTTCCCACGACATGAACTTTGCCCGGCGTATTTCTGATCAGGTGATCTATTTCGAAGGTGGTCACGCCGTCGAGGCCGGCACGCAGGAGGAGGTTTTCGGCAACCCGCAGCGTCCAGAAACCCGCGCCTTCATGCAAAGCTTTCGTGATGAGGAGCCGGAAGATCCCGGCGCCGAGAGCAACGGAGTGGATCCAAAGCTGAATGTTTCAACCGGAACGCGCGGTAATCTGGGACAGGAAGAATAACGAGATGATGAAACTTCCACGCCGATTCGCGCACAGACTGGCACCAATTGCTCTCCTTCTACTGCTTTTCCAGGTACCAACTTTTGCTCAGTCCGCCCTGGAACGCGTGCGTAAGTCCGGTGAGCTTCGACTAGGCACTGACGCGACTTACCCGCCGCTCGAATATATCGAAGGTGGACAATTCGCCGGTTTCGAGATTGATCTAGGCAACGCACTGGCGCGTGAATTAGGCGTGCGGCCCACCTGGGTCAACTCCGGGTTCGACGGTATTTTCCCGGCGCTTCAGAACGGTTCTTTTGACGCGGTGATTTCCTCGGTAACCATCACGCCGGAGCGAAGCGCCTCGATGCTCTTTTCCGATCCTTACTACGACTCGGGTCAGTTGATCGCAGTGCATCAGGGAACCCCGGGGATCACTGCGCCCGAAAATCTGGTGGGGAAGAAAGTTGGAGTGCAGATCAACACCACGGCGCAGCTTGATCTGGAGAAACGCCAGGGCGTCACTGTGGCAATTTACAACACGATCGATCTGGCGATGCTGGATCTGAAAAACGGCAGGATTGATGCGGTTGTAGGTGATGCTCCGGTACTGCGATACATGATCCGTCAAAGTTTTCGTGAACTTCAAACCGTCGGCCGCCGGTTCACCGATGAAAAATTTGGCATTGCGTTCGCGCTCTCCAGTGAAGACTTGCGGCGCGCGGTCAATGCGGCGCTCTGGAGAATTGAAGACAGCGGAGAATACGATCGCATCCATGAAAAATGGTTTGGCGAAGTGGCGGAACGAACCGCTGATCAGGCAGCCAGCAAAGCGCAACCGAAAACATTCGATTTCAGTATCGTCAGACGTACCTGGCAATTTTTTCTGAAAGGCGTTTGGCTAACGGCGCGACTGGCTCTGTTGAGTCTGGGTTTGGGCTTACCGATCGGATTGTTGCTGGCGCTGGCACGAGTGCAATCATCGCGCTTGCTCGCCGCCCCGGCGGCAGTCTATGTCGAGGTGATGCGCGGCACGCCGTTGCTCGTCCAAATTCTTTTCATTTATTTTGTGCTGCCAATCTTCGGTATTCACTTGCCTGCGTTTACCAGTGGCATTATTGCTCTGACTTTGAATTGTGCCGCTTACATTTCAGAGATCATCCGCGCCGGCATCATTTCGATCGACGCCGGGCAAATGGAAGCGGCGCGCTCGCTGGGCATGAGCTATTCGCAAGCCATGCGCAACATCATCCTGCCGCAAACTTTTCGGCGGGTAGTTCCCCCGTTAACCAATGAAGCAATCGCTCTGCTGAAAGATTCGTCGCTCGTGTCAGTTATCGGCTTAACCGAACTGGCACGCACCGGGCAGGAACTCGCGAGCCGTTACGCGGCGCCGCTCACCATCTGGCCCGTGGTTGCGATCTTCTACCTCTTGCTGACATTCCCGCTGACGCGTGTAGCGGAATATCTCGAGCGACGCTGGCGGCCGGTAACGCGAGCCTAGATCAGAATGATGCAAAACACAGAAAAAGAAGCAGCCGCAGATTACGCCGATTTCACAGATTTCTTGCCTGAAAACTTTAGACTAGAATTGCCCTAAAAGCCTGGCTCTGTTGAATCAGCGTAATCTGTGCAATTTGCAGATAAATCTTACTCATGAACGCCCTTCCCATCATCGTCGGCTCGCTGTGCGTGATCGCCATTGCCTATCGCTACTACTCGGCTTTCATCGCCGCCAAGGTGCTGGCGCTTGATGATTCGCGACCAGTGCCGTCGCAAACAATGTATGACGGGCACAACTATTACCCGACAAACAAGTGGGTGCTCTTCGGACATCACTTCGCGGCCATCTCGGGCGCTGGCCCGCTCATCGGTCCGGTATTGGCGGCTCAGTTTGGATTTCTTCCCGGGCTGCTCTGGCTTGTGATTGGAGTCTGCCTTGGCGGCGCTGTGCACGACTTTATGATCCTCGCAGGGAGTGTGCGTCGCCGAGGGAAGTCACTCGCTGAGATGGCACGCACCGAGATTAGCCCGCTCAGTGGTCTGGTTGCCGGGATTGCGATTCTGTTCATCGTTGTGATTGCGCTTGCCGGGCTGGGACTGGTGGTTGTAAATGCACTGGCCGAGTCTCCCTGGGGGACGTTCACCGTCGGATTCACAATTCCACTAGCGCTTTTGATGGGCCTCTACATGTATCGCTTCCGCAAAGGCAGAATCGCCGAGGCGAGCATAATCGGTGTAGTAGGTCTGCTGGCGGCAGTTTATCTGGGTGGACGCATCGCTGATTCATCGCTGGCCAACACATTCACTCTTTCCCGCAACGCCTTGATCATCCTGATGGCCGGTTACGGCTTCATCGCCTCGGTCTTGCCTGTATGGATGTTGCTTTGTCCGCGGGACTACCTGTCGTCATATTTGAAAATTGGCACGATCGCATTTCTGATTATCGGCGTCATTCTGGTTCATCCAAACCTGAACATGCCGGCGCTTACGCCTTTCACTGCGGGCGGTGGGCCGGTGATTCCAGGCAAACTTTATCCCTTCGTCTTTATCACGATTGCCTGTGGAGCGATTTCGGGTTTTCACGCCCTGGTTTCTTCAGGCACGACCCCGAAGATGGTCGCCAAAGAAACTGATGCGCGCATGATTGGTTACGGTTCGATGTTGATGGAAGGAGTGGTAGGCGTGGTAGCGCTGATTGCCGCGAGTTCACTTTTTCCCGGTGACTACTTTGCTATCAACACCGCGCAAAAGACCGATACGCAAAAGGCTGCTTACGTGCGCATGGTCGACGAAAACAGCGCGCAGGGTTTCAACCTGCAGCCTCAGGAGATTGATCGACTCGAACAGGAGTCAGGCGAAAAAAACCTGCGCGGGCGAACCGGTGGCGCCGTCACGCTGGCGCTTGGCATCGCCAAAATCTTTGACGGAATTCCGGGCCTGCGCGGGCTGATGAAATACTGGTATCACTTCGCGATCATGTTTGAAGCGCTCTTCATACTCACAACCATCGATACCGGCACACGCGTGGCCCGCTTTCTGGTGGGGGAATTTGGCGGGCGAGTCTATCGCAAACTCGAGGAGCCAAATTGGCTGCCGGGGTCAGTCATCACCTCGGCTTTAGTTGTAACCGCCTGGGCCGCGTTCATCTGGTCGGGATCGATCTCAACCATTTGGCCAATGTTTGGCATCGCCAATCAACTGCTCGCCGCCGTGGCGCTCTGCGTCGCCACCACCATCATCATTAACTCCGGCAGGGCGAAATATAGTTGGGTGACAATACTGCCGCTGAGCTTTGTTTCCACTACCACGCTGGTGGCGGGCTGGGAGTCGATCACAGACATCTTCTGGCCGCTCTCGCAAAAGCCGGAAACCGCGACGCTGGGGTATATCAACGTTTCCCTTACCGCGATCATCATGTTCGCGGCTGTAATTATTCTGATTGATTCGATTCGTCGTTGGTTTGGCTTCGGCAAACGGCCGCAGAGCCTCGCGGAATTCGCGGAAGCTAAAGCCTCGAGCTTATAAACCGGTCAAGCGATTTTGTGGGAGCGCGGGCGTCCCGCCCGCGCAGTTTTCTCAACCCAGCGACTTCCAATCCCTTTTCGCGCTACGCGCTCATTTGCGGGCGCGACGCCCGCGCTCCCAGCAAATCTCTTGAGCCGCGTTGGACACTCCGCAGGAAAATCGGCAATAATACGCGGTTCTTGCAAGGCGATCCGTCGACACCGTAGGTGCGAGAAAGCATCTGAGGGGTTGAACTTCGGATACGAGCAGGGCTCGCGGGCACGCATCTCCGCTACTTAAACGACCGAAAGGAATCACACAATCGTGGAACTATTGCTGATCTCAATTATCAGCCTGCTAACAGTTTGCTTAGCAGCATTACTCATCAAAAAGAAATCTATTAACAACCTGACTGCTGGGGCTGGGTCATTAGTCAGCACGCATGCGCGTCGTATTCGCCGCACTTGTCTGACATTCGCCGGCACTCTGGCGGGTCTCGCAGTTTCCACGTCAACCGCTTTCGGTCAATCGCACTCCGGCGGAGAAGCAAATCTGATTCTGCCGGATCTCAGTGACGTCACTTTTTTTGGCGGGATTAATGGTCACAACCTTCTGTTAGTCGGACTCCTCGTCTGCATGCTGGGCCTTCTCTTTGGTCTCGGCATCTACATGAACTTGAAAAAGCTGCCTGTCCACCGCGCCATGCGAGAGATCTCGGAGCTTATTTACGAGACTTGTAAGACCTACCTGATTACACAAGGCAAGTTCATCCTGATTCTGGAAATCTTCATCGGCATCATCATCATTCTCTATTTCGGCGTGCTCTCGCGGATGGAACCGTTTCGCGTCGCTATTATTCTCGCCTTTAGTCTTGTCGGTATCGCCGGGAGTTACGGCGTCGCCTGGTTCGGCATCCGGGTTAACACTTTTGCCAACTCGCGCACTGCGTTCGCGAGTCTTGAAGGCAAGCCGTTTCCGCTTTACGCAATTCCACTCAAAGCCGGCATGAGCATCGGCATGATGCTGATCAGCGTGGAACTGCTAATCATGCTCTGCATTCTGCTTTTTATCCCGGGCGATTACGCCGGCCCTTGCTTCATCGGTTTCGCGATTGGTGAATCGCTCGGCGCGGCAGCTCTCAGAATTGCCGGCGGTATTTTTACGAAGATTGCGGACATCGGCGCTGACTTGATGAAGATCGTCTTCAAGATTAAGGAGGATGACGCACGAAACCCGGGCGTGATTGCCGACTGCACCGGCGATAACGCCGGCGATTCAGTGGGACCGAGTGCGGACGGTTTTGAAACTTACGGTGTTACCGGGGTGGCCTTAATCACTTTCATTTTATTGGGGGTGCGGGGCGACACGGTGCAGGTACAGCTGCTGGTCTGGATCTTCGTGATGCGCATCATGATGATTATCGCCAGCGCCGCTTCGTATTTCATCAACGACGCGATTGCCAAGGCTCGCTACCGCACTGCGGATAAGATGAACTTCGAATCTCCGCTGACGTCGCTGGTTTGGATCACTTCCATTCTTTCGGTCGTGGTCACCTTCGTCATTTCCCGGTTGACTATTCCCGCGCTCGGCGGCGACACAACCCTTTGGTGGAAACTTTCGGCAATCATCTCCTGCGGCACGCTGGCCGGCGCAATCATTCCCGAACTCGTCAAGGTGTTTACCTCGACTGAGTCTCATCACGTAAGCGAAGTGGTTACCTCTTCGCGCGAAGGCGGTGCCTCTCTCAACATCCTTTCGGGACTCGTGGCCGGAAATTTTTCGGCTTACTGGCTCGGCATCAGCATCGTCTTTCTGATGTCGATTGCTTACTACTTCAGCACCATGGGCCTCGCTGCCCTGATGGTTGCAGCGCCGGTCTTTGCTTTTGGACTGGTGGCTTTTGGTTTTCTTGGCATGGGCCCCGTAACGATTGCGGTTGACTCTTATGGTCCGGTGACTGACAACGCTCAATCGGTTTACGAACTCTCGCTGATCGAGCAAGTGCCGGATGTTGAAGCCGAACTCAAGCGAGACTTCAAGATGGACGTCAACTTTGCGCGGGCCAAACATCTGCTGGAAGAGAACGACGGCGCCGGCAATACGTTTAAGGCAACTGCAAAGCCCGTATTGATTGGAACTGCGGTAGTCGGAGCCACCACCATGATCTTTTCGATCATGATGACGCTTACTAACGGACTGACCACCAACACCGAAAGCCTTTCCTTATTGCACGCGCCATTTGTGCTGGGCTTGATTAGCGGCGGTGCGGTGATCTACTGGTTCACAGGAGCTTCCATTCAGGCGGTGACGACCGGAGCCTATCGCGCGGTCGAGTTCATCAAGGCAAACATTCGCCTGGAAGGCGTGGAGAAGGCGTCGGTTGAAGACAGCAAGAAGGTCGTCCAGATCTGCACACAGTATGCGCAGAAGGGCATGTTTAATATCTTCCTGACGATATTCTTCTCGACGCTGGCCTTTGCGTTTCTCGAGCCGTTTTTCTTTATTGGCTATCTGATTTCGATTGCGATCTTCGGACTCTATCAGGCGATCTTTATGGCTAACGCCGGTGGCGCCTGGGACAACGCGAAGAAAGTTGTCGAGGTCGATTTGAAACAAAAAGGGACAGCGCTGCACGATGCAACGGTCGTGGGCGACACTGTGGGCGATCCCTTCAAGGATACATCGTCAGTGGCGCTGAATCCGGTCATCAAGTTCACGACGTTGTTTGGTCTGCTGGCGGTGGAATTGGCGGTGTCAATCGCTGACACCCGCGGACAGTTTGGCGAGAATGGACCGCTTATCAGCCACATCCTGGCGGCTGTCTTCTTTCTCGCGTCGCTGGTGTTTGTTTGGAGATCGTTCCATAAAATGCGTATTGGAAATTTGAAGCCGGGAGACGTTGTCGGCCTTAATCCACAGCCCGAACCGCCGGGAGTTAATTAATAGAGTGAATTGATGGCGCAGGCCAGTCTCAATTCTGACGCCGGAGGTTCAGAGCAACTTTTACTATGAACTAGTTGTGCTGACCTGAGACTTGAAACTTGAAACTTGAAACCCTAAACTCCAGCCATGAATTCTTCAGCTGAATCTTACGTCGCGCCCGACACCCTGATCAGCGCTGCGCTCGCTCCGCTCGACTGGACTCGCTCTGTTTCCCTGGCGGTGGTTTTTAGTTTGTTGACCGCGCTGGCTGCTCAGATCGTCATCCCAATCGGCCTCGGTCCGCCGATCACAGGCCAGACATTTGTCGTCTTGCTCACTGGAGCGTTACTGGGATCCCGTATGGGCGCCATGGCGATGATTGTATATCTAATGGAGGGTGCGGTTGGCTTGCCCTTCTTTAGCTCCGGCCAGGGAGGCATCGGCCATCTTCTGGGACAATCTGGTGGTTATCTGATGGCCTTTCCAGCGGGCGCCTTTATCACCGGCGCGTTTGCGGAAAACGGATGGGACAAACGTTTCTGGACGGCGGCGGTGGCGATGGCTGTGGGTTCAATCATTATTTTGCTTGCGGGCATGGCATGGTTCTCGATACTAACGCACACCTCTCCGCTAGCGGCCTTCCTGATTAATTTGAAGTACATTCCCGGCGACATTATCAAGATCCTGCTGGCTGCCGCAGTTCTGCCGACCGGCTGGGCACTGCTGAAACGAAAAGCATCTCAAAAAGGGCAATAGGAAACCGGGTAAAAGGGGAAGGGGTAAAGTGAAAGACAGTAAGTCTTTCCATTGCCCTTTCCCCTTTCTAGCTATGGCTTTCCCGTTTCCCGTCCCCCTTTGACCCATTCCCCTTGGTCCCGTCTTTTCTTGTTGACAGCTTAACCACAGTTGTAGTAGCTTCAACCTCATTCGTAGTAAAGGAGCGAGGATGGTTAAAGAAAAGCCGGTGAGGCTGACGCGTTTGGAGTTGGAAGTGATGGGCGCAGTCTGGGCGCTTGGCAGTGCCTCGGTGCGCGAAATTCAGGAACACCTTCCCGAACAAAAGCGTCCGGCTTATACAACGGTGCAAACGATTATCTACCGTTTGGAAGAAAAGGGTGCGGTGCGCCGGGTCAAGAAAATCGGCAACGCGCATATCTTTGAGGCGGTGGTTACTCGCAAAGCCGCCCATGGACGTTTGCTTGACGAGCTGCTTCATGTCTTCGGCGGTTCGCCACGCTCGCTGATGGCGCAACTCGTGGAAACCGGACAACTAACCTTGCAGGACATCAGAGATTTGGAACGCACCCTGGGCCGGCTGGAAGAGAACAAGAATACGTCGCACAAAAGCAAACGCTCTGGAGGAACTGCGAAATGACCGCCGTTTATGAATGGCTGGTGGCGGCTTCCGTTTGGTGGTGGCCAAGATTTGCTGATCACCTCTGGCAAGCGAGTGTTTTCGCACTGGTTATTCTGACCGCGTCATTTGTGCTCAGAAGCGGGCCTGCTCACTGGCGTCACACGTTTTGTTTGGTCGCTTCGGCCAAGTTCCTTCTTCCTGTAGCTCTTTTGGTCTTCCTGGCCCAGCAAACAGGAGTTCAATCCCTCTCGTTCTTTCGCTCTCTTCAACAGACTGACGAAAACGCGTTGGTTCTATCGGGAATCACCGGGCCCGCAGCGACGCTCGCATCTACCTATGAGGTGACGATAGTCACAACCAGGGCTACCCGCCACCGGGAAATTTACTTCGCCCTAACTACAATTTGGCTAACCGGCATTCTAACTTTGTTGCTGCTGTGGGCAGTTCGGCGGCGCCGGTTCCTGAGTTCGTTGGGGCTTGGTCAAACCAAACAGCAAGGCCGCGAGTGGCAGGCACTCGAACGCGCCCGAGTATCTTTGCAATTCAAAGGCAAGGTAGAGCTGGTGATTTCACCGCTAAAGCTCGAGCCGGCGGTGTGGCGCGTCTGGCGGCCGACAGTAGTGCTGCCGGAATCAATCGCGGCGCACCTGAACGATGATGAGCTGGAAGCGATCATGCTCCATGAGCTGGTGCATATTCAACGACGGGATAATTTAATCGGCAATCTCCAGTTGGGACTATGTGCAGTGTTGTGGTTTCACCCGCTGGTCTGGTTCATCAATCGCAAATTGTTCGATGAGCGTGAGCAAGTCTGCGACGAACGGGTAATGGAAATTTGCCGGGTGCCGGAGGCATATGCGTCGAGCATTCTTAAGGTGGTGCGCTTTTGCTTCGGCTGGAGGACGGCAGGCGTAACCGGCGCTGCGAGTGGTTCTAATTTACGAAGGAGGATCGAAAACATTATGTCTACTGGAAATCCGAATCGCGGGTCAGGTGCGGCCTCTCGCCTCCTGGCCGTTGGACTGGTAGGGCTGGCCCTGCTCATTTTGTTGGCTGCCGGTGTTTATAGTCAGCCGCGCGCCAGCAATACGTTAACAAGCGATACTCGCGCTCTCATATCGATAAGCAATCAAGTCTCGCTGGAGTCAGAGATCTCCGTGGATCAACAGTCGTCGAAGAAGGCTCCTCCCTCGCCTCCGTCACCCCCATCTCCGCCATCAGCTCCGCAGGTCCAACCCCAACCAGCGCAGCCTCCGCAACCCAATCAGCCGAGTGAGCCGAATGAGCCGGAGGAACAAGCGGAGCAGGCAGAACAGTCGGAGCAGGCCGAGCAAGCCGAAGAGTCTGAGCAATGCTGAGAGCCCGCCGATGAACGGGATAAGGACTTCGACAAAGCGGATAAGGAAAAGCGGAAGGAAAAGCGAAAGGAAAAGCGGGACAAAATAAAGAAAGGCGAATTAATTGAAGCGCCGCGGCCTGCTTATCCTGACGAAGTGAAGCAGCAAAAGATCGAAGGCACCGTGGCGGTTGTCATCACTATTGGCGACGAGGGTAAGGTGATTTACGCGAAAGCCGATAGTGGTCCAAAAGAACTCTATGCCGTTTCGGAGGCTGCGGCTTTAAAGGCACGCTTTAAGCCAACCTTAAAAGAGGGCCAGCCGGTTAAAGTTACAGGGGTCATGACCTATAACTTTGTGCTCGATGAAAACTAGTTGGAGGAGTCATGAAGAATCGGCTCATCGTTATTGCTACCCTTTTCGCGCTTAGCTGCTCTCTTGTCTGGGTGACCTACTCTCAGAGCGGCGCTTCGCAAATCGCTCCGAACAAAGCCGCTTCGCGCAAGGTCAAAGTAAAAAACGGTGAGTTGATAGAGAGGGACAAATCAAAGCCCGTTCGCAAGGCGATCGAAGCCTGGTATGACCAAAACATAGAGGCTTTCAACAAAAAGGATCTGGCCGCGGTCATGGCCTTGCGGACCGACGACTTTCACACGACCACTCCAGACGGTAAATTAAACACGCGCGCCGATATGGAAACCTATACCAAGCGGTTGCTCGAACAAATCGACCATTTCATTTCCCAGCACTTCGGGATCGGCACCATTGAAGTCCAGGGCGATCTCGCCAGCGCCGACGTAACGCAAAAGACAGTTAGAATGCAACGGCTGGCCGATGGAACTCTACACAAGGTCGAAGCTCGGGTTGTTCAAAGAGAGACCTGGAAACATACTTCGCAAGGCTGGAAGATGTATACGGTGGATAACATTCGGGATGGCAGTGTCCTTGTCGATGACAAGCCATACCAGCCGTCATCTCAGTAAGCTCTCTCTTTGACTTCGTGGCTGGGCCCCGACGAATGTTCGTCGGGGCTTTTGTATTTGCGCACCGCGACACGGCTATAATCGCTGCAACTTGAGTTCGTTCGAGCAGATTGAGTTTTTATTTATCGAGTATGGTCTACATCCTAAAAGTGCGTTCGCGTGAGCGTGAAGAGTTGGTTGAGTTCACTGACCAGGTGCAGCAACAGCTGACGGCAGCGAAACAACGGGAAGGCGTAGTGGTGCTTTTTGTGCAACACACCACCGCAGGATTGACCGTAAATGAGAACGCTGACCCCGACGTGCCGCGTGACATGTTGCATCTCCTGCGCACGTTGATTCCCCAGCACGGAATGGGCTTTCGTCACGGTGAAGAGAATTCCGATGCGCACATCAAAGCCACCCTGGTTGGTTCATCCGTTACGATTCCCTTTAACGAGGGAAAACTCTTGCTCGGTCGCTGGCAGGGAATCTTTCTTTGCGAGTTTGACGGCGGACGCGAGCGCAAAGTCATCATGATGGTGAAGTAGTAGAGGTATTCCTGCCTGTGCGCCGGCTCGCATAAACAGACACACTAGAATGGACAGACAAGCACATCTGTCCTGGATACAATGCCCCGCACTTACGACGAGATAGCACCACACTACGACAAAGCGATGAGCCCGCTAGACCGCTGGTTTCTCGCACGGTTGCGCGCAAAAACTCTCAGCTACCTACCCGAAGGCGCGCACGTACTCGAATTGGGAGCAGGGACGGGTTTGAATTTCGCGTTCTACCCAAAGGACAGCGATGGTGTCGCCACTGAGCCGAGTCGCGAAATGCTGCGCATCGCCAGTCAAAAGAAACGTCCTGGAAAAGTGGGGCTGGTGCAAAGTTGCGCCGAGCATCTTCCCTTCAAAGACAACTCCTTCGATGCGGCGTTTGCCACGCTCGTTTTTTGTTCACTATCGCGTCCCAATGATGCGTTCAATGAATTGCGACGCGTGGTGAAAGCCGGTGGGACGGTGTTGCTGCTCGAGCATGTTCGTCCTGGCGGCCTGCTCGGACCGGTGTTCGATCTGCTGAGCCTGATCACCGTTCCACTCTTTAACGATCGCTTCAATCGGCGTACTGCCAACGCCGCGCAGGCTGCCGGGCTTGAGGTTGTGAAAATCGAGAAGAGTTTGCTGGGGATTATTAACTTGATTGCGTGTCGCGTCTGAGTTAACAAGTTGTCCCGACCAGAAGACTACAAGAATAAAACTATGCTGAGTCAAACAACATTGCTCCTGGCTATTGTCCTCTCAGTCGCACAGGTCAACGCAGTCAGATCGATGAATCAGGCTGTGGCCAATGTGTCGCCGCAAGATGCTGCGAAGGTTGAAACGATCTACGACGCCGAGAAAGACAAAACCATCGTCCGACTCGCGCCCATGGAGATATCACGCGGACAGGGCAAATACGTTAGTCTCCAGATGAGCCCATCGTTTAGTTTTCCCGGCCGCCAGGTTGTGACCCCCTCACTTATCGACTTCGAGCTCCAAACAGTTATCAGAGGAAGATTGCGAACGGACTTGTACGTAGTTTTCATGATCGACGGCGAGCAGGTGTTTCTTAGCTCCAACCGGTGGGCGATCAAACGCCCGGTTCCTGGGCGCGTTTGGATGGGCGAGCGACTCGTCTTTCGCATGCCTTACGAGACGTTTGTAAAGATAACGCAAGCAAACTCCTTTGAGATCAAGTTTGACGCGGTGCCTTTTCCGGTGGGCAAAGAGCAGAAGCAGGCACTACGAGACTTTTTGACTTACATGAAACCACGCAAAACCAGCGACAAGGACACAGTTGTCGCTCCTCGTCCTTACTGAGTTCCTTCCTGATCCCCTACCGGCCACTCTCTCCTTTCTCTTTTTCGGTTTCCTTCTTTGAAGGATCGGCGCGGAACAATGCAGGATTGCAGCAGTCTAAACGTTCAGCCAGTGCAGATTTCACCCCAGAAGGAGAACACCATGATGAACGTTATGACAACCAGGTTCGCTACACGCCAGCGGATCTCTTTCGCAATCGGTTCGATTTTGCTGCTGGTTTTTGCAGTCTCATGCTCATCTCACCCTTCTCCGTTGACGCGCGTCACTGTAGCGGGCGAGACAAGCATGAAAGCCCAGCCCGACGCCGCCACAGTTGTCCTGTCAGTCATTACTCAGAGCCCGCAAGCACTCAACGCGCAACAGGATAACGCGCGCAAGAGCGAGGCGGTGATCCAGGCGTTGAAAGCATCAGCGGGCGCCGATCCCGAAATTAAAACTTCCGACTACAGCCTGCAACCGCAATACGACTATAGATACAACAAACTTCCGAAGATCATTGGTTACGAAGCTCGAAACTCCGTGATGGTTACCATGGGAGACTTGACTAAAGTCGGCGCTGTGATCGATGCCGCATCGCAGGCGGGAGCTAACAGCGTTGAGAACGTTTCGTTCATCTTGCGCGACAACAGCCCGGCGCGCGGAGCGGCTCTGGCGGAAGCATCGCGCCAGGCAATGAGTAAGGCTCAGTCAATCGCTCAGGCGATGGGAGGAAAGGTTGTACGTGTGGTCGAACAGCAAGAGGCAGGGACAACTAGAACTCCGGCTGAGTCCTCCGTAGATAACAATGCTTACTCAGAATTAAACCTGTCGAAAATGTCAAGTAGGCCAACTCCAGTGCAAGCCGGCGCTCTGAATGTTAGTTCACGAGTGCAGGTGGTTGTTGAAATACAAGCAAGACTCTAGTTCGATTGACTAGTCGTCTCTTCGCTAAGGTTCTTTATTATCTCCGCAAACTTCTCAACGTCGGCGCGAGTGCGTTCCAACGCGCGGCGACTATCAAGATAGGCTGTCCAGACGGGAGTCTGAGTTAGTGCTCTGGTGGTGTCCTGGTCGAGTGTCTGCGCCATCAGCGCAATCAGATCGCTGACCACGCGTGTGTGCTCAAGGAGCGATTCGATAATCGTGTAGGCAAGGCGCGCTTGTTCTTGATCAAGGTCGCGCGGTGCATCACTCGGCGCCGACGGATCTGCCTCAGCATTCATTAAAGTTATCCTCAGGGCAGTAGGCAGTACGCGAAGAGTTCAAGTGATTTGCTGGGACTGCGCAGGCGTCCCGCCCGCAATGCGCGCGAAGCGCGAAACGATTGGCCCCAAGAAGAATGGAGACTGGCGGCGCTTTGCGGGCGGGACGCCTTCGGTCCCACCAATTCACTTGAACCAGCAAGCTTACTCTCGCACGAATGGTAATTCCGTTACTCGTGCCTCATACACTTCCGTACCGGAAATCACTTTCACGCTCGTTCCCGCAGCAAGATAATCGTATTTCAGATACGCGAGTGCAATAGTGCGGCCCAGGCGCGGCGAAGAAGTGACCGAGGTAATACGGCCGGCCTCCTTGCCATCGGCGGAATGGATAGTCGCGCCCACCGCAACCTTAACCAGCTGCTCAAGCATGACGCCCGTTAATTTCTTGGCGACGTGCCCGCGATATTTGATGCGCGCGATGATCTCCTGGCCCACATAGCAACCTTTCGTGTAACTCACAGCGTCGTCAAGCGCGGTTTCAGTGACAACGTTAGTTTCATCCATGTCCACGCCGTACCGCGGCACGCCCGCCTCGATCCGCAAAATCTCGAGCGCTGCATAACCAACCGGCCTCGCCCCGGCATTTTGCAGAGTCTCCCACAAAGTAAGAGCTTGATTTACGTTAACAACAAAATCGAAACCTGCTTCACTCGCGTTCGATTCACGCATTACGATGAGGGCGTTTGTAACATTATCCAAACCGCTTCCGTCCTGGTCGCTCAATGGCCAGGCTATTTGGATTGACTGTTTTGGTAGCAGGTCCGCGGCTTTATCAGCGAGCGTCGCACGCACCACGTCAGCCGCTTTAGTACCCTTTACAGAGAGCTGCGCAGTTTGGTTCGTCACATCGGTGACGCGAAAGTCGCCGGCAAGCGTGAAGCGTTCAATAGTCTTCAGCACACGGTCATGCGTAGCTGCTTCTGTATCGATCAGGAAAGCAGGGCTAACGTTTTTTCCCGTCCCTTCATCTTTCAGGCGAACGACCCGCACACTTGCGATCAGCCGGCCCTGAACATTGGGGAACGCCGCCGGCATCCAACTGTCCACAGCCAACGTTTTCATGTCATTTGTGATCAGGCCGTTGAGAAACTGCACGGCTTCAGTGCCGCTCACCAGAATGCGGCCTCTACTCGAAAGATCCATTAATCCGCAACCACCCTCTCGAACTGAGGCATATTCAAGCAGCGCATCACCGTATGATTCCGGCACCGACCAACCGTCGCGCTCGATCATCGACGCTCCGAGGCGCAAGTGATTGTCGCAAAGTGGCAATTCCAAGATTTCCATTTGCCTTACTGGTTGAATCATTGAATCGGATAATATCAGCCGCGGATTTACAAAGATTCGCGAACTCCGCGTTCATCCGCGGCCAATTCATCCCTTACGGCCGCAGGCTGATTCTGTAGGTTTTGATTTTCGAGTTGAGCGTGGTGGCGTTCATTCCCAGCAAGCGCGCGGCACGCGATTGATGACCGCCGGTTTGCTCCAGCGCGCGACGAATCAGGTCGATCTCAAAGCGCCGCACCTGATCATAGAAGTTGATGCCGCGCCCAAGGTCCTGCACCGCGCCCATACTGGCGCCTTCTTCGGAACTACTGGCAACCGATTGTGGATCGCTAATCTCCGGCCGCAGACACTCGCGCGAAACCTCATCGCGAGGGGCAATGACCACCGCCCGTTCAATCGCATTCTCCAGTTCCCGAACATTGCCGGGCCAGGAGTAAGCTTCAAGCAACGCCAGCACATCAGGAGCGATCTGCTCAGACACTCTGCGACCGTTCTCTTCGTTGTACTTCTCGATGAAGTGCTGGGCCAATGGCAGTATATCCTCGCGCCGGTCGCGCAGCGGCGGCAGTTCGATCGGCACTACCGCCAGCCGGTAATACAAATCTTCCCGAAATGTTCCCTGCTTCACAGCTTCCTTCAACTCAATATTGGTGGCCGCAATGATGCGCACATCAACCCGGCGCGGCGTGGTGTCTCCGAGCGGCGTAAATTCGCGTTCCTGAATAACGCGCAGCAAACGTACCTGCGTCTCCGGAGGAATATCGCCAATCTCATCGAGGAAAATAGAACCGCCATCAGCAACCTCAAACAATCCCTTCTTCGCCGCCACTGCGCCTGTAAAGGCGCCACGCGTGTGACCAAAGAGTTCCGACTCGAGGAGTTCGGAAGGAATATTTGAACTGTTGACTGTAACGAAAGGCTTGCCTGCGCGCGGACTCGCCTCGTGAATTGCTTTCGCAATCAACTCTTTTCCGGTGCCGCTTTCGCCTGTGATCAGAACGGTTGAACGGGCCGGGGCAACTTGTTCTACGAGACGAAAGACTTCCTGCATGACGTCGGATCGCCCCACAATCGCCCCGCGATCCACCGCGCGACTCATGGCCCGCCGCAGTGTTTGTCGCTCCTCTTCTTTACGTCGCTGCTTTATTCCGGCTGCGACTGTCAGCGAGATTTGTTCGTTCTGAAAAGGCTTTCGTATGCAGAGGAAGGCGCCGTGTTCCCAGGCTGCGATGGCCGTATCAAAAGTGGCGTAGGCGGTGATCATGATGATGACCGCGTCAGAGTCCATCTTCAGAAATTCTTCCAGCGCCCGCAGTCCGCCGATGCCCGGCATCGAAACGTCGAGCAACACAATGTCGTAAGCACGACGACCATAGGCTTCCAGTCCCTCCTCGCCGGTCTTGGCCAGGTCGACACGATAACCTTCGGAAGAGAGCAGCGTCTCCAATACTTCCCGCATGATCTCTTCGTCATCGACAACCAGTACTGAGCCTTTTTTAGCCACGCGTCTTTCTGTCTTTCCAGCCAATGTTGCTAAACCTCACGTTTTCGGAAGTGAATCAGTGTAGGGGAGATCAGGGCAAAAAAAAGGCAGCAGCCAAGCGCTAGACTGCGCTTGCTCCGGCCGTCAGCTTACGATTTCAGATCTAAAATTCGAGATTTGAGAACTAAGAACTGAAGCAATTTCTGACATTTGAGATCTTCAGATTTGAACTTTGAGATCTCTCTTGGATTAGTCGGCAACTGCCTGCAACCGGGATCGCGTCTGCGCAGTTGGCAAAGTAATGCGAAAAATAGTGCCCTGCCCGGGCGTGCTTTCGACGCTGATGTGGCCCGAATGTTCCTGAACTATACCGTAGGAAACTGCAAGACCAAGCCCGGTCCCACGTCCAACTCCCTTGGTGGTGTAAAAGGGGTCATAGATCTTGGCTACATTTTCAGGGGCGATGCCGGTGCCGCTATCCGAGATCTCAATCATCAATGAGTCGTCATCTGAAGGGATCGTGGAAATTCTGATCGAGCCTCCCGTAGGAAGTGCGTCGCGCGCGTTCAGCAATAAGTTGGTGAATACCTGTTGAAGCTTGCCGCTGTTGCCAATCACCAGCGGTGATTCGGGATCATAATCACGCACGATTTTGATCTGATTACCGCGCAACTGCGGCTCAAGCAGCTGCAGCGTGTCGTCGAGCACGCGGCTGACGTCCAGTTCGCTAAACTCGGTGGCGTCACCGGTGCGCGAAAAGTTCAACAGATTGTTGACGATGTTCGTGGCGCGCTCAGCCTGCCGGCGAACTTTAAGCAACAGGGCATGCTTGGGATCGTTCTCCGACAGCATGCCGAGCAGCATCTGCGTATACGAGGAGACACCGGTAAGAGGGGTGTTCACTTCGTGGGCCACGCCGGCAGCCAGCAAGCCGATTGAAGAAAGTTTTTCACGTTGTTGCAGCTGCTCTTCGAGGCGCACACGGGAAGTCACGTCCTCAAGTACAACGAGCGCGCCGGTCTGCTCCTGCGAGTCCTGCAATGGCGCAATAGCAATATTCAGAACCAGCGGGCGCCCGACGAACGTTGCCGTGTGAATTTTGTAGATGTTCCGAATTTCCTTAAGGCGCCAACGATCGTTGCCGAGCACCTGACGCAGTGTGTCAGTGAAATCTTCGGAGAAGAGATCCTCGACTCGCTTACCAACTGCCTGAGCACGACTAAGATCCAGAATCTCTTCAAGCGCCGAATTCAGGCGCGTAACGCGACCTTCCAGATCCACGGCCAACAGTCCGACATTAATAGACTCGATGATGGACTCATTAAACTCTTTGAGGAGTTTCAACTCTGCTGCCCGGTCACCCTGTTCCTGATACAGCAAACTGTTTTCAATCGCGACCGCAACATAACCGGAAACGGTAAGTAGTATGTCTACGTCCTCTGAGGAGAGCAGGGCGCCATCAGCAGAGCGGCCAAGTCCGATGACGGCAACCATTCGGCCACGCACCACGCACGGCACATAATAGTGAAGCGCGCGACGAACGAAACCGGTGGTTTCCGGTATCAGATCGAGATCGTCAGTGCGAACTACTCCGGTTTCGGCCGAGCGAATGCGGATCATTTCGCGAAAGTCGGGTGGCACTATCATTTCTGAAGATATTCCCGTAGCTCGAGCAATCCGATAGCCGGCGGGGTCATGCTTGTCCTCGATGAAAATCGCGATGCGGCCTACATTCATTACCTGCTGCAGACGGCTGACGAGCGCATCAAGCAACGGATCGAGGGCGGTGGTTGCGGAAAGCGTGCGGCCAAAATCCAACAGGCTGTGCCGCATGTCGTAACGCTCGCCATAAAACAGCCGGTCAATGTGTTCCTGCAAAAAGTTCTTCACCGGGGCAGCAACCATCACGATGGCGGCCATTGCCACAATCGCTATCACCACGCGCAAGGTGAGCTCTCCCGAAGTGAAGCCGTCTCCCCCAAGCGCGTAGAGTCCGGCGAGGTAGACGACCGAGCCAACCATCAAAGCAATTGCGAGGGTCGTGAGGACATAAACGAAGACGCGGCGCACAACCAGTTCAACGTCCATCAACCGGTAGCGAACCACTGAATAACCAAACGAGAGCGGTATCAGAATGAGAGGCAGCACCGCCGCATTCGTTAGCCATGGGTCAACCTGCGCACCCCACAAAAATCCGACCGCATAAAGCAGTGTGAAGGGAGTCACCGCCAAGACCAGGCCCCAAATCACCCACTTCAGTTGTTGCCTTACTACAGTATTCCTGGCCTGCACCCAGGTTTTGATCAGGAAGGAAACGCTCGCGATCAAACCCACTACAAAGTGGAACATGCTAAGCCTGTAGAACAGTCCCACAAACACGTCGGAAACGTTGGGAACGTTTCGCAGTAGGGGCACGGCAGGTGTCAACACGGTGCGCAGGAAAATAAAACTCTCCAGGCCGAGAAGCAGCAAAGCCGGGAGATAAAGCAAGGTTGCGCGCCAGCGCTTGCGTTCAAACAGTTGCTGCCGCACTGGGTAGAGAAGACAGAAATGAAGGAAAAGCGGAGGGAAGACGATCAGAGCAGCGTTCTTTAAAATGGCAATCGCTAAGTCGAGATCGCGATAAGTTCCGACCTCTGTGTAGAAACAAAGTACAAATCCAGCCAAACAGACGGAAGCGAAGTGTAAAGCGAAAGGCGCTCGACCTCCCTGCTTGAAGAGTACGAAGAAACCTACAAACAGGAAAACCAGACCGATAAGATTGATATAAACAACCAGTGGAGTCCATTTGTGCGTGGCATCAAGGTGATCAAGATCGGCGTAGTACAAGCGGCTGTCTTCCGGATAGGATGGACGTTCAATGAGATAATGTATCTCGCCACCGACGTGCGCTTGATCCAGATACATCTGGACCTCCCGAGCGCTTCCAACCTCATCGTATTTCCGATTATCGGTGCTAATGCCAATCAAATGGTCGCCCGGCAGGATTTGACCGCGTGCTCCCGAGGAATTGGGCTCGACTGTCTCGGCGAGGATACCTTGCTTCGTATCGGTCCAACGCACACCGTCCCAGGGAGGTGTTTCGTGTCTCAGGCGCTGACCAAAATTCAGCACGCCCGCTGTTATCAGCAGGGCGGCGCTGGAGAGCACCAACCACGTCCCAGTTGTGAATACCGATCTCTTCACTTAGATAGTTCCACTAGCCAAGAATCTCAAAGCTCCTGATCGAGGTAGAAAACGCAAGGTATGTTCCCAAGGTATTTTCGAGCGGTCCTGGTCAACTGCGCCCCCGGTCAAATCTGTCACTCACGGAGACTGGCGAGATTACCCTGCTAGCGCTTGACTGTCTGTCGTCTTCGGCTCAATGCAGGTCTGCGTTCTAACGAGGCTCTCGCTAACCGCGCTATCCAACTTTTTGGACTTTTCCGAGTTTTTGGAGAACAGCTAGTGGGGTCACAAGCGAACCTGCGCAAAACCAAGGGCCCAACCTCTTTTCCCTTGATTAGAACCTGAGCGAGATGCCGCCGCGAACAGAACGACGACCCGTGTTTATCTGTGTAAGCATTTCTCCGTTCTCAGTACTCGGCTGAACGTCAAGCAAGTTACGCGCATCAAGCACAGCCTCAGCCCTGACTGGTAAACCGAAGCTCGGCAGCTCCTGTGTAACCTGGACGCTCAATGACGGATCGTAAACAGCCAGGCGTCCCGCGAAAGGATCGATTGCAAACACGGTAGCGTTCGGCGAGAAACGGAGTACTGTGCGAATGTTTGTGCCCGTGCCCAGGTCAGCTTCGACCTGGAAAGCCGCTGTCTGGAAGAAACCGCTTTCAAAAATTTCCGACGGTTGGGAAATATCGCCCGACGCGAGTCGCTGTCCGCGCCCGAAGGAGAACCCTCCTGAGGCGGTCCACATTCGACTAAGCCTGCGCGTGTAAACCAGTCTCATACCACGCGCCGCGCCCTGCTGATTCGCTACATCGATGAACGAGTCGCCGGTAGCGCCGGAAAAGGCGGAAATCGGTGTACTGAGCAAGCCGACGCCGCGGTTCAAGGTGGTATCAAAAAACGCCGTGCCTTCAAGGTTGGACTTGTTGTCGAGAACTCTCTCAACTCCAAATTCAAGACGATGACTACGGTCCATTACCGCACGACCGTCAACGTAAGCTACTGGTCGCCTCCCGGCATCCCTAAAAGGAACTTGAGCGCCTTCAAATGCTGCCACACTCTGAATATTGCTTTCGTCTCCACCCGGTGCATAGGCTGCCCTTAAACGAGTCCTCGCGTTCGCATCATATTGAATGCCGATCCGCGGAGTGACCGACTGCGCGCCGCCACCGCCAATAAATCTCGAGTAGTCGAGACCAAGGACCACTACGATTCCATCGCGCACTACCCATTCGTCAATCGCCCTGACGGATATTTGGCCCGGCCGCGTGCTCGATACGCTGGACAGGTTATTGCTGGTTGATATCCATACCGGCGATCCGTAACGGACCGCACCCAGACTCATCTCCATCCGATGACGCTGGCCCGCGCGGATGTGAGTGCTCGCTTCAAAACGCTCCGGTCCGTTTGCACCGGCGGTTGTTTGGCCGGCCAGGACGAGTTCAATGCGATCATTCGGGGAAGTGGCGATGGCAAAATTGAGACCGGGGTAGGCGGGACCATAGGAGTTGCCGGCAAAATAGGTTTCGACAACACCCTGGAGTCTGCGTTGCGAGTGCGGACTGGAGACTTCGGTGCTTGATGCTTCAGTCGAAACACCGTCAGCGGGAGTCTCGGCCTGCGAAACTGTTTCCTGTCCGAGTATTGCTTGAATCTCAGCGTCTTCGCCTTCCTGAACCTGAAAGATGGAACGACGGGTCTGTGCCGAGCGCAGAGTCCATTTGACGTCGTCGCGATCCTTCCGACGTTCGGGCAAAGTATTACCAGAGCCAATCGGCTCGAGGTTGAAGCGGTAAACGAGTTCCTGCGAGGGGCGAACTTCTACCGAGGCAAAAACTACCTCATTAAAGCCCGAGGCAATCGCTCGAATTCCATAACGACCCGGTGCGATTCGGGCACTAAACCGCCCGGCCACATCACTGCGGGTCTGCTTGATGACTTTGCTTGCGCCCTCTCGTAGCAAGGAAATCAGCGCGCCGGACACGGGATTTCCCTTGTTATCCGTCACGGCTCCCGTAATCGTCGCCAGTTGACCTTTGCTGGTGCTCGCCGCGGGTACCTGCGCGTAAATTCCTGCCGAAAATACGGCCAGCAACAAGCTAAGTGCTCTTCTCCCTATTGTTTTCTTTAATATCGACGTCTTCTTCATTATCTTCACCATCTTCATCGCACGAAACCTCCCTACGCGTCCCTATAGGAAACGTTCGAAGCCTCTCGACTGTGACTGTGTTTTGCGCAAAATAGGAAGAAGTCTCCTAAGATTTCTCGCCGTTCCGAAACTGCGAAGGCAGTTTCGCCATAACCGCAAAGGGCGAACTGGTTCAGGCCAGGAGACTTACCGGAACCGTTGGATGGTTCGCATTTTCCGCCAATAATCGAAGCCCTGTCAAGCAATCCGGCCCCGGGCCAATAGCCATTTTGGCTCCACTTTGCCCCCGGTTTCCCGCGTGCTAGGATGCGGAGCGACATAACTTTCTGCCGGTTTCCTGGTTGTATATTCATGATTGACGAAGTTCGCTTAACTCGACTCCCCAACTGCATCACAGTTTTGACTGAACATATGCCCGGACTCCGCTCGGTAACGGCCGGAATCTGGGTGCGACGTGGTTCCCGTCACGAGACCCCTGAACTCAACGGAATTTGCCATTTCATCGAGCATGCCGTGTTCAAAGGGACTGAGCGCCGAACTGCTCGCGATATTGCCGTGGAGTCAGATCGGCTGGGGGGCAATCTTGATGCGTTCACAACCCATGAGATGACCGGCTTCGCCATAAAGGTTGCGGACAAAAGCCTGCCTGCGGCGTTTGACCTAATCGCCGATCTGCTCGCGCACCCCCGGTTTGACCAGAAAGATTTGGAACGGGAACAAAAAGTAGTTCTCGAGGAGATGAAAATGGTTGAAGACACCCCGGACGAACTGTTGGGGGAACTCTTTAACGCCGCATACTTTCCTGGACATCCGTTGGGCCGACCGATTGAGGGCACGGAAGACACCGTTTCTTCTTTTGATCACCAAACGATCTCATCGTTTCACGCGCGTGAATTCTCGCCAGGAAATCTGGTGATAGCGGCAGCAGGCAACGTCGAACATGACCGGCTGGTGGATTTGGTTGAGAAATCTTTTGGCACCTCAAACAGCGACGCGGATTTGGTAAATCCTGACGGGCAATCGCCTACCGCAGCGGCGCCAATTCTTATTGAACAAAAGAAAGAGCTCGAGCAGGCACACCTGATCCTGGCGGCGCCCTGGCCCGACGCCAGGGACGAAGATCGCTATGCAGGTAGCCTGCTGGCGTCAGTCGTCGGCGGCGGCACCTCAAGTCGACTTTGGCAAACCATTCGGGAAGAGCGCGGCCTGGCCTACTCTGTGGGTGCCGGCGGCAGCACATTTTCAGATGTCGGTGTTTTCACTATCTATGCAGGGACTTCGCCGGAACATTTGAATCAGGTACTCGATCTCTCGCTCGTAGAGATGCGACGCGTAGTCAACGAGAGAGTTCCCGATGAGGAACTGAAACTCGCAAAAGACCAGGCGCTGTCATCGATTCTCCTTGGGCTCGAGTCGTCGAGCGCACGCGTCAGCGCCCTCTCGCGCCAGGAGATTATCCACGGCCGTCGGATTACTCCCGAAGAAACCATGGAAAAGATCGAGGCAGTTACGGCGGAAGACGTACAGCGCGTGGCCCAGGAATACTTCACTAGCGACACCCTCGCCCTCGGCGCTCTCGGAAACCTGAATGGCTTTCGCGTCGATCGCTCGCGGCTGAAAATCTAAAAGACTCGACCAAGATTACAATCCCTCCTTCGTATAGACCGCAACCCGATGAACTATTCCTGGGTTTAGGCGGTAACAGAGCAAATCGCTCGGTAGCCGTTTCGCTTATTAAGTGTTAAAGTTTCTGCTACACCTTTTTTGTTATTTGCTGGTTCTTAGTTCCTAATTTCCTAAGCATGAAACTTACCGTTCTCGGCAGCGGATCAACGGGCAATGCGGTCTTGATCGTTGCCGGCGAAACTCGCGTGCTCGTTGACGCCGGACTCAGCGCCAAAGAGATCGCGCGCCGGCTCGCGCTGGTCGGCGAGGACGTGCAAAAACTCGACGCCGTACTGGTCACACATGAACACGGCGACCACGCTGGCGGCTTGCGCGTGTTGTTGCGCACAGTCGATTGCCCCGTCTACATATCAGCCCAAACTTGTGATGCTTACATAAGCGAGCGCACCAACGTCAACGATGAAGAACCTCGAAAACGCGCCAAAGCTCTCAAGGATCGCGTCGAGCAAATCGAATCGAGCCAGGATTTTCGCATTGGGGAGATCGACTTTCATCCCTTCACCATCCCACATGACGCGGTGGACAATTTCGGCTTCACGGCGACGCATCAGGGCGTAAAGATCGCGACCCTGATGGACTTTGGCCACATTACGACGCTGGTCAGCGAACGCTTGCGCGGTTGCGCCGCGGTAGTGATCGAGTCAAACCATAGCCGCGACATGTTGAAAGCTTGCGACGTCTACCCCTGGGAACTTAAGCAGCGAATTTTGTCCCGGCTCGGCCATCTTTCAAATGAAGACCTGGCGGAATGGATCCGTGACGGCTTTGATGGCGTGGCTGAACATCTCGTGCTGACTCATCTTTCGCAACGCGCCAACAATCCCTACCTGGCCAAGATTTGCGCCGAAGTTGCTTTACAGGAACGCGCTCCACTTTTCCGTGGTGACACCCAGGTCAGCTTGTCGTTTCCGAAGGAGCCGACGCCGTGGATCGAGGTGTAGCCAGGGATGAGGGATGAAGGCGGAGGGATAAGTTGAGGTCTGGCAAGAACTCTGTCTACTTGTCGGGAGCTCGGATTTCATTAGTTTTAGTTTTCGTTTCCCTTTTCGTCGTCGCCTGCTGCGGCTAACCAGGGCAGCCGAAGTCTTCCAGCGGAAGTTGAATCTGCGATTGGCACGATAAACGATGAGATTGCAGCCGAGCGTTACGACAAAATCTACAACGATGCCTCGGAACTGTGGCGGCAGGACGCAACTCTCGAACAGTCGACCGCAACCTTCAAAGCGCTGCGAACCAAGCTGGGTGTGGTAGAAAATCGAACTTTACAATCGGCGACGGAACAACAGAATTCGGGTGGACCGCTGAAAGGTCGCGCCTTCATCGTTGCCTACCGGACGAAGTTCCAAAACGGCGAGGGTATGGAAACCTTCACGTTGGTTGAGCGCGATGGCCGCTGGCAGCTCGCGCGATACTTCGTTAACTCAACAGCGCTGAAATGAGTTTGAAACTTTCCAATGATCGAACGCTACACATTACCTGAAATGGGCGCGCTCTGGACCGAACAGAGCAAATTCCAGAAATGGCTGGAAGTCGAAATTGCCGTCTGCGAAGTGCATGCCGAGATGGGAACGATTCCTCGCGACGCGCTCGAGCAGATCAAAGCGCGCGCAAAGTTCTCAGTTGAACGAATCAACGAGATTGAGAAGACGACTAATCACGATGTCATTGCCTTCACTACCAACCTTGCAGAAAACATCGGCGAAGCGGCGCGCTTTGTTCATTACGGCCTGACTTCGTCTGATGTTGTGGATACTGCAAACGCACTCCTGTTACGTAGCGCCTGCGACATTCTGCTTCAGAAAATCGAGGCGTTGCTCGAAGTTCTCAAGAGTCGCGCCCTTGAGTTTAAGCACACTCCGCAAATTGGCCGTACCCACGGTATTCACGCTGAACCAACCTCCTTTGGTTTGACCTTCGCTCTTTGGTACGACGAGATGCGTCGCGATCGAGACCGCCTGCGGCGCGCGCGCGAAACTGTCTCGGTTGGAAAAATCAGCGGCGCAGTAGGAACGTTTGCCCTGCTCGATCCGGAGGTTGAAGAAAAAGTCTGCGCGCGGCTGGGTTGAAGCCGGCGCCCGTTTCGACGCAAATCATTCAGCGCGATTGTTACGCCGAATATCTCTGCACGCTCGCCATCATCGCCTCATCACTCGACAAGTTTGCCCTCAACATTCGTCATTGGCAGCGCACCGAGGTCGGCGAAGCTCAGGAACGTTTTACTGTGGGGCAGAAGGGTTCCAGCGCGATGCCTCACAAGCGGAATCCAATTATCTCGGAAAGAATTTGCGGCATCGCTCGCGTTATCCGTGGGCATAGTTTGGTGGGTCTGGAAAACGTGGCCCTCTGGCACGAGCGTGACATTTCGCATTCATCTGCCGAGCGTGTGGTCTTGCCCGATTCAAGTATTGCTCTGGACTACATACTCCACAAAGCGACGTCTTTAATCTCCGGACTGGTGGTGCACCCGGAACGGATGCTAGAAAATCTTCAGCTCACGCGCGGTTTGGTTTTCAGTGGCCAACTGCTCCTGGCGCTCACGCAGAAGGGTGTTTCACGCGAAAGCGCTTATGAGTGGGTCCAGCGAAACGCGATGAAGGTCTGGGATCAGAATGAAAACTTCAAGGAGCTCTTGCTACAGGATCCAGACATCAAGCTGCATCTCTCTGCCGCAGAGGTTGAAGGAGCGTTTGGCTACGATTCTTATTTACGAAATGTCGACCAGATCTTTTCCAGGGTATTCCACCAGGGTGAGTGAAGAAGTGATCTCGTGAAGAAAAGAGATTTTCCATTTGTCATTTGTTATTTCAGTTCGCAGTGCCGTTGGCCGTTCCGCGCTGCATCTTGGCCGCGTTCCTTAAGAAACAGGTAACGGTCTAAATGACAAATGAGAAATGTCAAATGACAAATGGAAAATCTCCGGGATCCACAAGTGCCGGCAGCACACACTATCTACTTCTCGACGATCTTCTCGGCCATGTTGCCTATAAACGGCAGCTTGAATTTTTCTCCCTGATAAGCTTTATAGGCGGCGAAAATTAAACCGACGAAAAGAGCCAGACCGATAACCCAGAACAACAACCAGATCAGCCAGACCAGCATTTGAACCAAGGTGCCGATGCCGCCGCCGACCATTGCTCCGCCGATGCCAAAAGCAAAGGTCAAAATAACAGCCAGGATAGCCAGCACTGTCATGAGTACTGAGTTTGCGATGCCGAAAATTATTGATTGCATCGCATGAAATCTTACGAAGCGGTTTTCTTTCTCAATGAAGTAAAAGATCAAGCCGACGATCCAGATATATGAAAGGGCAGCCGCTACTTTCGGATCCAGGCCGCCTATACCTGACGCTGATGATCCGGGTTGGCTAGGTGGAGGGTTCTGCATTATTCAAATTCTCCTGATTATCGAGTTTCTGAAAACTTAATACCGAATACCTAAGAGCGGGGCCAGATAGTATGCTATCCGCTACACATGAAGCAATGTTATGTCCTACTATGGTTATCAGAAAATGATGAACTGTTCGGGAGCGGGGCCACTCTTATGAAAGCGAAAGTCTTCGTCAGCCTCAAGCCGGGCGTACTTGATCCGCAAGGCAAGGCTATCCAGCATTCAGTCGAACTGCTCGGGTTTAGCGGCATTGCGGATGTTCGCCAGGGCAAATACTTCGAAATCGCCCTGCAGGATTCAGCTGATCAGGAGCAGGCCCGCGAATCCGTGACGCGGATCGCGCGTGAAGTACTTTCCAATCCCATCATCGAAGATTATCTCGTGGAGATTGAAGCGTGAAGTTTGGAATCATTGTTTTTCCTGGTTCAAATTGCGATCACGATGCCTATCACGTGATCTCGAAGCAGGTCGGACAGCCCGTGGATTTCATCTGGCATCGAGATACTGATCTCAATTCTTTTGATGCGCTGATTATCCCCGGAGGCTTTTCCTATGGCGACTACCTGCGCGCCGGAGCGCTCGCGCGATTTTCGCCGGTCATGGACTCGGTTAAGAAGTTTGCCGCCAGCGGTGGCTTTGTACTAGGTATTTGCAACGGCTTTCAAATCCTATGTGAAGCGGGACTACTGCCAGGAGCTTTGATCCGCAACCGCGATTTAGATTTTATTTGTGAACACCTCTGCGTGCGCGTTGAGACTTCGGACACGCCTTACACAAACGAAATGACGCCAGGGTCGGTGCTGCGAATTCCTATTGCACATGCCGAGGGAAACTACGTATGCGACGATGCCACGCTCGCCGAGCTCCAGCGCGAGGATCGGATCGTCTTTCGTTACTGCGAGCCAAGCGGAGCCGTAACCGAAGCGTCAAATCCCAACGGCTCGCGTGATAACATTGCCGGCATCTGCAATCACTCGCGCAACGTGCTGGGGCTGATGCCCCATCCGGAACGGGCTTGTGAAGACTTGCTGGGTTCAAGTGATGGCCGCGATATCTTTCGCTCGCTGGCAGCCACCCTGGCGGCGGTCGCTTAACTTATCTTTTTGAACTACAACCCCTGGAGAAACTTGAGATGAAACACCATCCAGCCTGGCTCGCCGCCGGTCTCTTAGTCTTTGTAGTTCTGGCCTGCAATCTTTCTAAAAACGCCAACCGGAATTCAAATTCAACTGCCAACGCCAACTCCAGTTCCAAACCCACGATTGAAGTCGATCTCGGCCCCGGAATCGCCATCAAGGAAATTCACATGGCGAAAGATAATGGCAACGGCCAGCCTGGCAGTCCGACATTTTCGTTCGAGCCGGGTGATCGTACGATACATTGCGTTACCACTTTGAAGACGCCCAAAGCAGGAACAGAGATGAGGTTTGCCTGGTGGATGGTGGATGCCGGCGGCAGCCAAAACGAGAAATTCAAAGAGATCGAGTATACGACCAGAGCCCGAGAGTACCTGGTTCACGGCCATTTGACTTTCTCAAGGGACTGGCCGATTGGAAAATACAAAGTCGAGGTCTATGTTAATGGCGATCTCGATCGTGCGATTTTCTTCGACGTCCAGTGATTCACTATCGCGTTTACTTTCATGCCAGCCAATTTGCGGATTAAAAAATGAAACGAATTCTTCCGTTTGTGATCATCGCCTTCGTGCTGGGAGCCGGCTTACTTACGGCCCGGTATCTTCAGCGCGCGTCATCAGAGAATCCCAAGCCTTCACCGGTTCCCGGCGCGTCGCCCGTAGCAACCAGGTCCGGGGTGAATCCCGTAGAACCTGGCGCTGAACCGGCACACGCACTCGGAGATGCGAAGGCGCCTGTTACGCTGGAGGAGTTTGGCGACTTCGAGTGTCCACCCTGTGGCGTGCTTCATCCAATCCTGAAAGGAATAGAAGCAGAATACGGCCCGGCAAAGGTGCGCATAATCTTCCGCGAGTTTCCACTGGTGCCGAATCACGTGCATGCGCTGGCAGCCGCACGGGCTGCGGAAGCAGCCGGACTGCAAGGAAGATTCTGGGAAATGCATGACATGATCTATGAACATCAGAAAGAGTGGCATGACGCTTTTGACGTGCGACCGATTTTTGAAGGATACGCAAAAAGTATTGGACTGGATGTGCAGCAATTCGCAAGTGACAATACCAGCGAGATAGTCGAGCGGCGCATCTTTCTTGATGGCAAACGTGCGCATTCACTTGGCGTGCAGGGCACGCCCACAGTTTTTCTTAACGGCAACGAAGTGCCCTTCGAATCTCTCCCCCCTGAAAAGCTGAAGCCGCTCATTGACAAAGAACTCGCTGCTCACCCTTGAGCAGAAGTCGGCGAGAGAGGTTCAAAGCTAGTTAAGTGCCCAGCGTAAACGAAATCGATAGGCCAAGCCTCGCGCGCCCAGCAACCATCATCTATGGCGTGATTGCTTTCGTTTCGCTCATCGGCCTCGCTGACTCGATTTACCTCACCGTTGAGCACCTCTCGGGACGCAGCGTACGTTGCACCATAACCTCTGGATGCTCTGAAGTACTCTCCAGCCCATATGCGACAGTGCGGAACTTTCCCTTAGCCGGAATCGGCGCGATGGCTTACTTCGTGGTCTTTAGTCTGGCCACGCTCGCCGCCTTTGGTTATCGCTTTGTTGGCAAGTTGCTCACCATCATCGTCGCGGCGATGTTCTTAACGACACTCTGGCTGTTCTACCTCCAGGCATTCGTCATCCATCATTTTTGTCAGTTCTGCTTGCTGTCAGCACTCGTCACCACGACGCTGATGGCGCTGGTACTTTACGCACAATTGAAGACCAGCCGCGGATGAACGCTACACGTCACTCAGGCAGTTTAGAGTGCAAACTTTAGTTTGTGTTTTCGATTGCTAAAAAAAGTCACAGCCTAAAGGCTGAACTCTTAACTGTTTGCCTCAAAGCATCAACACCGCACTTCGCTGGTTTGACCGCCTCATCATCGCCTGATAACCTTTTGCTTCAGTTCCCCATCAATTAATTTTTTACTGCCTCGGGAGGAATAACTACCCATGAAAAAGCTCGCCGCTATTTCCCTGTTAATTGCCATGCTCGCCATAGCTCTTTTGGTTAACGCGCGACCGCTGGTCGCCGATATTCCAGCCCCGCCAATCATCGGTTCGACGATTGCTGACTTCACACTCCCGGACGCCAGCGGCGCGGCCCACACGCTTGCTTCGCTTCGCGGCAGCAAGGGCACAGTGCTGATCTTCATCGCCACGCAGTGCCCGGTTTCAAACGGCTACAACGAGCGAATGGAAAAGCTGGCGCAGGATTTCAAGGCCCGTGGCATCAACGTCATTGGCATTAATGCCAACTCCACTGAGTCAGTCGCCGATGTAAAAGACCACGCGGCCAAAAATAATCTGACCTTTACCATTCTTAAAGATAACGGAAACAAGGTCGCTGACCTGCTGGGAGCGACGCGCACTCCCGAGGCATATTTTCTTGACGCTGGCAACAAGCTCCTCTATCACGGCCGCATAGACAACAGCCGCGACGTCACGCAAGTCAACAGCAGCGAATTGCGCGACGCGCTCGAGGCTACGCTGGCCGGAAAACCGGTTGCTAAAGCGACTGCCAACGCCTTTGGTTGTTCGATCAAGCGCGGCGGTGAATAGATTGGTTTTGATGACACACGCTGCAAAACCTATCTACATTCGCTTTGTTGTTGGGGGCGCCGTCGTCATCGTCAGCATGCTGTTGCTGACGTTCTCGGCGGCGGCGCAGGGCAAGTCCGCGCACAAGTCTCGCCGCACCAGCACGGTTAAAGCTTCCACAGAGGTGCGTGCGGTTAACGCCGAGGAGATGCAAGCCCTGCTTAAGCGAGACGGCAAACGTCCGCTACTCGTCAATTACTGGGCGACCTGGTGCGATCCCTGTCGTGACGAGTTTCCCGATCTGGTAAAAATCGACCGAGACTATCGCTCCAAAGGACTCGACTTCATCGCGATCACTCTCGACGATTTGGTCGACATTAAGACTGCGGTGCCAAAGTTTCTGCTGGCGATGAACGCGAAGATGCCCGTCTATTTGCTTAATGTGGCCGACCCCGAGCCGGCAATCAATATGGTCGACAGCAACTGGAGTGGGGCGTTGCCGGCGACTTTCCTCTATGACAATACGGGTAAAGTGGTCTACAAGCATTTTGGTCGCGTTAACCCGGGTGAACTGCGCGCCGCGATCGAAGAGCAAATAGGCAGAAGCCAGTAGGCAGAAGGCAGCAGTAAAGAGTTCAAACTTTAGGTTGTGCTTTCGATTCCAACGAAACTCACAGCCTAAAGGCTGAACTCTAAACTGCTTGCCTTAACCGCATCTATTCGGCTTTTGTTCAACTTTTTTGCTTCTGCCCGCTGCTTTCTGCGTTCTGCTTACTTTTATGGACATCACTCCCGACGTAGTTTCCGCCCAC
Source organism: Blastocatellia bacterium (assembly GCA_963809065.1). GTDB lineage: Bacteria > Acidobacteriota > Blastocatellia > Pyrinomonadales > Pyrinomonadaceae > PSRF01. The sequence continues at coordinate 60,796 of CAWEIN010000019.1, forward strand.
AATCTCAGCAGCGATGAGTTTGCACGCATCAAGTCGCTCATGAAGCGTGAGCCGACGTTCGCCGAGCTTGGTATCTTCTCGGTGATGTGGTCGGAGCATTGTTCGTATAAGTCTTCGCGAATTCACCTGCGCCGGCTCCCCACCACCGGTGAGCGCATCATCGTGCCGCCGGGAGAAAATGCTGGAATCGTTGACGTGGGCGACGGCTGGTGTGCTGCGTTCAAGATCGAGTCTCACAATCACCCATCTTTCATAGAACCGTTTCAAGGCGCTGCGACCGGCGTGGGCGGCATCCTGCGCGACGTTTTCACGATGGGGGCGCGACCGATTGCCTCCATGAACAGCCTGCGTTTCGGCTCGCTCGATCACCCTATACACGGACGGCGGAATCGTTCGTTGCTGGCCGGCGTGGTCGGCGGGATTGCGCACTATGGCAATGCGTTTGGTGTGGCTACCGTGGGCGGCGAGGTGGCCTTCGACGATGCTTACTCGCTCAATCCACTTGTGAATGCGTTCGCGCTGGGCCTGGTGAAGCGCGATCAAATCTTTTTCGGCAAGGCAACCGGCATCGGTAATCCAATTCTTTACGTCGGGGCGAAAACAGGACGCGACGGAATTCACGGCGCGACGATGGCCTCAGCCGAGTTTGATGACGCTGCCCTCGCCAAGCGTCCCACTGTTCAGGTTGGCGATCCTTTTCTTGAGAAGTTGCTGCTCGAAGCCTGTCTCGAGGCTATGCGCAGTGGCGCAGTAGCGGGTATCCAGGACATGGGCGCGGCCGGCCTGACATCGTCTTCCTGCGAAATGGCAGCGCGGGCAAATACGGGAATAGAAATAGATTTGTCTTTAGTCCCACAACGCGAGCAAGGCATGACTGCCTACGAAATGCTGCTGTCCGAATCGCAGGAGCGCATGCTGATCGTCGCGCATTCCGGACGCGAGCGTGAAGTGATTGACATCTTTCGCAAGTGGGATCTGGACGCGGTAGTTATCGGCAGAGTGCGCGAAGGTCACAACATGCGGGTGATCCACGAGGGCGAAACTGTTGCCGATATTCCTGTCTCGGCGTTAACGGACGAAGCACCGTTGTATGAAAGACCGATGGAAAGTCCAAAGTCCAAAGTCCCAAGTCCAAAGTCGGAATACGAAAGCCCAAAGTCCAAAGACCAAAGACCAAAGACCAAAGATCAAAATCACAACGATTCGTTGCTGAAGCTGCTCAGGTCGCCAAACCTTGCCTCAAAACAATTCGTCTATCGCCAGTATGACCACATGGTGAGAACAAACACTGTGGTATTACCCGGCGCCGACGCAGCTGTGGTGCGAATCAAAGAAACTCGCCGCGCGCTGGCCATGTCGCTCGACGGCAATGGTCGCTATTGCGCCGCGAACCCGCGTGAAGGTGCAAAGCTGATAGTCGCCGAAGCGGCGCGCAACGTTGTTTGTGTGGGCGCGCGACCGCTCGCAGTCACCAATTGTCTAAACTTTGCCTCACCGGAACGCCCGGAAGTAATGTGGTCGTTTTCAGAAGTCATCGACGGCATGGCCGAAGCCTGTCGCGCTTTCAACACGCCGGTCGTCTCCGGCAATGTCTCCTTCTACAACGAAACGGAAGGGCGCGGCATTATTCCTACTCCGGTGATCGGAATGATTGGCCTGGTGGAAGATGTGCGCCGCGTGGTGCAACCAGGATTCAAACAAGCAGGTGACATAATCGCCCTGCTGGGCAACACCGGCGGACGATCTTTCCCTCAGCGAATTCCGGGCAACCGTCGAAGGTGTCTCAAGTGACGAGATGATCGGTAATGGCTCGGTGCCCAGGATCGATCTTCAACTGGAATGCGCGGTTCAGCGGGTGTGTCTCGAGGCAGCCGAGGCGGGTCTGCTCACGTCAGCTCACGACTGTGCCGATGGCGGGTTAGCCGTAGCGCTCGCCGAAAGTTGTTTCTCATCGCTTAACCGGAGTGGCGTTGGCGCCGAGATTGATGCCTCGGAAGTTGACACAGAATCATTGCCGGCTACGGCAGTGCTCTACAGCGAATCACCCTCGCGAATCATTCTTAGTTTCCCGCGCTCTTCGTTGGCCCTCATCGAAGATCTCGCCTCGCGTGCGAATTGTCCTATCACTATCCTCGGTCAGGTTGGCGGCGATCGACTGCGAATAAGAATCGCGGATGAAGAAGTGATTTCGGCTGCGGTCAGTGAACTGGAAAACGTCTGGCGCGGTTCGCTTGCAAAGAAACTCGAAGCCGAAGTGATGGTTGCATAATTTTGGAGTGCGCTGACCTGTCAGCGCTTTGGTCTTCGGCGGCTTGACGCCGAGTCCCAGCCAGGTCTCAAGTGAAACGTAGTCGCGACAGGTCGCGACATACCAAAGCGCTGAAGCGGGGCCCCCAGCCGGGCAGCCCGGCCGGGGTGCTTGTCAGGTCAGCGCACTCCAAAAAAGAATGCATCCTGTAATCTATCTCAACAAGGTGATGCTCGAAGCCACGAAGGCGCGCGTGGCGCCTGTGTCGTCGGCGATGTTGTATGGCCGGGGAGTTTTTACGACCGTCGCCATCTACAACAGCAAACCTTTTCTCTGGCCGGAACATTGGCGACGCCTTAGCACTCATGCCGAAAAACTGAGCGTCGAATACACCGGATTAAATGAACGTAACGTCGGCGAGGCCCTCAGGAAACTTGTTTCAGTTAATCAGGTTAAGATCGGGCGCGCACGCGTGATCCTGCTGGCCCGAAGCGGTCGTGACGTTTGGAGAACGAAAAAGGAAGAGGCCCGCAAGACTGACCTTTTGATTCTAACCGGTGAACCGCAAAGAATGGCGGCGGCGGGAGTGTCGCTGGCTGTTTCGCCTTATCGCGTTAACACCATGTCGCCACTCGTAGGGATTCGAAGTCTGAATTATCTGGAGCAGGTGCTGGCCTGGGAAGAAGCGCAGTCGAGAGATTTTGACGAAGCCGTTACCCTCAATGAACGTGGTGAAGTCGTTTCAGCCACGATGGCCAACATTTTCTGGCTGAAGGAGGGCACACTCCACACCCCTGCTCTCAGTACCGGAGCGATCGCCGGCATAACTCGCGCCGCAGTGATCGAACTTGCCGAAAAACAATTCATTCCGGTAATTGAGGGTGTCTATGAGCTGGCCGATCTCGCCGAGGCTGATGAAGTCTTTCTAACTTCCGCCAGTTATGGCGTAGCTCTGGTTAGTACCTTCGACTTCCGGCAATACTCCGTGGGAACCGGAAGTGTTGGCGTACGGTTGGCCGATGCGTTCAGAGAGTTAACGGACTTAAAAGACGTAATTTCTTTGTAATAACGCCGTTTTTGCGGTACTTCTTCGAAATCTTCATTGCCTCAGGCACTTCGTGAGAGTAGAGTACCCCGCATTCCGATCGAGGCGCTATTTGCAGACCAAATCGCCTCGCGGTCCATGTTTCCGAGTTACTCCCCGTCGAGAAGCGCAACCTCGACATTGAAGACTTAAGCGCCGACGATTGGAGGCGGGTCTGCAAGGAGACATCCAATGCGCGTGAATTCAGACCTGCGAAAGAACTCAAAGGTTGATTTGCCGCGCAAGCGTGTGCTCGTCGTGAATTGCTACTTTGACGATTCGCGACAGCCGCTGAAACGGACGACAAAAGTTCCGCAGGCTGTCGGTCCAATCTATCTCGCCGGCGCCTTTTCACAGGAATTATGCGACGTAAAGTGTTACACCGAAGTCGCGAGCGGGCCACTGGAAGACGAAAAGTTACTCTCGTGGCCCGACGTCCTGGTCCTAACGGGCCTGACAAACAGCTTCGACCGCATGCTGCACCTCACTGCGTATGCCCGCACGAAAAATCCTAAAGTCATTGTTGTCGCTGGTGGTCCAACGATCCGCGCGCTACCACTCCTGTCCGGGAAAGTTTTCGACTATACCTGCCTGGGCGACATTGAAGAGCTTTGCGAAGTTATTCGAGAAGCACTCGGTCCTGAATATGTCGCCGAAACGATGATGCCGCGCTACGATCTCGCGTACTGGCTGAACAGAATCGGTTACGTGGAAACTACCCGCTATTGCAACTTCCGCTGCTCGTTTTGTTCTTTGACCGCGGAAGGACATGCTTATCAAACCTACGATCTCAACTACATCAAAAACCAGATTCTTGCGTCGGGCAAACGCCGGCGCATGTTCTTCCTGGATAACAATTTTTATGGCAGCGATCGAAGTCACTTTTACGCGCGCGTAGACCTCATCAACGAGATGCGGCTGGCAGGTTACTATCGTAAGTGGGGCGCGCTGGTCACTAACGACTTCTACAGCCGCGATGAAAACCTGAAGCTGGTTAAGGAGGCAGGCTGCGAGCTGCTCTTCAGCGGGCTGGAATCGTTTGATAACGACTGGCTGCGCAATTTCAACAAGCTGCAAAACACGAAGGCGCCACAGGTGGAAATGATCAGCAAGTCGCTCAATGCCGGTGTGGTTTTTTATTACGGCTTGATGGTTGATGTGACCACGCGCAGCGTTGCTGACTTGCGGCGCGAGCTTAATTTCATAACCGGCACGCCTGAAATCACGATTCCCGCATTTGTGACTTTGTCGATTCCACTTTTGGGCACGCCTTATTTCTATGAATGCCTGAGAAATCGTTCGATTCTTCCTGACACAAAGCTGCGCGACATGGATGGGACGACAATTCTGCAGCAGCCAGTCGACCCGATCGGCGAAGTCGTAAAATTTATCGACGATCTGCAAAGTCTAAGAGGATTTCAGGGGCGAGTGTTGAAACACGCGGCGGGATTTTCCAGGCTTTATCATTCGAAGCTGACGAAGATGCAGATGATCCTTGCGCTGGGAAACGGACTGTTGGTTTGCGCCCAACCGCTCACAACGTCGTTCGCGACCGGTGGTTGGCTCAAAAAACGGCGCGCGGCCGCGCACCTACATCAGCACCACAGAACCGCTCGACCACATGTACACGCCCGCTTTTCGCGTTGACTCACGCTATGAAAGCTACTTCAGACCGACCATGGTGACAGACAAGCAAGGCGAGTTGCACGAAGACATTTTGAACTCGGGCCTGCTTCGGAACTCGGCTGTTCCCGCGAGCGCAGTCGCACGGGCTGTCTGATTCTGCGCTCAAGTGTTTTTCTGGGACCGCGGCGCGCCGCCCGCCCGCGCCGAAGGCGCGCAGTCTTTCGAAAGCTTCTCATGATCCATTTTCGCGCTTCGCGCTCAATTGCGGGCGGGACGCCCGCGCTCCCAGACGGTCACTTGACCGTCTCGTCACGGTTCGAATCAGCCAAACCCGCCTGCTCCTAAAATCCCGGAGCGAGCATTCGCGTAATTGCTTCCGGATTTTTTATTTTCTGAGCCATCATCCACGCATCAGCTTCGGCAATTAGTTGTTGCTCCTCGCTCGCCGCCAAGTTTTTCTCCGAGCCGCCGTCGCGTTGCCGCCGCATAGAGATGCATGTCAGCGCGTTCAAAAACTTCCGCTGCTTCCGACAGCAATGCCCTGGCCTGCGCCGCTTGATTGCGTTGCTGGGCCACCGTCGCCAGCACCAGGGTTGCAAAAGGTCTCGACCACGACATATTCACTTTTCCCATTTTCCGTGCCAGCTTTTCAGCCAGTCGCAGTTTGCCGGTGTCGCGTCCCTCACCACTCGTCGCCAGCGCCGTCCTGGCGCGCAGTTGCATTGCTTCAACTCGCACCGCCGGAGTACGCAACAGCAGCGAATCCTTCAGCGCCTCCCATTGCCCTTCAACATGTTTCCAGGCGACTTCATAGTCGCCCGTGTAGAGCTCAATCTGTGTGAGCGCGTGCAGCGAAGTGTAGTGCTGCAAATGAAACCCCTCGTTCGGCCATGACTTCAGGGCTTCAATCACTTCGGCGCGTCCGCGGTCAGGGTCATCCGCCGCCAGCCAGATCAAATTCAGACGGGTGCGCAACTCCATCGCTCCGAAAAGATTTCCTTGTTCAAGCGCCGCTGAAAGGAGAGACGGAACGCTGTCGCGGTAACTTCTACCAGCTGGCCCATGTGCAGTCGCGCGCTAAGTCTATAACGATTGGCAATGGTCAGTTCCCAGGCCACACCGGTACACCGGTCGCGCAAAACTTCCGACGCTTGTTCACAAAGATCCGCGGCTTTCTTCCAGCGCCCTCCCAGGTAAGCATCAACGCCGCGGGCCCAGACAGAAAGCCCGATCGCATGCAGGGTGGCCAACTCGCTGCGCCAGTTCCTCGGCCTGCCGGGCAATCTGCATGGCGCGTTCGCTGCCGGCCCCGCCTCGCGCTGCTGTCCATGCCGCCTCAAAAGCCAGCGCTCGGGCGACGCGAAAAGGTTCACCCGCCTTCAAGGCCAGCAACAGATGACGACTTTGAAAATCAGCGCCGCGTATGAGATCAACTGAACCCAGGCCTGCAGCGACGGCGAAACAAGTATCAAGGCGCACCAGCTCGAATTCCGGGATCTGGCTCTCTTCGCGCTCTGTGAAATGCAGCCCGCGCAGCCAAACCTGCATACGCTTCAGCAGCAGTGAAGCTAAGGCGCTCTTCGGACCCTCGGGATAAGACAGACCTACAGCAGCGAGCACGGAGCGAATCAATTCCAGACCTTCGTTGATATGTCCCCCCATCAATAACTGTTGGGCGGCGCGGCGTTTGAAATCAAGGCTATGCCGCGCCGAAGTCAACTGCGCTACATCAAGATAAGCCTGCGCTGCTTCGGCCGGCCGGCCGGCATTGACCAGTGCCTCTGCAAGTCCGCGCTTGAGGTCTACAAGTTCCGCATCGCGGGCCGGCGCAAGTTCGAGCGCCCGGCGGTAAAACGCTGCCGCTCGATCAAACGCGAGCGCGCTCGCCGCTTTTCTGGCAGCGACGGCGGCGTGAGTGGCGGCCCGGACTCGTTCGCCCGCGCCCAGGTAGTGTTCGAAGAGTGCTTCAGGATCGTCAATGCCGCGGGCTTCGAGTGCCTGGGCCAACCGGCGGTGAATTTGAGTAACTCTTTTCGGTGTGAGTTGGCTGGCCAGAGCTTCGCGAATGCGATCGTGGTACAGCTCGAGCGTGTGACCTGCTCCGCCAGTGCGCAGAAACTGAGCGGCGCGCAAGGTAGTGACCAGGGGTAGCTCGTCGCCTGAAAGTTCTGCTGCCTGATAGGCCACTTCCGGATTGATCGGACGTCCGGCAATTGCCAGGGCGTCCAGAAACTGGCGCGCGCCTTCCGGCAGATGCCGCAAACGCTCGTCCAGCATTACCGCCAGAGTGATTCCGGTAGTTGCAGTTTGATCGCTGCTAAGAGCGTAACGAGCGAGCTGTTCGAGCAAGAAAGGATTTCCACGCGCTTCACCGAGAATGGCGTCGGCGAAGGGCTCGAGCACAGAAGCACTCGCACCAAGCAAATCATGCAACAGCGTGTAGGATTCGGATTTTGTCAGAGCACCGACCAGAACTTCTCGACAACTCTGATTGCCGGTCTTGTCGAGCAGCGCTTTGAGGAACGGTTTTGAGTCCGCACATCTTCGCTGCGAAAACTCGAGAGCAGGAGCAGTGGTGGTGAATCGGGCGGGCGGAGCAAGTCTTCCAGCAGAGTGGTGCTATCAGCGTCAGACCACTGCAGATCGTCGATGTAAAGCACCAGCGGTTGCCGGTCACAGATGCGCCCGAGGAGTTCGCTTAGTGCCGCAAACGCTTTGCGTCGCAAGCTAAAGGGATCCGGAACCTCCTGTTCGCGTTGCGGTGCATTGAAAACTGAATCCACCTGCTTCATCACCGGAAATAGTCGTGCGAGCGCCAGGACTTCACGCGGCATCAGCGTCTCCGCTTTGGCGTCCGGCAGCGACAGCAAATACTTCGTGAGACTATCTACTACTCCGTCGAGGGCTTTGTAAGGCACTGACTCGCGTTCATAGCAACGCCCCTCAAGAATGACCACTTCCGTGTTTGAGTCGCTCAACTGATCGAGAAAATGGCGAGCAACCGCAGTCTTCCCCATACCTGAACTGCCATGGAGGTAGACCGTGACAGTTTGTCCGCTCCGTGTGAGATTAAAAGCGTCCTGAAGTTCGCGTAATTGCCGCTCGCGGCCAACAAACGGAGTTTCCTGGGCTACCGATGAAGTCGGCGTTGATATCGGCCGCCGCAACGGTCCGGTTCTGCCATGTCCGAGTATTCGCAAAACATCTCGCCCGCTTGGTCGCTCTTCCGGCTTGCGCTGCAGCAGACCGACGCAAAGATCGTTAAGTTCAGGTGGAGTGTTGGCCACTAATTCGCGAGGCTCGGGCGGATCGAAGTTCTGTTTATTCATCATCACTTCGTAAAACTTGCCGGCAAAAGGAAGCCGCCCGGTGAGCGCTTGATAAAGCATTACGCCTACGCTGTACCAATCGCTGGCGCGCGAGAGCGGAAGCTGCGCACCCTGTTCCGGAGACATGTAGTCGGGCGTGCCTGCGAGGGTCAATGTGTCGTGAGGTTCCTTGCCCTCAACTTCGGCCACCAGACCGAAGTCAAGAATTACGACTCGCCCTTCTTTGGTTACCAACACATTTGACGGTTTGATATCGCGATGAAGTTTTCCGGTTTCATGTAGACCGTAGAGGCCCTCGGCTAGCTGTCTTAAGGCGACGTTAAGAGCGCCGAGATCCAGTCTTGATAGCGCGAGCGCCGGATCCTCGAGAGTTTCCGGTCGGGCATCCCCTGACTGCAGACTTCTGATCGAATCCAACTGTTTCGTTTCCGCTTCGTAATTAGCCAACATCTCCTTATCGGAATCGGAAGCGCCCGGACTCTTGCGAAGTGTCGGAGTTTTCGAAGACTGAAGGTGTTTGGAGTGATAACCAGGGCGGACGTATTCAAGAAAGTTCAGACCCTGCACCAGCTCCATAGTGAAGAACCAATACTGGCCGTCAGACATGAATTCGTATAGCGCCGCCAGATTTGGGTGGGATACGTCAGCAAGCGAGCGAAACTCATTTTTGAAGCGCGAGATGTGTGAGGCTTCGGCGCGGGTGAGCGTTTTCAGCGCTACTACCTTGTCGGTTTCACGATCGTGCGCTTCATAAACGACACCCATGCCACCGGAACCCAACCGGCGACGAATGCGGAAACGTTCAGTCCCGAGAAAGTCGTTAGATTGTTGAGTCATTCACCCCTTGGGTTGAACCTCTAAACCAGCGCGAGCCAGCGCGAGATTGTAAGTTAGTATAGATTAGTCTAAGCCATAACCTGTGACAGGCATAGATCTTAGTTCTTGCGAAAAAGAATCGACAGGATTTACATGATTTACAAGATGAAATGCGAGCGACTGGTGCTCTGGTAATCCTGTTCATCCTGTAAATCTTGTCTAAAGTTCTTCATGACTCAAGGAGACTAAAATGGACTGGCGCGTATTTCTAACAACCTTTGGCGTGATATTTCTGGCGGAGATGGGCGACAAAACTCAACTCGCCGCGATGACCATGGCGGCGCAATCTAAAAAGCCATGGGCCGTATTCCTCGCCGCCGCGCTTGCCCTCACAGCAGTGTCAGCTATCGGCGTTGTGGCCGGCAGCGTGCTCGGCAACTATTTACCACTCGAATGGATTAAGCGCGTGGCCGCTGTGGCCTTTATCGTTATTGGTGTGTTGATGCTGGCCGGCAAGTTTTGAGGTAGGCAGACAGAACCTTTTCCATTGTCATTTCTCATTTGTCATTTATAGCAGGTGACTGGGCCCCCACAGGAAAGGTCATTAGGCCGAACTTTTAAATGGTGGATTCAACTTGAAGTGCAACTTTTGAAATTAGTGGTTAAGAGCAAGCTGCGATAGCGTGAGCGTGCTTTATTAACCGCCAAGTCAAAAGAAGCACACAAATGAACTATAAACAGCTTGCCCGTGAACAAAGATACCAGATAACCATCTTGAAGAAAGCCGGACATAACCAAACTTACATTGCCAGGATGATCGGTTGCCATAAGAGCACGGTCTCACGTGAAGTGCGTCGCAACCGCGGCCAGAAAGGCTATCGTCACTACCAAGCAGGTGAACTGGCTCTGGACCGGCGCTGCGAAGGTTATCGGTCACGTATTGCCTGGCAGACCTGGCAAGAGATCGAACGGCTCTTACGCCAGGACTGGAGTCCGCAGCAGATCTCCGGACGCCTCAAACTTGAAAAACAGCCCAGCGTCAGCCACGAATGGATCTACCTCCACATTTATGATGACAAGCGTCGCGGTGGCACTCTGCATCGCCATTTACGCAGTCAAAAGAAGCAGCGCAAGCGTTATAGCGGGTACCTTCGCCGCGGCCAGATTCCCAATCGCACCAGCATTGATCAGCGTCCGGAGATCGTGGCCAACAAAAGCCGCTTTGGCGACTGGGAGGTTGATACCATCGTGGGTGCCCGCCATAAAGGCGGCATCCTCAGCGCCGTCGAGCGTAAATCGAAGCTGACCCGGCTACGCAAGCTAGCCACCAAAACAGCTGCAGAAACCAAGCACAACAGCATTGCTTTGTTAGCGCCGCTGGCTGCTCGGGTGCACACCATCACGGTAGACAATGGTAAAGAGTTCTGTGAGCACGAACTGATAGCCAGCGGACTCCAGGCGCGCATCTACTTCGCGCATCCTTATTCCAGTTGGGAACGCGGCCTGAACGAAAACACCAACGGTCTGGTGCGCCAGTACTTTCCCAAGAAGTTTGAGTTTTCAAAGATCTCAGCAAAAGACTTGCAACAAGTGGAAGACCGATTAAACAACCGGCCTCGTAAGACCCTTGGTTATCGGACTCCTAACGAAGTATTTTTCAAACAACAATCTGTTGCACTTCGAAGTTGAATCTGCGAAATGATAACTGTCAAATGACAAATGGAAAATCTTGGAATCGCTGATCTACCTTTTATGGGCTAGTAACTGTCGAGAGCAGCCTTGCTGGTCCTGGTTCAGTGATATTATCCAGCGACCGTAAAAATATATTTCGCACCAGAACCTTCATGCCGCAAACTCCCCACACTGAACGCCACTTCACCGCCGGTGAGGTTGTTCGCGATGTCGTCATTGGCATGTCTGATGGCTTGACCGTTCCCTTTGCGCTGGCCGCGGGACTGACTGGAGGTCTAGGCAACGCGCCAAACCCAACCGCGATTATCGTTACCGCCGGCCTGGCTGAAATTGCCGCCGGTTCGATTGCCATGGGCCTGGGTGGTTATCTGGCCGCGAAAAGCGATGCCGAGCACTATGCCAAGGAACGCGAACGTGAGAAGCGTGAGGTTGCGGAAATACCTCACGAAGAAATGAGAGAAGTCGCGGAGGTGTTTCAGGAATATGGACTGACCGAGGAACAGACCTGGCCCATTGTTGAAGCGCTGCGCAAACAGCCACAGAAGTGGATCGATTTCATGATGCGATTTGAACTCGGTCTTGAAAGACCCAACCCCAAACGCGCGCTGACCAGTGCGATCACTATCGGCGGCGCTTACGCGGCGGGAGGCTTCGTTCCGCTTGCGCCTTACATGTTCACTCGCAACACCACCACCGCACTGTTGGTTTCTATTGCGACCACCCTTTTAGCCTTGTTGGTTTTTGGGTTCATCAAAGGACGCTTCACCGGCACGCAGCCGGCGCGCAGCGCTTTGCAGACGGCGCTAATCGGAAGCGCAGCGGCGGGCGCCGCTTTCATGATTGCCCGAGCGATATCTTAAACAGTGGCCAGTGGTCAGTGGCCAAGAACTACGACTGACCACTAACTACTGGCCCGCTAACCACTGACCACTAACTACTGGCCACTGACCACTGGCCACTGACCACTGGCCACTGACCACTAACTCCTGACCACTGACCACTGCTTTGCAACCATCCCTGACCAGCAGAGTTCAATCGGGCGTCGTCTGGAATGCGATTTCCGTTTCCTCCACCTACCTCCTGGGCTTAGTGCGCTCGGTAATACTGGCCCGACTGCTGCTCGCCGAAGATTTTGGTTTGTTTGGTATGGCGCTGACTGTGGTTGCAGGTCTCGGCGCACTGACCAGCATCGGCCTCGACCTCTCCGTCATTAAGACAAAGTTCAAAAGTGATCTGGAGGTCGCAAAACACCTCGACACGCTTTGGACCGTTGACCTAATCAGACGCGTTCTGATTGCGTTGCTGATGCTCGTAATTGCACGTCCGGCGGCAAAGTTTTATGGCGAAGCTCGGGTATATCAGTTGTTGTTGGTCCTCAGTCTCTTGCCTGTGGTTCAGGGATTTCAGAACATCGGACTCTTGATGCATCGCAAGGAAGTTAACTTCAAACAAATCGTCCGGCTTGAACTGTTAACGAATCTGTTAACAGCCATTGCGACTATTGCCCTGGTACTCTGGACACACAGTGTTTGGGCACTCGTGCTTAGCCAGCTAATATCCGCTCTCATCGGCGTAGCCCTGTCATATCTTTTTCATCCTTACCGGCCACATCCACAGCTCGATAATAATTCTCTTCGCCTCGTGCTTGATTTCGGCAAGTACGCTTTCCTGCTCAGCGTCCTCGGCTACGTCATGTCGATGGCCGATAACGTACTGATCGGGAAACTCTACAGCGCGGCGATTCTGGGGACGTACGTTATCGCGTACAACCTGGCAGTCTTGCCACTGCATGGCGTGGGAATGGCGATCGTAAACGTCACGTTTCCTGCCTATGCGGAAATCGCCGGCGGAGATATCACCGGTGGTGAACTCAAGCGCCTGGAGCGTGCGTTTGTCCGGGTGTTTGCAGCCAGTTCAACCTTGCTGACGTTGACGACGGCGCTGTTATTGCTGCTCGGTGATGAAATAGTAGTGTTTCTTTATGGCAGCAAGTGGGTGGCCGCGGGAATCATTCTTCGCATTTTGGCGCTACTCGTTTTCTGTAAGGGACACGCGATTCTTGTTTCTCCTTTGATCGTCAGCATGAGAGGTATAGCTCCTGACGCCAAGATCAAACTGATTGAGGCGGCGATCTTTTTGGTTCTGCTTTATCCGTTGACAAACAAATACGGCGCCATAGGTGCCGCGTGGGCTGGAGCAGCTGCCTTCTTTGTCGTGATGATCAACCGCCTGCGGGTCGCCGCCTCGCTGCTGCCTAACGTTGCAGGCATGTTAGTGCGAACAGTCTTATCGGCGGCCATAGCTTGCGTGCTCGGGATTACGGCGGGCACGTTTGCGATAGCATCGATAGAAAGCGTTGTCGGTCGTTTGTTCCTCGGTAGTGCGGTGATCGCAGCAGTGGTAGGGTCTGTGATGCCAATCATTTCGCCGGAACTTCGAACGGAGTTGCGTCGGCTGTTTTCATCAGTCCAACAAGTTCGGAATGAGGATCGGTAACTCCTGGCAAGAATTGCTTCAGTGGGTAGAAGAAATCTGAACCGGGAGCGGTAAGCGACCGCAGATCCGCGACACAATTCAGCGTCGAGTCAAGCTCTTGAGATTCGGCACCATCCTTTACAGGCGTGCGGATTTCGGATAAAAACTTCGCAGTGCATCTCTCCGGTATACAACCTGCGCATCGCCAGTTAGAGCTATCAACCAAATACAGTTAGAGCGAACGAGGAGCGAGATGGAGACAACCGCGAATCAAGCATTGGAAGCTGACACCTTATTAGATAAGTCCGGAATCTTCGGACATCCGCGCGGACTGTCGACGCTCTTCTTCACCGAATTCTGGGAACGGTTCAGCTACTACGGAATGCGCTCCATTCTGATTCTGTACATGACGGCAAGCGTTGCTAATGGAGGTTTGGGTTTCGATAAACCGCGCGCGGCTACCCTTTACGGCAGCTATACCATGTGGGTTTATCTCACGGGTTTGCCCGGTGGACTAACAGCTGATCGCTTGCTCGGCGCGAGGCTCGCGGTACTGCTTGGCGGTATCGTGATTATTTTCGGTCACGTCGCGATGGTCTTCCATTCAATGCCCTTCTTCTACGGTGGACTGACGCTGATCGCCATTGGCACCGGATTGCTCAAACCAAACATCAGTACGATGGTGGGCAGTCTCTACAGTGAAAACGATCCGCGCCGCGATAGCGGATTTTCCATTTTTTACATGGGCATTAACATCGGCGCGGTACTTGCGCCTTTGACTGTCGGTTACCTTGCTCAGCACGAATCATTCAAACGTTTCCTGGCCGGAAATGGATTCGATCCCGCCAGGAGTTGGCACTGGGGCTTTGGCGCGGCGGCCGTCGGTATGACAGCAGGTCTTATCGTTTACCTGCTCAATCGTCGCCGGCTGGGAAATGTGGGCCGCCGAACCACTAGTCAACAAAAGGAAGAGAAGCTGACTTTATCGGGTCAACCACTGTCGCGGTCTGACTGGAAGCGCATCGGTGCGATCTTCGTGTTCTTTCTCTTCACTATACTTTTCTGGGCCGCCTACGAACAGAAAGGCGCGAGCTTAAATCTCTTCGCGAGGGACCTGGTACGCACCGAAATTTTTGGCAGGCCGTTCCCCTCCAGTTGGCTGCAGTCATGTACCCCGGCTTTTGTGATCATGCTGGCGCCACTTTTTTCCATCCTGTGGGTGCGGCTCGGGACGCGCCAACCGTCGAGTCCGGTGAAGTTTACTCTCGGGCTTTTGTTTATTGGACTGGCATATTGCCTGCTGGTCCCAGCGGCATGGATGACCGGCCAGGGACGTATCAGCCCCCTCTGGCTGGTGGGTCTTTACTTTCTCGAAGTGGTCGGTGAAATGTGCTTGAGTCCGGTTGGGCTAAGCACAGTTTCGAAGCTCGCCCCCTTGAAACTGCTCGGCATAATGATGGGCGTTTGGTTTTTGGCCGCTGCGTTTGGCAACAAACTGGCTGGTTACCTGTCCACCTTTTTTGTGGCCGACAACCCCATGCAACTGGTCAAACTTTACGGCGGCATCGCTCTCGGTTTGCTCGTATCCGCAGGCATCCTGGCGTTGTTAACCCCGAAGGTTAAGAAGCTGATGGGAGCTGTTAATTAGATACAGGCTCCAGCTACTACTCTTCGCCAAGTTTCTGCTGACTGCCTAAAAGTGCGATAATCGGCGGTTAGTTATCCCGACCAACTTTTTACCGAAAAGAGCTTCCCAAGTTATGAGCACTGCAGTCGAAGAAACCACCGACATCGCTAAATCGACCACTAACAAATGGGTCTACCTCTTCGAAGAAGGAAGTGGCGACGACAAATCACTGCTGGGAGGCAAAGGCGCCGGGCTCTGCGAGATGACACGCGCGGGCTTGCCCGTGCCCCCGGGACTCGTGGTCACCACCGAAGCTTGCAACGCATTTTTCGATAACGACAAGCATTTTCCCGATGGCATGTGGGACCAGGTCAAGGAAGGCTTGCAGAAGATTGAAGAGAAGGTCGGCAAGAAATTTGGCGACACCAAAAATCCTCTGTTGGTTTCTGTCCGTTCCGGCGCAGCCTTCTCGATGCCGGGAATGATGGACACGGTCCTCAACCTTGGGCTTAACGAAGAAACGGTACAGGGCCTGGCGGAACAGACCGGGGATTTGCGATTTGCGCTCGACGCCTATCGCCGCTTTGCCTCATTGTTCGGTGAGATTGTTATGGGCGTCGCTCATCAAAAGTTTGAGCGCGTGATGGATCGCTACAAGGCACAAACGTCGGGTGGTCGCGATACAGATTTGAAGCCGGAACACTTGCGCGACATCATCGCCGCCGAGAAACAAATCATTGTCGCCGAGCAACACGCAATCCCCGAGGATCCATACGAACAACTGCGCGTCGCCATTAAAGCCGTTTTTAATTCCTGGATGGGCCGCCGCGCCATAGACTATCGCCGCGTCAATCGCATTCCGGATTCGCTGGGAACCGCGGTCAACGTGCAAGCGATGGTCTTCGGCAACATGGGCGAAAACAGCGGCACCGGCGTGGCCTTCACACGTAATCCTTCGACAGGCAAAAAAGAACTCTACGGCGAGTATTTGCTGAATGCTCAAGGTGAAGACGTGGTGGCCGGCACGCGCACGCCAAACCCGATTAGTGAACTAAAGAAGGAACTACCGAAAGTCTACCAGGAGTTTGCTTCCATTACAGGACTACTGGAAAAGCACTACCACGACATGCAGGACTGCGAATTCACCATCGAGCGCGGCAAGCTTTGGATGTTGCAGACGCGCACTGGTAAACGCACCGGCGCCGCAGCGGTGCGAGTAGCGGTGGAGATGGTCAGCGAAAAGTTGATCGATAGAGCTACGGCGATCCAACGCGTCACGCCTGAGCAACTCGATCAACTGCTACACCCGACCGTCGATCCGAAAACCAAAGCGAGTGTACTGGCTACCGGCTTGCCGGCGAGTCCTGGCGCGGCGCAAGGCAAAGTCGTGTTTAGTCCTGATGAGGCGGAAGAGTTGGCGCGCGAGGAAGGCGCGAAAGTAATTCTGGTGCGACAGGAAACCAGTCCTGACGATTTTCACGGCATGGTTGCGGCCCAGGCGATTGTGACGGCGCGCGGCGGGATGACCAGTCACGCGGCGGTTGTCGCGCGTGGCATGGGCAAGCCCTGCGTCAGCGGCGCTAACTCGCTTGACATCGATTACGGACAGCAACAATTCAGCGTCGCCGGCACCGTGGTTACCAAAGGCGATTGGATAACGGTCGATGGTTCCACCGGCCGTGTGTTTCTGGGCCAGGTGCCAACCGTGCAGCCATCGCTCGGGCCGGAGTTTTCCGAATTGATGCTTTGGGCCGACAAGTTTCGCCGTTTGCGCGTGCGCGCCAATGCAGACACGCCGCGCGATGCGAAAGTGGCTCGTCAGTTTGGCGCCGAAGGCATCGGACTTTGTCGCACCGAGCACATGTTCTTTGGTGATCAAAGGCTGGCCGCCATGCGCGAAATGATCCTGGCTGACGGCGTGGGCGCCAGAGAGAAAGCGCTGGAAAAGTTGTTGCCGCTGCAGCGCGGCGACTTCGTCGGCATCTTCAAGGAAATGGTTGGCTTGCCGGTTACCATTCGCTTGCTCGATCCGCCCTTGCATGAGTTTCTGCCGAACGCCGAAGAGTTAATGAGCGAACTCGGTGAACTAAAGATGGCCGTGCGCCTGGCGACGACGCTCGGCGACATGGATAACCTGCTTGACGAAATCGACGAGAAACGCCGGCTGCTCAAGCAAGTTAACCGTATTCGCGAAGCTAATCCGATGCTGGGTTTCCGCGGCTGCCGTTTGGGTCTGGTATTTCCTGAGGTGACCCGCATGCAGTGCCGCGCAATTTTTGAAGCCGCCTGTCAGATACAGGGCGAGAAGATGAAGACTGAGCTGGAGATCATGGTGCCGCTGGTTTCTCTTAGCGAGGAACTGCACCAGCAGCGCGAAGTCATCGACGAAGTCGCGCGCCAGGTAATGGGTGAGCAGGGCATGACCATCGACTATCGCGTGGGAACGATGATCGAACTTCCGCGCGCCGCCTTAATGGCTCACGACATTGCCGCTCACGCCGATTTCTTTTCGTTTGGTACCAACGACCTGACACAAACTACGTTCGGTCTGAGCCGCGACGACTCGAGTCGCTTCCTGCCCAATTACGTCGAGCGCAAGATCATGCCCGAAGATCCTTTTCAGGTGCTGGATCGCGAGGGTGTTGGCCAACTGGTGCAACTGGGAACGGAGCGCGGGCGCAGCGTGAAGCCTGATCTTAAGGTTGGTATTTGTGGCGAGCATGGCGGCGATCCGAGTTCCATCGCTTTCTGCAACCAAATCGGGCTGGACTATGTGAGCTGCTCGCCTTTCCGCGTCCCAGTGGCACGACTCGCAGCTGCTCAGGCGACGCTGGCAGCCAGGGCGAGCGAAGAAAACAAGGCAGCCGCACCCAGGGCTGATGTGTGAAGTTTCCCCGTTAGGACCTGTCCAGGAAGTTCAGAGTTCAATCTTTAGGTTGTCGTTGCTTGCAAAGACAAACTGAAGTTTGAACTGCGGAACTTCTGGCCTGTAATCATAGACAGACAGGAATGTCTGTCCAACTTAAGAGGAGTCATCATGAGGAAGTATATTTTTCTTTTCGCGTTGTTGGTTGTCACTGCCGTTGCGGCCTTCGCAGTCAGTTCGCCTGGTGATGTGCCGCCTGAGGGTAGCGCCGCTCCCGCCTTCAAACTAACTACGAACGAAGGTAAGGAAGCCAGCCTTTCAGATTTCAAAGGTCAGTGGGTGGTGCTCTACTTCTACCCGAAAGACTTTACCAGCGGCTGTACCCTCGAAGCTCACAACTTCCAGCGCGATCTGGCGAAGTATGAAGCTGCCCATGCAGTGATCCTGGGCGTGAGCGTTGACACTGCCGAGTCGCACAAAGATTTCTGCGCCAAGGAAGGCTTGAATTTCAAACTCCTGGCCGACGTCGATGCGAAGGTTTCCGGGGCGTATGGCTCGGTAATGGATTACAACGGCAAGACCTATTCAGCGCGCAACACTTTCATAATCGACCCAAAAGGAAAGATCACCAAGGTGTTTTTAAAAGTGAATCCGGCGGTCCACAGTGAAGAAGTGTTAGCGGCGCTGGCCGAATTGCAAAAGCATAACTGATCACGTCGACAATTGAGTTCTCTTACATTCGCCATCTCACGCCGGGCCAACAACACACCAGGCCCGGCGTGATTGGTTACAGCAATTGTTCCCCCGCCAGAAGTTTCATCAGGATCTTCAAGTGATTTGTTGGGACCGCGGGCGTCCCGCCCGTAAACGCGCCGGAGCCGTGCCGCCATTCACAAATAGCGCCTAATAGATTTTCGCGCCTCGCCCTCATTTGCGGGCGAGGAGCCGTGGTTCCAGCAAATCACTCGACGCGAGCCAGGCTTCCCATTCCAGTTTTTCAAAGTATTCTCGGCCTCAATGTAAGAGGCCGTACAATACCTTCGTTCTTGACAACGCTCTCATCAGCAGTGGCGAACATCGTCGCGATCTTCGTTGTTCGGCGGAGGTGAACATGCCAGTACAGGATCTGAAAAAACTCCTGGAGAGAATCCATCTGCGGCTTGACGAAAGCCTTGTTGGTATCGGAGCGCAGGTTGCGGACCTGGCTGCGGCGGACCTCGCAGAGTTGCTTAACGAATTGACCCTGGTTGAAGCGGCAACGGTAATCTCGATGCTGCCGGTAGCCCGGGCCATCGAAGTTTGCGACCAACCGACGATGCGGCGACGTGCGGCGATTTTGGAACACCTTGATCCGACGCGAGTGGCCGAAATACTCGCGGGCCTCTCCGCAGACGAGCGCACCGACATCGTCCAGAAAATGGGCCTGCACGAGCGGCATCGAACTGTCGCTAAACTTAGCCCGGAGTTGCGAAAAGAGTTGGAGTCTCTGCTGAAGTATCCCCCGCACACGGCAGGCGGAATCATGACAACGGAATTCGTCCAACTCGATCCTGGTTTGAAAGTTGGTGAAGCGCTCAAACACATTCGCGCCGTCGCCCGTGAGAAGGAATCAATATACGCCTGTTATGTGCTTGAGCCTGGCACGGGCCAGTTGCTGGGATCGGTCTCACTGCGCGACCTGGTGATGGCTGAGCTTGACGCTCCGGTCACTCAGGTGATGCGGCGCAAGCCTGTAACGGTTGAGGCTGAGGACGATCAGGAGGCGGTGGCCCAGAAGATTGGTAAGTACAACCTGCTTGCCGTGCCGGTGCTGGAGAAGGATGGAAACGTAGTTGGTTTTGTGACGGTAGACGATGTCATTGACGTGCTGATTGAAGAGCAAACGGAAGATATCATGCGCATGGCTGCGGTAGGTTCCGATGCACTTGAGAAACCTTACTTTGATAATCCAATCCTGCGCGTTGTCCGCAAACGTATCGGCTGGTTGTTATTGCTGTTTGTCGCCGGCACCTTAACCAGCGCGGTGCTGCATCGTTTTGAAGATGAACTGGCGGCAGTCGTCGCGCTGGCCTTTTTTATTCCTTTGCTGATTGGCACGGGCGGAAATGCCGGAGCGCAGACTGTAATGACTGTCATTCGCAGCCTGGCCCTCGGCGAAGTCGGAGTGCGTCAGGCCTGGCGCGTCGTCTTGCGTGAAGCGACCACCGGAATGGTAGTGGGGCTGCTGGTTGGCACAGTGGCTTTCGGACAAGCGCTCTTGTGGCAGGCTCCCATGGCCCTTGCCTTAACGGTTTCGGTAACGATGTTCGCGATTTGCGTTTGGTCCACTACCGTTGGCTCTTTAATCCCAATCCTGGCAGATCGCTTTGGGGTTGATCCCGCCGTGCTTTCTGCGCCTCTGATTACCACGCTGGTGGATGCCACGGGACTAGTCATCTACTTTTCCATCGCGAAACTTATTTTGCGCGTGTAACGTCTCGCAAGGGTTAAACATTGAGGTGATATCGATAGCGGGTTATGCTTCTGCCCCGATGCATTGGTGTTAAGGAGCAAAAATCGTCTCCCGGCATTTTTAGCTGTAGCGTCCTCATTCAATAACCATTTCAGTGAACGCAAAAGCCCAGAGGGAAAAATCAGCCGAAAAACCGGCGCGTCAATCACGACGCGTGCTGCTGATTACAAACGATCCTGACGATCCACTTCGGGCTTCGCTTGAATCAACCGGTTTGGAAATCGTGGGCGTGTGTGCCGGAGCCGCCGCCCTTGTATCACTCCAACGCTCTCGCCCCCAACTTGTTATTGCCAGCACTGCCACAAAGGGAATCACCACCCGGGAACTCGCACGGATGCTGAACGACAGTCAGGATGGCACTCCACTGATCCTGGTGGGAACGGAAACCGCCACCCTGGGACTGAAGCAAACCGCGATGGCGGCCGGCGCATTCGATTACTTCCAGATTCCAGCTGAGTTCGAACTGCTTGCTCTGCGTGCCAGTCAGTTGATCAAAATCCGACAGACAATAGAGAGGCTGCGTGGTGAAGCAGATCTTGACCACTTGACAGGACTCGCAAATCGTCGGCGCTTCCGTGTCGCGCTTACGGGCGAAGTTGAACGATGGCGTCGCTATGGTGTGCCGTGCGCATTACTCCTGTTGGATATCGATCACATGAAAGCAATTAACGACAACTTTGGGCACCCGGTTGGCGACATCGTCATCCGAGAAATTGCAAGCACACTGACAAGGGTCTCTCGTGATAATGACACCGCGGCTCGTCTAGGCGGCGAAGAGTTTGCGCTGTTGCTTGCCGGAATCGAGGGCACCAAAGCGGAGTTTGCCGCGAAGCGTTTACTCGACACTCTGGCCGCACAAGAAGTTGAGGGGGTGGGAAGCATTAGCGTGAGTATTGGCGTGGCTTCCTGCCCCGACCACGCAGATTCTGAGCGAACGCTATATACCGCATGTGATCAGGCTCTCTATGTCGCGAAGAATGAAGGACGCAAACGTGTGGCAGTAGCGCCTTTGCTGGATAAGAGAGTGAAAAGCGTCTGAGCCCCACGGTTCAAACGGCTGCAACATCTTTCGGGAATTTCAGCCAGTACTTGTCGGCTCACGACATCACTCTGAACGGAGCCTTCAGATTGACCCTTCACCTTGAACTAACTTTACCTCACGCGTTCCCACCCACGATGTTCCAGTGCTTCCTGTCCTTCAGATCGTTCAAAGAAATTGGATTTCTTGTTGCCGGCAGCGGGTGGCATGCGGAATGATAAGTAACATGCGCGCGGTTAACTTCGCGTACGCGTTTAAAGTGAAGGAGAAAACAACATGCGAATCATTTGTGACCACTGCGAGCGTCAAATATCAGGAGCAGTCAAGGTACTGGCAGGAACCCTAAACCTTCATCCTGATTGCGTGGCTGAACTCGGTAAGGCAACAAAGCAGAAACCATCAGCGATGTCATGGCAGGGCCAGCAGGATTCAGCCGTCGCGTTGGTGGAGAGAAATCCTGCTGCCCCCCACATGTAACGGACACCAGCCCACCTCTCTCGATCGTCTCTTTGCCCTCTTCCAACTCACGCTGCTCAATTCCACCGGCTGGTAACCAATTAAATGTACATTGCGATCAATGCCCTTTTGAGCTTTTCTGCTGCGCTCGTGCTCCACGAGATGGGACATTTTTTTGCGGCTCGCGCCTGCAAAGTGCCAGTTAGCGAGGCGGGACTCGGTTGGGGACCGAAGATTTTTGGTTTCCGATTCAATGGCGTTGATTATCAGTTCCGTCTGTTACCGCTCGGCGCCTACATCCGCATGGACATGTCCACGTTGCAAAAGCGGCCGCTGTTCCAACAGTTGTTCGTGCTGCTCGCTGGCATCGCAATGAACATTTTTCTGGCCGCCGTAACCTGGGGCACCTTCTTTGGTGATCTTAATCTGGTGCTGGCGCTGGGGAGTCTGGCTCCACTGTACCAACAAGACGGATGGAAGAGCGGCATGGTGATTTTCCGTCGCGTCTTCAAACGGCGCAGCCCGCTCGTGGAATGGTCTTTCACGCTCTCACCCGGACTGGTCGGATTGATCCAGCTCATACACGTTATTTGTTGCTAGCGCACTTCCTCTGCCAACCGCAAAAACTACCTTAGTCCGAATCACGCCTTCCCTAAGACTAAACATTCCTCCGAGCAGACTCGAGGAATGTTTATAGCCTCCCTCCGTCTATGAGGCTCTTCGCTCCAACGGAGCGAAGTGTAAAGTTCGACGTATTCATCTCCAGTAAATTGCGCTTCGCTGGAGCGCCAAATAGTTGGTGGCCGCGAATCCATAAACATCTGGCTCCTCTGGAACCGGAACATTATTGCTGCGGCCTTGCTGCGCCATGCCGATGTGGTTACTTATCGAGAAACGGGTGTGCCGATACGCCCGCTTGTGATATTTTGTCCGCTCCCAGCCCAGTCGTACAGATATCTCCGTTTGTAGCAATGTGTTCATGAGGGCAGCAAGTTCTTATTCTTAGGCCGAGAATCTCCAGAGGACTCCATGAGATGATTAATCTGAACAACACAGCCCGACGCCCAGGCGCGTCATCACTTCTCATACTTGTTCTAAGTTTGCTTCTCGTTGTTTGCAGTCCCGGTCTCGGCATTGCGCAAAACCAGAGTGTAGACAAACTGGACGACACCTTTCTGAAGAATCTTCAGTTTCGCGCCATCGGCCCGGCAATAATGGGCGGGCGCATCGACGATATCGCGGTCGTCGAAAGCAATCCCAGCACTTACTACGTCGGTACGGCAACCGGAGGCGTTTGGAAAACCGTCAACAACGGCACGACCTTCGATCCAATTTTTGACGAACAGGGATCAACCTCGATTGGAGACATTGCTATTGCTCCTTCCGACCCGAGCATCATTTGGGTGGGAACCGGCGAGCCAAATAATCGGCAAAGCTCATCCTGGGGCGACGGGATTTATCGATCGTTGGACGCAGGCAAGACCTGGCAAAACATGGGATTGCGCGACTCCAAACATATTGGCCGCGTAGTTATCGATTCGAGCAATCCGAATATTGTCTACGCAGCTGTGTTGGGCCACCTGTGGGGACCAAACAAGGAACGCGGTGTATTCAAGACAACTGACGGCGGCAAAACCTGGAACAATGTGCTGTTCATCAACGAAGACACCGGCGTCATTGATCTGGCAATGGATCCGGCAAGTCCAATGACGCTCTACGCCGCCAGCTTACCAAAGGCGACGCACACCCTGGGGATTCAATGGTGGCGGGACGGGCAGCGCTATTTATAAGACTGTGGACGGCGGCGCCACCTGGAACAAGTTAACTAAAGGATTGCCCGAAGGCATAACCGGTCGCATCGGCCTGGATATTTATCGTCGGGATCCAAACATCGTCTATGCATTGGTTGAAAATGCCAAAGGCGGCGCTTTTCGCTCGGATGATCGCGGCGAGACCTGGCGCAAGCTAAGCGACGTAAATTCGCGCCCGATGTACTACAGCCAGATCCGCATTGATCCAAACAACGACCAGCGCGTATGGCAACTGGCGGCGAACATGTTCAACTCCGAGGATGGCGGTAAGACCTGGATCCAGAATCTGGTGCAGCGTATTCATGGGGACTTCCATGCGCTCTGGATCGATCCGGCGGATTCAAATCATGTGCTGGCTGGTTCTGACGGTGGCCTGCACGCTTCCTACGATCGCGGTCGCACTTGGGATTTTATCAATACCATTCCGCTCGGACAGTTTTACGAAGTTTCACTGGATAACCAGAAACCGTTTTGGGTTTACGGCGGTTTGCAGGATAACGGCAGCTGGTCAGGACCAAGCGGTACCCTCAACCAGGAAGGCATCACCAACGACGATTGGTTTCGCACTGGAGGTGGTGACGGTTTTTATTCGGTTGTCGACCCTACTGATCCAAACATCATCTACGTCGAATCCCAAAACGGCACTGTTTCCCGTCTGGAGTTGAAAACCGGCGAACGTAAATCCATCAGGCCGGAAGCGCGACCAGGAGAGAAGCGTTATCGCTTCGACTGGAATTCTCCAATCGTGATCTCGCTGCACAACAACCACACGATCTACTTCGGCGGTAATCGTGTCTTCAGATCGCCTGACCGCGGTAATACCTGGACCTGGAGTGAAGATCTAACGAAGGACCAGGATCGCGAGAAGTTGACAATTATGGGCGCATTGCCCGGCAAGGAGACGCTTTCGCGTCACGATGGCGTCGAAACTTTTGGTCAGATAGTGACGCTCGCTGAGTCGCCAATCAAGGAAGGTTTGCTTTATGCGGGAACAGATGATGGAAATCTGCAAATCTCGCGTGACAGCGGCAAGACCTGGAAAAACATTACTGAAAAGGTGCCTGGAGTTCCCAAAAATACCTACGTCAGTCGGGTTGTTCCTTCGCGATACGCTGAAGGCACAGCGTATCTCACGCTTGATGGTCATCGCTCTGACGACTACAACACCTACATTTTCATGACAACGGATTTTGGCGAATCGTGGAAGGCCATTAAGTCGAACATACCGGCGGGTGTTACCGCGCGCGTTATTCGCGAGCATCCGCGCAATCAGAATTTGCTGTTTTTGGGAACTGAGTTTGGGGCTTACGTTTCCTTTGATCGCGGCGGCAGATGGACTCGTTTGAAAGGAAACTTGCCTTTGGTTCGCATCGACGATATTCAAATCCATGCGCGTGACAATGCGCTCGTGCTGGCCACGCATGGAAGATCCATTTGGGTGCTAGATGATCTTAGTCCGCTCGAGCGGGCTTCAGAAAATATCCTTACTTCCGACATCCATCTCTTCGATGTTGCGCCGGCAACGCATTTTCGGCTTTACGGACGCAAAGGTAACACTGGACATAAGTGGTTCGCTGCGCCAAATCCGCCGTATGGTGCGGTTATCAACTACTACGTAAAAGACAAACCCAAGGACGAGGTGAAGCTGACCATTACAGACCAGGCGGGCGCCGTGGTGCGCGATTTGAAAGGACCGAAGGAAGCGGGCCTGAGTCGCGTCGTTTGGGATCTGAGACTAAACCCACCCGCTGTGCCACCGGAAGGGCAAGGGGGCGGCGGTGGTTTCTTTGGCGCTCCAAGAGGACCGCGAGTTCAACCGGGTGTGTATGTCGTAAAAGTTAGCGCGGGTGATAAGACAACCAGTGGCAACGTGACCGTTCAGGAAGATCCACGCATACAGATCGTGGAGGCAGATCGTGGCAAGTTGAAGGAAGCGATAGCGAAAGCTTATGCGTTGCAAAAGTCTGCCGAGGGGGCGCGTAAGACGATGACTGGTCTGAAGTCGCAGATCACCTCGCTGCAAGCATCGTTGAAAGACAATCCGGAAGTTTCAAAACCAGTGAACGATTCGGTGCAGAAGGTCTCAGACGGTCTCGCCGCTATTCAGAAGAAACTGGTGAACGCGCCTGACAGCTCCGGGGGAGCGGGACCACCACTTCCGGACGAGCCGCGTCCGCTATTGAATCAAATCAATGGCGTGGCTTTTGCGCTCGACAGCTATACGGCGGCGCCTACGTCGGATGAGTTGACGCGAATCGAAGATCTGTCGAAACAATTGCGAGACTTGCTGGCAGAGTTGAATAAGTTCATCGCCGAAGACGTCGCGAATCTAAACAAACAATTGCGCGATAGTGGCTTGCAATTCCTGAATCCAGGCAAGCTGCCCGAGCCACCGGCTCAGTGAGAGGATATGCGCAAGGCAGGGCTTTGAATCCCCGTTTTGCGTTAGCGGTTTCCTTACCACTTCTAGCTGCGACGCGAAAACTTTATCCGGTTGTTCAGATCGCGCAGGGCGGCCAGGTTCTTGTTGCGCAACTCAAATTTAGACTTGCCAACCTGGATTTCGACGAATTCCGCGAGGGCCATCTTCTTGAAGGTAGCGTAGGGTATCTCCCTTTCCAGAGTCTCGGTCATCAGTACGCGAGTTTGCAGAGCGGCTAGCTGCATTCGTCCCAGACGAAACGTCTCACCGTCAGCCACCATCGATAATTCGCGTTGGTCGAGCGGATGGCGCTGATCCCAATCCTTGGTTTCAAAAACAACTTGCAATGTTACCTGGCGAACGTAGTCAAGCTGAACACCTGGACAATGCAGAGTCGCCATTATGCTCACGCATGTTTCCTTGAGAATCTCGTGCTTTGCACAGGTAACTTTCATTTTCTTTAGCGTCACCACTGTTTCATGGTTGAAGCCGTCATACTTTGAAACAATCTCGCCTCCATGATCTTCCGATCCGGCCGCAAGAGCGTCGGTGGCTTTGAAGAATTGATTCGTTCCGCTCGCTAGGTTGACGACCGCGGACAGGACGAAAACTGAGATAAACAAAAGATATTTCCTCATCGTTACACACTCCCGCAAAGACAAAGATTACAATTTTTACAGTGAGTTAAAACGGGCGGGCAAGAAGCGCAGACTCAACTTATCTGGTCGCTGCTCGCAAACAGAAAAATAGCTAAATCCAACTAAACCTGTCAATGCACTGTTTCGTAAGCACAGGCAGTTCAGAGTTCAAACTTCAGTTTGTATCTTCGATTGTCAAACAAACGGGCAGCCTAAAGGCTGAACTCTTAACTGCTTGCCTCCACTGCATCATTATCTCCCCTTCAGCTTCGGGGGCTTAATTTTTCCTGCCTGCGCGGCGCAAGTTTCAGCTTAAAGCTCGTTCCCTTAAACAACCAATAGACTCTCCTGATCACCTCCCCGAGGTTTTTCTCTCCCGGCTTTCCTGGTTTCGTGCAGTAGTGCGCTCTCTCCCAGTACGTGCAAGGGACGAAGACCTAATCCAATAAACAGTTTCAAACGCTCGAGCCGATCAATGGTTCGGGGACGAGATCTACGGAGAGAATATGAGTAACGAAACGATCCGGAGTCTTTTCAACGTTCACTCGCACAATCCGTCATTCTTTGCCGTCAAAAACAGCGTTGCTTACAAGGGCGAGCTGCTAGACTTTTGCATTCCCGTGAATCTCCACTTTCCCCCGCCGGCACTAATTGAAATGATTCACAAACACCTCGGGGAAATTCTTAGATACTATCCCGATTACGCAGAGGCACATCAGCAACACCTCGCCGAGATGACCGGACTCGCGCCGGAATCGATCGTTCCCTGCAATGGCTCGACGGAGATCATTACGATGCTCTGTCGCGAGGCACAAGGTCCAATTCTCACCTCCGTGCCAACCTTCAGCCGCTGGACCGATTTGCCCGAAGAGTTGCACGTCCCGCTGTATACGATCGCCCGCCGGCCTGAAAAGAAGTTCAGGCTGGAGGTTAGTGAGATTGTAAGTAGGGTGCGGGAAGTGCGTGCGCGCACGCTCGTCATCTCAAATCCAAATAATCCCACCGGCGCCTGGCTCACTCTCGACGAAATCAAAACGCTTGCCGGCGCGTTGGAAGATCTCGACGCATTCATAGTTGACGAGTCGTTCATAGACTTTTCCGATCTGGAAACGGCGGCGACATTGGCCGCTCAAATGTCGAACCTCATTGTGGTTAAGAGTATGGGTAAATCGATTGGCTGGCACGGTGTGCGTCTCGGCTATGCTGCGACGGA
Organism: Blastocatellia bacterium; assembly: GCA_963809065.1. GTDB lineage: Bacteria > Acidobacteriota > Blastocatellia > Pyrinomonadales > Pyrinomonadaceae > PSRF01. The sequence goes on from CAWEIN010000019.1 coordinate 88,650, forward strand.
ACCGCGCCGGGCCCAGGCGATGCGTGCCCGTTTGCCATTCTGGAACATCAACGGCCTGGCCGGCTTTGTGTTGAAAAATATGACGGCCTTCAAACCAGAGTACTTTGCAAGTTTTGCTCAGGTTGCGGCGGATCGAATTTACATGACGGAACAACTCGCCCTGCTTCCGGGTGTAAATATCTATCCGTCCAAAGCAAACTTCCTTTTCGTAGAATTACCGGATGTTGTATCAGGTCGACAACTGCGCGATCGCCTGCTCGCAAACCACGGACTAATGGTGCGTGAGTGTAGCAACAAGATTGGTTCCAGCGAGCAGTACCTGCGTTTGGCAGTGCAAGGCGAAGCCGCTGTCAATAAGTTGGTGGCAGCATTGCGTTGTGAGCTGGAACATTTCGCGTTTCAGAAACGAATTTTAGAAGACAGCAGAGCCCATCGTTTCGCCCACGGCATTGACTTTGCACTGATAGCGAAGCGAACGAGCTAGAACAATTATTGACGGCAAGAAAACCGCGACCAGGTCTGAAAGTGAACGGTGCTCAGGCGTACGCCTGTACCGGAAGGCTACAGCATTGGTTATCAAAGGAGGAAAGTTATGCCGACAGAATCAGCAGGAACAAAAGTAACCACCGATCATGCGCAGATTCAAAAGTGGGTGGATGAACGTGGCGGACATCCGGCGCGCGTGAAAGGCACGCAAACCAAAGAGGGTCCGGGAATCTTACGGATTGACTACCCCGGATTTTCCGGAGAGGACACCTTGGAGCCAATCTCCTGGCAGGCGTTCTTTGAAGCGTTTGAAGAAAACAAGCTTGCATTCCTTTATCAGGAAGAAACCAAGGATGGTTCTGAAAGTCGCTTTTCCAAACTGATCGATCGCGACTCCGCGAATGAAAAGTCGAAGGCAGCGAACAAGTGAAGCAAAGAAATTACTTGCGGCCGGCAAGGTCGGAGATTGTCTGGGCGAGCGAAGTTGGCGAAGAGAGACCGTAAGCTCTGGTCCAGTAGCCGGCCGCATCATTCCATGTACTAAGAGAGGGGAAGGTCGACAATGCGTCGGGTTTTAAGGATTCCATACGCTTGGATTAGGGTTGTAGTCATCTTGGCCTCGGCACTGCCATAACTTGATTCCTCGCCTCAAAAAGCAGAAAGATGTTTGAATATCAATCATGGGCCAAAGCGCTGGCGATACTCACTCGAAGTAATGAAGGCCTTGACCATTTCAGCCTGATCATAGTTGCCGTTGAACTGGTCTAGCTTAACGAGCCAGAAATTGTAGCCATCGAAGTTTTTGTTTGGCGGGTCGTTTGGATTCCTCCTCAAGTAGCCGAAATACTGCATCAACACGAACGCCCGGTTGAACTGCGCGCTGATGAAATCCACGTCCTCGGCCACCGCGCGCAAAACTTCGGCCCGCTTCTTCGCTCCAGCCATCAGGTCAGCCGCCAACTGATCGCGCTCTGCCGCAGAGAGCGCGCCGCCCGCGTTCTGGTTGAGCGCGTCAACAAACTGGGCGCTGGTCAGCGTCGTCGGGTACGTCGAGACGAAGGCCGGGCGTGAGACGAACTCGTTAAAGTAGGCCGTCTGGTTGGCCTCAAGCTGCGCCTCCCAGTCCGCTGTCCCGACCACGACGCCCTGACTGACGCGCTCCACGTCGGGGAGGAACTCCGCGAGTGGTTAATCCCATTGACGACCCTCAGTTCTTCGTTCGCCAGCACTACCTCGACTTCCTCAACCGCGAGCCCGACCCCGCCGGCCTCGCCTTCTGGACCAACGAAATCACCTCCTGCGGCGCACACGCGCAGTGCGTTGCTGTCAAGCGCCAGCACATCTCCGCCGCCTTCTTCCTCTCCATCGAGTTTCAGCAAACGGGCTTCCTCGTCTACAAGACTTTCGGGGCCGCCTTCGGCGCGACGCGCGTCGGCTCGACCGTCCCGCTCAAGTAAGAAAGCTGGAGCAGAAGGCAATCAGGTCTCCGATTGCCTCTACTGCCACTGCCTACTTCCTGACCATTCATCCCTCATCCTCAAACCGGTCCCGCCAGCGCTTTTATTCTATTGAAAAGCGCGGGTCGAGACACTCGTGGCACACCCGCTTCCAATGACATTTCCGTTGACGTCAAGGACGTCATTTGTTGCCGTTGACGTGGAATGATCACCCGTCTCGTCGAGTGTGATGGCCGCCCTGACAACCCCGCTTCCGACAAACGAGCCGGCCGCATCGTATCGCATGAAACGTAGGACGAAGGAATACTCGTTCAAACCGGACTCGCGTTTCCAAATTCCGTTACCGGGACTTCGAATTATGCTGGGGCCGATAGTTTCTAACAGCGTTCCGCCCTTTGCGAATGTGTTCTGACTATTGCCTGGGGCAGCTATCGGCTCGCCGGTGTCACAGTTTCTGCGAGTGACTTGCGTGACCCACACACCGACAAGACTTGGTTCATGGCCTTCGTCACTTTGGCCCGAAACCGAAATTTGCGACCCGCCGACCGCCATTAGTAGGGCGATAACGATCGCCATGATCGCGAACGTGATTGAGGTAAATGTCACCCTTTTCATTTGGCGGAAAATTGGGTGAATACCCGTCACGGCTCTCAAAGTTTGCTTTCTCATACGACCTCCTTCTGGTCTGGTGAGGTGAGGTTACGGTCGAAGCAGACCGGCCTCAAGGTTTCATTACGGATGGAGTTGGGTAGCAACTGCTTCACCACCTTCGTCGCGGCAACTCTCGTTGCCTTCATCTCCTGGGCAGCGATACTCTACCAACCCGCCCGTAAAGTAATTAGAATGTTCTGAAAGTTTCTGAAACGTTCTGAAAGCCACATGACCCATCAGCCCGCTCTCATTTATGAATTCGGCGACTTCAGCGTCGATGCGGCCAAGCGGCAACTGCGCGGGCGCTTCGGGGTGACGGTGCCGTTGACCACCAAGGCGTTCGAAGCGCTGCTTTATCTGGTGGGTCGCAGCGGGACGGTGCTCGAAAAGGATGAGCTGCTCGGGGCGATCTGGCCGGACGCAATAGTCGAGGAGAATAATCTCACTCAGGCCATCTCCTCGCTCAGGCGCGCCCTCGGCGAAAGCCGCGCGGAGCACCGCTACATTATGACGGTGCCGGGTCGCGGCTATTGTTTTGTCGCCGACGTGAGAACTCGCCAGCCTCATTCGGAGATCCCAACCGCGGCGACGTTGAGAACCATGGCGGTCCTGCCGTTTCAGCCTTTAGCCGCGGAATACCGAGACCCTGCGTTGGAGTTGGGCATGGCGGACAGTCTGATCGCCAGACTCGGCGGCAGGGAAATTATCGTGCGCCCCGTGACCTCAGTCCGGAAGTACGTGGAATCGGATCAGGATCCTTTGACCGCCGGGCGCGAACTGGGCGTCGAGCTGGTCTTAGGGGGTAGTATCCAAAGGAGAGAGGACTCGATCAGAGTCACGGTGCGACTGGTCAACACGGCGGACGGCACTTCACTCTGGACAGGAATTTTTGACGAAAAGTTCACCGACATTTTTGCTGTCGAGGACGCGATTGCAAACAAAGTGGCGGCGGCGTTGGAGTTGCGGTTGGGCGAGGGACAAATGCATCTGACCCGACGCCATACGGAAAACGTCGCAGCCTATCAGTCTTACCTCAAAGGGCGTTTCCACTGGAACAAGCGCGGGCCGCAGGATTTGCGGAACGCAATCGAACATTTCAAGCAAGCCATCGCGCTCGATCCTTCTTACGCGCTCGCCTATGCCGGGCTGGCCGATGCCTACACGCTGCTGGCGAATGCCGGAAGCCCGGCGCATGAAATAATGCCGAAAGCGCTTGCGGTGGCCCGGACGGCCGTGTCGCTCGATGACAATCTGGCCGAGGCACATGCCGCGCTCGGCAACGTTATCATCTACTACCAATATGATTTTGTCGGAGCGGAACGCGAAGAGAAGCGTGCCATCGAATTGAACCCGAACTACGCGACGGCGCATCACTGGTACAGCGAACTGCTCATGGGCCTCGGCAGACATGACGAAGCGTTGGCCGAAATCCAATGGGCACTTGAGATTGACCCGCTCTCGCTCATCCTGAACCGTCAATACGGCGCAAGTCTGCTGTTCGCCCGGCAATACGACGCGGCCATCGAGCAAATGAAAAAGACGGTCGAGCTCGACGCCAATTTTGCAGTGGGGCATAGCACGCTTAGTGTGGCTTACCGGATGAAGGGCGACTATGCAGAGAGCGTCGAAGAACTTGCCAGATTTCAAGAACTAATCGGCGGAGCAGAAACTGCGGCGTTGATGCGTGCGAGTTTCGCCGAAGGCGGATGGCAGGGATTCTTGCGGGCGATGACCGACGAACGCCGACCGGCTAATTTAACGTCGTACAATGTAGCAACTTTTCACGCGGCGCTCGGCGAGAGTGACAAGGCCTTTGTCGAGCTGAACAGGGCTTATCAAAACCGCGAAGGCATTCTTGGCCTGCTCAAAGTTGACCCGCGATTCGATTCTTTGCACGACGACCCACGCTTTGAAGACCTCGCACGCCGCTTCAAGATTACGCCATCAGATGCGCGCGTCGAATCGAATTTCCCTCCCAAATTCACACTCCGGCGGCACGCATGAATCATGAGTAATCGAAAGGGGGAAGATAACAAAAAGGCTTGTATAAACGTGAAAAGCCAATTCGGTTGGTCAGGGTTGTTACTAAGCAACCGCCTGCATCGAGAGAATGCTCTACGGCTGAGAGCTTTTTTCAAAGGTTGGCAGCATAGGCACACAAATTAAGAAAGGGCGTCCAATAGCGACGCCCTAACTTATTGAAAGCTAATGGTGCACCCGGCATGATTCGAACATGCGACCCCCTGATTCGTAGTCAGGTACTCTATCCAGCTGAGCTACGGGTGCCCTTTTTGGTAAATAGTAAATGGTAAATCGTGAATAGTGAAGCGACGAGAAAAAGTTTCGAGTTTCGAGTTCCTGGTTTCGAGTAACTCACTTTGAGCTTCCCCTGGCTCGGCACTAATCTGAACTTCAAACCCGGAACGAGGAACCAGGCACTCGAAACTAGAAACTCCAAACTCGAAACCAGTTCCTTAGCGCGCGAAATAACCCGGACGCGTGCGAACGATCAACTCCGGGTGACCAACTTCGATCTTTATTTCATGCCACTTGCCGTTGCGCGCTCGCTCGCCAGCCGGCTGATAAGCAACCGTGTAAAGCGTCCGCAGTTCTGCCGCCACCTCCGCATATAGACGCGCCATCTGATCAAGTCGCTGGATGTCGTTTAGCCGGCCACCGGTACGATCAGCAAGAATCTGCAAACGCGCACGAGCCGCGTAGTAGATTCCATTAATCACCGGATCGGGTAGAGGTAGACGCTTGGGATCGCCTGACGGCAACGCCAGCGGAAAGATTGAAACACCTTGCCGGTCGGCTGCGGCAAGCACGGAGTTCAGAGCATTGCTGGTTTTGGGATCAATTGCGGCGATCGCATCCTGATCGCTTTGCGCCTTTGCCAACAAGGGGCGATCCAAATTGCGGAGTTGCGTGTCCAGACCGTCAGTCAAAACAACCATCGCCTTCCGCCGCTGCTTACCTTCTTTGTCCAACTCGGTCAGGGCATATTTCAACGCATCATAAAGATGCGTCTCACCGGCGCCGTCGGCTCGCTTATCGATAGCGTAAGCCGTCTTCTCTCGATCAGTGGTAAAACCGGTCAGCAGTTTCACCTTCTCGTTGAACTGAATCACTGACACTCGATCGTCAGGCGCCAGGGCGTCGAGAAATCGCAGCGCCGCTTGCTTAAACTGCGGGCGAAAACTCAAGGTAGATCCGGAGACGTCCAACAAAAGCACCAGGCTAAAAGGGGCGTTGGCTGGATCAAAATGAAGGATGCGCTGCTTAACGCCGTCTTCGTAAACTGTGAAGTCGCCCTGCGAAAGCGACGTGATTGCCCGTCCCTGAGGATCGACGACCCCAACGTTCAACTGCACCAGGTTGGTCTCGGTGCGTATCACATCGTCCTGCTCCTGCGCGCGGGTTTGCGGAAGGCCGCATAGCAACAAGAGCGGAAAAATTAGACTGACGAAAAGATAGCGGGCCAGGACTGTTTGGCGAAAATGTGAAAGCTTCATCGATAAAAGATTTTCTATTCCTTTAACTAAACCTGAACAGTCAACACTGGTCGGGCATTTCGTTGCCCGCGGCTGCTTCCGGAACAACCGAGTATCCCGTCAAGCAAGGCTTTTTGCAATCGAGCGATTTCAGACTCTTGCGGCAACAGCTTCAGACAAGGTCGTCCCTCTTCTTACAATCAGCCTGCGACTGCGCCACCTTCGGACGCCCCAACTCCGGCTTGAGTTGCTTATAAAAGTAACTGGCACGCCGGAAACGGTCGGAAAGACTGGGTAACTGAGGTTTTTCAGCCGTAGAAAATTGCATTGAAGAAGGAGAGCCGTAATGAGTGAAGTGAAGTTAAATCTGGTCGATGGCGGTAACACCTTAGTTGGTGAGGTTCACGGATCGTTTGCTGACCGGTGCGTCGCCGCATTGTCGGCCGAACCTGAAACCCTCGGTGAACTTGCTTCAGCACTCGCGCGATACCAGAGACCACAGGATGAACTCGGTCCCTTCGTCGCCTTTCAGTCATCGTCGGAAGTGGATACAAACCCATGGGATGCCGGGTTGGTAGTTATCGATCTGGCAGCGCGAATCGTATTGAGCGACTCAACTTACTCCGCGCCCGGGCCAGAAGGTGAAGTTGATTATCATGATGGCACCAAGGCGACTGAGTGCCCAATCCTATATCGCTTGCCCGACGATTGGTTGTTTGTAAACTCGATCGAAGCATATCGGTGGTCACGCGATCGACGTTGCGAGGCTCGCAAGGCAACATTGCCATTGGACTCGCGCGCTGTGCTCTACGGTCACCCCTTGTTGAACTTTATAGTTGCTTCGAATGTCGATCTAAGCGAGGCGGATGAAAACTGCAATGGAGCAAGCGAGTTGCTCGCCAACCAAATCGGTGCAATACACGCGCGCTGGTTAACGACACCCCGTGCCGATTTGCGTGGACAATGCCCGCGTGACGTCATACTCGAAAGAACGGAGTTAATCGATTTTGACTTGCACACTCGAGCGTTGCAATGGACTTTTCAGGCCGAGGGACCGCCCTGCTTGTCGCGCGATTCTTTTGCGTTTCGCTTTGGAGGCTTTGGCACACACGAATGGGTGGTGTATTACGATCTCATTCGCCACTTATTGTGGAGCGCTGCCGGTATCGATCGTCGCAACCGAGAGGCCGCAATCTCTGAGTTGGAAAAGATGAAGACGAGTTGGCTCGAGAGCCATTGCGATGATTACGACGGACGAGTTCCCGCAATCATTGTCGAGAATGAGCGAAAGCGGCTGCCGCAAACAATGAGCGCAAAGGAAATGATCATCGATGAGAACTGCGAGTGGTGTCGCATGTCAGCCCAGGGTCTGGAAATGGGGTTAGGGCCGGGATTCTGGCATCTCGATGGTTCAGGTATGGATGAAGGATTTGTCTTCTCGCATTTTCGTACGCTTGCTCAATGGGAAGCGGAGCAAAGGGAGTGGGAGGAGTTCACGCGCAAATTTGAGCGCGAACAGGAAGAACGGAAGCGCACCATCACACCTGTTGAGCGAGTCAACGCCGACCCGTTTTGAGCGGCAATCAGGCTGGTGTCCCTCAAAAGAGCCGGAGCCTCGCGTGTACAAGCCAAATTTTTGTGCGGAATGCGGCTCAAAGGTGCTTCGCCTGCGCTGGCATTTCTGGACGAGCCGAAGATTTTGCAGCAAATGCGCTCGTCGCTTTCGCAAAGTGCGTTTTGCCCCGCCCCTGTTCGCTATGATCGGGTTGTTAGGCGCGGGCTTCCTTGCCGGACTAGTGCGGCGTCCGGACCCGCCGCCACTGATCATTGAAAGAAAATCTGATTCGCCACTCACCGACACAGCAGCTGCAAACTCACTGCTTCACGCATCATCCGAAAGCAAAACAAATTCGAATAACCCGACCAATTCACCGGCTTCCGTCGTAGAAGTTGTTTATCTCTGTGGCGCTCGCACGAAAAAAGGCACACCGTGCTCGCGGCGTGTGCATGGACCGGTTCGTTGTTGGCAACACAAAGGAATGCCGGCGATGTTGCCGCAGGAGAAGCTGATGGTTACAGACTTAGCTCCTTGAGATGGCTGCTCCGCGGCGTAAAGCCAAAGCATCAGGATGCTGCCTGAGAGTTAGTCAAGCGGCTGATTGACGGCCTCCTCCAGAGCGGCGTAGTCTATCGCCGAAGTGCGGGCGTCCTCATCAAAATCCAGCGTGTTCGAAGACAAGTGGCCGGCGCTCTCGCTCGCATGATTGATTCTTAATTCGAACACAAGCCCGGCGTGGCCCAGGAGTAAAACCGAAATGGCCCAGATGCTTCTCACCTTCCTAACCAGAGTAAAGCCGGACAAGCTCGACGAGCTCCGCGGTTTTCTTAATGACGATATCGCCGGCAACCTGCTCGATAACCCTCATCTGCCGTTCAAGTCGTTGACGCGACTCCATTTTGCTAGCTTGTTTCTCGACGAAGGCGCGACATACGGTTCGTACCTGGTATTTGAAAATAATTTCGACGGCCCGCTCGAGGATTATCTCGCCGAACTCTATGCTCAGGCCGCGTCAGGACTACATCGTATTTATGGCTGTTGTCTCGATTATTCCGCGGCCAGCGCGGCTGATCGTGAAGTCATACTTGCTTACCTACGGAAACACATTGTCCGCCCGAACGCTTACCATATCGGCAACCCTGGACGCAGTGTCGAACGCACCCTTAGGGAAGATAGCCTCCGCGACAAAATTGAGAGTTTTCTCGATAACTACGTGCGCACAGAACCCAGGGGGAAACAACCAGGATTAGTTCGGCAAAAGGTTCAGGACTTCATCCGCGAAGAGGCGGCGTTTGCGTGGGTAGCGCAAGCTGAGCCGCGACAAACTCGCATGGAGTGGTTCAAGCCGCGGCTAAAGCTCGCCCTTCTCGTAGTGGCGGCATTGCTGCTGCTGCCAATATTAATCGCCCCCGGGATCATTTGGACCGTGGTACTCCGATTTAAGGAGAAGCGGGACCCTGTGCCTGATAGATTCGACGACATTGCGAGGCGGGTCGCCGGACTAGTAGAGCGTGAAGACCGAACACACGTTGTTCAAAACCACCTGGCGCACATGACCGTGTTAAAGCCTGGCTTGTTCCGCCGGTGGACGCTGTGGCTCGTGCTCTGGCTCGTCAACTTCGTCGCCCGCATTTCTGATAAGGGCAAGCTCACCGGCATTCCCAGTATCCACTATGCGCATTGGTCAATGATCGACAATGGGAGACGACTTCTTTTTGTCAGCAATTTTGACGGGAGCTGGGAAAACTATCTCGACGACTTCATTGACAAAGCGAGTTATGGATTAACCGGCATCTGGAGTAATACCCAGCACTTCCCCAGGACTTTTTTGTTGTTTGGAGAGGGCGCTGATGATGGGAACCGCTTCAAGGCCTGGGCACGCGACAAGCAAGTCTACACAAACGTCTGGTATAGCGCGTACCCATCGCTAACGGTCGAGACGATCGACAACAATAGCGCCATTCGCGAACAGTTGTTCACGCCGGCCGATGAATCCGCGACGCGAGAATGGCTGTGGCGTTTCTGACGAGGAAGTGAGACGGAGGAAGCAATGGTCGAATTGAAACCAGAAGACATGAAAGACATCCAGGGCCTCGTCGTGAGCGGCTATGCTCATCTGCCTTGTGTGAGTTATGTCATGCTGCGCGTGGTGGATGCCCCGGCAGCTCGCGGCTGGCTTTCGAACCTCGTCTCCGAGGTCACGACCAGCGAAGGCAAACAGGATATATCGTCTCTGAACGTCGCCCTTACCTACCGCGGCCTATCGGCACTCGGCCTCGAAAAGTCAGCGCTTGAAAGTTTCTCCCGACCATTTATCGAAGGTATGGCGACACCTCACCGTTCGCGGATTCTCGGGGATAATAATGATGACAACACTCCCGACAAGTGGGACTGGGGTGGTAACAATTCAGAACCTATCGACATTCTGCTCCTGCTCTTTGCCCAAGACGAACCCACGCTCGATTCGGTGATCAAGAACCACGAAGCTAAATACCAAAACGGCGGTGTAGCCAAAGTGATAGCGCTGGGAGCCGGACGACAACCCGACATCCATGAACACTTCGGATTTGCCGATGGCCTGGGACAACCAGCGATTGAAGGCACTTTCCAGACGAAAGACGCCCCGGCCGGAAATGTGATCAGGGCAGGCGAGGTCCTGCTCAGCTACATCAACGATTATGGCAAGCCGGCAGATAGTCCTATGGTGAGTCTGGCGAGCGATCGAAATGGCCTGCTTCCGGAACCGCCGCCACCAACAGTAAGCAACAGCGCGCAACCAGCAACTCGTGATCTGGGGCGCAATGGCAGCTATGTGGTTTTCCGTCAGTTGGCACAACACGTCGCCAAGTTCTGCCAGTTCATTGACGAAGCAACGCTTCAACCCGACGGTCAGTTGGATCCTGCGGCGAGTACGAAGTTGGCGGCCAAGTTTGTTGGACGCTGGCAGAGTGGGGCTCCCCTGGTAATGTCGCCCGACGCGGACAATCCGGATCTCGCTAAAGCGGACGACTTCGCCTACCGCGACACTGACGAGCGCGGCTTCAAATGCCCCATCGGTTCGCACATCCGGCGTTCAAATCCGCGCGACTCGCTCGGTCCCACTGCTGCCCAGGCGAGGGTGACGGCGAATCGTCACCGAATATTACGGCGAGGCCGCTCCTACGGAGACCGCCCGAAGGACCGGCGCGTTGATGATGGCGTCGAGCGCGGACTACACTTCCTGTGTCTGAACAGCGATATAGAGAGACAGTTCGAATTCGTTCAGCAGACGTGGTGTAACAATCCCGTCTTTGGTGGACTTAACGGCGAAGTCGATCCGCTCGTTGGCAATCTAACCAGGGGCGATGAAATATTTACAGTGCCAGCCGATCCACTACGCACTCGAGTCCACAACCTGGAACGTTTTGTGACGGTCAAAGGCGGCGCATACTTCTTTTTGCCAAGCATGACTGCCCTGCGCTATCTCGCCGCCTTGTAGTCACCGCAATAAAATTAAAAAACTGTTGGTTGCAGGATTCGGAACTTCCTGTTCGATAGCCTTTAGTTAGTCGAGGAACGATCCTGTCTGTCCCTTCGCCCGAATTAGCCAAGCGGGTCTGCTAACGGCTAAACTCAATCCAGTAGTCAACCGGCTATAGATCCCTATATGAACACGAAGTCAAATCCGAAAGTTAGCGTTGTTATGCCCGTACACAACGCGCTTCCTTTTCTCGATGAGAGCATCAGGAGCATTCTCGGACAAACGCTGGAAGATTTTGAGTTTGTGATTCTGGACGATGCCTCGAGTGATGGTTCGACTCAGGTGTTACGTGAATGGTCGCGGCGAGATGCGCGTATAAAACTCCACGAGAGCAGCGAGCGGCTTGGCCTGTCTGGCAGCGCGAATGCCGTTGTGTGGAAAGCACAGGCTCGGATCGTGGCGCGCATGGATGCTGACGACGTCTGCCATCCCGATCGCTTGAGGCGGCAATTCAAGGTCATAGAGAGTCAACCTGATATTGCCCTTATTGGAAGTCTCTGCAACGGAATCGACGCGAGCGGCCGAGTGGTGCGTCCCCGTGATCGCTGGCGATTAGTGCGTCGCTCCAACTACATCCCTTTTCCTCATGGCTCAGCGATGTTTCGACGCGAGGCTTTTGATGCGGTCGGAGGTTACGACGAAAAAGCTGTTAGAGCAGAAGATCAAGACCTCTTCTCGAGAATGGCGGCACAAGGTCGCGTGGTTACGTTGCCGGACATTCTTTATAGCTATCGTTATCATTCGAACAATGCAACGCTCTTAAACGGCCAACTCGCGGTCGGCGAGAACCATTCGCAAAACGGTCACGCCCTGGCTGCCTTCTATATGCTGGGTGCCATGCGACTGTGGGCTGGCAATCCGCCAATGTTGCTCGAGGCGATGCTCGAGAAAAAATCTTTGCAGTGGAACCACAGGACACTTCTGGTTCTGGCGTCAGCACTTTGGGGTCACCTGAACCCGCCTACCCTGAGAGCCTTTCTGCGGCTGTCGATCCATGCACGCGACCTGCTTGCAGGCGTTCGTGTGAAAGACGGGAGACCCTACGAATGGCGCTCAGAGTAGTGGTCGTAGGGCTTGGCCCGCGCGGCCAGGATTGGTTGCGCGAAATTGAAAACGCTCCCGGATTTGAACTCGCCGCCGCCGTAGATGTAGACCCGTTAGTACTCCAGCAGGCTTCAGGCAAAGCTGCCTTACCCTCAAAATACTTCGCCGACTTAAACGCTGCCCTCGATCAAAACAGATGTGACGCAGTGATTGTCGCCACATCGGTCAACAGTCACGTCGAACCCTGCGAGTTGGCTCTCGCGCGCGGATTGGCAGTAATGGTGGAAAAGCCTTTCACGCTAAACCTGCACGAGGCGAAGCAGTTGGTGACTCTCGCGGAACAAAAGAATGCGCCATTGATCGTCGCGCAAAACTATCGTTACATGCGTTCCTTTCGCACTGCTCGGCGCCTGATCGGGGAGGGCGCACTGGGACGAGTCGGAATGGTCGTCTGTCAGTACTACCGAGTCCCTCACGCTATACCCGGCGCGCTCTCTCGTCTGGACAACAGCGTGCTTTGGGAAGTTGGCATCCACCATCTGGATGCGCTCAGGTATGTGCTCAACCAGCCGGTACGGCGCGTGCTGACAGAAAGTTTTAAGTTGCCCTGGGGAACGTTGCCACGCGGTGCTTCCATTCACTCAATGCTTTCTTTCGCGGACGAAACCCAGGCGCTTTACTCAGCCACCTACGAATCTACCGGGCACGAATTCTTCGAAGGTGGCCAGGAATTTTATCTCCGCTTTGTCGGCGAAGAGGCGACTCTTCACGTGTTTCAGCGTTGGCTGATACTCTGCGAAAGCGGTAAGCTGCCGCGGCTGGTAAGGCGCGGGCCAAGAAAGGTCTCAGAGGAACGAGTTCTACTCGATCAACTCGAGCGCGCTGTGCTTCAAGGTGAAGAGCCGGATTCGAGCGGACGAGATAATCTGCAAACGATGGCGATCGTTGAGGCCTGTCAGCGCTCTGCGGCTGAACGAACCTGGATTAACACGCAGGAGCTACTTGATGAGTAGTGCCAACCGATCAAACGTGCTGGCCATCGGCATCGATGCTGCTGAAGGCACCTTAGTCAGACAACTCATCGAGCAGGGCGGGATGCCGGCTCTCGGCGGACTGCTGAAAGAGGGTCAATGGTTGCGGGTAGACTCGCCGGCCCACATCGGCAGCGGTGCAGTATGGCCAACCTTCATGACGGGCGTAGAACCGGCAACCCATGGAATGTACAGCGAATGGAGTTGGATGCCGGAAAAGATGGGCTTGACTCGTTATCATGGCCGCAACCTCACACCTTTTTGGAAGTCGCTCGTACAACAGAATATTTCGCTGGGCATTTTCGACGTTCCTTTCGCTCTGCCGGTCGAAGTCTCGCGAGGCTTTGAAGTCTGCGAGTGGTGGGCACACGACGCGACCGGCGCCGGGCTCAAGGCTGGTCCAAACGGGATCCTTTCGCTGGTCAGGCAAGCACCTCAGCATCCGCTCTCCGCGAATCGGTTCGCCGATACTACGCCTGGCCACTTAAGTAACCTCAAGGAGTTAACGGCAGCTTGCGTGGAAGGTGTGAGATTGAGAGGCCAGCTGGCCCAACGACTTATTTGTGAAACTAAACCACAGCTGACTGTAATGGTCTTCCCTGAGATTCATCATGCCAGCCATCAGATGTGGCACACGGTTGAGCCAGACCACGAGTTTTATGGCGGCCGTAAACCGGGTGACGAGAGGACACTGAAACCCTTGCTCAGGGAAGTCTATCGGGCTGTCGATGAACAAATCGCCGGCCTCGTCAAACTCGCGGGCAGCGACGCGACGATCATGGTTTTTGCGCTACATGGCATGCGCCCCGCGGTTGGATTTCCGGCGTTCCTCGGACCACTCCTGTGCGAACGTGGCTTTTCGCGCCTCGAAAGTTGGACTTCACAAACATGGAACCGGCGCGCACTCTCGCTTTTGGCAGCAACGAAGCGCAATACGCCGGACGGCCTGAAGAGGCTTTATTACAAACTCACGCCAAGCACGACGACTCACAAGCTCGCTCGGCCAACAATGCTGCCCGTGTACGACTGGAAGACTACCCGTGCGTTTTCTCTGCCGACTGATCAGTATGGCTGGATTCGCGTAAACCTCGCCGGACGCGAAGCGCAGGGAATTGTTTGTTCCGATCAGTATGAGGAGACGTGCGCACAACTCGAGACGATGCTACGCGCGCTAACCACAGAAGGCGGGGCGGCGCTCGTGCGTGACATTGTTCGTACAGCGGCAAGCGCAGACGCGATCGGCAATCCACTTCCCGATTTGGTTGTGCATTGGGAAGACGCAGCCTTCGCATCGCCTCTGATAATTAAAGACAGTAAAGTGTGGGCTGAGCCGGTGAGCAAAAAGTCTACCGGTCAGCATGCGTCGGAAGGATTTTGCATTTACCGTGGCACTAATGGTCAGCGACCGGGTGGTGTAATCGCGGCAAAAGACCTGGGCCGATTGATTACCGCTGGCATTGTATAGGTGAGAACTATTTCGACGCGTAGCGTCGGTATGACTTTAGCCCGGCTCTTAAGGCCGGGGAAAGGTGGCGCCTCCAGATATTCGTTGATGGTGCGTGATCCCAGTCTTAAGAGGCTGGGCTAAACTCAACCGTCGCTCTGCGACGAAAAACATCTCAGAGAATTCTGACTGCCTATGAATCTTCTACTTCTTTTCGCCACCATTTTCTTCGCTTCTCCTCAATGGACGTTGCAAACCAGCGGTGTTCAGTCGCGTCTGCGCGGAGTCAGCGCGGTGAGTGACCGCGTGGCCTGGGCAAGCGGCGCAGACAGCACTGTGCTGCGCACCACCGACGGTGGTACAACCTGGGAGAAGCTCACGGTAACCCCGGACGCACTGGATTTTCGAGACATCGACGCTGTTGACGAACAGACCGCCTACGTGCTGAGCATTGGCAACGGTCCGGCCTCTCGCATCTACAAGACGACGGATGCCGGCGCGACCTGGAAGCTGCAATTCAAGAATGATGATCCCAAAGCTTTCTACGACGCAATGTCTTTTTGGGACCCGAACCACGGTATCGTTATCGGCGACTCGATTGATGGTAAGTTCTGCATCATGACAACAGAGAATGGTGGCAGAACCTGGCTGCGCGTGCCCCCGAGTGCGTTACCGCCTGCGCTTGAGAATGAGGGTGCGTTTGCTGCGAGCGGCACTAACATCGCGTTGTTTGGAAAATTCTACGCGTGGATCGGTACCGGCGCCGGTGCCAGGGCGCGTGTGCTGCGCAGCGCGGATCGCGGTCGCAGCTGGAAGATTGCCGAGACGCCGCTCATCGCGGGCCCATCGGCCGGAATCTTTTCCGTAGCTTTTCGCGATGCCATGCACGGTGTCATCGTGGGTGGTGATTACCGGAAGGAGAACGAGGCTCTCGACAATCTTGCGGTAACCAGCGACGGGGGCGTTACATGGACGCTGGTGAAAGGTATTTCGGGCTTTCGATCCGTGGTTGCGTATGTGCCAAATGGGCAGGGTGGACGCCAGACTCGATCGACGCTTGGAACGTTGGTGGCGGTTGGCCCTTCCGGCGCGGACTACTCAACCGACGACGGCCGCACCTGGAAAGCGCTCGAAGGTTTGGGGTTCGACACGTTGAGCTTCACACGCGGCCGCGCAATCGCCTACGCTGCCGGTGCCCGCGGCAGCATTGGTAAGTTGACGTTTGTACAGTAGTCGTGATGTTTTCGTCGCAGAGCGACGGTTGAATTTAGCCCAGCCTCTCAAGGCTGGGATCACAGGCCCCCCAAATACTCTTCGTCGCGTCAGCGACGGTTGAATGTTCAATCGTCGCTGACGCGACACAAATCCAAAAACACTTCCTCGATTCCGGCCTTAGGAGGCCGGGCTAAAGTCATGCCGACGCTACGCGTCGAGGACTGCCTGCGTGCCGACGACACAAGGATTCTTGCTTGGAACTCAAATCTTAAGTTTGTTCGTGACGCTTGAAGACATTGGCCAGGTGCGTTGGAATGTCGAGGCTGTCGTACTTTCATGTTTTAGGGTGAGGAGACTAGGATGGCAAACACTTACACGTCCCTGCACTACCACGTTATCTTTTCAACGAAGAATCGGGAGCCGTGGCTGGCGCCGGACATTGAGCAAAGGATATGGGAGTTCATTGGTGGCATTGCTCGCGCTCACAGGATGACCGCTTTGCAAGTCGGAGGTGTCGAAGATCATATCCATGCCTTGGTGACTGCCCCTCCAATCATCGCACCCTCACAGATTGCGCAATATCTCAAAGCCGACTCTTCCAAATGGATTCACCAAGAATTTCAAACCCTTAGGAATTTCTGCTGGCAAGATGGATATGGAGCTTTTACAGTGAGCAAGTCAAGTATTCCAAAGGTAATTAGATACATCCAGAATCAGCGGGAGCATCATCGCAAGAAAACATTCCAGGAGGAATATCTGGAGTTCTTGAAAGAAAACGGGGTTGATTATAACGAGCGGTATTTGTGGGGATGATGCAGCCGATTACACGACGGATTGCTTTTCGTCGCAGAGCGACGGTTGAATTTAGCCCAGCCTCTCAAGGCTGGGATCACAGGCCCCCCAAATACTCTTCGTCGCGTCAGCGACGGTTGAATGTTCAATCGTCGCTGACGCGACGCAAATCCAAAAACACTTCCTCGATTCCGGCCTTAGGAGGCCGGGCTAAAGTCATGCCGACGCTACGCGTCGAGAACCACTAACTATCCGATATCAGAGACCGTAGTATTAGGTCTACTTAATCGTCTTCACCGGCCCCGCGGGTTTCGCCGGCAGCTTCACCGGCGTTTTGAGTCGCGCCATCACTTCCGCAATCCCGCGCTCGAGTTGCGGGTCGCGGCCTTCAATTTCCGACTTCGGATCGTTGTCGACCTCGATATCCGGGTCCACACCGTAGCCTTCAATCACCCAGTTGCCGTTTTCGTCGGTCAGGCCTGACCCGGGTACGAAGACCTGGCCGCCGTCGATTAATGCGCCGCGGCCCTGTATGCCTACAACGCCGCCCCACGATCGTTTGCCGATCAATGGTCCCAGTCCGGCCTTGCGAAACATGTAGGGAAAGATATCGCCGTCAGAGGCCGAGTTTTGATCGAGCAGGGCCACCATCGGACCCACGAACACTGAGTCAGGATAGGTATTAGCTTCGTCATCTGTGCGCGCGTAGTTCAGGCCCAACAGTTTTCGTCGCAGCCTTTCGATCAGCATGCGCGAAACATTGCCGCCGCCGTTTGCGCGCACATCTACCACCAAACCTTCCTTGCGCATCTGCGGGTAGTACCACTTGATAAACTCGCGAATGCCGGCGGCTCCCATGTCAGGAATGTGTATATAGCCGACGCGCCCGCCGGTCGCCTGATCCACTTTGCGCCGGTTCCGATCGATCCAATCCAGATAAATCAAGTTTGATTCATCAGTGATGGGCCTATAGGAGACAATACGAGCGCCTGCCAGCGAGGGCGTCTTGTTGACCGTAAGACTTACCGGGTTGTCCGCTTTGTTCCTGAGCAGGCGATAGATATCGTCTGTGCCTTTCAACTCCTCGCCATCAACTGCCAACACGTAGTCCCCGACATTAATGTTGACTCCAATCTCGGTGAGCGGCGAGCGATAGAGGTCTTCTTCATTTTCTCCCTGGAAAATCTTCGCCACCCGATAACGACCTGAGCTGTCGACTTCAAAACGGGCGCCTGGCAACCCTCCACGTGGTCGCGGCGGAATCGTAAAATCGCCGCCTTCGATGTAAGCATGCTGAATAGTCAACTCTGAAACCATCTCGCTGATGACATAGTTCAGGTCCGAACGATGCTGCACGTATTGCAACAGCGGTTTGTACTGTTCGCGCAGGGCGACCCAGTCATAGCCGTGCATGTTCGGCACATAAAACCAATCGCGATAACGACGCCAGACCTCATTGAAGATTTGGTTCCACTCCTCCGCTGGAATCCGATCAACAAATAACCCTCCGGTGGAAACAGGCTTCTTCGTTTTATCGCCCTGCGGTGTGGCGTCGTAGATGTTGTATCCGGGTCCCTGAGCCACCAGCAGCTTCGAGCCATCATCGGACAGCACGTAGCCGCGAATGTCTTCGGCGATAGTCGTCTCTTTGCGATCCTTAAAGGCAAAGATCTTGAGCACGGTGGGGCGATCGCCGGCACGACCGTAGAAGAAAGCTGAGCCGGTTGCATAAATCAAATGGCCCGTTTTCGCTGACAAGCCGCCATAGTTGTCCGCGGCCACCGGAACTCGAGCGACACGGGCCAGGATGCCGTCAAAGTCGATCGTCATGGTGGCAGGCGGCTTCGCGTCTGGCTTCGACTCACCTGGTGCAGCCGGAGTCGGAGATGCTTCCGGCGACGCTTGTTTTGCCGGTTCCTTTCCCGGCTCTTTCAGTTCTTTATTGATATCTTTCGCCGGTGGCTTCGGCTCTTCACCGGGCGGCGTTCCTTTTGGCTTGGGAGATTCGTCCGGCTTGGTAATCGTTACTTCGTCGCTCTCCGGAGGGAACGGATGCTTGACGTCCTTGCGTAATGCGAGCGCGTAGATGTAGGCCGTACGATTCGTGGCATAGTTAAATTCAATTTGCGAAATCTGTGGTTGAAACTCGCGATCGGCCAGGAAGTAGAGATAGTTTCCCTGGGGATCCCAGGTGGGACTGTAAGCATTGAACATGTCGTCCGTAACCTTGCGCACCTTGCCGTCGCGCAAGGTTCCAAATTCGAACCGCCGAGAAACGATTGGGATTGTCGTCATAACTGAAAGCCAGATAATTTCCGCGCGGTGCCCAGGTGTAATCACGAATCTGACCGTGCGGAGCGGACGCAATTTCAACAACCTTGCGATCGGCAAGCGTGACGACGTAGAGCTTCCCATCCTTGTCTGAAAACGCAATCCGTTTCCCGTCAGGCGACCATTCCGGTTGATAACGCATCGCGCTGCCGCCGCGCGTGATTTGCTCGGCAGGCTTCAGGCCATCCTGCTGAATCGTGTAAAGCTCTTCCTCGCCGCTCATGTCAGATATAAAGGCGACGGTGGTACCATCAGGCGACCAGCTCGGCCACTTGTCGTGCGCGCCGGAAGAATGCGTCAGGTTACGCGTTGGCCCTTTTTCGATTGGCGCCGAGAATATGTCGCCGCGCGCCGAAAAGAGTGCTCGCTCGCCCTTCGGACTCAGATTCACCGATTCGATATTATTCGCAGCCGAGATGCGGCTGGGACGACTGGCTAAACCTTCGTTGGGTACGTTGATGGAAAGTGGACTGCTTTTTTCGGTTCTGGTATCGAGAACCTGTAACTCACCATTGAGTTCATAAACAATTCGGTCCTGACCGTCCGAGCTGGGCCAGCGCACGTCCCAGGTTTTGTTATTAGTTATTTGCGTCGTCTTAGCGCTGGGAATGTTGTAGGAGTAGAGATTGAAGTGCCCGTCGCGGTCGGAATTGAAGTAAACCGTGTTACCGAGCCAGATCGGATCGCGCGTGGCTCGCGGGCCTTCGGTTATCCGCTTAGTGTCGTAACTTTTGAGATCGAAGATGTAAAGCGCGTTGGCCTGACCGCCGCCGTAACGCTTCTCCGGACGAAAGTCACGATTCTGCGGCGAGTAAACAATCTTGCTCGAATCTGACGACAAGTCTCCGGAACCAGCCTCGGGCATCGGCAACGCTACCGCCACTCCGCCGTCAACTGAAACGGAATACAGGCGCGCGATTGGCAGCGCCCAGGAGTCGCGCTGCGACTTGAAAATGATCCGCTTGCCGTCTGCTGTCCAGCCATAGACTTGATTGTCCCAACCCCAACGCGGCGTGAATGGTCCTTTCGCAGGATAGAAGGTGAGTTGACGCGGCACGCCGCCGCCTGAGGGAACAACATACACTTGCTCGTCGCCGTCATATTGTCCGGTGAAAGCGATCCACTTCCCATCAGGCGAGAACTTGCCAAACACCTCCATGCCCGGATGCGAAGTTAACCGGATCGCGGATCCACCTGCCGCGGATGCAGTCCATAGATCACCGCCATATGTGAAGACAACTCTGTCGCCACTGATGTCGGGAAAACGAAGCAGCTTGGTTTGCGCGTTAGCACAGATTGACGCGCCCAAGAGAACCGCGACGATGGCGACTGGGCCGAGGATACGATTGAGTTTGCTGCGTTTATGCAAGGTTGGGTTCCTCCTACGGAATGAAAACTATTCTCCGATTGTAGTTTGAATTGTTCGCCTGAGAAGCTGCCGGATAATAGAAACAGCCGCTTATTTGCGCTGACGGAAGCCGAAAGCTTAGCTTATAGAGACGGCCTAGTAAACTTTTGCGTGCAGGTTTCCGCAGGTGTTACGGCGAATTACTTCGCGGGGTTTCAGGCATTCGGAAAAGCGAATGAGAACAAGCAGGAAATACGAAAAAATGGAATTGAGTCTAGCAGCGCAGGGGAGCACTTTGCTTCCATTTACCCCTTATGCTCTTTCCCTATTCCCCTATCTCTTCCTAAGGAGTCTTACCACTTCACGGTCCCTTCCTTCGTCGTGTCAATCTCCGCTTGTTCGGTCACTGGCAGAGACTCGCCAAACAAAAACCCTTTGATGTTATCGAAGAGAAAGTTCTGGGCGTCGGGACTGGTGAGGTCCAGACCGTAATGATTGATTATTTGCGTCTGCTTCTGCAGCCAGGCGGCCCAGCACGGCTGGCAGATCTCTTTGGCGATTCGCTGTCCCAGTTCGTTGGGAAAGGGCGCAAAACCAATCGCAGGTCGCCTCTGGTCGCAGTGTTTGCATTTGATGTTCTCAGGCATGATCGATCTCCAAGGCCCGAAGGGCCGACAGTTAATAGCCACGCCCGTAAGGGCGTGGAAGGACAGAAGAGAAAATCGAGCGCCGAAGGCGCGATACTTCCGGCCGCCGAAAGGCTCAGTCCCAAACGTAACGCTTGTCGTATTCTATTCCATGCTTCTCGAGCAATCCGACGAATTCCTCTTTGAAGGTTCGCTTGCGATGATGATTTACCTGATTTCTTATGTACCGCACAACTTTTTCTTGTTCCGATTTGCTAACGCTAAAGGCGCCATAGCCATCCTGCCAAGCGAAGTTTCGGAGTCGTGAATACGACTCGTGAACCCATCGCGAGGAATTGGATTTCACCACGTTCACAAAATCTGCAACGCTAATCGTCGATGGCATTGAAGCATATAGATGGACATGATCACACACCCCACCCGCGGCAATCAGTTTTGCTTTCTTGTTCTTCATTATGCCGCCGATGTAAGAGTAGAGATCATCGCGCATTTCCATTTCCAACCAGGGCTCCCGTCTCGCCGTACTCCAGGTAAAATGGACCAGCAAGCTTATGTATTTTCCTGCCATGTTGAGTCTCCTTTTTTTTGCCGGCCCTTCGGGCCTACAAAGTGAGACTAACATCTGGTCCACGCCCTTACGGGCATGGCTATTGACTTACGGCCCCTTCGGGCCTGAGCAAAATTCCTTTCATCTCTGGGGCCCTTCAAAGATTCAGTTTCAGGTTTCAATTTTCAAGTTCGGAACCACAGGCCGGTTATTCGCAACCCACTACGAATCAAAACTTCAAACTTTGAACTTGAAACTTATTTTTTTGCGTCGCCTATTGCCTTAATCACTTCATCGTCCTTCGGACGAAACAATCCCAGCGGTCTCACATCGCGGTAGCGCATAACGCCGTTTGCGTCGATCACGAAAACTGACCGCGCCACTTTTCCGGGAATCAGCGAACGGGCGCCATAAAGGTTGGCCACCTCAGCCGAGGGGTCAGACAACAAGCGCAAAGGGAGGTTGTGATGTTCGGCAAACTTCTGGTGTGATTCAACTGAGTCAGTTGAGATTCCCACCACTTCAGCGCCGGTTGACGAATAGTCTTCCCAACGATCCCTGACCGAGCACATCTGCCGGGTGCAGATCGGGGTTTCGTCGCCCGGGTAGAAAAGCAAGACGACAACCTTGCCGCGGTTGGCTGACAAGCGCCACTCATCTCCGTTGCCATCCTTGAGAGTGAAGTCAGGCGCCGGTGCGCCGACTTTTGGGTCATCTTGTTTGCTCATAGTCTTCCTGTCGATTTATGTAACGCTGCTATCGTCCCGCGTTCGCCTTTAAGTTAACCATGCCTGCGCTCGTTTGTCTCATCGAGCGAACGTATGAACGCCCGGCATTGCAAATACCAAGAAAGTTGCACATGCGGCAATGCGTAGCAGTGTACACCGGAAACTCAGCAGGCTCTCCCGAAGCAGCTATGTTCATCATGGCTTCGTCTATCGCTTCGCGGCAGGCTTCGGGAGAGAGCAAATCAGCAGTCAGGTGAAACTCAACGTTTGGCTCAAGAAAATGCAAAGTGGAAACAAGTTTAGAATCCTGCAGCGCAGGCACGAGCTCACGTACAGCCAGCGTGTAAGCCTGCATCTGTAGTTGATAGTCCCTGGCAGCGATGGCCACGCGCTCATCCACGGATGAATCCTGAACTGCGGCCCTCGGCTTTGCAGCCGAGGCATCAAAGTCAAAAGCGAATTGGCCAACTTCATACCGGGACCGCGGGCGCCCGCCCGGCTTTTCAACACTCTTCATAGCATGACCAGAGTCAATCCCACCTTGAGCGAACAGGTTGCTTGAGGCGGGCGAGGGCGCCCGCGGTCCCAGGGAAGAGCTTGAATCTCTGCGGCTCAGTCGATTGGTTTTGAAATCGATAATCTCGACGATGAAACCCGCTCCGCCGTTCGCGGGTGCGACGATCAACTTGTCAATCGCGCCGCTGAGAATCCCCAGCGGTCGGCGCAGGCGAAAACTCAATTCACTCCAAAGACCTGCTTCCCCTCGAGGTCCACATACCAACCCCGACTCTAACAAGGCCGCGCGCGCTCGTTCGATTCGCTCAAAGACACCGCTGGACAAGTAGTTTTTCGCGAGCGGCAACAGTTCCGCGATCGCCTCTTCGACATTAATCTCGACCAAACGATCTGCGAGTTCCGCCTGCCGGCTTCGCACAATCTCTGTGAAGCTGTTTCGCAGGCGCTCTTCGGGATCGTCGACAGTCAAGTAGGTTTCGCAAAACCGGTGAATAACCGCGCCCTTGAGAGTCGCCGTCAAATTCGCCGGTGGCTCGGGTGCTTCAGCGTTGTTCCATACGGCCAGGGCGTCAGGCGCTGGCGTGTGCAACACGCGATCGAAGTAATATTGGCGCGGGCAACGCTGGTAGTTGATCAACTGCGTGACACTAAACTGCTGCATCCTTCCAGAATCGCCGTCAGGTTCCGGCATAACAGATTGCAGCAGCGGAAAAGCCCGATTCAGCGAGACGCTTTCCTCCGCTTCCTCAACAACGTCTGCCGCGCCACTTTCGACTGCGCCTGGAGGTGAAGCCGCAACGAAGGGCACGGGCTGCGGAAGTGATTCATCGGCAAGATTCAAGATAACTTCCAACTGAGTGTCCGGGCTGAGATCGACGATACCGCCACGGGAAACTTCCAGCTCGAGCTTTTGCCAGATGAGCTTCAACCAGTTATCAGCCGAGCCGTCGAGTTTTGCGAGCGCGTCCGTAACGCCGGCCAGGATCAGCCGATCTTTTGCGCGCGTGGCAGCGACGTAAAGCAGGCGAACGCTTTCAAAGTATTCACGCTGCCGGTTCCGTTCGCGAAAACTCTCCAGCGTGCAGCCGGCCACCTGCTTGCCTCGCCCATCGGGAATCTTAACCGTCAACCCGCGGTGCCGATCGAGCGCGTACCAGTGCTCCTGCGGCTTCATCGATCGGTGATGAAGATTGGGAATGATTACCACCGGAAACTCCAGGCCTTTGGCCTGATGGATCGTCATCAAGCGCACCGCATTCGCGGAATCGTCAATTTGTCCTTCTCCTTCGCGACTGCCGATTGCCTCAAACTCCTCGACGTAGCGCACGAAGTCGCGTACCAGATGGGCTCCGGCGTGTTCGAAGCGTCCAGCCAGTGTGAACAACTTTCTTACATTGGCGAGCCTCTGCGCGCCGTCGAAGTTTGCGGCGATCACGGTAAGGTATTCTGATTCTTCAACTGCGAAACGCAGCAGATCGGCGATCGGGTAGTGGTTGCGTCGTTCGATCAACTTGTTTAGCAGGTCTCCGGTGTGCATGAGTTGAGTGCGTTCCGCGTCGCTAATGTAAGCAATCTCGTTCTGACGGCGCAGCGCGGAGAGCAGCTTGCGCGGCTGGCTGAAGTAACGCAATTCGCTTTCCGTCTCGCCAACTTCACTTAGCAAGGGTGCGCAACGCAGGGCGAGCAACGCATTATCGGAAATGCCACCTAACGGCGAACGCAGGACCGCCGCGAGGGCCAGTTCATCAGTTTTGTTGTCCAAAAAGCGCAGCAGTTGCACGAGATCGGAAATCTCCTCGCGCTGGTAAAAGCCCTTGCCCTGCACTGTCTGAAAGGGAATGCCTGCGTTGCGAAAGACAGCCTCATAGGCGGGCACATCCGTCATTGCGCGAAACAGCAGGGCGATATGGCGAAATTCCGGAGCGGGACTGCCGGCGCCGGCAATAAGCGCGAGAATTCGCTGCGCTACTTGTTTTGCGTCACGCTCGGCTTGTGTCTTCTGTGCTTTCGGATCTTCATCGGCCGGAGACTTCGTATCGATCAGAAGTTCAACCAGTGGGGCTGCGTGTTCCTGCAGGCGCTGTTCTTTGCTGGGCTCAAAGTCAACAAAGCCCAGCTCGGGCAGCTCTGCCACTTTCGCTGCTTCATCACGCTGGAACAAACGCTCGAAGAGAAAGTTGAAAAACTTGATCAGGGGAGGTTGGCTGCGAAAGTTAAGATGCAGCGGTTGTTCAAGTCCGCCGGCTGCAGTGAGTGCTTGAGTGGTTTGCTGAAAGACGTCCACATCGGCGCCGCGAAATCCATAGATCGATTGCTTCCGATCGCCGACAATGAAAAGATTAGCGCGCGCTGCCGTCGAACTAAGCGTCAGCTTGTGCATCAACTCGCGCTGCACACTGTTCGTGTCCTGAAACTCGTCAACCAGAAAGAATCGATAACGTTCCGTAGCTCGTGTTAAGACAGCGGGTTGATCGAGGAGTTCGAGCGCGCGCAGTTGCAGGTCATCAAAGTCCAGCGCGGATAAACTTTGCTTCTTTTCTCGATAGCGCCGCTCGACTTCCTTCAGCACTTCAATAACTTCGAGTGCGTAGTCTTTCGCCTGCAAGTCAAAACAGATTTGCGGCACCAGACCGAGCAAGCCCTTTTTCTCGCCCCAAAGCTGGCTGTCCAATTTTTCAATGAGACTTCCGAGAGCGGAGTTTTTGCTCGGACGCGCTGCGCTGCGGAAGTTTTCAATCGCGCTACAGTAGTCAGCCATAAACGGCGGATTGCCGGCGAGCAATTCTTTCAGCACCGGCCACTGCGATCTGGCATGATTCCGCTTGGCTTCAGCCGCAGGAGTTAAGCGGCCAAAACCAATAAACTCGCTCATCACCTTATCGAGATCAGCCAGCGCCCGCTGATACGCTTCCGGCGTCGCGTGGCTGCCAAGGGTGCGTTGATTAAGATCTCCAAGCTTCAATCCCTGGCCGCGAACGTTCCAGTAGACCTGCACCAAAGCTTCGGCCAGCCGGCTGCGTCCGAAACCGAGCGATAATTGAGAGATCGATTTACGGCCGGAACTAATAAACTCCGTCAGCGTCTCTTCCACCGCGGCTTCCAACAAGATCGCTGCATCGTGTGCATCCAGCAGTAGAAACTGCGGATCAATTCGCGCTTCAACCGGAAATTCGCGCAACAACATGCCGCAGAACCCGTGGATCGTGCTGATGATTGCGCCGTCGAGGGTGCGTTTGTAGCGCATCCAACGCTGACGCTCCTCACCGGCACAGTCAGCGAGGATCAGATCCAAATCTTTTCGCAGGCGCTCGCGCATCTCGTTTGCAGCGCGATTGGTAAACGTGATGGCAACAATCTGATCGATATTGAGATTTTTGTTTTCGCGGAGGATGTGGAGATAGCGTTCGACGAGGACGGTCGTTTTTCCCGAGCCCGGACCGGCAGTTACCGAAACATGCCGGTCAAGCGTATGGGCAGCGGTTGCCTGTTCGGGTTTTAGTTCGCGTCTCTTGTTCAAGATAGTTCCCGGCTCCGCTTCTTTCGATCTATCCGATACTTCTCATACCGGCACACCGCGACGTAGTCACAAAACTTGCAGGTCTTATAGCCCTCCGATGGTTCCACCGTAAACTTTCCGGTGCGCATGCGATCGAGGAATTCCCAAATCCTCGCGGTTACCTCAGCCCGAAACTGTTGCCATTCAGCTTCCGAGAAAATCGAGTTCTTCGCGCCCAGTCCGAGATACTTATCGTTAAACTCCTGGCGATACATGCCGGTGTTGCGACGCTCTGAGCCTCCGCGCAAGGTGTAGTAACCGCCGCCGGCAATCGCTTGTCCCGGAAAGAAGATTTGCTCCAGGGCTTCGAGGTAGATCGGAATCTGCAGGGTGCGACCTTCGTAAATATCTTTTTTTAGCGCGCCTTTGGACAGCTTGTAGTCGTAAGCAATCAGGGTTTGATCGCGGGCGATGTCCACGCGGTCAATCTGTCCGCTAATCTTCATTATTTCGTCGCCCACCAAAGTCGAACGTACCAATTCCAATGGCTCGTCAGTCGAGTCTGGATCTCGCGCTGCCGACTTCATCCCTCCAAACGCCAGTTCAAAACGCGCCGGTGTTACCAGAGCGCCGGCAGTGTCCGCCTGTATTTCCAACTCATAAAGCAACACCTGTTCGAGAATGATCTTGCGAATCTCGCGATCGAGTTTCCAGACCTGTTTATTGAGCGGCGGCACCACTTGTTGGTGCAGATCGAATACCTCATCCGCTATCAGCAAAAGTTCATCTTTGAGTTCGGCGCGCTTCAACGGATCGAAGCGTTGGCCTCGATACTTTTCAAAGAAGCGCCGCAGAATGTCATGCAGAAGTTTGCCGGCGTCCAGGGCCTGCAGATCCAGCGCAGCCTCGCCGCGCGGTTCGAGCTTCAATACTCGTTGGGCAAAAAAGCGATAAGCGCATTGGCCAAAAGTTCCCAGCGCACTGGCGCTATGGACGGCTTCCGGACCAAATCTCTTTTTGATTAACGACAGCAGATCGGGGTTGGTAATCTGCCCATCGTAAGGGCCAAAGCTTTCACCACAGCGTTTGCGCTCGATGTCGATGCGGGTTAAGGCCGACTCGCTCAAGAGTCGGTCGTTGCGCGCCAAAGATAGCAACGCGCTGATTTGTGGCCGCGGAAGCAAGCCCTCGCGCTCTGAACGATGGAGGTGGTGCTGTTCCTGTCGCACCAGACTAACTGACACCTCTTTCGCAGACGACGCCTCGCGAAGACGCACACCATCGTAATCAGGACGCACCACTTCTTCTTTGACCAGTGTCAACGGTGCGATCGCCCGCCGAAGTTCATCGATGTAGTAAGACGCGACTGTTTCCGTATCGCCTTCAAGCATGAGCGGACGCGTCAAGTACAAACGCTCCAGCGCGCGACAGGCGGTTTGGTAAAAATAGTGCTCTTCCTTCAACAAGCTGTTGGGGGAGATGTCTTCCAGGGTCAGACCGTAATCCTTCAGACGTTCGCGTTCTTCATGTGGATAAATCCAATCGCGCGAAGCGCTCAGCGGAAAGCCACCCTCAACCAGACCGGCAATAAACACCGCACGAAATCGTAGTCCGCGCACGTCCGTCGCTTCCAAAACCCGCAAGCCGCCACGCGCCGCACTGCCCAGCGTGACCGTTTGCGAACTAAAGCAACGCCGCACTTCCTCGATGACACTGCATAGCGTTGCGCGCGGGGCGTCGTCGCTCGAGCGAGACTGTGTCAGTTGAATGCTCTTGATTGCCGTCAGGAAAGCGCGGCGCAAGCCTTCCAGCGCATGCAGATCCAGTGTGGCGCGCGGCAGTTCTTCGTCTTCCGTTTGGCGAACTGGCCCGTTGATCTGTTTGCTAAACTCAAACTGTCCCAGCACCTTCATGATGGCGGCCCGCAACTCCAACGGTTGACCTTCATGGGGAACTCCCTGAAGGTGCGCCGCGAAACGTTTCACAACGAGCGTAGCCCAGGCAATCACAGCCGGATGAACGTCGCGCTGCGGCCGGCGCTTCTTCTCGACGTGTTTATCTTCCGCCTGAACAGTTTCAGCATCCTCCATCAGGGCTTCTTCATCGTCGCCGGCCGGTTCGGCAGTGTCGATATTCAATAGTTCCTTGGTTGCTTCGGCACTCGGCAGTTGGTCAATCAACTTCCGGCAGCGGTCCAGCCAATCTGTCAGCCGCAGCTCGGCGCCGACATATGCGATGACGTTTTCAAGAGTATCGGCATCCCAGCGGCCAATACCGAAACGGCGGCGGCGGCGTTCTTCACTTTCCGCGTTTACGCCTTCACCCTCGCGAAGCAGATCGGAAAATTTTTCTTCAAACTCTGTGGTCAGATCATCGAGCTCTTCCTGTGGCAGCCGGAAATAACCCGACTTGATCTGATCGGCAAGCTGCGGCATTTTCAAAACGTTCGCTTCGTCGCGAGCCAGCTCATCGAGGATGGAGAGCAACTTGAGCGCGGCGCGCGTGGCGGGAATTTCAGCGATCGTCAGACGGCGGTCAAGGTTGCACGCCAACGACTCTTCACGCATAACGCGCGTGATCGTTTCTGCATAGGCCGTCCGCTCGCGCACCACCAGCGCTATATCCGAAAGCTTGTAGCCTTCAAGCAACACCAGACGCTTGATCTCTTTCGCAATCGCTCGAACCTCGGTTTCGCGATCGGTGCAATCAAAGTAACGTATTTGAGATTGCTTCTTTTTCGCGTCGAGTTCTTCAGGATCGTGCGACAATTTCAGATCCGCGAGCGTAGGGTTAAAAAGTTTTTCGCGGAGCGGTGCCAGCGCGCCTTGTGTCGCCAAACTTGCCTGACTGTGCTTGATTTCAAAGTCAGCAATCGAGGAGAGCTGATTAATGGTCTCATTGAATGGAGTGAATATCTCGGGATTGCGTTCGTCCTTGTTCAGGTTGACGAGCACTTCCGGAATTTGCGGAATCAACAGTTTAAGCATTTCGCCCTGAACGGGTGTGAAGTCGAAAAAGCCATCGAGGACGAGCAGCTGCACGTTGCCAATCCACGGGAGACGCTCTTTTTGATTCAGACCTCCGCGCAGGATCTGGAGCACGCGCAGCCCGTCAGCATCGCCTTCGGTAAGATTGTGTTGTTCGAGGAGACTCGTGTAAGCAGCGAAGACCAGAGCGATGTCGAGATCAAAATCAATCTGAGGATGGAGGTGTTCGCCGCTCGACGTGCCTGCGCTGGTGGGAGGCTCTAGTTTGATATCATTGCCCGCACCGGTCGCGTCCTGCACCCGAGCGGCGACAATCTCTGCAAACTCGCTCGGTGTTTTCCCCGCCCGTTGGATCTCCCCAACCAAATTGGCGATTGTATTAATGCACCCTTCGCGATTCGCCAGGGGCGCGATGGCTCGCAGTTTTCCTTCCTTCCGCAACCGCAGTAGCAATTGCGAGATCAAACTGCGCTTGAGCGGAAACTCCTCGCGATCGATTGGGATCCGGGGCGGCAGACGACCGCCGGTTGATTCATCGATGGCGGTCGAGATCAGGTGACGGACAAAACCTCGGAACAAATAAACTGGCAGCTCACCCCAAAGTCCGGGATTCCTGACGCCGTCGAGAATTTGCGCAGTAGCTAGTTCCAGCAGTGGATGGGAAGCGGCGAGGTAGAGGAAACTATCCGACTTGCCTGCGGAGATAAGCTGAGCACATCGTTCGATTAGTCGGGAACGATTGTCGCCGAGGAGTGGACCTAACCAAATTTCTCTTGACACTTCAACTCCAGACACGTTTCGCAGGTGAATCAACTCAACGAGCCCTCTAAGAGGGCGGAAGAAAATAGCCCCGGGCGTAAGCCCGGGGACACGGTTAGAAAAGATCTTTTAGCCCGCGCAGCGGGCGGTAGATGGTTCAGGATCTCGGCCCAATCTTGACGGCAGTTTCTGTCGCCCCTTCGGGACTCGTTCATGGGGGGCGACCCCGGGCTTACGCCCGGGGCTACTCTCTTCCGCCTTCTTCGAAGGCTCGTCGAATCGTTTCCCTAAACTAAGAGTCACTACCAGCCATACTCTTCACGTTGAGCAGCGGCAGAGAATCATCCTCCAAGGCTTCAGTTTCTTCTGCCAGCAAGTCGGGGAACAATCCGCCTTCGTCGAACCTCAAAGCGCGCACCGACTTGTCGATTGGTTCTACAACTTCAAGCTCTTCGCCCCTAGTCGCGCCAAGATCCTTAAACTTTCTCGCGGTACTGAGAACACGAACCTCAAGTGAGCCCACTCCGTCATTGTAGGAATCAAGCGCACGCTTAAGGCCCGCGCCGATAGACTCAAAATGTTTCGTGAAGACACGAAGACGATCGTACAGGTCTTTACCGAGTTTGCTCACCTCTTGTGCGCTCGCGGCCATTTGCTCCTGCTTCCAACCGTAGGAAACAGCCTTGAGCAGGGCAATCAAAGTTGTCGGCGTGGCAAGAATCACTCGTTGCTCCACACCAAATTCGATCAGACTCGGATCCTGTTCCAATGCTGCGCTGTAAAACGTCTCACCCGGCAGGAACAGAAACACAAACTCTGGCGATTGCTCAAACTGTTCCCAATATCCCTTTGCACCAAGCTTAATCAGGTGGGTCCTAATCTGTCGCGCGTGATCTTTCAGCTTCGCTACCCGGGTCCCTTCGTCACGCGCTTCGAGGGCTTCGAGATATGCCTGAAGCGGAGCTTTGGAATCTACAACGATAGTTCGCTGATTGGGCAGACGAATCGTCATGTCGGGTCGCAGCTTGCCTGTATCGGCCGTGTCTTGCTGGTTGAAGTCGCAGTATTCAACCATGCCAGCGATTTCGACTACCCGCTTAAGCTGAATTTCTCCCCAACGTCCTCGCACGATAGGCGCGCGCAAAGCGTTGACGAGGTTTCCAGTTTCTGTTTGCAACTGCATTTGTGAGGTCGCAAGGTTCTTCACCTGTTCGCGCAACTCGGAATAAGCTCCGGCGCGCGCCTTTTCCATTTCGCCAATCTTGCCGTCAACTTTTTCGAGCGATTCCCGGAGCGGCCGGACCAATTCATCGATCGCCTTCTGCTTGAGTTCGAGATCGCCTTTCGCGCTCTCCTGAAACTTCTGCAGAGTGGAATGGGCCAAATCGAGAAAGGACTGATTGTTGTCCTTGAGCGCGTCGCGCGAGAGCGCTTTGAACTTTTCCGATAACTCTTCCGCAGCCTGTTTGAACGAATCTTTTCTTTCCTGGGCTGCGCGACGTTCACCTTCGAGTGCAGCCCTCAGCTGAACGCTCTCTTGCCGCGAATGCTTATGCTCCGCTACCTCGCTATTCAATGCCAGCTGGAGTTTTTGTAACTCAGAGTCCTTACCACCCAGGCGCTCTTTCAAGGTTGCCAGATCAGCGGCACTCGCTGAATTCGCCCTGTTTTTGAGCAAAAACCAGCCCACAGCCACGCCGATGGTGGCGCCGATTAAGAAAATTACTATTGAGAAAATTTGAGTGTCCATTCGCTTGTTTCAGAGTCTAACAAATACTGTTGCAAACGCGAAACAGCGGCCCGTCAACGGGCAGAGCGCGGTTAGAATTCAAGAATTGGGCTTTCGATTGCCAACGAAAACCGCAGCCTGAAACGCTGAACTGCGAACTGTTTGACTCAACGCCCGAGACCCGCCTGGTTATTCGCGCGGCGTGCCGATTTTCCCACTCGATATCAATTGGGTGGTTCGCTCGGTAACGCTGGCAACAGGAACCGGAACGCGTGCGGCAGGTAACTCTTTAGTGGTTTCCGTTTCGGGAAGTTCGCTGGTAGACCCAGGCCCGGGAAGTTTTCTCGAACCTGGAACGCGTTCGCGCATCGGCAAGAGAACGCCGCCGTAGAACATTATGCCCATTCCGACAAACACCAGTAGTAAGGGCCCGAGGTTAAATGTCTTATCAAATCCGAGCGTTTTGGTGGCCGCAAGCGCCGCTGTGCCGAGGATAAAGCAGGTCATGCCCCATTTGAACGATTGATACATCCGCTGCCGGTTAGCTTTTTCGGTGAGCGATTTTTCCAGCTTGAGGCTTTCCGGCGAGGAATGCGCAGCGACGAGCTTACTGACGGTCTCCAGATCCATGCCGCAGCCGCGACAGAATCTTTGCTCAAGGGTAGTTTCGGCGCCGCAACTGGGACAGTGCATCAAGATCTCCGAAGTCAGGGACTACTAACCATACGCTCGCTGTCGCGGAAAGTTCTCTTGTTGAAGGCTAGCGCCCAAAGCATTCAACCATCCGCTCATAAACTTTGCGCGTCACCCGTACGTCGTTCAGATTATATTCGCGAATCTCCGCCAACTTCCCCGCTTGATAGAGTTCGAACACTTTGCTTCCCTCTGCGGTGGCTGTCTTGCTCGACTCAATACCCAGCGCCCAGGCAATGTCGTCGAGGCTCACAAATCTTTTCGCGCCCAGCCACCAGGCATGCATCGTGTCGAAGACTCCCCGGACGCGGTATTCGCCGAGGTCAACCAACGGCCTGGCAGCGATACCATTCACCAGGCAACGCTGGAAAATAAACGGCAGGTCAAACCCGAGAAGATTGTGGCCGACGATTTCATCTGTGTCGCAGTCGAAGTCTTTCATAAACTCCAAAAATGCCAGCAGTAACTTTTTCTCATTCTGCTCTTCACCGTCTTCAGTAATGCCAAACACAACTTCGCGCTGCCGCTGCTCAATGCCGAAATCCAAACCTGCCACCGGACCTTCATGCACGGCGATGGAAATTATGCGACCCGAAGTTGCGCTCAGCGAACCAAGCTGATAGCAACGCTCTTCTTCTACGGCGATGTCTTCCAGGTAACGTTGCTGCTGTTCGAGGCGCATGTTGCCAAGCTTGAGCAACTTATCCAGCTGCGGTCCGACGCGCTCGCGATAGTCGGGGAGCGTCAACGTTTCGATGTCCATCGTAAAGGCCCGCGGCAACACCGGGTCGCCGCTCTGGTGTTCGCGATACAAGTCGATGGAGATGGGTCGATATTCGCTAACGACAAACTGCGGGCGATCCTGAAAACTTTCGAGCTTGCCAGTGACACCCCAAAGTCCCGGCTTTATTTCTTTCCAAACTTCGAGTGTCTCACCCCAAATCTTCAGCGGCAGCGAGCCGCTGGCATTGCGAGCGACGGCGTCGGCGAAACGTCTACCCTGGACGGTTCGTTTCTCTCGCACGGAGGTAATCATGACCATCAGCCATAATTCTTCCGCAAAAGGAATTTCAGGAATTGGAATGTTTCCGCGCATGTTTTGGTTCCGGTAGTGCTTCTCGCTTTGTTTCATTAACACCGCGGCTTTAGCCCGGTGTATCAAAGACCATATGAACAGGAAACCGCTTAAACGGTTTCAGTTTTTCTCCACCCACCCTGGGGCAATGCGCTAAAGCCTCGGTGTTAATGACAATCACTTGAAGCTCTTCACTTTTCACCTTTGAACTGTCACTCTTCACTTCCTACCCAGCCCGCCAGTCAACATCATCCAGATCATTTTGTAATCACCCATAAAGGACCACAACGGATACTGAAATGTTGCCGGCTTGTTCTTCTCAATGAAGAAGTGGCCGATCCAGGCGGCGCCGTATCCGGGAATCAGGGCGAGAGGAAAGAGCCACCACTTGCCAATCAGGATAAAGACAACAACCGTAGCCAGCGCGATCGACGTACCGACGAGGTGCAGCAGGCGCGTGCCTGGCTTGCTGTGCTCAGCCAGGTAGTACGGCCAGAATTCAGTGAATGAATCGTATCGCTCTTGCGACATCGTCAATCCTCTTTATCCGCAGATTACGCTTATTACACAGTTTACAAAACCGCTGCGGAGTTAATCCTTTGAGTCGAGAGCTCCACTCAGTTTAAATTTCTTAACGTCTCTGCCTAATCTGCAATCTGTGAATATTAATTCAAGTTGCTGAAAACAACTCCATTAACCGTTCCAACGGCAAAGGTTCGACGGACACCAGTTGCAAGTTGTCCTCGACGTGTTCAAGCCTGCTCATGCCAACCAGTGCAGTAGTTATACCGGGCGCCGAGCGAACAAACTGTATTGCCGTTTGCGCGTCGGTGGGTAGTGAACCCAAAGTCTCTCGCAAATCTCCAGGCAACCCCTGCGCTACGCGACCCTGAAAAATCGAAGCACTGGAAATAACGGTTACTCCGAGCCCTGCGGCCGCCTCGAGCGTAGAAACGTGATGACTCTCCAGCGTCTGATTACTTAAGGTCAGGGCCTCCGGCATTGCCAGATTAAATGGCATTTGAATGAAGCGAAAGCCATGCGACTCACCGCCGACCTTGCTCGCAATTCCAACCATCCGATCCAGAGAATGATAACCGCTCGATCCTGCCGGCACACGGAATCCATTCCAGGTGGCCACACCATAAAACTTTAACTGACCCTCGGCGCGCCGCTTCTCGAGCGATTCAAAGGCGGCACTCAATCGAGAATAGAATTCTTCATCGGAAACATAGCCAAGCTGCGACTCAGGATTGTGGATGTAATAAACGTCGACACTGTCGAGATTCATGTTTCTGAGCGATTGTTCCAACTGATTCTGCAAATACGAGGGCGTCATGCAGTGACTGCCGCCGACAATATCCTCGAAACCAGCAATACCCGGATTGACGAAGGTTTCTTCAACGTATCGGCGCATGTTTCGCGGCGGCGCGCCGTCAAACGGCAGATAGCCTCCCTTCGTGCAGATGACTATTTCGTCGCGCGAAAACCCATTGGCTTCAGTTAACTGATCGAGCGCCTTGCCTATCGCACGCTCGCTTCTTTGAAAGCGATAGTTTGCGGCCGTGTCGATAACATTCGCGCCGAGCCCGACCGCACGCGAGATTGCCGCGGTGTAGCGTGAGTCGGTCTCTTCGTCAGGGTTTCCGAGATAAGTTCCCGTGCCAATCGATGACAACCAAAGATGCTGTTGTTCCCGGAAGTGGTTTTTAGCGGCGCGATGTTTGAAACGTTCGCGATAGCGCGTTGTGCCTTCAGGTGTGGCGAAGCCGGATATGAACATTGATAAACCCTTTTTGGAGTGCGGTGACCTGTCACCGCTTTTGGTCCTCGGCGGCTTGACGCCGAGATCCGCTGGCAGACTCACACTAACCCCGGTCGCGCCAGGCCGCGACCGAACAAAGCGGTGAAGCGGGATCCCCAGCCGGGCAGCCCGGCTGGGTGCTTGTCAGGTCACCGCACTCCAAAAAGTTGCTCTCTTAACGGGACAGAATATACGCGCGGCTTGGGCGACCAGCAAGCGCTTCATGGTTACAGGCGGCTGTGTTAGTTTGACTGTCATCTACGCAGCAGATTAAGGCAACATAGATGAACTATTTCCTCAACTGGCAAGATCATGCCGGCTCGCAACCGGAGAAGTTTTATAAGTCCACGCTGTGGCAAGGTGAATACGCTATGGTTGGCTTGAATTGTCTGGAGCCCGGCCAAATTCAGAAAGTACACGCCCATCAGGGCGCGGATAAGTTTTATTTCGTGTTGCAGGGTCGCGGTAACTTTACCGTTGGAGACGAAGAGCGAGAGGCCGGCGCCGGGACGTTGGTGGTTGCGCCGTCAGGAATTCCGCATGGCGTTGCTAACATCGCCGGCGAACGCCTGTCACTGCTGGTCACGATCGCGCCACCTTTCAAATGAGCGATTCAAAGAGATCCCAGCAAGCATCGAGACCAGCTGAAGCTTCGCTCGACATTTCCCGAGCGGAGATGCACGAGCTTTCGACACGCGTCACTCAGCTGGTGACTGAATACTTCTCCGAAGTTTCCAACTTACCTATTTTCCCTGAAACGCGCGGTGGCGACACGATTGCCAAAATAGGATCAACTTTGCCGTTTGCCGGCGCGCCGCTCGCAGAGCTTCTCGACGATTGCCGCACAATCATCGCGAACAGCAGGCATAACGGCCACCCGCGCTTTTTTGGCTACGTTGCTTCACCAGCGACTCCTCCCGGGGCATTCGCGGACTTGATCGCCTCAGCGATAAACGCGAACCAAACATCATGGCGCTCCGGACCGGCTGCCACCGAGATTGAACTCACAGTAATTACCTGGCTCGCCGAATTGATTGGCTACGGGAGCGCTGATCTTCCAGCGCATGGCCTGCTCACCAGCGGCGGCTCAATGGCAAACCTTACCGCACTGCTTATGGCACACCGTTCGAAGTCTGAGCCGGATGTCGCTTCAAAGGGGCTGTGGAATTCAGCCAAGCCCATGACCATCTACGCCTCCGATCAGATTCACATGTCAATACCGAAAGCCGCAGACATTCTCGGCCTCGGTCGCGCTCAGGTGCGGCTTATCCCTTCAGATGATCGTTTTCGCATGGACCTCACCGCACTGCGACAGACAATTGCCGGGGATCTTGAAAGTGGACTAAAACCATTTTGCATCGTCGGCAGCGCCGGGACGGTTAACACCGGCGCAGTGGATCCGCTTGACGAAATTGCCGACGTTGCCACCGAATTCAATCTCTGGTTTCACATTGATGGTGCTTACGGCGCACTCGCCGCACTCGACGAAACCAAGCGGCCCCTGTTTCGCGGTCTCGAGCGCGCGGATTCAATTTCGCTCGATCCACACAAGTGGCTTTACGTGCCAATCGATTCGGGCTGTCTCCTGTTTCGCGATGAAGCGACGGGCTCGTGCCGCATTTAGTTTCGAGGGCGCCGACTACATTAAGGTCCATGAACAAAATGAAGCGGAAGCATTTGCTTTCTGGAACTACGGCCAGGAACTGTCGCGACGATTCCGGGCGCTAAAGATCTGGTTGACACTCCGTTATTACGGCGCAAGACGAATCGCGCGCACAATTACCGAAGACAACGCGTTGGCCGCTTATCTGGGTGAGCAAGTTGAGGCAGCAACCGATTTTGAACTGCTCGCCGCTCCGGAGTTGAGTATTTGCTGTTTTCGATATGTCCCGCCCGCATTTCAATCGCATGTGCAATCGAACAACGACCAGGTGGATGCCACAGCGGAGGTTGAACTCGACCAACTCAATACGCAGATCATGAACGCGGTGCAGCGCGGTGGGCGCGCCTATCTATCAAGCGCTACCATCCGCGGAAAGTTTGCTTTGCGCGCCTGCATCACAAACTTTCGCACCACCCGCGCCGATATTGATCAGACGCTCGAGATTATTCGTGAAGCTGCGGGGGGCTTGTAAAGTTCTTTTGGATGAGGGTTAACGTTGAGTCCGATGGACGCGCGGGGCAAGCCCACCTTCCCAACCTCAGAGGTTCTTAAGTAAGCCCGAAGATCCCGGTTGAAAGCCTATAGATCAGGAATCAGGCACTCAACTTTGATAAGCTCGAGGTCGGGAAGGTGGGCTTGCCCTGCCCATTTCTAATCCTTCATGAACATGAAACTGGTTAACGCTCAACGATACGATCACGAACTGGGCATCGCCCTCGAACTCGCGCGCGAAGCGGGCGCGGCGATCCTCGATCTCTACGAAGGTCCTCTGGAGATCGAACAGAAGGCGAGCGCCGATGATCGCGAACCGGTCACGCAGGCCGACAGGCTGGCAAACGAAATCATCGTGACGCGTTTGCGCCGGGAGTTTCCCGGCGACGGCATTCTGGCGGAAGAATCTCTTGATACTTCCCACCGCCTGGACAAGGCACGCGTCTGGATGATCGATCCGCTCGACGGCACGACCGGCTTCATCGACGGCAACGGCGACTTCGCCGTACAGATCGGCTTAAGTGAAAACGGCGTGTGCGTTCTCGGCGTTGTTTATCTACCGCTGACCGGGGTGCTTTATCGTGCAGTTCGCGGTGGAGGGACCTGGATCGAGCGGGCGGAGTTCGAGCCCGTGCAGGGTCATGTTTCTGATCATCAGGAGATTTCAACGATGCGTCTGGCCGCCAGTCGATCACATCGCAGCCCGCGGATGGACAAAGTGGTCCAGGCGTTTGGTCTTCAGGAAGAAGTGCTTCGTGGCTCGGTCGGCATAAAGGTGGGATTGATCGTCGAGCAACAATGTGATCTCTATGTGCACCTCTCGCCGCGCACCAAACAGTGGGACACTTGTGCTCCGGAAGTAATACTGCACGAGGCTGGTGGTCGCATCACCGACCTGTTCGGCCGTCCGCTCCGCTACAACCACGCCGACGTTCAAAATCGCAACGGCCTGGTTGCCAGCAATGGCGTCTCTCACGCTCAAATCGTGGCATTGCTCCAACCCCTGCTCGCACAGTTTGGACGCTTGCCAAGTCACTAATTTTGCCGTTTGCTCAAAGTCGCTACACCAAATCAGAACTGGGAGCGACAGCGACCAGCCGATCACTCAACTGACAATTTCCGGAATTGGGTGTCTCCAGGGCATATTTTCATGCGTTGACTTTCGGGCTGGTCGCTATCGCTCCCAGTTCTGATTTTGTCTAGCTGCGGATTCCGAACCCCCTCCCGCAATCTAACTTCCTTGCTCTTTACTCTGATCCGGGTCCTCCTCAAGAATCCGCAGTCCCTGGTTTTCCCCGCAAAATTAAAGCTAAATTAGAGTTCCTGCGGTAATATCTCGCTGCCAGATTCCTTGCAGGGGAGTTATTTTTTGTCCAGTCGTCCCAAATTGTTTCTCACTTTTCTCGGCCTTTGCCTGTTACCGCTACTCCTGCTGGCATACTTAAACTTTTGGAATGGCCGGCGAATCGTGGAGGCAGCCCGGCAACGAGAGCAACAGGTGGAGAGGACGGCAGCAGCACGTAACGATCCGCTTTTGCAACTCTTGGCTGAGCATCAAAACCAACTAAACGCCGCGACAACTTCAAACTTCGAACATTTGCTCGCCGATGCGGGCCGGAATGGCTGGATTGGATTGCTTGCTGCTCTGTTACTGGCGTCGCTCTCAGCCTGGATACTTTCGCGGCAATGGGGGCGCAGGGTGCGCGGCATCGAGCGCGTCAGTGAAAGCGTCGAGGCAATTGCCAAAGGAGAACTTGATCGACGTATTGATCTGCAGTCCAGCGACGACCTCCGGCCGCTGGCTGAGAATTTGGGTCTGATGACTAAACAGCTTCGTGATCAGATCGCGCGTGAAGCTGAGACCCGGCAGTTTCAATCATTCGTTCGCTTGTCTGCAGTTCTCACGCACGACCTGAAAAACGCAATTGAAGCTTTGTCGTTAACTGTGGGAAACATGGAACGGCATTTCGACAATAAAGAGTTTCGTACAGACGCGATGAAATCCCTTACCGGCTGTACCGATAATTTAAGGGCGTTGGTTTCACGTTTGAGCAATCCGGTTGTCACGTTGAGCGGCGAACACAAGCGGCCTCAGCCGTCGAACCTGGTTCCGATGCTGCGGCGGGTAATTGCGATGACGGCAGAGCCGGCGAGTAACGAACACGAGATTAAGGTTGATCTTCCGGAAAGCCTTTTTGCCCTGGTTGATCTGGCGAGAATGGAAAAGGTGGTCGAGAATCTGATTATTAATGGCCGTGAAGCAATGACCAAAGAGAGCGGTACCTTGAGCATAGTGGCGGGCACCACTGATGACGGCAAGCCGTTCTTCAGCGTGAGCGACACCGGCGAGGGAATGACGCAGAGATTTATTGATGAAAGGCTTTTCCATCCCTTTGCAACCACCAAGAAACGCGGTGTCGGACTTGGGCTTTACACCTGCCGCGAGGTAGTTGTGGCTAATGGCGGATCAATAACGGTTGAGTCACGAGCAGGGGCTGGTACGACTTTTAGAGTCGTGTTACCGTCAGCCTCCATCGACAAGCGCGAGTCGCACCGTCAGTCTCACATTTAAAGCAATTCAAGTCCGGTGCGTTTCAGAGTTTTCGCATTCGTTGTCACGAAATTCGAGCAGATGAGTACACCAAAACAATCCGGGGAAGCTCCACTCAAAGAAACAGTCCTGGTAGTCGACGACGATGAGTCTGTGCGTCGCGGACTCATGTGGACGCTCAAGACCGACTATCGCGTGCTTGAAGCGGATTGCCGCACTGAGGCGATAAAGCTGATGCGACAGGAAACTGTCGATGTGGTGGTCAGCGACTTACATCTGCCGCCGCGGCTCGAAGACATAAGCGAAGGGCTGGCAATTATCGAAGCTGCCCGGGCTGCCGATCCGCCCGCGCAGGTAGTTGTGATCACCGGCACCGACGAAAAGAACGCAGCCCGGGAAGCAGTTAAGCGCGGCGCTTACGGCTTCTTCGAAAAACCGCTCGATGGCGCCGAGGTGCTTCATATTGTGAATCAGGCGGCCCGCATGCGCCGTCTCGAAGTCGAAAACGCTCGTCTACATGAAGAGCTTGTGGGCGCGCGCGGGTTTGGTCGTTTGATTGGACTTAGTCCGGCGTTGGAGAAAACGCTCAAGCAGGCTCGAGCGGTTGCCAGCACCAGTGCCACTGTTTTGATAGTCGGTGAAAACGGCACGGGAAAAGAAATGCTGGCTCGCGCTATCCATGAAGAAAGCCAGCGCGCTGACCGCCCCTTCATTGCGGTGAGTTGTGCGGCGCTGTCTGAGACTTTAATTGAGTCGGAATTATTTGGTCATGAGAAGGGAGCATTCACTTCCGCAACTTACGCGCGCATGGGACGATTTGAACTGGCTGACGGTGGTACTTTATTTCTTGATGAGATTGTAGAGTTGTCACCAAATGTTCAGGTGAAGCTGCTGCGTGTTTTGCAGGAACGCGCTTTTGAACGAGTGGGTGGCACGAAGACGTTGACAGTCAACATTCGCCTTATCGCCGCCAGCAGTCGGGACCTGGAAGGGGAAGTTAACGTCAAGAGTTTTCGTCGTGACCTTTTCTACCGCCTGAATGTGGTGCCTCTGGTTTTGCCGCCGTTGCGCGCGCGCAGGGAAGACATCCCTGGGTTAGCAGGTCACTTTGCCGCCAAGGCAGCTGAAAAGCATGGCCGCCCCACGCCTCAGTTGAGCCCGGAATTAATCGACTCGCTGATTGAATATGATTGGCCCGGCAACGTTCGCGAACTTGAAAACCTGATGGAGCGACTGGTTCTCCTGGATCGCCAGCCAATTCTTGGCCTCGAATTTCTGCCGGAAAGGATGCAGAACGTTTTACCTGCTCAAGGTATACCCAACGAAAAAACTTTTGAAGGCGCGTTGACCGGTTTGAAGAGGCGTTTGATTGTAGAGGCACTTGAAGCAGAGAGTGGCAACAAGGTAGCGGCTGCGAAACGCCTGGGAATCAGTCGATCATACTTGCATCGATTAATAAATGAATTCGAAATCTAAAAAACCTGGCGGCATCAAGCTGCTTTGACGCGCTTTTCTAAATCAGAAATGTATTTGGGCAGGTCAGGATACTTAACATAGTTCATGTTCTTGATTAGTGAAGGCAGTTTGCTGGTATCGAGGCCGACAATCACAGGGGTGACGCGCTTTCGCAGTGAAGTGGCGGCACCCAATTCGTACATCAGATTTGGATTATCGACTGAACCATCTGTAAGAATTAAGAGCACTTCATCAGCCCGTCCCAGGTCCACAGTTGTTTTGTTAAAGCTCGCTTCGCCGGGTACAGCCGCCTTGTCTACCGAGTAAACATCGATACCCAATTCTTTCAATCTGCGCGACAGATCGCGTGCTAAGTCTATGTCCTTCAGGGTGGAACTAATGAATACTTTATAAGCCATCGCAACTTTTCAGACTTTCTTCTTTTGCTTTACGCGCTTTCCCAACTGACTCAAAAACCGATCAAATAAATTGAGATCGATGCCTTTGATATCCTTCATGGGAGCCATATCGTCTGGGGTCACGTTATTCAATATCGGAGTCACTCGTTTATGCTGGGCTCTGACCCCGCCTATCTCAAAAGCAACCCATTGAGAATCGATACTCTGCGGTGATATTAACACCAGCGCCTCGTCACACGAATCAATTCCACTGATTATACGATCGACTATTACTTCGCCACCTTCCAGGTCCTTTTCGTCCAGCCAACAAGAAGCGCCCAGGCCACTGATCTTTTCAGCAATTACTTCAGCAATCCATCGGTCAGACGAGGAGTGGCTGATAAAAACCAGATACTTGTTCTTGCGTTTCGTCCTTCGGCTCGCGTGTTTTTGCCTGGCAGAGGATCTCGCCATTCCAACTCCGGTTATGGTTAAGGTCAAATGTTAGTCGTACGCTATCGCTCAGGATACCTGGACGCAAGTCATTTGGTTCCTAACCAGTTGAGGACTAATTGAAAGAAATCCAGCAACTCAGTTTCCCGGAGTTGTCGTAGACCCCTTTTCAGTTAGCTCGCCAACCTTCACTACCCAGATGCCGCTGTGAACGTCGTTGAAATAGATCAGGCCCTTGTGCGGCTGCGCGCCCCAGGTGAAGGGCAAATTGGGACGAAAGCCCTGTGGATCACCGGCCCAGAGACGGCCCATCTCACGACCTTGTCGATATAGATCGCCACGCAGTTCTCCCGAGACGTCGACGATTCGCCCGCCTCCATTGTAATAGCCCATGTACATCACGTCGTCGTCGACCCACATGTTATGGGCGCCGGCTTCAGGCACGGGATACTCTGCGACCTTCCGCGGATTGTTGATATCAGCCACGTCCACCACATGCACGACACCGCGCACCGGAATGCGTTTGCGGTCGTGAATATCAAAGATTGGTGGAAACACTTCGTCGCCTACGAAAACATAATTCTTATAACGAAAGACTGAGTGGGTTCCCGCCAGCCAGCCGTTGCCATATAGCTCGTGATGATTAAACCGATACTGGCTGACGAGTTGCGGATGTTCAGGGCTGCCACCCTTCATGCCATTTCCCACGTCGAGAATCACCAGCCCGTCGCGCCAATATGCGAGATAGGCCAGGCCGTCCTTCACTTGCAAGTCATGCAGGTAGCGGCCGACGACTTCCCGGTCGCCCTCAGCGGTAGTGATCGTAGTCGCTACCTGGCTGGGAAATTCCCAGCGCGCCACCTCTTTCGGATGTTTCACATCGGCGAAATCAATCACGCGCATTGAACCAGTAGCGTCATCCGTCAGGTAAACATAATGACCGTCAACAAACGCGCTGTGAACTCCGCCTGTCACAGTTTCGGTGTATTCAGAAATTGGCTTGGGGTGAGCAGGATCAGAGGTGTCGAAAAAGGCGATGCCGTTTTTGCGATTGGAAGCGCCCTCCCGCGAAATGACCAGAATCTTGCCATCGGCCGTGGTGCTGATGTCATTAACTAGTCGCGCGTCAACTTTGACCGTGTCCGTCAGTTTCGGATGCGTCGGGTCTGAAATGTCGTAGACGAGAAACTTGTCGGAGATGGTTGAAAGGTAGGCATAGTCTCCAATTAACCATTCCTCCGCCGCTTCAAAATCTTTGATAGGGGCACGACCAACTACTTGAAGCGTGCGTTCGGCATTGCGCGGCGTCACGACTACGGAAGCGATTGCTTCCTGTGGCCCGCTCGCGGCGGTGATTACATACGAGCCCGGCAGCTCGGCCACGAAACCGCCATCCGAATCGATCGTCGCTGCCGGACCACTGACCGTCCAGCGTACCGCGTTGTTGTCTGCCTGGCCGCTGGTTGCTCGAACATTGAAACGCACCACGTCTCCTGTCCGCGTCGTCTTCGATCTGGGCTCAATAGATAAGCCGGTTAGCGTGCTATTGACGACTGTTAGATCAACGCTGCCCTTGCCGCTGCCTGAAGACGCGCTGATCGTCGCCTGACCGGGAGAGATAGCCGTCACGACGCCGGCTCCGTCCACGGTCGCCACCTCGGGCTTATTTGAAGTCCAGCTTAACGTCGCGTCACCTCGCGGGTTTCCTTCTGAGCCTCGAGGGGTCGCGGCGAGCCGGCTATTCGCACCGATTACCAGTGGCGTTTTCACTGGTTCGACATCTATGCGCGTAACCGGTCCAGCCTTAACCATCACTTTTGTAAGCACGGCCTTGCCGCCAACTAC
Source organism: Blastocatellia bacterium (assembly GCA_963809065.1). Classification (GTDB taxonomy): domain Bacteria; phylum Acidobacteriota; class Blastocatellia; order Pyrinomonadales; family Pyrinomonadaceae; genus PSRF01. Next base: position 132,859 of record CAWEIN010000019.1, read on the forward strand.
GGCGCCCACGAGCACCTCACCGGGGCTAAAGAACGAAACCGTGCCCGACTCATCAACGGCGGCCAGATCAAACGGCGCCGCAAACCAGGTGGTGGCGCGAGCGCTGGTTTTATTTCCCGCCGCATCTTTTAGCTCGGCAGTGAACTTCACCTTTTGGCCCACCGAGATGTCCGTGGTGGCGGGAGTGAGTACTGCCGTCTTCGGCGAAGCAGGTTCCTGAGCAGTGGAGACCGCGGTTGCCCACGAAACCAACACGGCAAGGCAAAGGACGGCAAGGAACTTACGACGAGTGCGCATTGTGATTCTCCTGAAAAGGACTTCTACTGGAATGACATGGGTAGCGAAACGAATCTTAGTCAGCGGAGAGACGAGTACGCAAGCAGATCCGAGTCAAGTTGTGGCTCGGCTAATCGTTATTCTCTACGCAACGTGTTGCTGGGATCGCGGGCGTCTCGCCCGCAAATGAGCGCGAAGCGCGAACCTTAAAACAGGCCTAACTGAAATGTCGCAAGAAGTACGCGCTTAAGCGCGCTGCGGGCGGGACGCCCGCGGTCCCAGACAAACCCTTGAACCTTTCGTCAACTTGAACCGCGCAATTGCTTCGGCGATTATCTACTCAGAGGTTCTTCGCATGGCTAACGTCCAACAGCGCTTGCCCGAAAACGTGCCGGGAGATTTTTTTGTCGATGCAACCTGCATTGACTGCGACACGTGTAGCCAACTCGCTCCCGGAATTTTCAGAGATCACGGTGAGCAGTGCAGCGTCTATCATCAACCTGAAAGCGATGCAGACACTCGCCTGGCCATGATGGCGCTGGTCGCTTGTCCAACCGGATCCATCGGGGCTAACGAAAAGCATGATGCGCGCATCGGCATCGACGCCTTTCCGTCGCTAATTGCCGAAAATGTCTACTTCTGCGGGTTCACTTCGGAATCGAGTTTCGGCGGCTGGAGTTATCTAATTGTTCGGCCCGAGAGCGAAGGCGGCAACCTGCTGGTCGATTCGCCCAGGTTTGCAACGCAGCTGGTCAAACAGATTGAGAGACTTGGCGGCGTCAGCCAGATGCTCTTGACGCACCGTGATGACATTGCAGATCACGAGTTGTTCAGGAAGAAGTTTGGCTGCAAACGAATCATGCATGCTGACGACGGCGCGGCCCGACTCGGGATTGAACAAATTATTAAAGGCGAGGATGCAATGCAACTCGACGATGATCTACTCGCCATTCCCACGCCAGGCCACACGCGCGGTCACACAGTGTTTCTCTACAAAGACAGGTTTCTTTTCACTGGTGATCATCTAGCCTGGTCGCCGAGCCGGCAAACACTAACCGCCTTTCCCAGTGTGGCCTGGTATTCGTGGGCCAGGCAGACGGAGTCAATGGCCGGACTGGCGCAGTACGATTTCGAGTGGGTCTTGCCCGGCCATGGCTCGCTGCATCACGACACAAAACAAAACATGCGCTATCATCTGCAGTCTTGTATTGCCTGGATGAAGACTCGCCAGGCTTAACGCAAACTGTCAGTTGCGGACGATCGCTAACGGTCAGGAAAGCATCGCAAACTAACAGTTTGCGTCACCAAAGCCGTTCGGCATAAATGAGGAGACTATGAATAGAAACGCAAAAATTGCGCTGGGTTGTGGCGGCGCTGGCTGTCTTGGCTTGATTGTGGTGGTGATTGTTGCGGTAGTGCTGGTTGTTACCGGCGTTGTAAAGGCGCCCGGCATTTACAATCCAAATCGCAATTCCAACGATAACGACAATTTCAATAGCAATTCGAACAACTCAAACGCGAACACAAATGATAATGACAATCTGAACTCGAATTCGAACTCAGAGTCGTCCGACTCGTCATCGATGTCCGAAGACGACAAGCACAGACTGTATCAGGCTGTCGGCATGACCAGGGACACAGCATTGACGATGCGCGTCATTCGGAAGATCGGCCTGGGAGACGGATCGGGCGCCGATCATCAGGAGTTTGTTAAGGCACACTTCACCTGGGCAATGAAGAATGTAGACTTTATCCAGACAGTAGATACTCCCGAGAAGGCACGCGCCTACGTGGAAGAGCACATCGACGACTAGTCTTAGTCTTACCTTGTCCGGTTTTTGCTTTAGAAAGGCGCGCGTGCGGTTTCGCGCGCCTTTTGTTATGTTAACTGCAAGTCCAGTCCAACGTCCGCTAATGAATCCTGAACGCATTCGAATTTTTCGCATCATCGCGCATATCGATCACGGCAAATCGACGCTGGCCGATCGACTGCTCGAATTGACCGGCGCCGTCACCGGCCGCGATATGGAGGCGCAGGTGCTCGATGATATGGACCTCGAGCGCGAGCGTGGCATCACAATCAAGGCGCACGCAGTGCGGCTCGACTATAAGGCGCGGGACGGGCAGTCGTACGTTTTGAATCTGATTGATACTCCCGGCCACGTCGATTTCTCCTACGAAGTTTCGCGTTCTCTTTCGGCTTGCGAAGGTGCACTGCTCATCGTCGACGCCTCGCAGGGTGTCGAAGCGCAGACCCTGGCCAACACCTATCTCGCTATCGAAAACAATCTGGAACTTATTCCGGTCATCAACAAGATCGACTTGCCCGGCGCCGAACCGGAAAAAGCCATCGAACAGATCGAACACTTCATCGGCCTGGAAACTCACAACGCCATTCTCACCAGCGCCAAGACCGGTGTGGGCGTGGCGGAAGTTCTGGAAGCAATTGTGCGCGAGGTGCCGCCGCCAAAGGGCGATCCCGATGCACCTTTGAAAGCGCTTATCTTCGACTCGTGGTACGACTCATACCGCGGCGTCATAGTTCTCTTTCGCGTTATTGACGGTACCATCCGGCCCGGAATGAAAATTCGCTTCTTTAACGCCGGGCGCGATTATCAGGTGGAAACTTTGGGAGTGAATCGCCCGCGGCCCACACCGATTGATCAATTGAGCGTGGGAGAGGTCGGTTTCCTTACCGCTTCAATCAAGGCAGTGGCTGACGTGCAAATCGGCGACACCGTCACCGAAGCAGCTCGACCGACCAAAGAACCATTTCCTGGTTACCAGGAAATCAAACCAATGGTTTTCGCCGGACTCTATCCCATTGATACCAACCAATACGAAGAGTTGCGCGACGCGATGGATAAGCTGCGCCTGAATGACGCTTCGTTTTTTTATGAGCCCGAGTCGTCGACCGCATTGGGCTTCGGATTTCGTTGCGGCTTTCTCGGCCTGTTGCACATGGAAATCGTGCAGGAACGTTTAGAGCGTGAGTTCAATCTTGACCTGATTACTACTGCGCCCGGCGTGCGTTACATAGTCACCACCACTGATGGCAAAGTTACGGAGATCGACTCACCCGCTAAAATGCCTGACCCTGGTCGCATTGTGAAAATTGAAGAGCCGGCGATCCGTGCCACCATCCTCACACCGGAGGAACATCTCGGTGGAATTCTCGCCTTGCTTGAAGAAAAGCGCGGTCAACAAAAGGGCTTTGAGTACATTACCTCGAATCGTGTGATGTTGACTTATGAGCTGCCGCTCAACGAGATCGTGCTCGACTTTTACGATCGTTTGAAATCAACTTCCCGTGGTTACGCCTCGCTCGATTACCATCTGGCTGGTTACTGGGAGAGTGATCTCGTAAAGCTTGATGTGCTTGTGTCAGGCGAGCCCGTCGATGCGCTCTCGCTTGTTCTGCACCGTGATACGGCGGCTGCGAAAGGTCGCGCCCTGGCGACAAAGATGAAGGAGTTGATTCCGAGGCAATTGTTCGAAGTTCCAATTCAGGCCGCCATTGGAGCCAAGGTGATCGCACGCGAAACCGTGAAGGCCATGGGCAAGAATGTTATTGCGAAATGCTATGGCGGCGACATCTCGCGCAAACGCAAACTGCTCGAGAAACAAAAAGAGGGCAAGAAACGCATGAAGAAGGTCGGCCGTGTGGAGATTCCGCAGGAGGCGTTTCTTGCTGTGTTGAAGGTTAATGAATAGTTAAAGTTGTGGTGTGAATTACCTGTAACGTGCTCTGCTCCCACCTCGATTATGCCTTCTCAGTTCGTAATTTCAGATGGACTGACATTGCGCGTCGAAGACAAACTCATTCTGCTCTGTGCGCGCGCTAGTGCTGATGAGGAAACACGAGCGCACGCATCGAAGGCATTACCTCTGCCAACGAAATTGATTGGGATTACTTTTATCAGCTTGCGCGCCGCCACTCAGTAGTTCCGTTAATCTACAAGCAACTGAGCAGTATTCCTGCCGCAAACATTCCGGCGGATCAGCTCGCTCGTCTCAAAGCCAACTACCAGGAGAATCTCGCGCGCAATCTCTTGTTGACTGCAGAACTGTGCCGCATCCTCCAGAGTTTTGCCGCCGAGGGAATCAAAGCGGTTCCCTACAAAGGTCCAGCCCTCGCAATTTACGCATATGGAAAACTGGACTTGCGCCGATTTGTTGACCTGGACATTCTCGTGCGCAAGGCCGACGTTCTACGTGCCAAGGACCTGCTGACAGCGCAAGGGTTCATCTGCGGCACGCCCTGGACCGACGCCCAGCAGGCACTCCTCATGCGCACACAACATAACCTGTCGTTGAGTCGGGAAGATGGTCGCTTACTCGTCGAGCTGCATTGGGAAGTAGCCTCCGGTTTATTTGCCTCGTCGCTACAGGCTGAAGATCTTTGGGGACGGTTGAAAACAATGCGTCTCAACGATCTAACAGTGCAGAGTCTGTCTACGGAGGATCTGTTACTGTCGCTTTGTGTGCACGGTTCCAAGCATTTTTGGGAACGACTAGCCTGGATTTGCGATGTCGCTGAACTGGTAAAAACACGCACAGACCTAAACTGGACTGTTCTATTAGACCGCGCCACCTCAACTAACAACGGCCGCATGTTATTTCTCGGACTCTATCTGGCAAACAGACTGCTGGATGCCCCTTTACCGGGCCACGTAAAGTCGCATACAGGGTCGGAAGTAATAAGCTCACTCGCGATAAAAGTTGAGAAAAGACTCTTCGGTGGTATTGGTCAACCTCCTGTATCGATTGGCCAAAGTTTTAAATTCAATTGGGCGGTCCGCGCGGATTGGCGGTCGAGGCTGCGGTATTGTCGGCTACTATTCCAGCCCACAGACGCTGACATTAAGACTGTGTCTTTACCAGGGCCTCTCAGCTTTGTTTATTACCTTATGCGCCCGCTGGGACTGTTTAGACGAGATCGGGAAAGGCAGTCACTTGTAGCTAACGACCGTGGGAAAATATGAACTTCGGGTCCAGATCCTTCCGGCAAGACATTGTTGACGCGCATTACCGCCCATGCTAGTTTTGCCAGTCCCACCAAATCCTTATCCCCGACGGGAATACTCGTGGTTAGAGCCTGGCTCGGGATGACGCTTTAGATAATGAAATTTCACTAGTGGAAGATTCACATGGTTGAGATTGCTACGCTCAGCAACCAAGTAGAAATGTTGTAGAGCAAACATCGGAGCAAGTTAATGAGCCATCAGAATTCTTTTGAAGTTGCAAGTGAGTCTACCGCTGCTTCCAGCAGATCCGTGTATTTACGAGGCGTCCTTTTCGCAGTTCTGATCTCCACGTCAGGATTCTTCCTCGGAGTAGACGCTAAAACCCAGGCGCAAAATTCTCCGCCGCCGCCGCCGGGCGCTTCAAAGATTTCCCCGAAAAAGCGGCACAAGCTGCGCATAACGAAAGGCGAAATAATCGGACTTTCTTTGAAGGCGGACAAAGCGAAGATGTCCGAGGTCGCCGCAGATTTATCAAAACGTCTCGGTACGCAAGTGATCCTGGGACCAAACATGGCGAAGGAGACGATCACCGTAGAGTTCTATGACTTGCCCCTCGAAGCGGCGCTGCGACTGCTTGTCCCTCGCGTTTACATCGACTATGAGATCAAAGAAAACTCGCAGCCGGTAATGCTGGGTATTTTTCTTTCGGACTCCAGGGATCCCGAACCGGCTGCCACTGCATTTGTTCAAGGCTCTTCGCAGGCGATGATGATCGAAGGAAACACGGAGGACACGGCAGAACCAACAGAAGACGCCGCTAACGATCCCTTGCAAGTTGAGTTAGACGACAATAACCTCACCATCAAATCAAAGAAGCAGCCTTTAGTTGCCGTGGTGCTGATGATTGCGGATTTGTTGGGCGTGCCGGCCGAAGTCAAGTACGACTCAGCTGAGATTGTTGACACTGAAATCAAGGACACACCGTTTGAGGACGCTATTCCCAGACTCTCGCCAAACATTCGCTTATATGTTCGGGCTGACTTGACCCGTTCGAAGAGAACGGCACTTCGACTTACACTTGTGCCACCGGTCACGAAAGTTTCCGAGCAGGTAACAAGTCAATAGATACCATTTACCGGACGGCGATCTGCTGCAAATATGCAACCAGCTATTTACCAGGTAAGTGAGTCAACCGAGCGATTGATCTACCGTGTCGCGGATCAGACCATCGTGGTTGACGCCCAGGACCATTGGGCCGCCAGGGCGATCAGAGAGTTATTCAGTGGCTGGTACTTGACTCCCGAATCTCGAACGCGCGAGCTGTTGCCGTCCCCCGCTATTGTCATCAGTAGTAGCGACGACCCCCCTGAAATACCGCGTAGCTGGCCTCAATTTGAGATTGCCGGGGGTGGCATATGCTTCACCGAGGGTGAGACATCTTACATCGATATCGAAGGCTCCATCATCGCCATTGGTCAACCTGGGAACATTGCCGTCGAGGTCTGGACAAACGGAAGACTCGAGATCCAATCACCCGTGTTGACGCGAGTCGTCACCTACGCACTAGCCGCCGCCTTGCGTCGGCGGCGCTTATTTGAATTGCATAGTGGTGCAGTGATAAATGGGGAAACTGGACAGGGAGTCCTCATCATTGGGCCATCGGGCAGCGGAAAATCTACTCTGACTGTCCAACTCGCTGCGGCGGGCTGGCACTTTCTGACCGATGACGTGCTTTTGTTGAGCGAGGAAGGCGGTTTAGTAAAAGCCTGGCCCTTGCGTCGTTGTTTCGCGATTACCTCTGACACCCTTGCAGCCAGTAACTTTCTACGCCGCAGCGCCTCGCTCAATCAACCTGCGAGCCGAAGGCGCCGAGCAAAGCAAAGAAAAGAAACAGTTTCTTCCCCACCGGGTATTTGATTCAGAATTCAGGGAGCAGTGCCTTCCCCGGGCGTTGTTCTTCTCTCAGATAAGTGGCGGCGAGCGTAGCCAGGTTTCGCGGCTTTCTTCTGCTGAGTCAATGGCGCGTCTAATTCGAATGAGCCCATGGTCTTGTTATGATCGATCAACAGCGGCGGAACATTTGGCGGCCCTTTCCGCTTTGGTCAAGCAGTCAACTGGCTATTCTTTGCTTGCCGGAAAGGATCTGCTCGATCCCGCATGCGCAAAAGAGCTGATATCGAGCTATACACGCCCTTAGTGGAAGGCTTGCATGAACGCAACGCTAACGAAAACTTCAACTCCGGATTACGGACCACGACGCCTTACCGTCGAACTGACTAATATCTGCAATCTACATTGCAGCTACTGTCTTCGTGACGAAGACGCCCTTTATCACAATCCCGCAAACTTTCTTCCGGTTGAACTTTTTGCTCGCGTAGCTCGAGACGCGCGCGACTCGATGGGAATCGAGCAAATCATGTTCACTGGTGGTGAACCAACGCTTCACCCTGACTTCGGGAAACTAATTGCTGCTGTGGCAGAACTGAATTTGAAATGTAGCTTTGTAACCAATGGCTGGCATTTCGAACGTGTCTGGCCGATCGTGAGCGAACACAGCGCGACCGTAACACATGTATCTTTCAGTCTTGATGGCGCAACCCGCGAAGCGCACGACCGTTGGCGCGGCGCAGGGTCTTTCGATCGCTTAGTGCGCGCTTTTGCGCGCTGTTGGGCCAGTCAATTCGCTTTCAATGTGAAGGTAGGAATTCGACGCGATACTTTGTCCCAGCTTGAGGCGATTGCCCTATTTGCCGCCCGCCTGGGTGCCTCCGGACTTAGCTTCGCCCATATCATGCCGACCTCGCATGAAGTCGCAGACGCTTCAGCTTTGACTCTCGACGAACGCGCCGAGGCAGAACGCGAAATTGCCTTGCTGGCCCGCATCTTCAAGATGCGAATCACCATTGACGTCGGGTACTACAATATCGATTTGATGGCTCCTTGCTCCGCCCTCAGCGGTGAGAGCGCTAACATAAACTATCGTGGACATCTTTCTCTCTGCTGCAACCTGTCGGGTTTTCGCGGTGGAAATGGCGATGGAGATATAGTAGCGGACCTCAATCATGAGAACTTCAACACCGCCCTGCCGCGTTTGCGAGAGATCGCCGCAGCACAGGCTGAGAGTCGAGTAAGAGTGTTAACAGAGCTTGCGGCGGCCTTTGAAAAGCCGGATTTGAACACCGGATCTCCCTGTCTCTTCTGTTTGAATACTTTGGGTAAAACTCCCTGGAGTTCTTCGTCTGCAACTTCAGCTTCAGTATTGAGCGAGCGTAGTTTGCCGGTACTCAGATGACGCCCCAATCGGAAAGGAATCTTGCATGTCGGTTAACGAATACAATGAGGCATCTGCTCCCTTGCCTGGTGCGCACGTAGTTTTTACCGATCTGGATGGTTTGGATGGAATTTTAGTGGATTTGAATACCAAGAAATATTACCAGCTTAACGAGACGGCCAGTCTGATTTGGCGCGGACTTGAGAAGCGATTGCCGATAAACCTTATAGCAAAAGAGATGGTTGAGCGCTACGACGTTACTCTGGACCAGGCGACTTCGAGCATCGAAACCGCTGTACGTAATTTTAAGAAACAGAATTTGTTGGTGCCATAAAAGACTTGTCACGCGGTTCGCGAATTGTGTGATTAATTGCGAAAACGAAAGAATTTTCGAAAGCGATTGACGTTTTTCAGAACCGACAGTATCATACTCGCCCATCCCATTTGTAAATCCTCAATTAATTTAGGCTGTTGACCAAGGTTTGGTTGCTGTAAGTTCTTCGGAAATTTTTAGAAGTAAAACTACACGACGCCTTTAGGAATCGTAATCTGGAAACCAGGCGGTTGTTAAAAGGAGACATAGAAGATGGTTAGACCAGTTCGGATGTCGTTCATAGCAATATCGCTAATGATAGTATTGTTTGCCATGCCGGTCGGCATATCGGCAAAAAAGAAAAGTTTAAAACGAAAGAGCCGTGTGGTGAGAAATGTACCGGTAGTCTTGATGGCTCCGACGGAGCGAAGTGTACCCGTGATTGTCACTCCGCCCGTCCTGTCGTCAGCGAACACTGGCGCTGGCACTAATTTCATACGCTCGGAAGCGCCGGTTCCGGCGCCTCAACAGGCGCCCGCCGCTTCAGCTGCGTCGACCTCAGCAAATGGTTCGGGGATCGGCGATAGCGAGGGTGTTTCAAAGAAGCCGGCCTGGGCGCGTTTCCCATCCGCGCCGACCGCTGGATCGTTGATCATCAGTGAGTTCCGTGTGCGTGGGCCAAACGGCGCCAACGATGAGTTCATCGAGATCTACAATGATTACGGAGCTGACCACACGGTCGCTGGCGGCGGGACCGGCTATGCAGTCGCGGCCTCGAACGGCGTCGCGCGCTGCGTTATTCCGAATGGAACCGTGATCCCGAGCCGCGGCCACTATCTATGCGTGAACTCCGTTGGCTACTCTCTGGCCAGCTATCCTGCCGGCAATGGCACGACTGCGACTGGCGACGCCACCTACACGACCGACATCCCGGACAACGCCGGCATCGCGATCTTCAACACTTCGGTCGCCGCCAACTTCGTGCTCGCGAATCGATTTGACGCTGTGGGATCGACTAGCGAAGCCAACACGCTTTACAAAGAGGGCACTGGCTATCCCGCTCTAACGCCCTTCTCAATTGACTACTCGTTCTACCGCGACAACTGCGGCAAGAGTGGATCAATTACGACCTTCGGCCAGTGCACCCGCTCCACGCCGAAGGACACCGACAACAATGCCGCGGATTTCATCTTCGTTGATACGAACGGCACTTCGGCGGGTGCCGGCCAGCGCCTCGGTGCGCCCGGCCCGGAGAATCTTTCGAGCCCAATCCAGCGTAATGCGTCTTTTGCGGTCGACTTCCTTGATCCGTGCGTCGGTTCGGCCAGCCCGCCAAATCGCGTGAGGGATTTCACATCGGATCCGGCAAACAACTCGACCTTCGGTACTCTCGATATCCGCAGGACCGTTACCAACAACACGGGAGGCAACGTCACACGCTTACGTTGGCGCATTATTGACCTGACCACCTTTCCTGCACCTTCCGGAATAGCAGACCTGAGGCCGAGAACTTCAACCGCCGTGGTCGTTACGGTTGACCGTGCGCCCTGCGGTTCCGGCACTTCGAACGTTACTGTGCAGGGAACAACTCTGGAGCAGCCGCCCTCGCAACCAAACGGTGGGGGCTTCAACTCTTCGCTCTCTTCAGGCACGGTCACGCTCGCTACACCGCTCGCCAATGGCGCATCTCTTGACCTGCGCTTTCTGCTGGGTTTACAGCAGACCGGGTCCTTCAAGTTTTATGTAAATGTCGAGGCTCTTCCGTAAAGGCTTGAACAAAGGAGCAGCCGGTAACCACTATCTTAGTTTTTTAGCACAGGAGGAATATCTTGAAAGATCAAGAACAAAAACAACCAAGCGAATATACAGTGAATAGCACAACCATCGAAAACCAAGTCCCAGCGGGTTTGGGCAAAAGGAAGTTTGTCGAGCCGGAGATATCTCAACCGGTTGACGTTCTGGAAGCCACCACTTTCTTTCAGGCGGTCGATAGCGGCGCTACCAACTGAATTTTCCGCGGAAGTTGCCGTGCAACGAGGCGCGGTGACTGCGGATTCGACAAAAAAAAGACCGGCTTCTCGAGTGTCAACTCGGGTTGCCGGTCTTTTTAACAAGGCACTGGGCCACGCTGGTTAGTTTGCGACTTGATGTTTGAAAGAGGCACCGTGAGTTGTCGCACTTCACAATAAAATCACAAGAAACAATCTATGAAAGCCGTTGACGGGCATGGAATAACTAAGTAACATGCTGCCCCACCTTTTTCCGTCCCACAAGAGCCCAGTGAAGTTGCTGAGATTTTGATTTGAAGACAAATTATTTGTCGCAACTTTTTAGGCACTCTTGGCCCAGCGGCTGTCGCAAAAGGAGAATCAAGATGGTTAGACCAGTTCGGATGTCGATCATAGCTATATCCGTAGTAGTAATGCTGTTGACGTTGCAGGTTGGCGTATCTGCTAAAAAGAAGAACTCAAAGCGGAAGAGTCGGGTTGCGCGGAGCGTACCCGTAATCTTCATGGCTCCGGTGGGAAGCAGCGTGCCAGTAATTGTCACTTCACCGGTGCTGACGCGAGCGGTTACCGGCGCTGCCTTCATGCGCTCAGGCACGCCGACGCAGGCGTCCCAGCCGGCGGCCCCAGCGACTCCAGCCGCGCCAGCCTCAGGGACTGGTTCGGGGAGCGGTGATAGCGATGGTGATGGAAAAAGGCCGACCTTTCGTCGTTTCCCGACCGCGCCGACCGCTGGATCCTTGATCATTAGTGAGTTTCGCCTTCAAGGCCCGAACGGGGCCGGCGACGAATACATTGAGATCTACAACGACAGCGGTGCGGATCATACCGTCAATGCTCTTTCAGGCACGGGCTATGCGGTCGCAGCCTCCGACGGCATTGTGCGCTGCTCAATTCCAAACGGTACGGTCATTCCAGCCCGCGGTCATTACCTGTGCACAAATTCCGGCGCCGGCGGATATTCTCTGGGGAGCTACCCAGCGGGCAATGGTAATGTGGCCACAGGCGACGCAACCTACACTACGCAAATCACGAATGGCGAAGATCTCGACGGCATGGGTGGTAACCCCCCAACGCCGCGCCAGGGCATCGCTCTCTTCAATAACAATAGCGGCGGCGGTAGCTTTACACTCGCGAACCGATTCGACGCTGTCGGCCCAACATCTGAAGCCAATACTCTTTACCGGGAAGGTGCGGGTCTTCCCAATTTGACTTTTTTTAGTATCGACTATGCCTTCGCTCGTGATGAGTGCGGAAAGGGCGGCAGTATTCCAACAATGGGGCTGTGCACGATTAGCACGCCCAAGGACACGGACGACAACGCGGCCGATTTCTATTTTGTTGATACCAACGGAACCTCAGCAGGCGCAGGCCAGCGCTTGGGTGCGCCAGGGCCGCAGAATCTTTCGTCTTCAATTCAGCGCAACAGCACAATTACAGAGAACTTACTCGATAGCACCGTCGCAAAGGCCAACCCTCCCAACCGCGTGCGCGACTTCACCAGCGTCCCGGCCCAGAACTCTACCTTCGGCACTATTTCTCTTCGTAGAAGATTTGTGAACAACACCGGTGCTTCCATCACTTCGCTGCGTTTCCGGGTGATAGACATAACGACCTTCCCCGCTCCATCTGGTATTGCGGATCTCAGGCCGCGCACTTCCAGCCTGGTCGTGGTCGCAGGTATTAATGACAGCGTTACGTGTTCCGCGACGGGTGCGCCCGCGACACCCCCTTGCACAGCGAGCGTGCAAGGCACGACGCTTGACCAACCACCCTCGCAGCCAAATGGTGGCGGCTTCAATAGCAGTCTAACTGCCGGCACAGTTACGCTCGGCACGCCGCTGGCCAACGGAGCAAGCATTAACTTGCATTTTCTCTTCGGTATCCAGCAGACCGGTAATTTCAAGGTCTATGTAAATATTGAGGCTCTTCCGTAATTGGCTTCTACGAACCGGATTTGGGGATTACTTTGAATCAGTGAGGAGGAATCTTTTGGTAGATCAAAATCAAAATCAGCAAAGCGAGTCCAGAGTGAATAACGAGACCACCGAAAACCAAACTGTCGTGCCTTCGAGCAAAAGGAAGTTCGTCGAGCCGGAGATATCTCAGCCGGTTGACGTTCTGGAAGCCACAACTTTCTTCCAGGCGGTCGATAGCGGCGCCACCAACTGAGAGTTTGCCCGCATTGCCCGCGATAGACTCTTCCGGCTGGGCAGTTTCAGCGGGCCCGATCCTTCAGAGGCCTGCCTCCGAAGCCTTCGAGATGCGGATCCTTAATCGAGGGCGCTTTGGCGTCCTCGATTGTTTTCCGGCCACGAGATTCTCCGTAAACTCTTCAGTCTGTCGCCGATTGGAATACACCGAAGACCAATGAGATGAGCTGAATGTCAGTGAATGAAGGCACGAAGTCCGACGGAAGCTACGCAGAAGAAGATCGGCGAGCGCTTTTTCGCTATGTCGCGCTGACAATTGTGCTGTTTGTCCCACTGCTCCTGACTTTCATTTCGATCCGGGATCTTTATCCGTTTGCTGCCTCAAGGATGATGATCTGGAATGGAGATCGGCAGCGCGGGCGTAGCTATTACATGCTGCGCGGCGAGACTGTCAGCGGCGAAACGATCGACCTGCCGCCTATCAAGCTCACGAACGCCCTTACCGGACGTAGCTGGAGTCTCGTGAAGGCCGGGGTCGAAAACCAGAGTTTCAAAATCCGTTGGCCTCACCCTGCCAATCTCCGCATGGCCGCAGACTATGGTGGTCCAGACAAGCTGCCACGGGCTGCGCGACTGGAGGATTTGCTGAGAGCCTGGGGTCAGATTTACAACTCGCGTTTGTCAGCCTCGTCCAACCTGAGACTGAAGTCGATCCGGCTTGACGCCTACCGGTGGGAAGGAGGTCTCGACGGCGATTACGATCGCTTTGTTGAATCGTGGAGAGCAGTGCTTTAAAGCGCCTTGTGCCCACCGACGCCGCTACCCTGGGGATGGTGCGCGCGGGTGTCTGTGGCTTCATCCTGTGCGAACTCCTGCTGACTTCCTTCTCAGACCTCAGTCGCATCCCGGTAACACTCTTGCGCCCGACAGGCGCGATGCAAATTCTTCCCTGGCGCTTTTACGACCTGCTTTTGACGTCGGGCGGAATGCTTACGCTCAAATGGCTGATGGTCCTTTCCTTTTTCGCCGCCACCATCGGGTGCCTGACCGGTCTCACCACGAAAACATCCGCTCTGCTTTTCATTTTTTACGAGGGCCTGCTGCGGAGCTTTAGTCACTTTAATCACGATGAAATGCCGGCGGTCTACATTCTCATTGTCCTGGCCCTTACTCCCTGTGGCGACGCTTTCTCCTTCGACAGCTGGCGCGGTAAAACCCAGACTCGACGATCATCCGGACTCGTTTACGGCTATCCGATTCTGCTGATGCGCATGTTGCTTGCCTGGTCTTACTTCAGCTCCGCCCTGATCAAGCTGCGCGTAGCAGGTTTGAGTTACCTGAGTCCTGACAATCTGCCTAACCTCGCCATTTTCCATTCGCTCGACAATCTTCATGACACTCATTTTCAGTGGGCCTTCTGGCTACCGCACGTTCGCCAGTACACGCCGATTCTCGTGGCGCTGGTGTTGCTGTGGGAACTTCTCTTTCCGCTGGCGCTCTTCTCCAAGCGTGCCCGGGTGATAATTCTCGGGCTCGGTATAGTCTTTCACCTGGGGACACTCTTTTTCATGAACATATTCTTCCCCTACCACCTTGCGATGTACCTGGTATTTGTAGACTGGGGATGGTGGCTAGGGAAAGTTGAAGTTTATCTTTCTGCCAGCAGGTTGAGATCGCCTTCGAAGGGTTCGTTGGAAGGAAACGCGTAAGTCACAACATAAGCTGGCATGGTGGCCTCCAGAATGGGCTTGCCTCCGGCTTCAAGCCAGGCATGACCATTGACGCTGCCATCAGGAGCGCGACGCACACCAAACAAAATTTGAGTTGCAATTCCGTTCAGCGCCAGATAACGATGCAATACCGCGGCTCGTTTCCAGCAAACGGGTTTGAGAATAAACAGCTCGGCCTTCAAAAGCAGATCGACTGTATCTGCCAAACGATTCTGAATTTTCCCTTCAGGAGTCTCTGTCGGCAATCGGATTTTCGTTGACACCAAGCGCAAAGCCCGAGGCAGAGAAAACACTCTTACCGCGATTGAGAGCAGCAGAACCCAGCCCGCCATTCTCAATAGCAGGAACGCTTCGGCCGGGCGGTAACTCGCCTTGCGCGCCGCCCGGCCAAGAATAGTTAAAACCTTCGACATTGCTTACGGTGGAGTCGAGTTGAAGCGCAACTGATGCAGAACCGCGAGCGCAATCATTGTTGACCTAAAATACCCGTTGCACTTGCAACTTGAATCTACTCATTAACTTTTTGTTGATACTACCTCGAGATACTCTGCCGCAACATCCGTAGAGCCGTCGGTCGCTTGATTGTGCTCGGCCCACAGCCGTTCCAGATCCGTTCGTAAAGCGGCCTGCTCGTCTACACCGAGCGATTCAAAGGCGCGTTGCGTCGGTCCGTAGTACTTGCGGAACAATTCAACCATCTCGGCCGGCGAGCAGGTATATTTGAAGGAACACATCCGCCGCGTCATTTGTAAATCCGCCACTCCATCGTGCAGACGCTCGCGCACCGTCTCCTCGTCGCCCCACTTCAGAGGCGAGGGCATGGTTGGTGGCGGCGGTACATGCTTGCCGGTCGTCTTGAACATCTGTCCGATAAATCCTTCGGGTGTCCAATTCGCCATCGCTATTCGTCCGCCCGGCCTGCAAACGCGCAGCAGTTCGGCAGCAACCAGTTCGGGTCGTGGCGCGAACATTGCTCCAAACATAGTCACCACGCTGTCAAACGATGCGTCGTCATATGGCAGATCCTCTGCGTCGCCTTCATCAAACTGAATCGCCAAGCCTTCGGATTCGGCACGCGCGCGTGCCTGTTCGAGTAGATTCGTGGCGATATCAGAGCCGGTGACGACTGCGCCCGCGCGAGCCGCGGGGAGCGCCAGATTACCGGTCCCGCAAGCCACATCAAGCACGCGTTCGCCCGACTGTAGCGCCAGGCGGTCGATGAATTCTTCCGCACCTGTCTCGATAATTTTGGCGACCTCGCCGAAATCGCCTGTCATCCACATCGCTTTGAGTCGGGATTTTAAACTTTCCATTTCAGGTTTAGACGTACTCATGCTCAGCTCCTATTCAATAAGATATAAGATTCGGATGCCTGCATTGAAACGGCGAGATTTATATCACAAACGAAGCGCGTGCAAAATGATCGCTTCGCCCGTTCGAGCTAATGACCGAGGCTGCTGCTCTGCTACTATAACTCTCGCTTCCGGCGAGGAGAATTTCCGCCCCCTATGAAGTCCGTAACCATCTTTTGCGACGGCTCCAGTCTCGGCAACGGGCAAGTTTCCACGCGCGCGGCCGCGGTAGCTTTGCTTGGATTCAAAGGCGTCTGGCGCGCCGTCGGTGAGTATCTTGGCCACGCAACCAACCAACAAGCGGAAGTAACAGCGGCGGCGCTGGGCTTGGAAGCGTTGACGGAGCCGTGTAACGTGCAGCTCTTCACCGATTCCCGATACGTCGTAGAAACGATGAGCGGACGCTTTCGCCGCAAGACGAATCACGCGTGGTGGGCGCGTCTTGACAAGGCGGCGACGCGACACAAGGTCAAATGGGAATGGGTACGCGGGCACGATGGCGACCTGGTCCAGGAAGCTGTCGACAAGGCCGCGCGCCGCATTGCTGCCAGTGGTCGCGTTGATGAAGAAATTCTTCGCGCGGCAATAGACAGAGTCGGAACAACCGGAGGGCTGGTGTTAGAAAAAGCTGAAGAAGTTTGAAACGTATGGCTGAATCTGAATCACTCAAACGACTTCGTTACTTTACCGGCCAGGTTCTGACGGCGGAAAGCTTTGAGCTCGAGCAAAAATACTTTCGCGAAAAACTGAAAAGACATAACCGCGCTTTGCATGGGTTCGGGATAGTCTCCGGTCTCAAAGTGATAGTTGAATCCGGACAGATTATCGTCGAACCGGGCCTGGCGTTGGATTGTCAGGGTAACGAACTGGTGATCGGCGCGGCGGTAGTCGTTTCACCTGTGTCCTGTGACTGGCGCTCAGCCTATGTTCAGGTTGGTTTTGCCGAGGAGTATACAGACCTCATTCCGGCCGCCGAATTGGCTGAACCGGTTTTAACTGACGTTGCTGAGCTGGAGATGAAAGAAGCATCGACCATAACTGAGAGCTGCGAGCTTTTTATCGCCGCGGACAACAGCAATCGCGGCCACCGTCACGTGCGCGCGCGTTGGCTTGCGTGCGGACAACCTCACGCTCTTACAATCGCCAAACTAAAACTCAGCTCGCATGGCTGGCGCGCTGAGCGCGGCTATCGTGCGCCCACCATAAAATAACTTTGACTCAGCAAGTCGCGGCAGGTGCGACATGACACAGAAACGGAAGATCATCGTCAATCTCGCAACAAGCGCTGATGGCTATATCGCCCGCCCCCGATGGAAATCTCGACTGACTCACGAAGCGGCCCGCCCCAAAAGGGTTTTACGGCATGCCCCAATTCACGCGCTCGGTCGACGCCAAGCTCCTCGGTCGCAAGACCTTCGACCTGAGTGTCGAGCTGGGCGCACAGTTCAGCGCCGACGACCCACACTACGTGTTCTCCCGCCAACTGCCTCCAGCATCCGTGCCCGCCGGAGTAGAATTTGTCTCGCAGTCGATTGGCGTGTTTGCCAAAAGCCTCCGTAAGCAAGCAGGCGAGAACATCTGGATGATGGGAGGCGGGGAGCTCATCGCGTCGTTTTTGGACGAAGACCTGCTCGACGAACTCATCATCACGGTTATGCCGGTCTTTATAGGGGAAGGTATTCCACTGATCGCGCCAAGGCCGCAACACGTCCCGCTGAAACTGCTTTCCGCGAAGTCTTTTCCTGATGGAGCAGTGCAGGTTCACTATGAAATCGGAACCAGGAAGGTGCAACCGCGGCATAAACGGGTTAGGTGAGATTCATGGCTCCGTTTCGGGTGCTGGTTCAATTTGGACGAGGTTGGCAGAATTCGTGGATCAACGATACACAAATACGGAACCGGGAGCGGTAGCGACCGGGTTCAAGTTGCATATAGAGTGTCGCATGACGAGCGTATTGGAGAGTGTAAGGCAAGTTAAGCCCGGTCGCTACCGCTCCCGGTTCCGTATTTGTGTGCAGCTCATGAAGTGGTAATGCCTAACTCATAAACAACATGAACCACTACCCCGTTTCAGGCGAATTCGCTTTCATCCGCCTTGATCTTTATAATTCTGCCTTCCGTTAACCTGAAATCTCCCCGAGAATACGATTTCGTCCTTTTGGAAGATTCTTTTTGGTAAGCACCGCCCGACGAATGACTCTGCCCAGCGTAATAAAGAAATTGGCGCACCAATCTAATGGGCGAATTGTCGCTACTTTGCTGAGCTGCGCCTGTCTCCTGCTTGTGTTTCCCGGGTCTCCCGCGGCCCAGCAACCCCAGCCTTCGGGTTGGGCGTGGCAAAATCCGCTGCCCCAGGGCAACACGATCAACTCCGTACGATTCGCAATTGACAAGAAAACCGGCTGGGCCGTTGGTAGCGATGGGGCCATCCTGCGAACGCGTAACGGCGGGCTTCGATTGGCAACCTCAATTATCGCCGGCCACCACCACTCTTTATGGTCTCTACGTTAAAGACAAGGCGCGCGTAGTTATCTCCGGAGCCGGCGGACTGATCATGACGACGGCAAACGGCGGCCGAAAGTGGGTGACCAGAACAACGGGAACTAAAGATCATTTATTCTCAGTTACATTTGCTCCTGGGGATCCAATGCTCGGCTGGTCCGTCGGCACCTTCGGCGCGCTGATCGCGACTACCGATGGCGGCATCACCTGGAAGCCCCAGACCACAAACACTACGGCGCATTTATTCTCGGTCGCATTCTTCGACGCGAAGTCAGGGATCGCAGTGGGCTCGCGAGGCACGTTGCTGGTGACCAACAATGGCGGCGCCGAATGGAAGCCATATGCCGGACTCGGCAACCTTTTCCTAACCGGAGTTTCTTTTGTGTCCGCCAAACGCGCGGTCGTAGTCGGCTATCAGGGAACAATCCTACAAACGGATGACGGCGGCGCGACCTGGCGAAATCTTAATGTGATGGTCACCACTGATCTGCTTTCCGTAGTCTTCACCGATGAACTGCACGGCTGGGCCGCGGGCGACAATGGGGTAGTGTTGACTACCGGCGATGGCGGCACGATTTGGCTGCCGGTTAACGTTCGTACGGCTCCCAAACTCACGACCCTGTTTTTCGCGGATGAGACCCTGGGTTGGGCCGCCGGCGCCGATGGCCTGGTGGTACGGACGGACGACGGCGGGTTTTCCTGGCGGCGCTTAACCGAAGGCGGGCGCGAAGATCTGTCTCACATCTTCTTCATTGATGACTCTCATGGTTGGGCAGTGGGCTCGCGCGGGAAAATCCTCTTCACGAGTTCCGGTGGTAAGAATTGGATCGTGCGTCTGTCAGGAACTACAAACCGGCTCAACTCGATAACGTTTGTGAGTAAACAAGCCGGGTTTGTAGTCGGCGACAGTGGCACAGTCCTCCGGACAATGAATGGCGGCCTCCTCTGGGAGCCGGTCGCAGTCGAAGCGAAGGAAGACCTATTCAGCGTTGATTTCGTTTCCCCTGAGAGTGGTTGGATTGTGGGCGCGCGCGGACTGATTATGCATACCGAAGACGGTGGGCAAACCTGGCACGCGCAGCAGACCAACACCTTCAATTGGCTGGAAGACGTGAGCTTCACTGATCCGCAACACGGCGTCGCAGTCGGATCCAATGGCACAATCTTGCGCACTGAAAACGCCGGCGAAACCTGGAAACGGGTTGATCAGAATTTGCGTGAATGGCTTTATGCCGTGACCTTTGCCGATGGGTTGCGCGGTTACGCAGTCGGCTCTCATGGAATCATTCTGCGCACTGACGATGGCGGCGCCACCTGGAAAGATATGGAAAGCGGTCTCAACACAAATCTCTTCGCGGTAGCTGTTGCCGGACCCGACGACGCGCTCGTAACCGGCGAGCAGGGCCGAATCATTCACACGAACGATGCCGGCGTCACCTGGGAGCAGCAACCAACCATCACCAGCGTGCCGTTATTTTCTGTTGCTTACCGCGGCGGCGCTAATATCTGGGTCGCAGGCAGTGGCGGTGCAATCCTGCGGCGCACCGATGCGATTGCCACGGTCAGTATTCCTACACCAAGACTTCCGCCGTCCCTGCGGGGTGGCCCTCCTAAGCTTCAACCACAAAACGCTGCAAATGCGATTGACGACGGCGACATCCCGCGCGCCGTTCCGCCGACTAGAAAGCCCTTGCGACCCTAGCTCCTGGAAGGAGGCATTCCTGCCTGTCTTCTTTTGCATCCCCATTTAATGCGCTGAGACAGGGAAACACCCGCAAACTCAGTGCGCTCGCGGGTGTTCAACTCACACTTGCCTAAATATCCTACTCGAAATCAAGGAGCACTAACCAAGAATACATCCCACGCCCACCGTCCCATCTGCGCATCGTTCATATCTTTGACTTTAGCTCGATAGCGAAACTGGTTGCCATATTGATCAGTCCATTTTGATTGTTTGTAGTCCAGGTCTAAAGTCTTGCGCCCGAGTTCCGGCAAACTGTGCAGCTCAGATGGCTCCGAAGTGCCGTTGTGATTTGTATCTTGCCAAAGCCGCAACGAAGGAAAGATAGCGTCCACCTGATCTATTGAACCGTCGCCGTTGCCGCCGTTCCCCGCTTTATCATACTGAGCGAGAGCAATGAACCCGTTCTTCCCTTCGCCTGCCGGAGGCTCAGGCTGCGGCGTGAAATTCCCAAATAGCTCCGCGCCATTGTCGATGGTGCCGTTGCCGTTTCGGTCAAGAGCAAGCCATGCATCATCGGATCCTGCCGCTGTCCAAGAGAGCCGGTCCCTCGTGCCGTTGCCATTCAGATCGAAGGTGACACCACTGTTCACATCAGTCATTGAAAATCCATTACCGTTAATGTCGATCAAGATCGGAGAGCCGCCGCAAATGTCACAGCCAGAACAAGTGCAAGACAGGAAGTCGTAATCGCCGCCATACATATAGCACTTGTTAATAAAGGCGGTGCTGCCGCAAGTACCACTGTCGGAACTGCAACACAATCCGGATCCATTCGGTACTGTTCCGGGCGGACAGCTCCCATCGAAGCCCGGGGTCGTGCAGTTGCCACCGGCCGTAATTGCAACACACTGATTCCCGTTTGCTGTCGCCGTTAGGATGTAGCCAGAATCACAACAAGTGTATCCAGATGACGGAATCTTCACTTGATAATAACTTACGAAATCACAGCTCGTTGAGCTGGCGGCATAGTTATTGACGGTTTGCTCCCAGACGCCAGTCGTTCCGTGACTGGCTGGTATTTGTGTCACCGTAGGGGTGAGAAATGCCGGCCAGCACTCGCGGCCGAAACCACAACTCCCAAATCCGGCGACGACATCATTAAACTGAGCACCGCCGGGATACGTTATGTAATCTCGCTCAGACATATACAGGCTCCTAGGGATAGCGTTTCGAAACTTCTGATGGGGCTACAGTTGGTTGCCGTGGTCCGTTCGGTAAAAACAGTAAGTAGGGCAACCGTGGCCGCTGCGAAAAACAAAAACTCGAGTGTGATCAGTGCCAAAACTCCTCGTCTCATGGTGGGCTCCTTCCTCGGGTGGGGTGAAGGTTGACGGGTTTGTTTGCAAGGGATTGCCAAGGCAATGCTCTAGAATCTGGTCAAAAGCCGTTCCCATGAGGCCAGACTTCCGGTAACTTCCGTCTTTCGATTAATACCGAGCGACTTGTTCCTATTTTCCCTCAATTTCTTCACCTTGAAGGCTAGTTGACGGTTGGCCATGCTTCGTCCCAGTTTATAGTCTATAGATTGACTAGCAGACCCGTCCTCGGTGGGAAGGTGCGAAATTTGCGATTCAAGATCAGTCAAAACCTGATCTTCTTGAATTTGAGGGTTCTGTAAAGCTTTTCGCAATAGAGGAAGAATCCGTCCTGCTTGTTCTTTTATTCCCTCGGACTCGTCCCTCAACTGTGCGATAAACTTGGGATCACCATCCCCAGTTCCCCCTTCAAACCAAACGGCTGCAAAAACGAGATCCGCCTCGCGCTCAGAAAAAGATGCGGGAGTTTGTAGGTTCTCAAATGGAATATATTCTTCAGCTGTCCCACCCGGTTCCAGGAGTTTCTCGCTAAAAGCATAACCGTCGCTGTTCACTGCATGACCAGCCAGATATGTAATGGAAAGGATATTCTTTGCAGAAACATTTTTCAGCGTGACTCTGAAAACGTATTCCTGTCCTGTCAGAATCTTGGTTGTGCTGACAATTTCCAAGGCCCTAGTCTTATTCGCAATGGTGGGTTCAAATTCTTGAATCGAGCTGATTTGTGAAGTCTTGTGGGCTGATGCCCAAATGCCAATTCCAAGAAGAACTCCTACGCAGGCACACACAATGGCAACTCTAAGTGTTCGAGGATCAGTGAGTCTCAGCATAGAACCTCCTTTAATATTTAGTTTGCACCTAGCAGGAGCGGGACTCGCGAGAGTGAGGCTCTTGCTTGTAAGTCGTTTAGCCGGAGCAGAGCGTCGTTGGAAGAGGACTCCTGCTAACGTTTCAATTCTGAGGTGTTTTGAACCTACTCTTAGTGGATTTGCCTGTCAAGAGTGATCTTGTTGGGACTCGTTTTCAATTTCTTGCAAAAACTCTGGCATAACTAAAGTTGTCGATTCCGATTCAGAAAGTGACGTTGAACTAGTGATGTCAAGAATCTCCCAATGGGACAGATACTTTGCAGCTTCACAAGCAAAGCGCTGCAGCAATACGGCAGTAATTGCAAAATTACCGGCAGCCACGACGCCAACCTTATGTTCCAAAGCAGCCTGGCCTATTTCAACAAAATCTTCATCCGACAACCCTGACGAACCGATGACAACATGAACGCCTTTTCTAATGGCGGTCATGACGTTCGCCTTCACTACGTCTGCGTTGGTGAAATCAACCAGGACATTGGTTGAAGTCTCGAGGGCTTCGGCGACTGACCCGCTGATCTTCACGTCCAGCATTGATATCGGCAAAAACATCTTTGAGGCATCGACCCTCATGAGTTCGAGAGACGGCGCCAACAAGACTTAGGTCGCCTGATTCAGACACAGCCAGGCAAAGAGGCTTTCCGATCCATCCGGTAGCTCCGGCTATGCAAACATTTAGATTCATTTCACTTGACGAATTTCTTCTTGAGCCTTAGGGCAAAGCGTCGATCAACTTTGCAACCACCGCTACCGCCTCCTGGTAGATCTGATCGTTGCAGAGGATCTCCATCTCACGACTCAGCAATTGTGCGGCGCTGCGGTTTCTAACAGGCAAGACGCGACCGCGGTGAGTTTGTCGTCCCAGTTTTGCTTCGGCCAAAACGTAAAGATTATCGTCGCTGCGCGCGACTTTGAAGGAACCGGCTTTTTCCTGACTCGATCGCAATTCCACCTGAACGAGCCGGCCCGGCTTTCGCTCGCCTCGTTCAACTCTCTTGAGTCTCAGTTGGATCTCGCGCTGCCGGTCGACCCCAGCCTCGCATCCAAACTTGAACGCCAACGTTTGACTATCCTCCTGAACCGGCCGTTCCACTGCCAGACTCCATCCCAGCCGGCTCGCCAGCCAACCGGCAAACAGTAAAGCCTGTGGCGCTAGGGTTACCTCGTCGAGCTCAGGCGCTACATAATCAATTTGTACAGAGTCAACGCCGTCGAGCCAGGTTCTATACGCGGCAACATCATAAAAATCCGCGAGCAGCTCGCGCCAGAAGGTGAGCCTGGCCCAGTTGAGATCGCTAACACCGACATGGTCGTACTCTTTGGCGCCGAAGAGTTTATTTGTCTCGCTGAGATCAACCGGAGGATTTGTAAACTCCAGGGAGTCAATAACCAGTCGATCAGTCGCTCGCAGGAGTTTGTCTAAAACTTTGTCGGAGAGCTGCGGGGCGTTGCGCCACCAAAGAAATGTGGCCAAATCCGGCATCAGCAGCGGCAGCGCGGCACTGGGAAGTTCAATGACAAACTTTCCGAACGCTTTCAGGGTGATCTCTTCGCAGCTAAGTCGCTTTGCACCCGTGCGCTTATCAGTCTGACAAATCGATTCCACCGACATCTCGATGTCCTGATCCGTTGCTTCGCGAGCGCCGAGCATTGCCAGCACTCGACTCGGATGAATCGCGGTCAACTCGCCCAACATCTGATGCAGGTCGTCGAGGGCTGCATCATTCGAAACAAACACCAGCAGGTTCGCAACACGCGCGCGCAACACGGCTGTCTCTGCGTCGGCCTGCGGATCGCGAGCGGTTTCCTGCCACAGCTCCGCCAGATGCCGTTCGACAACTTCTACATCCAGAGTTTTCTCAAGTTGGATTTGCATCAATATCAGTCGGCTTTGGTCTTTGGACTTTGGTCTTTGGAACTTTGACCTTTGCTGTTTCAGTCAACGCTCAAAGCTGAAAACAAAGCACAAAGCTACAAAGCTCAAAGACCAAAGTCCAAAGACCAAAGCCCAACGCCGTTCACAATTTCCGCCAATCCTTGCCGTCGCGTTCGATCAGCTCAAACGCCGCTTGTGGTCCCCACGAACCAGCTTCGTAGTTAGGAAAATCCGGCGCTGGTTTTTTCCAGTCTTCCAGAATCGGGGTCACGATCTCCCAACCACGTTCGACCATATCGCGGCGCGCGTAAAGCGTCGAATCTCCCAGCATGCAGTCAAGCAACAAGCGCTCATAGGCCTCCGGCGGTTTGACGCCGAACGACGAACCATAACGAAAGTCCATGTTGACTGAGCGAATACGCAACGCCTGGCCGGGCAGCTTTGCGCCAAAGCGCAGGCTGATTCCCTCGTTTGGTTGAATGCGAATCACCAGCACATTTGGCTGCAGCGGCGAATCGGAATCGTTGAAGAGCCGGTGCGGCACTTCCTTAAACTGAATGGCGATCTCGGTGACGTGCTTTTGCAGATGCTTTCCCGAACGAAGGTAAAAAGGGACGCCGGACCAGCGCCAATTATCGAAATACAGTTTGAGCGCGGCAAATGTCTCAGTTGAGGAATTCGGATCGACGCCCGGCTCCTCGCGATAACCCACCACCGTGTCTCCGAGTACCGTCCCCGGTCCGTATTGACCGCGCACTGCAAACTCATCGGTCGCCTTAGGCAACGGCCGCACAGACTGCATCGCCTTGATCTTTTCATCGCGCACGCCGTTGGCTGACAGAGACGCCGGCGGCTCCATCGCAATCAGCGACGTCACCTGAAAGACGTGGTTCTGAATCATGTCGCGCAGGGCGCCGGCCGTTTCGTAGTAGGAGCCGCGGCCCTCGACACCAATCGTCTCGGCATTGGTAATCTGAACATGATCGATGTATTGCCGGTTCCACAGCGGTTCAAAGATGCTGTTGGCAAAACGAAAGACCAGCAGATTCTGGACCGTCTCTTTGCCGAGGTAATGATCGATGCGATAGATCTGACTCTCATCAAAAACTGCAGCCAGCGTCTTGTTTAGGGTGCGCGCGCTTTCCAGGTCTCTGCCAAACGGCTTCTCCACGATGAGGCGCGTCCATGGTTTCTTCGTAGACGCACTCCGTTTGACCCCTGCCTCTGCTTTTCCGGTTGTCTTATTTGATCGAGGTTTTGCGATGCCTGCCTCACCCAGTTGTTTGGCAATCAGTCCGAAGTTATCAGGCGCAGTGGCCAGATAAAAAATGCGATTGCCTTCCGTGTCGTATTCCTTGTCAATCTCTTCGAGTTTCGTCTTTAACTTCTGATAAAGCGCTGCGTCCGTGAAATCGCCTTCGAGGTAGAAGATTCGCTTCGCAAAACTTTGCCAGGCGTTTTCATCGAGTGATTCGTCGGAACCAAACTCAGCGATGGCATCCTTCATGGTAGCGCGAAATTCATCATCGCTGTGTGGCTGGCGCGCGGTGCCCAGAATGGCAAACTCACTGGGAACGAGGCGCTGTTGCGCGAGACGATAAAGCGCCGGGAGCAGCTTGCGACGGGTCAGATCTCCGGTGGCGCCGAAAATGACCATGGCACAGGGCGGCGCCGTTGGCTCGAGGCGCATTCCGGCGCGCAACGGATTCTCAGCGCTCGCAATTGCAGGCGGCTCTTCTTTGACGTTAATAGCGATGTGCAAAGGATATCACGAGGCAGCGCCGGATAATCAAAGCATTGGCAAAGCCCCAGAAACCAGGGCGTACCTGAAATCCGTGTAACCGACGAACGTCTCACCTGGACCGCGTGACCAGAACCCTATTGCTTTTTGGTTTGATTTTGAATATAAGGCCGATTGCATGACCGACGTGAGGACTGAGGTCATTGCCCAGAGGCGGCGAGTTTCTTTATTGAGGCTCGCCGCTTTCAATTTTGGTACGCCTGCTTAGTACGCGTGCCGGACCGGATGATCCTTGGCGTAGGAGTATGCGGTGTAGGCGGCGATGATGTGGCAGATCCAGCCGAGCGTGCCGCCCGAGCCAATCCAAAAGCCCGGCGTGATGATTAGCCAGAAAATTCCCGCCAGCCAGCGGCCGTTGTAAATCTGGCCGACGCCGGGAATAAGAAAACTCAGAAGTCCTGCGGTAAATGGATCGCGCATCGTTCGTGCCCCCCTTAAGTCAACTGCAAAACTCCATACGACTACGTTCGCGAATTTGTTCTAAGTTTTGAATGGTGGAAAAATTTGATTTGCACTTCCATCGCCTGGAGATCTACAGAAAATTGAGACAGACCAACCCCTGCTGCCGTGAGGCGGCTAATATGGTTGGATTGTTAGAACCTACCGGGAAAGTAAAAACACGATAACTACCAAAGCGCATCGCTAAGCCTTGAGGCCCACACGAAAGTAGCTATCGAGTTTCCTACTCTAGATACCCAGGAAGCTGAGCGCTGACAGTAAGGCCGACAGCGCTTCGCTCGAGAGCTCGGATTTGCCGTCAGTCGGTATGTCGCCGGGAGCCCATTCGTCGCTGGTTTGGGTTGACGCTGTCGGCCCACTAGGCGCTGGTGCGGGTGAGCCGCTGGTAGGCATGTCGCCAGCTAAGACTGAACTCGAAAGCGCTAGTGTTAAGGCTAATGCCGGGATGAATGCGTTTCATCGATCTTCTCCTTTGAGGGTTGTCCACGATGCAAGACTTCTTACATAGAATGAGAATAGCGCAACTCCCGGAAGTTCTTGCAGTGCAACTGGAGTGGCGTTAGTATTCGGCCCGCGTTGCAAGCTCTCTTACACTCACGCGGAAGGGTATAATTCCCATGAAGATAGCCTCACCGAATCTTAACGCCTCGCACCTTACAGCAAATGAGCAGGCTCTGATTCGCTGCCAATCAGCGTTAGAGCTAAGAGATAAGGGAGATTACAGCTCAGCCCGCCAAGTCATGCGTCCTTTATGGGAACGCTTGGATGAGCGCCCTCATATAAAGGGCCTCCATCCCTCGGTCGCGGCAGAGGTTCTTATCTGTGTGGGCACACTGACTAGCTGGATAGGAAGCAAAGAAGGAATCGAAGAAGCGCAGGAGATTGCGAAGAATCTCATTAGCGAGGGCATGGCCTTCTACGAAGCCGCCGGCGACGTGACAAAGATTGCAGCGGCGCGGGCCGAGATTGCTTATTGCTACTTTCGTGAAGGGGCGCTGGACGAAGCCCGAATCATGCTCACGGAAGCGATTCAAAAACTCACTACCGAGGGTAATACGAGGGCCCGAGCGCTCCTCAAGTTAACAAGCGTCGAGTGGGCAGCCTCTCGGTACGATGTCGCATTAGAGATCCTTAATGACAATGCGTATCTCTTCAAGAAGATTACTAACCACATCACAAAAGGGAATTATCACAATGAACTAGCGGTCGTATTGCGACATCTCGCCAAGTCAGATGTTGCAAAGCGCGAGGCCCTTCTTCGACAGGCGATCGGTGAGTTCGAAAATGCTGATCACCAGTTTCAGCTAGCCAAGAATAAAGTGTTCCGGGCGTGTGTGAAGAACAATGTTGGCCTAATTCTCTTAAATCTATCCCGATTCAAGGAGGCTCATCGATATCTTGAACAGGCGCGCCGACTGGCAGCCAGTACAAAGAACAAATTGCAAGCCGCCGGGATAGACGAGAGTAGGGCGCAAGTATTCATCGCTGAGAAGAAGTACAAAGATGCGGAAGCAGTAGCACGTAACGCTGTCCGCGTTTTTGAAAAAAGCGGACACCAGTGTCTTCTTACCGACGCTCTGATGACCCAGGGCATCGCGCTCGCCCGACTCAAGCGCAGCGAGCCGGCGCAGTTCGTATTTCAGAAAGCCATCGAAGTTGCACATCAAGTCGGCGCACTAAACAAAGCCGGGCTCGCGGCCCTGACGATGCTCGAGGAACTGGACGACCTGTCAGTCGAGACTCTTTACGTCGCCTACGATCGCGCGAGTGATTGGCTTTCGAAATCTCAAAGTCAGGATATTTTGTTAAGGGTGAATGCCGCCGCCAGAAAAGTCATCATCAGGTCGCGAAGTGAATTGGGGGGCGGAGAGGAAGTCGCTGGCCGAAGATCCGATTGAGGCCCTATTCAACAAGCCTGTCGATTTGCAAAGCGAAGTTTTGAAATTTGAAGGTCGGGTTATTCAGCGTGCGCTCGGAAAAGCGAATGGAAGTTTAACGCGCGCTGCAGCTTCGTTATCGATGAGTTACCAGGCGCTGGCTTACATCCTGGAATCGAGACAGAAGGACTTATTGAAAGAGCGTACTCCGATTCGCCGCCGCTCGCGCCGCGACCTGGCGTCGACTGAGAGCGCTCAACAATCTTGATGGCCGGAGGTGCACGAAAAAGCGGCGTGCTCCTCGGTCCGCGAACACTTTGGTTTCGACGGAAACTAAAAGTGTCGCGTGGCGCCACGTCATAGGGTGAACGTGGCGCATAAGAGACCGGCACATGGCGCCCTTGGTGCCGGTCTTGATTTCTGTAGTTGAAAACCGCTTAGTCTTAGAAGTGATTCTGTGAGGTAGTCGCGCCGAATCTTACTTGGCCGGCTCCACGCGCTTCACGTCGACGATCTCGCCGCGAAACGTCTTGAGCATTTGTTGGACGGTGGGATTTTTTTCAGCCTGCTCGCGCAGGCTCTGTTTATCACGCCGTTCGCTTTCTTCCTTTGACGGCGGAGCGTCGGCGGTAGCAGAAGCGCTTGCTTGCGGGTCAACAATCACAAACCGTACGCCAAGATCACTCCCGGTAATCTCCTTACAAACTTCGCGCAGGATTTTGACGTTGTCGCTTTTCGCGAGCGTATCGCGGAAGTGCCGTGTCTCCGGAGCAAACTCCAGACAAAGCTCGTTGCCCTCAATGCCGGCCTGGCGAGCGGCGTCGAGCGCCGTCACCAGTAACATCTTGCGCCGGCCGCCCAGCGCTGTTTTGATCTGTTCGATCTCAGAGGCTGGCGCCGCATCTCGTTTCGGAAAGTGCGGACTACTCGATGTGTCATGTCGCCAAGCGCAGTCTGCGTGGCGGCTGCGGAATATGAACCTGCTGCCGCGCCGGAGTTCGCCGCTGTCTTGCTCATGCCGGGCGTCTCTGCCGAACCGGTGGGGGACGATGAGGCGGAAGCAGCCGATGTCGATCGGGAAGCGGAAGCCGCTGCGGCTGGCTTTGTTCCGGCGGAAGCTATGGATGCGGCTCCCCGGCTGCTCACCGTTCCTGAACTTCCCGCGGGCGCTTTGCCGGTGCGCACCGACTCTTCGAGCGCCGCGAGGCGTTCCAGCAGTTGGTTGAGCGGTTCCAGCCGGCGCATTTCCATCAGCTTCACCAAACCGATTTCCAATTGGTAGCGCGGGTGCGCGGCGGTCTTTAAAAGAGTTTCGGTTTCGGCAAGCGAATGAAAGAAACGTACCAGATCGGCTTCAGAAAACAGCGCTGCCTGTCGCCCGAGCTCATCTCGATCACAGATAGCCGACTCCAGTAGTTCCTCGCTGCCGGAGACTTTCGAAACCAGCAGGTCGCGAAAGTGCGCCAGCAGATCCCGGCAAAAATTTCGCAAGTCATGACCGCGCATGACCACGTCGTCGACGACGGCGAGGGCCTCTGCCGGTTGGTGGTTGGCAATGCCGTTTACTACCCGAATCAGGATATCGGCGCCGGCTACACCCAGCGCCATCTCCACGTCTTCTTTCTTTATCTTCGATCCGGCAAAACTAATCACCTGATCAAAGGCAGACTGCGCGTCGCGCATCGAGCCCTCGCCCGAGCGAGCAATCTCGCGCAGCGCCTCATCCGGAACGGCAATTTTTTCTGCTTCGGCAATCAGACGTAGTCGGTCGAAAATCTTCGCGGTGGCGATCGTGCGAAACTCGAATTGTTGGCAACGAGAGAGAATCGTCTCCGGAACTTTGTGTCGCTCGGTAGTGGCCATGATGAAAACCACGCGCGCCGGCGGCTCTTCAATGGTCTTCAGCAGCGCATTGAAAGAACTGGTGGACAACATGTGCACTTCATCGATGACGAAGATCTTGTAGCGGTCGCGCGCCGGAGCAAAACCGATTGTGCCGATGATGGTCTCGCGAACATTATCGATACCGGTGTGGGAAGCGGCATCGATCTCCTGCACGTCAATGGAGCGGCTTTCTGAGATCTCGCTGCACGAAGGGCAGGCATCGGGGTCGTCGGTGCGACAGGGAGTGGCGGTCGGCTGTTTTGCCTTATGGCAATTCAATGCTTTCGCCAGCAAACGCGCGGTCGTTGTTTTGCCGACGCCTCGGGCGCCGGAAAACAGGTACGCGTGATGCAGTCGCTGATGCTCGATGGCGTTGCGCAGCGTGCGCGTGATCGGCTCTTGCCCGGTCACTTCGTCGAAAGTCTGCGGGCGCCACTTGCGCGCGATTACCTGGTAGGTCATGAAAACAGTGATGAGTGCTGAGTTATGAGTGATGAGTTAGGAAGCGTGCGAGCGACGATGTTTGAGCGCGCGAAAATTTGCGGCGCGTGCTCAAACTCATTACTCATCACTCATAACTCATCACTGTTGGATTTGGCCAGACTCCGGACTTACCCGCAACACACGTGCGCTTGGCTACCGTTGCTCCGTTCCCGGCCTGGCGGGGTTCACCGGCGCGGCGTTGTGCGGAGCCCGAAGTCTGATAACTTGTCAAAAACGTTTTCGATCTTGAATTGCCGGCGGCGGATTGTCAAATGACAGTTTGAGCAGCCCGCGTTTTTAACTGAACTGCTTTCTGTCATCGCCGGTGAAAGTGAAAAAGTTTCTATTAAGACCGGAGTTTCTGGCCTGTTTAGATCGCAGTCTTGCGATGCGCCACCATTCGCAGCAGTCCGTTGATGGCGAGATGCAGCAACATATAGGCGATCAGCGCCACCACGATCGGCAGCAAGAGCGTGTGACCCTGATCGGTTGAAGGGCTCGCAACGATCCCTCTAAACGGCAGGTAAAAGGGGTTCGTCACCGCAACGATGAATTGCACAAAGCCGGCGGTACTGCGCGCGGCCATCAGCGCCAGCAGAAATCGCATTCCCAGCAGCGCGTAAATCACAAAGAAGATGTAATCGACGACTTGCGAGATTCGCGCCGCCCCGCGACCACGTTCAACTTCACGCTCGGTATCGACCACTTCATTGACCGCCTTGGAACGGAACTGGCCCGCCACCTGGTCAATCTTAGCTGCCTCGCCCGGCGGAGGGCCCTGGCTGGCGCGGTCCGCAATCTCTGACTGCACTTCACCTTCGACCTGCGCCTTTACAGTTTCATGCTGTACTGAGCGCCTGGCTTCATCTGTAGCTAGTTTGTCGTCCATAAAAACCTCGTGCGACAGACTGAAAGTCTGCCTTCTTTCAAATGAGCGGGGGTATCTCGTAGTTTGTTTGAACTGGGGTTTGTAGTTTAAAGAGAAGCGAGGAGTTTGTCATCGACAAACAGCAGGTCCGCCCTGCCTAGGTTCCATTAAAGCCGGTTCGCATCCTCTTGAGATAAGCCCCGGGAAATTTGCCCGTGGCTTTTACTGCTGCCAGCATGCGTTTTGACTCGGCCGGCGTGGTGCCGGCATAAACGGCCATGAATCGGTGATTCTCGCTTATCGTGGTGTAGAACAAGTTTCCCGGCTCGGTGCAACGAGAAGTGAACACCTTATGATCCGGAAACATTGCCTGGGCTGCCAGCCGCTCAGTTTCCGGGACGAAAGCATTGCAATCGTAGTCATCAGTGACGGTGATGCTCTTGAGTATCACGGCATAAAACATTTCCGTGTCAAAGATGACCGAGTTTCTGGGAACGCGAAACGGCAAGTCGAATGGCTGGAAGGTCCGCACTTGTTTTGCACGCAACCAGCGGGTTACCGCAGATTGAAGCTTTCGTGGCCCGCCGACTTTTGACCTGTGCTTGACCGGCGATCGGAGCCAATGAACTCATCGTTAAGAAGACAAGGATCAAGGCGAAGGGCTCAAGGATGAGCGAAAAGCCCGATCGCCGTAGGCTTCGTCTTACTAATGAAAGATCTTTCATCCTTGCTTTCTCATCCTTCATCTATCTTATCTGGCGGAGAGGGTGGGATTCGAACCCACGGAACGGTTTCCCGCTCACAGCATTTCCAGTGCTGCCAATTCAACCACTCTTGCACCTCTCCCAAGCGATTGCGGAATGCGGATTTCGGATTGTCGGAGCTAAGTCGTCTACCAAATCCGCAATCTAAAATCCGCAATCCGAAATCAAACTGGCGGAGAGGGTGGGATTTGAACCCACGGTGGAGTTTCCCCCACTCCGGTTTTCGAGACCGGTTTCGCTCCTCCGCCTAAATACGATGTACTGAGATACGCTAATAAACACAACCACGCGCAGTCGTCAAAGCATAGCGTATCCTACTGAGTCTCGTCATGTCGTCGCGCCATCGGCGCGCCAACTGACACTTCAACCAACGGAAGGTTTGTATCTGATGATGCCCAAGAACTCCGATCCCGAGATTCGGCCTTGTCGTTAGGTCGCATCGGACTAAACCGACCTGCCACCATTCAAGTTGTACAAGATTAGTCAGGAATGGCGTGTCAAACCAGCTTATTTGCATTACCACTCAAGGTTGAGATTTAAACTCAAGAAGATTTCAGGTGGGGAAGGGTGGTTTTGCCTAGTTCGTTCCTATCACAAACACCAGAGAAGCTACTGAACGGGAGGGCAGCGAGCGAGTCGCCGAATCTCCCGTTCTCTGAACAAAGTCGTTACTCGGGATTTACGGCACGACCTTCACGAACCCATACATTCCGCTGGTGAAATGCGGCACGACTCCACAGATGACCAGATAGGTTCCCGGACTCTCGAACTGGACCACCTCTACACGATCGAGAACGTTCGGGAAGAGAGGTCTGGGGTCTGGTCCTCGATAAATTCTGCCGTTCGGATCGTCGATCAGGGGCGGCAATTGCGGAGGACCTGGAAAGCCCCCAATCTGGTTAGCGAGGCTGATATCGCTGGGCTGCTTCCCGTCGTCATAAACAACGACTTGGTGCAATCCCGAAATGATGAAGTTGACGGTGCCGCCTGCTTTGATTTTGGCGATTTGCGGGATAATCTCGTGCGCGTTGGTGGCGGGTGTCGGCGGTTGAGTCATTCGATCGAATGGTGGTGTTGTTTTCCAGGCGCCAAAGCTTACGGTCGCGTTACTGAGCGGGCCATCGAGCGCAGCTGAAGGCTTCCCGTGATGATTGTGAGTGTCTTCGGTAACAACAGCATTGTTTCGTGCAAATAACCGGTAACTGGTGAGGCCGGCAACGGCTATAGTGACCACAGCCAGGATCAGAACTGGGCGTTTCATTGATTTCTCCTTCTTAGTCAACGGATGCGTGGGTCGCATCCAACAGGAAAGTGCGGATGGTTAGTGACGGTTCTAGACTTTCAGGGAAACGTACTCTAATAACTACGGCGAGGAAACGCAAGCAAAATGGACCGTCAACATCCAGCAGCCAATAATGTCCCCTAAGCTTTAGCTTATCGTTCTTGTGTTCGATACGCTTTAGCTTGTCGTCATGGCGGTAGATTCAACTTTCGCTGGAGTTCCGCAGGAGGGTTAACAAAAAGTAATCACGCCATCAGCGCGCTATCCGTCAGGTTGAGACGGCGCAAGCGAGAAACTAGAAATTGCAAGAATGCTTTTAACTGGCGGAGAGGGTGGGATTTGAACCCACGGTGGAGTTTCCCCCACTCCGGTTTTCGAGACCGGTGCACTAAGCCACTATGCGACCTCTCCGAAATTCAATAAAAGTGATGAGTACTGAGTGATGAGTACTGAGTTAATAACAGACTCACCGGGTCGTACAATGACTCATCACTCAGTACTCATCACTTTTATTCACTGTTCCTTCTTCGCGCGCGGAAAAATTCCTGCATCAACTCGCGGCATTCCTCTTCAAGCACGCCGGCAGTAACTTCAATGCGGTGATTCAGGAAATCGGTATCGCAAACTCCGAAGTGCGATTCAACCGCTCCCGCCCTTTCGTCACGCGCGCCATACACCAGCCTTTTGACTCGTGCTTGTATCAAAGCACCCGCACACATTACGCAAGGCTCAATCGTCGAATAAACCGCCGCCTCTGTCAGCCGGTAGTTACCCGCTTTCGCAGCAGCCTCTCGCAACGCGACAATTTCCGCATGCGCAGTTGGATCACCATCGGTGCGCGTTCTATTTCCTCCAACTGCCAGCACAGTTTCATCGAGGACGATACAAGTGCCGATCGGAACCTCGCCGCGCTCCTTCGCTTCAAAGGCTGCGGCGACTGCCTGGCGCATCCAATGCGAATCCAGTTCTCTTTCCCGGGCAGCGGTCATGATGGAAACAAAAGCGTCAAACAGCGGAAAATTTAACTATAGGTGTCGCGCTCAAACACTGTCAAGCGAGTGTTTTTATACACTCGTGATCAATCTCAAGTGTACCGATCAAGTGCTTGTCTGGGACCGCGGGCGTCCCGCCCGCCCGCGTTCGGCATGACCGCGACTAATGTGACTTGAGGGTAATGTACATACGGGGCGGGCGGGACGCCCGCGGTCCCAGACAAGCACTTGACGCGTCCTCGGAAGGCACATAACTACGGATGAACGTTAAGTGCGTGCTATATTATTTTCGGAGTTGAGACCCGCACTAAACAATTCGGCGAACCCGCAGTCACGGTCTACTAAATGACCACCGATACCCAGCAAAAAGGATCCGGATCACTTTCGGCCGAAAGGATGAGCGGCCGCTTGCGACCGGCGTCGCCCTCTGAACCTGCGACATCAGACAGAGGCAGTCACACAGCCACAGCCCAGATGCGTCGCATGTCACCGGCGGAATTCAATACCGCGATGATCCACTTCTATCGCGGTGAGGTGCAACGCTCGAACACCTGGCGCAACCGGCTCGATACAACTACAAATTGGGCCGTGCTAACGGCCGGCGCTACGCTCTCATTCGTTTTTAGTTCGCAAAGCAATCCGCATTTCGTTATTCCTATTAACTCCATTCTGGTCGCGATCTTTCTGCTGATGGAGGCGCGCCGTTATCGTTACTACGAGATCTGGTCAAGCCGCGTGCGCATAATCGAGACGGGATACTTTGCGCAATTGCTTGCGCCGGAAAGTGTTCCGACTGACGAGTCGTGGGCGGAACACCTGGCAGCCGATTTGATCACGCCACATTTCACCATTACCGAATGGGAAGCTGTCGGCCGCCGGCTGCGGCGAAATTATCTCTGGATTTTTGCCTTGTTGGCGCTGAGCTGGAATCTGAAAGTCTACCTGCATCCGCTGCCTGCGCGCGATTTCAACGCGTTTATAGAGCGAGCCACAGTCGGCATCGTGCCGGGCTGGGCCGTATTCGTAGTCGGCGTGATTTTTAATGTGGCTATTGCGATCTTTGCGATCGGCACAGTGCGCCTGCGCGAAGCAACTGGCGAAGTTTTACCGCAGCACCAGTTTTCGTTGCGACCGCTGCAGACAATGACCCGCTGGACTCGAGTTGCCACCGGCGCGCCGCGTACAGCCCTGCGTGCCAAGCGTGCACGCCAGCGCGTGAGAAGCGGTTCAGCCACGGGTGAGTTCCGCAAGATCGACATAAGCGAAACGCCTGATAGAAAGCAGGACTCAGGACTCAGAATTCAGAAGTCAGAAGTTAAAGGCTGAAAAAAACAGGATTCAGGACTCAGGAGTCAGAAGGCTCTGGGCGTGGGTTGC
Organism: Blastocatellia bacterium; assembly: GCA_963809065.1. Lineage (GTDB taxonomy): Bacteria > Acidobacteriota > Blastocatellia > Pyrinomonadales > Pyrinomonadaceae > PSRF01. Next base: position 169,018 of record CAWEIN010000019.1, read on the forward strand.
GCTATCCTAACTTCTGACTACGAACGTGTGACCGCGCCTCTGACTAACGACTTCTGAATTCTGAGTTTAATTCCTATTCTGACTTCTGAGTCCTGAGTCCTGAATCCTTCTTCCTATGATTGAACTCCGCGGACAACGACTCTCTCTTTCAGAAATCGTAGCTGTTGCCGGCGGCCAGGAGCAGGTGATGCTTGCCCCCGAAGCGCGTGCCCGCTGCCAGGCCTCCCGGACAGTCGTCGAACGGATCGTAGCCGAGAATCGCGTTGTTTACGGAGTGAATACCGGCTTCGGCAAACTTTCAGACGTTCGCATTGATCCGGACAAACTCAGCGAGTTGCAGTTGAACCTTGTTCGTAGTCACTCGTGTGGGTTGGGAAACCCGCTCTCCGAGGCCGAGGCGCGGGCAATGTTGTTATTGCGCGCAAACGTGCTTGCTTGCGGGCTGAGTGGGGCGCGCTCGATTGTGGCGGACACGCTAGTGGCCATGCTGGAGCAAGGCGTAACGCCGGTGATACCCGAGAAGGGTTCGGTAGGCGCCAGCGGTGATTTGGCGCCACTAGCCCATCTGGCGCTCGCCGCCATCGGCGAGGGCGAAGCGTTATACAAAGGCGAGCGATTGTGGGGAGGCGAAGCCCTCAAACGCGCCGGTATTCAACCGTTGCAATTGGAGGTGAAAGAAGGACTCGCCTTATTGAACGGCACGCAGGCGATGGGTGCGGTCGGGGCGCTGGCGTTGCATCGTGCCGAACGCCTAACGCAGCTCGCCGATGTCGCCGGTGCCATGTCGCTCGAAGCATTAAAGGGAACTCCGGTAGCGTTTGATGAACGCATTCACGCGGCCAGGCCACACGCCGGCCAGGTCGCAGTCGCAGCTCATTTGCGCGAGCTATTAGCCGGCAGTGAGATTCGTGAGTCACACCTGCAAAACGATCCGCGCGTCCAGGACGCGTATAGTTTGCGTTGCATGCCACAGGTTCATGGCGCGGTGCGCGACGCGCTGAAACACGCGCGCGGAATTGTCGAAACCGAAACGGGCAGCGCGACCGACAATCCGCTGGTCTTCTCTGAGAGCGGCGATGTTCTTTCGGGCGGAAACTTTCACGGCGCACCCCTGGCGATGGTTTTTGATTACGCGGCCATTGCCTTGACGGATTTGATGAGCATCACTGAACGGCGTATCGACCGTCTGGTTAACCCCGACGCTAACGAAAACTTACCGGCGTTTCTAACTCGCCAGCCCGGCACATCTTCAGGGTTCATGATGTTGCAAGTAACCGCTGTTGCGTTGTTGAGCGAAGCAAAGGTGTTGGCACATCCGGCGAGCGTCGATAACGTTCCGACCGACGGTGGCAAAGAAGATCATGTCTCAATGGGCATGACGGGAGCGACAAAACTCCGTTCGATTGTTGACCTCGCCGAAGCCTCAGTCGCGATTGAATTAATAACTGCGGCAGAAGGACTCGAGTATCGCAAGCCGCTCGCACCCGGACGCGGCGTCCAGTCTGCTTATGAGATTGTGCGCGCCCGCGTTTCACGGCTTGAGGCCGATCGTTCAATGTCAGCGGACATACAAAGCATCGTCGAGGCCATCCGGCAAGGTGAATTCGACTCGCTCCTTGGTTTAACCTGAGCGTGTTTGAGAGAGTAACTGAAGAAAATAAGCGGAGGAGAACAAATGTCTGACGCATTTGACGAACGAAGGCGTGGTTTGGAAGAGGAATATTTTCACCGCAAAAACAAGGAAGCAATCGAAAAACTGCGCGAGAAGATGAAGGTGGCTGAAGACGCTAAAGCCGCCGGTACTTCTTCTATGATCTGTCCCCGTTGCGGCGGCGCGCTGAAAGAAGGGAAGTTTGAGGACGTGTCCATTGATACCTGCGAAAAATGCGGCGGCGTCTGGCTCGACGCGGGCGAACTGCAACAGCTGACTAAACGGGAGAAGGGTGGCTGGCTGAGCGGTCTCCTGCATCGCGGTGACGACTGACATGCCTCGTAATGCAAACGGTTAGTTTGCGCATGGTCCCGGCGGTCTCAACTCAATCGCAAACTAACAGTTTGCGTTACCAAACAACCGACTAATGTCTTCCAGATTGGTTCGTGCGCCGCGTGGCGCGACCTTAACCTGCAAAAGCTGGCACCAGGAAGCGGCCCTCCGCTGCCTGATGAACAACCTCGACCCGGAAGTCGCCGAGAAGCCGGACGAGCTTATCGTCTACGGTGGCGCCGGCAAGGCAGCGCGCAACTGGGCATCGTTTGACGCCATCGTTCGTGAACTACAGTCGCTCGGAAACGATGAGACCTTGCTGGTCCAGTCTGGCAAGCCCGTCGGCGTATTTCGTACTCACGAATACGCGCCACGAGTTTTGATCGCCAATTCCAACCTCGTCGGCGCCTGGGCCAACTGGGAACATTTCCACGAGCTCGAACGCAAGGGTTTGATGATGTACGGCCAAATGACGGCTGGTAGTTGGATTTACATCGGCACACAGGGAATCGTCCAGGGCACCTTCGAAACTTTTGCGGCAATGGCAGACAAGCAGTTTGGCGGCGACCTGAGTGGCAAACTTGTAGTTTCCGGCGGTATGGGGGGCATGGGCGGCGCGCAGCCTTTGGCGGCGACACTTAATGGCGCGTTGTTTCTCGGCATCGATGTCGATCCAGCTCGCATAGAGCGCCGCGTTCTGAACGGTTACTGCGATCGACTGGCGTTAAGTCTCGATGAAGCAATCGACATTCTTGATGACGCGCGCGAGCAGAAGCGCGCTGTCTCTGTGGGCCTGGTGGGTAACTGCGCGGAAGTGCTACCCGAGATCGTTCGCCGTGGAATCAAAGTTGACGCGGTAACTGATCAGACCAGCGCGCACGATCCTTTGAATGGTTATGTCCCTGCCGGACTTTCGCTCGACGAAGCCACAGAACTGCGCCGCGCCGATCCGGAGTCTTACATCAAGCAGTCAATGCAATCGATGGCCGAGCACGTCGAGGCGATGCTGCAGCTCAAGCGCGCCGGCGCGGTGGCTTTTGACTACGGTAACAATATTCGCAAGATGGCATTGGACGCCGGCTGTAAAGACGCATTTGAAATTCCCGGCTTCGTGCCCGAATACATTCGTCCACTTTTTTGTGAAGGCAAAGGTCCCTTTCGCTGGGTGGCGTTGTCAGGTGATGCATCTGACATTCGAAAAACCGACGACCTTGCGCTTGAACTTTTTCCGGACGACAAAACTTTGAACCGCTGGTTGCGGCTGGCGCGCGACCGTGTGCAATTCCAGGGACTGCCGGCGCGCATCTGTTGGTTGGGTTACGGTGAACGTGCCGAGATGGGCGAAGCGATCAATGAACTCGTGAAACGGGGTGACCTGAAAGCGCCGATCGCGATCGGCCGTGATCATCTCGACACCGGCTCAGTCGCCTCACCTTACCGCGAGACCGAAGGAATGAAGGACGGGTCGGACGCGGTTGCCGATTGGCCGATTCTGAATGCCCTGCTAAACACGGCAAGCGGTGCGAGTTGGGTTTCGTTTCATCATGGCGGCGGCGTGGGTATCGGTTATTCGTTACACGCCGGCCAGGTTTCAGTGGCCGATGGCACTGTAGAAGCTGCGAAGCGACTTAATCGCGTGTTGACTAACGATCCCGGACTGGGCGTCGCGCGCCACGTCGATGCGGGCTACGAAGAAGCCGAGCAAACGGCATTGAGCAAGGGCGTGCATGTTCCGATGCTTACCGCAAAGGAAAACTGATGGCAAAACGCGTGCGCACATCGCTGTTTGTTGTTTTCGTTGCCGCTGTTTTGTCGACGGCGACTGTTGGTGGTTCGGTCTTAGTAAGGCCTCGGGTTGCCCAAAGTGTTCTGAGACAGACTCCGGCAAACGCCCGCATCCGGACAATTCAGCTTGAAAGCAAATTGATTGGTAAAACGCTACCTTACAACATAATCCTTCCGCGTGATTACAATACGGCGAGGACAAGTCGCTATCCAGTTATCTACCTGCTACACGGTCTTGGTGGCCACTACAACGATTGGCTTGTGCGCACAAATATTGCTGACTACGCTGCGTGGTATCGGCTGATCGTTGTCATGCCAGAGGGAGATAACAGTTGGTACATCGACAGTACAAATGTTCCGACTGATAAATATGAAAGTTATGTTCTTCAGGAATTGATTCCCGACGTGCAGGAACGTTATCGCACCATCGAAGCGCGTTACGGACGTGCTATTGCTGGACTCTCGATGGGTGGTTACGGCGCTTTCAAATTTGGCTTGAAATACCCGGATCGCTTCGCTTTTGTAGGGTCCATGAGCGGGGCTTTTGCAGCGACACATTACACGGAGAATGAGACAGGCAAGGGCGCGACGTGGGAAACTTTCCTCAAGGTATTTGGTCCGGTAGGCAGCGAAACGCGGCAGAAGAATGATCTTTTTGAATTGCTTCAACAAGTAACACCCGGTCAAGTAACGTCGTTACCTTACTTTTATTTTGACTGCGGCACCGAAGACGCGCCGCGAATCTTTAACGCTAATCATGAGCTTGATGAGAGAATGCTGCAAAAAAAGATACCGCACGAATACCGCGAGCTGCCGGGCAATCACTCCTGGGGGTACTGGGATTCACAGGTGCAAGAGGTTTTGAAGATTGCTGCACAGAAAATTCGTGTGACGAATGCCCCTGTAACGAACTTCCAAAAGAGCAAGGACCGATCTGAACCATGACCACTCCCTTCGTTTCCAGGCAAAGACACGTGTCGCGCAAGGCCAGTCTCTTCACTGAGTCAGTGATTCGCGAGATGACGCGCGAAGCGCTCAAGCACGGCGCCGTAAACCTTTCGCAGGGCTTTCCTGATTTCGCGGCGCCTGAAGACATCAAGCAGGTAGCGATGAAGGCCATCGCGGACGACATCAATCAATACGCAATCACCTGGGGCGCGCGAGATTTCCGTGAGGCCATAGCGCGGAAAACAAAGTGGTACCTCGGCCTCGATATCGATCCGGAAACAGAACTGACCGTTACCTGCGGCTCAACCGAAGGAATGATCGCAGCCATGATGGCCACGGTCGATCCCGGCGAGGAAGTTGTCGTCTTCGAACCGTTTTACGAAAACTACGCGCCTGATGCAATCCTTTCGGATGCCAAACCCCGTTACGTGCCCCTGCGTGCTCCTGACTGGAGTTTTGACCCGGACGAATTACGCGCGGCCTTCAACGCCAATACAAAAGCAATCATTGTTTGTAATCCCAACAACCCGACCGGCAAGGTGTTCACTCGCGCGGAGATGGAGTTTATCGCGGGACTCTGCCAGAAGTTTGATGCGTTGTGTTTCACCGACGAGATTTACGAACACATTCTTTATCCGCGCGAGGGCGCCGAGATCCAGCACATCTCGATGGCGCAGATCGAGGGAATGCGCGAGCGCACCGTGATAGTCAACTCGATGTCCAAGACGTATTCAGTCACCGGCTGGCGCGTCGGCTACTGCATCGCACCGCCGGAGATTACCAGCGCGATCCGTAAGGTTCACGATTTTCTTACCGTGGGTGCAGCCGCGCCGCTGCAAACAGCTGGAGCGTACGCACTTTCACTGCCTGCTGATTACTATGATCGACTTCAGAGTGAGTATCGCGCTCGCCGCGATCTGCTCTTGCCGGTGCTGAACAACGCCGGGTTTAAAACTTTTCGTCCTGACGGCGCTTACTACATCATGACCGACATCTCCGGGTTCGGCTTCGCTGACGACGTTGAATTCACGCGCCACCTGATCCGCGAGGTCGGCGTTGCCTGCGTGCCGGGTTCAAGTTTCTATAGCCTGCCGGAGCGCGGGCGACAGCAAGTGAGATTTTGCTTCTGTAAAAAGGATGAGACGCTGCAGCTAGCTGCTGAACGATTGGAAAAACTGCGGGGTTGAGACTGAGTCCTGGTTCAGGACGACCGAAAGTAGCCCAGCAGTTTACTGCTGGGGGATAGGACGAACATAACCGTTGAGTCCGCGAAGTGGACGACTGAAGCGTCAACAATTCTCAGTCGTCCGCTTCACGGACTCCAAAAACTGAAACGGCATCTGATCCCAGCAGTGAGCTGCTGGGCTATCATCATTCGTCCGCTACGCGGACTAGCCTTCTAAATCTGCGCAAAGCCATGTCGATTAGACTTTCGACGTTGTTGCTAAGTTTTTTCTTAGTATTCACCCTGGTTCCAACCGCTCTCGCCCAGCAGTCTGCCGATCCGCATTTTGACGCCAGAGTTGATAAGCCCGCCTTCGCGAAAAACTTTCCGCGCGTACTCTTCGATGAAGCCCACTACAACTTTGATACAACCAACAATCGTTACAAGCCTTTCGGCGAACTGCTCTTTAACGATGGCTATCACATTGCCGTCAATCGCCAGCCGTTCACCAAAACCTCGCTCGCCAGTCATAAGATTCTCGTGATTGTAAATCCACTCGGCAGCGAGGACACGGATGACGAAGGTGCCGTTGGTCCGGCGTTTACTACCGCCGAGTGTGAGGTTGTCACTGATTGGGTGCGCGGCGGCGGCGCGCTGCTTTTCATAGCCGACCAGGCGCCCTTCGCTTCAGCGGCTGAAATTTTGGCAAAGCAGCTGGGCGTCGAGATGAGCCGGAGCGAGACCACGGATCCTGCGAACGCAGACAAAGAGTTTGGCTTGCCAAGTGTCATAGTCTACTCGCGTGAAAATCACCAGCTTGCCGAAGTTGCGATCACAAACGGACGCAGCGAGGCGGAGCGTGTGAATCGCGTACTTGTTTTTAGCGGACAGTCGCTCAAGGGTCCGCAAGGAAGCGAGGCTTTCCTCAAACTGGCTGACGGCGCTGTAAATGAGATTGACGGGAAAACCGCTTCTGCTGCCGGCCGAGCTCAGGGCATTGCTTTTCGGCTGGGAAAGGGACGAGTGGTTGTTTTAGGTGATGCGGCGATGCTATCGGCTCAAGTTGCCGGCAGCGACAACCAGCCAGTCGGCATGAACGTTCCCAACGTCGACAACCGCCAGCTTGCGCTCAACATCGTGCATTGGCTTTCGGGAATACTTAAGTAAGGACTCTTTGGAGTGCGTTGACCGGTCACCGCTTTTGTCGGTCGCGACTGGTCGCGACCACGGTTGCTCAAGATACTCGACGAGTTGGGCGTCAAGCCGCCCAAAAACCAAAGCGGTGACAGGTCACCGCACTCCAAAGAGTTGGAGTAACAAGAATGACTTCGTCGCTCGTGTACTCAGCCACTCTAATAGCTCTGCTTTGCGTAGGGCACCCCGCTTCAGCACAAATGAAATCTGACCCGACCGGAACTTGGCGCGGCGCGATGACTACGGAAGTCGCAACGACCGGCCTTGAATTCACACTTTCGCGAGACGCTAAGGGTTGGAAGGCAACCATAAAAGCACGCCCGCCTTCAGGTCAGGAGATCGACTGGCCCGTTCAGGATCTCCAAATCGCCGATGCCAATATCGCTTTCGCCGCCGAGCGGCCGCGCGACCTGGTGAAGTTTGCGGGAAGGTTTGCCGGAGACAAGCTGAGTGGTGATGTAGAAATATTTCAGAATGGCCAGAAAATCAGGAGCGGCACTTTTGCATTAACTTTCGGAGGAATGATGCCGGCGTCCACGGCCCCTCAAACCGGTGGTCAAATGGCGGATCCGGATTTCAACGCCAGAGTTGATAAGCCCGCGTACAGGAAACGTGGGCCTAAAGTCCTGTTTGACGAAGCTCACAATAATTTTCACACGGCTACCGGCCGCTACAAACCATTCGCGGATCTGATTACAAACGATGGTTACCAGATCACTTCGAACCAACAGATCTTTACCCGGGAAGTTTTGCAGAGCTATCGCATGCTGGTTATCTCAAACGCTCTTGGTACGGCCCGAATGAACGATCCCAACGCCGGCAACCCAGCGTTTACCGACGCTGAAAGTGATACGGTGCGCGAATGGGTACGTGGCGGCGGTTCGCTTTTGTTGATTGCTGATCACGCGCCCATGGGCGCAGCCAATCAGGTACTCGCAAAGCGCTTCGACGTCGACATGAGCAAGATGTTCACAGTTGATCCCGAAAATTCAGACAAGGAGTCGCGGAATCCCAGCTTCATTATCTATACGCGTGAGAGCGGCCGGCTCGTCGATCACCCCATCACCCGCGGAAGCAACGCGAGCGAACGCGTAAATAAAGTGATTGCCTTCACCGGGCAATCATTGAAAGGGCCGTCTGCCAGCATCGCTTTTATGAAGCTCGCCGATACCGCAATGGATGCGATGCCTGGGCAAAATAACAAACCTGTTTCCGCAGCAGGCCGAGCGCAAGGTATCGCGATGAGGTTTGGTAAGGGCAGAGTGGTTGTTCTCGGTGAGGCCGGTATGCTTTCAGCGCAAGTTGTGGGTACCGGCCCGCAACAAATGAAGTTCGGCATGAACCGTCCGGGGATCGACAATCGACAGCTCGCGCTCAACATCATGCACTGGCTGTCGGGGATACTTAAGTAAGCAAACAGCAGACGGCAAACAGCAAACAGCCGATCCGTCCCCGATCATCGAATCTCCACTCTTGAGTAAACCTGCACAACCCCGACGGGTCATGCTGTCTGCTGTTTACTGACTGCTGTCTACTTCTTTTTATGTGGGACGCAAAACGACAATTCATCTGGCTGGCGGCGGGACTGGCACTCGGGACCTTTGTCGCCTTCTCAGATGCTCACGATGAAGACGGTACTTTCGTGCCGCGCTTTTTCTTCTTCATGGAAAGCCTGGTGCTGATAATTATCGGTTCGCTGTTCTACATCTATTCGCGAAAGAGATGAAAGCAAGGACTCAGAATTCAGAAGCAAGTTGCACTCAGAGTCAGCGACGGTTCTGACTTCTGAAATTCTGACTCCTGAGTCCTGAGTCCTTCTTTCAGTTCGGTTGCTGTGCTGTCTTTGATCTAACGGCAATGCCTTCATCGCCCAGGACCAGCAGGCTGCGCGGTTCGCCAAAGGGGGTACTGGAAGGAATATAGGAAACGATGTAGCGGTTTTTTCTGAGTTCGTCGCAAATGCTTTTTGCCGCCAACGAAGGTTCGTCGATTGAGAAGATTACGCCGCCGGTGCCCTCCACCAGCTTATCGATAACCTGCTTTGGCTTTGGCACATCACGACGAATGGCGCCGCGCGTACGGTCCTGCGCCTGAACCGCGTAAACTGTGACGTCCAGCCGCTGCAATTCGGACAGAGTCTTTTCAAACGTCGTTTTACTGCCTCGATCGAGCCCGTCACTGATCACGACAATCACATTCTTCTGTCCCGAAAAGTTTCGCAAGGCCTGCTCGATAACCGCGTTGGCCGCGTCAAACAGATGCGGTTGGCCCTTTTTCCGGAAAAGTTTCAGCGACGCCTCAATTGACTTGGCATTGTCAGTCCAGTCAGAAACGATCTCCGCTTCTTCGTCATAGCCGACTATCAACAGCTTATCGCCTTCAAATATCTCGTAAGCAAATTCACGTGCCGCCTGTTCCAGCTTTTCCACATCAGCGCGAATAGTTAACGAGTTGTCGACTAACAAAACGATGCGCGCCGGCGAAGGATCGGGAGTGAAGTTTCGTATTGTCTGTTCGACGCCGTTATCGTAAACGGAAAGTTGCTTGGCGGTAATCTGGGCAGTCTGCTTGTCAGTACGGGCGGCAACAATGTTCACCATCACGCCACCTTCAGCGCTTGCTGCCGGACGCCGGCCTGCCTGGGCCAGCGCCAGTCCGCACACGGCAAGCAGCAGGGCAAAGCCGGTCGCGTAATTCAAACGCGGACGGAAACGCTCAAGAGATCGCGCTCGATCAAATCGCAGTTTGTGCATCAATCCACACGGAGGACTCGGGCTTCAATCACCCTTGGGGACTTTGGATGCGGAAGCTTTCTCGGAAGTTTTCTTAGCCGGGGAGCTCTCTTTTGTTTTCTTGTCAGACTTGTCAGACTTTTTGTCATCCGACGATGTCGTCGAGGCGGCAGTGTCTTTCTCGGCTTTCTCCGCCGCTCTTCGTCCCTCGCCGGCATAGTCGGTTACATACCAGCCGGAGCCTTTGAATTGGATCGCCGGGGCGGAGTGCAATCTTTCCAAACGTCCGCCACATTTTTGGCACTTCACGGGCGGCTTGTCGTTCATCTTTTGCAAGACTTCCAGCTTCGCCTTGCACTTACGACATTCAAATTCATAGATCGGCATATTTGACTGGCGACTCCCGTTCCCGCTGACAAGAACTTACCAGAAAGTATACGGGGCACGCGTCAGAATTCAAAACAAGTCTCAAGTTTCAGGTTTCAAGTTCCAGGCTCGCTGTAATCGTAAGCGACATCAATCAACACCAGACCTCAATAGCTTGAACTTGAAACCTGGAACTTGAAACCTGCTTTGCAAGTTCCGGTACGGTTCGTTATGATCTGACTCGAATTACACCCCATGTCAGACACCGCAAAATCTCTCTCTCTCGAACGCAAGATCAAGATGCAGGAGGCGCGCGACGGCATCATCAACCGCCTTGCGTTGACACTTCCGACCACCATCAACCTGGACCGGTTTCTCAACGTAATCGTTTCCGAACTGGGTCGCATGATGAATGTCGATCGCTGCGATGTGATTCAACTAACTTCGCCAAGCGAGTTACGTATCAGCCATGAGTGGCGCGCCAGCGACGAGGTGCCGTCAAGTCTGGGCACTGCCATTCCGCTCAATCTGAGTCAACTTTCGGAACACGTAGACATCACCAAGCCAATCCGACTCAACGACACGGCAGCGCCAGGGCTCGATCATAAGGTGCGGTTTCTCGCCAAGAGTTTGCATACGCGTTCGTTGCTGGTAGTTCCGGTGACTCTGGGAGCGGATGTGTTAGGGCTGGTTGGGTTGCACATGACCTCGACCTTGCGTGAATGGCTTGACGATGAAGTTTCGTTTCTGGAGTCCATCGCGCGGCAAATTGCGGTCGGTTATCAGTACACTCGTCTTTACCTCGACAAGGAACGCGAGGCCGAAACGAAGCGCGCGCTTTTGTCGATCGCTAATGCGCTCAATGCCCGTTCAGACTTTCGCGAAGTGTCGTCGCTCGTGCTTGAAAGGGCCATTGCCCTGGTGGGTGCTGACTATTCGGCTCTCGGTGTTCTCGATCCAAAGGGTGGAAGAATTAGTCTGGTCGCCTTTCGCGCTGCCCCACACGCAACCACTGATGGAGTTCAGGGGTTAATCGACGAGCACGGGCAGGCGCTTGACATCACAGAGTTTCCCGCAGCGATGGAAGTGTTGGCTGAAGGCAAGACACTTCGCTTGCTGGATAAAGACTTGCCGTTTCCCTTTCGTCTGATGTTCAACTCAATACTCGGCGGACGTGCCGCACTAGTCGCGCCAGTGCGCGTGGGCGGACAAACGTTCGGATTGCTTGGTCTGGTGTGGAGCGAAGCACGCCAGGGCTTCCAGGATCACGAAGTAGCGTTGGTTGAAGGAATTGCCGATCAGTGCGGCACGGCGCTCGAACGCGATCAACTCTCCGCGGAAGTGATGCACCTGCGCAGCGCGCTGCACGAGCGCTATGGCGAAGATCGCATCATCGGACAAACCAGCGCCATCCGGCGCGCCATTGAATTGGCGCTCAACGTGGCTGACACGCAAACCACCGTTCTGATCCAGGGAGAGTCTGGGACCGGCAAAGAGTTGCTCGCAAACTTGATTCATTACAACTCTGGTCGCGAGGACCAGCCTTACGTAAAGCTCAACTGCGGCGCAATTCCCGAATCCCTGCTCGAGTCGGAATTGTTTGGTCATGAGAAGGGCGCGTTTACCGATGCGCGCGCGCGACGACTGGGAAGATTCGAAGAGGCAAACGGCGGAACTTTGTTTCTTGACGAAGTCGGCGAGATGAGTTTGTCCGCGCAGGTACGCCTGCTTCGTATCCTGCAGGATGGCGAGTTTACACGCGTGGGCGGCAATGAGGTCTTGAAGGCAGACGTGCGCGTCATCGCGGCGTCAAACGTAGATCTGGAACAAGCCACTGATGCCGGAACCTTTCGACGTGATCTGTATTATCGCCTTTCGGTGTTTCCCATAGTCCTGCCGCCGCTGCGTGAACGTCCACAGGATATTCACCCGCTGGTCATACACTTCATCGAACATTACAAACAGAAGACCGGCAGGTTTATCTCCGGTATTTCCAAAGATGCGTTGCAGGCCTTGATTACTTACGAGTGGCTGGGAAATGTTCGTGAGCTTGAAAACGCGATCGAGCGCGCCGTGATCATTGCCTCGGGCCGCCAGATTGAACTTGAAGATTTGCCCGAGGCCATAAGCCGCATCGCACTACAGGAACAGGATCGCATCAAGGTGGAACGTGCTCGCGCCGCCAGCGAAGGACGTACTACAACGTTTGAAGTTACTGTGCCCTCGTCGATGGATGAAATCGAACGCCAGGCGATTGAGGCTACACTTGATTACACCAAAGGCGATAAAACTCATGCTGCCCGCGCACTCGGCATTGGCCGCAAAACTCTTTACCGCAAACTCGAGCAATACAACGGCGACCGCAGTAATACTGACTAACCTAGAGACGATCAAGTGATTTGCTGGACCGCGGGCGTCCCGCCCGCAAACGCGCCGCAGGCGCGCAATCCTTTCAAAGTAAACCCTAATCATTTTTCGCGCTTTCGCGCTCATTTGCGGGCGGGACGCCCGCGCTCCCAGCAAATCACTTGTATCTAACTCGTCTGGCCCATCTTCTTGTACCTTCGAGCGTTTATTTGCACCCCTTCACAGGGTTTTGTTATAGTCAATATCTGAAACCAACAGTTAGCACCAAACCGCAAAGCCCGGGCGCTTTGCTTCAGGAAAGGGAGTTTTTTATGGGAAACGATAATGACAACATCTCAACGCGGCTTACCTATCTTTTGATCGGCGGCGGCATCGGGGCCGTTATTGCTCTACTTTTTGCGCCAAAATCCGGTCAGGAGCTCCGCGGTGACCTCGCTGACGCGACCCGCAAGGGTATAGACAAGTCGCGCGAGGCTGCTCAGCAACTTGGCGAACGCGCCGGTGAGTATTACGAATCAACTCGCGAGCGTGCCGGCGAACTCTACAATCAGGCAGCCAGCAAGGCTTCCGAAGTTTATAGCCAGGCCTCTGAGAAAGTCGGTGAGGTAGCGAATACAGCGCGTGCAACAGCGGCTCGCCAAACCAGCACTGTAGCGGCAGCGCTCGACGCCGGCAAAAAGGCTTATCAGGAAGAGAAGCGCAAAACTGAATTGTCTGGCCGCATCGAGGCAGCTCCTCAATACACCGAAAAGTCTAACTAACGTGATTGCCGATTTGGCGATTGCCGGGAAATTCTAGTGGCTCGGCAATCGCTGACTGGCATCATGCTTCCGAAAATCAGCAATCGGTAAAAAGTCCATGTCGCTGCTGGCGCTACAAATGAACCCTAACGATCCGCTGTTCTGGGTGATGGTAGTCATCGCGCTGTCTTTTATCATCATCGCGGTGGCTATGATCGCCATTGCGGTTTTTGTCAGTCGCGCTGTGAAATCCGTAAATCGGCTGGAAGAAAAACTGGAACCGCTAATCGCAAAGGTGACGGTGATGAGCGAGCAGGGCCAGCAGATTGCCGTTCAGGGGAAACTTATCGCTGAGCAGTTTACTGCGGTCTCCGGTCACCTTTCCGCGGCCACCGCGAACCTGTCAGAGTCGCTGGCTATAATCAAAGATGAAGTTGGTGAATTGAAAGAGATGGTGAGCGACACGGCGCATGATGCGCGCGATAAGGTCGAACTGGTCAGCAATACGATCGATCGCACACACGATCAGGTTGTTGCCACCACCGATTTTATCCAGCGGAAGGTGGTCGAGCCGGCACGCGAGATGGCCGCGATTATGGCGGGCTTCCGTCGCGGGCTCGAAGTCCTGGTAGCGCCCATACCGAAGCCCATTAACCAAACCTACGGAGAGGATGAGATGTTTATCGGTTGACATCAGCACCATCAGCGGCTTGAAACTCGAACCATCGCATCCGTCGCGGATCTGGTTCGAGTTTTTATTTTGGAGAAGCACCCATTTTGGAGAGCGTCCGGTTGTCCTGTTAGTATTACCGATTCCAAGTCGTGAAAACTATGTCTACTGAAACCACGCCCCTTGATCTAAAAAAGACCATCAACCTGCCCCGGACAGGGTTTTCGCAAAAGGCGAACCTGGCGCAGAGCGAGCCCGCCCGTCTCAAAAAATGGACGGACATGGGTCTCTACGATTTGATTCGCCAGGCGCGCTCCGGCGCTGAGAAGTTCATCATGCACGACGGCCCGCCCTATGCGAACGCCGACATTCACCTGGGCACGGCGATGAACAAAATCATCAAAGACTTCGTCGTCAAGTCGCGCAACATGCTTGGGTACGACGCGCCTTATGTACCTGGCTATGACTGCCACGGTTTGCCGATTGAGCTATATGTTGATCGCAAGCTCGGTGCTAAAAAAGCCAACATGCCGGCGGTCGCGATTCGCCGCGCCTGCCGCGAACACGCATCGCAGGCGCTAAAACGACAGACACGGGACTTTCAGCGCCTTGGCATCCTGGGTGAATGGGACAATCCTTACCTGACGATGTCCAATCACTACGAAGCGGAAACGGCACGCCTGTTTGGCCGCTTCGTTGAGCGCGGCTACGTTTACAAAGGCGCGCGCCCTGTTTACTGGTGCATAAAGGATCAAACTGCACTGGCGGAGGCCGAGGTTGAATATCATCAGCACACCAGTCCTTCTGTGTACGTGAAGTTTCCGCTCGCCAGCGATCCGGCGCAAATCGATCCGGCGCTCGCCGGCAAGAAAGTTTTCGTTCTTATATGGACAACGACGCCATGGACTCTGCCCGCGAATCTCGGCGTAACAGTGCATCCTGACTACGAATACTCGGCCTTTGAAAACGGTGATGAAGTCTATGTGGTCGCGTCTGAACTGCTCGATACAGTAGCCGAGAAGTGCGACCTGGGAGAACGAGACGGAGCGGGGAACCGGATCAAAGCGAAAGTGCTCGCGCGTTTCGTGGGCGCGAAACTGGATCGGCTCGAGTGTCGGCATCCGTGGATCGATCGCCCTTCGCTTTTGATGGTGGGCGAACACGTCACCCTGGGCGGCGAGGCAGATGCGGAGACCGAACTGGACGTAAGCGAAGCGCGTGACAAGAAAGCGACCAGCAAGGCGGGCACCGGCGCGGTGCATACGGCGCCGGGTCATGGTCACGACGATTTCGTAATCGGCAAGCGCTACGGGTTGGAAATCTATTGCCCGGTCGATAACTCCGGACACTTCACCTCAGAGGTAGAACATTTCTCCGGTATGAGTGTGTTCGAGGCAAACCCGAAGATAGTGGAGTTTATGCGGGACCGAGGCGTGCTGTTGTTTACCGAGAGCTATGAGCATCGTTATCCTCATTGCTGGCGCTGCAAAAACCCGGTGATCTTCCGCGCCACACCACAATGGTTCATCTCCATGGACCGCGAGGTGGCCGCGACGGTGGAAAAGGACGAGGACGGTCGCGACCGCAGCAACTACACTGAGAATTTTTCCGAATCTGACTCATCGTTGCGAAAGGCTGCTTTGCGCGAAACCGAACGGGTTCAGTGGATTCCCGCCTGGGGCAAAGTGCGAATGACCAACATGCTTAAGGGCCGGCCGGATTGGTGCGTTTCGCGCCAGCGAGTTTGGGGAGTTTCAATTCCGGTTTTCTACTGCGCGAAATGCACCGAAGCAGTCGCAGAACCTGAGATCATCCGTCACGTTGCCGATATCTTTGAAAAGGAATCGTCAGACGCCTGGTTCATACGGGAAGCGCGGGAGCTATTGCCGGAAGGTTACAGCTGTAGGAAGTGTGGCGCCGCGGAATTCACCAAAGAGACTGACATTCTTGACGTTTGGTTTGACAGCGGATCGTCGTCCATCGCGGTGCTGGAACAGTATGAAGGATTGCGTTGGCCGGCGGACGTTTATCTCGAGGGCGGCGATCAATTTCGCGGTTGGTTCAATTCCTCTTTGATGGTCGGGATCGCCGCGCACGATCGAGCTCCTTACAAAACGGTGATCACGCATGGTTGGACGGTTGACGCGCAGGGTAAGGAAATGCACAAGTCAGGCGGTAACGCCGTTCCGCCAGACGAAGTGATCAAAGAATCTGGCGCCGATATCCTGCGGCTGTGGTGTGCGTCTTCAAATTATTTCGATGACATGCGTTCGTCCAAAGAGATTCTGCAAAGAGTGACGGACGGCTATCGTAAACTGCGTAACACAGCTCGATATGCGCTCGGCAACTTGCACGGTTTTGATCCAGCTCGGGATCGGGTAGCCCTTGAGGAGCTGCTTGAAACTGACCGCTGGGCGCTGGCTAAGCTTGATGAGGTAGTGCGGACGGTTCGCGAAGCCTATGCAGCTTATGAATTTCACACTGTCTATCATGCGCTCTATAACTTCTGCACCGTCACGCTTTCCGCGCGATATTTCGACATACTGAAGGATCGGCTTTATACCTACTCGCCACGCAGCCTCGCGCGGCGTTCTGCGCAAACCGCGCTTTACCAGATCGCAGACGCGTTGGCTCGTATGCTTGCCCCGCTGCTCGTTTTCACCGCGGATGAGGTTTGGGAAAATCTGCCAGCAGACGAGGCGCGTCCAGCATCTGTCCATATCGCTCTGTTGCCGGCCGAGAGCAGCCAGGGTGAGCCTGAACTGCTTGCGAATTGGGACCGGTTGTTTGAGATTCGTGACGAAGTCTTGCAGTCGCTTGAGGAAGCAAGAGTAAGCCAAACAGATCGGCAGCTCACTTGAGGCCCATCTTGAGATCGCAGCTGCAGGGGATAGTTATGATCTACTTGTTCGGTACCGCGAAGAACTACGCTACATTTTCATTGTTTCTCAAGTTGATTTAGTGCGTTCCGACGAGGGCGCCTCGGGCGTCGTCGTAAAAGTACTGCCTGCGGCCGGCAAGAAATGTGAGCGCTGTTGGAACTACTCGACACACGTTGGCGAGTCTGCCCGTTACTCGGAAGTTTGTGAAAGGTGCGTAGCGGCGCTTGAAGAGATCGAAAGTGAGACCCTCGGGGCTCGGTAGGAGCCAGATGTTTATAGAACCCGAGCTTGTTGAAAAGATTCTGCCTCTGCGAGAACGCGCTGGGTCTACAAGCTGCTCGGGCTAACGGCGCTTTTGAGTCAGCTCTAATTGACCAATCTTTATGGTTTCGAATGAACTGAAAAGATCTTCAGCCTTGCCAGGACGCCTGGGCTGGCGCGCGGGTTACCTGTTTGCCAGTTTTGGCATCTACATGGTCGATCAGTCCAGCAAGGCCTGGGCGGTACGCGCGCTGCGGTTTGGCTCTGAGCGGACCATCGTTCGCGGCTTCCTCGATTTTGTTTACACGGAGAATCCGGGGATCGCTTTTGGCCAATTGCAGGAGGGCGGAAGCTTTGGAAGATGGTTCTTTGTGGTGCTGGCCATCGCTGCCGCCGTGGCCGTGCTTTATTATTTTCTGCGCACATCTCGAAACGACGATCGCATTCTGGGAGCTTGCGCGCTACTGCTAGCTGGAATTGCCGGCAATTTAACTGACCGCGTCCGGCTTGGCTACGTGATTGATTTCATTGTCGTGCACGCGGGATCCTGGCATTGGCCAACTTTTAATGTCGCCGACGCGAGCATTTCGATTGGTGCTTTGCTGCTTGCTTACGATCTGATTTTTGACAGGAAAAAGACCTCCGTTGTCAGCTTGCCAGTTGCAAGCGAAACCGAGCCTAAAAGACTGACCACTGATCACTGACCACTGGCTACTGATTTCCATGTATCCCGAAATTTTTCGTATTGGCAGTTTTCCTATTAACACCTATGGCGTGTTTCTGGCGCTGGCCTTTCTCTGTGCAATCCTAATAACCGTCAAACTTGCGGCACGCGATGGTTTGCCACGCGAAAAGATCTACGACCTGTGCCTTTGGATGCTGCTGTGCTCACTGATCGGTTCGAAGATTCTAATGCTCTTCACGGAACCGGAATATCGCGACCATCCCCTACAGTTAGTCTCGCTCGACTTTCTTCGTTCGGGTGGCGTTTTTTATGGAGGGTTGATCGGCGCGATTCTCTCCGGCTACTTCCTGATGCGGCGTTACCAGCTCCCGTGGTGGAAGACCGCTGATGCCTGCGCTCCCGGAATCGCCATTGGAAATTTTTTTGGCAGGCAAGGATGTTTCGCTGCGGGTTGTTGCTGGGGTAAACCGACTACGCTTCCCTGGGGCGTGAAGTTTACCGAGCTGGGTCATGAAATTACCGGTGTGCCGCTTGATGTTCGTCTGCACCCTACCCAACTGTATGAGTCCTTCGCGATGCTGCTGGTTTTCTTTTTTCTGTTCTGGCTTCACAAACACAGGCGCTTCAACGGTCAGGTGATCCTTTTCTACGCACTGCTCTATTCCGTAATTCGCTTTGCCATCGAGTTTTTGCGCGACGACCCGCGCGGCGACTTGTTTGGACTGACTACGCTGACCGGCCTATCAACCTCGCAACTCATTAGCCTGATCGTGGGCACGGGAGCCCTCGTGTTGCTGGCGCTGCGCTGGCGCAAAGCCGCGGGCATCACCAAAGCGCACGGAGTAGCAGCACCCAACGCTGCGTGAGTCCTATACAATCCATTTCAGGACCGAGATAGACAATCCCATGGGCTACGCCTTCCTGGTAACCCGCCGTTACTCAAGTTTGAGCTTTGCCCTGTAAAGTACTTGACACCACTGGGGCCGGCCAGTATTATTCCGCCCATGGGCTCGATCCACCTGGTTATCCCGCAAAAGGAAGAACCGCCTGCGCTGCACGAGCGGGCGATGGATAACCTTAAATACATTCGTGAGACGATGGAGCGCGCCACTTCCTTCACTGGCATTTCCGGCTGGGGGCAGGTAGCCATTGGCTTTTCCGCTCTCGCCTCAGCTTCAATCTCAGCTCAACAGAAAACATTTAAAGCCTGGTTGGCTGTTTGGATGGCCGAGGCACTGATTGCCTTGCTCATCGCCGGTTGGTCGATCGACCGAAAGGCGCGCGCCGCAAAAATGCCCTTGCTCTCCGGGCCTGGACGAAAGGTCGCGTTTAGTCTGTCACCGCCGATTTTTGCGGGGGCAATTGTGACAGTAGTGCTTTATCGCGCCGGCCTGACCAATGCTATCCCGGGCCTCTGGTTGTTGCTCTACGGCACCGGTGTGGTTACCGGCGGAATGTTTTCGGTGAGTGTCGTCCCCATAATGGGTCTCTGCTTTATGGCCCTCGGGGCGGTAACGTTTTTCGCGCCTGCCGAATATGCCAATTGGCTGATGGCGACCGGCTTCGGCGGATTGCATATTGTTTTTGGAGCAATTATCGCAAGGAGATATGGTGGCTAGACAATCGGCATTAAAAGACTCTACTCAGAGAAAGTCGGCGACTAATTTGCGAGATGCCGGCGATGACAAAGTAAAACATCTCGCACCGAGTCTTGATCGTTTGATTCATGAGCGGATGCGTTTGGGCATCGTCAGCGCACTGGCAGCTAATGAATCTTTGACTTTCAACGATCTGAAGAGCCTCATGAATACCACTGACGGCAATCTGAGTGTGCACGCCCGCAAACTGGAAGATGGCGGCTACATCGCCTGCACCAAGTCGTTTGAAGGAAGGCTGCCAAAAACTGAATACAAACTAACCGTGGCCGGTCGACGCGCGCTTGAGAGCTATTTGAGTCACATGGAAACGCTCATTCACCAGATGCGAAACAGTTAGGCAATCCTGTTGGCGTCTCTTTTTTTGTCTGTTGACTTTGCATAGCAAAGCGCTTTGACCTGTTAGGAGAGTTGCATGTACACAAACGTAAATCTGGCGGCGCCCATAGGAGCGCTGGCTCTGTTAGCGACAGGTTTTCTGCTGCTCACCGCCGGCCTCACCTTTGGCTATTCCCTCGTTATGAAAAAGTCTCGGCTCAGGAAGATTGCTCTACTGACTATTCTGCTGCTTGCAGGTGGCTATACAGCCATTTTGCTGATTTATTCTTTTGCCAGTAGCGAAAAGGTGCTGGCGCGTGGCGTGGAAAAACACTTCTGCGAAATCGATTGCCACCTGGCTTACTCCGTCACTGACGTCCACGACACCAAAGTCCTTGGTGAAGGCCCAGACCAATTAGCGGCAACCGGAATGTTTCGGGTGATCACCGTAAAGACCCGCTTCGATGAAACCACAATTGGCCGCAACAGAGGCGACCGCCTGCTGTATCCAAATTCACGTTTGGTCTCCATCAAAGACGACAATGGAACGCAATACTTTCCCTCAGCGATCGCTCAGAGCGTACTTGAAAAGTCGCAGACAGCAGGCACTCCGATGACCATTCCGCTGCGCCCCAGCGAATCGTATTCGACCACGCTAGTCTTCGACTTACCCGCCGATATCAGGAATCCGACCTTGCTGATTCATGAAGGTGAATTCGTGACCCATTTCGTGATTGGCCACGAAAACAGTTTTCTTCATAAGAAAACTCGATTCCAGCTCTAATTCAAATCCGCATTGAAGCAACTTAATTCTACAGTTCAAACCTAATGGAAAACCATGACGTAGTCATAATCGGCGCAGGCCTGGCGGGGCTGCACTGCGCCCGTCTTCTGGGACAGCGCGGACTAAGCGTGCTCCTCGTCGATCGCAAGGAAGCTCTTGACGCATCGATTCATACTACCGGCATTTTCGTACGTCGGACTCTAGAAGACTTCGATATACCGAATGACTGTTTAGGGCCGGCGGTCAGACATGTGACTTTGTATTCACCCTCACGGCGGCGAATGGAATTGGAAAGCCCTCATGATGAATTCCGCATTGGGAAAATGGGCCGGCTCTACACGCGCTATCTCGATCATTGTTTGCGCGCGGGAGTCACCTGGCGACCGGGCACACGTTATGTGGAACACTCTCGCGTGAGAAATAAGATCGCAGTGCGACTTGGCAATAATGCCGCCGGCCATACTTCCCGTTTGGTGACCACGCGTTACCTGGTCGGCGCAGACGGCGCAAGCTCGCGTGTGGCTCGCGACCTGGCGCTCGAAGTTAATCGCGAGTGGATTGTTGGCGTTGAGGATGTATTCAGCGGGGTTTCCCTGGACGGACCTCCTCGTCTGCATTGTTTTTTGGACCCGCGGATAGCGCCGGGCTATCTTGCCTGGATCGCACACGACGGCGAGGAAACTCATGTTGGAGTCGGTGGCTACGCGGCGATGTTTGAGCCAGTGCAAGCGCTCGAGAATTTTAAGTGCAGCTTGCAGGGCATCATCGACTTGCGAAGCACCACACAAGGCGAGCGACGAAGCGGGCGTATTCCAGTTGGCGGCGTGTTGCGCAACATCGCCAACCAGAAAGGCCTGCTCATTGGCGATGCAGCCGGTGCGGTTTCGCCGCTGACGGCGGGCGGCCTCGATCCCTGCATGCGACTCTCAACCCTCGCAGCGAAGGTGATTCCGGAATACCTCGAGACTGGAAACCTGGAGGCGCTGGCCGCCTACTCGGGCGATTTGTTTCGAGCACGATTTGCTTCACGTCTATGGATGCGAAGGCTGGTATCACTTGTTCGACAACCTCCGCTGCTGGAGATTGTCTGCGCAGGTCTGCGCCTGCCTCTATTCAACTCAGTCGCCTGGCATGTATTTTTCGGCCGCGGATCTTTTCCTGATGTCGACGTGCAGTTCGCTCCTCCTCACCCCAAATGTGAGACGACAGGAGTATTGCCATGAAGATTCCTTCAGCATTCAGGTCTCTTCCCAGTTCCGCAGCAGGCAACACAGCAACTCAAATCAATGTAGTTATTCACACGTGCGTCCTGTGGTCTGCCACATTGCCTGCCTGAGGGATGTAATCAAAATGGACCCACACAAAAATGCCCTGAGGACGTTGCTTAATCAAACTAAAGGAGTCTTTGAAATGACCAAAAGAATTTTTGCCATTGCTTTTATCTTTGTTTGCACCTCGGTTGCCTGGGCCATCCTCGGCGGCACTATCTTCTCGCGTACCTACTCGCTGGACGAGATTGCAGAAAGTCGAGTGGCTTCTACCTGGGGCACGCCTCAAAATCAGGCGCCGCCGATCGCCTCCTTCAAACAAATTGTGGCGAGGCAGGAGGAGAGCACCGAGAACGGCAAGAAGATTGTTAAGACGATTAACGATGAAGTCACGACAACGCTGCCGTTGGAAAGCAGCGTGATCGATGTTGACCTTGACCTGGAGCATCGTCAAAAGGGCCTGCTCTGGTACAGCACCTACAAAGTTAAGTATGCCGGGGCTTATCGGCTTCCGCAATACCAGCGACAAAGAACAGGTCGTTACCTTTGTGCTTAACTTCCCAACACAGAAAGCTATTTATGACGACCTGGTTTTTAGTGTTGACGGCGCGCCCGTCGAAGTTACCAATCAGCAGAATGCTGCGATTGGATCGGTCAAGGTGCCCGCCGGTCAAGTGGCGCGTCTTGACGTCGGCTATCGCTCTCAGGGTCTCAATGAGTGGCGCTACAGCTTTGGCAGTAACGATGTGGCACAGGTTCGCGATTTCTCCCTTAAGATGAAAACGAACTTCAAAGACATTGATTTCCCCGACAATACGTTGTCACCTTCCGAGAAACATGAGACTAACAACGGCTGGGATCTGGCGTGGTCTTACAAAAATCTGGTTTCGGGGTATCAAATAGCCATGGTCATGCCGGAGAAGTTACAGCCGGGACCGCTGGCCGGCAGAATTAGTTTCTTCGCTCCAGTCTCGCTCTTCTTTTTCTTCTTCCTGATGCTGATCATTACAACCTTGCGCGGGATCGATCTTCACCCGATGAATTACTTCTTTCTCGCCGCGGCTTTTTTCTCCTTCCATCTACTCCTCGCTTACCTGGTTGATCATGTTTCCATACACGTTGCCTTCGGCATCTCCGCAGTGGTGTCTGTCTTTCTGGTGGTGAGCTACCTTCGACTTGTGGTGGGGATTCACTTCGCCAGTCGTGAAGCCGCACTGGCGCAGTTGGTTTACCTGGTCATGTTCTCCTATGCTTTTTTCCTCAAGGGCTTTACCGGACTCGCAATCACGATCGGTTCGGTGGTTACGCTCTTCGTGGCGATGCAGGTTACGGGACGCATACGTTGGACAGACAAATTCTCACTTAAACCGGCGGAACAACCAGCCGCAGAACTCGTCTAACTGTTAATAAAGCCGGCCCCGGAGCGTTAACGTTGTAGTAAACGTTCCGGGGAACTCCCGCGAAAGCGGGCTGCCCTATCGTACGAATTTTCGCGTACGAATTTTCGTAACGGTCGGGCCGTCCAAATCCTTCTAAACTTCGGCCTTCTTTTTGTCGTACAGGCTGTTGCAGTTGAAGAACCGTTGGGAGTGCCCGCGCAATAATCTAAACAATGAGAGCCTTTTTTTCCTTTTACACTGACGCGCTGCGGATTGCCGTGCAATCGATTTTTGCCCACAAGTTGCGGGCTTTTTTGACTTTGATCGGAATCATCATCGGAGTTGCATCAGTGGTAACAGTGGGAGCTTCAATAAGCGGCCTGAACACGTATGTCGTTGACAAGGTGGCAAAAATCCTCGGCAGCAACCACTTCATGATCGCTCGCATTGCATCCAACGGCCGTCTTTCGGATGAAGATTTTGAGCGGATGAACCGCCGTAACAAACGACTCAATTGGGACGATTTTGAGTGGGTCAAAGATCACTGTAAGTCGTGTCTTGAAGTGGGCGCGCAGTCACAGGGCCAGACTGATTTGAAGCAGGACAATATCGAGTTCCCCGGCGCCCTGGTATTTGGATCTTCGGCCAACATGGTGGATATCGAAGACAAGACGATAGCGGAAGGCCGTTTCATTTCGGCGGATGAAGTACAGCGTTCGGCGCTGGTATGTGTTCTTGGCGGCGACATCAAAGACAAGTTTTTCCCGAATACCGACGCCATCGGCAAAACCTTGAAGGTTCGCGGGCTACCGATGCGGGTCGTCGGAGTTGAAGAAAAGCGCGGTTCTTTCTTTGGTGACTCGGTCGATCGACATATCTATATTCCAGTTACTACCCACCTCCAGCTTTGGGGACGCAATGGATTACAGATTCATGGCAAGGGCTCCAATCGAGAAACGTTCCAGCAGGCAATTGAGGATGCTCGAGTTGCCTTGCGCGTCAAACATCAGTTAAAGGGAAACGAAGAGGACGACTTCGGACTGGTAGACGTCGAAGCTCTCAACAATCAGATCGATCAGTTCACGAGCGGCATAGCGGCCGTGGTTGTTCCGATCACGCTCATCACGCTAATCGTAGGCGGAATCGTAGTGATGAACATCATGCTGGTAAGTGTGACTGAGCGAACGTTTGAAGTAGGACTGCGGAAAGCCGTAGGGGCTACGCGAAGACAAATCCTGCTTCAGTTTCTGATCGAGTCAGGGATTCTTTGTGCGCTTGGTGGCGTGCTGGGATTGTTACTTTCGTGGGGAATCACCGCCCTGATTACGGCCCTGGCGTCTATCACGATGACCATAACTATTGGCTACATATTGTTGGCGCTGATTGTTTCAACGGCCATCGGAATGATTGCCGGAATCTATCCGGCCTTTAAAGCGGCGCGGCTCGATCCGATTCTGGCATTGACCCAGGCGACCTAGAAGTCCGGCAGATCGCAAATGAAACTCAAACTACCAACCAGTGTATTGCGCGAGACATTCCGGATGGCTCTGGATAGCGTGCGCTCGCACAAGTTCCGGAGTTTTCTGACGGTTCTGGGTATCGTCATCGGTGTCATGACGGCAATCTCCATTGCTTCGATTCTTACCGGTCTGCGACAGAACATTGTCTCGATCATTGAAGAGTACGGCACCAACAACATCTACGCGTTTCATCTTTCCACCGGTCCACGTACCGGCGAAGACCGTTCCGAACGAACCAGAAAACCGCTGACCGTGGCTGATGCGGAAACGATTAAAGAGCAGGCAAGCGCAGTTGAGGAAGTGGGCCAGGTGGCCCCAAATATCGGCTACAGCGGTGGCCCCTTCGACGACAACATTTCTTATGAGGGACATAACTATCGCTGGGGTAATACGCAGGGAGTTTCGGCGAACTACGCCGGCATTACCAACATCGCGATCAAAGAAGGACGCTTCATCACCGAAAATGACGACCTGCAACGCGCGAACGTAATGGTCATCGGCGTGAACGCTGCCGACGCGCTTTTCCCCGGAAAGAATCAGCAAATAGCCGGAACCAAGGTGCGTATGGGCGGGATAAACTTCGAGATCGTAGGTGTGCTCGAGAAGAGGAAGGCAGGCTTCTTCGGAGAAAACGAAGAAGACAATGCTGTATTCATTCCTTTTCGCACCGCCCAAAAAGTTGCGCCGGCGAAAGGGTACCTGCTGCTGGTAATAAAGGCGCGGCCCGGGCTAATCAACGAAGCCCTGCAACAGTCGGAAGACATTCTGCGGCGGCGGCGTAATGTTAAGTTTGGCGATCCCAATAACTTTGACATTAAAACTGCCGACAAGTTTATCGAACAGTTCGACAGTATTACGGCTATGGTGGGGTTGATCGCCATCGCCATCTCGAGTCTGGGGCTGCTGGTTGGCGGCATCGGCGTGATGAATATCATGCTGGTTAGCGTCACTGAACGAACGAAAGAGATCGGTGTGCGGAAAGCCCTCGGCGCGCGGCGCAAGGACATTGTGCGACAGTTTCTCTTTGAAGCGATGACGCTGACTTTTCTGGGGGGTGTTCTGGGCGTGGTGTTAGCCGTCGGTATTAGTAAAATTGTCATGCTGCTGGTTCCTTCCTTGCCTGCTTCAATTCCGACCTGGGCTGTCATTTCCGGACTCACGGTTTCCATCGGCGTCGGCATCCTCTTCGGTGTGTGGCCGGCTCGCAAAGCCTCTCGCCTCGATCCAATCGAGTGCCTGCGCTACGAATAAAGGAGAACAGAGGTCGGAGATCAGAGGCCGGATGTCGGTCTTCGAGGGGCGACTCGTTTCTGACCTCCAACCTCCGGCCTCTGACCTCCGGCCTCAGACCTCTGTTAAGATTGCGCCTGCATGACTACGAAGCAGCCGCAGCGCGATTTAGTCAAAGACCATCTCACTTATCTTCAAGTTGAGAAGGGCCTCGCGCGTCACACGCTCGAAAGTTACCGCAGAGATCTAGCACGACTCGACCGCTGGGCGAGCAAAGCCGGTAAGCCGATTGCGGAATTGACACGACCCGACCTGCGCAAATGGATCGCAAATCTTTCTCGCGAAGGCCTGGCGCCCACGTCAGTCGCGAGAGCGGTGAGCGCCGCTCGCGGTTTCTTTAAGTTTCTAATGCTTGATGGTCACATCAAGTTTCACCCGGCTGAAGACCTCGATACTCCGCAAAAGTTTTCCTACCTGCCAAAGTTTCTCACCGAAGAGGAAATCGATCGCTTGTTTGCCACTCCTGACATTTCCACCGAAGAAGGAATACGAGATCGGGCGATGCTGGAGCTGATGTATGCCGCCGGCTTGCGAGTTTCCGAACTCGTGACTCTAAAGCAGGCGGAAGTGGATGTGCACAGTGGCGTCGTAAACTGTCATGGCAAGGGCAGCAAAGAGCGACGAGTTCCGGTTGGCAAGAGCGCTATCCACTGGCTACAGCAGTACGCGTCAGTCAAAGCGGGCTATGGAAAGTCGCCCTATCCCAATCTTTTTCTGCACCGCGGCAAGCCGCTGACGCGCCAGCTTGCCTGGACTATGATTAAGACTTACGCCGAAAAGATCGGGCTGGAACACGTTTCCCCGCACACTTTGCGTCACAGTTTTGCTACCCACCTACTGCAACATGGCGCCGACTCGCGTTCAGTGCAGGCCCTGCTGGGCCATAGTGATATCTCAACCACTCAAATCTATACACACATTACGGACCGCCATCTGCGCGCCGCTTACGACAATCATCATCCGCGCGCGCGTGCGGCTGCCAACCGCAATAAGCCGAAAAGCGATTGAACCAAACGAATGTTTCTTGCGCGCCAGCCCTCCGCCGAAACGATCCGGCAATTCCTATCCTCTCAGCACGACTTGCCGTTTTCTTATCGCGAAGTTGGTGCGACGCGCAGTGAAGAAACGCTGACGGGTTACAACGTTGACCACAACCGCGTCAGGCTGGGAGATGGAGAAGACGTTTACCTGCGCGCGGCCGCGGCTTTGCGAAGTTGGAAGCAGTTTGACCTGGGCTGGGTAACAATCGTGCCTCCGAACACGCCCGTTGAGGTCGGACGCACGGTGGCGGTTCAGGCGCGTACTTTCGGATTCTGGTCGTTGAGTGCGGCCAGGATCGTCTATGTCATCGAAGAGAAGACAGCGGTAGACAGGTTTGGCTTTGCGTATGGAACGCTACCGAATCATGTGGAGTGTGGTGAAGAAAGGTTTATGATCGAACGGCTTGAAGACAACTCTGTCTGGTACGACATCTACGCCTTCTCGCATCCTCAACATCCCCTCGTGAGACTGGGGTTTCCCGTCGCACGCAAGCTGCAGCAAAGATTTGTGAGAGATTCGCTCGCGGTCATGGCGCAAGCTTCGACTTAATCGCAAACAACCACGCGCAAACCAACAGTTTGCGTTACAAGCTTCCATTCAGCGCCTGATTATTTCCTTACCAACACCACTGGCGCTTGTTCCGCGGCTCGAATCTTTTCGAAGAAGCTCCGCACCGATTGATACTGCGCCACAGGAATCTTAGCGGAGAGCTGCATCAGGTTGCGTGTAAAAACAAGCTGGCCGTCTTTGACGAGGTAGCTGGTATTGTAGGAGCCGAAGGAAGTATCAAGTTTCAAAGCATCGGGGAGCTCGTCAACTTCAAAGCCCTCGGGAAGTTTGAACCGGATCGTTTCTTTAAAATTGCGAGCGTCGAGCACGATCGGTTGTTTTCGCGTGAGTTCTGTTAGCTGGAGTGAATCCCGGCGCGAAACGATGGCCGGCTTGAAGACCAGCAATCGGTTCTGCATTAACTGCGCGTAGTTGAACGCGGTGAAATCGACATCCAGATCGAAACGACCACCCTCATTATTGTCTTTGGGATCAATTCTTGACACCTTTGCTCCGGTGGCGCCGCTGCCCACCCAACCTTCAATCAACGTCAAATACTGGGCGGAGGAAAGGCCGCGAAACTGTCGCCGGAAATCTGCGGCGGCTTGTCCACTGGCTTTTTCGCGAACGGTCGCCGTGATTGTTCCCTGTGACTCAAGTACCACATCAGCCTGGCGATCGAAGGAGCTTGCCTCAGGCGGCATGGTAGGCATACGCAGCAGTTGTCCAGCGTCACCGGCAATCACCAGCGCGAAGCTTCCCTGTTCATCCTCATTCAGGTCCCCGACTGGCGTGTTTGAATCGGTGGCATCAAAGATTAACAGGCGGCCCAGCTTGGCATCCGTAACAATCGTCGGAGCGATGATATCGTCGCCTACCTTTATCGCGATGATGCAGTGATTGAATTGATATGGCGAGGCCCATTCTTCGCGCACATGATCTGAATCACCCAAATAGATCGCCACCGGATAAGCGGTAATATTGATCGATTTGAGCATTGCGCGCATCAGATTCGCCTTGTCCTTGCAATCGCCATATGCCTTCGCCAGCACCTGCGACGCGGCGTGTGGCCGGTAACCATTTCCGCGACCAACCCCGATATCAATCGAGATGTATTGCAGATTTTGCACGAAATGACCGATCGCCTTTATTCGATCAAAGTCGGTCCTGGAGTTGGCGGTTAGTTCGCGCGCCTTCGCGGCGACACTCTGATCCGGGACTGCCTGTGGGTCGTGCAGGTCAGCAGCCCAGCGCGATACCTGGGTCCAATTCTCAAAACCTTTCGAAGACGCCGATATTCCGCTGTCACCTAAGAAATAGTTAATTGCTACTCGCGGAACCAGGTTGCTGATTTTGGGACTCGCCGGTTCAAACTTGATTGGCTCAAGATCTCGCAACTCCCAAACATAGGTTGAGCCGTTTACAACTGGTTCAACTTTCTCATGGTTGAAGGTCAGACTTGAGGCGCGCCAGCCTGAAGGTAAAGTGAGACTGTAGCGAGACTGGAGAGTGGGCAAGCGATCCTGAAAACGCCAGATATCTTGATTGAAGAGCGGACGCTCTTCGCTGGTTGCTTCATAGCCAAATACGGCGCCGGCCTCGGCATCATTAGTGGCATCAATTTCCCGGACGCGATATTCATTGTAAATGTCGTTAGGATCCAGGATCCGGTCCGCCGTTTCATCCTTGCCATACTTCTTCACGATGCCGTTTGGCCTGATAAGCCAGGCGTGCATCTCATTAATCTTGCCGCTCTGAGTTAAATACATCTCGACCGCATCAGCATAGCCACGGCCTTCGCGCGATAAAATTCGAATAGCATAAATGGTGTTGGTAATTAGTCGCCCATCACTATTGAGAACAATGTTCTCCTCGGTACGAAGGACAACAGCCGCAACCTCTTTGTCATAGGTGGGCACCTTGATCGCGGCTGCTTGTTGCAGCCACTGGGGAGCCTCTTCCGCTGGTGAGCCGAGGGCAACTCCGGCGGCCAATAACAAAACGCCACCGAGAATGGCAACTCTTAAATACATCTTTTTTCTCCCATGGAAGTGAAGCCGCATTCGGCTAGGGTGTGGCGGCTGTGGCCGTTGACTGTTTTAAGGTAATCGTGTGATTGTCTGCCTGATGCACGGCATCAAAGTAGAGTTTTAGCTTAGGATAGGTATCCACTGGAAAGACGATTGCGCCTCCGCCGCCAAAGAAAAACTTACGCTTGTAGACCAACCGCCGTCCGTCCTGGGTGACTCCCATTGTGCCCCGGTAGTCGCTGATTGGCCCGGCACTAAACGGCTGGGGCGCATCTGCGTTGTCGAGCGAAAAGCCTGCCGGCAAATCAATCGTCACCGCATCTTCCTCGGACCAGGGATAGTCAAAATAGACCGGATATTTGCGGGCGCTGCCCGCGAAGAGCGGCTCAATTCCGTGCTGGAAAAACTCAGGCTGTAGGAAGAGACGCTTTCCCGTACGTTGGGCGTAGCCGGAAACGCGAATGTGATAGTTGTAAACGTACGGCTTCGTAGGATCAGTAATGTTCTCGATTTTTATGTCGGCAATCTCAGCGGTACTCATCTGCTTCTTGACTGCGTCTCGCAGGGTTTCTTCCCGTTGGCTGGGAGAATCGTCGTCGTCCCATTCCTTTCGGTAGACACCCAGGTGGCCGTAATACTCGATATGCGCGTCGCCTTCGAGTGTGCCATCCTCGCTTAACGTCAATTTTGCTAACCGTTTCACTTTTGATTTGTCCGGTGGAGAGAGGGGTGTCATCATCCAGGTTGGCAGTTTTGGATCTGAAAGCAAGGCCTGCTGCGCTTCCTCCTGCCAGCGCAACATGCCAAGTGGCACATAGGTGCTGGCTGGATCGTAGAAACGCCATTCCTCACCGACCTTCACTGCAATGTCGTAAGTCTGAATGAAGTAGTCATCGGCAAACCCCTTGTCGAAAAAAGTATCGCTTCGATCTGAAAGCCTCACAACCCGGGCATCGAAACCCGCGGCGATCGCCAGAGAGGCAAAGAGCATGTCGATATCCCTGCCGGTGCCCATGCCGCGCTTCAGGGTGTCGGCCGGCGATTTGTTTTCCTTGAGCTTGGCGCGATCATCCGCAGTTAGTCCGGATGCATCATCGTTGGTGTTCTTGATTTTTGAACGGCAAAATTCAAATAGTTTCTCCAGTTTTTCCTCCGGTGTAGTGGCGCCGGCTATCGTTGCCGCGGAGACAGTTTTCACTTCATCGCTTACTTTCATTCGCGATTTGTAATCCTCATAGGTCTGCTTGCCGTATTCCTGCCAAAACTTTTCGCCCTTGGAGTCACTCTCCTTCGTATAGAAGACCAGCATCCAGGGTCGCACCGCGTCCTCCGGAGGCATTCGTGGCTCCTCGTGAAAGGCAGGCACGTTGTTCATCGACACACTGTAAAACCCGTCTTTCTCTTTCACGAAAGGATTGGTGGCTCCGTTGAAGGTTTGCGCTCGCATCCCATACTCAAAGCCGGGAAGCGACAAAGGTTTGATGTAATACTTAACCAGTTGAACCGGAACATCACGCTGGAAGTAGAGACGGATATAGTTTGCGAGGCGGTCGTTGCGAGTTTCTTTCCAGCGATATTCGATTATCGCTCCGGGCTCCAGCCCTGGCATCGCAAACGACTTCGCTTTGATTTTGATGCCGCTTAACTTTTCTATAGTTCGTTCTAAGACATCTTCCTTCTTGAGTTCTATGATCGTGCCATCGGGCTTGATAGTGCGGGCTGCGATGTCCTGAATTTTCCAGTTACTCAAAAACGGAATATCTATCTTGCTTTGTGACTCTCTGCCACGCTCGCTAAAAACCTTAATCCGCACGTAATGGCGTAAGACTGTGCGCGGTGTCCCGCCTTCAACATCATCGCTCAAGCGAACTTCCCAGAAGATTGCTTCTGCGTCGGCATCTTTTTCGACCAGCGGTGCTTTGAGGGCCAGGTCCGCAGGGTCTACGGGTTTCCAGTCGTCCGCGAAGGCAGTTGCCGGGAAAATGAACCCGAAGCAGACTAAGTACAAGGGGAGAATGAAGCGAGGCACAGATTTCATGACCAAACTCCTGAGACTAGTATGCGGTGTACTCTGGGCTAGGAACTCACGACAGACTTGCGAGGCTCGCGTCAGCCGGTTGCGGAATGCCTTTCTGGGAACAACCGGTGCAAATTTTAAACCAGAAAAAGAACCGATGCAATGTGCAGTTTTGGCAACTACGGTGCTATGCACGGCCAGCTAATAGACCGCGCTTACATGAAACTGATCGCACTACTTATGGCCCTCGGGGCGCACGGCCAGTGTGCAGCTAATATGCT
Source organism: Blastocatellia bacterium (assembly GCA_963809065.1). Lineage (GTDB taxonomy): Bacteria > Acidobacteriota > Blastocatellia > Pyrinomonadales > Pyrinomonadaceae > PSRF01. The sequence continues at coordinate 200,929 of CAWEIN010000019.1, forward strand.
ACAATTTGCACGATTCGTTGAACATTTCCACACCCTTGACTGCAACCAGTCAAAACCAGGAGGACAGAAATAGTGGCTACCGAACTTAAACGAGCAACGACTACCCTTGAGCGGATTGAAGAACTCCTGGGCGCTGGCGCAAGGACCCTGCTGGACCATAAGTCCCAAACCATCGACAGGGGTCAGATCAATCTTCCCGGTCCCGATTTTATCGATCGCGTTTGGGCCTATTCGGACCGCTCGCCTGCCGTTTTGCGTTCATTGCAGTCGCTTTTCGATAACGGCCGACTGGCCGGCACTGGATACCTTTCAATCCTGCCGGTAGACCAGGGTATCGAACATTCGGCCGGGGCGTCGTTTGCTCCGAATCCCCAGTACTTCGATCCGGAAAACATCGTGAAGCTGGCCATTGAGGGTGGCTGCAATGCTGTGGCTTCGACCTTTGGCGTTCTCGGGTCAGTCGCACGAAAGTATGCGCACAAAATTCCTTTCATCGTGAAGATCAATCACAACGAGTTGCTGACGCTGCCGAATAAGTTTGACCAGGTTTTGTTTGGCACTGTGAAGGAAGCTCAGAACATGGGCGCAGTGGCGGTGGGCGCCACCGTCTATTTCGGATCCGACGAATCAACGCGCCAGATAACTGAAATCAGCGAAGCCTTCGCCCAGGCACATGAACTCGGCATGGGCACAATTCTCTGGTGTTACATGCGCAATTCCGGGTTCAAGACTCCGGAAGGCGATATGCACGCTTCCGCGGACCTCACCGGGCAGGCAAACCATCTCGGTGTGACTATTCAAGCCGACATCATTAAGCAGAAACTTCCGGAAAGAAATGGTGGTTACATGGCGGTGGAAAAGGCGCTCGGCAAGTCGTACGGTAAAACGAGCAAGCTCGTCTACGAAAAACTAACCACTGACAATCCCATCGATCTGGTTCGCTATCAAGTGGCCAATTGTTATATGGGCCGCTGCGGGCTGATCAATTCCGGCGGCGAGTCGAAGGGCGCGAGCGATCTGGCAGAAGCGGTGCGTACCGCAGTTATCAACAAACGCGGTGGCGGCACCGGTCTGATCTCCGGTCGCAAGGCGTTCCAACGGCCGATGGCCGAAGGCATTGAGTTGCTGAACGCAATCCAGGATGTCTATCTCAGCGACGAGATCACTGTAGCTTAATCGTAGCCGAACATCTGAAAACATAGTGAGAGGGCGGGCCAGAAGAGCTCGCCCTTTCCATTATGTGGAGGAATGGGTGGTGGAGAACGATCCGGGAGGCTAAAGGCTGGTTCTCGACCGTTGCGTCGGTATGAATCTAGACCGGCCTCTTAAGGGTAATCATATAGTTGACTCACCCGGTGCGGTATTGACAAGAATAGCTTAAGCGTTGGCCACACAAAATCAGAACTGGGAGCGCAGCGACCAGCCAAAGAATCAATCCTACAGTGCGCCGTCGTGGTCTAGATTCATAACCAAATACCTTCCCGGCTTGAGCGTTTGGCTGGTCGCTGCGCTCCCAGTTCTGATTTGGTGCAGCAAACTTTGAAGGTTTGCGTCTCACTTGAACTGAGGTCATGAACTGAGGTCTGCGCCAGGGTGCCATGCTATCCGAGGTTCAAACGAGAGCAAATGCGGGTGGGTCAAAAGTGTAATTACCCTCTTAAGGCCGAGATCGAGGAATGCCTTTGGATTTACGATTTGTGGGTGGCAACCGGGCTAAATTCAGTCGTCGCTCCGCGACGCAAAACATTCCATATGTCACCCTGCAATCCTGTTATCATGCGGCGTCCGTATATCAACTGAGTCCAAATGTCGTTGGGAGTGCAACTCGAATCAGCAGAAAGGTCTGACGTTGAGCTTCTTCATGCCGTAGCACAAGGTGATGAAGCTGCTTTGGCGCGCCTTTACGACGCCTACCGGGTAATCCTGTTTGGCTTGCTCGTCCGTATATTGAATAGCCGCGAAGAAGCGGAAGATATTCTGCAGGACGTCTTCATTCAGGTTTGGCGGCGGGCGAAGGACTTTGACGAGAAACGGGGACGACCGTTCACCTGGCTGGTCACCCTGGCGCGCAGCCGAGCAATCGACCGCCTGCGTCAACTCGGTGCTCGCCAACGTCTGGCGACCGGAGCGGCTCAGGAACAGACTGAAATGGTCTCCGACGCACTGTCAGACACAATCCGAGTGGCCCAACGCGAGACAGTTCGACAAGCTCTGGCTGAACTCCCCGAAGAGCAAAGAAACACGCTGGTGTTGGCCTATTTTGATGGACTAACTCAGTCGGAAATAGCAGCGAAGCTTAACGCCCCGCTGGGAACGATTAAAACGCGTATGCGTTCAGGAATGATCAAACTGCGCGCGCTCCTGGGAAATCAATTGGAGAACTTGGGGTAAATCACGGAAAACATGACGCACGAGGATTACAAGGAACTGTTGGCCGCAAAAGCGCTGAGTGCGCTTGATGCGGCAGACGCTCGCGCGCTGACTACTCATCTTGAAGACTGCTCCGAATGCCAAGCCGAAATGATTGAGCTTGAAGACGCGGCCGCGCTGCTCGCCTTTCAGGCAGACCCGCAAGAGCCTTCAACGAAAGTAGGACAGCAGTTATTGGCAAGCGTGCGTGCTGAAGTTCAGGCAGGGTCTCGGCACGATCGCGTTTCAGCTGACGTCTCGCAGGGCGACGGGAACGTGTTAGCGTTTGAAAGACCGGCACCAAATATCTGGTCGTCGCTCGGATCTTTCGGAGCCCTCGCTGCCACGCTCGCTTTCGTGGCCTTGATTATCGTGCTGGCGGTCTTGTGGCAGAAGAATCGAACCATGCAGAGCGAACTGGCCCGACTCAAGGCAGAGATGAATCAAGCGCAGGGGCAACGTGACCGTGAGCGCGCGATGGGCGAGTTGTTAATTTCACCGGGCGGTCACATGGCAAAACTGACCGGAACCAACGTTGCGCCCGGCGCGCATGCGATGCTCGCATACGACAAGAGCGGGCATGCGATGTTGATGGCTAAAGGGCTGCCGAGTGCGCCCGAAGGGATGGCCTATCAACTCTGGTACATCAAGGACAATAAGAAAATGCCCGGAAAAGTGTTTACGCCTGACGCCGCCGGCAATGGCATGCTGGAGGATCAGATTCCCGCTGTCGCGCGCGACGCCGCCGTTTTTGCCATCACTCTCGAGCCGAAGAGCGGCGTGCAAGTGCCCACCGGCTCTATCTATCTGCTCAGCTCCTCATAACCCCATTATGCACGCGCGACGCGCGTCGGGGCAGTAGCCCGACCGTAAGGGAGGGCTCGTTCGCCAGTCGAACTCCACGGTCCCGTTTCTGTATTCGTCGGCTCAGCAAATCGAAAACTCACCAAGCACTCAACAAGCGCTACGCAAAATCAGAACTGGGAGCGACAGCGACCAGCCAAGTAGTCAACTCATGAAAACGCGCCTCAGAGGCGTTCCAAATTTTGGGAACTGGTTAGTTGAGTGATCGGCTGGTCGCTGTCGCTCCCAGTTCTGATTTTGTGTATTTATCGGAAGTGAGACAAGATGAGGCCATCCTTAACGGTCGCACTGTAGGCCTGCGGTCAACTATTTCCGCGAAAGCTGCTAAACTCTCTTCAATCCACTTTGGAAGAAGAGAATAAATGAGCAAGGGAAAGAACGAACCGCCTGCAGTAGACAACATTATCTCTGATGAAACCGGAGCTTTCGATCTCCGTTTCATCCTCTGGAGACACTTCTGCCAACAAAACGGTATTCCAGTCGAGACACTGCCAAGTCAACTTGATGGTGAACAAAAAGACAAGTGGGAAGAACTCAAGGCCAGCCGGTTGCGCGGACAGAAATAGCAGCCGAACATCCAAGCAGATTACGCAGATTTCAAGATTAAGAATTGCGGCCGTAAGAAGCAGCGCCCTAAGGTTGCTGCCGCTGAATCTTTGTAATCTGCGTAATCTGCTGATACACCTTTTCTACAACCTGCCCGATCCAAGTTTGTACATTCCCGTGAGAAAAGGATTGGTCTTTCTTTCCCGTCCGATTGTCGTTACCGGCCCATGTCCTGAATAGACCTCGACGTCATCGCCCAGCGGTAATAGTTTGTGCATGATTGAATCCAGCAGTTGATCAGTAGATCCGCCGGGCAGATCGGTTCTGCCAACGGATCCTGCAAACAGGACATCGCCAACAAATACTTTGCGCTCCTTTGCTTCAAACAAGACGATATGACCGGGTGTGTGACCGGGACAGTGAATCACCTGGAATTGCAGCTCTCCAACTTCATAAATCTGACCATCTTCCCAATAGCCGTCGACGCGCGGAGGTGCCTCGAAATCTAATCCCAGGGCAGCCCATTGTCCTCGCGGTATACCGATCCAGGCTGCCTGTTCCGGAAGCGCGTCATAGATAAACTCATCAGCTTTGTGAAGCATGATGGTGGCGCCTGGTTTGAGTTTCTTGAGCGAGGCCACGCCGCCTATGTGATCAAGATGGGCGTGAGTGACAGCGATTGCCTGCAATTCAAATCCGTGCCTGTCGATAGCCGCCACTATAGCTTCTGAGTCATCCCCGGGATCCATGCAGATTGCGCGCTTGGTTTGTTCGCAACCGAGTATGCGCGTATGTTGCTGGAAAGCGGTGACGGTAATCTCTTCAATGATCATTTGATTATGTTGTTGTTCAGCGGTCAGGAGTACACGGTGAGAAGGAGTATAATTCGTGAGCGACGAAATATCGAACCAGGACTTGGGAACAGTATGCCTATCAGTACGAGATCGACCCCACTGGCAACTGTGCTCGACACTTTAACAGTCGAGGGCGCTCCGGAATTAATCGAACACCTGCCGGACAGCGCTTTGAAGTGTTATGCCTGTGGCCATCGCTGTCTAATCAAGCAGGGAAAACGCGGCATCTGCAAAGTCCGCTTCAATGAAGCTGGACGTCTCCTGGTGCCCGCGAACTACGTCGCCGCGCTCGCCTGTGACCCCACTGAGAAGAAGCCTTTTTTTCATGTTCTTCCGGGTTCCGACACTTTAACTTTCGGCATGCTGGGCTGCGATCTCCATTGCGCCTATTGCCAAAACTGGCTAACTTCCCAGGCCTTGCGCGATGACACCGCGGGAACCTCGCCTCAACCGGTGACGCCGGAACGGCTCGTGGCTATGGCCAAGGCCTACGGCGCGTCGCTGGTAGGAAGTAGTTACAACGAACCTTTGATCACAGCCGAGTGGGCGGTCGATGTTTTCCAACAGGCTCGCGCGGAAGGTTTTCGCACCGCGTTCATTTCCAACGGCAATGCGACGCCTCAGGTGCTCGATTACCTGCGTCCCTGGACCGACTGCTACAAAATTGATTTGAAGTCGATGAACGATAAAAACTACCGTCAACTAGGCGGAGTTGTTGGCAATATCCTGGATACAGTGCAGATGGTTCACGATCGAGGTTTCTGGGAGGAGATTGTCACGCTGGTTATTCCAGGCTTCAACGATTCCGAAGCTGAGCTCAAGGCCGCGGCTGATTTCATCGCATCAGTTTCGCCTGACATTCCCTGGCATGTCACGGCCTTTCATCAGGACTACCATATGACCGAAAACGCCAACACCACTGCCGAGCAGTTGATTCGCGCTTGCGAGATTGGACGCGAGGCGGGACTCCGTTACATCTACGCGGGCAATCTTCCCGGACGAGTTGGGCGATGGGAAAATACGTACTGTCCTAACTGTGATGAACTGCTCGTGAGGCGTTACGGTTATTTGATTCAGGAAATGAAGGTGACGCCCGAGGGCAAATGCCCGTCATGCGCCACACGCATTCCGGGAATCTGGTCCTGACCTAAAAAGAAAAGGGCAGAGACTATAAGCCTCGGCCCTTTCTTTTTGTTTCTGTAGCTCTCTGCCCTAACCCTTCTTAGCGGGAGTGGTGGCTGGCGCAGCAGGCGTATTCTTCGGCGCAGTGCTCGGCGCGGGACTTGGGGAGGCTGAAGGCATCGGCTTCATTACTGTAGTGCCGCCATGGTGAAACAGCCCCATCCATTTCCCATCACGCCTTACCCAGATACTCGAGTGTCGCACTCCAAGAGGCGCATTAGGTGTTCCTTCACCCTTGACCGTGTAGGTTACGAGCGCCGCATCCTCATCGAGGTTGACTGATTTGAAATCACTCAGGACAGCTTTCGACGCGTCAAACATGGAGACGCCCTTTACGGCTCCGGCTTTATCGTAAACTGCGTCAGGTTCAACTTCGATAAGATCTGGCGCCAGCAACGATGCAAACCCATCGTAGTTTTTAGCCTTAAAGAGATCCCAGACAATCCTGTCGTTGGCTCCTGGATCAGGCCCAGTGGCTGGCGCTGCGGCGGGTGTAGTCGCTGGAGAGGCTGCCGCTTTTGCTACTTTGCTCGGCGGCATTGCCATTGCCGGTTTTACCGCACACTCCTGATGATATATAGCCAACCATTTGCCCGCTCGCTTCACCCAGGCCGAACTGCAGCGGGCTGACTGAGGCGGAATTTCTTTGCCGGCAACTTTCGCTTTGACGTTCGCGTTGTAGATCACGACGAACGCGTCTTTATCTATTGACAGAAACTTCCAGTCACTGAAAACAACTTCGGTTGGTTCGAAGTCCTTCACGTTAGCGATCGATCCTGCCTTGTCGAGGATGGCTTCGCCTTGGACTTCGATCATATCTTCGGCGAGCATGTTGCCAAACGCATCCCAGTCCTTATTCTTGATTGTGTCCCAGATTGCTTTTTCTTTGGCTATGGCGTCGGCCTCAGTCATGACCACAGCCGCGGGACTGGCAGCTGCCGGAGGCGTAGCTTCGCGATTCGCTGGCGGCGGTGTAGCACAAGCGCTAATTACTATTAAAGCAGCGATTAGAAGGAATGTTTTTTTCATAGGCTGTCTCCTCAGGTTATTGTTGGACCGGTTGGGTTCTATTCCAAAAGAAAAGATTAGTCAAGAACGACTGGCCGGACCCAGCTTAGACACCAAAACCCTCTTTGCTTCGGAAAGGCCGAAACACCATTGACAAGCGCGATTCGTTGGCGATATTGTCCGCATTTGTTGGACTAACTATTCCCTGGCGCGGGTCCGGCGCCCCAGCCCTAAACCTGTGAATCCCGCTCGCGCCCTGGGCCTTTCATCAATAGGAGAATACCCATGACCGCATCAACCCCCTTGATCCCGGTTAACAAAGCTCGATCTGAAGCAACGGTGTGTGCACGAACTGTTGCCTTTTTTATCGCTGCGACTATCCTCGTGCTTTTCAGCGGCGGCAGCGGAGCGGCGCAACGCAAGACTGCAACGCCCGCCGGTGAAGAAGAGGCATCGCCGTTCAAAGAATATCGTGGCGTGCAACTGGGAATGACTGCGGATGAAGTGCGCAAGAAACTCGGCACTCCCAAAGATAAGGGTGACGAGCAGGACTTCTTCGTTTTTGGCGATCACGAGAGCGCGCAGATTGTTTACGACTCAACCCACAAAGTGATCACGATTTCTGCTGACTACCTGTCTACTGAGGCAACTGTACCCACTTGCAAACAGGTCCTTGGTAGCGAGGCCGAAGCCAAGGCTGATGGTTCAGTTTACAAGATGGTACGCTTTCCCAAAGCCGGCTACTGGCTTTCCTACAATCGCACCGCCGGAGCCTCTCCCATGACAAGCATCACTTGGCAAAAGATTCAGTAGCGCCCACGCTGACGAAACTGGAAGGCGTTTTTTTCATCCAAGCCCGGCTTGAATCCTTATTTGGATCTCTTTGAAAACACACCTCGCAATAGGGATCAACTGTGATCCGAATTAGCCGACGAGTTGCGCTCACTTGGAACCTCACCGGAAAGGCATCTTCGTGGCCCCGACTGTTGTTCGATAGCCCTCAGGTCGAATTCTAAGATTGGGAAGGGAATGGGAAATCATGTCGTTCAAGCGTCGAGTTTTCATTAGCTTCCAGAACCCCGACTTACTGGATGAACGCCGTCTATCAGTTCATCATGAAATCATTCGCAAAGTTGAAGAGATGGGCTTGCAGCCCGAGATGTTCTTCAAGGCTGGCACAGCCGCCGCACTCGCATGGTCACTGCAGAATGCCGTTGACGTTATGCGCCGATGTGTCGGTGCCGTAATACTCGCGTTCCCAAGGTGGACGATTCCTCAACCGGAAGGTAATGAGTTTCGACTCGCCAGCGAGTACGCTCAGATTGAAGGCGGGATTGCGACGGCGCTGCGCTTGCCACTCCTGATCGTTGCGGAACAAGGGTTAGTGGATCGCGGCATCACGTGGACGGGCGCGGGACATCCCATCCTGTATATGCCACGCGACGCCACCACGGCGTGGCTTGGGAACGATGCATTCCGCCAGCGCTTTGGTGTTTGGTCGGATCAGATTGCCCAACGTTCGATCTCTTCCTGGGGTACAGCAGTAAAGCACGCGGCACGGCCCAGGCCGTGCATCTTTTCCTTAAGGAGCGCCTCGAGTTGCGCGTTAGAAATTGGGAAATCGATTTTGCCGCCGCAGGGATTATTCTCGACGAGATCGAAACGGCAGCAAAGCTCTGTAGCGGCGGAATCTTTCTTTTCACGAAAGATGACGCTCTGGAGGGCAACGAACTTCGCGCGGCGCCGCGTGACAATGTGGTCTTCGAAGCAGGGTACTTCGCAGCCGCCAAGGGCCGAGATCGCGTTCTGATTATCCGTGAAGAAGGCGCGAAAATGCCTGCGGATCTGGGAGGCAACATCTACCTGTCTCTCCTGGATAGAAACGATATCCGGCCGATTGAATCAGCAATACGGGATTTTGTGGAGCGCAGACTTTGATCGATTCCAGAGAATGGACAAGAAACAGTGCAAGAAATCCTGACTGCTGGACGGGGCCGGCCCGTCGCACGTATGCTACGAACGCATGGCAGCCAGCGTAATATCCGTCTCACCAAACGATGCTCAACGCAAACTACAAGCGCGCGAAATCTCCTACCGAATAAAAGACAAAGCGCTGGGCGAGGGCTTTGAAAAGGTCGGCATTGTTGCGGCCGCTGCCCTCGACAATGAACGCAACCAATTGATCGAATGGCTCGGGCGCGGCCATCACGGCCACATGAGTTGGATGGCCCGAGACCCGGAGATGCGTGCGGATCCGCGTAAACTTTTTCCCGCCGCGCGCTCTGTCGTTGTTGTCGCCATAAACTACTACACACCTCAAGCGCACACTCATGATCAAGCAACAGGTAAAATCTCCCGCTACGCCTGGGGCGAGGATTACCACGAAGTCGTCAGTGCAAAGCTTCGCTCGCTACTCGAGTGGATTCGGGAAGAGGTGCCGGCAGGCGGAAGGAAAAGTCTGCGTCGACATCCAACCGATGATGGATAAGGCCTGGGCTGCGCGCGCGGGGTTGGGCTGGATTGGCAAGCATACAAATCTGATAACAACTGAATATGGCTCCTGGGTTTTTATCGGCGAGTTGCTGCTAAATCTCGAGCTCGAATACGACAGCGAACTCGTCGCCGATCACTGCGGCAGTTGCACCCTTTGCATCGACGCCTGTCCGACCCAGGCGATCACTGAACCCTACGTGGTTGACTCAAACAAATGCATTTCCTACGCGACGATTGAGCTGCGCGATGCGGAACTGCCCCAGCCGGTTGCGGAAAATCTTGAAGGTTGGCTTTACGGCTGCGACATCTGCCAGGATGTTTGCCCATGGAATCGTTTTGAACAGACGACGAACGAGGTTCGCTTTCTGCCACGCGAGGGAAACGTCAACGCCTCACTTGCTGAAGTGCTGGAACTGACTCCGGAAACTTACGCTGAACGCTTCCGCGGTAGTGCCATGAAGCGCGCCAAACTCTCCGGACTCCAGCGCAATGCCAGGGCGCTATTGAAGCGTAAGCCAGAGCCAGCGATGGCTGGAGCCCCCTTCCTGACCGCCGAGCGTCTTTTAGAGTCGAGTCGCGATCTGTCGCTAGCAGGCTTTCCAGTCGGAGAGTCACGAGTTTCGTGCGAAAGCCTCTCAGGTCGGGAAGGTGGGCTTGCCCCCGCTCTCGGATAATTCTTATGTAGCTTTGTAACCGCTTACCACTTAGTCTATCGTCAACCCGAATATATCAAACGCTTTATCGAGGACGAACTTAATGAGGCTGTTAACCCTGCTCGTGATCTCCTGCGCAGTCCTGTTTGCTTCTTTTAGTCCAGTAATCGCTCAGGAACCAAAAACGCCTGCCGACCTGCGCAAGCTGGCCGACGACTATTACACCTGGCGTAATCAAAACTATCCGGTCGCGTCGAGTGATGCCGGACTGCACACCTGGGACAATAAGCTGACGGATTATGCGCTCTCCGCGATCCTGATGCGGCGGCTGCACGTAAAGGAATTGCTCGCGAAAGTGCGGGCGATGCAGACGGCCAACTGGAGTAAGGATGATCGTATCGATTGGCTGCTCTTCCGCTCGCAGCTTGATGGCATCGACTTCTTCAACCGGGTAATTGATTTCGAGGCGAGCGATCCGCAAACCTACGTCAACGAATGCAGCAACGGCATCTTCTCGCTGTTGAAGAAAGAGTATGACACGCCACGCAATCGCGCGCTCGCGGCGACTGCGCGACTCAAACAAATGCCCTTCGTAATTGAACTTGGCAAAGCGAACCTCACCAAACCCGGCCAACTCTACGCACAGCTCGCGATTGACTCGGCCCGATCAATTGACAGCCTCTTCAACGACAGCCTGATGACGCTCGCTAAAGATTTATCGCCGGCTGAGAGAAACGATCTGATAAAGGCGCGCGATGCAGCGCTGGTCTCGATTCACGGCTATGCTGACTGGCTGGAAAAGCGTCTGCCGGGAATGGTGCCGTTCAAACCGATGGGCGAGGAGAATTACAACTATCTTTTGAAAAACATTTACCTGCTCCCGCTGGACGCCAAGCAGGTCGAGATGTTGGGCCAGGCTGAACTCGGACGTTACCGCGCGCTCGAATCCTGGTTGCCGGATCCGTCGTTGGCAGATCCAAACCCGGCGCGCAGCACAAACGTGCCGAAGGATCAGGAAGCCTTTTTGAAAGCTTACGAAAGCCGTGAGACGGAGATGATCAATTTTCTAAAGACAAATCATCTCGTCACGCCTGCCCCCTTACCTGGGCCGGTTTGAAATCCGCCAACTGCCTGAGGCGTTCAAGCCAACTAGTCCTGGCGGCTTCATGAACCCGCCCGGTGTTTACGACAAGGACGACAGCGGCTTCTATTTCATACCCACCTACAACCCGCAGTCAAAGAACTTTTACATTCGCGCCGCAATAGAAGACCCGCGGCCAATCCTGGGTCACGAAGGGATTCCCGGCCACTTCCTGCAACTCTCAATCGCGAATCATTTGAAAGATGAGATTCGGCGCCAACATGGCGATGGCGTGTTCGTTGAAGGTTGGGCTCTTTATGGCGAAGAGATGCTGATGCGCACCGGGTCTTTATCCAAACAATTCTCCTGGACAGGGGCAGATACTTCGCTTGTCACGTTATCGCGCCGCACGCATCGGCGTTGACGTTAACTTACACACGGGCAGATGGACCTTCGATCAAGCCGTCAACTACTTCATGGAAGCCGGCGGGTTGGATCGTGAGTCGGCAACCGGCGAAGCGGCAGGTGCGGCTGCCAATCCAACGCAGAAGATCACTTACATGGTCGGCAAGTGGCAGATCATGCGACTGCTGGGAAAATATCGAGACAAGCAGGGCGCAAACTTTCGCCTCGGCCAGTTTCACGACGACCTGATCAAGAATGGCAGCCTGCCGCTGTCGGTGGTTGAGTGGATACTGTTGGATGATTCTTCATCGCTTGATCAGGCGCTGAAGTGAGGCAGCATCTTGCAGATAAGTTTTCGAGGGGGTTCCGCAAAGCGGACGAATGATAATAGCTCAGCAGTTCACTGTTCGGGCTCGAAGGAGCGAAAGGATCCGTCGTCCGGACTCCGGACTTGGGGACATCTGGAGCTCTAAACACGGCAATCCTAGCGCTGAATCGCTGGGCTATTATCATTTGCCGCTCTGCGGACTGATGACTTGTGGTCACGACGACAAACCGAGGACACCTCCTGTCCGGCTTATGAGTTCGGGTTCGCGATACGCTCGGATTTCCTCGAGCTGCGCTTCTTTTGAAACCTCGCTGCGCAATTCGGTCGAAACAACTTCAGGACCAGCTTTCTGATCCAGCGAAACCAGCCGCGCGTGTATGTTGAAAAGCACAATCCAAATTTCGCAGAAAACACGCCACACCAGATTACCGACAAGCAGAATTCCTACGCCGCCGGCTACGTAATACCAGCCAAGCCCTCTGGGAATGCTGGCTTCATAAAGACGCATGGCGGCCCAACCAGCCAAACCAATCCCGCCGGCCGTCAGGGCGAGAAAGCCGAGAAAGTAGACAGCCTTGACGAAAGGGCTAGTGATGCATTTTTGAAATGAGAAATAATCTGACATCAAAGAAATCCTCCCTTGAATTCGGGCTGAATCAATTAAGCCCAAAGGTTTAATGCAATGTTCAAGTGGTTGCGGTTAGAAGTATTTAACAGAATCGCAACCGGTCTTCTCTGTAGGTTTTCCACTATTTCTATTCTAAATTTCACTCTCTCATTAATACCGTGGCTTTAGCCTGGTGAACGGGTCGGTGGAGGAAAGTGGAACCGTTTACGCGCTACTGCGAGTCGATAAAGTCAGTACCACCGCGCGGTAGCGGGTGGGCCTCTTCATTGCCGATTGTCAATTGTCGATTTGCGATTGGCGTCTTACGGTAAAGCCCAATCGGCAATCAGAAATCGAAAATGCAGAGACCTACCCGCTACCGCGCGGTGGTACTGACCTCATCGCCTTCGACCGCTCGCTTTGTTGCCAACGCACTAACGGAACTCTTTCCATCGTTGATCTGCATGACAACTGATGAGCTCGTTTGCTAACCCTCCGCACTCTAAGCTGCGTAGAAGGGAAGCTTGTCGAAATGACCGTGCTTAAGTATCTCCTAACATTAGCTGTGACGTTTGTTCTCGCTCAATCGCTGGCACTGGCCCAGGGTACAGTGAGTAACTACCGCCGCGCTCACGAACATGAAATCCTCAGCGAGTTTATGGAGTTGCTCGCCATCCCGAATATTGCGAGCGATCGCGAAAACATTCGTCGCAACGCCGCCGCCATTATGACGATGATGCAGCGGCGCAAACTCGCACCACGCCTACTCGAAACATCGGATCCTTCGGTGCCCCCGGTGGTCTACGGCGAATGGAAAACCCCGGGCGCCACGCGCACGCTTATTTTCTATGCGCATTACGATGGCCAACCGACCGACCCGCGCCAGTGGAGCGGAACTTTGCCCTGGCAACCGGTGCTTCGCAGTGCCGCGCTGGAGGCAGGTGGACAGATTCTGTCCGCGCCAAAAGCGAGATGAAGCCATAAACCCCGAGTGGCGTCTCTATGCTCGTTCGTCTGGCGATGACAAAGCTGGAGTCATGGCGATCCTTTGCGCCTTCGATGCGCTCATTGCTTCGGGAGTGAAACCAACCGCCAACCTCAAGTTTTTCTTTGAAGGAGAAGAAGAGGCAGGTTCACCGCACCTCGGGGAAATACTTAAACAAAACAAGCAACTGCTGCAAAGCGATGCGTGGATTATCTGCGACGGGCCGGTCCACCAATCCGGTCGTAAACAAGTAGTGTTCGGCGTGCGTGGCGATACCAACGTCGACATAACGGTTTATGGAGCGAAGCGGCCGCTGCACAGCGGGCACTATGGAAACTGGGCGCCTAACCCCGCTTTGATCCTCACCAAACTTCTGGCCTCCATGAAAGATGATTCAGGCCGGGTAACAATCTCCGGATGGTACGACAACGTCGAACCGCTCGGTGCAATTGAACGCAAAGCAATCGCCGAGGCCCCGCAATACGACGACACACTCCGCGGCGAATTGGGACTGGCGCGCACCGAGGGACAGGGCAAGAGCTTGCTTGAATTAATTAATGAGCCGTCCCTCAACATCAATGGCATCAGCAGTGGCGACGTCGGTGCGCTCGCTCGCAACGTCATTCCCACCACGGCGACGGCCGTGCTTGACCTGCGGTTAGTGAAAGGCAACGACCACGCGCGTCAGGTTCAACTCCTGATCGAACACATTCGCAAACAGGGTTTCTATGTCAGCGACCGGGAGCCTAACGATCAGGAGCGTCGCCTTCATCCCTTGATCGCTCGCGTAACTGCGCGGCCCGGCGGCTACAACGCCGAACGCACGCGAATGGATCTGGAGGTTTCAGTTGCGGTAGTCGCAGCCGTGCAATCGACGACGCGCGAGGGGATCGTGAGATTGCCAACCGCCGGGGGCAGTCTGCCTTTATCGGTGATCACGGCAAACCTGTCGACGGTAACGATGACTGTGCCGATTGCTAACTACGATGACAACCAGCATGCCGAGAACGAAAATCTGCGACTCCAGAATCTGTGGGACGGCATTGAAACAATGGCCGCGATCATGACAATGAAGTGAGACATGAAACATGAGAAGGATGAACAGCCTTAGTGATTTCAGTCCGAAAAGCGGACGAATGATAGTAGCCCAGCAGTTCACTGCTGGGATAAAGAGCCGGAGGGATCGTAGTCCGTGAAGCGGACGGGTGAAAGGATTTAGGATCTGGTTGTAATCGTTTCAGCCGTGCGCTTCACGCACTTCGTCTCGGTCTCCAGCCAGGCCCAGCGATGAATCGCTGGGCTACTTTCATCCGTCCGCTTTGCGGACTGATGAACCTGCTCACTTGCAAGTCCGTTATGTAGTGTATTCCTGGATCGTAGGCCGCAATATCAGCGGGCGCTACCAGGCTACAGGAACGCCTGCATGTGGGCGATTACCGCGTCTGGCTGTTCCTCCTGAGGAATATGGCCGGCCAGTTGGATATGCTCCAGGCGGGAATTTGGTATCGCTGCGTTCAGCCTTTGACCTATCAGTAGCGGTATAACGCGATCGTCCTCACCCCACAATATCAAGGTCGGAACTGAAATTGTCGGATAGCGATTGACGTACTGCTGAAAATCTTTCGGTATCGCAAGCTTGCCGATTTCGAGCAGCGCATGTCTCCCGCCCTTTGACGCGAGCGGTCCGGCATAAGCGTCAATTTGCTGTTGAGTAATTTTCGCAGGATCGTAGTACGACTTTTTGAGCACGCTCTTGATTTGAGTCTTCGGGGGCAACAAGTGAACGGCCAACCACCCGATGATTGGAGTTCTGAGCAACTTAAGAAACAGCGGCAGATGATCGGGATAACCACCAGAATCGATCAAGATGAAGTTTTGACAACCGAGACGGATTCTCTTCGCAGAGTCTCATGGCAACCAGCAGGGAGACCGCTCCGCCGTAAGAGTTTCCCACCAGCGTCAAATTTCTCAGGTCGTGCTCAATAATGAACTGGTGGATAAGATCGCCTTGTTCGACGATGGAATAGTGATCGTCATGCGGTTTAGGTGATTTGCCCTCGCCCCTGAAGTCAATCAGGATCACCTGATGATTAACCGAAAACGGCGCGACCATGTAACGCCAGCTATACGTGCTGCCGCCAAGGCCATGCAAAAACAGCATGGGATCACCACTACCATAAGATTCACAGTAAAGACCGGTCTGACTGCTGCAGGAGTTTGAACTCATGGCGAGTCCTCCTTTTATCCGCAGAATGCGGGACTGTGGCGCAGGCTCGAACTAAGTGAAAGCCAATTCTGTCGCGGTGAACGCGAGGTTGTTATTAGGGCTAACCGCACAGTGTTTTAGTCGAATACGCAGGAAACCGCAAGATGGGCAGTGTTTCTTATTCCAGTTTTTCTTTGTGCGTCCTCTGTGTCTCTGTGTCCCTGTGGTGAGTCAATCTTCTTTCCGTATTAGTCAACCCACAAGACAATCACTTGATCGTCTGACCACCTTAAACTAACCTCCCAATCCATGTGCTTACTACATTTCATCGGCGGCGCATTCAACCATCAACCCGCACCAGATGAAAGATAGTGTAAGTGGAAAAGCCTCCGACTTGATCAAACGTGCTTTCGAAGATATTGACCCGGGACGCCTGATAGATCATCACACACATATTGCCGGTATCGGCACGAGCAACACAGGCGCCTTTATTAACTCCAGAATGCGCAGCTGGGCACACCCGTTCCATCACCTGAAATTCAAGGTCTACTTAAGCGCGGCCGGCGTGGAAGATGTTGCGAATGCCGACGCCGAACTCGTGCAACGGCTTGCCGGTCTCATAAAACATACACCTCATCATGGCAAACATCGGCTGCTGGCTTTTGATAAAAACTATCGCCCGGACGGCTCGGTGAATCTCGAGAAGACCGAGTTTTACGTCCCTAACGAATATGTCTTCTCGCTGGCCCAACAGAATCCTGAACTCTTCGTTCCCAATATCTCCGTTCATCCCTACCGGCCCGACGCGCTTCAGGAGCTGGAGAAGTGGGCGGGCCGCGGCGCGCGTATAGTGAAGTGGTTGCCGAATGCGATGGGAATCGATCCTTCCGATCCGCGCTGCGATCCGTTCTACGAAAAGATGCGTGAACTTAATCTGATCCTGCTGAGCCATGGCGGCGAAGAAAAAGCTGTGCAGGCAAAGGAGGACCAGAAACTTGGTAACCCGTTGCTGTTGCGCCGGGCCCTCGATCATGGAGTGAAAGTAATAGTCGCCCACTGCGCCGGACTGGGTGAGAACGAGGACCTGGATGACCGCGACTAAGCGGCTGAGGTCTAACTTTGATTTATTTATGCGTTTAATGGAAGACAAGAAATATGAAGGTCTGGTTTTCGGTGAGATATCGGCGATGACGCAGTTCAATCGATGCGGCGTGCCGCTGACTACGATCATCGATCGCGAAGATTTGCACGACCGACTGGTTAACGGCAGCGACTATCCTTTGCCCGCCGTCAATATTCTCATTCGCACCGGAACACTTTTGAAGAAGGGTTACATTTCTGTCGATGAGCGACAATCCTTAAATGAGATCTACGACTACAACCCGCTGCTCTTTGACTTCGTGCTGAAGCGAACTATCAAGTCGCCGGCGACTCGGAAACGTCTTTCCGGTTCAATCTTCATGACCAATGGAGTCTTGGGTGCTTAGCGGCGAGTCGAGCCGCGGGTGTGGTACTGACCTCATGCTAGCTTGGTATTAATACGTGACATTGCGTTTCTGCTGGTGCTTGTCCTAGTCTAACTTTCATACTTGAGTTCAGATTTTTTTCGGGCAGGTACCAGAAAGAGGGAGAACACAACATGCCTCCGATTCGCATTCTTATGCAGACCACCATTCCCTTCGCTGAAGACGACTGGCATATCGGCAGGTTCTCCCTGCTCAGGGATGAGCTGGCCGCTCTCAAAGATGCCGCCGGTAAAGCCTTGTGTGAAGTGATCACACGCAATCGTGAGTCAGACGCAGCGGGCAACGATCCGATTCTTAGCACGCTGGATGCTACGGATTTCAATGAGCTGTGGCTGTTTGCAATTGATTTGGGAGATGGTCTCACCGTCACCGACTGCCAGGGCATCACACGTTTCCGCCAGCGAGGCGGTGGCATCATGGCAACACGAGACCATGAAAACCTCGGCACGTCTTTATGCACCCTGGGCGGTATCGGCCATGCTCACTTCTTTCACTCCAAAAATCCAGAGCCCGACGCTTCGCGGCACGTTCCCGACGATACATTCAACACCACGATTTCCTGGCCCAACTATCATTCAGGCGCCAACGGCGATTACCAAAAGATCACCGCCGACGAGTCGCATGAGTTAATGCGCAATCCTGCTTCACCCCAGGGCGTCATCGAGTTTTTTCCTGCTCACCCGCACGAAGGAGCAGTCGGCGTGCCGGAAGGCGAAAGGAATGCACACGTCATCGCCACCGGCAAAAGCGAACTTACCGGGCGCCCGTTTAATCTGGTGGTCGCTTTCGAAAGCTCGGTTGACAACCACGGCAATCAGCTTGGACGTGGCATCGCAGAATCCAGCTTTCATCACTTTGTGGACTACAACTGGGACACCGAGATGGGTTGTCCGAGTTTTCTTACTGAGGCGCCGGGCAATGGCTACAAGCGGAACCCGCAAGCGCTGCAAGACATCAAGACATATGTCGGCAATGCCGCGCGTTGGCTCGCTGGCAAGTGACTAATCGAAGACTGAGCTATTAAACACTCAATAATGGTCGGACAAAATCAGAACTGGGAGCGAAGCGACCAGCCAAACGCAAGACTGACCAAGAACAGCCTGTGCATTTTTATTCCTACCTTTTGAAGTGAATTCTTTGGCTGGTCCCTAGGCTCCCAGTTCTGATTTTGCGTAAGCCACGTTGAATCATTGACCGTCAATTTCGCCCTAATGTGATGACCTATCAAGCTTCAAATCCGCGCTTTGCCGAGGACATCAAACAAAGCTTCGCTCTGCAATCCATCATGCGCTTAATTGGCGCCGAGCTTAGTCTGGTCGAACCAGGAATAGTTGAGATAGCTCTTCCTTATCGAGCAGACTTGACGCAACAACACGGATATTTGCATGGAGGAATCGTGACTACCATTGCGGATTCTGCTGCCGGCTATGCCGCCTACAGTCTCATGCCTGCGGGCGCCGAAGTATTGAGCATTGAGTTCAAGATCAATCTACTGCGACCAGCCCAGGGCAAATCGTTTCTGGCACGCGCCGAAGTAATCAAGCCGGGCCGGACGTTGACGGTCGCGCGGGCTGATGTCTTTGGGGTCGCTGACTCTGGCGATCGAGCGTTGGTAGCAACTATGCTGGCCACAATTATCTGTCTGCAGAGGTGAAGTAGTGATTCTCAGGAGAATCATGGCCATGTGTCCCTTGAAAAAGATAAGCCTCCTGGTGGTATTGCTCGGACTGTTATCTGTGCCTTGTCAGGCGCAAAAAAAGCAAGCAAACGTTTGCAGTCAGACTACCTTTGCAGCTTTCAGGAGGTTGCCTAAACTGAGTTACCAGTGTCCCGAAGGATTTAATGAATGGGACGAGCAGATTCTAAAAGTGCCCGAGCGAATCGCTGAGTTAAACAGGCTTGCCGGAGAACTCGAGTCGTTGAGGGATGCGGCCTGGTGGCAAGCCAGAGTGGGAGATTTGAATGCCTGCGAAATTCACGGTCAGGCCGGCGCCTTAGACGCTGAGGAAAGCGCCAGCTTAACTCGCGGCGATTACCCTATTAATTTATTTGGTGATCAGTCCATTCGATTGATCATGGTGACGGATCCTTGTTATCAAACCGGGTATAGCGGCTCGGTTGCATTTTTGCTTTACCATTATGGCAGCAGGGTTTTCGTGACCAAAGTTCTCGATGGTTACTATTCGCGTGTTGATAACTCTGTCGGGCTGGATTTCGCTAACTTCAACGGCCAACAGATCATCGAAGTCTCAACCAGCAACAGCATGCCACCCTCAGTCATGAATCATTACTTCGTCCTCGATCCCAAAACCCACCGGGCCCTCCCAAAGAACATCTTCAAAGTGGGCCGGATGCTGACGAACCGGGTTTCGTCGGCGATGATTTTGGGAGAACCAGCCGAACTGGGTTTGCCGCGAAACGCTCAGGACATGCAACTCATTAGACGGCACCGCTTGTTGCCCAGCTTCAGCGCTTACACAGAGCTTTTTGGCGGTGACGGCCGCAACAAGCTCAAACGGACTGTCTATCGCTGGAATGGCCGATTCTATTCGCGGGAACATTGACATCCTTCTCTAATGAGGCTTTGTAAAAAAACTGGAACATCCTGGCTCGAGATAATGGGTTAAGATTTCGGTCGCAGTGTCACGAGTTCATTACCATCTATTCCACCGGAGGCGTGTGATGAAACTAAGCAAACTAACGATGGCCGCGTGCTGCGTGGCCCTGCTGTGTCTTTCGCCGGCCCAAGCTCAGGAGATGCACACCCATCAACACGACACTACTGAAAAACTCGGACAAGTTAACTTCAGCGTCTCTTGCAAACCTGCGGCGCGCGTGGAGTTTAATCGCGCGACCGCCATGCTTCACTCATTCTGGTATGCGGAATCGGAGAAGGCCTACGCCGATGTTGCCAAAAATGATCCGGCTTGTGCGATGGCCTATTGGGGAGTTGCGATGAGTCTTTTTCATCCGGTCTGGGCTCCTGGCACCGAAGCGGAGTTGCAAAGAGGCCGGGTCGCTGTTGAAAAAGCAATATCAATAGGCGGAAAAACTCAGCGTGAAAAAGACTACATCGCGGCGATTTCAGCCTTCTATAAAGATTCTGACAAGTTGCCGCATCCGGCGCGCGCTCTGGCTTACGAGAAGGCCATGGAACATGTCTACGACAGCTATCCGAGAGACCATGAGGCCGCGATTTTTTATGCGCTTTCACTGCTTGGTACCGCCAGTGCTTCCGACAAAACATATGAAAAGCAAAAGCAGGCTGCGGCAATTCTCAACAAGATTCTGCCCACGGAACCTCAGCACCCGGGCGTGGCTCACTATCTGATTCATAGTTTCGATTATCCGCAGTTGGCGCAACTTGCGCTTCCCGCCGCGCGCAGTTATGCGAAAATTGCGCCGTCATCACCTCATGCGCTGCACATGCCGTCACACATTTTCACCCGCCTGGGACTTTGGCCGGAGTCGATCCAATCAAATCTTGCATCAGCTGCGGCGGCGCAGAAACATCTGGCGATGTCGAACCCTGGCCCCGGCGCAGCCGCCTTCGATCAGCTGCACGCCATGGACTACCTCGTTTATGCCTACCTGCAAGGCGCTCAGGATCAGGAAGCCCGCAAGATCCTCGACCAGCTAAACACTTTCACCAAGGTCGATTCAGAAATCTTTTCGGCTGCTTATGCCTTCGCCGCGATCCCGGCCCGCTATGCGCTCGAAAGACGCCGCTGGTCAGATGCCGCGCGGATTGAACTGCACCCGGCGAAGTTTCCCTGGAATCAGTTTCGTTATGCCGAGGCAATTATTTATTTTGCGCGCGCGGTTGGCGCTGCCCGAAGCAACAATCCGGCAGCCGCCCGTGTCGATGCAGAAAAACTCTCTGCCATTCAGCATGAGCTCGTTGCAGCCAAAGAGAAATACTGGGCCGATCAAGTGGAAATCCAGCGACAGTTGTCAGTTGCCTGGATTTTGCGGGCGGAAGGAAAAAACGAAGAGGCGCTTGCACAAATGCGTTCAGCCGTCGCTCTTGAAGCCTCCACAGAAAAACATCCGGTTACTCCCGGGCCAATCACTCCCGCGCGCGAATTACTTGGAGAGATGCTGATCGAACTGAATCAACCGCAACAGGCATTTCAGGAGTTTGCCGCGTCGTTGCAAGACTCTCCAAACCGCTTCAACGGTCTTTTTGGGGCCGCCCGTGCGGCTGAATTGATGGGAGACAAAAAGATGGCCGGCGAGTATTACGCAAGGCTGGTTACTCTCACTGCTAATGCTGACAGCGACAGGCCCGAACTGCAGAAAACGAGGGAGTTCCTCGCACAAAGATAGCTTGTAGTTAGCAGTTGCGGCCAGCCCGACACTGCCGGAGTACTGGTTCAGTTGATTATGAGTTAGGTATTACCACTCTAAGAGCGCCGCACAAATACGGAGCCTGGAGCGGTAGCGACCGGACGATCCCAGGACAGATATAGTTCCGTATTTACAACTCGATTCGCAATTCACCCTTCACCCGGTCGCTACCGCTCCCGGCTCCGTATTTGTGAATCGTAGATTCGGAAATTCTACCTGGCTCGTCCAAACTGAACCAGTACCCTACCCCGTTTTCGTTGACTTTGGTCTCATCCGGGACTAGGCTTTGCCCCGTTAAGTTTTACATTCTTACGAACTCACTGGGCTAGTTAACATTCTGGTTTGAGGTGCCTTTACCTCAGATGATCTTCGAGGCACTGACTCTTCACGAACGATCTGTTTTTGTCTCCAACCGATCAACCCTGAGCCTGGCCAGTTACTAACTGTTCCGCCAGCATAAGCGCCTAAAGCCATTTCCTCGCGGTCTCTAAAACGGCACCCGACTGCCCACCTACCGACCGTCGGAACCTTTACCCGACTCTTTAAGGAGTACTTACAACTGTCCTCGCGACTCTTTCACGCCTCAAGGAGCAAAATAATGAATGAAGAGAACCGATTTACTAATGCTGCAAAGACCCCGGATACCAATCAGCGCCAGCCCAGCGGTCGGGTAGGCCTGCGCGGATGCTGGGAGCTGCTTATCAAGGTGATCATCCTGCTAATTCTGATCGCGATACTGATCGCCTATTGGTTCGGACAACTCGGCCCGTTTGGTCAGCGCGGTGAATATGACATTTGGGCCTGGCTCATTCTGCTGTTGCTAATCGCGTTGTTGATCTATTTGATCTGGCGCCAGAAGCATTTCGTAATGTTGAACTGCGGTGTGACTCAACCGGTCGGCTGTAAACACGGCAATCCCAATTTGTTGGCAAATCACGTTCTGGAGCCGATCATCGGCACGGCTTCGGGTCTCGGCTTCAGCCGCTATACGCTCGAAGTATATTGGAATGGAACTACCCTGGTACCGAACGCGGTTATCTATGCAAACGGCGCCGGCAATCCCGACACGACACTCACTTTCGGCAATCACCAGGTCACGAACGGTACGCTCGGCTTCGTGGACATTCAGCAAGCTGTGCTCGGCGCGGGTATCGGTATTCTCACCTCGACGAACTTCCAGGTGCGACTGCGAGTCATCGGTATTGACAGCAGTCACAAAGACTGCTCGAGCTCGTTCCAAATCACGGCGGCAGCAGCGTATATCAAGAAAATCGGAGGCGCCTGGGCACACGACGTGATCAGTCCAGCTGAGCCGCTGCGCCTTGCGGATGACAGCGTATCAGCGCTGACGGCCGTAGGCGGCAGCATCAGCGTGCGCGGCGCTGCAAATCCCTATGGTTGCGGTTCGGAGGTAATCTCAGAATACAGTTTGTGGGTGCAGCACGATCCGACCTTCAGCTTGGCGCAACCAGCCACCGGCGCGGCGTATGATCCGCTCGCTCACGGTTGGCAGAACGTCACGACCGTGATCTACACAACCAATGACCAGCGCACTTACAACACGCTCGATGGCATGCCTGCGCCCGATTTCCTGACCAACCTATCGGTGTGGGGCACTCGCGTCATCTGTTCGTATATAGATTTTCTGCCTCCGGTGTGCTGGCCCGTACCGGACCTGACGGAGTTCTATTGGGACAGCACGACTCAGACACCTGGCGGACCAAGCGGCAAATACTCGTTCCTGCTGAAGGTGACCGATACGGGCGGCAATACCTACTACGATGTGCAACGCGCCTGGATTGACAACGAGGCCGTCCGCGGCAAAATCAAGCTGCTGCGCTATCATGGCAGCGTGGCCGATATCCCAGCCTGCACCGACATCCTGATCAACGACGGCGCAAACGCCGCGCGCAGTTTGGACATTCGCGGTTACGCGACTGATCCGTTGATCGTCGCGGGCGATTTGACTCAGCCTACCAGCGACAACTTTGCCGGCTACACCGTGAACTTCCGCAAACAGGGTGCGGTCAGCGAGGTAGCGGTTATGTCATCTGCCACGCCGGTGCCGAATCGCGCAACTTGGAGCGGTGGTGCTGGTGAACCGCCAACTGACTTGCTGGCCGTCCTGGATTTGAGCTGGGTGGACGCAGGTGTTGCAGCGCCGCTCGACAACAACGGAGTCCCGGTGCCGGCCGATAATCGGCTTGCGCGTGGAACTGCGTGCACGTACGACATCATTTTACGTGCCAACGATCTCACGATCGTCAGCGAGGGAACCAATCACTATATCCCAACCGGGGAGTACACTTTCCCGGTGAAGATAATTAACGATCTGCCGTAGTTCTTAGTTCGGCAACAATCCAGAATGGGCGAAGAGCGATCTTCGCCCGTTTTGTTGTCCACCCAACTGGAACACTCGCAAGTGAGGGCGACTAGTCCAACAGCGAATTCGTTAGCACGGCAAGGGTTGGTCGATCGCAGTCAAATCCGATACTCTCTGAATGTTCCCGACCTCGTTTGCTGCACATACAAACGGGGAGTACCATTTCACTAACAACAACGAGTTTTGAACTGGGCGGTGAGCGAAAAACTTGAAGATGACCACTCTGCTCAAAGATTCCTACGGCCGGGCGATACGCGACCTGCGCGTGTCCTTAACCGACCGTTGCAATTTTCGCTGTTTCTATTGTCTGCCACATGGCGAGCCGCCGATAGCTCCAAAAGAGCAAATGCTCTCCTACGAAGAAATTGAATACGTGTGTGACGTCTTTGTCTCGCTCGGCATTGAAAAAATACGGCTTACGGGTGGCGAGCCGATGATGCGACGAGATATCGAAACTATCATCGAAAAACTCTCGCTGCTCAAACCAAAAGGGTTACAGGATCTGGCCCTGACCACCAACGGGTACTTCCTGCCTGATCGGGCCCAGAGCTTGAAAGATGCCGGACTGGATCGCATCACGATTAGCGTCGATAGTTTGAAACCTGAGACCTTCAAGCAGATGACGGGAGTCGATGTACTGGATCGCGTGTTGGCCGGAATCGCGGCCGCGAAACAATCAGGCCTGGAGCCGATCAAGATCAACGCCGTCATCGTGCGCGGTCACAACGAAGACGAAGTTGCAGACTTTGCCGCCTTTGCGCGTGAGTACGACGTGAAGATGCGCTTCATCGAGTTTATGCCTCTGGATTCGGGGCACGACTGGTCGCGCAAGGATGTAGTGTCAGGCCGCGAGATTCGTGAACGGATAAACGAAAGGTTTCCCTTAACGCCAATAGACTTCGATCGCGGCTCTGAGACTTCCTCGCGCTACCGCTTTGCTGACGGAGCGCCGGGAGAAATCGGCATCATCGCGCCGGTTACTGAACCCTTCTGCGGCGCCTGCTCGCGTATCCGTCTCACCGCCGATGGCCAAATTCGCACCTGTCTTTTTTCTACAGTCGAACATTCATTGCGCGACGTAGTTCGCTCCGGCGCCACGCGCGGCGAGATCGTTGATTTCATCGAGGCGGTCGTGATGAAGAAAGAGCCGCGCCACTACATCAACGAGCCGCAGTTTGTGGCGCCCTCACGCTCGATGAGTTTTATCGGCGGTTAGGATAATATAGTCTCAACTTACCAGCGGGGTTTTTACGTAATGTCATACCGAGTAGTTTTTCCGATCGCTTTCCTCTTTTCCAGTCTCATTGCTGCGAACGCACAGAATAGTTCTCCTCAAACAACGCGAAAAGTTCCGCCCACAGGTTCGAGCTCGTCCGCCATGCGAGTCGAATTGCCCACGCCTATTGCGGAAACGCCTGTTCCTCTGGTTGGCGCTGAACGAGGCGGTCTACAGACGCTTAGCTTCGTCACGCCCGATGCGAACTTTGAACGAGCCTTCGTTAAGGATGCAGCGTTCTCAGCGGAATCGGTTACAGAACATGTTCAGACGCTTAGTGATGGCAACCGCTTAACGCGGAAGTCCACGGCCCAAATCTATCGCGACGCTGCTGGACGAACGCGACGCGAACATGAGTTGAGCCGCAGAGGGATAAGTCCGAACGGTGAAGCGGGTCAGTTGATTGTGATCAATGATCCGATTGGCCGTGTTAACTACGTTATCGAGACTCAAACGGGAGTGGCGCGCAAGAGGGAACTCCCGCCGCCGCGGGTGATGGAGGCGATGGAAAGAGCGCGCGGAGACAACGCGCCATTCAGCGTTTTGATGCCTGCCAGCGCCGCGCACCGGCGAATGCGTGAAGGCGAAGAGGCTCAGAAACCCGCTGAGCCGGTGAAGGAAAAATTGCCTGCGCAGGTGATTGAGGGCGTGCTCGCCGAGGGTACCCGCACGTCCGTGACCATTCCCGCCGGTGAGTTTGATAATGATCAGCCGTTGGTAATTTCCCACGAAGAATGGTACGCACCGGAACTACATATGATTGTGTTGATGAAGCACAATGATCCTCGTTTTGGTGAAACGACATTTCGGCTAACTAACATAATTCGAAGCGAGCCTGCATCTGAACTCTTCAAACTCTCGCCGGACTACCGTGTGGTTGACGATCGTCAGCAGAGAATGATTGGGCCCGGCCGTCCACCGGTTCTGCGACCATAAGACTTTCGGGGTGAAAGGGGAAATAGGTAAAGGAGATCCCCGTGTGTAAATCTCTCTTTACCACTTTCCCTTTACCCTTTTCCCCTTTCCATCTTTCCCTTTCTTGATTCCGGTTGACGCCTGCACGCCGTTTATCCTACCTTGCGCCTCTCGGTTCTGAATTGGATTAGACCTTGCCGTCTGGAGGAGCCCGTTGATGATCCGCAAACATTTCACTCGCCCTTTTCTTTTTCTCGTTGTGCTTTGCATTTCCGTTGTCGCAACTGCGCGCACAGGAAACGACGACAACGTCGGCGGACGCAAAGCAGCCAATGAAATCCGCAGTCCCCGATGCACGAACGAAAGATGGCAAGCGACTGCTAGGCGCGCTCGACCTGATGAAGATCGCAACTGTCGGCTCGCCACGGATTTCTCCCGACGGATCGCGTGTCGCCTACACGGTGGGCGAAGTGAAAATGGAGAAAGACGAGGAGTGGAAAACTGTCACGCAGGTTTGGGTCGTACCGACTGCCGGTGGCAAGGCCATGCAATACACGCGCGGTGATAAAAGCTCTACAGCACCTGAATGGTCGCCCGATGGCAGCATGCTCGCGTTTTTGTCGGATCGCGAAAAGGATGGCGAGCGGCAGGTGTGGATGATGATGGCTGATGGCGGTGAAGCCTGGGTAGCCACTTCACAAAAGGGTGGCGTCACCGGCTTTCGCTGGTCGCCGGATGGCAAACAGCTGCTGCTGACCGCTACCGATCAACCAAACAAAGACGAGGAGGATCGCAAGAAGGTAAAGGACGACACGATTGTTATTGATAGAGATACCAGGATGTCCCACCTCTGGCTCTGGAACATTGAGAAGAAAGAAGGAAAGCGTCTGACGGAAGGCAACTTCACAGTGAGCGATCCGCAGTGGTCGCCGGATGGCACGCGCATCAGCTATACGACGCGGCCGACACCAAAAGCGGACGACGGCAGCTTGAGTGATGTCTGGATCATGACGATCGCCAGTGGGGAAAAGAAGAAGCTTGAAGACAGCGCTGGATCGAGTGACACCGCACGCTGGTCGCCTGATGGAAAGTGGATCGCCTACACAGGCAGTCCGGATGCGGCGGCGGCGTTTCAACTTCGTTTCTTTATTTGATCCCCGCTGCCGGAGGAACGCCAAAAGAACTGACCACAAAATTTGATTTGAACGTGGGAACACCGGTGTGGTCACGCGACGGTAAAACAATTTACTTCAGCACCAATGTGTTGGAAGCTAACGAAGTCTATTCGTACGACGTAGCCGGTGGCGCGGTGAAACAACTCTCGCGGCGCGGCGGATCGACCGGAGTTACCGAAGTTAGTCGCGACGGCAAGATTGTCGGCACGACGTCCACTTCAAAACAACCTACGGAGTTGTACTCGGCAGACGCAGATTTCAAGGTTCACAAGCAGCTAACTGATCACAACGCATGGTTGAAGGATTACCTGCTCGCCGACACGGAGATCGTCAAGTGGAAAAGCAAGGACGGCACAGAGGTTGAAGGACTGCTGACCAAGCCTGCCGGCTATGAGGCGGGAAAGAAAGTTCCGTTTCTGCTGAATCCACATGGCGGACCGACCGGTGCCTCCATTAATAATTTCAGCAGTACGGTTCAGGTGCTCGCCGCAAACGGCTTCGCAGTTCTGCAACCAAACTTTCGTGGATCGACGGGCAAGGGATTGGCATTCGCACAGGCAAATAAGAATACCTGGGGCAAAGGCGATTACGAAGATTGCATGTCGGGCGTTGATGCAATGATCGCCAGCGGCATCGCTGATCCGGATCGTCTGGGAGCTTTTGGCTGGTCCTACGGCGGTTACATGACCTTCTGGATTCTGACGCAAACGGATCGCTTCAAGGCTGTCTCGCCAGGCGCGGCGATCTCCAACATTTATTCGATGTACTCACAGAACGATATCCAGAGATACCTGCGCTGGTTTTACTCGGATAAGTCTCCCTGGGAAGCAACCGACCTCTACTGGGACCGTTCGCCGATGAAGTACATAAAGAACGTCAAAACTCCCACGATGATCATGCACGGACAGGTAGACACGCGCGTGCCCATCGCGCAGGCTCAGGAGTTTTACATGGCGTTGAAGGAGATGAAAGTGCCGGTGGAGTTTGTGGTGTATCCGCGCGAGAACCACGGGTTTACCGAGCCGCGTCACCAGATGGATCGCGTGCGCCGCTACGTTTGGTTCTTTTCAAAATACCTGAAAGCACCGCTGGTCACTGAGCCCGCTTCGGCTGTGGCTCCGCCGGTGGCGGATCAGTAAAGCTATCGCGATTGCTTCTCTGTGCAACCTCCGTGTCCTCTGTGTCTCGGTGGTGGTGTTGCTTAGTTTTATTCACCACAGAGACGCGGAGGACACAAAGGAGGCACAGAGAGTTTCGAAGCGCGCTAAGCCACGCCCGCGCTTTTCGACCCGCCAGCTTGCAACGCCTTGATATCGTCCAGCAACACACGCTCGTGGCCTTCGGGATTTACCTTTTCGTAAATCTTTCTGAGCGTGCCTTGAGGATCGATCACGAATGAAGTGCGGTTCCAGTACATCGTGCCCTTGTATTCGCTCTGAGCCACGCCTGCTGCGTCGAGCAGTTCGTGATTCGGATCGGCGAGCAGGTCAATAGTAAAGCCAAACTTATTGCAGAAGTCTTTGTGCGAAGCCACATCGTCGGCGCTGACACCCACTACTGAAATTCCAGCGTCGTCAAATTCCTGCTTCGTGGCAGTGAATGATTTGCCCTGTATCGTGCAACCGGGCGTATCGTCTTTCGGGTAGACGTAAAGTACCAACCACTTTCCTGCAAAATCGTTAAGCGTCACCGTCTTGCCGTCCTGATTTTGTAAACTAAAATCCGGAAAACGTTTTCCTGTTTCTGCTGACATGTTTGTATCCTCTCAGTTTGATCTCGATGGGGGTTGTTGCGGGGGCGAAGCCCATTGTTGCATGACAGTCAGGCCATTGCACGCCTGCTCTGGATACAGTGCTGTCCTAATTTGAAATTCTCGAGGGTTCACCGAGAGGCACAGTAAGACGTTATGACATCACTGGCGGATAGGCCGGGGGAGGCTGGTACTCCGGAACCTCCGGCTCTGCGTTCACCTTGACCGCGAAAAATAGATAGCCGAGTTCAATCATGATGCCAAGCAGCAACCAACCAGGAATGTGAACTGGTACAAATTCAAAAAGGAGATTCAAAACCAACACAGGTGTGATGGCAATTGCTGCCAGGCGCATAAGGGTTTTGTAGTCGAGGTTCGCGTTCAACATCCGCGCGAACAGAAGGCCGATTAGGGCGTAAATAAGCACCTGGATTCCCCGAAAGATAAAAGAGAAGAGAACGCCCAGTGGATAGAGCGCTGGGAAAAACCATTGCCTCGCCGTGCCGAGCCAGCCTTCCACTCGAGTTTGATCAACCGAGAAATTCCCCACGCTTGAAAGATCATAAATCCTGGTTTCCGTGGCGCTCTTATTCGTAATGAGCTTTGTTTCGGTTAAGACCAACGGGACGGACGTATTTCCTGCTTCAGAATTATCTCTCGTATCAATCAGCGCCAGACTCTCTCCGGTTTTCGGATCCTTGATGAAGTAAGGCAGGGGCACATTCGTGGAAGCGTGACCGTTGGTGATCGTAATCGGAGGAATCTGTTGCGTGATGCCTTTGGCATCATTATCAACCCACCTCGTGAAGCCCAGGTGTCCTTTGATGACGGTGGGAATCCAGAACAACGCCAGGACCAGAAACAGGTAAAGCAGTCCTGTTCCCCGCCAGTTCTTGCCGACGTCACGGTATAAATCTTTCGAGAAAAACGATAGAACCAACGGGTGGAAAATGGAATAGCGCTTCATGCTTTAACTCCGTTCCCGAAAGTTTGATCTTCCCACTGCCCATAGCATTACGAGTTTGCCGTTGCGAAAGCAAGCAGCGTGTCCTGCCATTTATGGCGCGGATTCTAGCAGACAAGGTCGCTTTTGATAACGACGTTTAGGCCGCGAAGTACACCTCGCGCGTGGTGGGACTGACCCGGGTGTAGTAAACTGAGCGTACAAAGTTTTCGGGGGAGCCGCGAGGCTGAGAGTCCCGTTTGAATGCGGATTTCGGAATGCGAATGCGGATGAGAATCTGCAAGGATCATCAGCAATCCGCAATCGGGAGACCCCTTGAACCTGATGCGGGTAATACCGTCGAAGGGAGAAACAGCCATTGGTTGACCGTTCCGTCCCTTGATCAGGGTGGAGCGGTTTTTATTTTTGGACTTAGGTCTTTGTACTTTGGTCTTTGCTTTCACAACTAACCTGTTCGATGAGTACTAGGAGTTGAAATGAGCGCAGCAGTAAAACCAGCAGATAACGAAACAACGCCGGTCAACAACGACAAGCCTTTGCCCAATTCACGCCGAGTTTACGTCGGTGGTAAACAACCCGGCGTGCGTGTTCCTTTTCGCGAGATTTCCCAAAACCAGACTCGCAACTTCGACAATTCGCTGGTGGACAACGCGCCCGTCAGGGTCTACGACACGAGTGGGCCGTGGGGCGATCCGTCTGTCCGCGGCGATGTGCGTGAGGGCCTGCCATCTCTGCGACGCCACTGGATCCTGGAACGCGGCGACGTGGAGGAATACGCGGGCCGCGACCTGCAACCGATCGATGATGGCTATCTGACCTTTGACGCCGCGAATCAGGCACGCCAAAAAGAGAAAGGCCGCCTGGAAGATTTTCCAGCGTTGCGTCGGACTCCTCTGCGCGCTAAACCCGGAGCCTGCGTCACGCAGATGCACTACGCGCGTCAGGGCATCATCACTCCCGAGATGGAATTCATCGCCATCCGTGAAAACCTCGGCCGCCATTTAGATGGAGAGCCCGCGGATCGCGAACACTGGGACCGCGCCCTTGAACAAACGGCCGCCCGCAACGCATCGGAAGAGACTCCACGCGATTCACTGCTCCACCAGCACCGTGGCCAATCATTCGGCGCCGCGATCCCCGACTATGTAACACCCGAGTTCGTCCGCGATGAAGTAGCGCGCGGTCGCGCCATTATTCCTGCCAACGTTAACCACCCGGAAAGCGAGCCGATGATCATCGGTCGCAACTTTCTGGTGAAGATCAATGCCAACATCGGCAACTCAGCCGTTCTGTCGTCAATCGATGACGAAGTGGAAAAGATGCGCTGGTCGATCAAGTGCGGTTCCGATACAGTTATGGATTTATCGACCGGTAAGAATATTCACGCCACGCGCGAATGGATTATTCGTAACTCGCCCGTGCCCATCGGCACCGTGCCGATCTATCAGGCGCTGGAGAAAGTCGGCGGCAAGGCGGAAGACTTAACCTGGGAAATCTTTCGCGACACACTGATTGAACAAGCCGAGCAGGGCGTCGACTATTTCACGATCCACGCCGGCGTGCGGCTTCCCTATATTCCGTTAACAGCAAAACGCACTACCGGCATTGTTAGTAGAGGTGGTTCGATCATGGCCAAGTGGTGCCTCGCGCATCATGAGGAAAGTTTCCTTTACACACGCTTTCGCGAGATCTGCGAGATCATGGCTGCTTATGACGTTTCGTTCTCACTCGGCGACGGCCTGCGTCCGGGATCGATTGCCGATGCGAACGATGAAGCGCAATTTGCTGAACTCGAAACACTCGGTGAGTTGACGAAGATCGCCTGGGAGTACGACTGTCAGGTGATGATCGAAGGTCCGGGTCATGTGCCCATGCACCTGATCAAGGAGAACATGGACAAGCAACTCGAGACTTGTCAGGAAGCCCCGTTCTATACGCTCGGCCCACTGACGACCGACATCGCTCCCGGTTACGATCACATCACCTCAGCGATTGGTGCGGCGATGATTGGCTGGTACGGCACCGCGATGCTTTGTTACGTCACTCCGAAAGAACACCTCGGGCTTCCCAATAAGAAGGACGTAAAAGACGGCGTCATTGCCTATAAGATCGCCGCCCACGCGGCCGATCTCGCCAAGGGTCATCCCGGTGCGCAGTATCGCGACAACGCTCTGTCGAAAGCGCGCTTTGAATTTCGCTGGGAAGATCAGTTCAACCTTTCGCTCGACCCGGAAGTCGCACGCGAGTATCACGACGAAACGCTGCCGCAGGAAGGCGCCAAGCTCGCGCATTTCTGTTCGATGTGTGGCCCACACTTCTGCTCGATGAAGATCACGCAGGACGTGCGCGAGTACGCCGCGCAAAAAGAGATTGATGAACAAGCAGCGCTGGGCGTGGGTATGAAGGAGAAGGCGGAAGAGTTTGTGGCGAGTGGTGGCGAGATTTATCAAGCACAAACTACTTCCGAGGCTCCGTAGGAGCCAAATGTTTATAGCCCAGCGTAATGGCTATAAACATTTCGCCTCTCTGAGGCGAGGAGCAGCACGGTTAGTTTCGCAATCGCCGGGATGACGTCGTCCAACCTCTCTGGACGATGAAATCAAAAGCCTCGGCGCTTAGGATCAGTAATATGCCATCCAACCCAATTGGAATTAAAGAAGCCGTGGTGATGAAGTGTCCGGTCTGCAAGTCGCCTGAGCTGCGGCCCGACGCAATTGGAAAAGGGTCTCACCTTTCATAACTGTCCTCAGTGTCGCGGAAACTGGATCCGGGGAGCGGAGTATTGGAAGTGGCTTGAACAGCATGGGCCAAACCTGCCGGAACGATCTGATCAGGACTCAGGATTGTCACTCGCGGAACCGGGTTTTCATATCGACTGCCCTGAGTGTCGCTTCCGCATGATCAAGTATCTGGTCGGACACGGTTTCAGTTTTACAATCGATCATTGCGACGGTTGCAAAGGCGTCTGGCTTGACCGGAATGAGTGGCAGGCTTTGAAGGAACGCAATCTTCATGACGACTTGAACTCGATGTTCACTTCTTTCTGGCAGGACGCGGCGGAAAAAGAGGCGCGCAAGAAACGTTTGGAACGAATCTACATCGCGAGATTCGGTGCGGAGGACTATACGGAGATCGAACGAGTGCGCGCCTGGCTCGCTACGCGCTCTAACCGTCAGGAGTTGCTTGCCTACCTGACCGACAAAGATCCATTTGATGTTTGAGCGGTATTTTTTGTATGAAGGTTTCGCCCTCAGATGAAGAGAACTACCACATTATTCAGCTGCATTCTTCTGGCCCTGATCTGCTCAGCCTCGCTGGCCGCCAAGCCGCTTCATCAATACGTCTTCTTCGCGCAGGATCGCGAAAAGATGAAAGAGACGAAATCATTTCTCGAGACTAATGCTTTCGAAGGTGCGCAGATTGCTTATTCCTGGAGGCAGCTCGAGCCAGGAAAAGATGAGTACGACTTTTCGCTCATCCGCGAGGACCTCGCATTTCTCACCGCGCATCGGAAGAAACTCTGGATCCAGATTCAGGACGTGACGTTTACTGAGCGTTGGATTCCGGTACCGAAGTATCTGTTGCGTGATCCTCAATACCATGGTGGCGCCGATCATCAATACAAAATCAAAGGCGGCGATGAAGAACATGCAGCCGGCGACGGGTGGGCGGCGAGACGCTGGGATCCGGCGGTGCAACAGAGATTTCACAAGCTGCTCAGCGCGCTCGGCAAAGAGTTTGATGGTCGAATCGAAGGCATCAACCTGGCCGAGTCTTCCGTTTCTTTCGGCGAAACCGGACGTCTCTATCCGCAAGGCTACACACCGGAAACGTACCGCGATGCGATCGTCACCAACCTGAAAGCGCTGAAGCGGGCCTTCCCCAAATCAATCGCTTTGCAATACGCCAACTTCATGCCGGGCGAATGGCGCCCATCAGAAGATAAAGGATACTTGCGTGCGGTTTATCAGGCGGCTCGCGAAGCGAAGGTGGGCGTCGGCGGTCCTGATCTGCTGCCTTACAAGCCTGGGCAAATGGGCAGCAGCTATTCGTTGATAAAAGAGACGGGCGGCCGCGTTTCGGTTGGCGTCGCCGTACAGGATGGCAACTACGAGTACGTCAACCCCCGAACGGGAAAACGCGTAACCATTGCGGAACAGATCGAGTTTGCCAGGGAATATCTGAACGCTGATTATGTTTTCTGGTGTACCGAAGAGCCGTATTTCTCCAGTGACCTGGTGCCGTTTTTGCGCACTAAGCTGAGCCCTTGAAGCACATTCGCGTCTTGGATCCGGAGAATCGACTGGCGCTTTGGAAAAATTTAACCTGACTGCGACCCCACTGGATCGTTTAGGAAAACTCGCGCGCGTTTGGTGCGTGAAACCGAAGACTTGCTCGAAACAGAAACTTCTGTGATTGCCTTCGGCACGCGCGACGTAATCGCCAGTGTGGGTCGAGCAGTAGTTCTGAAGCGTATGGGCTTGAGGTAGCTGGAGCGGAAGAGTCTCGCCTCAGGTACAGCGAGTTATTGATTCAGTTGGAAGCCTGACACTTCATGTCGAAAACGAAGATGGCCAGCCGGTAGACGCAGTCGAAATCAAACTTGAGGGGCTTTCGAGATACTACGACGATGAAGCCGAGCGCTGGCTGTACGTCACATTGAAGTCGCCCGCTGATTATGAAGCAAATAACAAAACCGCAAACCGCTGAGGCCGAAGATAAAAACATTGAGCGTGTTCGTCGCATTTGTCTCGCCTTACCTGAGAGCTGGGAAAAAATCTCGCATGGCGAACCGACCTTCTTCGTCAAAAAGAAGGTCTTTGCCGCCTGCTCAATCAACCATCACAACGATGGGCACGTGGCGGTAGTAATACCAGCGGCAATCGGTATTCAGGAAATGCTTATCAATAAGTCTCCGAGGAAGTTTTACCGGCCGCCCTACGTCGGCGTGCGCGGTTGGGTCGGCATTGAACTCGACCGCGTCAGCGACAAAGAGCTGTCTCTGCATCTGCACGAAGCCTGGCGGCTCATCGCACCGCAGAAGCTACAGGATGCACAGAAATAGCGACGCCTGATGGCGCCGACGCCTTCCGACGGTAAATACATATTTGACTCACCCGCATTTGCTCTCGTTTGAACCTTGGATAGCCTGGCAGCCTGGCGCAGACCTCAGCTCATGACCTCAATTCAAGTGACGGGCAAACCTTCAGAGTTTGCTGCACAAAATCAGAACTGGGAGCGCAGCGACCAGCCAAACACTCAAGCCGGGAAGGCATTTCGTTAGGAATCTGGACCACGACGGCGCACTGTAGGATTGATTCTTTGGCTGGTCGCTGCGCTCCCAGTTCTGATTTTGTGTGGCCAACGCTTAAGCTCTTCTTGTCAATACCGCACTCGGTGAGTCAACTATGTAATTACCCCCCAGACTCCTCCTGCATACGTAATTTCGAAACTAACCTGCCTGCCTGAGCGTTAAAGCACGCAACCAGGACTACGAATACCCATCCCATTTTCAGGAGATTTAGTCATGCACAGAAAGAGCTTGTTGGCTTTTCTGATTCTCATCCTCTCGCTGGCCACGGCTACGTCCGGCACCAGGCAGGCAAGTCCGAAACTAGCTGCAACCAGTTCGCCGGTGGTAATTCCGTTTCAGCTCGTCGTCCGGCACATTTTGCTGAAAGTAGAAGTCAACAACTCGCGACCACTTTCCTTCGTCTTTGATACCGGTGACAAAGTAGCGATTGTGGATGATGAGATCGCGAAGGAGCTGGGCTTAAAGCTGGAGGGCCAGATCAGAGTCGGCGGCGCGGGTAGTGATTTTCTCACCGGGTCTTTCGTGAAAGAATCCACCTGGAGGCTTCCCGGGCTTAAAGACTTCTCTCAGCCAGTGACACTGGCAATGCCGCTGGGAAGATTGGCGTCGCGGTTTGGTCATGACTTTGACGGGATCATAGGCAGCGACTTCATCAAACAGTTTGTGGTTGAGATTGACTACCAGGCGCACGTGCTGAGGCTTCATGACAAGGACAAGTTCAGTTACTCAGGGCCGGGTGAGAGCCTTCCTATCCAACTTGACGGGCAGGGCCATCCGCTAATCGACGCTGAGATCACGCCGCTTGCTGGCGCGCCACTCAAAGGCAAGTTCGTGCTGGATATTGGTTCCGGAGGAGCACTGGCGCTTCATAGTCCATTTGTGACCGAACATAAACTTCTCACCACCGGCCTCAAGACGATTAGATCGATTGGCGCCGGCGGTGCGGGCGGACAGAGTGTTGGGCAGATTGGTCGCGCGTCAGAGTTGAAGATTGGCAAGTTCCGAATTGCCAATCCAACTGTGCTCTTTTCAGAAGATAAGGCGGGAGCTTTCGCGAATAAAAATCTGTCGGGAAACATCGGCCAGCGAGTGGCGAGTAAATTCAAAATATTTCTTGACTACAACCGTGAGCGGATCATTTTTGAACCGGCAGCAAACTTCAACGAACCATTTGATCGTGCTTTCAGCGGACTTGCACTCATTAGCGAAGATAAGAACTACACTAGATTTCGCATTACCGACGTGCTCGAGAGCTCGCCGGCATCCGAAGTGGGATTGCAGAAAGATGACCTCATCATTAAAGTTGACAACCAGCCTGCTTCGGAATTGACTCTTACAAAATTGAATGAGATGTTCGAGCGGCCGGTAGCCTACCAGCTGGCGATTCGACGAGGCGACCAGATCTTGCAGGTTACTTTAACCCCTCGAAAGTTGGTATGAGGAGCTGCCTTAACAGGATGTACCAGAAGTGCAGGCCGCTTCCTTTTCGATCAGGAATAACACGCAGATTAATTACGTAATCATTTTCCGCAGAATGGCGAGGAGAGACGCGTGAAACGAATTCTTTCAGTGACTATTTTAGTATTTACCTTCTTTACAATTTTGCACGCCCAAACCGCGCCTGAGGCAACAGACCTAACCAAGCTGCTGAACGAGTTTCTCGCCGGCGCTTCACGCAACGACGCTGCAGTTCACGATCGTTTTTGGGCCGAAGATGTGATTTATACCGGCTCGGGAGGAAGGCGGCGTGGCAAGACAGACATTATGCGCGATGTGCGTTCAGCACCCGCGCCCAAGCCCGGTGATCCAACCACAACCTTCACCGCCGAAGACGTCCGCATTCAACAATACGGAGATACAGCGATCGTCGCGTTTCGTTTGGTGGGAACAACTGTTAGAGGCGCGAACACCGAAGTCATGAACTATCTGAACAGCGGCACTTTCGTTAAGCGAAACAACAAGTGGCAGGTGGTGAACTGGCAATCGACCAGAGTCCCACGCGCCGAGACCGCAGAACCGGCCGCGCCGGGAGAACCGTCCGTCGAGCTCCCGCCAGAGTTGGCGCGGGTCCTGACAGATTATGAAGCGGGATGGAAGTCCGGCGATGCCGCAGCCCTGGCGAACCTGTTCGCCGAGGATGGATTTGTGTTGTCAAACGGAGGGTCGCCGGTGAAAGGCCGGGCCGCAATCCAGAAACTTTATACGAGAAACGGATCGCCACTCTCGTTGCGCGCGTTTGCCTACGCCACCAACGGAGACACCGGCTACATCATCGGCGGCTATAGTGGAGAACGAGGAAAACCGGACAACGGTAAGTTCACGCTGACATTGCGTAAGGGTGCAGATGGGCGTTGGCTGATTGTTTCAGACATGGATAACTCAAATCGCCGGCCTCAGTAAAACCGTTCAAGTGATGTGCTGGGACCGCGGGCGTCCCGCCCGCAAACGCGCCACAGGCGCGAAGTATTTCGGAAAGCACTTTCTTTAAGCAGTTTTCGCGCTTCGCGCTCATTGCGGGCGGGACGCCCGCGGTCCCAGCACATCACTTGACCAGCATTCAGAAAGGATAAATACCCTATGAGGGAAGCGAGCAGTGAAGTGCGGATGGGTAAAACCTGGATTGCCAGACTTGCCCTGGTGATCATGTTTGCAGCTTCGTCTGCCACACTCGCCTCCGCGCAAAAAATTTCTCCCGAAGAACAGAAACTTGTCGACTACATTGATGCGCACGCCAGCGAAGCCACCGCCCTTTTGGAAAAAACTGTGAACATTGAGAGTCCGACCGAGAACCAGGCAGGCGTCAAGCAGGTTGGCGCGATCTTCAAAGCAGGGTTTGAGTCTATGGGTTTCACCGCCCGCTGGATCGATATGCCGGTGGAAATGAAACGAGCCGGGCATCTGTTAGCCGAAAAGAAGGGAACGAAAGGAAAACGGATCTTATTGCTTGGCCATATAGACACCGTTTTGAAGGGCGAAAAATTCCGGCGTGAGGGCAACAAGGCTTTCGGCACCGGATCGTCAGACATGAAAGCCGGCGATGTTGTTTTGTATTTCGCTTTGAAAGCGTTGCGTGATACCGGTGCGCTCAAAGACTCGAGCATCATCGTGATGCTCACCGGCGACGAGGAAGATTCCGGAGACCCGGTAGAAGTGAGTCGCAGGGACATGATCGCCGCCGCCAAACGCAGCGACCTCGCCCTTAGTTTTGAAAACGGTGGCAGCAATATTGCTACGGTCGCGCGTCGCGGCAGCAGCGACTGGACGCTTGAAGTCACCGCCAAAACTGGCCACTCCTCGGCAATTTTCAAGGGCATGGGAAGCGGCGCGATCTTTGAAGCGGCGCGAATCCTCAATCAGTTTTACGAAACGCTGCGCGGGGAAGAATATCTCACCTTCAATCCGTCGGTGATCTCAGGCGGCACTGAAGTGGAAGTTAAAGACCAAAGCCTGATAACGCGAGGCAAGACGAATGTCGTCCCGGCCAGGGTCATTGTCCGTGGTGATTTGCGTTTTATTCGTGAGGAGCAGAAGGAGGCTGCGCGCGCGAAGATGCGCGAGATTGTAGCCAGGAGTTTGCCGGGAACCGCGGCGAAAATTACTTTTGCAGATGGCATTCCAGCAATGTCGCCAAACGAAGGAAACTACAATTTGTTGAAGCAGCTCGATGCCGTTAGTCAGGATCTGGGTTTTGAGAAAATCGAGCCGCTCGATCCCGGAGCGAGAGGCGCCGGCGACGTTGCTTACGTCACACATCTGATTCCTGGTCTTGATGGCCTGGGTGCAACCGGAGGAGCCGCCCACGCGCGTGGCGAATATGCCGATTTGGACACTTTGCCAAGACAGATCAAGCGCGCCGCAGTTTTGATTTATCGATTGACACGGTAGCGTTGGGGAAATACAACGTGGGCAAGCCCGCCTTCCTGACCTGTGAGACTACGATCGAGCTCGGTTGCTTCCCGCTCGAAAGCCTTTCAAGCAAGTTTTCGATGATTCAACTCTGATTACCTCAGGGTTAGGAAGGCGGGCTTGCCCCCGCTCTTTTTTTGAGCGTTAATTTCACTTTTAAGAAATGGAGTCACAACTATGCGATTAAGAATGTTCATTGGGTTAATTATGATGTTGATTGCGGCGGCTGGATTATCCTTTTCAGTCGTCACTGGATCTGCGCGCGCGATCCAAACGCCGGATCTCATCTCCGGAGATTGGGACGCCTTATTCAAGGTCGGTGAGCACACTTCTCCGGCGACTTTCAAATTAAAGCTGGACGGCGATAAGGTCACCGGGACCGCAGAGTCGGCCCATACCGGCCCAGGCACTATTCGCGATGGTTCATGGGTCAACGGCAAGTTAACTTGCACGCTCGACTTCAAAACTCACGAGTCGATTGCCATTACCGGCAAGCTACAGGAAGCCAAACTTGTCGGAGAATTCACCACAGAAGGATTTACGTCTACCTGGGAAGCGACAAAGAAGAAGTAATACTCATCCAAGGGGTTGAGAGGTAATTAGAAAAAATACAGCGGGGGCGAGCCCCCTTCCTAAACGCCCGAGCGTTCAAGTCGAGAGGTTTTTCATCAAGGTAGCCGTCTCTTAGGTTGGGAAGGGGGCTTGCCCCGCTTCCTGATAATGCGGCTTGTCTCTTCTTCAAGCCACTGAATCGAGACAGAGTTGATGCTGATAGATATCTCGCCTTTAAGAATCTCCCGAGACTACCGCCTGCTCTTCTTTGGTCAACTTATTTCGGCCTTCGGTACGGCTATGAGTTTCGTCGTCGTGCCTGTTCAGGTTTACCAGTTGACCGGATCAACGCTGCTGGTCGGTTTATTGAGTGCTTCTGAATTTGTCCTGATCCTGCTGATGGCATTTGTCGGTGGGGCTTATGCGGATTTCATTGACAAGCGAAAGATGTTGCGCCTGACCGAAATCGGGCAAACCCTCGTAACCGCTGTGCTGGTTCTTAACGCGACGTTGATCAAGCCGCAGATTTGGTTGCTATTTGTTTGCGCTGCTCTTCATGCCGGACTTGGCGCTTTGCAACGCCCTTCGTTTGAATCGATGCTGCAAAAAATAGTCCCGTTGGAGTTGATGGCTTCGGTCAGTGCGCTGAATTCACTGCGTTGGAATGTGACCACGATATTAGGCCCATCGATTGCTGGAATTATCCTGGCAAGATACGGCGCCGGCATTGCTTATTCAATTGACCTGGTTACCTTCACCGCTTCACTCACCGCTGTGTTTCTTATTCGCGCCGTGCCAGCTCCATCACAAGTCGAACAACGGCCCACTTTGAAATCCGTGGCTGAAGGTTTGAGTTATGCCTGGAAACGAAAAGATATTCTCGGCACTTACCTGATTGATATGAACGCCATGTTCTTCGGTATGCCGTCGGCGCTTTTCCCCGCGATGGCTGCAAACTTCGGTGCCGGAACGGTCGGGTTTTTTTACGCCGCCCCGTCCGTGGGTGCACTTGTGGCTACGCTAACGTCAGGCTGGGCGAAAAGGGTCAATCGACATGGCTTGTTCGTTGCCGTTGCCGCGGCGCTCTGGGGTGTCGCTATGATCTTTTTCGGCTTAGCGCATAATCTGTATCTGGCCTTATTCTTTCTGGCGCTGGCCGGTGGTTTCGATATGATTAGCGCGGTGTTTCGCATGACTATTTGGAGTCAGACGATTCCCCACTACTTGCGCGGGCGGCTGGCTGGTCTGGAGATGATCAGCTACACCTCCGGCCCAAAACTTGGCGACGCGGAAGCAGGAATCGTTGCCACACTGTTCAGCGTGCGCGCTTCAATTGTTTCAGGTGGAATTCTATGCGTGGTAGGCTCGGCGATCATCTCGCTGTTGCTTCCGGAATTTATCAAATATCACGGAGCGGCAGGCCTCAAACAGAAAGAGTTGGAAGAAGCCATGCGGGAAACGGAAACGAAAAACCTGCTGGTCGAATAACACCTGTAGCTCAAATCTCTCGATGGAGGAATCCAATTGGAGCTTCCCCTGACCCCACTTGAATTTGCGCGCCGCACGCGCAAACTTTATCCCGAACGCGAAGCCGTTGTGGATGGCGAGCTGCGACTTACCTACGAACAGTTTTTCTCGCGCTGCGATCGTTGGTCGGCGGCTTTGCAGGCGCTGGGCGTGAAGCAGGGTGATCGGGTTGCCTACATCGCTCCTAACACACATGCACAACTCGAATCTTTTTACGCCGTGCCTCAACTCGGCGCTGTGCTGGTGCCAATTAACTACCGTCTAACTGCCGACGACTTTGTTTACCTGATCAATCACAGCGGGTCGAAAATCGTCTGCGCTCATTCCGACTACCTGGCATGCAATTGATGAAGTTCGTTCCCAGTTGCAAAACGTCACGGCGTTTGTTGCGCTTGAAGGCGGCGCAGGCAAGCCCGGCTGGCTCGATTACGAAACGATGCTCAACGATGCTCCCGCAGAATTCGCGCGGCCGGAAATTCAGGAAAGTGATCTATTGACAATCAACTACACCAGCGGCACTACCTCCAGGCCAAAGGGGGTGATGATCACCCATCGTAACGCCTACATAAATGTGATCGGCACGCTCATCCATCATCCCGTGTCACTCTCCGATCGCTACCTTTGGGCTTTGCCCATGTTTCATGCGAATGGCTGGACGTTTGTATGGATTGTAACCGCTGCCGGGGGAACGCATGTTTGTCTGCGTAAAGTGGACCCGGTCGCTATCTTTCAAAAGATCAAGGATGAGAGCATTAGCATGCTCTGCGCGGCGCCGACCGTTTTGATCAGCATCGCCAATGGGCCAGCTGAACTGAGGCGGGAAACGCGACGCGGGCTTCGCATCCTGACGGCCGGCGCGCCACCGGCGGCGGCCACCATCGAGCGCATCGAGGGTGAATTGGGATGGGTGATTACGCAAGCTTACGGACTGACCGAGACTTCGCCCTTCATCACGATTTGCGAACCGAGACCCGAACACGATGCACTAATGATTGGTGAAAGATGCAGGGTCAAGGCGTGTCAGGGAGTCGAGTTACTAACCTCCGGCGAGTTGCGCGTGGTGGATGAAGACGGGCGCGAAGTGCCACATGACGGTGAAACCCAGGGTGAAATTGTCGTTCGTGGTAATGCCGTGATGAAGGGTTACTTCGAGGATCCCGAGGCCACGGATGAAGCAATGCGCGGTGGCTGGTTCCATACGGGCGATGCCGCTGTCGTACACGCAAACGGCTACGCGGAGATCAGGGATCGGATTAAGG
This sequence comes from Blastocatellia bacterium, assembly GCA_963809065.1. GTDB lineage: Bacteria > Acidobacteriota > Blastocatellia > Pyrinomonadales > Pyrinomonadaceae > PSRF01. The sequence goes on from CAWEIN010000019.1 coordinate 243,447, forward strand.
ATGTGATTATCAGCGGCGGCGAAAACATTTCTTCCGTGGAGGTCGAAGGAGTTTTGCTGCGACATCCAGCCGTGCAGGAGGTTGCGATCGTGGGTCTGCCTCACGAGCGTTGGGGCGAGTCGCCGCACGCGTTCGTAGTCTTGAAGTCCGGCGCCGAAGTTTCCGAAAATGAGTTGCGCGAGTTTGCGCGCGCGAATCTCGCGCACTTCAAGGCGCCGCATGGATTCACCTTTGTTGCGGAACTGCCAAAGACAGCAACGGGTAAAGTTCAGAAATACGTCTTGCGCGGAAGGCCCGCAATCGCGAAGCAGTAGTATTGAAGTGGGAGGCTTTGCAGAAAAAGTAGCCGGCCCTTAGTCCGCGTTAGCGGACTGAAACCGACGAAATGGCGCGCCAGATACCTGCTTTGTAATGTCGGACAATCGCGACCTCGATGGCCGAGAGATGTCTTTGTCACGCGCTTTTAGAAACGGTCGGAATGGATGCCGGCACATTGATATCTTGCATCGCGGGCAAGCTCGCCTATTTCGAGTTGGAGGGTTTCGGTGGCAGATATATTCTGCAACGGTAACTCGGTCGGCGTCCCCCTAAACTCTCACGTTATGAATACGAATGTTTCAACAAAGCGGCGCGATCCGTTTCCCTTTGTTCTTGAAGAACTGAGCGCGATTCGTCCTACCATCAAACATTGGTTTGGCTTCACCAGTGTGTATCTCGATGAGAAACTGCTCTGTTCGTTGCGCGATAGCGTCAAACAACCCAACTCCAATGGCGTGTGGCTGTACACCACTACGGAACATCTCGAGAGTTTGGCTCGGGAGTTTCCCGAGTTACCAAAGCGGCAGTTATGGCGGTCGCGTTCCGGAAACAAAGCCTGGATAGTCCTGGCCTCCCGGCTGGAAGCCTTCGAGGAATATGCTTTCAAGGCTTGCGAACTGATTCTGAGAGGGGATCAAAGGATAGGCAGGCTAACGCGCGGCAAAATACATTAAGCTCAGCCGCATTATTTGCTTGTAAAGCCGTTCAATCAATGGCAAACAAGCTACCGCCCCTCAATAACGCCGCAGGAGTAAATTTATGTTTCCATTAAAGTCGCTAAAGGTCGCCACCTGTTTAGCGGTTGTGCTGTTTTGTCTTTCGAGCATTTTCTATTGTTCGAATGTTTCTGCGCAAACCGGCGAGTCCATCGAGAAGCTCAAGGCAAAGGTGTTCGAGTTAACCGAGAAAACCAATTACCTCGAAGCTCTGCCGCTGTTGGAAAAGATTGTTGTTGTCGAACCAAACAATGCTCGGATGCATTTCTATCTCGGGTTTGCCCTGATTGCGCACGCAAATAACACGAAGGACATCGACCAGCGAATTGCATTGAGCAAGCGCGCGCGTGCGGCTTTCATGAGGGCGAAAGAATTGAATATTGAAGAGCCGGTGGTGGACGCCCTAATCGAAAGCATTCCGCTAGATGGTAGTCTGGGCCAGACCTTTTCTGAGAACATTGCGGCCAACAGTCTGATGACGCAAGCAGAAGCTTTTTTCTCTCAAGGTAAACTCGACGATGCGCTGCGTAACTATCAAAAAGCCCTCACGCTTGATCCCACGCTCTATCACGCTGCTCTTTTTTCCGGAGATGTGTTTATGTCGAAGGAGGACTTCGCAAACGCCGAACTCTGGTATAAGAAAGCTATCGATATTGATCCCACCAAAGAAACGGCTTATCGCTATTCGGCTACTCCTTTAATGAAGCAGGGCAAAACAGCGGAAGCTCGCGACCGGTATATCGAAGCTTTTATTACAGAGCCTTACAACAAGTTTGCGATCGCCGGGCTCGTGCAATGGGGCCAGGCAACCAAAACCAGTCTGGCCCACCCGACCATCGAAATCCCCACCAACGTAACCTTTGACGAAAAGGGTGACGCAAAGGTGAATCTGGATGCGAGCGCGTTACTGGGAGGCGACGATGGATCGTTCGCCTGGATCTCTTATGGTGCCACCCGTTCTAAATGGCACCACGAAACCTTTGTGCAAAAATATCCCGGCCAGCAGTATCGTCACAGCTTGGCTGAAGAAGCAGAAGCCTTGCGCAGTGTGATAACGCTGGCAACGTCTGACAAGAAAACGAAGAAGTTGAGTCCGGCACTGGTAAAGCTGAAAAAACTTAACGACGAAGGCCTGCTCGAGGCTTACATCCTGTTAGCCAAGCCAGACGATGGGATTGCGCTGGATCACCCAAACTACCTGAAAGAAAACCGGGAAAAGCTGCGACGATACGCGGTGCGGTATGTGGTTACTGGCGGCGGGAACTGGCAAAAATTTTAGCCTTATCGACAAAAGAAAGAGGCGGGTTATTAATCCCGCCTCTTCCTGCATACATTGGGCCTGACGTCAGGGAGTTGTCTTCTTAGCCTCCGCATCGTCTTTCTTTTTGATATAGACCTCGCCTCGCGGCACCATTCCCGCTTTGTTGGCCAGCGTAAACAAGGCCGAGTCGACCAGATCCTTGTTATCCAAACGAAAACTGGTCACGCCAGACACTCGCGTATCCGGATCACTGTATTGCAGTGTCAGATAACGCACTTTCGTCTTGATCATTCCTATCGGCCAGCCGAGATAAGGAACAACCTGCCCGATGGTAGCGGCGGTTGGTCGTCGTTTCTGCGTGTCGGCAAACGCCGAGGTCACGGCATTGTAAGGAATGAAAAACAAATCCCTATTATCCTTACGGAAAAGGAGACGCTGGTTGGTATCGTCGAAGCTGAGCGTGCCTTCCATGGTCTTGTTGTAGCCAAAGATCCCGCCCTCATACTTCGCATTCATCGTTTGTGGAGCGGGAGCCGGCGTCGCCTTGGTAGCGTCTTTCGGCGTGTCCTTTTCCACCACCCTTGGCCGCTGTGCGCAAACTACCGCGGCCATAAAAACCGTTAACAAAATTACTCCAGTAAATTTCATTCCTTACCTCCAACAAATTCCGATCATTTTGCGAATGGCCGCACCCGCTCAGCTGCTTCCTTGAAATCCGTATCACTCGGCGCCAGACTCAAGCCTTTCTCATATACGGTTAAAGCCTTTGCATACTGCTTGGTTATTTCGTAAGCGTAACCGAGCTCACGGAGCACGTTGACATCATCAGGGGATTTCTGTGCGGCCGTTTGTAACGCTGCGATCGCCTTGGGAAAGTTCTTCGCCCGCGATTGTGCGATGCCGAGCAGATAAAAAGTTACTCCCTTGGCATCAGGCCCCAAGGTTGCTCGTTCAAGGGCGGCCGCAGCGCGCACATACTGTTCCGATCCAATCAAGGCTTGCCCAAAGAGTGTCACTGCCTCGGCATCAGTTCTAACTTTGATCAAGCCTTCGCCGGCGCGCACTGCGCTCAGATAGTCCGCGGATGCTTTTGCAGGATCTGAGTTCAGTGCTGCGCGCCGCAAATACGCTGACGTAAGTAAGGTCCAGGCAGCAGCAAAACGAGGATCATTAACAGTCGCACGATTGAGTGAAGCGATGGCGCCATCTAAATCGTTTCTACCTACGGCAATCTGACCCAGATAGAAAAGCGACAAGGTATCTTTGGGGTTTGCCTTTACAACAGCATTGAAGGTTTTCTCCGCGTCCAACGGTTTTCCGGTCTTGTACTCGGCCAGACCACGAAAATAAAGCAACGACGGATCCGGTTGGGCACCGGGTCGCGAGGTAGCCGCGACCAGCAAAGGCAATGCGCGATCGAATTTTTCAGAAAGGACGTAAGCCTGCGCCAACGCATCGTCCGTGTTTGGATCCTGGCGCTTGGCGACTTCCTGCAGATTGCGGGCTTTCTCCAAATCCTCTATTGCCGGATCGTATTGCTTGAGACTCAGTTCCGCAAAACCCGCGATTTTCCAGGCTTCAGCGTCATTGGGAAACTGTGCCGCGATCGACTTGGCTTCCGCGGCTGCCGCTGCGAATTGTTTTTGTTGCAGCAGTTGGTAAGCATGAGTGGTGTCGCCGGTGCCTACGGTATTGACCACGGGCTTTACCGGCTGCACGTCAATCAGTGGGCGGCTTGGGGTTGTTTTTCGCTGTTGGACTCGGCTTGGGTTCCGGTCTAAGAAGCGGTTCTTCTGCCGGTTTGGCCGGTTGCGGCTTTACGCGGCGCGGCCGGCTTGATTGAGCAAAAACAATCCCGCCTAAAACTGAAATGGACAGACTTAAGGCAAGTACGCGGTAAAAAGGACGATTAGTCATAGATAATTCTTCCGGGGAGAGGCTTAATTTCGAGGTAAATAGAGCGCTTCCGAAAGACAGTATTTCCGATGCCGCGGGCGCCTCTTTAGTTTGCCGAGTTCACCCCTTGAGGGCAAAGACTACTAACTAACGACTCAAAAGAAAAGCGACCGGCCACCGCTGGCCGATCGCTTAGTTGGGACAGGTAGTGTTGCCTGTCGATGACCGTGTATCACCTAGAAGTTCAGTTTCAATCCAAATTGAAACTGTCTTGGGTCATACGAAGCCGTGGGGCGGCTGTAGTAACGTCCATTGCCGGCGCGCTGGCCAAAGTTATTGACGTCGCTGAACAACGGCGATGCGGAGGCTTCGTTGAAGCGATTGAACATATTGAAGCCTTCGGCAATCAGATCCAGCCGGGCGCGTTCGCCCAAGCGGACAGACCTCATAACTCGCAGATCAAGGGATGCGAACTTGTGCGTGATTCCCATATTTCGTCCCAGACTGCCGTTGGTAAAGAATCCCGGCAGAACGAGCGCACCACTTGAAGTCACGCTGGGTCGATCGTTGGAGCTCTGCTGGTCACCATTGGTGTCAACACCAGTGATGATATTGAACGGACGTCCGGTGCCCACCTCCAGAATGGGAGCAATGGTGAAATCCGATAGGAAGCGCTGCAGACCGCTGTCTGAATGACGCCACTCGCCAGGCGAAGTGACGATAGCGCTGAATACGTAACGGAGTCGTTGGTCGAAAAGGGAGTCGGCCCGATCGGCGCGGAAATTCAGGTTGTTCTGCGGCTTGAGCAAAGTCTGCAAGTCGGACGAGTCATCGATCGAGTGGGCCCAGGTTAAGGACGCCAAAAATTGGAAGTTGTTGGCGAAGCGGCGTTTCAAATCAAGGTTCAAGGCGTGGTAAATCGAATTGCCTTCGGAAAGCTGTGCGCTGACGTCGCCGAATGGCGAGATCACGCCGGGTGTACGCAGCGTGTTGTTGGCGCCAAGCAGCGCATTAAACGTAGCCGGTGAAAGTCCAGTCAGTGCCTGAACAAAGAAATAGTTTGGCGCATTGGGGCGGAAAAAGTTTGCCGCAATTGGGGACACTATGCCCTGACCGGCTGCGTTCCGACCGAGAATGCCGGGAATAACAACTGTGAAGCCCAGCGGGCAAGCCGCGCTTGGCGCACAGTTGCTGGTGGGCAACGAGAAGAATTGCGCCGAAGTCGGATCAGGTGGCGCAACGCTAAAGAAGCGACGGAAGTTTTCAATCAGCAAATCATTGCGCATCAAATTAATGTCGCGTGGATGCGGCAAGTGATGCGCGCCGACAAAGATGTAATTCGCTGATAGCGACATGTCTTTCGAAAGTTGCCGCTCCACCGAGAAGTTGCCTTGATTGGCGTACGCATATTCAAAATTCTTATCCGGGAAAAGGACGAACGGAAGAATCGTTCCGAATCCGGGGAAAGTCTGGTCGTTGAAACGCTGGCGTCCGAGCTGATATTCCGCACTTGAGGCGGCGCCGGGAGTGCAGTTAACGCCGGGAATGGCGCCGACGAAGTTGCAGACCCGCACCGTGCCCTGGAAGATCTGCGCCGCATTAAGGAACGTTGTCGGCGCCGGACTGTTAAAGGTCAGGGTTGCTTGCTGCTGCTGGGCCGCGTCTGCAATATCGGAGTTAAAAGCGATCGCCAAAAGCGGGTGATCGTAGAAAAGGCCAAAGGCGCCGCGGATTACTGTCTTGCCGTTGTTCTGTGGATCCCACGCCACCGCCAATCTTGGCGCCCAGTTATTCTTGTCGCGCGGAAAGCCCTGTTGCACGCCCATCGCATCCTGGGCCGCTAAAAGGTCTGCCTGCGAAAGCGTGATGCCCGACAAAGGATCTCTAAACTGGGCGGCCGGCGGAATCGTCTCTGTCAGTTCATAGTCGTAGCGCACGCCGTAGTTCAGCGTCAGGTTTGGCCTGATTTTCCACGAATCCTGGGCAAAAAACGCCATCGGCTGATTTTTTAGCTTGCTGACCGGATTGCCGAAACCCTGAACATAAACCGAGGGGATACCGAGTCCATAAGACTGTACCGGCAGTAAAGTTTGGCGGTGTTTGTCCGTTCGGAGCTGTCGGCAAAGTGGGCGCCAGAGTACGAGCGGAAAACTCGCCGAAGTTGAAAAGTCCGGCAAAGTTTAGTTCGAAGACGGCGGAAGGAATTCTAACGAAGGCTATGTCCCCGCCAAACTTGAAGGAGTGGTTGCCGGCAACCACGCTGAGATTATCGGTCCATTCGTATCGAGTTTCAGTGCGAACTACAGGCGAAAAAAGTTCCCGACCGATGAACGCGGTGCCGGTGATGTTGAAAGCAACGGCTTCTTTGTTCTGCGAGGTGAAGGTCGCCCGCCGCTCGCCGAAATTGAACCTCGCTTCGTTTACCTTGCTGCCGCCGAATGTCGAGGTCAAACTCGCAACCACTGTAGAATCGATCAGCTTGCGAAATGCCGGTACGAGAAAAATCGTTCTGGCCCAGCGACTGGTTCTGCGATTCCACCTGAATTCCCGTAATGCGACTGGGGTTATAGCCGCCGCGAAGAGTGAATAGATGGTCTTTGGTAATCAGGTGATCGATGCGAATTGAATTGAAGGTCGTTCTCTCAACAATCGGAAAGATCCTCTGTAAATCATTCAACGGACGAAATGCGATCGGCAATCCATTGGTGCCGGTGGTGCCAACCGGCACAGGCGCGCCTGTCAAAAGGAACCGACTTCCGATTACCTGACCAGCAGTAATCGCGCCGCCGGCGCTCAGCAGCGGGTTGGTGCCTGTAAGTCCGGTTGTTCCTCCGCTCGATGCCAGATAAGCGTAGTTGACAGCTGCGCCAATCGCCGCCGCGTTGCCGGTGCCCAGCAGGCTACTGATATAGCTGACCTGCGCCTGGCGTCAGGTTGCGGAAGGTTTGAGTGCCGAGGCCGGTAATGGGTATTGATATTGAACTGCCGAGGCCACGCGCAACATCGCTGGTAAAGAAACCCGACTCGTCACGCCGTCGTTGTTCAAAGGCGAAGAAGAAGAAGGTGCGATCCCGATCCATTGGGCCACCCAGCGTGACGCCGTATTGAGTTCGCCTGAAATCCGGTTTCGCTATCGGCGCAAACGGATTGCGCGCCTGAAAACTCTTGTCTCGGAGAAAGCCAAAAACGTTTCCGTGGAAATCATTGGTGCCGCTCTTGGTCACCACGTTAACGATACCGCCGGAAGAGCGTCCAAACTCCGGCGCAAAGGAATTTGTCACCACCTGAAATTCCTGAACTGCCTCCTGGGAAACAGTGGAGCGCGATGCGTTGACCGAGTTGTCCGTGTTGTCCGCGCCGTCAACCTGGACCAGGTTGGAGCGGCCGCGTTGACCGCCAAAGTTCAAGCCGGTGGTGGGCGCTGGTCCAATTGGGCGGCCATTGTCTCGTCCGACAGTAGAGGTGGTCAGGGCAAAGGCCAGATAGTTTCTTTCGTTGATCGGAAGATTCTCGATACGTTGCAGATCCACTGTGGTTGCAATGGCGGTTTTTGAAGTTTCCACCAACTCTGCGGAGGCGCCGGAGACAGTTACCACTTCGCTGACCTGGCCCACTTCTAACGCGATGTCCAAATCTGCGCGCTGACCGACGGTGAGTTTCACATCAGGCAAAACGGATTTCTTAAAGTTTGCAGCTTCTACAGTGACTTCATAGTCACCGGGCACGAGGTTCACAATCAAATAATCGCCATCGTCATTTGTCGTGGTTGTCTTGCTGGTGTTGGTACCCACATTCCGAGCCGTCACAGTTGCGCCACTTACCACCGCCCCGCTTTGATCGCGAACCACGCCTTGCAAGTCCGCGGCGTTGGATTGCGTCTGCCCAAGAGCGATGCTTGAACCGAAAACTGCGGTTAGGAGCAAAAGGACTGCCAAACGAATCGAAGGATTTAGCCACTGCGTAAGAGGACGCAAACATTATTGTTTCTCCTTAGCTAAGTTTAGGGACGCTGTCGATCAACAGGTAAGAACCGGACACTATCAGGCGATTAGAGACGCTCCGCCTTTTTACTCCAAAAGCTCCCATCTGGCAAGCATTTATGTACTTATCGACGGCCTTGATATGAAGGACCACAGCAGCAAATGTTGAGACTCAGTGCAGCGCTTGTGAACATCCAGCCAGCAGACAAAATCAGAACTGGGAGCGATAGCGACCAGCCAAGCACTCAACTGACAGTTTCGAAAATTGGCCAGTGCAATTTTCACTGAGTTGACTCTTCGGCTGGTCGCTACCACCACCCCACGCGGGCTGCCCGCGCGGGGACCCCGGTTCGCTCCCAGTTCTGATTTTGTGTGCCGATGGTGAGCGAGGTAATCAGAGGCTGGAGGGTCTCACTTAATGGCTACCTGAATGGCGCGTGGCGCGAGCGAGTTTCCGCCGCAAGGTTGAGCTGGTGCCAGACAGGAGTATGGCCGCTTCGGCCAGGTTGGGGAAAAATGCTGCTCGTCGAAGCAGACCTGACACGCGCAAACGGCTCGCGAAGCGTCGCTGGTATTCAGCTTCGTAATTGATCGCCAGAGACTGAAAGCCACTACCTCGTCGTAGCTGCGCAAGATTTTTCAAGATCGCTTCCGCGGCAACCTGGCCGCTTTCGAGAGCCATCAGCATGCCGCTGCCAGTAAATGGATCAATGAAAGCGGCGGCATCCCCTACAGTTAATAACCCCGGCGCTGGTGCCAGGGTCCGTCGACCAAAGCGCTCCAGCGCCACACTAAGCCAGGGCGTACTCGCTGTAGCTTCAGCAAGTGTGTATGAGGCGCGAGCATTCTTCATCACTACTTCACGCAGCACGAGTTCCGGATTCGAGTTATAACGTCGGACGTCATTTGCCGCGACAATAAAACAAAGGTTGCTGACGCCGCCTTCAACCGCACTCAATCCTCCATAGCCGCGCTTGTAGAAATAGATTTCGCAAGCGCCGACCGCCACGCGAGCACCTTTCAAATGAGCCTTAAACGCCACCAGCGGATTGATGTGCTTTCTTTGATTCGGTCGCGGCGGATCCAAATGCCGGGCCAGGCTGCGAGTCCTGCCGGTCGCGTCTACAGTTATCAACGCTTCGTAATCTCGCATGGCGTCGCCGCTCTTTACGCGTATACCGCGCACTTCCTTGCGCTCGCAGATTAGTCGCGAAGCGTGCGCTTCTTCCAACACCAACACGCCCGCGTGCTTCGCCCGCTGGAGAAGTCGATGATCCATTTCACTTCGACTCAAACCAAGCGCTTGCGTGCCGGACATAAACCATTCGCTCGGCACGGCGACGCTGTTTCCATGTCGTGAATAAAAAACCGTTTCCGAAACCGCGGCGCCGCCGGCAGCGCCCATCTGATCCATCACGCCGAGCCGTTTGAAGTGTGCCAAACATTCTGGAGAAATGAATTCGCCGCATAACTTTGGTCGGGGAAATTTCTTCTCTTCAATGAGCAACACGCGCGCTCCAGCTAACGCCAACTGAATTGCCGCGCTCGAGCCTGCCGGACCAGCGCCTGCGATTGCTACGTCAAATATGTTTGTAGAAGACATCTTCAGGTTCCGGCATTATGCAGCGAGCACGACGCGATAAGGAAAATGTCGCTCGACACGTGGGTTATCAAGTCCGGCACTCTGCGCCAGGTCCAATAGCTCTTCAGGTGTAAAGCTTCGCAGAATCGATAGCGCGCCATCCTCGCGAATAAGACGATTGTGCAAAAACAAGCGGCCGATTGTTGTATAAAAAAAGTAGGCGAACGGATGGCGGTGAAGATCTATCACGAAAATACCGCGAGTCGATACGCGGCGTAACTCGCGAAGAATCTTCACAACATCGGCATTCTTGAAATGGTGAGTGAAGAGCGAGCAGAGCGCGTAATCAAATTGACCAGCCACAAAGGGAAGACGAAAAGCGTCGCCGCGAAGCGCGGTGATCTCAGGAAACGTCGTCGCTCGTTCGGCAATCGCCTTTGCCGATCGCGCGTTTAGTTCAACTCCGGTGAGCTGGGCTTCTCGTCCGTTATTCCGCGCCCACTCAGCGACAACACTCAACAACTCGCCCGAGCCTGCACCTACATCGAGCACAGAAAACGCTTGCAAATTTAGTTTTTCGATTTCCCTCAGGAGGGAATCCCGCAAGGCGCTTGCGTCACCCAACCAGCGATTGACGCGCTGCAGCTCGACTATGCAGCCTTCATATTCTTCAGCCGTGTAGTCACCTTTATCGAGGTGCTCAAGCTCTAGGCTGCGCTGGCGAAACTGATTGAACATGGGTTGGCTATATGATAACAGCCTCACCACCACGCTCTAAACAATCGGAGATCTCAAATTTCAGATCGGAGATCCATTTGAGAACCGTGGCCTCGCGTTTGTCGCCGGCTTCGAAGTCTGGAATCATTGCCGCATGGAAAGTAATTCCGGCGCGGTTTCCGAACTGTTTTTCAATCCCCGGAACGTGGGAGAAGCCGGAGAACCCAGGTTCATTGGACGGTCTGGATCGTTTCAATGCGGCGCCATCCTGCGTGTCTCCCTGCAGATCGACGAATCGCAAAAAATTACCGAGGGGAAATTCAAGGCAGCCGGTTGCAGTGTCCTGGTTACTGCAGCTTCGTTGTTAATTGACGAGGTGTTGGGGAAAACCACGGGCGAAGCTGCTACCGTGGTGCAAAATCTTGATCAGTTGGCAGGAAAACTTGGCACCTTGCCTGCGGAACGACATGAATGTGTGCTGATGGCTTGTGAAGCTCTGGTTTCGGCCATTCGCAACTACAGCGACGCGGCGCGGGATGAGTGGGAAGGCGATGAAGCGTTGATCTGCACTTGCTTTTGCGTTTCGGAACGAACCATCGAACGGGAGATCCAGGAAAACGCTTTGCGAACGATCGCCCAGGTAACTGCGGCCTGTAGCGCGGGCGGCGGCTGTCGTTCGTGCTACCCTTTGATTGAAGACATTCTTGAAGAGGTGAATGGTAAATGGTGAATAGTAAATGGATGAGAACCGTGCGGGTTTGATTTATTTACGATTCACTATTTACCGTTCCCCTATTCACCATTTACCATTCACTATTTACCAAAACCAATGATCTATCTCGACAACAACGCCACCACTCGCGTCGCGCCTGAAGTATTCGCGGCAATGCAACCTTATCTGACGGAAACCTACGGGAATCCATCTTCAGCACACTCGCTGGGCAGGCAAATGAAGGCGGCTGTCGAACACGCTCGTCGAGCAGGTTGCCGAGTTGCTTGGCGCCGCGAGTGCCGGCGAAATTGTTTTCACTTCGTGCGGTTCAGAGTCGGACAACTGGGCCATCGGCGGGTTCCTCGAGCAGAATCCGACTCGACGTCACATCATTACCACGCGCGTCGAACATGAAGCAGTGCGTAATCTTTGCGAGCATCTGGCGCAAATCGGCTGCGAAGTGACCTGGCTCGAGGTCAACGAAAGCGGCGAGCTCAATCTCGACGATCTGCGACAAGCCCTGCGCCGTGACACGGGAATCGTTTCCGTGATGATGGCAAACAATGAAACCGGCGTGCTGTTTCCAATTAAAGAGATTGGAAAGATCGTACGAGAAAATTCCGACGCTGTTTTTCACGTTGACGGCGTGCAGGCCGTCGGCAAGATTCCGATCTCGCTCAAGGAACTCGACGTCGATCTGTTCGCGTTGTCCGGTCACAAACTGCATGCGCCGCAAGGAGTCGGTGCACTCTACATTCGCGAGGGCGTCAAACTTCCGCCATTTATTATCGGCGGTGCGCAGGAGAGTGGCCGGCGAGGTGGAACTTCCGCCGTGCCAAATATTGTCGGGCTCGGCGCGGCTTCTGAGTTGGCCGCAAACTTCGACGAGCACGAACGTATCGAGACTCTGCGCAATAAATTGGAGACTGCGATATTGAATCAGATTCCGAACGCGCGGCTAAACGGAACTGCCGATCCCGCGAAACGTTTGCCTAATACCAGCAGCATTTCGTTTGAGTACGTAGAAGGCGAAAACATTTTGGTCCACCTGGACAAGGCCGGCGTTTGTGTCTCCACCGGTTCCGCCTGTCATTCAACGACCAGGCAATCGTCACCGACTTTACGCGCGATGAATGTGCCCTACACAGCGGCGCAGGGTTCGATCAGGTTTTCTCTCGGCCGTTACAACACTGAAGCCGAAATCGATTACACGCTCGAAGTCCTGCCAGGGATCATCGGCAAGCTCATCGAAATGTCGCCTTATGAGAAGGAACTCAAGCGCTAAGTCGCGATGAAGAATGGGGAACAGGGAGGGGGAAAGGGATCGACAGCGTCGCAAATCCGCATTTATGTTTTCCCTTTACCCGTTCTCCCTGTTCCCCATTTACCCTTCCATTCCCCTTTTCCCCTGTTCACCTTTTTACTGGTAGAATTCGTTTTGGATTTACTTAGGTTTCCGCTAATACTCTTCGTCGGTTCCCGGAGCAATAATCCATGTCAGGTGAACACTCCACAGCTAATGAAGCGCCTTCCGTAGCAATAGGCAAAACCGCGTCGTCGCGCAAGGCACGGCAGGACTCGGTCAGCTCTATGCAGACCGACGACTACGTGTGCATTTCACCTTCCACACCGCTTTCGACGGCAATCGAATCAATGAGCCAGGATGAAGGTGGTTGTGCGATCGTTTGCGCAGAGGACGGGTCGGTGGTGGGTATTTTTACCGAACGAGACCTCTTAACTAAGGTTATCGGGCAGGAAATCGACTTGAATACGCCGGTACGCAACTTGATGTCACCCATTGTTGCGACTCTGACGTCGCAAGCAACGATCGGTGACGCAGTGGCCATCATGAATGATAAGGGTTATCGGAATGTTCCGCTGGTAAAAAACGGCAAACTGGTTGGTTCGATCTCCGTTTTCGATATCATCAGCTATCTGGCTGAAAGTTATCCGCAAACCACGATGAACCTGCCGCCAAATCCCGACCAGGTGATGGAGAGTACTGACGGAGGATAAAGGGATTGCTGATTGCCGATTTCGGATTGCGGAATTGAAATCGTAAATAGTAAACCGCTTCCGCTATTACCATTCACCATTTACATTTCAGACGGAAGGAATCTTCGAGACACAAAATGAGCACTATTATCGAACCCCCGGTAGAACACGCGGAAAAGAATCTTGAAGAAGTAGAGGCCGTGACGATCCGTTTTGCCGGCGACTCCGGCGACGGCATGCAGTTAACGGGAACGCAGTTTACAAACACCTCGGCAGTTGTCGGCAATGACATCTCTACCTTGCCTGACTTTCCGGCTGAGATTCGCGCGCCCGCCGGCAGCCTGCCCGGCGTAAGCGGATTTCAGTTGAACTTCTCCAGCCAGGACATCAAGACGCCCGGCGATCAACCAAGCGTGCTGGTGGCTATGAACCCCGCGGCCCTGAAAGTAAATCTTCCGGATCTCGAAGACGGCGGCACGCTAATCGTCAATACCGACGGCTTCACCCCAGAGAATTTGAAGTATGCGAACTACACTTCAAATCCACTCGAGGATGGGACGCTGGCGGGTTATCGCGTGCACAAGCTGCCGGTTACCACGCTCAACATGAACGCGCTGAAAGGCAACGTCGAACTCTCGCGCAAGGAGATCGATCGCTGCAAAAACTTCTTCGCGCTCGGCGTGCTCTACTGGCTCTACGATCGGCCGATGGAAAATACCCTCGCCTGGATTGCAAGCAAGTTTGGCAAGAACCCGGAACTGGCCAAGGCAAACGAAATTGCCTTGAAGACCGGCTACAACTTCGCCGATACGACCGAGCTCTTCACTACCCACTACACAATCAAGAAAGCGCAAATCGCTCCCGGCAAATACCGCAAAATTACGGGCAATGAAGCTACCGCCCTGGGATTCGTCGCCGCTTCGCAGCTCGCCGGACGACCGCTGTTTTATGGGTCGTATCCGATCACGCCGGCGTCCGACATTCTGCACGAGCTCGCAAGACACAAGAGCTTTGGAGTGAAAACTTTTCAGGCTGAAGATGAGATTGCCGCAGTTTGTTCCGCCATCGGCGCAAGTTTTGCCGGTCAGGTTGGACTCACGGGAACTTCCGGTCCGGGCGTGGCCCTGAAGCAGGAAGCAATCGGACTCGCAGTGATGACCGAACTGCCTTTGGTAATTGTTAACGTGCAACGCGGCGGGCCATCAACCGGCTTACCGACAAAGACCGAGCAGGCCGATCTGTTCCAGGCTGTGTGGGGACGAAATGGCGAATGTCCGGCGATTGTTCTGGCGCCGGCAACACCTGCCGATTGTTTTCACATGGCTATTGAAGCTGTGCGCCTGGCATTCAAGTACATGACTCCGGTTTTTTACTTGTCTGACGGTTATCTGGCAAACGGCGCCGAACCCTGGGCCATTCCGGAAATCGATCAACTGCCGAAGATAGACGTGACCTTCGCCACCGACCCAGCCAGCTTCATGCCTTATTCGCGCAATCCCGAAACGCTGGCACGTCCGTATGCGATTCCCGGCACGCCGGGACTCGAGCATCGCATCGGCGGTATCGAGAAACAGCACATCACCGGCAATGTCAACTACGATCCTGAGAATCACCATCTGATGGTGAAGCTGAGGCAGGAGAAAGTTGATCGGGCTGCGAACGATATTCCGCTGTTAGAAGTTTTCGGAGAGCCAACCGGCAAAGTGCTGGTGCTGGGCTGGGGATCGACTTACGGGTCGATCAGTACCGCAGTCGAGAAACTGCAGAGCGAAGGCAAGAGCGTTTCGTCGGCGCATCTGAAGTATCTGAATCCCTTCCCGAAGAATCTTGGCGAAGTGCTCGCCGGATTTGAAACGGTGATTATTCCCGAGATGAATCTGGGCCAGCTTTGCACGATGGTGCGTGCGAAGTATTTGGTTGATGCGATTGCTTTCTCGAAAGTGAAAGGCCGGCCGTTCCAGATTCGCGAGATTGTGCGGAAGGTCGAAGAGTATTTGTAAACTGTTCGTTGTCGCGGGTGCGCCCTTACCCGCTGAGTGACGCTGAGAAATTAAGAGATGAGCACTGAAGTACAACTCATGACCGCTGATGAGCTTCTGGCTTTACCTAGAGGCGAGTTTCGTTACGAACTCGTCAATGGAGAACTAAAGAAGATGTCACCAGCCGGACATGACCATGGAAGGATCATCATGGAGCTGGCGAGTCCGCTCCAGGTCTTTGTTAAGAAGAATAAGCTTGGCAAGATCTACGCCGCAGAAACTGGATTTGTGCTCACAACCAATCCAGACACGGTCCGAGCGCCGGATATTGCATTTATTCGTCAGGAGAGGGTAGCTGAGGTTGGCAGGTCGAAAGGCTTTTGGAAAGGTCCGCCGGATCTCGCGGTAGAAGTCATCAGCCCGAGTGACACCGTTGGTGAAGTAGAGGACAAAGTCTACATGTGGCTGGAACGGGGAACACGCTTGGTTTGGTTAGTAAGTCCCAAACTCTGCAACGTGACCGTCTTTCGTTCGTTAACCGACATTGAAACATTAACCGGAAACGCCACTCTAGACGGTGGTGACGTTCTGCCAGGTTTTAGAATCAGCGTCTCTGAAATTTTTTCTATCGACTAAACAGGAGCATTAATGAGTACAACGGGAAATAGTAACAGTGGAAACGGCAACGGCAACAAGCCAATCGTCGAGGCAGTCTCTGCCGACAGTGAAGTTGGTTCGGCAGTGTCAGGCAAGATCGCACCGCCTCCGGGTCAGCTGAAAAAGTCTGACTTTGTTTCCGATCAGGAAGTGCGCTGGTGTCCCGGTTGCGGCGACTACGCAATTCTTAACAACGTGCAGAAGGTGATGCCCGAGCTCGGCATTCCCCGCGAGAAGATTGTGTTCGTTTCGGGCATCGGCTGCTCCTCGCGCTTTCCTTATTACATGAACACCTACGGCTTCCACTCGATTCATGGCCGCGCACCCGCGATCGCGACCGGCATCAAGTGTGCTAATCCGGATCTGAGCGTGTGGGTGATCACCGGCGACGGTGACGCGCTCTCGATCGGCGGCAATCACTTCATGCACGCGATTCGCCGCAATCTCGATGTCAACTACATACTCTTCAACAACAGGATTTATGGTTTGACTAAGGGCCAGTACAGCCCAACGTCGGAGTTTGGCAAGAAGACGAAGTCGAGCCCGGTGGGCGTTGTCGACTATCCCATCAATCCGCTTTCATTGGCCATCGCCAGTGAGTCAACCTTTGTGGCGCGCTCGATAGATATCGACGTAAAGCATCTCGGCAGCGTAGTCGAAGCCGGGGCCAGACATAAGGGCATCTCATTTATCGAGGTCTATCAAAACTGCAATATCTTTAACGACCACGCCTTCGATTCATTCGCCGAACGCAGCGTGCGCACAGAACGCGTGCTCTATCTCGAACACGGCAAGCCAATGATTTTTGGCAAGGACCGTAACCGCGGGATTCGCATGAATGGCGCACACCCGGAAGTGGTGACTATAGGCGAAAATGGCATCACTGAAAACGATCTGCTGGTGCACGACATTTATCTGAAGGATCCCTCAGTCGCGTTCATGCTGGCCCGCATGGAACAGCCTGACTTTCCGCAGCCGGTGGGAATCTTCCGCGCCGTCGAGCGTCCGACCTATGAAGATATGATGGTGGGACAGATTGACGCGGCGATCGCGAAGTCCGGACCAGGCAGCCTGGAAAAATTACTTAATAGCGGAGACACGTGGATCGTTGAATAGAAAACAAACTTTGAACTTATAGCTTTGTACTTTGAGCTTTGAGGTTGCTGGTTAGGGACCAAAAACAAAGTACAAAGTTCTAAGTACAAAGCTCTAAATTCCAAATACAGTTTATGAATTGCCCTAGTTGTGGTCACGAAAACATCGACGGCATTGACCGTTGCGAGAATTGCCTGGCTTCGTTTCGTCAGCTCGACATTCCCAGTGCTGACGCTGCCGAAGGGCTGGCGCGCTCCGTGATGGAAGATAATTTAAGCCGGCTCGATCAGGATGAGACCATTGCGGTTGCCCCTGACACTCCCGCACTCGACGTAACTCAGCTCATGAAGAATTCCAACTCCGGCTGCGCACTCATAGTCGAAGGCGGCAAGCTGGTTGGAATTTTTACCGAGCATGATGTGCTCAAAAGAATTAACGGCGGCGGAGATTTGAAATCAGCGACTGTGAAAGAACTCATGAGCCGGAATCCAGAAACCCTTGACGAAGAAGACTCGGTCGCTGAGGCCCTCAATAAAATGTCGCTGGGCCGTTATCGCCACATCCCATTCAAAAAAGCCGACGGCTCTTTCGCTGTCGCCTCAATCAGATCCGTCCTCAAATATATCGCCCGGGAAGACTGGTAGGCTTTCGACCAGCTGAACCGTCCTACTTTCGTAAAAGGGTCAGGTGATTGGCTGGGACCGCGGGCGTCCCGCCCGCAACAGCGCGAAGCGCGAACCGGATTTGTGACGCATACCGTGAAACTGCGCGCCTCCTGAACCGTCCTACTTTTCGTAAAAGGGTCAAGTGATTGGCTGGGACCGCGGGCGTCCCGCCCGCAAATGAGCGCGAAGCGCGAACCGGATTTGTGGCGCATACCGTGAAACTGCGCGCCTCCGGCGCGTTTGCGGGCGGGACGCCCGCGGTCCCAGCCAATTCACTTGACGCTTCGGTCGCTATTTCTCAGCTCACGCAAGTCCCTGCCAATTCTCCCGTTCATTCAACAGCGCTGAGGGAACTCGTAAGCGCTATTGGTAGTCTAACCATCGCCACAATAACTGCCTCGGGGGGTTGGCGTTTGCGCAAGACTTTGAAAATTATTCGGTTCAACAACGATACCTGATCATGAAAACAATCATCTCCATCACACTGCTCGCGTTTCTCTACTTCCTGCCAACTTCCGCTCAACAAGCAGACTACGCAAAACTCAAATCAGAGGCCGAACAATTTTATGCGTCCGGCTCATACGCTCGCGCCAATGAAGTCTATGGCAAGATCGACAAAACAAAACTGGAGCCGGCTGAGGTGCGTTGGGTCGAGTTCCGCCTCGCTGACACTTCATGGCGCGCCCAGGCGGCCACCCAGACCTCGGATAACACAATATTTGAGTTGGCACAGAAGCAACTGGAAGAACTGATCCGCGTTAACGACAAGGACAACGAACGCGATCTCGTCTGGGCTGAAGCTCACGAATCGCTCGGCGATTTTTTCTGGACGCGAAGCAATCAGATGAACTGGGGCGCCGGCTGGCCTCATTATCAGCTGGCATTAGACTGGTGGGCCGGGCAACGTGAGATCGATCAGGCCCGTCAACGCTATCTCAAGATTGTTTTTAAAGCCGCCGAGCCGCCCCACCCCAACGAGTATTATTACTACACCTACTACGGCAACTACATTCAGCTCGACACGCTCGAAAACGCGCTCCGGATCAGCACCACCGAAAACGAAAAGGCGCACCTGCATTTCCTGATTGCGATGACCATGCGTTACATGGGCGGCGATTGGGAGACGCGCCAGCGCGTGCCCGAAGAATTTGAAGCAGCGCTAAAAGCCGGCAAGCAGTCTGACTGGTACGACGACGCGTTGTTTCATTATGCCCAGTGGATGGAGTCAACTGGCTCAATTCAGCAGCTGGAAAACGGCGAGTGGCAGCAGGAGCCAGACTACCTTAAGGCGCTGGAACTATTTCGCCGCCTCAGCAAAGAATTCGCCAAAGGGGAGACGCGCTACTACGACCAGGCCCTCGAGCAGATTAAGCAGATCACCGAGCCAACGCTCAGCGTGGGCGTCTCCAATATTTTTCTGCCCGAGTCTGAACTGCAATTCGGATTGGAGGCGCGCAACCTGAAACGTGTCGATTTCGCGCTTTACAAGATCGACTTAACCAATGATGTCCGCTTCACCAAAAACGTGGACGATGATGAAGGCGAAGGCGACGTCGAAAACTGGATTCACAAACTGAAGGTCGTGGGCCGAGCGCCCGTTAAATCCTGGACGAAACAGATCGACAGCAAAGGTGATCACAAGCTCTTCAACCAGGAAGTGCGCATCGAGGGCCGTCTGCCCGTGGGTGCCTATGTACTGGAGGCACGGGGTGGTTCACTTTCAGCCCGCGATCTGGTTTTGATCACTGACGTTTCGCTGGTTTTGAAATCGTCGCCAACACAGGCGTTGGTCTTCTTCTCAAATGCAGTTACCGGCGCACCACTGGCAAACGCAAAGGTGACCCTCTGGGAAAATTATTACGACGGCGACAGCAGTACCAAGTGGCACGCCCGCCGTCTGGCCCAAACAACAAATAGCGACGGCCTGGCCCAGTTCAAACTGCAGAACACCAGTAGCAGTCGAAACCTCTATGCGGCGGCTGAGACCGCGGTGGGTGGTGATCGTGAGGCATTCGCCGCCGGCAGCGCCGGGGGCGTCAATCAGGGTGGCGAGGCGTGGCGCATTTACGCCTTCACGGACCGCCCCGCATATCGCCCGCAGGAAACGGTGCAGTGGAAATTCATCGCGCGCCGTTTTGGCAATGGCGTGTATTCAACACCGGCGAGCGAGGTAGTTGAATATCAGATCAACGATCCGCGCGGCACCAAAGTGAGCGAGGGCAAATCGACGCTCAACAGTTTCGGCAGCGCCTGGGGTTCCCTTGAACTCGGCGAGCAGTTGCCGCTTGGCGAATACAACGTTCAGTTCTGGGACAACGGCCGTAAGAATAGTATCGGCAGCGCCAGACTGTTTCGCCTCGAAGAGTACAAACTTCCCGAGTTCAAAGTCTCCGTCCAAACTCCCGAAGAGGACGGCAAAAAGAAAGCTTTTCGCCTGGGCGAAAAAGTGGAAGTCAACATCCAGGCTGACTACTACTTCGGTGGGCCGGTTGCAAACGCTTCGGTCGAAGTTGTCGTCTATCAGAATCCTTTCTATCACTATTGGTACCCGCATCACGATTACCCCTGGTATTACGACGACGTGGAGGAACTGCGAGGGCGTGGCTACTACGGCGGTCAGGGCTCGGTTATCAAGCGCGAAACAATCAAGACGGACGCTACCGGCAAGGCCGTGCTTAGCTTCGATACGCCGCGCGAAAACTATAATCAGGACTTCGAGTATCGCATCGAGGCGCGCGTTACCGATTCGTCTCGCCGCGAGATCGTTTCCAGCGACACGGTGCGCGTTACGCGCCAGCGCTATTACGTCTATCCGCGCGCGCAGGAGAACATCTATCAGCCTAAGGACAAAGTTACCGTTGACATAAAGGCGCTCGATGCAAACGAGCAACCGGTAACGACCGAAGGGACCGTGAAAGTCACTCGCGATTACTGGTGGGAAGTGTGGCTCGATCCCAGCGGACGTGAAGTAAAAGGCAATGAGCTTCGTCTATTGCAGGACAGGGGTGAAGTGTTTCCGCCGGTCGTAACTAAGAGGCAAAAGCCCTGGCGCCTGAAGTTCCGCGGTTATCAACACGACGACATACTCACGCAGACCGTCAAGACCGATGCCGAAGGTGCGGCGCAATTTGAATTCACTCCCGAACGTGAAGGCTATTACCACGTGGCCTGGCAGAGTAGTCAGGTCCTTCCGGGTGCCAGTAAGCGAGATCGCTTTCTGCCGCCGATCAAAGCTGAAACCTACGTCTTCGTTGCCACCAACGCGAGCAGCGAGCTGGGCTATCGTCACGATGGAGTTCAGATCATCGTCGATAAAGATACTTTCCGCGCCGGGCAAACCGCGCCCGTAATGATCTCGACCTTCACAAACGATCGCTATGTACTTTTCAGCGTTGAAGCCGAGGACCTTTTCAGTTACCAGCTCATTCACGTCACCGGAACCGCGAAGCTGATCGAGTTACCGATTGAAGAGAAACATGTGCCCAACATTTATCTCCACGCGGCGATGGTGAGTGATGCGGAATTGTTTGTGGACGCGAAGCAGGTGGTAGTGCCGCCGGTGCAGCAGTTCCTGTCAGTCGATGTGAAGGCAGATCGGGAGCAGTATCAGCCGCGTGAAGAAGGAACGCTTTCGATTACCGCCAGAGATGCGAATGGCAAACCCGTCTCCGCTGAAATAGCGCTGGGATTGATCGACGAGTCAGTCAAATACATTCAGCAGGACTATGCCGGCGATCCGCGCCAGTTTTATTACGGCACCAAACGAACTCAAGCGGTCGAGACGCAAAGCACTTTCGCACAGAAATCTTATTTGCGTTTAGTGGAAATTACGAAGGGACGGCTGATTGATATCAAAGACGTTGGGCAAAACGAAGATGACGAGGTAACTGAGGAAGGACCGGCCGGCAGCGGAGGCGGCGGCCGAAATGAGCGCATATTGCTCGGTGCTTCAGCCGGAGTGATGGCAAAGGATGCAGCAGCGCCAGTTTCCGTGGCGCGGTTGCAGGAGTCGGTTTACGAATATTCCGCGAGGGGTCGTGAAACCGAGGCTCTCAAAGTGGCTGAGGCGCCGCCTCCTCCGCCTGGCCAGGAGCCTGCCGTCCAAGTGCGCAGCGATTTTCGTTCAACCATCCTCTGGCTGCCGGATCTCACCACTGACGTTAACGGCAACGCGACTGCCAGGGTGAAATATCCCGACTCGCTAACAACCTGGTCCGCCACCGCACGGCTGGCCACCGCCGCCAACCAGTTTGGAATCGGCAACGCATCGACGCGCACCAAGCAACCGCTCATTGTGCGACTGCAGGCGCCACGCTTCTTTGTCGTCGGCGATCAGGTAACCGTCTCCGCCGTCATCAACAACAACACCGATGGGGCAATGCGCGTTGCTCCAACATTAACGGCGGAGGGCCTGACCGTTACCGGCCGGATGATCGACGGCAAAGCGGTGACCGGTGAACAGACGCCGTTGGAGGTTAAGGCAAACAGCGAATCCAGAGTGGACTGGCTGGTCGCGGTTACTGAAGCTCGCGAAGCGAAGTTGAAAGTGGAAGCGCGCGGGAACAAATATGCCGACGCAATGGAAAAGACGTTCACTGTTTACGAGCATGGCGTCGAGAAGTTTATTTCGCGCTCGGGCAAGATGCGCGGCGACAGCGTCGCCATCACGCTCGACATTCCCAAAGCTCGACGAGCCGAAACCACAGGGCTTTCAGTACAAATAGCCCCGAGCATGGCCACCACCATGCTCGACGCCTTGCCTTACCTCATCGACTACCCTTACGGCTGCACCGAGCAGACTATGAGCCGCTTTCTGCCCGCGGCGATTACCGCGAAGACGCTGCGTGATCTCGGCATGAAACCTGAGGACGCGATGGAACGAGTGTTTGGTGGAATCGAACCCGACACTGCCCTCGCCACCCATCCCAAAGGCCAACGCAATCTCAAGGAGCTCGATAAGATTACGCGCCAGAGTCTCGATCGTTTGTACAACTTCCAGCACGCCGACGGGGGCTGGGGTTGGTGGAAAGACGGCGACAGCGATCACTACATGACTGCCTACGTGCTTTGGGGACTGACGCTCGCAGGCGAGTCTGGCATTGAAGTGAAACGGGATGTCGCCGAACGCGCTGCTAGTTACCTCGACAAAGAACTCGTCGAGGAAGAAGTTAACTACGACGAGCAGGCCTGGATGCTCCATGCCCTGGCTGTCTATTCAAACAATGCCTCTGGGTCCACGGTCAAGGGTTCTGGTGGACCGCGGGCGCCTCGCCCGCAACGCCTCGCGCCGTCACGCAATTCCAATCCAAAGCCTTCGACAATCTCTTCAGCAATCGCGATCGGCTTAATGCCTACACGCGCGCGCTGCTCGCCTTGTCCGCGCATAACTTTGGTTATGCGGACAAAGCGAAGACGCTGGTTGAGAACCTGGAAAACGGCGTGAAGATCGATTCCAAGCCTGACACCTCAATCGTGCAGAGCGGCGGTCAATCGTCTGATCCGTCTGTTATTGGCACGGCTCACTGGGGCGAAGATGGTATCTACTGGCGCTGGTCGGATGGCGGCGTCGAAGCGACTTCGTTTGTGTTGCGTGCATTATTGGCAATCGACCCGCAGAACAAATTAATCGAGCCGGTCACGAACTGGCTGGTTAAGAACCGCCGTGGCGCGCAATGGAGCAATACGCGTGACACCGCCATCGTCGTGTTAACGCTGAACGACTACCTGAAAAAGAGTGGCGAGTTGCAAGCCGATATGAGTTACGAGTTACTGGTGAATGGAAACTCAGTAGCGACCAAACGAATAACGGCGGCGGATGCGCTGGGCGCGCCGGGCAAGTTTGAAGTTTCGCGCGAGTTCATTCGTGACGGCGCGAACGAGATCACGATCAAGCGCACCAGCGGCACCGGCCCTCTCTATTTCTCTGCGCAGGCAAAGTTCTTCAGTCTCGAAGAACCGATCACAGCCGCCGGCAACGAAATCTTTGTGCGGCGCCAGTATTTCAAACTCGTCAATCACCCCACGTTGTTGAAAGGTTTCGTTTCTGAACGCGTGCCCTTGAACGACGGCGACACGGTGAAGAGCGGCGAACGCGTGGAGACGGTAATTACTATTGAGGCAAAGAACAACTATGAGTATCTGCTGTTTGAAGATCTCAAACCGGGCGGCCTTGAAGCCGTCCAGCTTCGCAGCGGCGAGAACATGTATGTGAAGGAACTCAAGTCCGGCGCATACAAGGGTAGTGCTGGGACCGCGGGCGTCTCGCCCGCATCTGGTGCGGGAAGCTCATCTGCGAGTCGACTGGCCTCGATGAACTTCACTTCCGCATCTGACTTTACTGGTCGCACCCGCTGGGTCTACCAGGAGCTGCGCGATCGTAAAGTTGCGCTCTTCATCGATCATCTTCCGGAAGGTATCTGGCAGTTGAGTTACGAAATGCGTGCTGAGAGTCCGGGCGCGTTCCACGCGCTGCCGGTGTTGGGCCACGCCATGTACGTCCCTGAGATCCGCACGAACGGCGCCGAGGTGAGAATCAAGGTAGTGGACTAAGGCCCGAAGGGCCGGAAGTCAATAGCCACGCCCGTA
This sequence comes from Blastocatellia bacterium, assembly GCA_963809065.1. Taxonomy (GTDB): domain Bacteria; phylum Acidobacteriota; class Blastocatellia; order Pyrinomonadales; family Pyrinomonadaceae; genus PSRF01. The sequence goes on from CAWEIN010000019.1 coordinate 267,605, forward strand.
AGGGCGTGGATCAAGTTATCAAGAGATTTTGCTCTGATAATTGTTCTCTCTTGCCAGAAATCTTTCTCAGGCCTGAAGGGCCAGTAGTCAGAAACCATACCCGTTTGGGCGTGGATCAAGTGTTAGCCTCAACGTAAAGGCTCGAAGGGCCAACACCTAAAGGAGGCTGACAATGGCGGGAAAGTATCTGAGCTTGTTGGTACACTTCACCTGGAGCACTGCGGGGCGCGAACCTTGGATGGAACCATCCATGCGCCCAAATCTCTATTCCTACATCGGTGGCATCATGCACAACAAAAATGCACGACTGATTTCTGCCGGTGGGATCTCCGATCACATTCACCTCCTCGCGTCTATGCCTTCGACGATCAGCGTTGCAGATTTTGTGAACGTAGTGAAATCCAATTCTTCAAAGTGGATTCACGAGAATTTTTCAAGATTGCGAAGCTTTGCCTGGCAGGAAGGATACGGAGCTTTCAGCGTGAGCAAGTCGGATGAATTGAGGGTCATTCGGTATATTAACAATCAGGAAGAGCACCACCAAAAGCTAACCTTCAAACAGGAATTAGTAGCCCTGCTTGAGAAGCATGGGATTGAGTATGATGAGCGGTATCTATGGAACTGAGTTGATGTGTTCGTCACTCGTGTCGCACCTTCGGCGCTCTAAAGGTTTATGTGATACTGATCCACGCCCTTGCGGACGTGGCTATTAACTTCCGGCCCTTCGGGCCTTACCGTCGTGCGACACCGGGAGAGTCGCTCACTCACCTCGCGTCTTTAACCAGCACCACATCAAGTGTTGAGTGGCCGCGTGACATAGCGATGTGTTTGCCGTCCGGTGCTATTGCAAACGCATTTATCAACTCGTTGGTAAAGTTGGTTATTTGCGAAGGCTTACCGCCGTCGAGAGGTAGACGCCAAAGGTTCGAAACACCACTCTGATTCACGCTGTAAATAATTGCGCGACCGTCCGGAGCCCAGGTCCACTCGCCCCCTCCCCTCCGCTGCGGAGCATCGATCAACCTGGAGGGTTCTCCACCTGCAATTGGAAAAATTGCTAACTTCCAGGGCGAGGGTGCTCCTTCAACCAGATATGGGCAAGCCAGCGAGGTTCCATCTGGTGAAAATAAAGCTCGCTTCGAAGGCTTGTTGGTCAGTTGCACTGGCTCACCCCCATCCACTCCTACTTTCCATAGATTTGGCGAGCCGGTGCGGTAGGAGACAAATGTGATCCATTTGCCGTCAGGTGCGCAGATGGCATCAAAGGCTGCGAAGTCTCCGAAGGTTATCTGTTTAGCATTGCTGCCATCGCTGTTTATCCGCCAAACTTGAGGGATACCACTCCGGAGCGACGTAAAAAAGATAAACCTGCCATCAGGTGAAACTGCCGAAACGTCTTTTGAATAACCATCCGTCGTTAACTGCTTGTTGTCGGATCCGTCTGCATTCATGACCCACAGCTCAGACTTATCACCTGCCTGCGTGATGTAAACGACTCGGCCATCCGGCATCCAGGTTAGGCCCGCCATTCCATCAACCTTGCCATTCGAAATCTTTTTGGCCTGGCTTGAAGGTTCGTTCAAACCGATGGTCCAGATTTGAAACAAGGGGTCTGACTGTGCAGTCACGATGGTGCGGTTGTCGGCAGCTAACCCAAGACTCACGCGGCCATAGCTGTTCAAGTCATTGGTAATCCGGCGCGTCAAACCCTCAGGAAACGATACGAACCAAAGCTGTGTGCTGCCGGCTTCCTGAAACTCTGTCTGGGCCAACGCGATCAGGCCACTGCCGTCGCTCATCCAGACCACTCTATGGACGTCACCGGAAAACTTATGAGACGTCAACGGTTTGATCGCTCCGGTATCGGGCTCGACACCGACGATAGTCATGTGTGTCCCGCCGGTATCAGATCCGGCTGCGCAGGCGATAGTCTTCCCATCGGGCGACCACGATGGCCCGGCGCCATTGAACCAATCGTTGCCCTTGCGGGTGGCGAGTGTCCGTTCATTGCTCCCGTCGGCGTTGGCCAACATCAGCACATCCCCGTGGCCCTGGATTGAGCGAATGAAAGCGAACCTCTGGCCATCGGGAGAAAACGAGATAGGACTGGCAACCCCGCCGGACAAAATCTTGCGCGGTGTACCGCCGAGAATCGGAACCTGGTAAACCGCTCCCTGCGGATCGCTGTCATCGATCCAACGGTAATAAACAAATTGTCCGTCGCGCGAAATGGTGGTGCCGCCGTTGTTACCATCTGCCGGCGGAACGATCTGCACATTGCTGTTAGTCAAAATCTGTCTTACCCAAAGACTGATTTTGCCGGAGTCGTTGAGGGAGAAAACTACATACTTGCCATCTGGTGAGATTGAGGTACTGCCATCCATCACCGAGTTGCCAACCCGGCCACCGTTGGTCAGTCGGGTGAATTCGATTGCGCGAAAGGGTTCGACTTTCGCTTTACCGCTGAACTTGTACCAAGCCACAACGCCTGCTGTGGCACGCCAAAATTAACAGTGCCAACGCGACGACGGCTTTTCGATGTTGCTTGATCTCCACTAACCAGGTATTCCGCGCTTGACTGCGTCGGCTGCGTGTTGCTTATGCCCGTCGCCGTGGCAGCGCTGGTTTGTGGGCCACTCTGCGTGCTGAGCGGCTCTACGCTGGCTGACGGGGGCACGGTGGTATCAATCCCGGCCGTGGCCGTCATCTCGTGCCTCACTTCTTTCAACTCAATCGCCAGGTCCTTGATGTTCTGATAGCGCTCTTCCGGGTCCTTCGCCAGGCAACGACGAACGATTCGTTGCAACTCTGACGGCGCCGCCGGATTGAAGTCCTTGATTAGAGGAGCAGGCTCATACACAACCATGTGCAACGACTTGAGCGCCGACTCACCTTCGAAAGGCTTCCGCCCGGTGACCGCTTCAAACAGAATGCAACCAAACGAAAAGATGTCGGAGCGATTGTCTATCTCGTCTGTCTTACCCTGCGCCTGTTCGGGCGACATGTAACCGACCGTGCCGAGCACTGTGCCGGGCGCGGAATGATGCGGCATGACCGCCGTGGCAACTTCACTTGATCCCCGATCACCGGAGCGTGAAGGCACCGTAGCTTCGATTAGTTTTACCAAACCGAAATCAAGCACCTTCGCATGACCGTCAGCCGTGATCATTATGTTGTCGGGTTTGAGATCGCGATGTACTACGCCGGCCGCGTGCGCCTTCGCCAGGCCCTCGGCTACCTGTTGCAAGTAACGCAGCAGCTTTCTTAGATCGCTATGCTCGCGATGAATCTTTTCGCGCAGCGTGACGCCATCGACAAACTCCATGACGATAAAGTGCAGCGGTTCGGGTCTGTTTCCGGACTCACTCGGAGCCGAGGCCACCGCTTCGCCGGTCTCGTAGATGTGCGCGATGTTAGGGTGGTTCAGAGAGGCGGCGGCGGTGGCTTCCTGCAGGAAGCGGCGCATCCTGTCGTGATGTAACGCCACCTCAGCCGGCAAAATCTTCAGCGCCACTTTACGATGCAGACGCGTGTCTTCCGCGAGATACACCTCACCCATGCCGCCAGCGCCAAGCTGGGAAAGGATTTCAAAGCGCTCGAGTTTTGTACCTGCTGGAAGTGGCGAGCCCATGTTTGGCTGTTTGCTGTCTGCTGTTTGCTGTTTACTTGATGCCAACGACCATCGAATCGGGACCGACCAGGTGTTCGACTCTGGTTTCGCGGAAGCCCGCGTCACGCATCCACCCGGAACAATCTTTTCCCGTGTAGTCAAAGCCGCCGGGCGTCTCGATTAGCATGTTCAAGCTCATTAGGAGTCCGAAAGCATTCTGTCGCCGTTCGTCGTCTATCAACGCCTCAAACACGATCAACGCCCCGCCCTCGGGTAGCGCCTGGTGTGCTTTGTTGAGCAACATGCGTTTCTCGTCAAGATTCCAGTCATGAAGAATGTGTCCCATCGTGATCACATCTGCTGCCGGCAATGGCTCATTGAAAAAATCGCCATTGCGAAAAGCAAGCCGGTCATTCAGTCCATTCGCCGCTACGTACTCTTCAAAGATTGGACCGACGACCGCGAGGTCAAAACTGATTCCCTTGAGATGGGGATGCGCCAGACAAAGTTGGACCAGCAAGCCTCCCTGAGCGCCACCCACGTCAACCACCGTCTGGTAATTTTTCCAGGGAAACTTTTGCGCAATCGCCCGTGATGCACCCATGCTTAATCCGGTCATGGCGCCGAGAAAAAGCCGCAGCCGATCCGGATCACCATAGATGTTTTCAAACAACCCTGCGCCGCCGGTCTTAACTTCATTTTGCGCCAAGCCCGTGCGCAGGCCTTCCGTTAGCGAACCCCAGAAAGGATAGAGTCGCTCGTTAGCCATCTCGAGCATACCGCCCAGGTACGTAGGCTTGTTGCGATCCAAAAAGGCGTCCGTCGCTTGAGTGTTTCGGTAGATATCGTTTTCACGTTCGAGCATACCGAGCGCGACCAGCGCGTCAAAGAAATCACGAGCGCTGCGCGAATGCAGCTGCAGACGCGCGGTTAGCTCGTGGGTACTTAGCGGCGACTTTGCGAGTTCAGTAAAGACTCCTAGCTCAATAGCGCTCAAAAGTGTTTTTGACCCCCAGAAGGCCAGACCGAGCTGCAGGATGTTTTCAGGAGTAACGGTGGGGCTATCAGGAGTCATCGGGGTTTTTGTCGACACGTTATTTAGCTCTCCTGTTTAGGTAGTGGGTCAGTTTGAGTTGAATGGTCAACTTCTTATGGGACCGCGGGCGCCCTCGCCCGCTTGTTGCGCAGAAGGCATCTGTCAGAAAACTGTTTGTGTCGCGCACCCGTGCGGGCGAGGGCGCCCGCGGTCCAAGTAAGCGGATATCAACGCCCAATCTTGAATTGCGTCACTGATTGCTGTTTGCTGTTTCCCATTTGCTGTTTGCCATTTGCTGTTTGCTATTCATGCTTAACCGGGCCCATTGTCTCATCGAGCCAGCCATTCATCGTCGTCACGAGAAACTCCAGTGGGGGTATATGACCGCCGTCGAAAACTATTGAACGTTTCGGCTCGCCCAATAACTTGAAAAGCGGTTCCCCCTGAGTCTTGAAAGGGGTGTCCTCATCGAAGCGACCGTTCACCATCAACTTAGGGCCGCGAATGTGCGGCGCAAAATTTATCGGATTGGCTTCGGCGATCGTCTGGGAATCTCTCTTGGAAACACCCCCTCCCATTAGGATCACTGCGCGATAGCGCGTCTCAACCGCCGCCAGAATCAGTCCGATCCGCGCACCCGCACTGGGACCAAAAAATGCAATCTTCCTAGGGTCAATTTCCTTTCTCGTTTCCAAATAATCCAAACCGCGCCGTACGTCGGTAATCCAGTTGACGGAGCGCTCGCGGTACTCGACTTTGGCCGGATCCGGAGGAACATAACCCTGCGGTCGAAGCCGCTCGCTGTAACCGTTGATTACTACTCCAAACGCAGCCCGGCCGGATTTGATTAACGGGGCAATCCGATCCTCCATCGAGTCCGGCAAAGACCGCAGGCCGCCGGCAACGTCACTCGCAGGCACTACGTGAATTACCTGCAATGGCCGCGGATAATTCTTCGGCAGATAGAGATAGGCGATTGCGCGTTGCCCGTCGGCGCCGTTGAAAGTAATTCGCTCACGGGTCCACTCGGCGGTTTCCTTAACATCAACGACTTGCGGGTCGAGCGGAGTTTTGTTGTAGTCGTAGGCCTTCTTCCATCCGGCGAAATCAGCCTCGCTCGAAGGAGGGTAGTTGGGAATCTCGTCTTTAATCTCGATGTGCATCCCGCCCTGGTCGCCGGTGGCGCCGGGAGAGTTACGCACGCAACGAAACCCCACCTTATCGGAGCTGTAGAGTCCCGGATAATCGGCATACTCGGCAAACGTATATGAGGGCTGACCCCAGGCGCCTCCAGTTGCCGGGTAGCCGTTTGAAAGTTCATTAAGACACCACTCGGAAACATTGCCGGCCATGTTGTAACTTCCGAACGGACTCATCCCAAACTCTGAGCTGGTTACGGGCAGCGTGCCGTTTATGTTGAAGTTGGCGCGTCGTTGCAACGACTCTCCCGGATAAAAGAAGCCCCAGGGCATTGAATTGGCGAGTGCCGAAGAATTGCCGTTGCGCGCGGCTTTTTCCCATTGAAAGATCGTGGGTAGCTGCTTGCCCCTAAACGCGGCATAAGCCGCCGCCTCATACCAGGAGATGTTGGAAACGGGGAAGTCAGCCTTACCGTCGGGAAAATTTTGATTAGACCAGTCGCGCGGACCCGGCAAGCCGGTACGATCTTTAAACTCCTTCAGCGCGTCTTCCCAGGTAATCGGCTTACCGTTCTTCATAAACGGGTGTTGCCAGTATTGCTTCTTGAGATAGCCGCCGCCAGTGATGAACTCCTTATACTCCTGATTGCTCACTTCATACTTATCGATGAAGTAATCGTTGAGCGACGCCTGTGCCTCTGTCGGTCGGGCCCACCCATCCAGCCGATAAGGTCCTCCGGGAACAAACACCATGCGGTCAGGCGCCTGGTCAACTGGCAGGAGTTTTTCCTCGATGTTTATAGGTCCAGGCAAAACAACAAGGTTACCAGTGTGCAGAATAGTTCCCGAGATTGAACACTCGGTGCTCGCGTAGCCGCTTTTCTCGACAGAGAGAATGTATTGGCCACGCGCGATGCGCAGATCACTGAGAGGCGTCGTTCCGATCAGCGTGCTCGAAACTTCAGCCGGTCCATCAGGATCGTAGCGTTTGAGGTAAACCTGCGCGCCCGCCGGATCAGTTTTCACCGATATGGTCTCTGAGATTGTGGGCATCAGCCGGGTAATCGTCGAATCATCAGACAGATATTTTTGCGCTCCGGCCGCCAAACTATAAGCCTCGTAATATTTTCCGTCCTGCGCAAGCTTTTCAATCTTCGGCAACTGAGCTTGAGCCCACCTGATGTTGGCCCGGCGCCAAAAGAACCAACCGCACAAACCAGTGAGGATCAAAACGCCAATCACGATGATGGCGTTACGGCTCTTTGCAGTTTTCATTAACCCGGCGAGGCTACTCGCGCTCGTAACTTCCGCGGTAGTTTTGTGGAAGTCGATCGCGGTCACCGGTGACACCGGAGCCGCGGTATCAATGCCCGTCGGCGGAGTCGAGGCCAGCGAATAGTCACCCCTTGAACCTGGTGGCGTGGAACGTTCGAGCCGCTGCTGGAAATCGATTTCGCCACGCAAGTGTCGCAGATCAATCAGGAAGTCTTTGGCAGTTTGATAACGCTCGTTGGGATCCTTGTGCAGCGCCTTGCCGACAATGCGCTCGAGCTCGGCGGGTACTTCTTTCGAGAAGCGCGCTAGCGGCGCGGGTTCAAGAGTGAGAATAGCCGAAGCGGTTGCCGCCGAACTCTTATTGGCGAAAGGTTGTTGCCCGCTAATCATTTCGTAAAGCACCACGCCAAAACTGAAGATGTCGCTGCGACCGTCGAGCGGTTCGCAACGCACCTGCTCCGGCGACATATAGGGCAGCGTACCGATCAGGGCGCCGGGACTGCTCAGCAGCGCTTCCGTTTCGGCTTCGCTTTCCACGGCGCCGGTTTGCTGAATCAGTTTCGCAAGTCCGAAGTCCATCACTTTCACGCCGCGCGCCGTCAGCATGATGTTTGAAGTTTTGATGTCACGGTGGATAACGTCGCGTGTGTGAGCTTCGGTTAAAGCGTCGGCAACCTGGATGGCGATGGCCAGCGACTCCGCCAAGTCGAGCGGCTGCCGCCTCAGGCGCGCTTCGAGCGTTTCGCCTTCTACAAACTGCATGCAGATGAAGTTGCGTCCGTTGTCTTCAGAAACTTCGAGTATGCCGCAGATGTTTGGATGGTCGATTTTGGCTGCGGATTGGGCTTCGCGCAGCAGCCGGCGATTTGCGTTCTCGCTTTCGAGTGAACCGGCCGGAAGAAGCTTGATAGCGACGCGGCGGTTTAGTTTGGTGTCTTCCGCAAGATAAACCTCACCCATCCCGCCGGCGCCGAGTGGCGAAAGGATTTTGTAATGGCCGAGTTGGGTGCCTGATGGAAGGGGCGAGCCCATGAAGATAAATTCCAAACTCCCGTTCCGAATTTGGCGGCGATTCTAACCGACTTCCTAAGGGTGAGCTAGTTTTGGGTTGACGTTGGTGGTGGGTCAGTTTGGAATTCAAGATTGGGGCGTTGATATCCGCTCTCACTGCGACCGCGGGCGCCCTCGCCCGCACGGGTGCGCAACACAAGCAGTTTTCTGACAGATGCCTTCTGCGCAACAAGCGGGCGTGGGCGCCCGCGGTCCCATAAGAAGTTGACCATTCAACTTAAACTGGCCACTACCTTGGCGCTAGTTGCCGAATCGTGAAGTGGCGACTCATGAGGTCAGCCTGCCGAGTAGGCTGGGTTGCTTTCGCGATCATTCAACATTTCCCTTCCGACTCAATTGGTTCTCCGCGAGTTCGCTCCAGGGACCTTGACCATTGCCCGTCAGGTCACAGTCCAAAATGCTTCCGGCTGAATTCTGTTCCGATAGAACAGCCACTCCACCGTTCCGGTTAATCTTCGTGTTTCGGATCGTAGGATTGCTGCCCGTTCGGATCCATACTCCGGAAAATCTGTTGTCGTAGATCTCACAGTTTTCGAAAGTTCCTCCGGCATCTTCCAGCAAGAGAACACCGCCGGCCTTGCCGTGATGGATCTTGCACGTCTGGAGCGTCGGCTCGCTGGCGTCTCTGATCACCACCTCCTGGTAGTTTACGTGACCGAAGATGTCGCAATTCTCGATCGTTCCCTGCGCGCCCTGGAGTACGAATATGCCGCTCATCTGCCCGCCGTAAATTGCACAGTCTTTGAGAACCGGATTGGAGCCTTCGCGTATTTCCACGTCGGAGTAAGCGTTGTTGAAGATCTTGCTGCGCACGATGAGGGGCGTACTGTCTTCCTTAATCTGTACGCCCACGTTCGCGTTGTTGAAAACCTGGCAATCTTCTACTGTCCCTGAACTGTCAAGATGAATGTAAACACCATTGCCTTTGCAGTCGTGGATGCTGGTTCGGCGCACGACAGGCTCACTCCCGTTGCGACTCTCGAATCCCGAAAGCGCGTTGCCCCAAATCTCGCAATCCTCAAAAGTTCCCAGACCATCATCCGTCACCACCACGCCCGCGTTCCTGCTGTCGTGCACTTTGCATCGCCGCAAGGTGGGATTGCCTTGATCCTCGATCCGCACGCCCGCCATACGCGTACCCGAGATGTCGCAGTCTTCCAGAGTTCCCTGTCCACCGTCATAAACCCAAACGCCGTTGGAGCGTCCATCGTGGATTCTGGTGCGGCGGATAATCGGGTTAGCGTTGGGTCCATGAATCTCGATCCCGGCGCCCGAGGTTGAAGTTATGTCGCAATCTTCGAGCGCCAACTCTCCCTGAGGGATATCGACCGCAGATCCATCTTTCCCCGAGAAAATATAATACAAGACGCCCAGCCAGCCCGGCCGGTGCCTGATTACAAACCCGCGCACGAGCGCGCGCTCGGTGCGCATCGTAATGTTTGAGGAATTGAATGCCTGCAGGACCACCTGTTTGCCGGCGCCGCGAGCGTCAGCCACGATCTCAACTTGCTTGTCGATGATGAGAGCTTCGTTGTAAACGCCCGGGCGCACGAGGATGCGCATGCCGGGCTGAACAGCCTTCAGGGCCGCGCCAATTGTCGTGTATTGCCCGCCGCCATCGGTGGAGACGATTACAGTGTTGGGCGGCGGCGTCTGCTTACGCGCATTGCTACTTTTAGAGCAAGCAAGGCTAAGCGCCACCGTCAATAAGAGGACCGTCCCGAAGACAACAATTCTGCCGGCAACCGACGGGACCATAAAATTTCTGCTGGCCGCTGACGGGACAATCAAATTTCTGCTGGCAGCCGACGAAAAAATAACAATTCTGCGTGCAGCGTATCTCATGTCTTTACCCCCGTTATGGAGACTTACACTTTATCGGTTTGGCTTGAGCCGGGCGGGCAAGGTGAGTAAGTTCGAAGTCGGGAACCTGAATAAACTTTCTCATTAAAGCGGCGTCGCTGACAAGACTTTTGCGAGGGCGATGAAGCTGAATTGATTAGCTGAGGTTGCCGTTTGCGAACGGCTCTGCCGTCCGATGTGCGGAAGGTCTCCGACCTTCCGTCGCCATCTAGATTCCTTCGGGGGCTGTGCCCCTATTTCGGGGCGCAGCCGCAGTTACTAAAGAGACTTTCGGTAGAGCAGGGCCCTACCGCACATCAGGTCGCAGCCGGAATCCCCCTAGGATCTTTTACCATGCGTAGGTAATCACTCATTTGTTGTGCGGACTACTAAATAATTTGATCACTCTTAGAAAGATTGTGACGAGCACAGAGTAGCTGGACATTTGAAGCAGTTATTGAGGTGCCTCCCTTTGGACCATGGTAGGTCATGATCAAAGTGCAGCTCATCGATAGCCCCACATTCAACGCACTTGCCTTCGTCTCGCTTCCACACCGCTAATTTCACTTTTGTAGGAATTATACGGCGACGTTCTGGCGTGGTTACTGGCGCATGTGAGAAATCTTCATCGCCTTCAACCGCGACAAGTTTGAACTTAAAGACTTGGCGCTTACTATCAAATTCTGTCCAGGAATCAATTAGGTGAAACACACCGTTATATGACCAAATGCCTGAATGAATCTTTTCATAAACCCGCACACGTTCTGGCGGCCGATGTCCTGCTTTAGTTCGTTGTGCGGCGTCATGGAACCTTCCGTTGTCGGTTTGCCTCCCCGAACGAGTCACGGCTATTTGATCGGCCGTTTTGGATCTGAACAGGTGCCCCGCGGTTGATCGTGTCCTTCGTAAATGAGCGTAGTTCCACCATCTTCAATCCGATCGTTATATGGAGCCCCGGGACGAACAGACATCAAGATAACTGAATGATTGCCGCCGATGCCGAAATTCATTCCCTTCTGCAGGGATCTGCCCTCACGATGGCTCATCTCTGAATGTGAAAGAATGTTGTCGTTCAATGCGTTACTCCGGGAGCATCGAGCTTAGTCTCGGCGCGAGCATGATGCAAGAAATTTTGTATGTTAAAAAGGCTGTGGGACTGGCTGCTCTTTCCGAGCGGCGCGCGGCCGTACACGGTTCGAGAATATGCGCGGCTGCAGGGAGTGCCTGACGCATTCACTTTCGCGGGGAGTGACAACGATGCGTACCGAATGATCGGGAATGGTGTCTCTGTGCCGGTGGGAAAGTGGATCGGGTCTGAGATTACGCGGTATTTCCAATAAAGATTATGGAAAAGAAACGGTGCGTGTGCGAACAAAACGACGTGGACACGCCGCCCAGTGGTTTACGGCTAAGGAGAAGCCTCGTCTTTAGGGATCGGTGTTACGTCTGCGGCGGTGATTTTTTCTCAACGCCGTGTAATGCCTATGGCCTCATGGAGTGAGCTCTAGAGTCACCGGCGAAAACACTTCCCATCACTATTGCAGCTGGAGCCTTCTCCACAATCACTTTCAGACATGCAAACCGTATAACACAGGCCGCTCCATGACTCGCAAGCGTAATCGCCGCAGTCGCGGGTTTCTCCAGCGGAGTTTGCGGACGTGTAATGATCTTTGCAGAAAGTCCGAGGGTAAACACATTTACCGTCAGCGCAGATCATTCCCGGAGCGCAACCTCCTCCGTCCCTGCAACTCGTGGAACAGGTCCTCGCAGCTGCGTCGCACTGATAAGGAAAGCAAGACTGATGAGACACGAAACAATCACCATTCGTAGCGCAAATTGTGAGGGTCGCAAACCCGTTTGCCGTACAAGAGGAGCGAATCGATCGCAGCGAAGACAACTCCACTTCAGCTCCCAAACGAGGGTCCATCGTCTGCCGCGGCCGGACGGGCCCCGGCGTCTGAGGTAATGTCAGTTCACCGGTGGGCCGCGTTGGACGAACCGGATCCTGCACAATACGATTTGGCTGCTGCGCTGTGTCCCTGGGCCGCCCCGACTTTCTGCGTGAACCAGTAACGATCAATTGACCTTTGCCGTCGCTGTAAACGTCGAAGGTCCAGTAGGTATCTGCATCCCTCAATTCAGAGGCCCATTTGTACTCCGGCTGTTCATCGGCTCCTTCAGGGACCTGTTGAATCAGCAAGTCTGGCTCGCCGGCTCTCATGCCGCGGTCGACCCACGAACATTGCCCAGCAGAAAGTCCTGAATCGGCCGGGCCGATCCCCTTAATGAATTTCAACACCAGTCGCCTTTCCGGCTTAAACGAGATGTTAGCGCTGCTTGAGCCGCGGCACACCAGCGGATAACTTTGTTGCGCAGTGCCTGCGACCAGAGAGACGTAGAAGACCGGAATGAAAAGAGTCCCGAGAATCAGAATCCGAGAATGAATCTTTTTCAATGGTATGCCCTCCTGGCGATTCGAGTTGTTTGTTTCGTCCAAGCTCGCCCAAGTTGGCAGAGGCGAGGAAGGTGAATCTGGAGCGCTTTGGGTTAGTCTAACTGAAATCTTGGAAGGGAGGGTAGAACTTCACGGCGCCTCGGCTATCAAGTCTTGAAGATCTGGTAACCAAGCCAACGGCAATGAACTCTTCTCATTCGCGCCTATTAGCCGTTACGATGAACGCGTAACTGTTGCCTTTTCCCTGTACCTGCGATTTTTACAATGCAGCATCCATCAGCCAGCCACTTCCGGAAGGAGCCCCGAAACATGCCACGCCTAAAACTATCCCGTTTGATCTTTGCGATTGTGCTTGCGATGTCGTTTGCGTCTGCGAGTTTCGCGCAGCAGACAATCTCACCGGCGGCTGCGCCGGGCGCACCGCGGCGGCAACCACACCCGCAGCCAGCGGGAAGATTAGTTGAAATAAAAGTGCCTGCTCCCTCGCTGAAGGGAAACTTGTTGGGTGACCCGACGGAACAAAGCGCCGCTGTTTACCTGCCTCCGAGTTACGACGCCTCACCCGCAAAACGGTTTCCCACGCTCTACCTCCTGCATGGCTTTACCGGAAACAACAGAGCGTGGACCAAGGGTGGTTACCAGGGCATGAGTCTGCAGCCGTTGATGGATGAAATGATCAGAAGCGGCAAGAGTCGCGAGATGATCGTGGTGGCGCCAAATGGTTGGAACGCATACGGCGGCGCTTTCTACACAAACTCTTCCGTTAACTGGTAACTGGGAGGACTACATCTTCCGGGATCTCGTGCAAAACATCGACGCGAACTATCGCACCATTGCCAAACCCGAAAGCCGAGGCATTGCCGGCCACTCGATGGGAGGATACGGCGCCGTTACGCTCGCGATGAAGCATCCAGACGTCTTCAGTGCCGTCTACGCTCTCAGTCCGTGCTGCCTGGGAATGGAGGGAGACTTCGTTTCAGAAAACAATCCGGCCTGGTTGAAAACGATCCGTTTAACTTCAAAGGACCAGTTGAAACCCAAGCCGGAATCGTTGGCTGAGTTTTATCAGATCGCTTTCATAGCTATCTCTGCTTCATTCTCACCCAATCCTGAACACAGTCCGTTTTATGTAGACTTCCCGTACCAGGAGCGTGAGGGCCGGCTGGAAAAGAATGAGAGTGTTTTTGCCAGGTGGCGCGCAAAGATGCCCCTCTACATGATTGATGCAAACAAGGAGAACCTGCTGAAGTTGCGCGGCATCGTTATCGACTATGGACAGAAGGAACAGTTTTCCAGCATTAGAATTACCAGCCAGCTTTTCTCAAAGGCCCTGGCGGAACAAAACATTCCGCACGTCTTTGAGATGTACGAAGGCGGAGATCACGGCAGCAGGATCAGGCAGCGCGTTGAGACACGAGTCTTGCAGTTCTTCTCCGAGAAGTTGGAGGGACAATAGCCGGAGGAATAGGGGAATGGGGATCGCACGACCGCAAGGCCGTCGGAGCCCTCCCTCACGGTCGGGCTACTGCCCCGGCGCGCATTGCTTGCTGTAGAACACGTTGACCGGAGCGAGCGTCGAGGCCCGGGGCAGTAGCCCGACTGTGAAGGAGGGCTCGGTAGCTAACACTCAATCATCGAGTCCAGAAGTATTCTTCTGACAATGCAAGAAAGTGCGCATGCTCCTGTTGCACTGCCTGTACACTCGTGCCTATGAGGGCCGGGAGTCTGCCGATATCATCCCAAAGTCAAACCTAGTCAGGAAGAGCTTTGGAGATGCTCGATGGTCAGAGACTTTGACGATAACGAATTCCCGCTCGCTTATCTAATCTCGTTTCGGACTTATGGCACCTGGCTGCATGGTGACAGCCGCGGTTCCACTAGTCGCAAACAAAACCGGTACGGCACTTCTCGAATCGCTCCGAATCCTCGCTTGCAGGAAGCAGAACTCAAACAACTTCAACATCCGCCAATCAAACTCAACAGCAGACAGAGGCCAGTGGTTGAGCAAGCAGTGCGTGAGGTGTGCAACAATCGTGGATATTGGTTGCGAGCGATCAACGTCCGGACTAACCATGTGCACACGGTGGTGTCCGCGGCAAAGAAACCCGAACCAATCCTTCAGGCGTTCCAGGCATACGCGACCAGAAAACTACGCCAGGCAAGTTTGCTTTCTAAGCATGTCAAACCATGGACTCGGCACGGCAGTACGCCCTACTTGTGGAAAGAGCGACATGTAGAACGAGCGATTGACTATGTTGTTAACGGCCAGGGAGATGAACTGCCGAGCTTCGATGATTGAGTGCTTGCGTAACGGAGCCCTCCCTCACGGTCGGGCTACTGCCCCGGTGTGCGTTGTACTAGTAAAGTGAAATGTGGGTGAACGGCTGTCAGATCCTGCTGACTGTACCTACTTCCCTCAGTGCGCGGAACAAAAATCGCCTCAGAGTGTCTAACCCTCACGTCCCCAAACTTCAGGGCGCCACTCCCGAAAGGAATTGATCATCATGAATCGAAAGGTTCTGATTGGCCTCGGTCTGACCGCGGGTGCAGTTCAGGTGATTGCCGGCGTGGTCATGTATCTCGCAGGTGTTTACTTTGCGCCCTGGAGCATGCTCGTAAGCTTGTTCGTGCTGCTGGTTTGCATCGTCCTGGGCACGAGGTGGTACCGAGACCGTTACCTGAATGGAGAGATCAGCTACCTGCAAGCCGTCGGCGTTGGAATCGCAATCAGCGTCTGCACCGGGTTGGTGTATGCAGTCTACAACCTGGTTTCGATTTCCTGGATCTATCCAAATTTCCTGGACGAAGTAGTGAGAGCGCGCCTGGCGCAGATGGCGGCCCAGGGAAAAGGCACTGAATCATTCGCGGCTATGCGCGCGGAGGTTAGTGCGGCGGGAATCGCCATTCCCAATCTGATTCGGCTGGCAGTAGCCGGATCGTTCCTGTCGCTCATAAGTTCGTTGTTCCTTAAGCGGAGAACAAGTAGCGGCTGACATGTTCACTCGTTCAGGGCTTGGCTCTAAGGTCAGGCGTCGCATTGAACGAGGTCCGGCCTGCGTCAAGTGATTGGCTGGGACCGCGGGCGTCCCGCCCGCAACGCGCGCAAGCGCGCAGTTTTTGCGGTAAGGGTCTCAAATCCGGTTCGCGCTTGGCGCTCATGTGCGGGCGGGACGCCCGCGGTCCCAGCCAATCACTTGACGTGCGACTGAAGGCTCGATGCGCGTCACGGCGCCGAGGTAATTTGAAGGCCCGTCCGTCACACCATCCTGCCTTTTGGTCACAAAACTACACTTTCCAGCTCCTGCGTCGTTAACGTGCCTGCTGCATTTGCAGTCTAAATAGGCGCAAAGACCGACGAGGAGACATAATGCGACGTTCAATAATTATCCTGACACTAATTATTCCGGCGCTCGCTTTCTTGTTGATTTCCGCGAGCACGACTCTAGCAGCGGACAAATACAACATTGATCCGGTCCACTGCCACATCGGGTTTTCAGTCAAACATCTCGTCATCAACAACATCAGAGGACGTTTCAACGAATACACGGGGTCGATCGTCTACGACGAGCAGGACATCACGAAGTCTTCCGTTGAAATCACAATCAAAGTCGCAAGCATCAATACCGATTTCAAGTTCAGAGACGACCACTTGCGCGGTCCCGACTTTTTTGACGTAGCGAAATATCCCGAGATTACCTTTAAGAGCACCCGGATCGAAAAGCGCGGCGCGGCGTACGCAGCCATCGGTATCTTCACGCTGCACGGGGTAGCCAAAGAGATAGTGCTCCCGTTCAAAGTAAACGGTAAAAGTAATTTTCAGGGAGAGACACATCTGGGCGTTGAGGCAACCATCGTGATCGACCGGCGAGACTTTGGTATGACCTGGAATGCAACCCTTGAATCTGGCGGGCTGGTCGTGGGTAACGAGGTGGCCATCGAGTTGAATATCGAAGCGATAAAGAAATAAGCCGATAACAAAATTTAGGAGACAAACAGATGAGTGACTCACCACGTAGAAGTTTCTTAGTACATTCAGCTCTCGGACTCGCAGGACTCGGTACCGGTCTCGTCTTGAGTGGAAGCACGCAGCCTACCGTAGCTGTGGTCAGCGGTGAGGAAGCAAATCGCGTCATGATCCAACTGGGAACGATTCCCAAGGATCCTTGGCCGGCCAAAAGCGACTTGCGCCCGATTACGCCACTGCCATACGGGCCGGCTTACCGGCCGGGCGCGCCGTTTCGCGCAAAGCTCTCACTTCCCGGCGAGCCGGGCACGACTTTTGTTCTATCGGGCCGCGTCTGGGCGTTTGATACGAAACGTCCGCTACCGGGCGCCGTCCTCGATTTCTGGACCATCGACATGAATGAGAAGTATTCGGATGGAGTAACCGACTTCCGCAATCGCGGTCGTCTGGTCTCCTCTGAGACGGGCTACTATGAAGTGGAAAGCATTCGTCCGATTCCTTACCGCCCCAATCCCACTGGCGCACCGGAATTCTGGCGTTGTGCGCACTTCCACCTGGTGGCTGTTTGTCCGGGTTACAAGCCACTGGTTACTGAGATTCACTTTAAAGCAGACCCACACGCATCGGATTCCATGTATCGACCGGAGAATGCCATCGCTCCGCAAAAGCACACTGCCAACGGGATAAGCTTTGAAAGCGGAGTGTTCGACATCGTGCTGGAGCGTGAGTCGTCGCGAACGTGAACGGAGTAGTGAAGAAGTGGCCAGTGTCCGGTGGCCAGTGATCAGTAATCAATTGACGTGGCGGGGGACCGCTGCGCAATGGCTACTGCTTGACTGGCCACTGGCCACTGATCACTGGCCACTGCTTCCCAGCAGCTTTTTCAATCGCACGATCTCGCGTTCACAACGCGGCGTCTGGCACGCGCTCACCAACGTCTCATATGCTGCCAGGCGCCGGCTCGCTTCTTCGTGCCGTCCTGACTGAAATAGCGCCTCGATGTGCAAAGGCCCCAGCCACAATCGACTAATGCGCGACCTCTCTTCCCCCAGCATCTCCAGGATTTCGTCGCACAAGCGCAGCGTTTCATCCAACTCGCCGTGCTTGAAGTGAACATGCGCCAGGCAGCGACGAGCGTCGGTTCGCGAGTACAACAGTCCGAGCGCTTCAGCTCCCTGGTAATTCTCACGGGCAGTCTTGAAAGCTTCATCGAAGCGGCCGAGATCAGCCAGCAGGATCGCGAGATTACCCTTCAGTAAATGCGTTAGCCGCCGCTCGCCTATAGACTCCCCCAGCGCCATACCTTCCTTGTATTCATGCTCAGCTGACTTCCAATCGCCTGAAGCCACATAGGAAAGTGAAGTAACCAGATAGGTCCAGCCTTGACGTTCGCGCGAATGCAAACGCGTCACAATGTCTCGCTCACAAAAAGCAAACTCCAGGGCCTTCTGCCAATCACCGGCGTTAATGGTGTTCTCACCCAGGAACTCGTAGCCTAACGCTTGTGCCAGAAGCACCTCATGTTTCTTGCCAAACTCGACGGCGCGCCAGGCCCACACGTTGCCGTCAGCAAAACGTCCCAGGTGCTGATAAGCGCCGGCAAGAAAGCCGAACATAGTCGAAAGACTGGCCACGCCAAAAGCAGTGATCTCTTTTTCGACTGCGGGTTCCGCCAGGGCCACAGCTCGCTTCAAGAGTTCGATGGCTTCGTTGTGTTGACCGGCGAGGTGGTAAAACCGGCCTTCGATGGCGAGCGCATTTCCTGTTTCGAGCGGATCCGTTTCCGGGTCGAACACCTGTAGCGCCTCGCGAACATAATCGAGTCCCCGCTGATTGCCGTTAGTAACCAGCGAGCTGGCAGCCTGACATTGAATGCGCGCGCGTTCGCGCGGATCATGGGCCAGGGACAAGGCCCGATCGAAATGCGACGTCGCACGCAAGCTGTCACCGGAGGCGAGCGCGGCGTTTCCAGTCGCTTCCTCGAGTATTAGTTGCTCATTTTCAAGTCCGAGCGACTCGGCACATTCAAGCGCGCGACCGTAAGCAGCCATCGCTTCGTCGTAGGCAAAAATTCTCTCAGCTTCGACAGCTGCCATTTTCGCGTAGGTCAAGCCTCGTTCATACTCGCCGGCGTGGATGAAATGGTGCGCAAGAGTTTCCACGGCAACCGGCGCCTTCTCGCGATGCCGTTCCAGTCCTTCAGCGGTGCGCAAATGCAGGCGCCGCCGCCGAATCGGGTTTAGTTCTTCGTAAAGCACTTCGCGGATCTTGTCGTGGGTGAAAGCAAAAGCCTGCGTCGCCATTCGCGGCCAGCAATTGGAGCTGACTGCTTCGTCAAGCGCGTCGAGCAGTTTGTCTTCGCTCTGCCCCTCCGCTGCCGCCATCAGCTCATCAATGGTGAACGTCTTGCCAAGCACCGCCGCCGCGCGCAGTGCCTCATTACACTCCGCACTCACGCGATCCAGGCGATTTCCGATTGCTTCTTTCACACTTTGCGGGATCACCAGATCGGCAAGCTCGCAACGTTTCCAACGTCCGCTTTCGCGCCTGACGGCGCCCTGCTCGATCAGCGCTTTCATCACTTCTTCAACGAAGAAAGGATTGCCTTCCGTTTCGCGATAGACGGCTTCGGAAAATTCACCGGAAATGTTTTCGTCCATCAGCGCGGAAATCTGCGCTCGCGTTTCCTCCGCGTTGAAACGTTTGAGCACGATGCGCGTGGTAAATCGCTCGCGATTCCAATCGACCAGCGCCCTCGCCAGCGGATGTGCGCGATCGAGTTCCGTATCACGATAGGAAGCTGCGATGAGCACTCGCTCTTCACGCAACTGACGCACGAGATGACCGAGCAACCAGAGCGTGCCGCTGTCGGCCCAGTGCAAATCGTCGAGATAAAAGAGCAGGCTTTGGCGTTGGGCCAACTTTGCCAAAACATTGGTGACGGCGTCGAAAAACAATAGACGTTCTTCGTGTGCTGGCAACTCCTGGCGCGGCGGAAACGGGCCCAGCCGCGCCTCAATTTCGGGGGCGAGCTTGGCGATTTGCGAAGCATTTTCTCCAATCGCTTCGCGCAGTTTGGCGTCGTCTTTCTGCTCGCGTACCCAGCGGCGAAAGGCTTCAACAAACGGCAGGTAGGGAGTGGTCGCTTCGTATTCGTAGCAGGCGCCAGTCAAAACCACCGCGCCATCGAGCGTTGCCTGCACAATCACTTCCCGCGCCAGACGTGTCTTACCTGAGCCGGGTTCGCCGCTCAACAAAAGACAGTGGCCGCGGCCTTCCTGCGCGCGACGCCATAGTTCGCGCGCTTCGGCAAGCTCGGTGCCGCGAGCGACCAGCCGGCCGCGCGCGAGTGCGTCGAGCATCGCCACCGCGCTGACGCCGTCTCCCTCGAGCTTCTTCCAGTGCGCCAGCAAGCGCTTCGCGCAACGCAGTCGCGGTTTCGCCGGCGGTCGCGAAACGTTGGGCCGGATCTTTCGCGAGTAATCGCAGAATAACGGTCTCAAGCGCGCGTGGCAGATCCGGTCGCAACACGCGCGGAGGCACAACCGGCGCATGCAGATGCTGCGAAATGGTCGCGAGCGGATCATTACCGGGGAATGGCACGCGGCCGGTGGTTAGTTCGTAGAGCACTACGCCGAGTGCGTAGAGATCAGCGCGACCATCAACGATCTTGCCGAGGGCTTGCTCCGGCGCCATGTAAGCCGCGGTGCCGACGATTGTGCCGGCGTGTGAAATGCGCGAGCCGCTGGCTGGTAACGCCAGACCAAGGTCGGCAAGTTTGGCGAAGCTTGGAGGCACGCCCGATAACAACACATTGGCCGGTTTGAGATCGCGGTGCACGATGTTGTTGGCGTGCGCGTGTTCGAGTGCCGCGCATATCTGACAGGCAAACTCGACCACTTGCTGAAGATCGTGGGGCGGCGCCTGGCCCAGGTTAGGACCGTCAACCAGTTCCATAACGAAGAAAGGGAAGCCGTGGTCTTCGCCGACGTCGTAAATGCCGACGATGTGTGGATGATTCAAAGGCTGCGGCGGCCCGTGCTTCGCGCATGAAGCGGCTGCGTTGATCCGAGGTGCCGGTTGCGTCTGCGGCCACTGGGGTCTCGCCTGCTACTGTTGGGGCGCCGGCCTCCTGGGTGGTTCTATTGCCGCTTAGTCTCTCGGCGAGAATCTCGACTGCAACCGGCCGCAACAACTCGAGATCTGTGGCGCGAAATACAATTCCCATCGCACCGCGACCGATTTCACTATCAAGACGATAACGTTCACGCAGTACCAACCCGGGCCGAGGCATGCTGATGGCGCGGATCTGATCAGAATCAAAGCGCCGCGTCTCCTGCGACTCGTTTGGCGGTTCCTTCACAGATTTTGCAACGGATTCGAATTCGGGTCTCATCATTCAGCAACTCAAGACGGTTCTGGTAAAAGATATTAGCCTGAAAATTGAGTGCGTTCCATTCGCCGGAAAGATGAGAACCTCCGGCAAAACAATTAGACAGGGTTTACAGGATTAACAAGATAGTTTATGGCGGGTTATTGGCTGGACCCAAATCCGAGCTGGCGATTGCGTCAAGTGATTGTCTGGGACCGCGGGCGTCCCGCCCGCAACAGCGCCGAAGGAGACAGTTGTTTTTCTAAAATCCTTTTTCGCGCTGCGCGCTCATTGCGGGCAGGGACGCCCGCGGTCCCAGACAATCACTTGATGCAATCGGCGGCTAGGATATGGTGACTAAAGCCCCGCGGAGTAAGCAGTGACTGTTCACCACACTCCGCAGGGCTTAGCGCTCGCTTCCCGATCACTTGGGTTAAGGCTTCTTGCCTCTGCCTTTACCCTGACCTTGTGGTTGCGCAGCCGGTTGTGCCGGTTGCTTGGCCTCGTGCTTGGGTGCAGCCTGCTGCTGCGCCTGCGGTGCCGGCTGCCGCGGTTGCGGTTGCACCCGAGGCTGCGGTTGCGGTCGCGGCTGCGGCTGCATGCGTGGTTGCGGCTGCGGCTGCATACGCGGTTGCGGTTGAGCCCGTGGTTGCGGCTGCGGCTGAACACGCGGCTGCGGCCGCGGTTCCATTCGCAGAGGCGCCGCCCGAGGCGGCTCCGGTCTGCTCAGACGCGGTGAAGCTGGTGCCGCTCTACGCGGTTCCGGCTGTGCACGTGGCATCGTCTGTGGCTTCTGAGGCCGCATGATTTCTCTTTCGGGTTGCTGTCGCGCCGGCGCCCCTACGCGCTGACCCTCGGGCTGTTGTTGAGCCTGGCGTTGAGCACGTTCCGCCCGTTGAGTTTCGACTTCCTGCTTCCTTTGCTCCTGTTGAAGCTGCTGCATCTGTCGGCGCGCGTCTCTATTGCCGCGCGCTGATTCAGCGGCAAGTCTCGCCATCTCAGCCTTGCGCGCCGCATCGTCGGCCGGCGCAATTGTTGCTCGTTGACCCTGGCCCTGATCAGGATTCGCCGCGGCGCGGCGTTCATCGCGCAGGTTCAGCTTTTGGTTTTTGACTCTCTCCGGCAACGGTTCCACACGTAGAGCCTTAGCCAGATCTTTTCTGAATGGTGGCGATGGTGCTGTACCTACAAACACCGGGTCGTTAAGTTTCTTCGCAATTCCCGGCGGCAGATCTATCTTTCCACGGCCCCAGGCTGAATGGATCACGGCGTTACGTAGTGGACCGAGGGTAAGTGGATCGAGCACCGCTCTAACCTGCGCCAGCTGTTGCATATCCGCTCGACGCACCATACGCCGGTCGATTGGCTGTCCAAATGAATCCACCGGCACCACCGTGACCGCGGTCGGCACGCGAAGGTTGACGAGCTCGGTTGTAACCACATTAGTACGCGTCAAGTAATACGGCTGCCAGTTCGCGTCGTAGTAACGCGGTGCATAGGGATCGCCAGGGCCAAGCGGCACCCAGCCAATCATGCTCGAGTCAGTGAACGGAACAAACGCCACCAGCGCCGGCGAATAATACGGCGTTGAGTTGACCGCGTCAGGAACCCAGAACCACTGACTGCCACTGTTGACCCAGCGTCCATAGTGATATGGCGCATAGCCCCACGCCTCGCTGGAGACCCAGGTTGGCCCATAGGGGTAATCATTCATCCAGTAACCATCCTGATACGGGGCCCAGCCTGCATCCACGCGTGGGTGCCAGCAATGACCGTAGCCGCTGACGTCCTGCCAATCTCCGTAGTAATCCAGATCATACAATCCGGGAATGAAGGACGGCGCATACTGATAACTGACACTACGCCGGTAAGGATCGTAGTAATAAGGATCGCTTAGGTAAGCGTCATAGCTGTTGTAACGACCATCGTAAACATTCGGATACTGGTAGCGATAATAATCGTCCACCAGGTATCCAGCATCGTCGCGGTTTAGACTTGCCAACGCCACCTGCGCCGCAGCAGTTGCTGCCAGCGTTAGCATTTCACCTTTGCTGATTCGACCCGAGCCTCCGAGGCCGACTACTTGAGCGGCTCCGCTCAGCGCTGAAATAAGAATGTTGTTATTGTTGTCATATCCGACGTTGTAAAGCCCCGGCTCCAGGAAGTCGACCGCACCATAGGGCGTGCCAACTTCGTAGAGTTCACCAGGCGCCAGATAGCCAACATCGAAGATCGCGGAGCCATCGCGAAGGGCGAGCTGTGTGCGTGTGTCCGAGAGGTCCAACACATCAAGTTCGGTGTTGGGATTCAGACGCGCAAAATTGCGCCCGGTAAACGCGAGCGATGCGTGCGAATTCTCGCGGGTGTAAATTCGATCTCCTACCGAGAAGGGCTGGTTGGCCGTAGCCCTCACCCACTGCGCATTCGCCTGGTCCGTATTCTGCGCGTTCGCATCACTTGTATAGGCTGCGTTATTAAATGCCACCTCTCCGTCTACACGCTGGATGCGCGCCGCGTTCGGAAGCACCTCGGCCTGGGCCGTCTGCTCATGTTTGAAATAAAACGCGGTGCCTAAGCCGGCGACTAGAGCGACCAGGATCGCCAGTATTGTTATATGCGGCCAAACTTTGATTTGATTCATGATTGCCAAACCTCCCTAATCCTTCTGCAGCACAGGCATTGCGGCCTGTCCACGCTCTTTCCCGGAGACGCCTTTTGAGGATCGTCTCCGAGAATCGTCTGGGAAGACGCTAAAAACGCCTTTCTTGAAGCGGAACAAACTCTTCTTTCCCGTTGAGTTTCGCAATCATCGTGCCCCTGAAGGTTTTGGTTGTGATTGTTTAAGGACAACCGTGAAACTTGAGGCGTGAGGATCGGTCAATACTTGACGCGTAAGATACAGCGTCATTGTTTAGTCACTTTATCGCAAGAATATTGTTAGGTGAGAAGGGAGCTCTCGGCAGAGGATGCTTGTGAAGACGCGCTCCATATCGTTCGCGGACGTACCGATACGAGGCGCGGTCAACAATCAGTAATAAGAGGGTTTTGGCGAATTCAACAGCAGGGCTTGCATCCGCTCGCTACGGCTCGCGGTTCTGCATCAGTCGCACTTCAAACTTGAATCTGCGAATGACAAATGATCTCTTCTGTTCAGGCTAATGCCCCTTCCGCCAGATGATGGAATAACGCCACAGCAGATGTTTTTTGATGCTCGCGCCGGGAAGGATTTCGGCGCAGAGTTCGCGGACCTGGCTCATGGTGGGGTAATGGTCGTGGCGCTCGTGTGCGGCCCAGGCATCGCGAGCTTCACGTGACGACCGAATACGACCGTGGTGAATCAATCTCAAGCTCACGCTCATTAACACCGCCAAAGGATTCAATAGTGTATCGACCACGCCTCGGGGTTCGAACAGATCGAGGATTAGCAGGACACCGCCGGGTTTCAGCGCCGCTTTCATTTTGTGAAAGACTTCCGGCAGCGGCAGGTGATGCAGCGTTGCAATACTGGCGATGCAATCAAAGCCGTCCGCCGGCAAGTCGTATGTCATAACGTCCGCGATCTGGAATTCAATATTCGACCCGGGCGCACAGCTAGCGCGGGCTATCCGAATCATCTCAGGTGAGAGATCAAGCGCCAGCACCTGCGAGGAACGCTCTGCCAACCGGCGTGAGAATTCACCTTTGCCGCAGCCGATCTCAAGCGCTGCCTGACAATTTGGCTCAAGTTGGCGCAGTAGGAAGTCGCTGTAATGCTGGTTGTGAAGCGAACCGTCGGGCGAGACCAGGGCGATACGATCAAAGTCTGTTTGAATCGTGGACATGAATCAGGTAAACCGAAGTGGGTCGACTAATACAGAACCGGGAGCGGTAGCGACCGGGTTCAAGTTTCCCTAGATTCCGGGTTGTGTAGGCTGGACCAACGCATGCAGAACTCCGGCTCAACTATCCCAACTTCGCTAAGCCATCACCGTGTTTGCGCAGTAGTCTATACAGCAACTTGAACCCGGTCGCTACCGCTCCCGGTTCTGTATTGCTCGACCCACAAAGCAGAAACTACGCTCAACCATTCAACCACCAACCGCCGCCTGGCGTCGAGTTTTGGCGTCGGCTAAAGTTATAAACTACTCTATTCAAAGCCTACATTCATTCGAATGATGGAGGACACTTTTGAAGATTCTGATCCTCGGTGGCACCGGTTTCATTGGATCCTTCCAGGTTCGGTATGCGCTTAGCCGCGGCCACGAAATCACCTTATTCAATCGGGGCAAGTCGCATCGGGGCAGTCTGCCACCGGAAGTTGAACAATTGATAGGCGACCGCAACGGTCAACTCGACGCGTTGATGGGCAGGAAGTGGGACGTGGTGATCGATAACCCCACAACGCTTCCCGTCTGGGTGCGCGATGCGGCTCAAATTCTTAAAGGCAACGTGGAACGCTACGTCTTTATTTCGACGATTTCGGTCTATTCAGACAAAAGCCGGCCGGGCATGGATGAAAGCGGACCGCTACAAAAATACGAAGGATCTCATGAAGATGCGATGAGCGAGACGCCGGAAACTTTACTTGCTTCCAACGGCGCTCTCTACGGCCCACTCAAGGTCGTGTCTGAAAGAGAAGTCGAGAAATGGTTTCCAGGCCAGGCGCTGATCATCCGTCCGGGATTGATTGTTGGACCAGGCGATGAAACTGATCGTTTCACTTACTGGCCAATGCGCGTTGCTCGGAGCGGCGAAGTGTTGGCTCCGGGAGAGGCGAGCGATCCGGTGCAATTTATCGATGTTCGCGACCTGGCGGAGTGGACCATTCGAATGGTTGAACAGGGTGGGACCGGAACCTTTAACGCTACCGGACCGAAGGAGAAGTTTACGATGGGAGAAATGTTGGACAGGATCAGGCAAGTGACGAAATCCGACGCGCAGTTCACCTGGGTCAACGCTGAATTCCTGGCCGCGCAAAGAGTCTGGGCCTGGAGCGATATGCCGGTGTGGATGCCGGCCCAGGGTGCGGTGGCCGGGTTTTGTCAAATCAGCATTCAGAAAGCGCTTGGTAACGGACTGACCTTCCGATCATCGGAGGATACGACACAAGCAACGCTCGAGTGGATTCGGCAACAGCCTCCTGAGCGTCAGGCGAATTTGAAAGCAGGAATAACAGCAGAGCGCGAAGCGGAAGTTCTTGCCGCCTGGCACGCGCGCTTGAGAAATTAACTCAAGCTCTTCACTGGGAACGCGGGCGCCTCCGCCCGCAGATGAGCGCGAAGCGCGAAAAATGAATTAGCGCTACTTACCAAAAGACTGCGCGTCTGAGGCGCGTTTGCGGGCGGGGCGCCCGCGGTCCCAGAGAAGAGCTTGAGCGGCATCGCCGTCTGCGGATGCAGGGCATCGTCACCAGCTGCCGACGTTTTGCCTTCTGCGTTCTGCTCAGGGCGTGCCCGGAATGATCGTCGCGTTGAAGACAAGCTTGCGTGTGCTGAGTCCTCGCTTGTCACCGCTGGGAAGTTCTTTAGTCTTATTGAGCGTGATCTTGAAACCCGCTTCTTTAGAACCGCTGGTCAGGGCGCCTCGCCAGGCGTAGAGACCGGCGTCGCCGGCTGGACCTTGTCCCATCAATTGATTGCCTGCCGGACCCACTTCCGGCTCAATGTCCAGTTCTAATCCAAAGCTGGCGTTGTCTGGAGTCTTGCCCGGGTCCTCATTGTCTTCAATTTGCATCGGTGAAGTCGGCGTAAAAAAGTAAGTGCCATTGCTGCAGCCGTTCGAGGTTCCGGTCGCGCCATCTCGCACTTCGACGATGGAGCACTTACCTTTGAGTTTTGGGTTGATGAGTACTCTGATCTTAAAACCGTTGCTGGTGTCGGTGTATTCAGGAATGCTGAGACTGACGTCGTTTCCGCCGAGTGGGCCGGAAAAACTGCTCATCGCTTCATAACTATTGCCGCCGCTTGCGTCTTTGACTCGACCCTCGTACGAGACCGTACCACTGACAGAAGGCGCGGGTGCGTTTGCAAGATCGGAAAACTCAGCAGTGCCGACTTCGTTGGTTGAGATAGTCACCCACCGCGCAGCTTCATACTTAATGGTCAACTTTCCTTCCGCTCTGCCTATTTCAGTGGTGCCCTGATACGTCTCTTCATAAGTACCCTGCACCAGGAAACGAGCAGCGAGTGGCTTAGTCGGCGCGTTTAGAGGTCGCTGGGAAGAAGCGGTGTTGAAGAGGATCAAGATCAGAAAGATGGCAGTCAGCTTGGGATTCATTAGTAACCTCGGCAAAAGTAAGAGCTTGGCTGGCTTGTTCCCGGAGACTATTCGAGGCTTTGTTGACTAATGATCCGAGTGCGTTGCCTTGAGATAGTGACGAACGTTTCAGCAAGCGTCGCCTGTGGTGGAATAAATCTGCCGCCAAATGCCGCGGGACCTCTTGTAGATTGCATAGCCGTAGGCGTCAAAGCCGTGCTGCTGCACAAACACTTCACAGACGCCGTCACCGTCAAGATCAAGTTGGTCAACGAAGTCTATAGCTGAGTCGAAGCCTTCAGGCGGCAGTTTGTAAGCCTGGAACTTTACCAGCGCGGGTTTGAGTCCCGTTCCAGTTGGTTCCGCGATCAGCAGCAAATCCTTGCGGGCTTTTGTTTTTGACTCCGCCGTGTAGCTGCCTATCAATTCAAGCTCGCCGTCACCGTCGAGATCCGTCGCGGTGAGATTCGTTGTAACAACAGTTCGCAGGACGGCGCGATTAGCGCCGCGAGAGCGATAGATTTGGTTCACCAGTAAATTAATAGCGGCACGCTCGGCGTCCGTGGGAGAACGTCGCGAGCCCGTTTCCTTCACATACAAATCAGAACTTTGGGCGAGCATCGGCTGCTGGGGCGGCACCCTGGCGTTGTTATCGACGTTGACAGTTGCATGGATATTGTTACAGCCCCTCTCGAAGCTTTTAACGATTGCGCTGCCCGCTCCCGCGCCACCAAACGTCAGACGGTATTCTTTCCCAGTCGCGAAATACTGACTCGCAAACTGACGCTGTGCCGCCTGGTTGTATTCAGAATAAGGTTGCCGGAGTTTGCCGTTTTCGACGAGCACAACCGCATCCATGTTGCCTTGTGAGTCGTTTCCGTCAGCTCGTGAAACAACGGCGACTAGCGTAATCGCCTTATTGGCTTGCGGCGTGTGCGCCGTCCGCTGTGCAAGCGTTCCGATGGTTGAGACACTAACGAACAGTAGCGACGCCATGAGAACTACGCGCAGCCGTTCTTGAATTTTGGAATTTTGAATCCGGTGATTGTTCCTTTTCATAACTTTGCTTTAACCGCCTACTGCCTACTGCCTTCTGCTTTCTGCTTCCTCTCTCGCGACAGCGACCATTTCAAGCAGAGGCGGCGTCACTAACGTCGTAACGATCACCATAATCACAATCGCTCCAAACGTGGCGACGCCGATCACCGGTTCCGAAACCCCAAATGCGTTGGGCAACATTAGGGTTGACCCGATTCCCGCTATTATTAGTCCTACTTCGCCGCGCGGAATCATTCCCAGTCCGACTGATAGCCGGTTAAGACCACGTTCCGCCACAGCCAGCGAACAAATCTGTTTGCCGATGATCGCCGCCAGGGTAAGCGCCGCGGCAAAGCCAAGTAGTTGTGGACGTGCGAAAACTCTGAGGTCAACTTTCATGCCCATCAACACAAAGAAGATTGGAACCAGGAAAGTCGTCACCGGGTCGAGCAGCTCTGCAAGCTCATGCTCACCTCGTTGCTTGAATAATTTGAAGTGCACTTCATCAAGCACCAGCCCCGCAGCGAAGGCGCCCACGATCGCCGCGAGTTCGACCTTTGTAGCTAACCAGGAAAGCCAGAAACAAAACGCGATTGACAGTACCAGCAGACACGCCGCGACTCTGAAGCTTGCCGGCGCCGTGAAAAACATGGGGCACGACGTAATGCCCTACAGCGAACGCGCTCACAAAAAATGCCGCTGTCTTCACGGCAATCCAGAAGATATGAATGAAAGAAAGCGAGCCGCCTGCCAACGTGGCAGTCACAGCTCCGATTACAACTGCCAGGATCATCAGACCAATCACGTCGTCGATTACGGCAGCACCTAAAATAATTCGCGACTCTCGCAGGCTTAGTTTTCCCAGGTCCTTTAGCACTCGTGCGGTGATGCCCACGCTGGTCGCACAAAGCACCGAACCAATAAAAATGTGAACCAGGCGTGACTCAGCCGGAAGGAAGTAGGCGGAAACGCCCCAGCCCAGAAAAAAAGGCGCGACAACTCCGGCGACAGCAACGAACAATGATGACCAGCCAACCTCCAGCATCTCACTGAGGTTTGATTCCAAACCCACTTCAAACAACAACAGGATGACTCCGAGCTGCGCCAGAGCGGCGATGACCGCATCCGTTTTCAGCGGTTCGGCAGCGGTGAAACCAAGTAACACGAGGTTTCCAATAATGATTCCGCCAATCAACTCGCCTAACACAGCCGGCTGTTTTAGTCGTTCAAATAGTTCGCCGCCGAGCTTTGCCACCAGCAACATCGCAGCGAGTCCGATTAGGACCATCGGCTGTAGTCCATGCGTGGCGTCCGAGCCGCCAGTAGCGTCCGTATCTGCATACGCGGCGGTCACGCACACCAGGATAAAAGCAGCAGTCAAGAACGCTTTTAGTGGATTGTTCATCAATGTTAACGACACGGAAGGATTATTGCATATCTGATGCATAGGTTGTTTTATGTTTGCCTCGGTTGCTTCCCCTGGGCCTCACCTCTATAATGCGCCCAAATTTCAACGCCCCGGCTTTCTGGCAGGATTCGCAGCGAGTATCCGGGATGTTTGAAACACATAGAAATAAACCAACTTACAAGATGTCAACTCCTATCAGGTGGAAAGAGCGCGGACGTGTCGCGACTCGGGGTTCAAAGTCGCAAACTCCGTTGCGCGCCCTGGCTCTCAACCTAAGTGAAGCTGCGCGCTCCGCGTTAACCGAACCTTTCCGGTTGACGGTGGAACATCATCAGATCCACCTGCGGCGTCTACCTCGTGAACTCGACGGTTTTAGAATTGTTCAGCTTTCTGACATTCATCACAGCCCCTTCACCAGCCGCGCGCAGATCGAACGCGCCGTTGAGACAGCCAATAGTCTACAGCCTGACATAGTGGCACTCACCGGTGATTATGTTTCCAAGGAACGCGCCTACGCTGCTCCCTGCGCAGAACTAATGAGCGGATTGCGGGCTCGCCATGGCGTCTATGCCGTGTTGGGAAATCACGACCACTGGACCGACGCAGCTTTGATAACAGATCTTTTCCGCGCCGAAGGAATCACCGTGCTGGTTAATCAGGGCATGCGCTTCGAGAATAACGGCGCTGCCTTCTGGTTGGCAGGCGTCGACGATACGATGGTCGGACTGGAGGATCTACCACTGGCGCTGGCAGGATCGAGCGATAGGGAGTTTAAGTTGCTGTTGGCGCACAATCCGATTATTCTGCGCCGCGCCGCTCGCGCCGGAGTCGATTTGGTCCTAAGCGGCCATACACATGGCGGACAGGTTAGTCTACGCTCAGAACGCAATTCGGCTGGCCGTCCGCGTCGTCGCTTACTGAAGGGCCTGGCGCGCCAGGGCGAAACCCAGATATACATCACACGCGGTCTGGGCACTGTAGTCTTGCCAGTTCGTTTCGGCTGCCCTCCTGAGGTTTCATTACTCGAGTTACGTACCGCCCGGAGTGAATGGTGAATCTGGCGACAGTGAATAGCGCTTGAGGCTGCCGCTTTTCCTATTCACTATTTACCGTTAACCATTTACTGATTGATGTCCTCCCGAATACTTACCGTCCCCAACATGCTCACCGTCTTCCGGATGGTGCTCATCCCTGTTTTTGTCACGCTTCTTTTCTATCAACGGTTTCTCTGGGCGTTGGGGATCTTCGTCCTGGCAGGTCTTACCGACGGGCTTGACGGTCTTTTGGCGCGGCGCTTTGGTCAGCAATCTCAGCTCGGCACGATCCTCGATCCGATCGCCGACAAGCTGATGCTGGTAACCGCTTTCATCGTGCTCTCGATGCGCAGCGTCTTTCCGCAACCCTTACCCAGCCACTTACCGGTTCCTTTCTGGGTCACCATAGCGGTTATCAGCCGCGACGTATTCATTACCGTGGGCGCGCTGGCAATCAACATGATGACAGGCTTCAGAGGTTTCCGCCCTTCCTGGCTGGGAAAGTTAAATACCATCATCCAGATTGGGGGGATAGCTGCCATAATGTTTGCTCCCAGCATTCCGGCTTACACCGGTTATTACCTCCCGACCGTCTACGCGGCCGTTTTCACAATGGCTATTCTTTCGGGCCTTCACTACATCTTTTTCGTCTCAAAACTCATGAACGAAGACCGCAAACCCGCCTCTACTCCTGACGCAAGCTCCTAATTCCGGGCTTTCACGCGAACCTAGCGCAGCCCTATAATCAAAGTTGACAGCGACGCGCTCACATATTATATTACCTGTCCATTCAACTAAGAGTTGTTGGTGGCCCGAAAAAGGGAGATTAGGCGCGGGGGCGTAAAAATCTCGGATTCGCCCAGCCGGACAGCCGGTGTGACGATTCGAGTGGCGGGCTAAATATCGTTTTGGAGAACAAAAACAAATGAGCAAGATCATAGGAATCGACCTGGGAACGACCAACTCCGTGGTGGCAGTCATGGAAGGCGGCGAGCCCACGGTCATAACAAACTCAGAAGGCGGGCGCACTACGCCCTCGGTAGTCGCGTTTACGAAAGACGGCAGCCGGCTGGTGGGCCAGGTAGCCAAGCGCCAGGCAGTGACCAATCCCGAGAACACGGTTTATTCAATCAAGCGGTTCATGGGCAGGCGCTTTGACGAAGTGACCGAAGAGATTAAGCAGGTGCCTTACAAGGTCAAGGCAGCCGGCTCCGGCGACGTCCGTATCGAGGCCGGCGGCAAGGAATGGAGCCCACCCGAGATTTCGGCAATCGTCCTGCAGAAGATGAAACAGTCGGCCGAAGACTACCTGGGACAAAAGGTAGACAAGGCGGTGATTACCGTTCCGGCTTACTTCAATGACGCGCAACGCCAGGCCACTAAAGATGCAGGCAAGATTGCCGGCCTGGAAGTTATGCGCATCGTCAACGAGCCTACCGCCGCGGCGCTGGCTTATGGACTCGACAAGAAGAAGGACGAAACGATCGCGGTATTCGACTTCGGCGGCGGCACGTTTGATATCTCCATTCTGGAAGTGGGCGAAGGCGTTGTTGAAGTGAAGTCCACCAATGGCGATACGCATCTGGGCGGGGATGATATTGACGAGCGACTGACGGAGTGGATCATCGAAGAATTCAAGAAGGACCAGGGCATCGACCTTTCAAACGACAAGATGGCGCTGCAACGCTTGAAGGAAGCATCGGAGAAAGCAAAGATCGAACTCTCCAGCACAATGGAGACGGAAATCAATTTGCCCTTCGTCACAGCGGATCAGTCTGGTCCGAAGCACCTGGCAATGAAGCTGACGCGCGCACGGTTTGAGCAGTTGGCCGAGCCAATCCTTGGGCGTTTGAAGGCGCCGGTGGAACAGGCGATCAAAGACGCCGGGCTCCAGGCGGCGAAAATCGACGAAGTAGTTCTGGTTGGCGGGTCGACCCGTATTCCTAAAGTCCAGCAGATTGTGAAGGACTTGTTTGGCGGCAAAGAACCAAACAAGAGCGTTAACCCGGATGAAGTGGTGGCGATTGGGGCTGCCGTTCAGGCGGGCGTGCTTTCAGGCGAAAAAACAGACATTCTGCTACTTGACGTTACTCCGCTGAGCCTCGGAATCGAAACGCTTGGTGGCGTGTTTACCAAACTGATCGAACGCAACACCACCATCCCAACACGCAAGTCGGAAATATTCTCAACCGCGTCGGACAATCAAACGTCCGTTGAAGTTCACGTGCTTCAGGGTGAACGTCAAATGGCGACCGATAACCGCACGCTTGGTAAGTTTCATCTGATCGGCATTCCGCCGGCGCCTCGCGGCATGCCGCAGGTAGAAGTGGCCTTCGACATCGACGCCAATGGCATCGTGAATGTCTCGGCCAAGGACATGGGCACCGGCCGCGAGCAGAAGATAACCATCACCTCGTCATCGGGTCTCTCAAAAGACGAGATCGACAAGATGATGCGCGACGCAGAGTCGCATGCTGCGGACGACGTCAAGAAGCGCGAGGAAATCGAAGCGCGCAATAAACTTGATAGTCTTGTCTATCAGATGGAGAAAACGCTCAACGAGAATCGCGAGAAGGTGGGCGCAGCCGCCGGCGATGTTGAGACAGCGATTGCAGATGCCAAAAAGGCACTGGCTGAAGGTGACGTTGATAAGCTGAATTCCGCCTACAACCAGTTGCAAGCTGCCTCGCACAAGATGGCTGAGGCTCTTTATCAACAAACTGCGGCAGGCGGGACGGAAACGCCGGCCGAGGATCAAGCTTCAGCAGCAGGTGCTTCGTCCGCGGGGGGCGCGGGCGAAGATAATGTGATCGACGCTGAATACGTCGATGTAGACGAAAACAAATAGCATTTCCGATTGCTGATTGCCGATTGCCGATTGGTCCGTGGCCTAACTCGAGCGGGGGGCGCGCGAGATTAAAGGCTACAGGTCAATCGGCAATTGGCAATTGGAAATCTGCAAGCAAAGATGGCCAAGCAAGATTACTACGAAGTTCTGGGGATCAAGCGAAACGCCAAGCCTGAGGAGATCAAGAAGGCTTATCGCCGGCTCGCGCGCAAATATCACCCCGACGTCAATCCGGGCGACAAAGCGTCGGAAGAGCGTTTTAAATTAACTACTGAAGCGCACGATGTGCTTTCCGATCCGAAGAAGCGCAAAGTTTACGATCAGTTTGGCCAGTATTCCGACAACCTGGCAGACGCTGCCGCGCGCGGTGCTACGCCAGGCGCGGGCCGTACATCTCCAGGTTTTGATTTCAGCGGCTTCGACTGGAGTAATACAACCACTCCCGGCGGTGCTGCGGGTAGTGGCTCAAGTTTTCGCGACATCTTTGCGGATCTTTTTGGCGGCGGCTCAGCCAAAGAGCCCGAGCCGCCGCGAGCTCAACCTAAGCGTGGCGCCGACATAGAAATGCCGCTCGCGCTTTCCTTTGAGGAAGCGATCAAGGGAATAACCACCAACCTGACGGTCAATCGTTCGGACCAATGTTCACGTTGCAACGGCGCCGGAGACATCGGTGGACCAGTAATGGTCTGCCAGACGTGCAAAGGCTCCGGACAGGTCCAACGCGCCGGCGGCCGCTTGCGCTTTGCGCAGGAGTGTCCCGACTGCGGCGGCACGGGTCGCAGGCGATCGCCCTGCTCTTTGTGCAAAGGCAAAGGCACCGTACCAAAAACAGAGACAGTTAAAGTGCGCATTCCTGCCGGCGTGGAAACGGGTTCGCGCGTGCGTATTCCGGGCAAGGGTGAGGGCGGACGCCTCGGCGCACCGCCCGGCGACCTGCATATCATTACCAATGTCGGCACGCACAAATACTTCACGCGCAAGGGCGACAATATCTACGTCACTGTTCCGATAACCGTCCCGGAAGGAGCGCTGGGAGCCAAGATCGAAGTACCGACCGTCGAGGGAAAGGCACAGTTGCGTATACCTCCTGGCACGCAATCGGGTCAAAAATTTCGCCTGCGCGAGCGTGGCGCGCCATCCTTGCGCAAACCGGGTGCGCATGGCGATCAGTTTGTTGAGGTGCAAGTGACCCTTCCGAAAGTGATCTCGGAAGAGACAAAAGAACTACTGCGGCAGTATTCGAAACTGAACGATGAGAACCCGCGAGTGGGAATGGGGCTGGAATAGGACGGACTTTGGTCTTAGGTCTTTGGACTTAGCAGAAGAAGCGCTACTGAGAAAGGCGCGCAAAGACCAAGTTCCAAAGACCAAGACCTAAACGAATGAAACGCAAACTAAAGACATACACGATCAGCGCAGTCGCGGAGCAATACAGCCTGCATCCGCAGACGCTGCGCATGTATGAACGCGAAGGACTACTCAAGCCGTCGCGGTCTGAAGGTAACACGCGTCTCTACACCGATCCTGATTTGGCACGATTGGAATTGATTCTATCGCTAACGCGAGATCTTGGTGTCAACCTGGCCGGCGTCGAGATTATTCTAAACATGCGCGAGAAGATGGATGCGATGCAGCAGGAGTTTGAACGCTTCTTCCATTACCTTCAGTCTCACGCCGACGAGTTAACTAACTTTGTCGAACCTCCGGCTGAGGGTAGTACTGACGCACTCGTTCCGCTAACACGCGCTGCTGCTCTCCGGCGTCGCAGTACTTCCCGCGCCTAAAACTGCGCCCGGGTTCGCCGCAAAATTCCTTTCAAGAACTGAGTTTGTCGGTTGTTGTCCCACCCTTGGTGGGGTCAACAGCCCCATGCTAGATTTCGCCTCACCCTGGACCTTTCCGAAATACGATCCACCGCTTACGCAAACTAAAACCGCTAACTCGTGCGCTCCGCAGAGGTCTTGCCCTCTCAGCGCGCTCCGGTGGAAGACTACAAAATGAGAAGGCTGGGTTCAGCTCGTTTCGTCCTTTCGATGCTTCTTGGGCCACTCGTTTTCACGGCCATAAATCTACAACCTACTGGCTGCGCAGGATCTGGATAATGTGACTCTAACCGGGCGTGTGCTGGATGAGAATGGTGCCGTCATTGCCGGAGCGACGATCGAAGTTGTCCTGGTGAAAACGGGAGCAATGCGAACGACGGTGACTGATGACGCGGGAAGTTTCCGCCTCATTCAGCTCGAGCCTGGACTCTACAATCTGCGCGCCTCATTTCCCGGCTTTGCGACCACGGAGAAAACGCAGCTCCAGTTCATTGCGGGCAAGAACGTACAACTCGAGTTCACGCTCATTCCCCAGGGCATAACAGTCATCCCCATCACGGTCACTGCTGACGACACTCCCGCCGTAGACACTACCCGAACCGTCGTCGGCGGCACGGTCACAGCGACCGAGGTTGAAGCCCTGCCGATCAACTCGCGCTCGCCGTTGGATTTGATTTTCACTTTGCCGGGCGTATCAGAAGAAGCGCTATCGACACGGGAGCTGGCAGAGGATCGCAACACCTCGGCCGCTAACACTCCGGAAGAGTCTGGCACATTCTCGCTGGCAGGCGGTCCGGCCTATTCAAACAACATTACCATCGACGGCCTCGACAACAACGACGACCGCGCCGCGCGCGAACGTTTTCAGCCTTCGCTGGAAGCGGTCGAGGAAGTTCAGATTATTAACAATCAGTTTTCCGCGGAGTATGGCCGGGCGTCAGGTGGGCGTATCAACATCCGTACGCGCGGCGGCGCTAATAAATATAACGGGCGGGCGTTCTACTTCTTTCGCGATGATTACCTCAACGCCAATACGTCGAATAACAAAGCAAAAGGGTTATCCCGCCTGCCGCTGACGGAACACAATCCGGGATTTACTTTTAGCGGACCCTTGCGATTTCCGCTTTATGACGGGCGCAGCAAAACGTTTTTCTTCACCGCGTACGAATACGACACCATTCTTGACTCGGCGACGATAGATACACTGGTGCCGCTCCAGCAAAATCCCCGATTCACTATTGCCGCTCCGACGGTGACCGACCCGGTGCTGATCGGACAGCTTCGACTCGAGGCCGGCATCGCGCCATATATTTCGCGCGTATCAACACCCGCAAGGAATCACACGCTAACCACGCGCATCGACCACAAGTTTTCCGATCTTCACAATGGCTCCGTCCTTTACCAATTCGGGCGGCAGAATAACCTGCGGCAGTTTGGCGGCGGGAATCGTCTGGCGGAAGCGCTGCAGGGCAAAACAAGAAACACCGATGCCGTTTCCTACACGGACAACTACGTGGTCTCGACTACACTGGTCAATCAAATACGATTTCAATGGTCTCGCCTCGCGCCCGGCGTAGCGGCTCAGGCTGGCCATGGTCCGGCGGTGCTGATAACGCTCGACGACCCACTGCCTGCAACGGATCCTGAACGTCGTTCCGGCACCCTGGTTGCCGGCTCGTCGACTGCCGGTGCTACCGATCGTCGTGAGTCTCGCCTGCAGGGTCAGGAAATTCTTTCCTGGGTGCACGACGAACACTCGCTAAAGTTCGGTGGCGACCTACAGTTTATCCGCTCGACATTCATCGATCTTTCAGATGTCTCCGGCACTTACAGTTTTTCCAATGCCCTCGATTTTATTGCGAACGCGCCCAACCGCTTTCGGCAAAATTTTCAAGCGGAATCGACGCAGCACAACACCTACATGGGCTTCTTCATCCAGGACGAGTGGCGTCTGCTACCCAATCTGGTTTTGAGTTATGGATTGCGTTATGAGAATGAGACCGTTATTAAGGACGGCAATAATTGGGGGCCGCGTTTTTCCGCCGCTTACGATCCTACCACGAGTGGCAAGACCGTTATCCGACTGGGTGCCGGGGTTTTCTACAACCGCGCCCTGCTTCGCACCATCGATGATTTTACGCTCGGGACACAGCAACTCTTTTTTGACACCAATGTTCTGAGCGATCCTGCGACCGGGCAACTTGGCAGCGCCGACTTCCGACGCGCCTTCATCGCCGCAAATTTGTCGTTTCCAAAAACGCTGACTATTGATTCACCGCTTGTCCAAAGTTTTGGCGCGCTTAACGCCGGTTTTTCTCGGCGGCTCGATCCTGCTTTGCGCATTCCTGAGAGTTATCAGGCTAATGTTGGATTCGAAAGAGATCTCGGGCAAGGTTTTGTTTTTGAAACGAACTACACGTTTAATCGCGGCCTTCATTTGTGGCGTGAATTCAACGTCAACGCGCCCAAGCTGCCGCCGGGCTTCAAAAACTTTTCCGAGTATCTTGGCTCTCACGATTTCGCAAACTTCCGCAGCAGTCCTTTTGGCATCCGGCCGCTTTACAATGTCTCCACAGCTGGGGATCTGGTCAGATTTGTTTTTAGTCCGCTTGATTCCACTAATCCGAACGCAATCAGCCGCATTGCTGAGTTTGGCGTCCCCATTTCCGTCGTCAATCTAAACAGCTTCACCTCAGCGACTGCGGTCGAGGTGGCCCAGGCTGCCCTGAATCCCTTTCGTTCTGATCCAACTCGCGCGGACATCCAACAACTCATCTCCACCGGCAACAGTTTCTACCACGGCCTCTCGCTCGAGCTTCGCAAGCGTCTCAAACGAACAAAGAATCTCGCGCTCTCATTCCGCGCAGCCTATACGTTTTCCCATTTGACTGACGATGGCGTTGTGAACACTTCCGATGCGTTGGTCGCGGGCGACTTCTTCCACGAACGCGCGCGCAGCCTGCTTGACCGGCGACACCGTTTCGTCTTTTCCGGAACGTTTGACATGCCGCGCTATCTCGGCAACCTGCGTTTGTCGCCTGTGGTGCGGCTCACCTCGGGAGCGCCATTCAACATTTCTATCGGAGGCGCCGACCGTAACCTCGATGACGTCGGCAACGACCGGCCAAGCTTCACGGGCGACACTAAACTACTGCACTGGCGCGGTCCGGGAGATCCAATTGACCCGGCAATCCTGAATTTGTTTTCGCTGCCCACGATCGGCCAAACCGGAAATCTGCCGCGTAACGCCGGACAGGGACCCGGTCAGTTTTTCTTCGACTTGAATATTACCCGCGAGTTTCGTTTCAGCGAACACGTGCGCCTGCGTCCGGTGGTGGAGTTTGACAACGTACTGAACAAAACTGTCTACAGCTTCGGCAGTGAATTCATAAACTTCAGCGCCTTCGCTCCCACTGCGACGCCAGAGCAACGCCAGGCGTTCCTCGATTCATTTCTCGTTACCACGCGCACCCTGCGCCCGCGACAGGTTCGGCTCGGAGTTCGTTTCGACTTCTAATATTTGTACCTCCCTGGGGATTCGTTGCGTGGGCCGAATAATACACAACCAGAAGCGCTAGCGACCGGGCGCGTGTTTCCCTGGCGTGTTCTGTAATTCCAGGGTAAACCCGGTCGCTACCGCTTAGTTCTGGATTACTTGAGCCACAGGGGCTGGGCTGTGCGGCTCGGTGACCCCTGTGGTAAATTCCGAACCTAATGCCGGATCCTTCGTCAACATCTGAACCCGTCAACGAGGTCGATACAGCGCTCCTCGATGTTGAGCTCTTCCTGAAGTATCAGCAGCCCGAGCGGGCCATCAAGCGTTTGCTGGCGGGGATCGAAGTACAGTCTCGCTCGATTCCACTGCGTGAACGATTGCGCGAAATCTGTATCGGGCAAAAGCAGAACGAAGAAGCGGCGCGACAGTGTTTGGCGCTGGCCAAGATCTACATCGAGCGCGAAGAGTTTGATGACGCCTACGACCGCCTGTTGGAAGCCAAGCAGCTCGACACTCGTATCAATATCGCCGGCGGGCTGGAAGCGATTCGGCGTGCTCGTCGCCCTGATCTGCGCCCCGAAGCTGCGCCGGCACAAACGTCTGCCGGGCCGCTGGTCACACTTGCCGGGGATCTGACCGCTATCAACGTCTTTGACGCGGTCCAGGTGATCGAAAACGCAAAGCTTAGCGGCACTCTCCTGCTAACGAACGATACCCAAACTGGCAGCGTCTACTTCAACGAAGGAAGAATTGTTGACGCCGAAGCTGCGGGCGCCAGCGGCCAGCTCGGCTTTCGGCAAGTCGTTGAAATAACCACTGGGGGGTTTGAGTTTCAAAAGTCTGACGAAGTATTTCCCGCGCGTATTCAGGCGGCGAGTAACACCAATCTCATCCTCGACGCGCTTCGTCAACTCGACGAAGATAAAAAGTAACCGGGCGAAGCCTATCTCTTTCAGCACTCAGAATAATGTGCGAACAAGCGCTACAGAGATTTCAAGAATTCAACCAAGTCTCTCTTTTCCGTCTCGCTGAGATTTAGGCGCTTGAAGTTATTGTAGTGGTTGACAACCTCCATCAAAGTCGCAAAGCGCCCATCGTGATAGAAGCCGCCGCTCTGATGACTCCATAGTCCTTTTAGTGGCGCGGTGCGATAGCGTTCGTCAGGTGAGCGCTTTGTCTGAAAATCGTCAATGCCGATCTCGGCAGGCGTATGCATGTTCCAACCCGGTTCCGTAAAGGTCGGTGGCACATGACACTGAGCGCAGCTTGCCTTGCCTCTAAACAAAGCTTCACCACGAGCTGCAGCTGCGGGTTCGAAACTTCCCGTCGGCGGTTTCGGCGCCGGAATAGCAAGCTGGTAAAACTGAAGCGCGGGGAGTTTCGCGGAAATTAGATCGGGGTCATTGCGCACGTTGCCAAACCCATTTCTGGCTGCGACTGGAAATTTGCCAGTGTCATCCAGCCGCGGATCGTAGAAAGTTCCTTTGCCATGCATCTCGAGGTTAGCCACAAAAGCATTCCAGTGGCTGACGCCGCCCCAACCGGTATAAGTGTGCAGGTTTACCCCGGCAAGACCGAACGCGGGTGGAATCAAGGTTGCTGCTGTTTTTCCGTCAGGCCGAAAAGCTTTGCCATCAAGGAAAAGCTCGGCATCAAATCGGCCCGGTCCCCAACTCGCCAGCACCTGCTTTAGCGTTGCGTCGTCAACGCCCAGTAAGTTCTTGACGACGCTCAAATCCGGAGCGAGCGAGACAATCGCGCCGACGTTCAGATCGCGATTGGCCCACCCATCAAGACGGTGACCAATTCCTGGTGCAAATGCATTGTCAACCGTGGAATGGCAGAGGGCGCAGGTTATCCCGATCGACTTCAGACTGCCATCCTGGTTGAACTGTCCCTGGACGCCGAGCACTGCATTGAGTTTGACTAAGGCCAGCGTGATAGCCGGGTCGTCTAAATTAACCTTACCTTGTTTGATTTGTTGCACGACCGGTTGCGGCAGGGCATCCATGTCAACTTTTAAGCCAACCGCAAGCGCTGTCTTTGGGCTTACTCCCGGCCCTACGCCGCCAAACTTCGCACCCTCAATCGCGCGATGAAGCTTTAGCGCATCGCCCCAAAAAGCTTCATCGCCAAAAGTATCGTTGCGAAAGATTAGCCGGCCTTCTTCGACCATCCGTCTCGCGTGCTCGCCAATCTGTTGGTCGATGCCAGTCTGTTCTCGATCTCGCTCACTGTTCTCCTCGTACCGATTGTCTGGGCCTTGTGCCTGTCCACCACCACGAGAACAAAGAAGCGCGAAGGTGATAACCACGAGCATGATGATGATTTTGACCAGCACTCCCTCCCTGCCGGATTGAAGGGACCTGCGCTTTGATACAGCATTGTTCTTAAGTGAACTCGAATCGTTGTGTGGTGTATTGTTCATACTTCAGCTCCTTTACTGGCCCACCTGATTCAAAACGTCGCCGGTCGGCTTCCCGTTTTCTTAGGCGCCCTTTAAGTAGAGAACTCCTGACTCAAACGTCCGAGAGCCAGAGCGCCAAGCGCCAGGCCAAAGTCGCGAAGAGCGACATCGAAATAACCAGGAACCATGAGCAGATTAACGATGATCAGCAGCAGCCACGCCGATACGACGTAAGCGAAGATCTTTGGCTTGAACCAGACACCGAGCCCAGCGACGATCTCGATGACGCCTGCGACGAGCATCAATGCATGTCCATGACCTCCGGTCAGGTTGTTAACGAATGCGGGCAGGTATTGATCCCAATTCACTAAGAGATGAAAAAACTTGTCGAGTCCGGCTACGATCGGGGCCACCGTAAAGCCCAGGTGGAGAATTTGGTAGGCCTCGTAGCTTGGGCTACTCACCTCCGTCTCAGTCGCTCGTGTTTCAGTAATTCCCAGAATTGCTTGTGCCATGGTGCCTCCTCTTATTCAGTTGAGTTTGCATTGCGCCCAAACTTGGGCGAGCCGTGTTTGGCTTCACCATACGCCTTTCTTTTAATAAGTCAAGTATTAAGTTGACTTATTTGATTTATTGTAAATTTCCCTGCTAAACGATATACTTCCGGCTTGGGAAGGGTGCCTAATGCAGAAGACCAAGCTAGGTGAACGTTTTTTTGAGAGTACGCGGGGGCGAATCGTAAAACTGCTGCGCGGTACAACCGCTACGGTTAACGAGTTAATGGAAAGTCTCGGACTAACAGACAACGCGGTGCGGGCGCACCTGCTGGCGCTCGAACGCGACGGACTGGTTAAGCAGAGCGGTGTCCAGCGTGGCTTTCGCAAGCCACATTTCGCTTATGAGCTAACGCCCGAAGCGGAGCACCTCTTTCCGAAGGCTTACGAC
Organism: Blastocatellia bacterium; assembly: GCA_963809065.1. GTDB lineage: Bacteria > Acidobacteriota > Blastocatellia > Pyrinomonadales > Pyrinomonadaceae > PSRF01. The sequence goes on from CAWEIN010000019.1 coordinate 309,602, forward strand.
ACGCTGCTCAATCAATTCATAACTGTACTGAAGGATCGGTTGACACCTGAAGCTTTAGAAAATGTCCTGCGCGAGGTGGGCCGCTCGCTTGCAACGGAGCAGTCCGTAAAGCAGCGAGGTGGAGTTGAAGTTCGCGTGCAAAATGCTCTGAAGGTTCTGGAAGCACTGGGAGGCGCTGCTCGCATCGAGAAAAAGGACGGCAAGGTTGTTATTCGCAGCGAGAGTTGTCCACTTGCCGCCAGCGTTTCAGAACACCCTGAGGTTTGCCGGCTGGCCGAATCTCTGGTAGCGGAGATTGTCGGCGCGCCGGTACAGGAACACTGTGACAGGAGTGGCTCACCGCGCTGCCGCTTCGAGATCAGCAGGGTGAGTTAGCTGTTCTTCGACACGCAGGGCAGTTCGATCGTGAAGGTGCTGCCTTTACCTAATTCAGAGGTAACCGTAACTTCACCACCATGCGCGCGGGCCAGGTGTTTCACAATTGCCAGGCCCAGGCCGGTGCCACCCAGCTCGCGTGAACGCGCGCGATCTGCTCGATAAAATCTCTCGAACAAGCGCTCCAGATGTTGCGCCGGAATACCCTCGCCTGAGTCTTGCACTATGATCCTTGAACGCCGACCGGCCACTGCCGACCGATCCCTAACCCCGGCCACTTGATCTTCATAGCTGATCGTCACCGTGCCATTCTCGCGATTAAATTTGATCGCATTCTCTACCAGATTGGTCAACATCTGTTCGAGCCGGCGCGCGTCAGCGTAAACCATTGCGTCGCGAGCGACAGCGCTACTAACGACAACTCCCTGCGCCGATGCTTTGGCTGCGAGCGACGCGAGAACGTCGTTCACGATGGGCGCGAGCTCGATCAACTCCGCTCTGAGCTTCACGTTTCCGGATTCAATCGCGCTCAGTTCGAGCGTGTCGTCAATGAGTTCGTGCATCCGGACGGCGTTTCTGCGAATTATGGAAAGGAACCGCTGACTGGCTTCTTTGTCATCGATTGCCCCTGCTTCGAGCGTTTCGATGAACGCGAGCATTGCAGTTAAAGGTGTGCGCAGCTCATGCGAAACATTAGAGAGAAATTCCTGCCGCACCTGCTCGAGCCGCTCCAGGCGCGTGACATCAATAAAAACTCCCAAAGCTCCTTCGGCTTCCGGCGCGCTGCGCTCGAGTTTTCCATTCGAATTGGTCAGGGGCACTACGCGCAGATCGAAGACCAGCCGCTCTGGCCCGTGCGTTTCCACTCTCACGCCGCTGCGTTCAGTTCCTTTTAGCGCATCCAGAAAGGCACTGTAGATTGCCGGATTGCGAGTGAGTTCGGTTAGACGCTGGGCGTCAAGCTTGCCACGGGAAAGATTAAACAGGCTGTGCGCCGCGGCGTTTGAAGCAACGACGCGCATGTCTTTATCAACCACTATCAAACCTTCACGCATGCCGTTCAGGGTAGCTTCGAATAGCTTCCCAAGTGCGAACGTATCGGCCGGTGCCTCCCTATCGCCCAGGTCTTCGCCGCCATCCGCGCCTGGAGAGTGGTCAGTTGAAGTTTGTTTGGAGAATGCCTTGATGAGCCAACCGGCAGCGGCCAGTAGGACCACGGCAGCAATTGCTCGCGCGGTAAACGAAGACAAGAGGAGAACAGCACCCAGTGAGACGGTGACAGCAGCGATCAGAAATGCATTGCGCTTAGACATCAGACACCCAGGTTGCTCTCAGGTCCAAAACGCATAAGGAAGAACCGAAAAAAGACCGGTGAAAAACAAAAAGCGACTTTTCACTTTTAACTTTTCACTCTTAGGCGCTTGTCCCGGTACAACCAACGAAACGGTAGCCGACCCCAACGACGGTTTCAATGCAATCGCCGCATTCGCCGAGCTTCTGTCGCAAGCGCCGGATATGAACATCGAGCGTGCGCGCGTCGCCGTAGTAGCTGTAACCCCAGACGTTATCGAGGAGTTGCTGGCGAGTGATGACGCGATCGGCGCTCTTCGCCAGTACGGAAAGCAGGCTGAATTCTTTGTTCGTCAGTTTTACTTTCTGGCCATGGCAAACGACGCGGATATCGTCGAAATCAATTAACAGATGATCGTCTTCATAGGTCTTGCCACTGGTCTCGTCCATGCGGCGCATGACGGCGCGCACACGCGCCAGCAGTTCTCTTACCGAGAAAGGCTTGGTGATGTAATCGTCCGCGCCAAGATCCAGCCCTGCAACCCGGTCTGACTCAGATGCCTTGGCAGTCAACATGATTATTGGCGTGCGGCGAGTAGCAGGTTCACGGCGCAGCCGGCGGCACAATTCGGTGCCGCTCATTCCCGGCAACATCAGATCCAGGATTATCAACGAGGGTGACTCCCGTTCGTTAAGTGCAGCTGCCAGTCCCGCCTCTCCCGTCAAAGCCGTAATGGCGGGCAATCCTTCGCGCTCGAAGTTGTACTTCAAACTCTCGGAGATGTCCGGATCGTCTTCAACGATTAGGATTGGTCGTGTCATTCCTGAGATGCCTTTACTTCCGTCGAAACAGGGAAGAAGATTTTCCATTTGTCATTCGACATTTCTCATTTGTCATTTTCTTGGAACGATCAGTTATGAAATTGCGCGCGTCATCAAAACAAAGATCGATGCGATTTCAATGACAAATGGAAAATCTTCTCGGTCTCCCTACTTAAAGTGCTTGATGAAAGCCGCCTCTGCCATATAAACGGTCAACTCACAGATGTCGGTCACGTAATCGCCAATGCGCTCCAGATGCTTGGCCACAAAAAGTAGCCGCGCGTCGCGGGTTGCAGTCGAGGGCTCAGTCACCATCATTTCAATCAATTGGTGAAAAACATGGTTATAGAGTTCATTGATCTCGGCGTCGCTCAGAATCACCTCGCGGGCTGCTGCCGCATCACCGGAGGTGAAGGCATCAAGCGCCGCTCGCAGCATCCGTAGCCCGTGGTCGGACATACGACTCAGATCAACGACAGACTTTAATTCCGGTTCGTTGTTGAGATCGATGGCCACCCGCGCAATGTTTGCGGCGTGATCGGCGATGCGCTCAAGCACCGGCGCCATTTTGGCAACGGAAATAACAAAACGAAGATCGCGCGCCGCTGGTTGTCGTAACGCAATGATGTCGATGCATTGGCGATCAACCTCGACTTCGAGTTGATCGATCTTATCGTCCTGATCGAGGACTTGACGCGCGAGTTCGCTGTCGCGTTCTGTCAGCGCCTTCATCGCCCGTTCGAGCGCCGTCTCGGCTTCCCCGCCCAGCAAGAGCACGCGATCGCGTAGCGAGTCGAGTTCGTCGTCAAGATGTCTGTGGTATTCCATTATTTAAATCTTTGGTCTTTGGACTTTGTGCTTTGAAACTTTGTGCTTTGTACTTTGCTTTGGTCTTTGTTTGCTAGCTCCGTTTCAGGTAAACGTCACAAAGTTCAGAGTTCGAAGCGCAAAGTTTAAAGACCAAAGTCCAAAGACCCAAGACCGTTTTTTCTCAGCCAAACCTTCCCGTTATGTAATCTTCCGTCAGCTTCTGGTCAGGATTAGTAAACATTTTTTCAGTCGAGTTCACCTCGATTAACTTACCCAGCAGGAAGAAGGCTGTGGTATCAGAGACACGCGCTGCCTGTTGCATATTGTGAGTCACAATCACGATGGTGTACTGCTTCTTCAACTCAACGATCAACTCTTCGATCTTATGCGTGGCAACTGGATCCAATGCCGATGCCGGTTCGTCCATCAATACTACCTCAGGCCGAATAGCTAATGCTCGCGCAATGCAGAGGCGCTGCTGCTGTCCTCCCGAAAGACTTAAAGCAGAAGTCCTGAGACGGTCCTTTACCTCGCTCCAGAGTGCCGCATCTTTTAGCGCTTGCTCCACGCGCTCTGCCAATTCAGCCTGGGTGGCGGTAAGTCGGTTTATTCTCAGCCCGTAGGCGACGTTATCGAAGATCGACTTGGGAAACGGGTTCGACTTCTGAAACACCATCCCCACTTTTCGTCGTAGTTCAACCACGTCCGTGCCCGGCTGATACACGTCGACCCCGTCCATTAGCACTTCGCCCGAAACACGTGTGCCGGCAATCACGTCGTTCATGCGATTAAGGGTGCGCAGAAAGGTAGACTTGCCGCAGCCGGACGGTCCAATAAACGCCATTACTATTCGCTCTGGAATCTGCAGCGACACCTCGTGAAGCGCCTGAATCTTGCCATAATAAAAGTTGAGGTCGCGCACAGCGATCTTCGCCGGAGCCCCTGATCGACTTGAATGCGGGGTGCCCGGGTCGCGCTCAGGAACTTTTACATGGGTAGTTATTGTTGGCGCAGTTGTCGACATTCAGAATTCCAGATTTCAAATCTCAAATTTCAGATCCAGACCTCAGATCCTCACTCAGATTATCGAGCAAACCTCAAAGCCTCTTCCGTGTCAGAAAACGCACGGCAACATTGATCGACAGGATCAAAGTCATCAGCACCAGAGTGGCCGCCCAGGCCTGCGCGTGCCATTCGTCATACGGCGAAATTGCATAGTTATAAATCTGCACCGTCAGCGACGCGATTGGCTGGTCAAGGTAGTAACTAAAGAAACGGCTGCCAAAAGCAGTAAACAATAACGGCGCAGTTTCTCCTGAGATACGCGCGATCGCTAACATTGCTCCAGTTGCAATTCCGGATGCCGCTGCCGGCACAACCACTCCCAAGGTCACGCGCCATTGCGGCGCGCCCAGGGCCAGCGCTCCTTCGCGCAAGCTGTGCGGCACGAGCTTGATCATTTCTTCGGTGGTTCTTGCCACAATTGGAATCATGATCAGAGCGAGCGCCATTCCTCCTGCGAGCGCCGAGAAGTGTTTCAGCGGTACAACTACAATGGTGTAGACGAATACGCCGGTGACGATCGAAGGAATTCCGGTTAAGGTGTCGACCAGGAACCTCACCACACTGCCAAAGCGCCCACTGCCGAACTCCGAAAGATAAACGCCGACTGCAATTCCCAAAGGCATCCCGATCGCAGAAGAAAGCAGCAGCAACATCATGGTTCCCAGGATCGCATTGCGAATACCGCCACCTTCACCAACTGGACGCGGATCATTCATCAGGAAACTCAGACTGAGCGCGCCGATCCCCTGCATGGCAATGTAGCTGAGAATGATCAGCAAAACTCCGATTGCCGCGAAAGTACAAAACGCCGTAAGCGAGGTCATGGTCGCACTCGTGGTGCGGCGTATTTGATCAACTCGTCTCATAGTCGGTTCTTTTGGAGTGCGCTGACCTGTCAGCGCACTCCAACATTACGCAGCACCGCCAACACCACTCGTCTTGCGCGTCACATTCCACACCAGGATTCTGGCTATAGCATTTACAACAAAGGTTACGAAGAACAGGATGAGTCCCAGCTCAACCAACGAACTGAGATAAAGATCCTGGGTCGCCTCAGTAAATTCGTTGGCCAGAACTGATGCGATTGTGTAGGAGGGCTCGAAAAGCGATGCGCTTATCTGCGCACGATTACCGATAACCATCGTTACGGCCATGGTCTCGCCAATGGCGCGGCCCAAACCCAGTATTACGGCTCCTGCGATTCCTGGGGCGCCGTTTACTAAAACTACTCGCGTCGTTTCCCATCTGGTTGCGCCTAATGCAAGTGCCGCCTCGCGCTGCGAACCCGGGACTGCTGTCAATACGTCCCGCACAACCGCCGAGATGATTGGCGTGACCATGATCGCCAGAATAATTGCGCCGGTCAGCAAACCGATGCCGGTGATCGATCCGGTAAACAACGACAACCATCCGAACCAGCGCTGTAGCGGCGGCTCCACATGAACACGGAGAAACGGAGCCAACACAAAAATGCCCCACAGTCCATAAACGACTGAAGGAATCGCTGCCAGCAGTTCAACGACAAACGCGAGCGGCCGGGCAAGTTGGCGCGGCGCCTGTTCAACCAGGAAGATTGCAATGCCCAGGGAAAGCGGCACAGCGATCAGCAGGGCTATTAGCGACGACACGACCGTGCCATAAACAAAAGCCAGCGCTCCAAATTCACTCTTGACCGGGTCCCAGTTCGTGCCGGATAGAAATCGAAATCCAAACTGACTGATTGAGAGTCTCGACTTATAGGCCAGGGCGAGGATCATTGTGGCCACGATCAATAACACCAGCGAGGCAGCTCCCAACAAAAGCAGACGGAAGATTGCGTCGCCCGTGTTGCCGGTAGGCGAGAGAGTGCGTCGCAAAGCGCTGAAAGCGTTGTTTCGACGCGGACGTTGTTCGATGGCTTCGTCCATAACATTGACGGCGAGAGGCGGCCGTGAAAATCCGGCGCGCCTCTTTGGAGTGCGGTGACCTGTCAAGCACCCCCGCCGGACTGCCCAGCAGGGGACCCCGCTTCACCGCTTTGGTTAATCGCGACTTTGATCGCGTGTGCTCATTATCAGGAAATCCTGCCGTTAAGCCGTCACGGACAAAAGCGGCGACAGGTCACGTCACCGCACTCCAAATTCATCGCAACGGCTGTCCACCGGAAGTGATGGAATTGATCTTCGCTTCCGCGCGTTTCACGATCTCCGCAGGCAGTGGCGCGTATTGCAGGTCCCTGGCAAACTGTTCGCCGTCGTGAATTCCCCACCAGAGAAAACCAACCAGGGCCTTGCCCTTGTCTGCATTTTTCTGGTCCTTGTAAGCAAGGATGTAGGTGTAGCTTGAAATCGGGTATGCATTCTCTCCGGGTGAATTTGTGATCGACACTCGCAGGTCATCGGGTGTTTCCGCTGAAGCCGAAGCTGCTGCCGCCGTGACCGCATCAATCGAAGGTTCGACAAATTTGCCGCTTGCATTTTTGATCAACGCAGCCGGCATTTTGTTTTGCACTGCATACGCCAGCTCGACATAACCAATCGTGTTTGGCTGGTTCTTAATTTGACCGGTGACTCCTTCGTTTCCTTTGCCACCCTGGCCTCCGGGCCACTTCGGCGACTTATCGGTACCCACCTTGTCTTTCCATTCCGGACTTACCTTCGAAAGATAATCGGTGAAGACGTAGGTCGTGCCGCTGGCTTCAGAACGGTGTACCGTAGTGATATCTGCCGCCGGAAGAGTGACACCCGGATTGTCCTGCTTGATCTTCGCGTCGTCCCACTTTTTGATCTTGCCGAGGAAAATGTCAGCAATAACTTCGGGTGAGAAGTGAAGCGGCTGCGCAATCGAAGCAACGTTGTAGGTAACCACAACCGCGCCCAGCACCGTCGGAACGTGCAGCAACTCGCCCGGCGCTGCCTTCAATTCTTCATCCTTCATCGGCGCGTCCGAGGCACCGAAGTCTACAGTTTGTTCCTGGATCTGCTTGATGCCGCCGCCTGAACCGATCGACTGATAATCTATCTGCACATTCGCATGCAGTTTCCCGTATTCGCTAACCCACTTTTGATAAAGCGGGTTCGGAAAAGTTGCGCCGGCGCCTTGAAGCTTCATTACGCCGCCAACGCTACCGGGTCCGCCGCTGGGGCTACAGGCAAGGGGAAGCAGGGCAAACGAAGCGAGCAGAATGACGGCCGTTATTCGAGGGGACTTCCAGAAAGGGTGCATAGATTTCTCCAGTAGGCGGTGGTTTTCAATTGGGAATCTATGGGTGGGGTGTTACATCTATCTGAACTATGGCTGAACTTTATGTAAACAGTCAGGGGGCAGAACCTTGCATAAAAAGTCTCTGGTGCGGTTTCTGAACCTAATATCCACACAAAATCAGAACTGGAGCGATAGCGAACAGCGGATCAATCAACTTTCAAGAAGTTGAACGCCCGGCTGGCGCGCATTTTAATGGCCTGACTCTTCGGCTGGTCGCTGTCGCTCCCAGTTCTATTTTGTCTGACTACAAAACTAAATTCCCCCGCCGGTGCATTCGTGCAAAGCCTCGTGGCAGGTCAATCTTCCAGCCCGGGGTTACGCCGGGGCTACCGCTCGTTAGCCTCAACGCTGATTGAAGCGGCAGCCACCTGTTAACATGTAGTTGAATGGCACACACACACGCCCACAGCGCTGGAACAACTGGACGTCGACTAATCCTATCGATCAGCGTCACCACCGCTTTCGTCATTGGCGAAGCAATCGCGGGCTACTTCGCACACTCCTTAGCGTTGTTGTCAGACGCCGGACATAACTTCTCCGATGCGCTAGCGCTCGTCTTGTCCTGGTACGGCATCTGGATGGCTCAGAAGCCGTCCACGCCCAAACGCACCTTTGGTCACCATCGGGTCGGTATTCTCACGGCCCTGATAAATTCTGTCGCGTTAGTTGTTATTGCGTTGCTGATCTTCTGGGAAGCTATCTCGAGACTGCGTCATCCAGAGCCCGTTCGCAGCACGCCTATGATCATCGTGGCGCTGGTAGCAGTGCTAATGAACACGCTGATCAGCTTGTGGCTTCGCAGTGCGGCGCGAAGAGATTTGAACATTCGTAGCGCTTATATGCATATGCTCGGTGATGCAGTCTCGGCGGCCGGAGTAGTTGTAGCCGGTTTGGTTGTTGCTTTCACTGGAGCCTCGATCGCTGACCCGCTGGTTTCAATCCTGATCGGACTACTGATTCTGTGGAGCTCGTGGTCCATACTCAAGGAGTCGGTTAACGTCCTGTTGGAAGGCATACCCAAGGGCTTGAATATGGAAGCAGTTGAGCGAGCCATAAGCGGAGTCTCCGGAGTGGAAGCGGTGCACGACCTGCACGTCTGGACTGTCGGCTCAGGGATTATCGCTTGCAGCTGCCATATCACCGTAGAAGAACAAAGTGTCAGAAGTGGTCAGAATGTACTCCGGGCAGTGGCGGAAGAACTAGAACGTGACTTCGGCATTACGCACACTACGATCCAGGTTGAGGCTGAAGGCTGTGAAGAAAATGATATGTATTGCCTGTTGAAGATTGCTGAGCACAGCGGTCACAAACACAATTAGTTTATTAGCTCGTTGGCTGAGCTCAGAATTTTAGCGAAAAGGGCTCAGCCAATGATCAGCCGGTAGCCGACGTTTACCATGGTCTCAATTTGCAGTCGGTGAGGACTGAGTTTATTGCGGAGCCGATAAATGTAGACGTGCAGGCTTTCCATGTTCACCGGCTTATCATTTCCCCAGGCGTATTCCCAAAGCTCTTCGGCGGTGACGATTCTTTCCGGTGAACGCGACAAACGCGAGAGAATCAAGAACTCCGTCCGCGGCAACTTCAGGGAGTGGCCGCCGCAGGAGACGTAGTAATTCTTGTGCTCGACCCGCAGATAGCCGTCATCATAAACATCTTCGGCTATCTGCGAGATCCCTTTTTTCAGTAAGCGACAATTCAGTGGTTGCCATCTCTTTTCCGTGGCTCACCTTGCCTTAGAAATTGAATCGCAGCGCAAATTGAATCTGTCGGTTCGTTCCGAGACCTACTGCGCGCTCAGCTGTCTGTCTGCAGCAAGCCGAAGGTAGCAACCGGCTGCGCTCTGGGTAAAGGCTTGCCCCGGCTGCAAGCCTGAGCCCAGGACAAAAGCGTTGGCCGTCGCATTGAAGGTAAAGGTCGGCAGCGCTACGTTTAAAGTGGAGGCTGGATTAGCGAAGTTGGCATGATTCAGAATATTGAAAACCTCAGTGCGAAATTCGAGGTTCTACGGTTTCACTGAAAACTTGAAAACGCTTGTTAAGGATCAAATCAAATTGTCTGGAAGTTGGGTCCTTTCAGCGCGTTGCGTGGCAAGTTCCCAAAGGTCCCAGCCAGCGGAATAGCGAAGGCTGCCGGGTTAAGGAAGTTCCGATCATTATCCAGGTAGGGACTGACGCCGGGAAGCAAGTTGGGCCGACGAGTCTGACGCGACGCGCCACCACCCGGCGCATTCACGGTTGCGATAAACCCGGCCGGCAAGCGGTTGCGCGCCGCTGAACTGGGGAGTTGCACTGTGAATCCGTTGGGCACCAACAGTGGTTGAGGTAGCACTCTTATTGACCATGCAACCGGCCGCCGACGTGCAAACTGCAACGACGTCAGGGCGGGTGATTGTGACGTCGATTGGGACACCGCTGACGCATGTTCATGATGGTCCCAATTTCCCAGCCTCCGAATATTCGCATTTCCAATCCTGCCCATGTCGAAGTCGCTTGCCCTTGCCAATTGGCAGATCATATACGGCACTGAGATTGAACGTGTGCCGCACATCGAAGCTGTTGTAGCCGCGGTCGGCTTCATAGTTATTCTAGTCACCACTTGAGCGCAGCGCACCGCCAACTGGCTGAGCTGCTGTTCTAGATTCGTTAGAGCCGGAGGTTAGACCGAAACTCTTCGAGAATGTGTATTGAGCGTTGAGTGTTACCCCGGTATTGAAGCGCCGAGTGAGCGCCATCTGAAGCGCATTATAGCTGTCACTTCCCCCACTGGTCTTAGTATCGATTTCCGCAAAAGGTTTACAGATTGCATTTGAAGCCGAGGCACCGCAGAGCGCCGCTTGATTGATGATGTCAAAAGCGCGAATAGACGTAACGCCAATCACTCGTCCGGTCGCATCGGTACGATTCACGACACCTGCGTTAGCTGGTAACGGCTGGCCATTCACAATCGTCGCAGCGCCGTCACGTAAAGTATTGGAAAGGCCCCGTAGGAAAAGATTGCGCCCCTGACTTCCCACATAAGCCGCTGTTCCCACGAGATCGTAGGGCAACTTCTGTTGGAGCGAGACTGTGTAGGTATAGACCTTCTCCGGTATTCGGTATTCGGGTGCATAAGCACGCGGTTGGTAGACTCGGTTGGCCGGATTAGAGATAAAGTTAGCTCGAACCGTTTGCACAAACCCGGCTATGTTCGGATCGAACGCTGAGTTTGAGACTGTTGAAGAGATGCGGTCACTCTCAATAGGCTGAATTTGATCCTCGACCTGGCCGACGCCAAAATAGACACCGAAGCCACCGCGAATCACTGTGTCGCCACTCGCAGTGGGCGCCCATGTCAAAGCCACACGGGGGCCAAAGTTATTCTTGTTACCCTTCAATGGGTTTTGATCCTTGGTCGACAGCTTTAAGGTTCCATTCGTGATGTCAAAGAAAACCTGACCGTCTCTCGCATCATATAGGGGCGTGTAGTACTCGTAACGCAATCCGTAATTCAAGGTCAGATTAGGTCTTATCTTCCATTCATCCTGGCCGTAGCCAATGTAGTAAGTGCTCTTTGCCAGACGCTGGCCGGCAATCCCGCCGTTGAAGGGACTGGGATCACTCAAGTCACCGAGGTATTGAATCGAGGCAGCTCGGTTCGCAAGAAAATCACCAAGGCTATTGAAGACGTAGGTGGTTCCACCCTGTCGGTCTGTATAAATGCGGTTTGGTCGAACTTCGATTCCGAACTTGTAGTTGTGGTTCCCGCGGGTCCAATTCAGGTTATCTATGAACGATAGGGAGTAGACCGTGTAGGGCTGGCCGCGTCCGTTCGTCGCGCTGTTGGCTCTGATTAAGCCACCCGGATTCGAGGTACCAGCCGCAGTGCCCTGACCGGGAATTGCGAAGTTCGCGGTATTGCCCGAGATATTGATCGCGGCTGCTGATAAGTCGATCCCAGGCACGGAGCGCGCGATACCATTCGTACGAGTCCATACTGAGTTGTAGCCAAGCTTAAACTCGTTTAGCAAGGTTGGCTTCAAGACTGACTGCAGCGCAATGACTCCATTTTGTGGCACGTCCTGGAAGTTCACGCGTCGCCCGGAAACGCCTTCGGGTTGATTGTTCGTTCCCTGGTCGCGGAAGAAACGAAAGTACATCGAATGCTTTGCGTTGACCTTGTGATCCAGGCGAAAGGCGAAAGCGTTTTCATTAACTGCAGCGCTCGCCTGAACCTGGGCGACGTCGAACAAATTCGTACCGGTGCCTCTCGATATGATCGTCGCCGAAGGATCGCGGAAAGCCGGCAGCAGGGCCAGCGTGCGTGAAGCCGCACCGCTTGATTCGACGCACGGGACGCCATTCGGGACCGGCGCGCAAATGCGTGACTGCTCGCCAGGTACTGCTTCAATCGTGTTGATGCCCGCACGCAAGCGGTAACCCTCGTAGCTAAAGAAAAAGAAAGTTTTGTCCCTTGTTATTGGCCCACCGATTGAACCGCCAAACTGATTGAGCCGAAGAGGGACTCTTCTGTCCCACCACGTTGTCGAAAAAATTTGCAGCATCAAGCGCATCGTTCCTAAGAAATTAAAGACAGATCCGTGAAATTTGTTGCTCCCAGACTTAGTGATTACGCTGATCTGCCCTCCTGTGCCAGTACCGAACTCTGCCGGGAAGTTGGAAGACCAACCCGGAACTTTGCACATTCTCAAGGCTTGACTGCAGGCGAAACGGGGAAGGCACTTCGCCATTGAGATTCCCTGGCGAAGCGTCGATGATTGCCGTCCCTTCAATGCCGTCATAGCGAATGATGTTTTGTTCAACGGCGCGTCCATTGAATCGAATGTCACCGTAGGTGCCCGAGCCGCTATTTACTGAGCCCGGAGTTTGTAGATAGAGCTGTGAAAGTTGATGCCCGTTGAGAGGCAACGACACAACTTCGCGTGGATCGACATTAGCGCCCATACTTGCCGAGCTGGTATCCAAGGCAGTTTCCGCACCGGCAGTTACATCAACACTAGCCGCGATGCCTGTTGGTTGGACCGTTAAAGTTAAAGCGTACTCCTGGCCTACCAGCACCTGCACACTCGTTGTCTTCGCCGATAAGTCTTTCGCGCTGGCACTAACTGTGTAAGCCGAGGGACGAAGCGCGGAAACGACGAAGTGACCCGCCTCGTTGGTTACGGCGGTGCGCTCTTCGCCGGTTCGTTCATTTTTCACGACGATAGCGGCGCCCGGCACGAGAGCTCCGTTGGAGTCAGTGACTGTTCCGGCAATCCTTCCCTGATCGGTCTGGGCATCTGCGACCAGCGGCAATACGAATAATGTCGCCAGAGCGATGACGATCGAAAGGATGCGGTTCAGCAATCGGGGGACTAGACTATGCATAGGTATTTCTCCTCGAATTTAGAATTACTGCTGTACTTTGGTTTTAAAATTGAACAGGTCTTGCACTTGAAGAAGCGCGAAACTCCGCTTTGGCCGATCACGGACTTGTTAGTTTGCGAAGCCAGACTGTAGAAGCGCGAGGTTAAGGTGCTGTGAATTGCGCCTTAAATGTTTGTTAATCTGCCAGGGGGACTGCGGATTTAGGATTTCTGATTGCGGATTGCCTTCTCGCCGACACCAACTGCAAATCAGCAATCGGCAATCGAGAGACAGTTAACATGTTGTTAACATGGTCGTAACAGCGTGAGAGTACAATTTCTTATCTTCGTAAACTATCGTCAGTAAATTCAGGGCTCGTTCAGATAGCGGGTGAACTTTATGGCAATCTCTCACGAACTTAGCAGCGAAATCGCCACAGCTTTACTGGCCGCCAAAGATAGATCACCTCGCGAACTGGAGGTTCTAAAGTCCTTCTCATTCATTCCACCCTGCAACGATTGACTGCCGATGAGCGGCGCAGACAGCTCGAACCTCGATCCGCACGGCAAGCTGCGTCAGGCAGATAAACAAGCGACCTGAAGAGGATTTGTTTTGAGGTAACAGGTACTGAAGGGTTATCTCAACGCGGCAATGGCAGTCTGTTCCTGACCACCGACCACATTGGCATCCCAAAGAAGCCAATAGCGTTTCTTTTTGTTAGCGGCAGTTAGGGTTTGCTCAAACGCGATCCGAACGAGGCGAGTTCGAAACATTCCGTCGTCGATTGGTAGCAAAGTCGAAAAGTAGTCTGCTCGCTCCGGAAGGTTACATTCGCGACGCATTTGATTGATATGCGCTTCGCATGCACCGGATTGGCCGAGCGACGCCGCATCAGCACTTTCATTAACCACGTGATCGAGTTCATGCAAGGAATCCCCAACCAACATTGAAGGCAGCGAGCGCCCGCTCATCTCCGACTACCTGGTCAAAATCAGCGAAATCAATCTGGATGACGAATACCGGCGGCATGGCTGTGGCACGCTGTTTCCACCTGCCTGGAATAACGCGACAAAACGCCACCTCCGAACTGTTGCTTGCGTCTTCAACCACTACCACATTGCGGGCGTTGATTGCATTAGCGAGTAGTGCTCTAGCGTGCTCAGATCCTGCAAGCGGAGTCCTGCTGCCTACCGATCGTAGAATTCCATTATCGTCAAACTTCAAATCCGGCAGCCCGGTGATGTGGCGCAGCTTTGCGGCCAACTGTTCGCGGCGCTGCGGCGAAAGTTCTTCACGACAGACCACGTGGTTGCGATTTTGTTCGGCTCGTAAGTCGCTTGGCAGAAGAAGCAGAAGAATACCGGCGAGCCCTACTGCTCGAGTGATTGGTGAGAAACGTATTCCGCGTGGTCTGGGTAGCACCGTAGCTTCAGCCAGATTGGACCGGCGAACTTTTGTGGAGGCGTCGGTTCAGGCTATTTAGACTCTGCTGCTTCACAGTGCGCGTCTTTGGGGAAGACGCGAGTGCGGCGATGTTACCAAAATGTTAACGAGGTGAATAGAGCTTTTTCCACAAGGACAACACGCTCTGAACGCGGTCTGAACGTCGGTGAAATAAGCGGCATATTGATGGCTCGCGCAGTCTTAAATTTTATTTAACGGCACGGCTACCTGTTCGTAACACGCTGGGCGCAACAGTTTCCTTGAACAACTAATTTGGAGGGCCAGAAGAGATGGCTAAACAAACGCCGCGGACAGATCCCGGTTTCAAAGTGATTTGTATTACCTGCGGAGTGAAGATTAGAGAAAACGCGAGCGACGACTCGTATGGAATGTGTCTGCGGTGCTTTTACAAAATGTTGGCGGTGAGACTGCGCAGCCAGAAGCGTGTGGCGGCGGGTGAGTTTATAAGCGAACGCTGAAGCTCGCACCTGCAAATCAGCCGGCGGAAAGCTCAGTAGGCCTGACGATCCAATCCAGGTTCCCTCTGTCTTCACTAACTCTGCTCCACTCGTCAAAATTGCAGTCAACTTTCGCAAGCGTGCCTGGGGCCATTGGCTCTCCCTTACCCGTTAACGCGCTGAGCAATTCCTCGATTCCCGGATTATGCCCGACCAGCAGCACATCGTTCTTTGCCGCTTCGACTTCCGAAATCACTTCCAGAAGTTGACGCGGAGCGGCCTCGTAGATACGTTTGTCATAACGCACGTTCGCGGCTACCTCCGCTGCCGCAAGAACTAGTTCCGCTGTCTCCCGCGCTCGCAGGGCTGGCGAACATAAGACCACCTCAACCGTTGAGTTTTGTTTCTTGATGAAGGTTCCGATTGCCTCCGCTTCTTTTTTCCCCGTTCATTCAAGGCACGATTGCTATCCGACAATTCGGGCGCGGCGTTCTCTGCCCTGGCGTGTCTCAAGAGGAGAAGCGTCTTCATGATCACGGTCACTGATACCAGATAGAGGGAAAGGAGGCAAAAAAAAAGCCCTGGTGGGGGTCGGTACCACCAGGGCCCCGGTCGTTTCAGCAGCAAACAGCAACGGGCGATCGGAAAAGCCGTTGTGTTTTTATTGGCGGGAATACTCAATACCAGACTTGATCCACACTTCCAGTCTTTCGCGGCTGCGCGAGCCCCCTTGATCCGCACAACTACCTGGAAGAGTCGATCCACGAATGCCTTCGTGTCGCTAGCGCGATCTGCCGGTAACAAGTATCTGGTTCATGACTGTAGATCCGGAGTCCTAATTCGTGGTTACGGCAGAGTTAAATATTCATTAAGTGTTGGAGGGCGGTTCAGCTTCTACTTTGAACTTAGGACATCCGAGGGATTTACGATGCTCTTTACATTCGATCCACTTCCTATATTATTTTCAACAACTGGATCGAATCTGTTTGAGGTTTGGCTGAGATGAAACTTGTCTTTCTTCATGGAGCGCCGGCAGTGGGAAAGCTGACGGTCGCGCGCGAGCTCGCGGCACTCACGGGTTTTCGTCTGTTTCATAATCATCTTACGGTCGATCTAGTGAGTTCACTCTTCCCTTTCGGCAGTGAACCCTTCGTTCATTTGCGTGAGCAGATTTGGCTGGCAGCGTTTGCTGAAGCTGCGCGAAACAACGTCTCCCTCGTCTTTACCTTCAATCCGGAACGGACAGTTCGCGAAAGTTTTGTTCAGGACACGATCGAAGTCGTCGAAGGGGCGGGGGGCGAAGTTGTGTTCGTGGAGTTAACTTGTGCCGAAGGAGAACTCGAAGCTCGTCTTGAAGACGCGTCGCGCAGGGAGTTTGGCAAGCTGGCTTCAGTTGCGCAGTATCGATCGCTGAAGGACTCGGGCGCTTTTCAGTTTCCCAGACTTCCGAACCATTTATCGCTGGACACAACCAATCAATCACCGGCCGACAGTGCGCGATTGATCAGCACACACCTCACAGCACTCTAACCGACTTCGCGGTCCAAAATTCAAGCTGCTCAAAACTCAAGAAGTTCAGAGTTCAAGCTTTAGCTTGCTTTCCGCCAATGGAAGACAAACTAAAGTTTGAACTCTGAACCCCTTGAAGGACGGTCAAACTTCTCAGAACGTAAACTTCACCGCCAACTGCAATTGCCTCGGATCACCCACGCCCTGGCGCAGGAAGCCGTCGAAGTTGAACAGCGCCGCCGTAGTTAGCGGGTTAATATTGTTCTTGCTGTTGAAGGTATTGAACATCTCGACGATCGGGATCAGCGCGTAGCGTTCGCCAAACTTGAACGGACGCTGCAAACGCCAATCAAATGAAAAGTAGGCGTTGTCCTTACGAAGTGAATTCCGGTTAGTCGCAGTTCTTACCTCCGGAGTAATGGGTTGTGCTGAGCGAGCCTGCACGCGGAAGTTTCCTTCCAACCCACCGGGCAATTCGGCAAAGGTAATGAAGTTAAACTTGTGCCGGATGTCGCGATCAGACAGGGCATAGTCAGCCTGCAAGTTGTTCATGTTGAAAGAACGATCAGTGAATGGGTCGCGTTCGTTCGAATCGTCATCCTTGTCTTTCGAAAGCACGTAGTTCCATTCAAACTGATAACCCTTGGTCAAACGCTTCCGCATGCCCACTGTAAAGCCGTTGTAGAGAGACTTGCCGAGCGCGGACGGTAACGAAGACGTCACCGAGATTCGGCGCGAAGATGCCGGTGCGACCAAGATTCAGAAAACGAGTCAGATGGACACCCTGCGAATGTGTGAAATCGAAATACAGCGAAAGATCGTTGGCGATTTGCTGTTCGAATTGTACATTCGCCGTGTAGATGCGCGGGTTAGCGTAGTCTTTGCTGAAGACGCGGACGCCGCTAAAGCAGGGGAATGGATTCGATCCGCAGCGTGAACTGGCCGCCGGTGTCACCAGGCCCGGCCAGGTCGGCGCACTGTCGGGTTTGCAAATAAGCCGCCTGCGATCGTTTGTTGTTGCACGCCATTGGTCGGTAATCGAACCTACCTGTGACAGCATGTTCTGTCGCGCATAGTAAATTCCGTAGCTCCCTCGCAGGACCGATTTACCTTTTTTGGAAGCGTCCCAGGCAAAGCCAACTCGCGGTTGGAACTCTTTCTTCGGACTGTGCAGCGTGCCGTCAGACGGGAATCGCGGATCGCTCAGCGTGAATCCGTAAGCGGTCTGCGGACGGGGCACGGTTACTTCGGGAAAGATTTGTGCTTCCCAACGCAGACCTAGCTTAGCGTACAGATTTGGTCTCGCCTGCCATTTGTCCTGGCGAAAGAGCGAGAGTCCTCGTTTTTAATGGTGGATGCGCCGGCCGCGTCAGTGGCTGGCCCACTCGGTCCCGCGCCTTGCAGGAACAGCAGCAGCGGCGTGCCGGCGCCGGTGCAAGATGGCGCGGTCAGGTCGGTCCAGGTTCCGTCGTGACATTGCCCGGCATTTGGGCCAAAGCCTGGACCGGGAGCTGCGGGCGATGCATAACGCAGGAAGCCGGCAGACCGTGTTGAAAAGATACCGGCCAGTGAAGAAGCCACGAAACACCTGGTCGTTAAGCGTGTGTATCCACTCGCCACCTATTTTGATGTGTGGTTACCGGAAATAATCGAGAAGTTATCCTTGACATCGCGTGCGCCAGATCAATTCGTCAACGTTCGGTTGCAGGAAAAACGGATTGCCGAAACGAAATGAAAGTTCGTTGGGATTGAAGCCGCCGCCAGCGCCCGTATCCGCTGGAATATTCGACGGTATCGTAGAACGCGGCCGCAGTTCTCGCGTGTAAGAGAAGTGGGCCTCATTCAGTTTTGTGGCCGAAACAGTCGAGAAGAGATTGACGTTGAGATTATTAATCTTCGACGGACCTTCGATGCCGTTCGCTGAAGTGCCATAGGTGGCAACGTCAAACGTTTGATTAGTGTTCTTTGAGTAGTCGAAGTTGTAGGAGATTGCCAGTTGGTGCGCACGGTTGAGATTAAAGTCAGTCTTGCCCAACAAGGCATAGTTTCTGATTGGATGCGAAACGGGTAGACCTTCATTCTGACCACGAGTCGCCTGAATAAAGTTGATCAGCGCCAGACGCTGACAATCGGAGCTGGTATTAATCAAGGTTTCATGGGCGGGGTTAGTAATAAGCGGAGCTGTGACGCGCGCAGGGTGTGCCGATCGGCTCGCTCAGGTTTGCGCGCGTCAGCTTCTCGCGAATTCCCTCAAACGCAAAGAAGAAAAACGCTTTGTCCTTTTGGATCGGTCCGCCAATCGTGCCGCCAAATTGCTCGCGACGAAAATCCTTGAGCGGTTTGCCGTCTGACGTATTTGCGGTGAGCGCTTCGAGACGCTGAAAGTGAAACAAACTGCCATGCACCTGGTTGGTCCCCGACTTGGTAATCACGTTGATAATACCGCCGGCCGTGCGGCCGAATTCGGCACTGGCTCCGGTGGCCACAACCTGGAATTCTTTTACCGCTTCCAGCGGGATATCGATGGCCGCGCGCTGGCCTCCCAGTTGTTCGCCGAAAAAGCCATTGTTGTAATCGCCGCCATCAAGACTAACGTTATTGAACACGCCACGCTGGCCGGCGAAAGTGATCTCGTCTCCATCCGGTCCCTGGACCACACTCACGCCGGGAGTCAGCGTTAACAGATCTTCAAATTTTCTTCCCAGGATTGGGGTGGTGTTTACAGTTATCTCGTTAAGCGTTGTGCTCGATTCTGTTTTGACGGTGTCGACGGTTGGAGTTGCCGTAATTGTAACCGTCTCTTGCAGAGAAGAGACTTTCATCGATAGCGGAAGGTTCATCGCCTGACCCACAGTGAGGTCCGCCTTTTCGACCACCAGCGTCGCGAAGCCCGTCTTGGTGACGGTCACGGTATATCTGCCTGGTGGTAATTGCAGCGCCACAAATCTTCCCTCTTCATCAGTTGTCGTGGTCCTGCTGAAGTTGGTATCGGCATTCTTGACTTCGACTTCCGCGCCGGCAACGGCCGCTCCGTTTGCGTCCTGCACAGTGCCTTGAATAGCGCCGGTCGTAATTTGTGTTTGAGCTGCCACGGTCGCGGCAAACAAGAAGGGGACGAACAGACAAATACTTACTCCTTTGGCCCATTGGGCAAAGGAACAAAGCAAGGGGTTGCGCATGATCTTCTCCTGTAGTTTTGATCTGATTTGTATCAGATCGTGTATTTAGAACTCGTGGAGACAACTAGCGAGGTGCATCATCTTAGTTAACGCTTCTCAAACATGTCAATGATTAGTTTTCCGGCAACAGCAGACGCATATCGGGTTCCAATTGTTAACCAATGCCATTCATTTTGTTGTGCAGCGGCAACTATTTTTCGGATAAGAATGTTTCCGGCTCTCGCAGTGCTTCTTCCAATCGCGCTATGTATCGACCGACGTGCAAACCGTCCATCAACGCATGATGAACCTCCACCGAGAATGGCAGCAGCGTGCGTCCATTCGCTTTCATGAATTTTCCGAAAGCTATCTTCGGCACCGAATCCTCGCGTCCCCAATTCCGCGCATGAGAAAAGCTCGTGAAGGAAATCCACGGCAAGGTTGTGAAGTGAATCATATCGTCCCTCGGATCGGGCCTGAAAGCGCCGTCTCCTGAAACCGCTTCCTTCACCGCCGCGTCAGCCCCGGCTATGAACTTCTCGAAGCTCGCGTCATATTCAAAATATACGAGCGTAAAGATTTCGTTCGGGAGCAGCACGGTGGTACCGCCGTGGATCACGTCGTAAACAACAACCTGGCCGTCTTTAAGTCGATAACGAAACGGTTCGATCTCGTTTGCAGCTCGAAGCGCGAAGTAATGATAGGCCAGCGACACACTTACTCCGCAGATCCCTGAGCGTGGCCAGTAGCGGTGTGATGTCAAGGTGAGTACAGATATTGAAGTAAGGTTTATCGAACGCGAGGAAGAACTCAAACACATCCCTGCGGTTCCATTTTGTTAGATCAAGGTAGTTTGCCATGGGAGAAACGTCGCGCGTAAGAATAGCCTCATTTGGCCGTGACCCGAAACCCTTGGGCTGAACGTGCGCATTTAGTACCGCATTCGCAGGTCTGGTATCATTTTATTCATAGTCATACTAAATCCAATCAAACTTCGCTTAAGGAGTATCTGTATGCGTCATCTCAATGTGCGCCCTTTTATTGCACTGGTCGTCGCGGTGTCGTTCGGGCTCGCGGCCTTCGCGCAAACAGCGCCGCGCGGCTTCGATCCGGCCAACATGTGTACCACATCATGCAAAGCGTGCGACGATTTTTACCAGTACGCTAACGGCGGTTGGATTGCAAAAACTGAAATCCCGCCCGCGTTTTCGACCTGGGGCATCACCAGTCCGCTGCGTGAAAAGAATATAGCCACGCTGCACCAGATCCTCGAGGATGCCGCAAAGAATACCGCCGCGGCACCGGGCAGCAATGAACAAAAGATCGGCGCGTTTTATGCGAGCTGCATGGACGAAGCAAAGATCGAAGCGGCAGGTGCTACACCGCTCCGGAAGGAAATTGCCGCCATCAATAGCCTTAAGAGTTCGCGCGAACTTCCCGAAATGCTCGCTCACCTTCACCGCATGGGCGTCCCTTCGATTTTTAATTTCGGCGCCGGCCAGGACCTGAAAAAAAGCGACACCATTATCGTCATTACCGGACAGGGTGGCCTGAGCCTTCCGGACAGGGATTTTTATCTCAAGGACGACGAAAAATCCAAAAGCACACGCGATGCTTACGTAAGGCATGTAACGAACATGTTTAAGCTATTGGGTGACGATGCTGACAAAGCTGCCGCTGAAGCACAAACGGTGATGAAAATTGAAACGGAGCTCGCGCAAGTTTCATTGGATCGGGTGGCGCGCCGCGATGCTTCGAAGCAGTATCACAAGATGCCCGCAGCAGACTTGAAAACGGTGATGGAAAACTTCGACTGGGTGACCTATACCACCAGGCTGGGGGCACCAAAGTTCACTGAAATCAACGTCGCCCACCCTGATTTTTTCAAGAAGGTCGACCAGATGGTCGTCAGTGTCCCCATCGACGATTGGAAAACCTATCTGCGCTGGCATCTGGTTCACGATTCCGCAGAGGCACTTTCGACGCCTTTCGTAAACGAGAATTTTGATTTTTACAGTAAGACGCTGAACGGAACTAAGGAGAATCAGCCGCGCTGGCGCCGCTGCGTGGTTGCCGCCGATCAGAATCTTGGCGAAGCGCTGGGCGAAGTCTACGTGAAGAAAGCTTTCCCGCCCGAAGCCAAAGCACGCATGAAGGAACTGGTGAACAATCTGATTGTTGCTCTGCGCGAGGATATCCCGACCCTCGATTGGATGAGCGAGCCGACACGACAAGCCGCCATCGCGAAACTAAACGCATTCGCGATAAAGATCGGTTACCCGGACAAATGGCGCGACTATTCAACTTTAAAGATTGAGCGCGCTTCCTACATCGAGAACCTGCATCGCGCGAGCGAGTTTGGGCGGCAGCGAAACCTCTCGAAGTTGGGACGGCCGGTTGATCGCACGGAGTGGGCCATGACGCCTCCTACCGTTAACGCCTACAACAATTCGGTAATGAACGAAATAGTTTTCCCGGCTGGGATTTTGCAACCACCTTACTTCGACTTAACCGCCGATGACGCACTTAACTACGGAGCGATCGGCGCCGTCATTGGTCATGAGATGTCACATGGATTCGACGATCAGGGTCGCAAGTTTGATCTGCAGGGCAACCTGAAAGATTGGTGGACGGAAGCCGACGCGAAGAATTACATGGAGCGTGCCACCTGCGTTGAGCAGCAGTTCTCTAACTTTCGCGTAGAAGAAATCAGCCTGAACCAGAATGGGAAATTGGTGCTCGGTGAATCCATCGGCGATCTTGGTGGCTTGAAGATCGCGTGGCTCGCTTTCCAGAAAGCCCTGCAGGGAAAACCACGCCCCGCGGACATCGATGGCTTCACACCCGAACAGCGTTTCTTCCTTGGCTGGGCGCAGGTGTGGGGCAGAAAACAAACTCCGGAAGCGATGCGGCAGCAGATTCTTACCGATCCGCACCCGCTTGGTCGTTTCCGCGTCAATGGGCCTCTCTCAAATATGCCGCAGTTTGCGAAGCGTTTCACTGCAACGCGGGTGATGCGATGGTGCGTCCGGCTGAGAAGCGCTGTCAGGTTTGGTAGGCTCAGCGACACTCGCAAGAGCCTTCAACCGCCGGACGCCAAGAACGCCAAAGCATTGAACCGAATTGTTCTTTCGTTGCATGGCGACCTCGGCGTCTTGGCGGTTGCTGTCTCTATTAATCTAAGCCACGAAAAACCCAAGTAGGAAACGAACCAAACCGGCGCCCAGAATTACCCAAATGGCATTAGGCCTATAGCGTACCAAAACCACGCCGGCTATCAATGCGATTAACATGCCCACCCAGCTGTGAATACCTGCGCGCCCGATACTAATGCCCGCAGCGACCAGCAGCCCAACCACGGCGGGCGTGACTCCTTTCAAAAACGATTGCACGATCTTGTTCGTATGAAAACGCGCGAGCGAGGACCCGGCCACCACCGTCATGAGGAACGACGGCAAAAAAATGCTGATGGTCGCTACCAGCGCGCCGAGTGTTCCGGCTACGCGGTAGCCGATGAAAGTCGCCGTGATCAGTACGGGCCCCGGCGTCACCTGGCCGAGTGCAGTTGCATCAACGAACTCCTGATGAGTTAGCCAATGATGCGAGTCGACCACTTCGGCCTCGATCAAGGGGATCATTACGAAGCCGCCGCCAAATGTGACCGTGCCGATACGCAAGAAAAGAGTTGAAAGCGTCAGCAGCAAAGCAAACTTGGTAAGAATCGGCATCGATACGCCAAACAAAGCCAGCGATCGATATTTCTTCCCAGTCGACTCTGGAGCGGGTCGATCAGGATCCGGAGTTTTTTCAGCAGTTTGACTTTCCCCTTCTGTATTTTTCTCTTGATCCGACAACGCCACCAGTCTTACTCGTTCCTCAGCCATTGCGCGTGTTAGGTAACCACCAACGAAATGCGTCGCGCGAAATCGACGTCGCCTTCTTTCCAGAGTAACGCGTGCCGAAATCCGTTTCCGACGAGACGCGACGCCGCGAAGTTGTCCCAGCTTACGCAGTTGTTTCTCGGCATATGAATCGATAAAGATGCCGATGAGACCAGCGGCCAGCACTACTTCGATTACCGTGGCGCTGAAAAACGCGACCACGATGCAAGCGAAAACAGCGAGCAGCCACTGCCAGGGCTTTACCAGCGTGTTGCGGCCGACGCGCCACGCCGTCACGATTATTAGAGCGACTACAGCTGCGTTCAGGCCGTGAAAGAGACGATCGGTATCGGGCAGGTATCGCAAGTGCCGGTACAGGATTGCCAGCACGATCATCATCAACATGGAAGGCAAGATAAATCCTGCGATCGATACTGTGGCACCGCGCCAACCGCGAATTCTGAGTCCAACGTAGGTGGCAACATTGCCTGCGGCTGTACCAGGCAACGTTTGTGCGAGGGCGAAGCCGGACGCAAAATCCTGCTCCGAAAGCCAGCGGCGCTGCTGCACGGCAAGCGTTCTGATTTGCGCAATAACAGCCAGTCCACCGCCGAAGCCGACTGTGCCGATTTTTAGAAAGGAAAGGAATAGACCGCCGAGTGTCGGGGTCTTGGCAATGCGTTCGATTTCGCGGCGAGTATCGCGCACGCGCGTACGCACCTTGCGTGCGCGGTTGCGTATTCTGCTGGCCCGCTTGTCGACCTGAGTCACCACTTGGGCGACAAGACTAACACAATGTGGGGTTCAGGTTTCTACGAAGAAATCAGCAGTAGGCAGTAGCTGAACGAAAAGGGCACTACGAAGTTCATTACTCGTCACGTCCTTCTTTACCTTTTGCTTTCTGCCTTTTGCCTTCCGCCTTCTGCTTCAAATCGCCCAGCGATCAAAACTTCAGCACGGTGTCGAATTGCAAGCGGAACGTCGAACGATTCAACGATCCCGGCGGCGTGGCAGCAAATGGACCCAGTAGTCCGTTGAGACGTTCAGTTACGATCCCGATCACATTAAGAGTCACCCGCGGATCGACGGTATAGCCGAACAGGAAGCGATGGACGCGCATGTCCGACTGCTGAGTTATGTCAGAGAAATTGAAAGGTGTCAGCACAGCATCTTTTTCAACGCGCAGGAAGGTATAGCCAAACTGAGTGTCGCCGCGCGCTTTCGCCTGGCCAACCTGAATTTCACCCCAGAAACCTTTATTTTCATTGTTCGGAAGGAGCAGATCAGCGCCACCAGGTCCGGCCGTTACTACGTCGTGCGCCTGCGTATTGGCAACAAAATTCATCAACAGGGTAACTGGCCAGCGCTTGCTGTGTTTCAAGTCCAGGCGCGCGAGCATGTCAACGAGGTTGTAGCCTGAGGCCAGTCGACCATCGCGGTTTGTCGCGTTATTGCTGGCGTTGGTAAGCCCGAGTCCCGCGTTGCCGGCAACCAGCAAATCGCGCGAGATCATGACCTGAGTAGTGATTGTTTGCGCCGGTGTCGCACCCGCAGCGGGAATCGTAAACGTGACAGGAAGCAGCAACTGGCTGCCGAACACCTGGACCGGTGAAATGAACTGCGTCCCTGAAAAGAAGAGATCTGACACTGAAAGACTGAGCGCGACATTCGAACTGGGCTCGAAGCGCGCTCGAACCTGACCGCCATAGAGCGCAAGGTCACGGCCACCGCGGCGCGACTGATCAATGTTAACCGTGCCATTCGCGTTGCGAACGAACGCGGAGTTTCGTTCGAGCATCGGTAATTGCCAGGCGACAAAGGTCAGTTCCTTTAAGCTCGACTTCTTGAAGGCGCGCGTGTACGACTCGTTAAAGCCGTCCACCATCAAGTCGTTGTCGATTGTCATTTCGGTAAACGTCCAGGGCGGTTCGAACCTTCCTCCTTGAAGACGCAGGCCGGCAAGGCGTTTCGGCTTATAGGTGATGAAAGCCTGATCGAGTCCAAAAGGCTTGCGATTGAAGAAATCCGTGAGCGTTTGGTTAGTCGAAATATTGTCAGCGAAACTTCCGGTCGCGAAGCGCAATCCCCAGTCAAACTCGTCAGTAATGCTGCCACGCATCTGCAATCGCGCGCGCAGCCGCATACGGTGACGAGGACTCAATTCATTGCCAAGCAGCGCCGGATTGTCGCCGTTGGCGAGAATGTTTTGCTGTCCGAAGATCGATTCTGATCGCAGTCGGATGTCGCCGCTGAATTTGATGGCGCCAATTTCCGATACGCGGGTCTCAACCTTCTTCAAACGATCTTCAACCGAAGGAGGTTGCGAAGTATTTTGGGTTTCGCCGGCAATAGCCGTAGTTGAATTCATAGTTGCAGCAGTTAACTCTGGTTGGCCATTCGCCCTGCCAAGCAGCAAGCGAATCGTTTCCTGTTGCTCGCTTATGGTTTGCTGCATTTGGTTCAAACGCTCATTCTGTTGTTCCAGCAGATGCGCCAGGGCGTCCAATTTTTCTTCGGTGGTCGCCGGCTTCTTCACGTTGGCTTCAGTATCCAACGCCCTGCTCGCTGTCTCGCTAGCCTCGCGTAGCAGGCTGTGGCCTTCAGCGGAATTCGATTGGGCTACGCTCTGGGCTTTAACGCCGGCAACGGTGAGAGAAAAAAGCGAAGTGAACAGCATGATGCTCCACAGGTAATGGCGGCTGGTATGCGGCCTGATTGGCTTCAACATAATTCATCGTCCTTTTTGTAACGAAGTGGCCTGAAGAAATGGCATTGAGACCTTGAAGAATGAAACTTTAGTCTTAAGCCCAGGTGAACGTGGCGTTAAATCTGTGTTAACTAGGGGTATTCTTGTAACGCAAACTGTTAGTTTGCGCCGGTTGGCCTAAGCAGTGTCGGGAAACCGCAAACTAACAGTTTGCGTTACATCAGTACAACCTAATCGAGCAGCACTCGCGTGGACAAGGCTTCCGCACGTTCGATTGCCGCCAGCAGTCGAAGAAATTGCGAATAGTTTTTTCCTCGCGAGGTGAGACGCTCAATCTCCGACTGGCTTAAATCGTTGCGCAACATGAGGTCGAGAAAGTCGTAGTAGTCGGCGGTAGCCTGAAATGGCAGCTCACGAACATAAGTCGTCTGCTCGGAATCCTCTGAGCGAAATCCGGCCAGGACATCAAAGACATTGTCAGTCGTCAGTTGCGCGGCATCCCGCGACAAGCGAATTGGCACGCGCAGTTCAAAGAACCGTAAGCCTTCGGGAGTGGTGACGCGTCGTAGTTCCTTCGTCGCCTCGCCGTCAAAGGGCGACTCGGCATCGACGAGTATACGCAGGAGACGGGGTTGATCTTCGTCGTCCATCGTGTCGAGTGCTAGTTGAACGCGGTCGGCAAGGAACTTCTCAAACTGTGCTTCAATTGGATAAGTAATCCGGCCCAGACATCCGACCGCTTCACCTTCGCCGGCGCTGCTGTCGGTGCCGTCAGGCAAACATGCGGGGCAAGTCAAACAGACCACAGTCTCAACCTGCATTCTCTCAATTTCATCTCGGGCGTTTTCCACCCACTCGAGTTTTTCCTGTGAAGGCGCGCCGGTATCACCGGTGGTAAGTTGCGCGTGAAGGTTGCTGAGACGGCCCCACTCGCGCAAATGTTTTTCCGTATAGCGTGCGCGCAGCGTGCAGGGATATTGAACGGCGAATTCGAGTGACATTGTCTGTTTTCAGGCGACTGAATACGGTAGTGTTCCTTTTCCGCCTCTGTGCCTCCTCTGTGCGCTCTGTGCCTCTGTGGTGAGTGTTTGATTTACGTCTATTCACCACCGAGCCCGAGAGAACACGGAGGGTGCAGAGGGAATTTCAAGTTAGGCACACGACCAAACTCGAAGTCTATGCCAATCAAGTTTTCTTGAGACTGGCAATGACTTTCTTAAAATCTGCGTCGTTTCGCAGGCTCGCAAAGTCTTCGTTCTGTTCAATTCGCGCCAGGTCGGAAAACCCTCGCTCTATCGCCTGGCCCAGTGCAGTTGTCGCGCGGCCCTTGCTGCCAATGCGGGCATAGGCGGCGGCCAGTTCATAAAAGAGCCGCGGATCTTTTGGTTTGATCAGCACTGCTAATTCGAATTTCGCCGGAATCGACGCATAGTTCTTTTTTTGCTTCAGCGCGAAAGCCTCTTCATAGATTTGTATCAATAGCGATTGCAACACCCGCTGTGCTACGCGACGTTCAGCCAGTACTTTTGCTACCTTCCGATTTTTTCGTCAAATCAGAAAAATTACGTTTTAGCTCGTTCAATGTCTCTTCATAGATCGAGTCGTCTTGCAGCCTGGCTATAAGAGTTCGCAGTCTTTCTGAGAGGCTGGCCTGGTCGTCCTCTTCCGTTTTTTCACTTTTGATTGCCGCTTTAACTTCTTTCGAGTTCCGCAACAGCTCAGCAGCTGCTGTAAATTCACTCACGTCGCACAATCCTTTGAACTCTGTTACCAGGGCTTCATACTCCAGGTAAGCTTCATACGATTGTTTTGAGGTCTCGTAGTCGCGTGCTGTCTTGCTTTTCGCGGCAAGCAATCTGTCGATTAACTCATTATCTTTGGCTCGCATGCCTGACTTCATCGCCTGCACTTCCATCCAGCTTATCGCTTCGCCACAAATTTCAGCTGGAGGCCATTCGTGACCTCCCTCAAAAACAACCAGGCGGTTCGTTACGCCTAGCTGGTCCAGTCTTCGCTTAAGTTGCTGCATCTCCGGAAAGTTGAAATCCTCCGTGCCCGCAGTGCCAAAAAAGGCGAACTGGCTAGCCGAAGAGGGATTGAAATTTGGCCGAGGCCCACCGCTCGCCGCGATCACTCCAGCCACTGCGCCACGATAACTTAAGGCAATTGCGCTGGCCACGCGGGCGCCGCCCGAAAAGCCAGTCGTGTATACGCGTCGCTCATCAATTGCGAACCTCTGATGGGTGTCAGACCATACCGTTTCAACGATGGCGTTTAGGTCGATGCCGTTTCTTGAATTGTTTGACCCGACCAGTATGAAACCAAACTCTTTGGCAGCGTCCTGGAAAAGTTTTACCGGAACTGCCCCGCGAGCAAGTGGGTCAAAAGCGTAGAGAATCGGCCATTTTTTCTGCGACGTATAGCCAGGAGGAAGAAACAGTGCGTAGCTCTGCTCTGGGTTAGCAATGCAGGTGACTTTTTCAATGATTTCACCCTGAGGAATCTGGGCCTGCTGCTTGCCAAACTCCAGCGAGCCTGCAAACGCGAGGACCGTAACGATTATCGCGCGGTTCCAGGAGAGAGTTCGCGTATCACGCATTGACGTCAGGCCGTTCTTGCCCAATTTTCGGTTTGACGCATACTTCATTTTCGTTTCAAATCACTAGCACACCGTTAGCACAAGGAGCAAGCAACGCGTGACCAGGCATTATCCTCCAGGCCCGCGCCAAATTTTTCCGTTGTCAGGCTTGCTCTCGTACCGCAAAGGTCCCCTGCCCTTTTTTCAAAATCTCGCTGCCCAGTTTGGCGACCTTTCCTACTTTCGACTTGGTCCGCAAGAGGCGTTTTTCCTGAATCATCCTGATTACATCAAGGACGTTCTGGTCACCAATCACCCCACCTTTCATAAAGGCCTCGCGCTGCAACGCGCCAAGCGTTTGTTGGGAGAAGGATTGTTAACCAGCGAAGATGAAGTGCACCGGCGGCAGCGGCGTTTGGCGCAGCCCGCGTTTCATCGCTCGCGGATTGCTTCGTACACCCGCGTGATGACTGCCTATGGATCACAAACGTGCGCGCGCTGGCGCGACGGCGATACGCTCGACATGTCTGCGGAGATGATGCAACTCACTCTGGGAATCGTGGGCAAAACGCTCTTCGACGCGGATGTTGTTTCCGACGCGCAGGAAGTCGGCGAAGCAATGACCGTAGTGATGGATCTCTTCAACACCATCACCATTCCTTTCTTTGAATTAATACAAAAACTTCCATTACCTCAATTGCGACGCTTCGATACAGCAAAGGCCAGGCTGGACGCGATCATCTATCGCCTGATTGAACAGCGTCGACTCGCCGGCGAAGATCGCGGCGATCTGCTCTCGATGTTGTTGTTGGCCCAGGATACTGAAGTCGACGGCGGCGGCATGACTGACGAGCAGTTGCGCGATGAGCTGATGACGATCTTTCTCGCCGGCCATGAGACTACGGCCAATGCGTTGACCTGGACCTGGTATTTGCTGTCACAGAATCCTGAAGCCGAGGCAAGGTTGCATGAAGAGATTGATCGTGTGCTTGCGGGAAGACTGCCCGACTTCGATGACGTGGCAAAGCTGAAATACACCGAAATGGTTTTGGCCGAATCGATGCGTCTGTATCCGCCGGCCTGGGCCCTCGGCAGGCTCGCGATGGAAGATTTTGAGATTGGCGGGTACGTCGTGCCCAGGAAATCACTGGTGCTGATGAGCCAGTTTGTCATGCACCGCGATCCTCGTTACTTCGCGGACCCGCTCAAATTCGATCCTGATCGTTGGACTACCGAGGCGCGCGAATCTCGACCGCAGTTTTCTTATTTTCCTTTTGGCGGCGGACCGCGTCGCTGCATTGGCGAAGGCTTCGCCTGGATGGAAGGAATTCTTCTAATCGCGACCATTGCCCGAGCAGTGGCAGATGCGATTAGTGCCGAATCATCCAGTAGTACTTAAGCCGGTGATCACGCTGCGACCGAAGCATGGGATGCGGATGACGGTGATCAGGAGGCAGTAGCAGGAGGTAGGCAGTGGGTCTTGGATGGAATATGAGAAATGTTAACTGGAAGATCAGATTTTCCATTTGTCATTTTTCATTTGTTCATTTGTCATTTAAGAACTTGCTGTCCACAACAGCTGTTTCATCGATACCGAAAGCGTCAGCCAACCTCTGGCCACTCAAGCTCGAGTTCCAATGACAGATGAGAAATGTCAAATGACAACTGGAAAATGTTCTTAGTTCTCTTGGCCCTCTAACCTGACCCTGCCCCCTGCTCCTGCTCCTGTCGTTATGGTAAGCTTTGCTTTCCCGGATAACCGCAATGTGAGGTCCACGCGATGGCAATTAGTGAGGATTTATTGGAAATACTGGCCTGCCCTGCCTGCAAGGCGAAGGTTGAATTGAAGTCCGATGGCAGTGGTCTGAAATGCGTGAAATGCCGGCGCGTTTATCCTATCCGCGACGACATCCCGGTCATGCTGGTTGATGAAGCAACGATAGAGGATGAGCCAGTAAACGAAACACCAGAACGCACCTGAACAGGCTTTGCATAGTTTAAAGAACATCGTTGAGTCATCTCCGCAGCTGCGCGGCTTGCAGCAACAAGGCCGGAGCGGTGAAGACCAGGATCCACAGCCATTAGCCGCGCCGATCTGGAACTGGGACAGCGTCGAGCGAGTTCTTCTCGTACGGTTACGTTCCATCGGCGACACGGTGCTGACAACTCCATCCCTTTTCGCATTAAAGAGATTTCTGCCGCGGGCGAGCATCGACATTTTGCTTGAAGACTGGGTAGCTCCTGTGCTCGATGGGTTTCCCCATGTGGATAACGTGATCACGCTCGAGCGCAAGAGCACTTCTGCGCGCGCGCGCGTTGCTCGTCAACTGCGCGCCAACAACTACGACGTCGTTTACAACCTCCACGGCGGCTCGACCGCGACCTTGCTGACCCGCGCCACCGGCGCAAAACATCGCGTCGGTTACAAGACTTATCAATACGCGCGTTTGCATAACCACTTGTCTCCATCCTCGTCATTGCTATGGGGACGAGACAAGACGCATTCTGTCGAGCAACAACTGGCGTTGCTTGGATGGACAGGCGTCCCGGTTAGCGATCGACCGTCAACCCAGCTCAAGGTAACTCCGGAAGCATCAGCTGCCATTGCGGACACGCCTTCGGGTTGCAGGTTTATCCGACGTGCCGTTTGCAGTGATTCATCCGGCAGCGGCGTTTGCAACCAAGCAGTGGGCGGCAGACAAGTTTGGACTTTTGGCCGCGGACCTAAGAAAGAAAGGTCTCGCAGTGGTGGCGATAACAACGGCGAACGAAAAGCCTGTTATCGATGAGTTGAATACCAACATAACGAATCCGGCGGAGGCCTTTACTGATTTAAGTTTGCCGGAAATAACAGCGCTGCTTGCTCGCGCCCGCGTGTTCGTTGGCAACGATAGCGGCATCGCACATATTGCTGCTGCGGTCAGAGCTCCGACTGTTGTCATTTTTGGTTCGTCCAATACGGCCCATTGGCGGCCCTGGACGCCGAGTTTGTCATCGTCCGCCGCTGAAGTCGTTCTTGAAGAAATGGACTGCCAACCCTGTCATGGTTACTTTTGCGAAAAGTTTGACGAACCGGAATGCATTAAGCGCGTACCGGTGGAACGGGTGATCGCTGCGACTGAACGAGTGTTGAGAGAAACCGATGGCGGGGCAAGCCCGCCTTCCCGACCGCGAGCTGATCAGATTTGACTTGTTGATTTCTGATTGAAAGCCGTTCAATTCGCCAAAGCTGGAAGCGTAGTGGGGCAAGCTCTCAGGTTGGAAGGCGGGCCTGCCCCCGCTATTAAATGACTATGCCCCAATTAACCAAACAACGCGCCGCCGAACTACTCAGCGCAATGCGCGATCGGAAAATCGTCGTGCTCGGCGATGTGATGCTCGATGAGTTTGTTTGGGGCGACGTCACACGGATCTCTCCGGAAGCGCCAGTGCCAGTCGTCGATATTCGTCGCGAGTCGGTCCATCTTGGAGGCGCTGCGAATGTGCTCGCCAACGTTGTAGCGCTGGGCGCGAACGGCTGCGTGGTTGGTGTTATAGGAAACGACTCGGCCGGTGAACGCTTGCGCGCCAGTTTAAAGGAGACCAGCCCGTCACAGCCGAATGATTACCTGATAGTGGACGCCGACCGCCCTTCGACAACCAAGACCCGCATCATTGCCCACAATCAACTGGTGGTGCGCGCCGATCGTGAGCAGCGGCGTCCGGTCAATGGTGCGACTGAGAAAGGCATTATCAACGCGCTAACCCAGGCGCTTCAGGATGCGGATGCATTTGTCGTTTCTGATTACGACAAAGGCGTGGTCACGGCGGAGATTCTCGGCGAAATCCTGCCCTTGGCTTATGCGCGCTTGCCGGTGCTCATTGATCCCAAGATTCGAAATTTTTCACACTATAGCCCGGCGTCTCTAATCACACCGAACCATCACGAGGCTTTGCGAATGACTAATCTCGAGGCCGACTCGGATGAAGGCCTACATCAGGCAGCCAGAGTCATACGCGAAAGACTCGGTTGCGATGCGGTACTGATTACGCGCGGAGATCGCGGCATAATGTTGTTGGAAGGTGAAAACGATCCGGTGTTCGTGGCCACGGCTGCGCGAGAAGTCTATGATGTGACCGGCGCGGGCGACACTGTAATCGCCACACTCGCGGCTGCACTCGCGGCGGGGGCGACAATGCTGGAAGCCGCTAACCTCGCAAATCATGCAGCGGGCATTGTGGTGGGCAAAGTGGGAACAGCCACGGCAAGCGACGATGAATTGTTGGCAACGTTTGCGTAACCTGCGCCGGTTAGTTTTGCAATTGTCTTTGTAACGCAAACTGTTAGTTTGCGACGACTGCAAATCAAGTTCAGGCCACCAACCAACGCAAACTAACAGTTTGCGCTACAAAGAACCATGATTGGAAAGTCGCTCCGCAATTACAAGATTCTCGAGAAGCTCGGCGTCGGCGGGCAAGGAACAGTCTACAAAGCTACCGACGCAAAGCTGGGGCGCACCGTAGTAGTAAAAGTTTTGCCGGCTGAGCTGACGGCGAGAGAAGCAAACCTCCATCGTTTTGAACGTGAAGCACGCCTGGCTTCCTCGCTCGATCATCCCAACATCTGCACCATCTTCGATCTTGATGAAGCTGAAGGACACCACTTCATCGCAATGCAATATGTTGAAGGACGCAACGTGCGGCAATTGGTGAACGGACATCCGCTGGAGTTGAAGAGCACGCTGCTGATAGCCATTCAGGTCACCGACGCGCTGGCAGCGGCGCATTCGCGCGAAATAATTCATCGAGACATCAAGTCGGGCAATGTGATGGTCACGCCTTCCGGTCAGGTAAAAATACTGGATTTCGGTCTGGCAAAGTTGCTGGACGACTCGGACGACAGTTCGAAGTCAACGATTCATCGCACGGATTTAACGGAAGTGGGTGTGCCTTATGGAACGGCCACTTACGCGGCACCGGAACAAGCGCGCGGCGATCGGGTTGATAAACGCGCCGACATTTTTTCGACCGGTGTGTTGCTTTACGAAATGCTTACAGGCACCTGGCCTTTTCGCGGCAAGACGACCATCGATGTGCGACACGCGGTGCTTCACGACGCGCCTGTGCCGGTTCCCGAACTCCGCAAGGAACCCATCCCGGCAAGTTTGCAGCAGATTCTGGATCGCTGTTTAGCCAAGGATCCGCGGGATCGTTATCAAAAAATGGAAACCCTGCGCGACGACTTGCGCGGCGTGTTGCAGGAGATTTCAGCTGCCGAGAGTAGCGGCCAGGCCTTTACAAGCGTCACGCCGGAACCGGCGCGACACCTCTCAGGCGGCAGTACAGTTTCCCGAGCCATGAGATGGCTCAAGGGCAAGTCTAAATCAGAATCGACTTCCGCTCCCGGCGCAGTTACGCCGACCAAGCCGACGATTCACGAGACGCCATTTACGACCATTGCCGATCCCGACAAGAAGAGTTTGGCCATCCTCTGTTTCCGCAACCTAAGCAACGATCCGGCTTCAAGTTTTTATGAGTTTTCGCTTGCTGATGCCGTGATTACGGAACTGGCACGCGTGCGCTCGCTGGTGGTGCGGCCCTCTTCCGTGATTGCGAAATACCAGGGCGGACAGATGGATCCGCGTGAGATTGGCCAGGAGTTGCGCGTCAACGCCGTGCTGACCGCAGGCTTTATTCACGCCGGCGGCCGCTTCCGTGTTACCGCGCAACTTCTGGACGTGGGCTCAGGCGACATACTTTGGAGCGACCGCATTGACACGTCGACCGAAGACATCATCGCGGTACAGGACGAGATCGCGCAGCGAATAGTCGAGGGCCTCAGACTTGAACTGAGCCCGGCTGAACAAGACGGCATCGCCAAGCCTTCTACACAAAACGCCGCCGCTTACGAACAGTACCTGCGCGGGCGCGATCTTTTCGCGCGCTTCATTTTCCGTACTATCGCCCAGGAAGACTGCGACGCCGCTATCGAACATTTTCAAAGAGCGATCGAACTCGATCCTAATTTCGCACTGGCACTTGACGGCCTGGGCGCTTCCTACGTCAACCGAGTTTTCAAAGGCTTCGGCGGCGCGGAAGATTACGAACGCGCCGAGGTCGCTTTTAACCGCGCCCTGGCCATTGATCCCAAGCTGGTTGAAGCGCGCATGCTTATGGTTTTTGTTTATCTCTGGCGAGGTCAAAAGCAGAAGGCCCGCGAGGAAGTTGCACGCGCCCGAAGAGAAGCTCCTGACGAACCGGTGGTTCACTTTGTCAAAGCAACGTTGCACCGGCTCGATGGCGAGTATGGACGCGCGCTGCGTAGTTATGATCGCTTGATGCGTCTCGACCCGGCCGCGCACGTTGTAGCCAGTTACAATCGCGCGCTGGTCTACATGTACATGGGAAACTTTGAAGAGACTAATAAGCAGTTGGATCAGGCAGGCGATCCGGAAAATCCACTGGTGAAAACTTTTCGAGCGTTGGCTTTGTACTACACGGGCCAAACGGACGCTGCTGCGGTGTTGATGCAGAAGAAATGTTGACGACCATCCAAACCTGCACGGCATTCGCCCGTTTCTGGCAATGTTTTTGAGCGCGCAGGGAAAACATGAGGAGGCGCGCGCGCAACTGAACAATTCGGTCATTAGAAACGCGGAAGTTGATCCGGATATCGCTTACTCGGTGGCATCAGTTTATGCCCTCGAAGGAATGCGACCTCAGGCATTCGAGTGGTTGGCGCGCGCCATTGCGCTTGGGAACGAAAACCTGCTGTGCTTTGAGAGCGATCCAAACTGGTCTGGAATGCGCAACGACGAACAGTTTCAAAAGCTGATGGCGCAGGTACGTGCCGCGCATGTTAAGCAGGCACCCGCGGGTTAGGTCATAACTTTATCAGTCCGCGAAGCGGACGAATGACAGTAGCCCAGCAGTTCACTGCTGGGGTGACTAGCTGAAAGATTTGTGGTCCGTGAAGCGGACGGCTGAAGATGGCGCTCGAATCTTCTACTCTTCAGCCGTCCGCTTCACGGACTTCATCTCCGCCTGATGTTGATCCCAGCGATAAATCGCTGGGCTATTTTCAACCGTCCGCTAACGCGGACTAAGAGCAAGTAATGCAGGCATAAAAGAACGTCGGACTCAAAAATATTAATGTATAAAAAGCTTCGATCACAGGCCTATGTAACCTTCCTTCTGCTCTTTTCCCTCATCCAGGCGACCACACCGATCGTTGCTCAGCAGCCACAACGCGAGCGACGCGTAACGCCGGCTGCGGTTGCAACGCCAACTCCCACTCCGGCTCCAACTATTCTTCCGGCTGAAACGCCTCAGGCTTCGCCCACTCCCACGCCCGACGTTGTCCAAACCAGAACCGCTGCAACGACTCGCACGCTCACCGAGTTGCAAACGCGCATTTCTCAAGTGTTGAGCAAACCGGAGTTTGCGCCGGCGACGATAGGCGTCAAAGTTACTTCCCTGCAAACGGGCCGGGTGTTGTTCGAGGAAAATGCAAACAAGCTCTTACGTCCGGCCTCGAACATGAAGCTCTATACGGTAGCCGCAGGGCTTGGATCGTCTGTCGCCCGACTTCCGTTTTGTTACGTCTGTGTACGCCCCGCCGAAACCGGATGGAAACGGAGTAATCAAGGGTGACCTCACCATCTACGGGCGCGGCGATCCTTCAATCGCGGCGCGATTCAATAGCGGCAATTACCTTAAAGGCATCGACGATCTCGCCACACGCATCGCCGCAGCCGGCGTGAAGCAGCGTTGAAGGCGATCTGGTGGGCGATGAAACTTATTTCACCGGACCACAATATGGCAGCGGCTGGGAATGGGAAGATCTGCAGTGGTATTACGGCGCCGAAGTCAGTGCCTTGACAGTTAACGATAATGCGCTCGATCTCTTCGTTAAGCCGGGAATTCAAGTTGGGGCGCCGGCGTTGATAACAACCGGCCCGCCTGATCCGCTATTGAAGATCGTTAATAGGGTGGTGACAGGCGCGCGAGGTACCAAGAGGGAGCTCAATGCCTACCGGGCGCTGGCCGGCGATCAGTTGGAAATCACCGGCTCGATTGCGCTCGACGACAAAGGCTACACCGGCGGCATTGGCATCTCTCGTCCGGCTCTCTTGTTTGCCTATTTGCTGCGTGCATCGCTCAGCCAGCACGGCGTGACTGTCAAAGGCACTACACGCACGATCGATGCTCGCCCGGCGGCCGGCTTCGTCGTGCAACCTCTGAACACCCCGGTAGTGAATCCTGGATCGACGCGGATCGAAATTGCCAGCATGCAGTCAGTACCGTTTAGCGTAATTGCGGCGCACACGCTGAAACCGAGCCAGAACCTTTACACCGAGATCATCTTGCGCACGCTGGGGACTGTAGTGCCGCCTGCGGTAATACGCCGAACATCGATCGCACCAGTGAGTCTGACGGGCTAGAGGTAGTTAAAACATTTTTGCGGGAGGCTGGTATCAACCCTTCGTCGCTGGTTCTGAGTGACGGCTCAGGTCTTTCGCGCAACGACATGATCACGGCGGAGGCGACAATTCAGTTGCTGACCTACATGCACCGCCATCGTTACGCTTCCGTCTTTCGGGATGCTTTGCCAATCGCCGGAGTTGACGGCACGCTAAGAACTCGTTTCAAAGGCACACCGGCTGAAAACAATCTTCGCGCCAAGACCGGCACCTTAAGTTCGGCGAATAGTCTCTCAGGTTATGTCCGCGATGCCGCCGGTGAGGAATTGGCTTTCTCAATAATGGTGAATAACTATCCGCAGGACGCTGATGTGAGGGCCACTTGCATCGAGCCAATTGCTGTTCTGCTGGCATCGTTCGCCGGAAAATCGGAGTAACGCGAACTGTTAGTTTGCGGGCCGGTAAATCGGAGCGCTGCAGTTCAGAGTTCAGCCTTTAGGCTGTTCCTACCCGAGCAGCAAGCTAAAGCTTGAACTCTAAACTTCGACCGCTAATCATGGTTGTCTATTAATCCGTTGTGTAAAAGGAGACTGACATGTCTATCGATCGACTTGTCCAAAGTTGGAGCGAAGTAAGGACCGGACTGATCAACGAAGCTTCGCAGATTCCTGAAGCGCAGTTTTCATTTCGCGCTACGCCGGAAACGCGCAGTGTGGCTGAGTTACTTCAGCACATTGTGCAAACGCAAAAGTTGCTGGTTGGTGAAGCCTGCCGCGAAAACACCGATCTGATGCGACAGTCTTTTGCCGATCACATCCAGGAATACGCTCCTGAGGTTGCGTCGATCACCGAAAAGAATGCGTTGCTCGAGCTCCTCCGCAGTAGCCTGGAACCCGCAGAAGCTGCAATTCGTGACTGTGGCGAAGGCTTGCAGCAGAAAATGAAACGCTTCGACGGCAAGGAAATAACGAAGTTTGACTTTCTAAACTTCGGCATCGCTCATGAGATGTATCATCGCGGGCAACTCACTGTGTACGAGCGTTTGCTGGGAGTCGAACCCGCGCTCACGCAGTATTTCAACAAACGTTTCATGACGGCCTCGACGCCAGCTGAATAAGATGCCTCCTCGGTTTATCAAGTTTCATGGCTTTGGCAACGACTACATTGTGATCGAGTCGAAAGATCTCGCGCTCGCGGGAATCTCAGCAACTGCTGAACTC
The DNA here is from genome assembly GCA_963809065.1 of Blastocatellia bacterium. Classification (GTDB taxonomy): domain Bacteria; phylum Acidobacteriota; class Blastocatellia; order Pyrinomonadales; family Pyrinomonadaceae; genus PSRF01. The sequence goes on from CAWEIN010000019.1 coordinate 347,908, forward strand.
GGCGAATTCGCGCGCCGCATTTGCAATCGCCATTACGGCGCCGGCGGCGACGGCATTGCGGTGGTAAGTCCATCAGAAGTAGAGGGCGCCGACTTTCATGTGCGCATTTTCAACCCTGATAGCAGTGAAGCTTCACTCTCAGGAAACGGCACGCGTTGTGCGGCTGCTTATCTCTACTACAAACAACTATGGTCAGCGCCTGAACTTCGCTTGAGCACTCGAGCTGGAATCAAGCTCTACAGCATTCGCGCGCAAACGGAGCCGGGCATTACCTGTTTGATTCCGAACTCGGCCAGCCAAAGTTCGACCCGAATTCGATTCCGATGACGATCTCGGAGGCGTTGGAAAAAGTCATCGATTATGAACTCGATGTCGATGGCGAGTCGTTCCTGGTCACGGCATTGCAGATGGGGAATCCCAACTGCTGCATTTTCGTTGACGACTTCGACGCGCTCGAATGGCGCCGAATCGGCAAGACGATTGAAACGCATAAACAATTTCCCGAGCGTACGAATGTCATCTTCGTTCGCGTCGTTGATCGCCAAGACGATTGAGCTGCGCATCTGGGAACGCGGCGTGGGTGAAACTGAAGCCTCGGGTACTTGTTCCTGCGCCGCAGCGGTGGCCGCGATGATTAAAGGAAAGACCGAAAGACTGGTGAACGTGCTGATGCCGGGCGGGCGCGCCAAAATTAATTGGCGCGAAGACGATGGCGAGGTTGTTATTACCGGCACCGCTGAAGTAATTTATGAGGGCGATTGGCTGGCTTTTGGAGTGCGGTGACCTGTCACCGCTTTGGTCTGGGCGGCTTGACGCCCAGTCTTCAAGTAGTTTCAAGCCAATGATTGCTGCGACAAGTCGCGGCCGAACTAAAGCGGTGACAGGTCACCGCAGTCCATATAAGAGCACTCCCCCATGAGTGATCCCGACTATTGCTCGAAGTATTACCGACGCCGTCCCGCTCGTCGATTGCCCCTGCTTGTCCTCGCGCTGGCCCTGTTGCCGGCCGCCTGCGGCGGGACCGTGGTCTCAAAGACTGAAGTCGGACCCGGCAAAAAAGAACTCCATCAGGCCAGTCTCTCCAAGTCTTCATTTTTGGCTGGGCAATTCCCAGCGCAACTTTTATGGCAGTGGCCCCTGGTCTGACGGCCCGCTCGAGATTGTCTGGGAGGCAGAAACCGATTTCATCAGCGGCAGGCTGCATCCAGATCCCTGGGGTGGTACATCATGGCCAGGTCAACCTGCCGTCGACGGCAATCGTGTCTACTTTCCTTCGGCTGACGGCAACGTCTACTGCATCGACGCTCGAGACGGCAGCGTCATTTGGAAGTTCAAAGCAAAAGATAGTTTCAAAGCGACGCCGACAATTGCCGGCGATAGAATCATCGCCAGCGGATTGGATCATCATGTCTATTGTCTCAGCGCACGCGATGGCACCCTGATCTGGGACTTTGAAACCGGCTTTGAAGTTGACGGTTCTGCAGCCGTGCTTGATGGACGCATTTACTTCGGCAGCGAAGATGGTTTTTTCTATTGCCTCAATCTCGCCGATGGCTCTTTGATTTACAAAACCGAATGGCTCGGTTCAATGGAGGGCAGTTGCACTGCCGTTGACGGACGAATCTACATCGGCACTGAACAAGGGGAACTTTACTGCCTCAACCAGACTGACGGCACTACCGTCTGGAAGGCTCGGATCGGCGCCGATTCTGATTCTACTCCGGCCGTGGCGGGTGGTTTCGTTTACACCGCAGCCGAGGATGGTTACGTCTATTGTTTCCGTCAGTCAAACGGCGAGCCGGTTTGGAAATTCAAGGCCGATGGCGGCTTGAGCAAAAACTACGTTGAGCGAAGCGGGATCTGGGCCAGCCCCATTGTCGTCAAGGATCGAATTTATGTCGGCTCCAACAACGGCTACATGTATTGTCTAACCGCGGACAAAGGCGAAGTCGTCTGGCAGCAGTTGATGCCGGCGCCGATCTGGGGTACTGCTCCGGTGGTCGATGGCCGGCTGGTGTTTGGTGATAAGTTTGGCTGGATCCACATGCTCTCTGCCAATGATGGCAAGACCCTCGGTGAGCTAAAGATTGGAGAGAACATCAATTCCACTCCTGCTGTCGTGGGCGGGCGGATTTACATTGGCGCGTTCAACGGCAAGCTCCACTGCCTGCGCACAAAACCAGGCGGTTGGGAGAAGCTGGAGGGCATGGGTGGGTGAGTAGCGCATCGCTGATCTATCTCATCGACAATACGCTTGAGGGTCAGGGCGCAAGTCCTCGCGAACTCCGCGCCGTGCTCAGCCGGATACAGGAAGGGGTGGAGATACTCACAGAGCCCTATCACGCCGTTTCTCTCAAACGCGTAAAGTCGCTTCGTCCTTCGCACATAGTCTTGAGTGGCCAGAGTCATCCCTGGGATAGGTATGCTCCGGAATCACTGGCCGGTGTAATCGAGGTGATCAAGAAAGCATCGCAGCCTGTACTCGGGGTTTGTGGGGGTCATCAGCAAATCGCCCTGGCTTACGGCGCGCCTGTGGATTTGATGGGCCGGCTGGAACCCGGCGAGGGATATGCAGGCGCAAAACGCGAGCGAGGATATTTCCCGGTGGCCACCGACGGCGCTGGCCTCTTCAAGAACCTGCCCAAAGAAGTAACGGTTTGGCATTCACACTTTGACGAGGTGAAGGCTTTGCCCAAAGGCTTCCGTCGCACTGCGTGGAACGAGACCTGTCCCATCCAGGCTATGGAGCACAATGCCCGTCCCTTGTTTGGTGTGCAATTTCACCCGGAACTCTTTGATGATGACCATCCCGATGGCCGCAAAATCATAGAAAACTTCCTCGAAACCTAAGTTTAACGCGTTTTCCCGGTTCAGAAATACACTCCAAAACGACCAAAATGTACCGAAATGTTTCGGTCACATTTCCGACCTTTTTCTAACTCCAGGCATTTCAGTAGTTACCGAAAATATTGAGGTTTTTGAGGCTTTTCTGCCCTCATGGCGAGTGGACACCCCCTACCTCGTATGCTAGTTTCGCTGCCGACAAGCGGGGAGTAATACCCAGCTTTTTTCTTTAGGCTCAACTTAAGTTTTTCAGCGCGCATGCATCAAGGATGCAAGCCCCCAACTCCGGCTGACGCAGGTTTTCAACTCCTTGGGCCGGAGGTCGAGTCATAGGAAAGAACGGACTCGCGCAGAGCGCTGAGAATTCTATTACATCGGACAGGAGACCCGACCTTATGAAATCATTCTTTGGTAGAAGCGCGATAATTGCGTCTTCGCTGCTCGCAGGTTTGATAGTTTTTTCCGCCACACCTTCCATAGCAGATAGTCCTCTTTCGAAATCACAGGCACAAAAAGAAACCAAACAGAATCCGGTCGAGGCATTGGGTAAGTTTGAACCAACGCCAGGAACAACCGCTGGCACTCCAGGCAATACAGCCGAGGAACCCGGTCTGGCAGCGGCATCGCATTACGTCGCGACGGCCTACAGCCTTCGGGGCCGAACCGCGAGTGGCCGGATGGTCAGCAGAGGTCTGATCGCTGCAGACCCTTCAGTATTGCCGCTCGGCTCGCGTGTGCGATTGGAGCATCCCGGTTATAGCGGGGAATATCTCGTCGCTGACACGGGAGGTGCAATTCGCGGCCGCCGGATCGACATCTGGACGCCAAGTACGGGCGAGGCTATGCGTTTTGGAAGGCGCACAGTGAAACTGACGGTGCTGAGCTACGGAGCCAGAAGGGCGAGAAGAACCGCCCGGAGTTAGGTAGTAGGCAGTAGGCTAAACGAATTGGGCACTACGAATTTTAATACTCGTAGTGCCCTCTTTTCTGCCTTCTGCCTTCTGCTTTCTGCTTCTGCCTCCCGTTCCTGTCTGCCGTGTTACCATAATCGAGCAATTCATTTTCAATTCTGACGAGTCCATCCGATTACTATGCAGGCTTCCAGGCATCCGTCTGAAAACAACTTGGAGGTTCCAGCGGCTGAACCGCTGGTTAAGGTGACGCGAGGCGGAATCACAGAATCGCGGCATCGCGGCCACGTCGTAGCAGTTGAACCGGATGGCACCATTGCCGCCCACCTCGGCGCACCCGAAACCGTTACTTATCTACGTTCTTCTGCGAAACCACATCAGGCAATTCCGTTGGTGGCGTCGGGTGCGGCTGACCGCTTCGGCTTCACTGACAAAGAGATCGCGCTCGCCTGTGCTTCGCATAGTGGCGAACCAATTCACACCGAACTTGCGGCTTCCATGCTGCGAAAAATCGGACTTAAGCCTGAAGCGCTCAAATGTGGCGTGCATGAGCCATTCAGTCTTGAAGAAACTCAACGCCTTCGTGAAAAAGGTGAACAGCCGAATGTTTTGCAGAACAACTGCTCAGGCAAGCACGCCGGCATGTTAGCTCTGGCGTTACATCTCGGCGCGCCGACTGAAACTTATGACGAGCCGACGCATCCGGTACAACTGGCAATCGGCAAAGTAGTATCCCAGTTCTCCGGGATTGCTATCGAAGACATTGCAGTCGGGACCGATGGCTGCGGCGTTCCTGTGTTTGGAATTACAGTCAAAGCGATGGCACTGATGTACGCGCGACTGGTTGTCGCACCGGCAGAGTTTGATGAGGAAATCAGAGCCGCATGCAAACGAATCGTTGCGGCAATGACATCCTATCCGGAGTTGATCGGCGGAAGCTCCGCTCGCCTGGACACCGAGATCATGCGCGCCGCGCCCGGCCGACTGGTATCGAAGGTTGGCGCGGAAGGCGTCTACACGGTGGGGGTTTTGCCATGCGAAGAGTGGCCGCGCGGCCTGGGGCTCGCGCTCAAGATTGAAGACGGCGACGATCATCGTGCTCGACCCACCGTGGTGATTGAGTCCCTCACGCAGCTTGGCATACTCGCGAATGAGTCGTTGGAGGCCGTGGGCCGCTACGCTTTTTTCCCGGTTCGCAACCGGCGTGGCGATGTGGTGGGAGAAGTGACGCCGGAGTTTAAGTTGAATCACGCACGGCACGCGCGAGGATAATCATAAGGTTAATGATGGGAAGCCCTGAATCGCAATCAACTTCGGGAAATGGTGATGGCAGCAAAAATGCCAGCGCGGAGGCTGCGCTTAGTCCGCCTCCCCTGCGTGACGCCGCAGGGAAGATCGACCTTGACTCCGTACCTGATATTATTCAGTGGTTTCTTGATTTTGACCAACGGGTCGCCGTTATAAAGCACCCAAACGTTGAAGAAGTCTTTCATTGGAAACAGGAAAACAGCCGCAGCCAGGGTGAAGTAGTTTTTGATTTCAAACAGGCGCAGGATCGTCTCGCGATTGGTATCATTCAGGCGCTGGCGGAGAACAGTACCGAACGCTCGCTCCACTCATGGATCAGCCAACTCCTGAACGCGCTCGACTCCGCATCGAAGGCTAACGAGGCGGCCGCGGAAACCTACCGGCTCGATTTGGCCGGCGGCGGCTCGGTGGTGAAGGAAGCAGAAAAAATCCCCTCCGCGCGCGGGCGTCGCGACTTTTTAATAAACTGCTGGGTTGAAACGCTCTGCACCGCGGAAGCGCGCGTGCTGGGATGGCTATACAAGGAATTCTACGGGAAGGCTTTTGCACCCTGAACGCAGCGCTTACGGAACCACCAATCTCCTATGAACGATTCCATTCGCGCGCTCTTTCCAGTAACAGAGCGCGCTATCTATTTGAACCACGCCGCCGTCTCCGCGCCACCCACCCCCACAATCGATGCGATCAAGTCACAGCTGGCGGACGTTTCTGAAAACGGGTCGGTCAACTTTCGCAAGTGGCTCGCAGTCAGAGAAAGTGCACGTCAACTTATTGCGGGAATGCTGGGCTCACTTCCGAACCAGGTCGCGTTCATGCGAAACACCTCTGACGCCCTCTCGACGGTGGCTAATGGGCTGGACTGGCAGACGGGCGACAACCTGGTCACTTTCCGTCATGAGTTTCCTTCAAACCTTTATCCCTGGTTGCGCCTTCGAGATGCACTGGGAGTGGTGATTCGAGTTTGTGAGGAGCGCGAGGGTCGCGTCGATGTCGGCGAGCTTATTCGGCTGATGGACGGCAGGACCAGAATAGTGGCTATCAGCCAGGTCCAATACGCGTCAGGCTTTCGCGCCGATCTCGAGCAGATCGGGCGTGCCGCTCGCGCTTATGATGCGCTGCTGGTAGTCGACGTAATCCAGGCCCTCGGCGTGATTCCCATCGACGTCGAGGCCGAGCTGGTGGACGTTGCAGCCGGAGCTTGTCATAAGTGGTTATTAACACCGGAAGGCGTGGGAGTGCTCTATCTTTCCGCGCGGGCACGCGAACGTATTCAGCCGACCCTGGTTGGTTGGACCAGCGTCCCTACTCCGGACGATTACGGCAACTATGAGCAGGGCTGGAACGAAGGAACCCTTGCCTGGGAAACCGGGACCGGCCCGGCGGCCCTGATCCATGGGCTGGAAGCGAGTCTGAAGCTTTTGAACGAGGTTGGAGTTAGCGCCATCGAGACGCATCTCGAAAAACTCACAGATCATCTTTGCGAACAACTGCAAGACACCGCTTATGAAGTTGTAAGCTCACGACGCACCGGGGAAAAATCCCAGATCGTTTGTATTCGAAACACTACCGGTCTGAGTTCAATGGATTTGTACGCCCATCTCCGGAAAAGAAATATCGTCACTGCCCCTCGCGGTGATCGCCTGCGAATTTCGCCTCATTTTTACAACACGCACGAAGAAATTGATGAACTGGTCAAGGCCCTGCCTTAGTGGGAACAGAGAGTTTGCACAAACTCTCCTGCATAATTTCTGGAGCGATCCCTACACTAAATCAGAACTGGGAGCGATAGCGACGAGCCGAAGAGTCAACTGAAGAGAGTTGGGTACAATGGCGTTAATGTCTGGAAAGTCTAGTAAATCGGCTAGTCTCTATCGCTCCTAGTTCCTATTTTGTGCGACCGGAAAGTCTCTCCTACGTTATGAGCGAGCGAATATCGTTCGCTCCGGTTGCCAAGACGTATTGAACCTGTACGCGCGTTGACGGCTGTCCGAGGGCAAAAATCTCGGAGGTCTAAGAATTCCTTTAAAAAACGCGATCGGGCCTTTGAGGTCGGCGGTTCTAACAATTGGCACGCTCGTTGCCAAAAGAGAATCCGAACAAGAAGGGTATAAAGAGTAAATCGGGTCAAGCTCAAGATTGCAGTGAGTGGAGGCTTTGGGGGAGGCGTCCTCTCACGAATTAAAAGGCGGGTGTTGGCTCTCTCGGGGGAACAGAGTTAACGCGCGCACGTAATCGAAGAGCAGTTAATTGCGGTGCTGCTGATCGTCGTCCTGAAGGGGCTTGGGGGAGCTTCCCAGGAAAGATCAGCAGCCCGCATTTGTTTTATGAGACCATATAACCCGTCAGAAATATGCCCACGCGGGCAGCCGATGCGAGCCGACTGCGATAGTGGCTGGCTGAACGATCCACAAAATCAGAACTGGGAGCGATAGCGACCAGCCGAAGATTCAACTCACGAGGGTGCCGCCAGGCGCTCCAACTTCTGGGAAGTTGAGTACTCGGCTGGTCGCTATCGCTCCCAGTTCTGATTTTGTGTAGGGAACCGATCCAGAAACACGCTGGAGACTTGCCAGCAATGCCGGCGCGACGCGCTACCGCGCTGGGTTCTGTAAATGTCTAGTTTCCACGGCCGAGCAGCCTGGCAGGATCGTTTTCCGGAGTGAGTTCGTCCAGATTAAGACGGAGCATGGCATCAGAATCAGCATAGGCCTCACGCGACCGTTGCTGGGCCCGCCGCGAACGAAACAAAAGGGCACCAAAGAGTCCACCAACCGCCAGACAACCAACCAGCGCTAAACCTGAGGTCTGTACAACAGAAACTAGAACACCCAGGGTTGTTTCTGTAAACTCCCGCGTCGCTTGCTCGTAAGAAAATGGGTTCTGTCCGAGCCACTGCACCACCTGCTGATACTTCACCTGATCGATCAACTGGTTCGCGGCTTCCGCGCTCGGTGCGTCAAAAACAAACACTGAATAGTTGCCGACCCGGCGGTAAGCGGTAGGCACCGGCTGTCCTTGCGTGCCGAGCTCCTGGAGCTTCGCTTTTATGCGCTGATCGTTGTCTGTTGCCAGCGAGGCGGTGTTGAATTCAATTACGACCAACTTTTGCGGGCCGTATTCGGCTGCGGCGGCTTCGGCTCCACCTTCAAAGCTGACAACGTCAAGAACTGCCTGATTGCTGAACATTTCCTTGAGCGTCTCATTGTTGACGGCGTACAAAACTTGCGTCTGTCTGCCATCCAGGAAGGTGCTTTACCAGAACCGGAATTTCACCAGCGCCTTTATCAAGGTTGTCTGCCAGGGTCCTGGCAAGATTAGTTAGGCGCTCCAACTCGGGTGATCTGTTGCTCGCTCCGCACTGCAACGAATACGCGACCTTTGAAGAAAGCCAAGAAATTGATTTGACGCTCCGTCTGAATAGGAAAATCCCGCCGTTCCCACATCCACGTTTTCCGTCTTAATGGTGCCGCCAGCGTTTTCCGCTTCTTTCCTTGTTTGTGTCAGTTCCGCATACGCCGCGGAGTCTGAAGTCATGGTGGTCAAGACCACGGAAAAGCGTTGTCCGTCTTTCGAAACATAGGTCCGGCCTGCCGCCGACGTAGGGCAAGCCGCCCCACTGCTGCGGTATCCAGCCATGATTTCTTCTGTAACCTGATCGTGCCTGCCGCGCTGAAGTCTCCCAACTTATCGGGCAGCAGCTTTGCGGCCGGGTCAGTCGGCAAATCCTGGCCGGCAACTGACGACGAATAAGAGCAACGAAAGCGCCGCCGCCCACCAAATTGTTCTGAAACCATGAGAAAACAAAGGAATCACCTCAGAAGAATCGCATCTCCGCTTTAGAACCCCAAGTCGTTTGGATGTTCCGCCTTTTATGGCAGTTGGCACGCGTTCTACTTAATCAGCAGTTTAATTCCTGCGTCGTAGTTCACGCAAAAGCAGGTCGGCGTAATGGCGGGGCTTGCTGATGTTATGCAGGACTGTCGTGCCTCCGACCTCGCTGGCGTTGTCGATCAATAAATCGCCAAACCCGAGCACACGTTGCGGAATGCTTGCGGAAACGGTGACATCCTGAATCTTGCTGAGTGGGATATTGCGAGTGGTACGGGCAATCAAACCTGTGTCGATCTCGATTTTTGAATCAGTCAAAGTATACCGAACCATGTTGCGCCGGAGATGATAGTAGGCCGGAATCAGCAGCAGGATCAGCGCCAGGGGTATGGAGATGTAGACAGGGACCTGTATCAGAGCCAGAAGAATGACGAGAGCAATCGCTCCGATCACCGCCAGCGCGTAGCCCAACTTGATAAAGATCATGGTTGGACGAACTGTAAAAACAACTTGCTCCAGATCGTTGTCTGCATCGGCCACGGGAAGCCCGCCGCCCGCGCGCACAATTCTCAGTTGCTTCCGGATCGCTAGCGGGTGAACCGCAACCGGAGCAAAAGCGCACGCCCGGCGCTATGTAAGATCCGCAGTTGGAACAGTGCATCTCGGGTTAACGGTTATGGGTTGGCAGTCTTGTTATCTTTGGTATCGACCGGAAGTCCAGCATTTTGCCAGGCGGCAAAACCACCAAGAAGCGCTCCTGCGTTTTCGATTCCCTTCGTTTTCAGCTCGACCACCGCACGGGCGGACGTATGTTCGCTTGGTCAAGAGCAATAGGTGACTATCAACTTGTTTCGCGGAAATTCATCGACGTGATTTACGACTTCCGCTTCGGGAATCAGCCTGGCCCCTCTAATGTGCCCGGCGTCGTAGGACGTCTGGTTGCGAACATCAACAACGATAGCTTCGTCCTTCGCCAACAAGTCTTTTAACTCGGCAACGGTGACGCGGCGCGCACCATCAGCCACAACCGGAGGCGGCGCACTCGTCGGAGCCGTGGGTAAAGTTTTGGCATTCCTCCACTCGGCGGAATTGCAGGCGGTCAAGACTCCCAGGGCCATAACCGCAATAGCCAGGAAGGAAATAATAAGACGCATCAAGAAACCTCCGAGAGCACCTGTGAATGACATCACAGGCAAACGATAAATTAACCAGAGCTAATTTCTTATGCCCCTGTGCATTTGTCAACCTAAAGCAGCTGGACGATAACTGGTCAAGTGATCTGTTGGGACCGCGGGCGTCCCGCCTGCAAATGAGCGCGAAGCGCGAAAATAGATTCCGGCTCCTTCTGAAACCCTTTCGTCGCGTTTGCGGGCGAGACGCCCGCAGTCCCAGCCAATCACTTGACCGGCTTAGGCCAAGCGCACGTGTTTTCTTTTGTTCGTAGCGTGATATAGTTCGCTCTCGCCAAACTCGGAACCTGGAGCTTTCATGCTCGAAGCACCACAAAACCGCGCGGTGAAGTGGGCCAAGGTCATCGACCAAACGCGCTGCATTGGCTGCCACGCCTGCACCACTGCGTGCAAATCAGAGAATCTGGTACCGCTTTCGGTAACGCGTACCTATGTGAAGCACGTCGACGTCGGCATCTTTCCACAGGCCCGCCGCGCGCATCAGGTAACGCGTTGCAATCAATGCGCGCATGCACCATGCGTCACCGCCTGCCCCACCACCGCGATGTTTAAGCGCGCTGACGGCATCGTCGATTTCGACAAATCTATCTGCATTGGCTGCAAGGCGTGCATGGCCGCCTGCCCTTACGATGCGATCTTCATCAACCCCGAAGATCACTCTGCCGAGAAATGTAACTTCTGCGCGCATCGCATAGATGTCGGTCTGGAACCCGCTTGCGTCGTTGTGTGCCCAACGCAGTCGATTCTAATTGGCGATCTGAACGACACGGAGTCGTACGTGGCACAAATAGTAAATCGTGAGCCAGTCGCTGTTCGTCGTGCTGAAAAGGAGACGCTGCCAAAACTTTTCTACAAGGGCGCGCACCAGGCAACGTTGGATCCGCTCGCGGCCCGGCGACCTGACGGTGGCCTTTTTATGTGGAGCGAACAGCAGGAGAATTCCTCGCAAGTAGTCTCAGGAAATCCCACCTTTAACAACAGCTCGGCTGCGGCGTTGCTTTCGTATGACGTCGCCCACTCAATCCCCTGGGACTGGAAAGTCAGTCTTTACACCTGGACCAAAGGCATCGCCAGCGGGGCCTATCTCGTCGCCGCCCTGCTCCTGTTATTCGGGTATCTCAGCGCCAACAATGCGATTTGGTTATGGGCGGCGCCGGTCGTTTCAGGAGTTTTTCTGGCAATCACCGGCGGGCTGTTGATTTGGGACCTGGAACATCCTGAACGTTTTTATTTGATCTTCACGAGACCGCAGTGGAAGAGCTGGCTCGTGAAAGGCGCCTTCATCATCGCCGGATACACGTTGGTGCTGGCCTTACATTTCCTGGCGAGCTGGTTGGGCTTCCGGTCATTCCAAAGCTGGCTAACGATCGCCGGAATTCCACTGTCCATTCTCACGGCGATCTACACAGCCTATCTCTTCGCGCAAGCAAAGGCGCGCGACATGTGGCAAAACCCGTTGTTGCCGCCGCACTTGCTCATGCAGGCTTTGCTCCTGGGATCGGCGATGTTGCTGCCATTGGCGATATATCTTGAGCTAAACACGGTCCGGCCGGTGTCGATTATCTCGCCGTTGACCTGGCTCTTCGCCATTTCCAGTTTGCTTCACGTGTTAATGATTTGGGGCGAAGTGTCGCTGACACATCCGACGGCCCATGCCAGGCTGGCGATCTGGGAAATGGTGCACGGACGTTATCGCAACGACTTTTGGATGGGAACGATCCTGTCTCTGGCTGGAGGGCTTATACCCTGGCTCGCACTGCTTGGTGTTCTATCACCGACGATGGGAGTTGCAGGCGCTCCGCTCGCGGCGATGGGCTTGATGCTTTACGAAAATGCTTACGTCCAAGCCGGGCAATCTGTACCGCTGGCTTAGCTACACGACTCTGAAACAAACACTTCGAGATGATCGATTAACAGGAGGCCCCCTAAAATGAATATGAAAATGAACCCCAGTCATTCGAGCATGTTCATAGCATTGTCGCTATTGGTGACGGCCGTGTTGGCGTGCAGCGGCAGTATTGGAAATGAGACTGAGAAAGCAAACAAGCTTGTCACCGAAGGCAACGCAGCGGTCCAGGAGGCTAACAAGTTTGTGACAGAGGCCGAGGAAAAGAAGGGCCAGATGCTCCGGACCAAGATCTCGGAAATAGAGGAGGCCCGCACGCTGGCGAAGGAAGCTATCGCGTCCTATAACAAGGCCGAGGATAAATGTAAAGAGGCGTCGAAAAAATATGAAGAGGCCAGCAAGCTGAGGATTAACGATAAGTTTAAGGAGTACCTCACGCTCAAAGTAAAGGAGTACAACAAGCGCGCCGAGGTGGTTGAAACCGCGAAAGCGACACCGCAAGCTCTAATTGATAGCGAGAATCAAAAGAGCTTCATAGCGAGAGCAAATGCCAACAACGAAAAGGTCGACGCGCTCGGTAAGGAAGCTGAGGAGCTTGCCAGCCAATCAGACAAGCTCCAGAAAGAAAACCCGGATATCTTCAAGTGATGAAGTCGGCCGTTGTTGGCATCGAATGTCCGGCTCGAACCCGTGAATTTACTGGCGGCCTCAACCCTGGGAGGCATAAGCAGGAAGAACGCAAACGCAAACAAGAACGCCGCGAATGGGATCTTCCTGAAAGCCCTGGGGTCGATCGTGAAGTTTTTGACTGCACGATGCGCGGCTGCGTTGAACATTAGACCTCCTCCGTAATGGCGTCTCGACTCTTCCGAAATGATGTGCCGAGCGCTCAATGTGTCTTCAATTCAGTCCCAGTGACCGCGAACAAATGTGTAGCAAGCCGGGACCGCTCTCGTTGAAACGCAAAGCTTCGCTTTCGATCTGACGAAATAGTTCGCGCAGGCTTAATCCAGTCATGGCCACCACCTGCATTGGCGTAAACCAGGTCACTACGGAGCGGCAGTCGTCGCATTGCGCCGTGATAGGCTCGGCATCCGGAAGGCGGTAGAGGCAGCGCTCCAGTTTCTCGAACGTGATTACGGTCCGGCGATTGATGAACAATCCCATCTTGCCTCCGATCAGGAACCCTTTCCGCTCCGAGTCAGGCGCGATCTTCGACGGCAGAGTCATCCGCAATCACAGATTCTTCCGGTTACACTCCACTGAACTTCGCCGCTGAGAAAATTGATCGTCCCGTGGATGCTAAGTTGGCCACACGCGTCCTGGTAGGTCCCAGTTCCTCCGGTGATCGACGCCCTGACATTCAAGTCATAGAGTCCCGGGGTACTGGTGGGGCTTAGCACTGCATGGTCCAATGTCGTCAATGAGCCACCGTCCTGAAAGACGAAGGTGTGAGACGTCGTTGCCAGCAGTGTTCCGTCCTCGGTTGCCGTTGGAGGGCCAAGCAGGTTGGTGGTTACGGTAACGATTACGTCGGTATTGTTGAGGTTAAGATTAGCGATTCCCTGGAATGTGGCTGGACCAACCGCTAAGGTATGACCAGTTCCGCTCACTTTGTCGCAGTCGGATTTGGCCTCCGCTCCATAGGTGAATGCCATTAGCCCGAAAAGGGCGAGAAAAAGCGTGCAGCAGGTTGACTTAAACATGTTAGTTCTCCTTTGAAAGATTGTGGGCTTGCCGGAATTTCTTGATTTTCATGAGGAAGGCTTTTATCCTCGGCGCGCCCAGTAAATCCTTTAAGAATCGCTTAAATTTTTTCTTAAAGTCCTTAAGGTCGTTAATGAAGTCTCCAACCAAGTTGTTTTACGAGTTCGGTCAATTCCGACTGGACGTGGAAAAACAGCGTCTAGTGCGCGACGGCGAGATTGTGTCGCTTACGCCTAAGGCGGTGGAGACTTTGCGCGTTCTGGTTGAGCGGCCGGGTATTTTGGTGGAGCGCGATGAATTAATGGATTTTGTCTGGCGTGACGCGACTGTCGAACCGGGTAACCTTGACGTCACAATCTCCAGACTGAGGAAAGCGCTGGGAGAAGACGGCAACGGGCGCAAGTTTATCGAGACGGTGCCGCGGCTGGGCTACAAATTCGTTGCTGAGGTGCGCGAGGTCGTCGAGGACGTTCCGGCGCTGGTTGTCGAGAAGCAAACTTTCGGCCGGGTGGTTGTCCAGGAAGAGCTTAGCCTTCGCAGAACACCAAGCGACATGCCCAGGCTTCTGTTGCCACCGAGTCGTCACCGGCTGGCAGCCATCATTGCTACGGTTGCGATAGTCGCTTTGGGAATTGCAGGGTTCGCTTATTTTTCGCATTGGCGAGCCGGCCGGACGCTCGCGCGAACCAGAAACATCAGGTCTGTTGCCGTACTGCCTTTCCGCTCTTTGAACCCTGGCGAATCTGAAGGGAATTACCTGGGCAGTGGGATCGCTGACGCTCTCATTACACGGTTGGGGACTCTGGACGAAATCAGTGTGCGCCCGACAAGCGCTGTGCTGCGGTTCGACAACCCAAAGCAAGATTCCCTGGCTGCGGCGCATTCGCTCGGTGTGGACGCCGTGCTCGAAGGAAGTTACCAGCGTGAAGGCGACAGGCTGCGAGTTACCGTTCAGCTTGTAAGCGCGCGCGATGGCGCCCAGATCTGGTCGAGCACATTCAACCAACAATTCAAAGACATCCTCGCAGTTCAAGATCAGATTTCGCAGGACGTAGCCCGATCGCTCGTATCTAATCTAAGTGATGCCGATCAGCGTCTTTTAGTGAAACGGCCCACTGCCAGCATTGATGCTTATCAGGCGTACTTGAAGGGCCGTTACTTCTGGAACAAGAGAACGGAAAAAGATCTCGAACTCAGCATTGAATATTTCCAGAAGGCAATTGAACTGGATCCAAACTACGCGCTCGCCTACGCCGGAATGGCTGATTCAAACGGCCTAATGGTCTGGAACAAAGGGTTCGCCATACCGGAACTTATTGCCAAGGCAAAGAGCGCCTCGAAAAAAGCGCTGGAGTTAGACGATACGCTGGCTGAGGCCCACACATCGCTGGCTTTTATCAAAGTCTGGTATGACTGGGATTGGCCGGGAGCGGAGGCCGAGTATAAGCGGGCCATTGAGTTGAATCCGAATTATTCCACCGCTCATCACTGGTATGGCGAATATCTCGTGCTCAGGGGGCGCTTCGACGAAGGTTTCCGAGAACTGAAACTGGCCCAGGAGGAGGATCCGCTCTCCCTCATCATCAATGCCGATATAGGAAAGATGCACTTCTTTGCACGCCAACCCGACATGGCCATAGAACAACTCAAAAAGACTATCGAGATGGAACGCACCTTCCCGTTGTCTCACTTGTTTCTTGCGATGGCTTACCGGCAAAAAGGAATGTACGAGGAGGCCATCAAAGAAATAGAAGAGGAAGCTAAGCTACCGGGCGCCCGCAGACTCTTTTCAGCTGTGCTTGCTTATTTTTACGCAGTTGCCGGCAGGAAGGCCGAGGCCCGTGCGATACTCCAACAATTGAAGTCGAGTTCGGGAGCGGAGTTTGAGGTTGCGCTTATACACATAGGCCTCGGCGATACCGACCAGGCCTTTGAATGGCTCGGGCAGGCGTATAACAAGCGCGATCAGTATCTTCTTTACTTGATGGTGGATCCCAACCTGGATCCGCTCCGCTCTGACCCGCGCTTTTCAAACCTGGTGAGCAAAGTTGGTCTGTCGCAGTAACGATTTCTAAAGGCTCTGGCCGACATTGTTCTCACTGATTAAATCTCTGCCGGTACTCACCTGACACCAGAAACGCCTTCACCATTTCCGCATCCACATAATTCCCGTTGAACTGGTTCAGCTTTCCCAACCAAAAGTTATATCCCTGATAGTCGAGCGTCGCTTCGGGTGGATCGTAAGGATTGCGCCGCAAGTAGCCGTAGTACTGCATCAACACAAACGCGCGATTGAGTTCCTGCTGGTTTAGCGTTGAGTTTTCAGCCACGCGTCGCAAAGCGCGTCCGCGAGCAGCCGTATCCGCGGTGTTAACCGCGCCGGCAAATTCGTCAATAGCCGCGGTTCGCTCAGCCGTCGGAGGCGACGCGACGCCCGCATTTAGATAGAGCCCATCGACAAACTGCGCCGGCGTGAGCGAAGTCGGCAGCACGCTCGTGAGACTCGGCCGTGCGCCAAAAGCCGCGGCGTATGCCTTCTTGTTTTCTTCGAGTTTTGCTTGCCAGCCGGTGGCGCCTACTACCACGCCCAGTCCGATCTGTTGCGTATCAGGCAGAAACTCATTGAATCTGAGCGGCACGGGCGCGCCGGGTAAGTTGCCGTAAGCCGCCTTGTAAAACCTGTAGACGAGGTAACCGGTCTCCTGAAATTCGATTGAGAGGAAGAAAGCAGCGGAAACATTCACGCGTTTGACCTGAAGACATTGAGCGTTAGTCCCGCACGAAGTGATTTCATTAACCCAGAACGCGAGCCCGCTCGCATCGGGTTCACGATTCAGAAAATCGCGATAGTGCTGCGTCACGAAGAATTGCGGATCGTCGATCCTGTTTGGCGGCAGCGCCCCAAACGCAAGGCCACTCAATCCCTGACTAAGCACGTCGTCGGCCCTGGTGAAAACAGAACCGTCACTCAGGAAACCATCCTGAAACCGGTCAGGGAATCCGTCGATGCGCGGAGAGCCGCCATTACCGCCGGTGCCATCAAACGCGCCGGAAGCATCTTCGATAACGTAAACATTTCCCGGACCGTCTACAGTGAGACCGTGCAGAAAAAGATTGTTGTCGATTGAAAGACCCTCTACGCAAACTTCGTCTCGATCGGCGACGCCATCTCCGTTGTCGTCATAAAGGACCAGCAGGACCATGTCATTGCCGGCGGAGTGCGAAAACACAACGCCACGTGAATTCACTGCGACATCCAGCGGCGCGTCGTTGGAGAAGCGATAAGAGTAGTAGGGCGTCGTCGACAGTGTGTCAGGCATGCCGTCGTTGTCGGTGTCGCGAATGATTCGCAGCTCGTCGGAGTGGAAATCTGCGATCAGCAGATCGTTGTTCGGCAACAGCGCCAGGGCGTTTGCGTTGTATAGCTTGTTATCACCGACCTGTACCAACTGGCGCGTGCGTGAGTTGTCGAAACCGCCGGTAGCTGGATCCCGAACGAGCAGGATTACCCCAGGTGAAGGTTCGTTATTCGGATCATTCGGATTGGCTGAATTGTAGTAGCCGCTCGAAGAGATGATTACAAACTCACGGCCGGCTTTCGATGTGCCGGACACAACTGCCGCCGCTGAACGCAAGGCAAAATCGGTACGCAGGTTGTAAGTTGTAGAACTATCTATGTGGTAGTCGCCATTTGTATCGAGCGCGACTATCAGCACGCCGACGAGCGTGCTGTTAAGGGTGGCGGAGTAAACTTCATATCGAGCGCCCGAGCGCCCCACCGCGATGTCGAAGGAGCCACCCGCGGAATCGAAAGTAGTCCGCTCGTCGGCGATAAGATCGCCATTGCGATCTACGAACTGCTCGTCGGTGCCCGCCGAGGAGACCAAACTCACCTGCGAGGTATGCAATATTTGAGTTAAAGGCGTACCCGGCTGGATTGAACTGGTGGCCGGAATGTTCAAAGCGTTCGAGGCGCGAGAAAGTGCAGAACCCAAACTACGAGCGTTCGATGCATCGCGCCGGGGCGCGGTCAATGTTTCGCGAGGACGTTCGTTTCGCCGCGCTTGCGCCGGCGTATAGCCGTTCGCTCGTCCTTTTACCTCGCTGCCTACGCTGTCAGGCTGGGCCGCGAGCGCTCGTTGCCAGTCAGGTCTGAGTTCCGGATCTATTGTCTGGGCAGTTACGGTGCCTGCAAAGAGAACTACTGCCAGTCCGGCTACAAGTAATGGCGCCAGTCTGTTGTGATTAGAAGTCAATCTTACGACTCTCATTTGAACACCTCTTTACTATCCGCTTGTTCGTTTTTCTTCATGCGTTTCCGCTGGTGCGGAAGGGTGGGAAGAGATAGGACTCAGGTCTACCTCTTCCCTAACTCCCTCGCTGGCCGAGAGGAAAATGCTTCTCACCGCGGATCTTTCACTTTAGCCGGCGTGCGCTCACCACTGTCTCTCGACTCAGAATGCGACGGTGGATCGCTGCGCGGCGGTGGATCGTTGCGCGGCGGTGGATCGTTGCGCGGCGGTGGATCGTTGCGCGGCGGTGGATCGTTGCGCGGCGGTGGATCGTTGCGCGGCGGTGGATCGTTGCGCGGTGGTGGATCATTGCGCGGCGGTGGATCATTCCGCGGTGGTGGATCGTTGCGTCGGTGGTGGATCGTAACCGCGGCGGCGGATCGCTGCGCGGCGACTGTGGCCGCTCATGTCGTTCAGGCCTCTCCACGTTGTCTGGAGGTTCGCTGCGCGAAGGCCTTACCGGCACACGCTCCGGTTCGTTCACTTCCGGACGTACGGGAGCTTCTCTCGGGTATGTTCGCTCCGGCCTTACTGGCACGTTCGTTGGCATCCGGAATTCCACTCGCATCTCGCTCGCCGCCCGTATTATCGCTGCGCGGATCTGAACGCGGAGTTTCGCGCGGCGGTCGTAACGCGGGCAAAGGGCGCGTCACTGCGCCGGTGGGACGTGTCTCAACCGGGCCAGCGCCGGAAGTTGGCACCGGTAACTGCGGACGTGCAACCACGCCTTCACGTCCATTCAGAACTCTCGTGCGACGCAGTTCGTCGTCGAGTTGCACGCCGGGCAAACGCGCTGCGGCGCCCGTTGGTCTTTCAATAAGCTCGACTGGTGGTGCCACTCTGGCGGGGCGGGCCACGGTAACCCGTCCACCTTGATCAGCTGCCGCGCCGCGATCAGCGGCTGCGGAAGCCGGTCTGACTGGCAGATCGGTACGCAACGGCTCCTCGTTGAAAACGCGTCGCGCAACCGTTTCGTCTGCGGCTCTTGCTCTCACGCTGTCGGCGCCAAAATCTCTCGCTGCAACAGTCGTCACCGCGCGGTAGTAGGCTGGATTGACTCTCTGCAGTCGCGCGATCTCGTCAGCGCGCAATGGGCGCAAGCGATCGTTGTTGCGATCATAGTTCCGATGATGACGCGAATACGGGTCATGCTGGTAATAGTGCAGCGGATACCAGCAAACGTTATTGCCAAAAATTATTCTGAACGCGACCAGCGCGGGCCGCCACCAACTGCGATGCCGGTAATACTGACTGCGTGGGCACCAGGCCCAATAGTTGTTGTAGTAAACCCAGCGACCGTAGTGATATGGCGCCCAGCCCCAGGGCTCCAGGCCAACCCAGGTCCAGCCATAAGGCGGAATCCAGGCCCAATAACCATACCGATAGGGAGCCCAATTATCGTAACCATTGATGGCGCTGGGGTGCGGGTGCCAGATCCAGCCATAATCTTTCGTGTAGGCCCAATCGCCGTAGGCATCCAGATCTTCACCACCCCAAACATAACCATCGTAATACTGAGTGTCGTAACGCATCCGCTCGGCCAGATAGCGCTCGCGCTCCTGGACCCAGAAATCCCAAGGGTCCGAAGCGTTGCTTGCGACAAATTGCCAATCACCCGCGTCGTCGCCTTCGACCACAAGTTCCGCAGTGCGTCCATCGCGCAACTCAAAACCGGAGGTCTCCGAATAGATCCGCGCCCGGCCACCGTCCCGCGCGCTGAGGCGCACGTGACCATCGCGCGACACGTCAACGCGATAGAGTCCTTTTTTCTCGGCGGCAAGTGTGGTTTTCGGCGCGTCAATTTCAAAATACTCATGATCGCGATCAAATTTTGCCAGCCGTACCGTAGCCGTGCCCTCGATGACGCTGAACGCGACACCTTCATCGCGCAGAGTGGAAATTTTCAAAACTGTTCCGGGGCCAAGTCGAACAAAGTTACGCGCATCAATCTGAATCTCAACCCGGGAGTCGCGATCGGTTGAAATCGCATCGCCTTCAACCAACGGTGTGTTAAGCCGCGCGCGTTCCCAGTCAGTGTTGCCGTTGCGCTTGAGACTGACCTGTCCGTTGATCAAGCTAATGCGCACAACGCGCGCGGTGACGTCGTATTCATCGCCTTCATCAGCGTCATCGGCCGCGCGCGCAATTATTGTGGTGCTTAAGAGTGTCAGTAAGAGAAGCAGAATCGTGGAAGAGACAGTTCGTCCAGGACTCCATATCGAACGCCGGGTAGAACGCATGGCTACGCTCCTTTTCTTATTCAGTTGTTTTTCGTTACCGTCAGACGCGCGCTGATGATTCCAGGAGAGCTTCAGGAGTGCGCGTTGGCGAAGCGCTAAGCGTCCCGAGCTTCGGCAGGCAGACCTTTCGGTTCTGCCGTTTTGCAGGATAGGCTTTCTGAGTCTGTCACTGCTTCGAGGAGACTTAGCTTGCTGGCAACGGCAAGAGCAAGGCCTATGCCCACGCGCATTCTTTTTGGGAAGGTGTTGGGCCAACTTTGGACTAACTTAGGTTCAAAATAGTTCTCAATGAGGCTTGAGGTTTCTCAAGGCGGTGTGGAGGAAGTATTAGACGCCTGATGCGCAGCGCACCTCTCGTCGGAACCGAACGCGTTAATCTCCGGAGGAGCGGAATGTTTATGGAAACACGACCGCACAAAGAGAGCGCCGCTCCAACGCGAGCGAAGTGTTTTTAATTAAGACCGCTCCTGGCAGGATTTCATTCCTTTGGACACTGAAAATTTGGAGGCGGTCGCGATAAACATTTCGTCCCTCACGGGACGGAGGTTTTGCCAGTATTCTTTGGAATTGAGACAAAACATGAGTCCGGTCCAGCGACTTTGCCCGAGAACGTGCATGATAGGCACTATATGGTGCGTTGGCGGATGAGGTAATTCCAAAACCAAGGTCACACCGAGAAGATTTTCAATTGGTGATGCAGAACCGCGAGCGGTAGCGAGCGAATCCAGGCACTCAATGTTGAATCCCGCCCAAACGCTCTGTTCATTGTCGACCGTAGCATCCGCTGACTACGGCTCGCGGTTCTGCATTGGGCGCGCTCCTGATCAATGCTCATGTTGAAGCCGAATTCGCGCGCAGCTGCGTTAATCCGCGGCTAATATCTTTCCGTTATACGTTCCGCAATGATGAGTGACGACCTCAAGTTTGACGCAATCGTGATCGGCGCCGGTATCAATGGCGCTGGGATCGCACGCGACGCCGCGATGCGCGGACTAAAGGTGCTGCTGGTAGACAAGGGCGATATTGGGGGCGGCACATCCAGTTGGTCGACGCGTCTGATTCATGGCGGCTTGCGTTACCTCGAGCACGGCGAGCTTAGTCTGGTGCGAGAGTCGTTACGCGAACGCGCGTGTTTGATGGCTATCGCCCCACACCTCGTGCAGCCCATTCCGCTGCTGGTGCCAGTTTATGAAAAGGCGCGGCGTGGTTGGTGGACTATTCGTTTGGGCATGATTGGGTACGATGCCCTCTCGTTTAATAAATCCTTGCCTGGTCACCGCATGCTTTCCGTCGCCGAAACCTCGCAGAAAGCGCCGGCGCTGGGTCGGGAAGGTTTGCGTGGGGCCGCAGTCTACTTTGACGCGCAGGTCGAATTCGCCGAGCGGCTTGTACTTGAGAATGTGCTGTCCGCGGTCGAGCACGGCGCAAACGTGCTGACTTACACGCGCGTGGAAAAACTAATTATCGAAAACGGGGCTGTGCGTGGCGTCGAGTTTACCCGCGAAGCCCCGTGCCTTAGCTCAGTTATGGACAACTCGGATGTTGCTCAACACAGAGCCTATGCTGACATCGTAATCAACGCCGCCGGCCCGTGGGTCGATCAAGTGCTCGGCGAGGGCCAAGCCCGTGGCCCAAGATTAATTGGCGGTACCAAGGGAAGCCACATCATCGTAGGCACATTCCCTGGCGCTCCTGCCACCGCAATCTACGTCGAAGCCGAAACTGACGGCCGCCCGTTCTTCATCATTCCCTGGAACGGCAAATATCTTATCGGCACCACAGACATTCCCTACGAAGGCGACCTGGATGACGTCCAGATCGCAAGCGACGAGATTGACTACCTGCTACGCGAAACCAATCGCGTATTCCCGATAGCGAGGCTCACTCGCGAACAAATTCTTTATACCTACTCCGGCGTGCGGCCTTTGCCATTTGCAGGTGACAAAGACTCTCGAGCTATAACCCGACGACATTTCATCCGCGTTCACCCGACACTAGGAGGGTTGTTCTCTATCGTCGGCGGCAAACTGACGACTTATCGCAGTCTCGCGGAGCAAACCATAGACCTTGTTCTGAAACGACTGCCTTCTGACACCGACCGCAATCTTCGCGCCCGCTCTGGCAAATGCGCCACCAGTCGGGATCCGCTCCCCGGCGCTGCCGACTTCGACGCCTTCTGCGCAAACTTCAAACAACATTCACGTCTGCCTGAGGCGACTAAGAATCGTTTACTACGCATCTACGGTACTCGCCTCTCGTTGGTTCTCAAGTTGATCGCGGAAGACGAATCACTGGCTAAGGTGTTCGACTCTGAAACCGGTGCGCTCTCAGCTGAGGTTGTCTTCGCCTTCACGCACGAATTTGCAACCACACTCGCAGACTGCTTGTTGCGTCGCACCCTGGTTGGTTTGAATTCCTCGCGTGGATTGGCGGCAGTTGAAGCTGCGGGTGCAATCGCACGGAAGCACCTTGGCTGGACGGAGCGGCGCGTCGAAGATGAGATTGCAGCTTACCGCAAGGAAGTCCTCAGATTTCTCAGACAAGGCGAATTATGGTGGGGCCCTGGTATCAAGCTCTCAGCTGAAATCCGGCCCTAAAGCCGCACAGTAGCGGCAGGCCAGACCGCTTTGTTGGGAGTTAGCGCCATGAAATCACACTTGATCGGTTTGATCCCGGATTTCAAAGTGATCCGATGCCCACTTTTCATTTCTGGACTTCTTTCTGGCATCGCTGGTAAAGTAGAAACAGCTCGCCGTTCCCCAAGTCGGCGGGCGAGTTACGTTATAAGAGCTCGGGTTTTGTTCCGCGCCGCAGTCCCCAGACAGTCGGTCGCCTCAATCCTGAATCATTGAAATCCACAAGCGAACAGGCCTTTTGAGGCCGTCGCGTAATCAACCCACGCTGCTGAGAAAAGTCTGGCAGCTTGAGTTTTTTGGAGTTTTCGTATGCCTTCCCCCGTTAGAAAAATTATTTCCAGCTCCCCCAAAGTCACATTGGTTTTGGCTACTATCGCCGGCGCAGCGGTGCTGATTATTACGGCCGTCGTCTTCTTCCAAAGTCGCGCACCGCGTGTTACCAAAATCAACTATTCAGAGCTTTACCAGATTGCTGAGACCGGATCAGCGTCAGCGCTTACCATTGAGACTGACACGCTAATTGTCCGAAGCAATCAGGGCGTGTCGCTTCAGGCTACGGTCACAAGCGATGCAATCAGGCAGGGACTGATTGAACAGTTTCGAAAAAAGAATGTTCCGATTGAGTTTCGACCAATCGAAGCGAGTTGGACAGCGACAGCTCTGACCTGGGGCGTACCGCTAACGCTCGTACTCATGTTTGCTCTGATCGGCTGGCGCATGCACGCAAACATGGGCGGGGGTGTTGGCAGTTTCAAGCTGAGCGATCGCGGTGGAAAACCAAACGTTTCGTTTGCCGACGTCGCTGGCGTAGACGAAGCCACCCTGGAATTAAGTGAGACGATAGATTTCCTTCGTGACCCGGCGCGCTTTGGCCGGCTGGGCGGTCGAGTCCCAAGAGGTATCTTGCTTTTTGGCCCGCCAGGAACAGGCAAGACGCTTCTGGCCCGCGCCGTCGCCGGGGAAGCAGGCGTGCCTTTCCTGTTAGCGTCAGGTTCAAGTTTTCAGGAAAAATTTGCGGGCGTGGGGGCAGCGCGCGTTCGCCGGCTCTTCGCCCAGGGCAAGAAACTTTCGCCCTGCATTATTTTCATCGACGAAATTGATGCGTTGGGGCGGCAGCGCGGCCGTGGTAACGACTCAGCGAGCGCCGATCAGGATCAAACCCTCAATCAGCTCCTGATTGAAATGGATGGTTTCGATCAAAGCTCAGCCGTCGTAGTGATCGGATCAACAAACCGTCCCGACGTGTTGGATCGCGCGCTTGACGCGACCCGGCCGTTTCGATCGGGAGATCGCGGTCAACCTTCCGGACGTGAGAGGTCGCGACGCGATACTCAGAGTGCACGCACGCAGAATGGAACTCGACTCCGAGCTCGATCTCAACTGGGTGGCTCGTGGCACCCCGGGATTTTCCGGAGCCGAGCTCGCAAATCTTTTGAACGAAGCCGCGATTGCGGCCACTCGCGATAATTCAGAGGCTGTGGGCCGCACACACATTGAATTTGCTCGCGATCGAATTCTCATGGGAGCGGAACGTCACGGCTTCATGATCGATGAAGATGAGCGTTATGCGACCGCAGTTCACGAAGCCGGGCACGTCGCCGTCGGGCTGGCGGTAAAGAATGGCGATCCGATTCACAAGGTTTCCATTCTTCCGCGTGGCCGCGCCCTGGGCGTCACCCAATCCTTGCCTGAGCGCGATCGCCTGATGAAGAAGCGCGAATATCTGGAAGATCAAATTGCAGTACTGCTGGGAGGACGTGCGGCGGAACAGGTTCTGCTCGCAACCATGACGGCGGGCGCGTCAAACGACATTCAACGAGCGGTTGAAATCGCGCGCAGCATGGTCAGTGAGTTTGGCATGAGTCCGCTCGGTCCAATATTATCTCGGCGATCCGCGGTCGGAGCCGCTCAGCCAGAGTCTGCTCGATCGAGTTGAGGAAGCGGTCAACAACATCATCAACACTCAACTCGCCCGGGCCTGCGAAGTTGTGACCGGCGAGAAGGAATCGATTGCGCGTTTGGTGGAATTACTTCTGGAATACGACACCGTCGAAGCCGATGGAATTGCGCAGTGCTTTGCAGCCGGGGATGCCAACAGAATGAATCCGGGGTCGCTCACGCCTCCGGCATTGGGGCCGCTACCGCAGCCTGCGGCAATCTAGATGCGATCGGCGCTCAACAGCGAGTGCGTGTTGTCTATTCTCTGGATAACATAAACGAGATCGAATAACCGCCGGCAGACCAGGCATCATGTGAGTAGGCGATTGGTAGATCCACGGCGCCAGCTGTGCCGCTTTCTTCCGCCCAGATCGAGCCCGAGACTTGCTCACACCTGAGCAGGTAATGCTCAATGCCCGTAAATACGCTACGCCAGTAACCTCCATAAAGGGTTTTGTAGACGACTCCGTCAACTTCTACATACACCCTCTTGCCGTGAATAATTTTGTAATTCACCTTGCCCAGCAATTCCATGACTTTGGTTTGATCTCGCGCGCTGGGAAGAGACTGCCCGCGCTCAACTCGAACGAACTTTCCCTCTTCACCAGCGGGCATCTCACCTCGCCATGACTCAGGTTCGTATCGAGCTAGCTGCTGCGATTCCTTTTTATGGTTCATGCGCCAGCGGCCCTCTGACCGCGCAGACTTATGAGCGGGTTGAACTGGGTAGAGCTATCATAGTCCCACTTACGATCTTGTCAATTTGAATCTTGCAAATTTAACCGTGAGGGGTTCAGCCGGAGGGTTGGTAGATAGTGGCCGGCGGTTAAAGCGAAGCGAAACCCACCGGTACATGTGAGAAACATTTGCACCACGAAGTGGTGCCAGAGTTCTCAGACCAATCTCTTACTTTTCGTGGCTGGCATCCCGTTCAAGGTGCGGTCAGCCTTCCTGCCTTAACCGGTCGTCTTTGCTTCACATCTCCCGGTTCTCATTGTTTTCCTTTCCTCGACGATCTAGGATTCGTCGAATGTCACGCACAGTTACTCGTCGCGAATTTGTCAGCGGCGCATTAGCCGGCGCCGCTATCGCCACTGCAGCGCCAACTGTATTCTCTCGAACCCGGACCGATCGACCCAACATTCTTTTCATCCTCGCCGACGATCTTGGCTACGGCGATTTGAGTTGTTACGGTCGTCCCGACTATCAAACTCCGCAACTGGATCGTCTCGCCACACAGGGTGTTCGTTTCGTAAACGCCTATTCCGCTTCATCCGTTTGCACGCCCACTCGCTGCGCGTTCATAACCGGTCGCTACCCGGCGCGAACCCGCGTTGGACTTGAAGAGCCTTTGACGGAAAAGGGTGACCTGGGTGAGAGAGCCAAGACTCTCGGGCTGCCGGCTGAGTATCCAACGATCGCTTCTTTACTGAAGCAGAGCGGCTATCAAACTGCGCTCATTGGCAAATGGCATTTGGGTTATCTACCGACTTTCGGACCGCTGCAGAGCGGGTTCGATGAGTTCTTCGGAATCATGAGTGGCGCCGCAGACTTTTTTACACATAAAGACATGCGCGGCGATCCCGATCTTTATGAGGGAAAAGTTCCCGTCGAACGCATCGGGTACACGACGGAGCTGTTAACGCAGCGTGCGGTTGAATATATTTCAGCGCGTCGCGCAGCTACGAGCCCGTTCTATCTGAGCTTGCATTACACAGCACCACACTGGCCCTGGGAAGGGCCGCGCGATCTTGAAGTGAGCCGCACCCTGGGAAGAGAGTACGCCGGATTCACCGCCGGCGGTTCATTGAAAACCTACGCCGCGATGATGAAGAGTTTGGATGACGGCATCGGGGAAGTTTTGCGAGCGCTGGATCGAACGGGTCTGAGTCGCAACACCCTGGTAATTTTCACGAGCGACAATGGTGGCGAACGCTTTTCCTATAACTGGCCATTTCGCGGACAGAAGTTTTCGCTCTGGGAGGGCGGCATCAGAGTGCCCGCTATCGTGCGTTGGCCCGGTGTTGTTCCAGTGAATGTAGTAACTCGCCAGGCGGCTATCACGATGGACTGGACAGCCACGATGCTTGCGCTCGGCAAGGCCAAACCTGATCCGGCTTATCCGCTCGATGGAAGAGATCTGTTGCCGGTGATTCGTGGGACTCAACCTGTGTCCGAACGCAGTTTTTTCTGGCGTACCTCCGAGATGAGCGCCGCGCTGAATGGCCCCTGGAAATATGTCGAGGACGGCAAACAGGAATATCTGTTTAATCTAGCGATCGACGAACGCGAACAGAGCAACTTCCGCGAACAGAACCCAAGCAGGTTCACTCGACTCCGCGACGAGTTTAAGAAGTGGGATTCGACCGTTCTTCCGCGTCCGCCAGTGAGACGTCGTGGCTGAAACTGAAGTCACTTCCACGCAAGTGAATGCAATGTCACACCAAAATTTGTTGGCCCTTGTAAACAAACCATGATAAAAAGCGGCGCGATGAAGTTTGCGAAACTCTAGTTAGCGAGGTGACGATGGAGAACGTGCAGGCAAACCCAGCAATCATTCGCCGGCGACGCGAGCGATGGTTCTACATCGGAATGTCGATCGCGCTCGTGATCACGGTTTTTGCAGGCTTCGCTCCTACCTATTATCTCCGGCCATATTTCAACACGGCGCCGTTAATGCCGCTGCTTCATTTGCACGGCTTCGTATTCACGTCCTGGCTCGTGCTTTTCGTTACGCAAACCACGCTGGTCGCCGCACACCGCACAGATATTCATCGTCGTTTAGGAGTCGCCGGCGGCGTGATAGCAGTTCTGATGGTACTGCTTGGTGTTACCACCGCCCTGGTCAGAGCCAAACAAGGAGCAACTCCGCTGCCTGGCATATCGCCACTTTCCTTCCTGGTGGTCCCACTCGGCGACATGTTTGTGTTTTCGATCCTGGTGGGGGCGGGCTTCTATTTCCGCCGCCGTCCCGACGTGCACAAGAGACTGATGCTGCTCGCCACCATTTCGATTCTGGCCGCAGCAATCGCGCGGCTGCCCTTCGCAATCATGCGGGCAGGTCCGCCGGCGTTCTTCGGCTTGACTGATGTTTTTGTAGTCGCCTGTGTTCTCTACGATCTTGTTACGCTCCGGCGCATCCACCGCGCGACAGCGCTGGCTGGATTATTCATTGTGGCTTCACAACCTCTGCGACTAATGCTGGGCGGCACACACGCGTGGCTCAGCTTCGCAGCCTGGCTGGTAGGCTTAGTCACATAGCCGAGCAGTCGAGGAAATTCAGCCGCGAATTTTCGCGGACGAACGCGGATCTGAAGTTAAGACGGCAGCGGGTTTCTCTTCATTATGAACAGGCGGGAAATAGATCGTCGCAGCTTTCTCCGCGCCGGTTTGGCGGCCGGCGCTTTGGTTGTGGCCGCGCCGGCGTTACGCTCGCGCGCCTTTGCGGCTGAGGCGGGACGATTCACTTCCCAATCCACCTACGACGAAGCCTTTGCCGCAATTCTCGAGCAACGGCGCCTCGCGCCTGTGAAAGTCTCCCGCGACCGGCTCATTCGCACGGTCGTTGGCCTGCGTCCGTTTCGCTCCGAAGGTTTTGTAGTTGAGGCCGAAAAGAGTTCGCGAGAAACTATTGGTTCATAACTACGGCCACGGCGGCGCCGGCGTGACGCTGTCGTGGGGCACTGCGTCGCAAGCCCTCGATCTCGCGCGCGACTTTATACAAAGCAAGTTCCAACGCTCGGCAGGCAAGAACTCGCGAAATCGCCATCTCGGTTTCGCCGTGCTGGGTTGTGGTGTAAGTGGACTCTCAACCGCGCGTCTGCTGCAGCAACGCTTTGGGGATGGCACCGGAAATATCACTATCTACGCGAAAAACTTGCCGCCTGATACGACTTCAAACGTCGCCGGCGCCTGGTGGTATCCGTCATCCGTGTTCGATCAGGAAAATGTAACGGCGAGATTTACCGAGCAGTTTCGGCTGGCCTGCCAGATTTCGCATCGGGCTTTTCAGACGTTGGTGGGGCCGGAGTATGGCGTACGTTGGGCGGAGACTTATGAGCTGATCCGGCATGAAGAGTCGTTGCAGCGCGAGCTTCTGGGTGGCGCGCAGCTATATCCGCAAACTGAAATTCATCGTGGCGCCGAAAGTTATTTTGGGTTTCCCTACACACGACAGTTCAACTCGATGCTGATTGAGCCGCACACCTATCTGCGCGCCTTGCTGCGCGACTTTTATATCGCCGGCGGCAAGGTGGTTGTGAAGGAGTTTAAAACCCGCGAAGAGGTGGCGCGTCTGCGCGAGAACGTGATCTTCAACTGCACTGGTCTGGGAGCCAGAGCATTATTCAATGACGAGAAACTGATTCCGGTGCGCGGCCAGCTTGAAGTGTTGCTGCCGCAGCCAGAGGTTGACTACTGCTACCTCGCCGCTGGCTCTTACATGTTTCCGCGTCGTGACGGAATAATTCTTGGTGGCACCTGGGACCACGATGACTGGAACCTGGAACCTAACCCGAAAACAACCAACGCGATTCTCGAGGCGCATGCTGAAATAATGAAAGGCGCGACGCGCTGAGAGATTCGATCCACGAAATTACTAACTGCTGCCTGGGTTCGTGCTCTCCAGTTCCATCGGCGCATGATGAGGCAGCGACGCCGGGGCAGTAGCGCAACAGTAATGGAGGGCTCTCGTTAGTTACAAACTTCTACCGAAGGATCGTCCAAGTCACAACAGTCGCTGGCTCCATCACCGAGCTCTCCATAACTGTCGGGCTACTGCCCCGTCTATGGCCGGAAGATAAGGCAGGTTGTAGTGCCGTGGGCGTAGAGTTTCCCTTTTGCGTCCAGAATCTTTCCTTCGGCGGTTGCGGTGCGGCCGCCGACGTAAATCGTGTTTGCTTCGCAACGGACCTCACCCGTTTCCACTGACATTGCTTTGATGTAGTTGACCTTGATTTCCAGGGTCGTGTAGCCCGCGCCGGCTGGGAGCGTCGAATGAACTGCGCAGCCCATGGCCGAGTCGAGTAAGGTTGCCGCTACGCCGCCATGCACGACGCCGATGGGGTTGTAGTGATACTCGGCCGGCGTGACCAGGAACACCGCGCGGCCTTCACTGATCTCCGCAATGCGGAAGTCCATCAACAAGCCGATAGGTGGCGGCGGTAGCTCCCCGGAAACAATCTTGTGCAGGTATTCAAGTCCCGTTAGTCCGGCGCCGGCGTTTGCGAGTGCAACTGGATCGTCCCAGGTGACGGTGCGAGTGCGTTTAGCTCATAGGGAAGTAGACTAATCGGTAGTCAGTAGTCAGTAGTCAGTAGTCACTAGAAAAACTACTGATGGTTTTGGCGCAGGGTTTTGCGCAGCAGAAATATTGCTGCGAGGCCACCAGCAATCAGCCAATTAAACGAAACTGTTCGGATGGGGCGAAATTGTGCGGCATCATTTTTCAGTTCAATGAAGCCTACCGGAATGACTTGCATGCCGCCGCCCCCGCCGCCGCCCTCTTCGTCTTTGCGGTGCCCGACGCCGCCACCAAAACCCCAACGAGCTTTCGCTACTGGAATAACTGTAAGGCCATCACGCTCGACCGGATCGCCGAAGATACTTGTCGCGCGCGCCGCCACTCCCATTCTCTCAGCCATACCGCCGATGAACGTCTCCGCAGAGTTTGGTTTCTCTCGTTCCATAGTCTTCACCTTCATTCTGGATTAGACGAAATTGAACAACGCCGCGAGGAGGAAGGCAAGTTGGCAACGGCGTCATCCCGGACTACGTTTTTTGGAAGATGCGGCGCCGCGCGCTTGCTATGCCGCGTGAAACTCTGCCGCCGGCGGCAAACAGACGCTACCGAGGCCATTTGCACACGAAGCCTCGCAACCTCGTCGAGAATGATCGGGGTCGTTGAAATGAGGTCAGTACCACCACGCGGTAGCAGGTGGGTCCGCCGATTTTTCCGATTGGCAATCAAGAGATCCACCCGCTACTGCGTGGTGGTACTGACTTCATGTCACCCGGTGACGCTACTTCTTAATCACGAAATTCCTGCGACACCATCAAGCCGCGAATGCCGCCGTCCATGATGCCGATGCCGAGGCGGCCAAATTGCGCGTGCAGGATGTTGGCGCGATGGCCCGGTGAGTTCATCAAACCGTTATGCGCGACCTGCAGCGTTGGGGCGAGGGCGAGGTTTTCTCCAGCAGTAAGATAACGAACGTGGGCTTCACGCATCCGTGCGAATGGGTCGAGACCTTCCGGGGTGTCATGCGCGAAGTAGCCGCGGGCGAACATATCGACCGAATGGTGGCGGGCCACCTCTGTCAATTCCGGATCGGGAGCCAGGGGTCGTAAGCCGGCCGTGGCTCTTTCTCTGTTTACGAGCACCAGCATCTGCGCTTCCAGATCCGGTCGGGGGCGCGAATTCGCAACTTTGTAAGGCAGGTTGACGCGCTCGTGCGATTCGGGTTGGACCATCAACAGGTTTAGCGTTTCAGCGACTGCTTCAGCAAAAACCGGGTGAAGTTTTGCTTCCAGTCGCTCAGCGTGGACTGCCAGACGGTTTGCGATGGCGCTTTCCCGCGCGCGCTCTCGCAACCCTTCATTCAAAGGTATTGCAAGCATGAAGGCGGCAACGAGCGCCGCGGTGATTAAACCGTTGGCGATGCCGGGCAGAACACCAAGCGCGCGATTGAACGACCCCTCGTGAGTATCTTTCGTGATGCGCCCGAGCAATATTTTGCCCAGGGCTTGAACCGTCACTGTCGCAAGGATGGCTATAAGGATGAAGGCAAAGGGACGATCCCAAACTTCCGACCATAAATCAACGTGCGAACCGATCCACCTGGCCACGGGTTGATAGAAACGCAAACCTGCAAAAAGAACCAGAGCCCAACCGAGCAGATCCAGTACGCCCAGTATGAAGCCACGACGCCAGCCGTTATAAGCACTCAGCAAAACGATAACGACCAGGACAACGTCAATAAGGTTGAAAGTCATAGCTACAAAAAAACAGCGCGATTATGCCTGACTCCTATCTACTTTCTGACACTTCGCACAATAGTAGACTATGCGAGTCCGTTCCTCTGTTGCGACGGCCTCGCCGTTGACCGTTTGTTGAGCGTCCCCATTAGTCGGGGTTTCTTCCGTATAAGTTTTCTGTCGCAGTTGTTTGATGGTTTCTCCGCAATGGAGGCATGGAAGATTGGTGCGTCTAAAGACAAGGTGCCGGGTGCCATATTCTCGACCCGGTTGATACACCAGCGATGGGTCGGCCCGCATACGATCACGTTCGGCGTCAGACGCTGTGGCGCTATGTTCATAAGCCCGGCGAGCCAGCGACGGAATTGACTTGCACAAGCACCGCAAGTCTCTTTTAGTAAGCGAGCCAACTTCTCGCCAGGGATTTAGACGACAAACGAAGAGCACCTCGGCCCGTAAGTAGTTTCCCAGACCCGCCAGGATACGTTGATTAAGGAGAGCTGCGCCTACGGTAATGTGAAGGTGCTTGTCCAATAGGAGCCGCCGTTTGAATTCAAGTTCATCAAAGTCGCTATTGTTTCCGTAGGGTAGGACGTCAGGCCCAAGACTCGAAAGGTTTTGAATTAACCGATAGGGATTGCCTTCACCGACGTTGAAGATAGGAGCGGAAAAGAGCACTGCCGCCCCACCTTCAACCACAATGCGAGCACGTTCCCGCCGTTCCTTTTCAACCGGGGGCTCGGGTGAAAAGGTTTGCCAGCGCCCCCACATCATCAGATGCGAGTGGAAGAAAAAGCCGTCGTCGATCAAACCCAGTAGATGCTTGCCGTGCGACCAAACACGATTAACTCGCCGGCCCTGCAAACGCGAACCGTTAGCCTTCAACCAGGCACGTGCCTCGCGAGTGCGCGCTTCTAGAGACTTAATGACGCGCCCGGTCAAGACCGCATTGAGCGCGTCAGCGTATTTGCGAACTTCGGGGCCTTCGGGCATCTTGCAAGCGTGTACTTCGACAAGCGGGACCGGATCTCTTTCTAGAGTTCCACTTTCTTGTTCTCGCCGCCACCCATCTCCGTTCCAGTAACGAGCGCCGCAACAAAGTGAAACGCGCGCGCGATGCTGCTCGAAGGACTATCCCAATATTCAGCTTTCTCGGCTCGGATTCTTAGCAGGGCAATATCCGGCTCCTCCGTGCCTTTGGGAAACCAAACCTTGAATTGCGGTCGCCACAACTCCTCGATTTTGGCGCGGTCGCGCACCAGTTCAGCACCGCCGGTAATAGAAACGTAGCGATGCTTCTCCGTGTCCGCGAAACTCGCATTTACCTTTGGAGCTTTTCCGATTTCCGCAACTTTGTGGGAGCTGCCGTAAGTGAAAAACCAAAGGTCGCCGTTGGCATCAATATCTCCGTTCGAGGACATGGGACGACTGTGTAAATCGCCATTCTCATCGATGGTCGTCAGCATGCAGAAGTCGATGCCTTTGATCATGTCTCGCAGTTTCTCCAGGTCGTCTGTTTGCGTTTGTGGTGTTGTCATTGGTGCTCTCCCGTTGCCGAAAACCGTTAAGACGAAGTGTGGCCTTTAAGGCCTCACAGTGCGCGTAGGAATTGGACTAGATCGCTTTTTTCTCCCGGGCCCAAACCGAGCTCAAGCACCAGGTTGAAAAATTCCACGGTGTCTTCCAGTGTTAGCAAACGCCCGTCGTGTAAATAGGGTGGGGACTCTTTAATACCGCGCAGGGGAAACGTCTTGATTGGGCCCTGTTTGGTGATCATCATGCCACCTTCCATGCGCGCAACGTAGAAGCGCTCCACCATCAGATCATGCATCAGGTTGTCCGTATAGAACGGCGGCGTGTGACACTGCGAACAGTTTGCCTTGCCGAAGAATAATTCTTCGCCTCTCAGTTCGGCCGGGGACGCTTTCTTCGGATCCAGACGTCCGTAGACGTTTAGTTTCGGCGCCGGCGGAAAGTCCATGATTTCCTGAAACTCCGACATCTCGTGCACCTGGTGTCCGCGGTCGAGAATGTTGATTCCCTTCTTCGTGGCAATCACCGGGTCGCCGTCGAAGTAAGCCGCCCGCTGCTCAAACTCAGTAAAGTCTTCGACCGTTTTCAACGCGCGCTGCGATCCGAATAGACGTTGGATGTTGACGCCGCGCAGGCTAGGCGTTTCGATGCGGCGGCGATTTTCCTGTGGCCGGATATCGCCGACGAGGTGAAAGGCGCCGTTGGTATGGCCGTTGACGTGGCAGTCGAAACACGCGACGCCCTGCATGCCGTCATTCCTTTCCGTTTTGCGATCGCCGGTGGCGTTGAATTGCTGTTGCGGAAACTGTGTGACCAACAGGCGCAGTCCGTCGAGTTGCTTGGGGTTGAGAATGCCGTTGAACAGATCGTAGAAGTTGTTAACGGTGACGAGTTGGCCTTTGGAAACGTCGCCGAGGTCGGGACGCGTCGTCAGGAAAATCGCCGGCGGAAACTCCGGCAGGAAGTGATCGGGAATATCGAAGTCCATGTCGAACCGTTCCAGACGCGGCTGCTGCTTTATGTGCGTCTGCGGAAAGACCATGCCTCCGACCGCATGGGCAACGTGCGGTAACGGCAGGTATGGGAAAACGCCTTTGGCGCGAATTTCTTCGGGCGACATACGACCCAGTTGCTCCCAGGTCAGGCCATTTTTCAACCGCGCGGTCGGGCCGACCGGGATAGGCTTGCCGTGCGTCATTTTCACGTTGGGGTCGACATGTCTGGTCAAGTCGTAGCGATCTTCCAACCGGCGCATCGCCGTTGCCATCACGCGTGACTTGTTTGCCTTGTCGCGCCGCATGACAACTTCAAATGGCTCCTCAATTACAGGCATAAATGAAGATGGTGGCTCTTTCTGCGGCGGCCTTGAACGATCTTGTGCGCCTGCGCTGGTAGCGACCAGTAGCGAGGTGGCGAGTGTCAGGGTGAGAGCAAGGGTGATGAGCAAATTGAACCGAGTAGTGGTTTTCATAGCGCTCCTTTATTGGCTGGTTCCGGTTCTGCGTTCCTCCGGGAGGTTGGCGCCCGGTCTTCTTGTACTCCGCACTAAAAGAAAACATGGGTGTGCGACTTTGATTCGTAGCCCAGGCGGGGTCATTAACCCTGGGGCAAGGTCTCTCGTTAGTTCCACGTGGGTTCTCAACTGCTGTTAGCTGTTCGACGAAACACAATGCAAGTCAGAGACCTTCAAGCGAGGGGAACGGCGTGGAAGTTTGCGCCTTGGACAGTTACGAAAGATGGTGCGAAGACAAATTGAAGGTCTGGGTGACAGTTATGAGGCCGCAAATAAAAACCGAGACAAGCAAAGATAGTTGTTTTCAGCTGTGCATTGTTGGAGTAAAGTGCGCGTAATGAACTTACGGAAGTGATGAGTAATGAGTGACGGTGATCAGCTTTGTTGACTACTGAACCCCAACTCTGAATTCTGATTTGACGAGGTAACGCCATTGAAGATTTGCATTCTTGATCCTTCTTACCAGAACTCCGACAGTCCGATGAAGGATTACGATCCACTCTCCGACGTGCTTCGTCACCTCGAAGGCCACGAATGTGAAACCGCTTACATCGACAAAGCGAAAGGCGTGCGGCAGATCATCGAGCTTTCACGGCGCGGTTTCGACGTCTTCATTAACTTATGTGACGGCGCCTGGGATGAAGATCGTGCCGGCGTGGAAATAGTGCAAACACTGGAGCGGCTGGGCCTGGCCTTCACCGGCGCAACCGCAAACTTCTACGAACCCTCGCGCGAAACCATGAAAAAGGTCTGCCGCTTCTGGGGCATTAAGGCGCCAGCGTATGTGTTGGCAAAAGACGATGCCGGCATCGAAGTCGCGGCCCGCACGCTTCAATTCCCGATGATCGCTAAACACCCTAACAGTTACGGCAGCATAGGTTTGACCAGAGACTCGCGCGTGGAAACGCCGGCGGCCTTGCGCGAGCAAGCCGGGAAAATGATCGCAGCCTTCGGCGCCACGCTCATCGAGGAGTTTATCGACGGGCGGGAATTTAGCGTGTTGGTGGTCGAGAACGCCGACGATCCACTCCGGCCTTTCGCTTACCGTCCGGTCGAGTTTTGTTTTCCCAGCGGCGACTCTTTCAAACACTTCGACATGAAATGGAAAGACTATGAGGCGATGACCTGCATTCAGTGTGAGGACGACGCGCTGGCTGAACGGCTCGAGGATATGTCACGCAAGCTCTTCATTGGCTTGAACGGCACCGGCTATGGCCGCTGCGACATTCGCATGAACGCTGAGGGCGAACTGTACCTGCTCGAGATCAATCCCAACTGCGACGTCGCTTATCCTCTGGAAGAATCAGCCGGCAGCGCCGACCTCATTCTCATGCACGAGCCGTGGGGTCATCGCGACTTCTTCGAAAGAATTATCCGGGCTGCGCTGAAGCGGCAACAACGGGCGCACAAGAATTGGCACCTGGCCCTCGACCATAAGAGCCGTTACGGAATGTATGCGCTGGAAAGTATTTATGCCGGCCAACTTATCGACGCGCACGAAGAGCAGCCGCACGTCCTGGTAAGTCAGGAACATGTGCGCAAAAACTGGAACCCTGAACAACAACATTGGTTTTCAGAGTATGCCTATCCTTTGACCGATGAGGTTTTTGTAAGTTGGAGTCCCGATCCGGAACACTGGAAGCCCATCAATCATTCCTGCGATCCAAACGCCTGGCTGGAAGGCCTTGACATGGTCGCGCGTCGCGACATTAAAGCCGGGGAAGAGATTACGATGGACTACGCCACCTTTTACAACGAAGCGATGGACGACTTTGTCTGTCATTGTGGCGCTGGGAAATGCCGCGGGATTGTGCGCGGGACCGACTACCGTGAGGGCTTCGTCGAACGTTATGGGGATCACGTTTCGGACTACGTTAGGTCGAAGCGGGCGGCTGAAGCGGCCGCGAAGATCCGCGAAGAGATATTCCAGTAAACTAACGCAATCCTAAGATCGACGTTACCTGTTGTCTTAGTAGCTTTTTCGTTTCCGGTTCGCGGAAAGTTGCATGTTCCGGCCCGCCAGGAATGGTCAACGCCACAACACGGCCCTTCAATTGAGGAAATCGCTTTTCCAGATCTAACAACCAGGGTGTCTGATCCCCTGGGTTGCGGGTATAGGTCAGGAATTTCGTCGTCGGAGTCCCGAGACTGAGATAGCCAAGGAAGCTCTCGATCTTCTTGTCTGCAACCTGTTTGGCTGGTGACTTTGGATCTAAGCCGAGCGAGGCATCGGCAAAACAAGAACGGTGAATCACGATCAGCGCCGGTTTCTCACGCAGGATCTGATCTTCTCTGTGCCAGAGGGGACTGGTATTTTCCTTTTGGATGACGACCGGTAAGTCTCGCAGGATGTCTGTGATGTCATCCGCGTTCGTACCGCCGTTTTTCCGGGTCTCAGCGTCGTAAACTCTATCAGGGAGTGTTGAGTCCATCAGTATCACAACTGGCGGTTGAATTGGGAGACTCCAGTAAGCTCTCCCTTTCCAAATGATCATGCTCAACAGGGCAACCAGCAACACCGCCAGGGCCGCCCAAACCATGCGCCTCTTTGACCTCGGTTCCCTCAACGTCGTTACCGCTGCTTTCGCGCTCGTCGCCCGGGCGACATCTTGGCCTTCGGTTCGTTGCGGCGCGCCGCTGCGCTCAAATTCAGCAACACGGTCAAGGCGCTGGCTCACTCTCCGGAGGTCGGTGAGCATTTCCCGAGAGGTTTGGTAACGCTCTTCGCGCTCTTTGGTCAACGCCTTCATGACAATAAACTCGACGGTCTCCGAAATTCCTGGAACTGCGAGGGCGAGAGAGGGTGGGTTGCGATCCAATACGGAGACGAGCACGTCACTTGTCGTCTCGCCGCCGAAAGCGGGCCTGCCGCCGATCATCTCGTAGAGTAAGGTACCGAGGCTCCAGATGTCTGTGCGGGCGTCGACCGTCAGCCCCCGAGCCTGCTCAGGAGACATGTAGGCGACGGTTCCCATTACAATTCCGGTGCTCGTTTTGACGAACCCGCGTGTGGCGGCGTCTTCGGGGCCGGAATCTTTCTGTTTAGCGAGCTTGGCCAAACCAAAGTCGAGGATTTTCACCAGACCGTCACCACGCAGCATGATATTTTCGGGTTTAATATCACGATGAATAATTCCAGCGGCGTGGGCTGCCCCGAGAGCTAATGCAACCTGCTCAGCGATTCCCAGCGCTTCGATGACGGTTAAAGGTCCACTCCGCATTCGCTGTCGCAGCGTCTCGCCTTCGATGTATTCCGTGGCGATAAAACGGCGCTGGTCAACTTCCCCAATTTCGTGAATCGTGAGGATGTTTGGCTGGTTGAGCGCAGAGGCAGCACGCGCTTCCAGTTCGAATCGGCGCAGGCGGTCCGGATCACTAAGGAGCGAAGTTGGGAGAAATTTGAGGGCGACCTTTCGTCCGAGTTTGCTGTCCTCCGCCAGAAAGACTTCGCCCATTCCGCCTTTGCCGAGCGGGGAGAGAATCTTGTAATGGCCGACCGTCTGGCCAACGATGGAGTCCCCGCTGGTCGTGAGTATTTCCGCAGCAGCTTCGTAGGCAGGGGAGTCGATAAAGCTGCCGTCCTTCTCATGTGAGGAGATGAGCGACTCGACCTCCTGACGCAGCAATTCGTCTCTGTGGCAGGCGTCGGCCAGAAAAGCGGATCGGTCGTCCGGCGCGCGATCAAGGGCCGCCTGAAATATCTCCTTAACTTGTTGCCAGCGTTCAGGCGTCATGACGTATCAGTTTGCTGCTTTTTAAGGCCGTGCCGGATTGCTCGAATTGTTTCGCCGTTATTTTGTATCACTGATCAGCACTGCGTCTCGCAAGCTGATTCCGCGGGGGCAGGCGAGGGTCCTGCCGTCACGCGACCTTACTACCAACGCGCAGACGCTTCGCGTGGTCCCTCAAATCGTTATTCAAGCTTCCGTCTTAGCCAGGCGCGCGCCATCTTCCAGTCGCGTTCGACGGTGGCGTGTCCCAGGTTCAAAACTTCGGCAGTCTCCTCAATCGAAAGACCGCCAAAAAACTTGAGTTCAACTATACGGCTTTGTTGCGGATCGACGACGGCAAGTTCCTCCAACGCTTCGTGCAGTGCCAGCAGATCCAGATCTGGTTTAGCTGACAATGCCCCGGCGCTGGTGATCGACAGCCGTTGCTGATCCGACCCGCCGCGTTTGGCGGCATTATGCTGGCGCGCGTGATCCACCAGAATGCGGCGCATTAGTTGGGCAGCGATGCCGTAAAACTGCGCCCGGTTTTGCCAGTTCGCTTTCCGTTGATCGACCAAACGCAGGTAGGCCTCATTGACCAGTGCGGTTGGTTGCAGTGTGTGCCCTACACGCTCGCGCCTCAGATAATTGCCGGCCAGGCGGCGCAGTTCACTATGAACCAGCGGCATTAGCTTCTCGAGAGCTGTTTGGTCGCCGCCGTTCCAAAGAAGCAAAAGCTGGGTAATGCCATCGGGAGATTGCATTGATTGGTCAGTTTGCCGCTGAACTACGAAGCAGTGTGTTTAGAAAGGTGAATCCCGTTGCCAGCGGGACTTTAGCGCTACGAGGTACGAATGCGTGGAGATTTTACAACAGGAGGATTCGAGTCCGTGAGGGAATTTGGACGCAGGCCGCGCGTTAGTAAGTGAAGAGCATTAGGGACGAAGCAAGGGCCAGTAAATGGCCGCCCATCAAACCAGCGCTTGGACTCGACTTCAGCCCAGCGTAACCAATGAAGGAGAAGGTCATGAAAAAGAAACTCTACATGTTAGTCACAATAATGGCGCTGCTGGCCGGTGCCGGTCTTTCGAGCGCCAATGCGCAGACGCAGTCCAGCGGGCAGTTGAAAGCGAACATCCCGTTCGCATTCAGTGTCGGTAATCAGACGATGCCAGCCGGCGAATATACAGTTCGCTGCACAAATCCCAGTTCGGATGTGAAAGTCCTGCAACTTCGCTCGAGCGACGGACACGAAAGCGTGCTGGTACGGACCAGTAGTGTGATCGGCAAACTTCAGGGCGGTGCGAGGCTGGTGTTCTATCGCTACAATGATCAGTATTTCTTTGCGCAGGCTTGGTTGCCGTCAGACTCGATTGGCATGCAGGCGCCGAAATCACGCAACGAAAACCGGATGGCGCGCGAACTGGCACCTAACAAGCACGCCAAAGAAGAGGTCGCACTAAGCATCAAACGATAAGTTCACACTCACGAAGACTTCAGCTGGCAGAAAGTTGGGGAACTCGCTGCTGCTGATATCCGGCAACCCGAAGCTCACAGGCGCTTCGGGTTGTCGCTTTTTATTCCTGGTTTCAGATTGAATTGGCCAAAATCGTTTGCCTACAGAACCGAGTGCGGCAGAACGAATCCACACGAATCGGATTACCTCCGCTTTTTTCTATCGCTATTCACTCAATCCAGTTTAGACTCATTTCGCTCGCTCATCTCGGTCTTCAATTTTTCCAATGAGCTCCGCTGAAGCGAAACCCAGCGTCCGCACCGAAGCCATCGCCGGCATCACCACCTTTTTCACGATGTCGTACATCGTGGTGGTGAATCCTTCAATTCTTGCGACACCCGGAACCGGAATGGCTTTCAGTGGCGTGCTCACCGCAACGGTGTTGGTGTGCTTTATCATGACGCTTTTCATGGGTCTCTATGCCAGTCTGCCTTTTGCAGTCGCGCCGGGCATGGGCATCAATGCCTACTTCACATTCACAATTATTCTCTCGCAGAAAGTCTGGTGGCAGGTGGCGCTGGGAATTGTGTTTTGGGCCGGCGTTCTGTTCCTCGTCATTTCCGTTACGCCCGTCCGCGAAACGATTGCTAAAGCGATTCCGGCTGAACTACGACTCGCCACCGCCGGCGGCATCGGTATCTTTCTCACCTTCATCGGACTCAAGAACGCCGGACTGATCGCCGCGGATCCCGTAACCTTCGTTAAGTTGGGAACGCTTGGGGTGCCGGCCTTGCTAACGATTGTCGCCACGGCGATTTCAGTTTGGCTGTTGACGCGTAAGAGCGCGCTCGCGTTTCTCGCCGGCATAGTCTTCGCCACCCTGGCAGGTTGGGCGCTTGGCCTGGTAAAAGCGCCCGACAAACTTTTCAGCGCTCCTGATTTCAAAACGGTCCTTTTCAAACTTGATATTCTCGGAGCCCTGAAACTATCTCTCCTGCCAGCGATTATTGGCATCCTGTTTACCGATCTATTTGATTCGATTTCCACCTTCATTGGTGTTGCGCACGCAGCGGATCTGCTGGATGAGCACGGTCATCCAAAAAATCTGAAGCAGGGTTTGATTGTCGATTCCTTTGCCACACTCGGCGCCGGCGTGGCCGGAACATCGTCCGGCACTGCCTACATCGAAAGCGTGGCGGGCATCAACATGGGCGGGCGCACCGGAATGACTTCGGTGTTTACCGCGCTATGCTTTTTGCCATGTTTCTTTCTGGCGCCGCTGGCGGGGATGGTGCCGGCTTATGCCACGGCTTCGGTGTTAATACTGGTGGGTGCTTCGATGTTTCGCAGCGTGGGAAAGATTACGTTTTCGAAGATTGAAGAGGGGCTGCCGGCGTTTCTCACGATAATCCTGATCCCACTCACGTTCTCAATCACGCAGGGAATTCTGTGGGGGTTCATCTCCCACGTTGGCCTGTATTTGATTGTTGGCCGGCGGCGAGATATTCATCCGGTGATGTATGCCCTGGCGGCAATTTCTATCGGACTGCTGCTACTGGAGCATGCGAAGTTTGGATGATCAGGAAGCGGGGGCCTCCGCCTTCCTGACCCTGAGACTTCCATTAGGACTCACTGGATGTTGCTTGAGAGCCTTTCTTCTCGCTCATAGGCTCAAATGCAATTAGCTCAGGGTGAGGAAGGCGGGCTCCGCTCTTATCTAGAACGTGCAGTTATATGTCTTCATCGCGGTGCGTGCCTGTTCGGTGGCCTGTTTGCAGGCGGCAGCTAAGCTGGGTTTGGTTTGCGGGTTGTCGGCCAATTTTTTCCACGAAGTGCGCAATTGGTCTAAGGCTGTTTTGTATTGAGCGCGGGCTACTTCGGGAACTTTGCCTGACACGCAAGCGTCATAGGCAGCGATGTACTCGTCGCATTCCGGTACACCGATCTTATCCGCACTAGCCGTTGTCGCTGTGGTTGATGCCGGGGTTGTGGTCTTGGTGGCTGCTGTATTGGCGTTACTGTTGGTATTAGTTTCTGTCTTGGCGCAACCTAATAGAAAGATGGCGCACACCACGCACAAAAATAATGAAAGTTTGGTTAGCATTTTGATGCTCCTAAGACTTCAGCCCTGTTATTGCGGCTGAATTTGTTGCAGGGATGGTAGAGCGCGGGAATAATACACGAGAAATGCGAATCGAGCAGCTATCCTTTCTTACTATCGACTGTATCTTGAACCAATGAGAACAACGTCGAAAAAATTCGAGTCGCGGATTGCAGGTCCTATCGAGGTTTCCTTAGCAATAGTTCTCCTGAGCGCGGTCGCCTGCGTCGCGCTCGGGCAAACGCCTGCACCTACGCCCACCCCCGATCAACGCGGCCTCGGGGTACAAAGCAGCGGCGTGGCGAATAGTCCGCAAACTGGGTCGCAAACGCGTCAGGCCAAACCGGAGCTTGTCCTTCAGACGGGCTACAACAATTTCTTCGGCGCGACCCGGCTGGTTTTTAGTCCGGATGGGCGCCTGCTCGCCACCGCGACGTTTCGCAGCAACTCAATCAAGCTATGGGACACCGCAACCGGGCGCGAGCTGCGCAATCTATCGAGCGGCAAACAGAGTGCGATGGGTATGTCGCCGGCGATCGCCTTCAGCCGTGATAGCCGTTTAATTGCCGCGGCCGGAGGCGAAAACGCCGTCAAGGTTTGGGATGTGACCAGCGGGCGCGAAGTGCAAACCCTAACCTCGGCTGAAGGTGGACTGGCATCGTCAATTGCAGGGGTTTATTTCATCGCGTTCAGTTCGAACGATCGGTTGGTGACTATAAGTGACGCCATCAGGGTATGGGACATCGCGTCGGCAAAAGTGGTATCAACAATATCCTCAGAAACTCTAAATTCATTAGCTCTGATAGGCGGTGATGGGGGCGTCACGCTGAGTCCCGATGGAACCCAACTCGCCCGGCTCTCCGATGCCGCCGGGGACAACAAAGTTCAAGTTTGGGATCTCGCAACCAGTCGGGAGCTGCGCGCAGTAAACCTCCCCGACAAAGACATCGATAGTGCTGACACGGCACTTACCGCCGATGGACATGTGCTCGTCGCGGGCATCGTCGACAATCGAGTAAAACTTTGGGACGTAACTAATCGCGCCAACGAGCGCGACGTGGGATTAACCACGCAGGGATCAGCCACGCAACTTATTGGGCAGCTCAAATTCAGTCGCGATGCTCGGCTACTCTCTTTTTCGGAAGGGTACAGCGTCAAAATC
The DNA here is from genome assembly GCA_963809065.1 of Blastocatellia bacterium. Lineage (GTDB taxonomy): Bacteria > Acidobacteriota > Blastocatellia > Pyrinomonadales > Pyrinomonadaceae > PSRF01. The sequence goes on from CAWEIN010000019.1 coordinate 391,098, forward strand.
TGGGACGTCGCGAGCGGTCGCGAGTTACCAGCTTTGCTCGCACCTAATAGTGGTCTCTTTGCCAGCACCGGCCGCGTCTTCGCTGGTTTTAGCGACGACGGGAAAAAAGTTGCCACCGGAGGCTTTGACACGCCAACCATCCTTTGGGAAACAGACACGGCGAAACAGTTGCTCAAGCTCAGCGGTCGCACAAACATGGCTTACAAGGTCGCCTTCAGCGCTGATGGCAACCAACTTTCTTCCGGAGGCCGCACGCGTTGGGATCTGCGTACCGGTCGGGGATTACGACTCGCCGCCGCGCCAACCGATCAACAGCTCGGCTTTCCCAGTCCTGACGGACGACTGCTCGCAGCGTTTACGCCTAACAGCGGAACCGTATCGATATTGGAAACGCCCAGCGGCCGCAAACTGCATCGCCTGACTCCAGCAACCGGCGATTACGTTGTTCAGCGCGTCAGCTTCAGTCCGGACGGAAACATGCTGGTGGTGATTTACACCGCGAGTGAGGCGCTTATGAGGCAAACGCAGGTGGGCCAGTTGCACAGTAACCTCGTCAAGATTTGGGACGTGAAGGCCGGTCGCGAACTGCGCAGCGTGCAGTCCACGGGTTCCGCAACCGAAGCCGGATTCAGTCAGGACGGCCGCTTCGTTGCAACGTTGGGAGCGATGGGCGAAGTCTCTTTATGGGATGCGGCCTCCGGCAGCAAGGTGCGCGATCTGACGTCTTCTCCGATGGCAGGCCTCACGCAAATGATGACTGGCGTGAGTGGCATGACACCTGACCAACTGAAAAACATTAGGCGAGGAAAACCCGGCAGCATGCCGCAGATGCCTGATATGACCGCCATCGCTGACATGATTACGAACGTAATGGGCTCAATGTCTGCAGGCACCATGGGCCGGAGTGTAACGTCTCTGGCATTCAGTCCCGATAGCCGGATCCTGGCCATTGGCGGAGTCGAGTCGAAGTCAAACCTTGATTTCGCTGCGATGATGAATCCTGCTGCGCAAAAAAACAGGAAGAACTCCAAACCGCAGGATGCTGACGAGATCATGAAGAACATGAAGGTCGAGGCTGTCGGCCAGGTAACACTCTGGGACGTGGCGAGCGGCAAGGAGATCGGCGCGCTGAAAGGTCATGGCAAAGGCGTCACCCAGGTAGCCTTCAGTCGCGACGGTCGCTTGCTGGCTTCGAGCAGCAGCGACAACAGCATCAGGATTTGGGACGTTGCCGGGCGGAGGGAACTGCGCACCCTCACCGGGCACACCGCCAATATCGAGTCGCTGGATTTCAGCCCGGACTCGCGGCTACTCGCTTCGGCCGGCGACGACGGCGGCACTTTCCTGTGGGACGCAAATACCGGCGAACATTTATTGACGCTTATCTCGCTCGACGACGGCGGCGAATGGATGGTCGTCACTCCGCAGGGCCTGTTTGACGGAACGCCGACTGCTTGGAATCAAATTCTCTGGCGCTACAACCAGGACACGTTCAACGTCGCTCCAATCGAGTGGTTCTTCAATGAGTTTTATTATCCAGGTTTGCTGAGCGATGTCTTCGCTGGTAAACGTCCGAAGGTCGCTCTGGATGTCTCGAAAAAAGATCGCCGGCAACCAGTTGTGAAATTGTCAGTTGCTGGAGAAGCAACCGCGGCAATCGCTGCGCGCACGATCAAGGTGAAGGTCGATATTTCCGAGGCAGCGGCGGATCAAGAGAATCCGCAGGGCAGCGGCGCGCGCGATGTGCGCTTGTTTCGCAATGGTTCGCTGGTCAAGGTTTGGCATGGCGATGTATTGAATGGAAAACCGTCAGCCACTTTTGAAGAAGAGATTACGGTTACCGCTGGACCGAACCGGCTGACCGCCTACGCCTTCAACAAAGACAACGTCAAAAGCAAAGATGCGCAGTTGGCTTTAACCGGCGCCGACAGTTTGAAGCGCGCCGGCACCGCTTACATCATCGCTGTCGGCATTAATGAATATGCGAACGCGCAATACAACTTGAAGTATGCCGTGGCCGATGCTCAGAGCTTCGGCGATGAGGTGCGACTCAGGCAAAAACAAGTGGCGCAGTTTGAGCGCGTCGAAGTTGTGCCGTTGATAAATGAAAACGCAACTAAGGCCAACATCCTTGCAGTCTTGAACCGGCTCGCGGGCGTTCCCGCCGCTCCGTCGTTGAAAGCTGGTCCCTTTGACGGCTTAAAGCGCGCCGAACCCGAAGACACTGTGATCATCTACTTCGCCGGACACGGCACCGCTCAGGCGCAGCGCTTTTATCTCATTCCTCACGACCTCGGCTACAGCGGCGAACGCACAAAACTCAATGAGACTGGCCTGAAGTCGATTCTCGAGCACAGCATTTCTGATGTGGAGCTGGAGCAGGCGGTCGAGCGTCTCGACGCCGGTCATCTGCTGCTGATCATCGACGCCTGTAATTCCGGGCAAGCGTTGGAAGCCGAGGAAAAACGTCGCGGCCCGATGAATTCAAAGGGTCTGGCCCAACTGGCTTATGAGAAAGGCATGTACATCCTTACGGCGGCGCAAAGCTATCAGGCGGCACTCGAGGCTGCGCAATTTGGTCATGGGTTGTTAACGTTTGCGTTAGTCGAGGAAGGATTGAAGACTGCCATCGCTGACAATGAACCTAAGGACGGAATATTGAACGCGCGCGAGTGGCTCGACTTCGCGACTGAACGCGTGCCGCAGATGCAGGAAACGAAAATGAAAGAAGGGCGTGGTGTTGGTCTGGCAATCGCGTTCACCGAGGGCGAGCAAACTATCGCTGAGCCTGAGAAGCGCAGCCTGCAGCGTCCGCGCGTGTTTTATCGGCGAGAGCTGGAAACGAATCCGCTGGTGATCGCGAAGCCGTGAAGGATTTGAAAGTCACTGGTAGAGGCCAGGCATTCATCGAGCACCGGAGGCGCGGAAGATAATCGCCCCGGGCGTGAGCCCGAGGATCGCATCCACTCTAAGGTCGAGTCCGCGAAGCGGGCGACAGCTAGTATTTCTTGAACTCCCTCCTTTGCCCCTTCGGGGCTCAGGGATTCAAATGTGGACTGACCCCCGGGCTGATAAGCCCCGGGCGTTCCGCGCCTCCGGCGCTCGTTATTCGTTAATATGGTGAAGCTTCTTTGGAATGGAGCCTGGCTACAGCATTTGACTTGCGCTGTATTGGCAAAGGCATTGTAAAGTACATCGTCCTAATGAATTCCAACCCAAACAGCCACCCTATCGGCAAATCTGCACCGCGCAAGGAGGGCCGTAAGAAAGTCACCGGTCAGGCGCTCTACGTTGATGACATCTCGTTTCCCGAGATGATTCACGGCGTGACTGTGCGCAGTGCCTCGGCTCGCGGACGCATCAAAAGCATTTCATTTGAAGGTGATATTCCCTGGAACGAATTCACGATAGTCACTGCTAAGGACATTCCTGGCGATAACTACGTGGCGTTGATACTGAACGACCAACCCTACCTGGCAGACGAGGTAGTCAATCATCCCGAAGAACCGATTCTGTTACTGGCCCACGCGAACAAGTATTTGTTGGAAGAAGCCCGCAGGAACGTTCGCATTGAAATCGAAGAGCTGCCGCCGGTTTTTACGCTCTCCGAGTCACTGGACAAGAAAGAGATCATTTGGGGCGACCGGAACGTCTTCAAATCTTTTCTGGTGGATAAGGGAAACGTAGATGACGTCTGGGCAACGGCGGACTTTGTCGTTGAGGGGGAGTATCAAACCGGCGCACAGGAGCAACTCTACATCGAAAACAATGGCGCGATTGCTATCGCCAATCCAGCGGAAGGTGTGACGGTTTGGGGTTCAATGCAATGTCCTTACTACGTTCATAAGGCGCTGGTGAAACTATTTGGCCTGCCCGAAGAAAAGGTCCGCGTTATTCAAACTGAAACCGGCGGCGGCTTTGGCGGCAAGGAGGAGTATCCGTCGCTGCTCGCGGGTCACGCTGCACTGCTGTCGTGGAAATCCGGCAAGCCGGTGAAGATGATTTACGACCGCGCCGAAGACATGGTGGCAACCACGAAACGTCATCCCTCGCTCACTCGGCACAAGACTGCCGTATCGAAGGACGGCAAGCTGCTCGGGATGGAAATCGAGTTCATCATCGACGGCGGCGCTTATTGCACGCTTTCTCCGGTCGTCCTTTCACGCGGAACAATCCACGCTGCCGGTCCTTATTTCTGTCCCAACGTGCGCATACGCTCGAGCGCGGTTGCCACTAACGTTCCTCCGCATGGGGCCTTTAGAGGGTTTGGCGCACCGCAAAGTATTTTTGCGCTTGAGCGACAACTCGATAAAGTTGCCCGAACGCTGGGGCTGACTCCGGATGAATTTCGTCGCCGCAACTTCGTGAAGGAAGGACAGACAACCGCGACCAGCCAGTTGATTCGTGAAAAGGTGGATATGGAGCAGCTGCTCGATCGAGCGTTTGAGCTGAGCGGTTATCATGAGAAGCAGCAGCGATTCGCGAGAGAGAATCAGGAGCAGGAGGCAGGAGCCGGGGGCAGCCATAAATCAGGGATCAAGAAGGGCATCGGGTTCGCTTCATTCATGCATGGCGCCGGCTTCACAGGTTCGGGCGAAGTTTACCTGGCGTCGGTGGTGGGCGCCGAAGCGACGGCGGAAGGACGCGTGCGGATTCTGGCTGCCAGCACTGAGATCGGTCAGGGCACTAATACCGTTTTCTCACAAATCGCCGCGGAAGCGCTTGGTATTGAAGCGGGTTTGATCGATATCAGCCAGCCCGATACGGCGAACGTGCCGAACAGCGGGCCGACAGTGGCGTCGCGCACCTGCATGGTAGTGGGGAAACTAGTGGAGTCTGCCGTGCTCGGCTTGAAGCAAACCCTTATCGGCAGCGGACTCTTATCCGAAGGTTACAGCTCAGAAGAGTTTCAAACAGCCTGTCGCAAGTACATCGAAACGCTTGGTCCCTTAAAAGCTTTTAGTAAGTATCAGGCTCCGCCGAATGTTTACTGGGATGACGAGAAGTATCAGGGTGACGCTTATGGCACTTACGCCTGGGCAGTTTACGTTGCCGAAGTGTCAGTTGATCTGCTCACCTATGAGGCGCATGTAGATGATTTTGTCGCGGTGCAGGAAGTTGGACGAGTAATCAATCCGGTGCTGGCCGCCGGGCAGATAGAAGGCGGTGTGGCGCAGGCAATCGGTTTTACACTCTTCGAAAACGTGGTGTGGAAAGACGGGCGCATGGCTAATGGACAAATGACTAACTACATCATGCCAACCGCGGCTGACATTCCGCCGATTCGTGTTTACTTTGAAGAGAACCCTTATGCATACGGTCCCGGAGGTGCGAAAGGAATCGGTGAACTGCCGATGGATGGCGCCGCCCCGGCGATACTAAGTGCGATCGAAAACGCGACGGGCGTAAGTTTTAATCACGTGCCGCTGATGCCGGAAGCGATGATGGATGAATTAGTGATTAGCAACGTGTGGCGGGAGCAGCTACGCTTCTAAACCCGGAGACATGCGATCGCAGCTTAGACCAGGATGCATTGGGTGGCTCTCAAAAAAGCTGTTCGCCGATTCGTTGTTCAGTAAGCTCAGAATCGCGGCAAGTGTGGCTCGCCGGCCCGCTCCTGATTAGTCAAAAGTGAAATGCCAACTACTGACGCCAAGAGAATCGATCAACTGCATCGTTAACGGCGAGCCGCGAACGCTCGAGGCGCATCCAATGGAGCGCTTACTTGACGTGCTGCGCGAGCAGTTGCACCTGACCGGAACCAAGGAAGGTTGTGGCGAAGGTGAGTGTGGCGCGTGTAGCGTCGTCATCGATGGCCGGATTGTGAACAGTTGTCTGGTTCCGGTGGCACAGGTTGAGGGGGCGACGATCAAAACGATCGAAGGAGTTGCGAACGGCGAACAGTTGCACGCGGTGCAACAGGCATTCATCGATTGTGGTGGGGCACAATGCGGCATCTGCACGCCGGGCATGGTGATGGCCGCCGTGGATCTGCTCGAGCGAAATCCGAATCCTACGGAAGCCGACATTCGTAATGGACTCGCCGGAAATCTTTGCCGGTGCACTGGCTATATGAAGATTTTTGAGTCGGTGGTGCGAGCTTGTCAGGGGAGCGCGTCTGAATAATGTTTGACCTGTACGACGAGTTCCGAAAACTGATCGCGGCGCTGGATGAACAGCAAATCGATTACGCTCTTTGTGGCGGAATTGCGATGGCTGTACATGATCGTCCGCGGGCGACTGATTGATATAGATCTGTTAATCTTGGCAGAGTTCGTAGGATGGAGTAATGGCAATTGCCACAGTCGCTTGATTATAGAATTCGCGGCCTGGAAATGACGTTTTCGAATGGCGCGATTGAGATACGCCGGATCTCGAAGATCCATAGCGAGAGCGGGCAGGTGCTGTCGTTAGATTTGCTGCTTGTTACACCAGAGATTCGGGGCGTATGGGATTCGCGTGTCCAAGCTGATTGGGAGGGAGGAACACTGTCGGTCGTTTCACGCGAGGGCCTAATCGCGCTAAAAAACCTGCGCGGCAGTGCACAGGATAACGCCGATATTAGCGCGCTGCTGGAGGACGTTGACGAATGCGACAAATTGATATGTCGGCGAAGGCCGTAACAGCTCGACTGAAACTTGTTTCGCAATTACGGCGACTTTGCCTCTCCCTGGGGACAGCTAAGATAAGAACCGAGGTTCCGGTCAAAACCCCGAGTTAAGACTCCAAACGTCGGGCCCCATGAACAAATGCCGCCCGATCTTGAGCGTCAACCGAAATGAGAGGACACGTTCCCAGTTATCAGTTAATTTCCCCGGCCACGCTACCCGATGCGCTCGCCACGCTCGCGCGCGAGCCGGGCGTCTGGCAGCCGTTTGCCGGCGGTACTGATCTGATGGTGTTGCTGGAATCAGGCAAGCTGCCCCACAAAAATTATCTCAACATCTGGAACCTCGCGGCGCTGCGCGGCATTGAAGTCTCGAACGAGCACGTTACGCTCGGCGCGCTAACGACTTACACGGAAGTTCAATCGCAGGAAGTCCTGCGCGAAGAGTTTCCTATGCTCTGTCAGGCGGCCAGCGAAACCGGCGGCCTCGCAATTCAAAACCGCGGCACCCTGGGTGGCAATATCGTAAACGCTTCGCCCGCGGCAGACTCGCCTCCCGCCTTACTTGCCTATAATGCGGAGTTGGAACTTCTCTCCGTACGCGGCTCGCGCTGGGTGCCTTACCAAAGTTTTCATACCGGTTACAAGCAAACAATCATGCAGCCGGATGAACTGCTGGCCCGCATTCGCCTGCCGCGCCTCTGGCCGGATTTGCGCCATTACTATCGCAAAGTGGGCACGCGAAAAGCGCAGGCGATCTCGAAGGTTTGCTTCGCCGCAACGGCGCGAATAAATGAAGGCATTATCGACGTGATACGAATCGCGCTTGGTAGCGTGGCGCCAATTCCACTTCGCTGTCGCAAAACCGAGGCAGTGTTGCAGGGTGCGCTGCTCGACGAAACCGCTATCGAGAAAGCACGCGCGGAATTGTCTCGGGAAATCGTACCCATCGACGACATTCGTTCCACCAAAAACTATCGCCTCAAAATCAGCCTGAATGTGCTGGAAGACTTCCTGCGACAATTAAGATCCTGATGACCCGCAAATACCCAAGCAAAACGTCTCTGTCCACAGTCGGAATAGTTTTACTGCTGTTGCTCACGTCAACCGTTGCGTTCGGCGATTGTCCGGTCAATCCCTCGGGCGGCGATCCATTGCAGATGCTGGTAATAGGCGACTCGATAATGTGGGGACAGGGCCTCAGAGAAGACGAGAAGTTTTCCTCACGCGTGAAGTGCTGGCTGCAGCAGAAAACCGAAAGAGAAGTAAGGCTTCACATGGAGGCGCACTCAGGCGCCGTTATTTCCGGAGCAGCTTCGGCGAAACCTTTGTTTACCTCCATTAATGGCGAAGTTAACATGACTTCACCGACAATAAACGACCAGCTTGATCACGCTGTCCAGTTTTACCAACAGAACCAGACAAGTCCGGCGCTCATCCTCATGAACGGTTGTATAAACGACGTTGGGGTAAAGAACCTGCTGGCTGCGTCAACCCCGCTTGAGGATCTGCGTGAGCAGGCAAGACTGAATTGCGGTGAGAAGATGCTACGCCTGTTGGGGCGTGTGAGGGAGGGATTTCCCAATGCTCAGGTGATCGTCACCGGTTACTATCCAATAGTTTCGCCGCAAACCGCCGACAACGCCTTTCTGCGCCTGCTGGTGAAAAAACTGAATAACCAAAGAGCGGAAGCGCGGAAGATGTCTGACAAGGAGATGCGAGCGCGTCTCATAGCAATCTCAGACGAGTGGTACAAGGCTTCTACCGCAAGCCTGCTGGAAGCGGTCAGGAAAACAAATAGTGCGGCAAACTCCGATTCACCTAAAGTGCTGTTCGCCGAAATTCAGTTTGGACCCGAACATGTGTTTGCCGCGCCCCAGACATTGCTGTGGACTTTTCTATTCGCCTCCACCAACGTTTCCGGCTTCGCGAAATTAGTAGTCTTACTTTCATTCGGAACCGCTGCGTACAAAGCAAACGATCACGTCAGGGAAAGCAGAATCAAGAGTTGTGAAGAAACGTTTAGGAAACCAAAGGCTACCAAAGAAACCAAGAAGGAAAAGGAAGATCGGGAAGATCTCTTCCTGATTTGCCGTTATGCTTCGCTGGGCCATCCCAATCACATGGGAGCGCTGATATATACCGAAGCGATAAAGGGACAGTTGTTGCAACTGATAGATAGGGCCGGCTGGAAACGTGATACTAATAACCTGAGCCTTCAGTGAAAAGGACCGCAAACAATGAGTTTCCCCTTCAATGAAATGGAATTCAAACGAAGTGCCGTCCAACCAGTCGAGTGTATCAAGGCTGGTTGGGAATTGATCCGGAGTCAATACTGGCTTTTCGTCGGCATGACTGTGGTTGGGATAATAATTGGCAGCGTGGTTCCTTTGGGTATTTTGATGGGGCCGATGATGTGCGGCATTTATCTGGCTCTGTTCCAGACCAGGCGCGGGCAGCCGATAGAGTTTGGTCTCCTCTTCAAAGGCTTTGACTACTTTGGCGATGCGGTGATCGCCGCGTTGTTACACATGATTCCGATTGTGATAATCATCGCGCCTGCATACGTCCTTTACATCGTGGGAATGTTTGGGATGATGGCGTCGTCCCAAGATGGAGAGCCCAACCCGGGAGCAATGCTGGGTTTCTTTGGTGTATTTGCGGTAGTTTGGCTCGTAATCATGTTGCTTTTGATCGTGCTCTCAGTCGTATTCTCGTTTGCCTACCCACTGATCGTAGAACGTCGCATGAAGGGATTCGATGCAGTAAAGCTAAGCGTGCGAGCAGGCTTCGCAAACTTTTGGAGTTTACTGGGAATGCTCATATTGAATGGTCTCTTAACTTTTGTGGGTCTGCTTTTCTGTTACGTCGGCGCCTTTCTCGTAATGCCCATTGGTTTTGCTGCGATTGCTGTTGCCTATGAGCAAGTCTTTGGGCTCAGCGAAGTGAAATCAAATCTGCCGCCGCCTCCGCCGTCTTTTGCCTGAGGTGCGTCTCGCAAAATAGATTATTGCGCTATCACAATTAATGCCGACGCCTAATCTCGTCATTCGCGGGCCTCGAGTTGTTTTACCGGGTTCGATTGCCCCGGCTTCCATCCATATCGTTGACCACACGATTGTGACCGTCGGCTCGTATGAAAGCGTGCCTGGCGACTGCGAACTGATTGAAACCGACGCCGTCTCGCTGGTGATGGCTGGCCTGGTTGATACACACGTTCACATCAACGAGCCGGGCCGCACTGAATGGGAGGGATTTGCAACCGCGACGCGAGCAGCCGCAGCCGGTGGCGTAACTACCTTGGTGGATATGCCGCTCAACTCGATTCCTCCGACAACAACGGTAGCGGGGCTCCGGGAGAAGTTAGCAGCGGCCCGTGGCAAATGCTTCGTTGATGTTGGCTTTTGGGGTGGCGTGGTTCCGGGAAACACAGGTGACCTTGCTGCGCTATCTGCCGCCGGCGTCGTGGGCTTTAAGTGTTTCCTAATTCACTCCGGTGTTGATGAGTTCCCGAATGTTACTGAGAAAGACTTGCGCGACGCCCTGCCGGAGTTGTCCAGGCTGGGAGCGCTGTTAATTGTTCACGCTGAAGTGCCCGGACCAATAAACAGGACCGGCATTTCTGCCTCTCTCTCAGTGGAAGATCCAGGCGGGACTAACAACGGCGTCGGCACAAACAAGAACTTCTTTCCTACTCGATACGAAACTTTCCTGGCGTCTCGTCCACGTGCGGCAGAAGACGAAGCCGTTGCGTTAATGATCAAATTGAGCGGGGAGTTTGGCGCTCGGGTCCACATTGTTCACCATTCCTCCGCCGACTCTCTGGGCATGCTGCGCGACGCGAAAGTGGCCGGAATAAAAATCACCGCGGAAACCTGTCCGCATTACTTGAGTTTCGCCGCCGAGGAAATTCCTGAGGGGGCCACCGAATTCAAGTGTTGTCCGCCGATTCGCGAGGGTGATAACCGTGAACAACTCTGGACCGCCCTCGCCGACGGCACCATCGATATGGTTGTTTCGGACCACTCACCATGCCCGCCCGGGATGAAGTTGCGGGAGAGTGGCGATTTTCTGCAGGCTTGGGGTGGCATATCTTCTCTGCAGCTGCGCTTGCCGGTTGTTTGGACGGAAAGCAAACGGCGCGGGTTTTCTCTCGAAGAGGTGGCGCGCTGGTTGTGTAGCGCGCCGGCAGAACTCGTCGGGCTTGAAGGCCGCAAGGGACTGATTGCCGAAGGCTACGACGCTGATCTGGTTATTTGGAATCCGACGAAACAGTTTCGCGTTGATGGCGAGCGGCTGCAGCATCGCCATAAGCTGACCCCGTATCAGGACCGCGTTTTGGATGGGGTAGTAGAGAAAACTTTTCTTCGGGGCCGGAAGATATATGATAACGGCGAATTCATCGGCGAACCACGCGGACTATTGCTGGTGTAACGCAAACTGTTAGTTGGCGTCCGATTCGCACTGGCCGGACCCATCAATCACGCAAACTAACAGTTTGCAGTACGAAACGGAGAACCCCATGCCTGAGATAGAGTGGGCGCTAACCGAAGACGCGCCCGTAAAAGAGAAATTCGGTGGCACCATCAAGGTACGAACGCTCTGGCAAGCACCGAATGGAGCGACGGCGCAGGTGGTCGAGATCGATCCGGGCGCTTGTTGGGAAGGAATCGATCTTCATGAGCCTGGCCCCGAGGAAGTCTATGTAGTTTCGGGAGTTTTCAATGACGGCGTTCGCGATTATCCCGCCGGGAGTTTTATTCATAACCCGAAAGGCTCGTCACACGTTCCGCAGTCGAAAACCGGCTGCACCATCTTTGTCTTTTATCCCGAAGGCTAAAGCGCAAAATGGACTTTACTGAACTGATCGATCTCGCTGCAGAAAAGCTTGGCGGCGCCGTGCTCTTCGCCAACGATGATTTCTTTGCGCCCAAAGAGAATCTTCTTAAGGCAGCCGCTCCGATCTTTATCGAAGACAAGTACACCGATTTGGGAAAGTGGATGGATGGCTGGGAGTCGCGACGGCGACGCACGCCGGGCTTTGACTGGTGCATCATCCGTCTCGGCCTGCCGGGAATAATTCGCGGAATCGTGGTCGACACCAGTTTCTTCCGCGGCAATTATCCGGAGCATTGTTCACTCGAGGCTTGCACGCTGGATGGTTTGCCTACCACTGAAGATTTGTTGAGCGAGTCTATTCAGTGGACCCAAATTCTGCCGCAGTTGCCGCTCTCGGGAGATACGCAGAATCCTTTCAACATTGAAAGCGAACAACCCTTCACGCATCTGCGGTTCAAGATTTACCCTGATGGCGGCGTAGCGCGCTTAAGAGTTTATGGCGAAGTGGTTCCTGACTGGGATCGGATTCAGCAGCGCGGCGGCGACATCGATCTCGCGGCAGTTGAGAATGGCGGAATCGTGCTCGCCTGCAGCGATATGTTCTTTGGCCACCGGCACAATTTGATCATGCCCGGCCGCGCCGCGAATATGAGTGACGGTTGGGAAACAAAACGCCGCCGCGGAGCCGGTCACGATTGGACAATCATCAGGCTTGGCAGGTCCGGACAAATTCGCCGGCTTGAAGTTGACACGGCTTGGTTCAAAGGAAACTTTCCCGAGAGTTGCTCGCTTGAGGCAAAGAATGCGATCGATTTGCCGGAAGAGAATCTGACTGACTTATCCGTAGCCTGGCAAAGCATTTTGCCGCGCACCAAACTACAAGCCCACACCCGACATTTTTTTGAAAGCGAGTTGTTGGATCCCGGCATCGTTTCGCATCTTCGGTTTAATATTTTTCCGGACGGCGGCGTGAGCCGTTTGCGGGTGTATGGCAAGCTCGCCTAGCGTCAAGTGATTTGCTGGGACCGCGGGCGTCCCGCCCGCAATGAGCGCGAAGCGCGAACCGGATTTGACAGCGAAAACTGCGCGCCTGCGGCGCGGTTGCGGGCGAGACGCCCGCGGTCCCAGACAATCACTTGACCGCGTGAAAGGATCATTCGCAAATTGGATCTTGAGTTAGCTTCGTTGAATTCATTGTCATCGAGCCAGGCCGAGGCAGCGTTCCTGAAATGCTGCGGCTCAAGGAACTGGGCGCAAAGGATGGCCGCCGCACGCCCTTACCCTGGCCTTAATGAATTAATTGTCAATGCCGATCGCGTCTGGTGGTCGCTCGATTCCGAGGACTGGCTCGAAGCATTTCACAGTCATCCAAAAATCGGAGAGAAGAAGGCGGCAGCCCCGACGGCTGTTGAAGCCCAACGATGGTCCGAAGACGAACAAGCGGGCATTCGCCACTCTGCTCAGCAGACGCTGGACGCACTGGCAAAGTTGAACCAAACTTACGAAGAAAAGTTTGGTTACATCTTCATTGTTTGCGCCGCGGGAAAGAGTTCTGAAGAGATGCTGGCAATCCTGCGCGCGCGTCTTGAGAACAACGCGGACGCCGAGTTGCGGGTGGCGGCGGCCGAGCAGACAAAGATTACGCAACTTAGAATAGGGAAACTGCTGGCGGATTGAGACCCAACTTTCCCTAAATTCTTCTTGTTGACTCTCGACTTCAGAATGTAGACTCCAGACTCGTCATGAGTACCATCTCAACACACATACTTGACGTTTCCCGCGGGGCGCCCGCCGGCGGCGTCGCTGTCCATCTCGACATCCAGAACACGGATGAAACGTGGGCTGAGTTGAGTCACGCCTGGACTGACGACGATGGCCGCGTGAAACCGTTCTTTCTGGTTGAAGAGCCGCTGTCAGGTGGGACCTACCGGCTCGTTTTCGATACCGAACACTATTTTTCCGAACTCGACATTGAGTATTTTTATCCGCAGGTTACCGTCGTATTCAAAATCGACGACGCGGCCCAACACTATCATGTGCCGCTCTTGATTAGTCCGTATGGTTACTCCACATACCGCGGCAGTTAAAACCCGTAACGCAAACTGTTAGTTTGCGTGGCGACGGCAAGCTACTCCCTTAAAATGATCAGTCCAACGCTTAGCGAATGGCTCAATTTGATCCTCCGCTGGATTCACGTGTTCGCCGGCATTATGTGGGTGGGCACTACCTACTATTTCACCTGGCTCGATGCGCGCCTCAGCGAAGAAGAGAAGGCCGTTCGGAACACCGGAGAGACGGCGCAAATCTGGATGGTGCACAGCGGCGGCTTCTACGTGGTCGAAAAACGTAAAGTTCCGGATCTCGTCTCACGGACGCTCCATTGGTTTCGCTGGGAAGCCGGCACCACCTGGCTGAGTGGCTTTGCACTGCTGATCCTTGTCTACTACATCGGCGGCGGCGCTTTGGTAGACAGGGATGTTTCCGACATTAGCCTTGGTGCGGCAATCGGGATAGGAATCGGAGTAATTATCTTAGGTTGGATTGTTTACGATGTGATGATGCTCTCGCCATTAAGGAAAACCGAGAAAGCCTTTGCCGTAATCGCTTACCTGATGATTGTCGGAGTGACTTGGGGTTTAACGCGAGTATTCAGCGGACGCGCGGCCTACATTCATGTAGGTGCATTGTTTGGCACGATCATGGCGGCAAACGTTTGGATGCGAATCCTGCCGGCGCAGAAAAAAATGATTGCCGCGCTCAATGCCGGGCAGAAACCGGACGATGCGTTGAGCGCTCAGGCAAAGCTGCGCTCAAAACAAAACACATTCATGGCCGTGCCGGTCGTGTTCATCATGATCAGTAATCATTTCCCCGGCGTCGCTTACGGCGATCAATATAACTGGGCGGTCCTTTCAGGGCTAATTCTCGTCAGTTGGGTTGCCGCTAAATTTATTAGACGGGCGTGAGATTGGAAATTAGTAGTGGTAGCGGGCTTGCAGAAAATCTATTCGATCATTGCTGACCAGGTAAACGACACGATGTTCTTCAGTTAGGCGTCTAGACCAGGCACCTGCCATGAGATACTTTAGCGGCTCAGGTTTCCCAATTCCGAGGAATGGATCGCGTATAACTGCCTCAATGATGTCCAACACCCTTAACGCGGTCTTCCGTTCCGTGCGAATCCAGTAGCCCAAATCCTCCCGAAATTCAGGCTGAAATACGGCTTCGCGCAGTCCTTTTTTGTTGACCTTATTTTTGGGTTGACTCAAGCCCCATCTCCCGACGCAGCTTTATTAGCGGTTCGGGTCGACCTTTCCTCGCCTTTGCACGATCGAGGGCAGCGAGCAAGCGTCTCGCATTTTTGGGTGATCTCAACAAATGAGCGGTTTCAAGTAGGCTGGACAATTCGTCGGCTGCCAGCAGGGCAACGTCCTCGGCGCCTCGCCTATTAATCATGATGACTTCACGGTTGTCTATAGCGCGATTGCAAAGGGTGGCAAAGTTAGCCCGCGCGTCTGTATAACTTGTTCGATGAGCCATTACAAATCAAGGTCTCCCAACCTGTACAGGAATACTGTACGCCCCCTGCCCGCTCATAGGGTGATCGTAGCGGAGGGATGGGGCCGAAAACCGGGGTGCGCGACGGCCCGGACAACGGAACGGCCGCGCCGTCGGCGCGCGGCCATCGCTACCCGGTCTGGCTACGGCGGGTGATGGCGAGTACGCGTGGGCCTGGCGCGGGCGTCACAACGGCATAACAGCGGCATTGCAGTCGCCGAGGCGGATACACTCGCGCTCCATGACGACCGAACGGGCCGGCGCCCCCAGCGCGGCCGATGACGCATTCAGCGCGGCACCGGATCTTCAGCGGCATCCAGCCGTCGGGGATCGTCCACCTCGGCAACGACCTGGGCGCGATCCGCAACTACGTCGCGCTCCAGGAGCAGTTCGAGGCCGTCTACTGCATCGTCGACTACCACGCGCTGACGAGCCTCCACGATGCCGACGCGCTGCGCCGCCAGACGCGCGAGATGGCCGCCTCGCTGCTCGCCCTGGGCCTCGACCCGGAGAAGTGCACGCTCTTCGTCCAGAGCCACCGGCCCGAGCACA